>CAWIZC010000042.1:0-34245 GCA_963840445.1 uncultured Alphaproteobacteria bacterium | reverse complement strand
AGTCCTTGCGCAGGCCCGGCGGCAGCCAGCGCTCGATGGCGCTTACGATCTGCCGCTCGTTGCGCTGCCAGAGCACACCGAGCCACACGACGCCGAGGCCAATCAACATGAGCATGAAGGGGAATAGCAGGCTGTCCTTGAACACCTTGTAGGAGAGGTGGCCGAGATAGCCGGCAATTCCGAGCGCGCCGAATACGGTGTAGACGCGGCGGTCGATCGCGACACCGAACACCAACATGACGAGATTGGTGAGGAAATAGGTGAACTTGCCGACCTCGCTGGCGGAACTCATGGCGGACAGTCCGCCCCAGAACGCAGCCACGCCGGCAAGGTGCAGCCAGAAGGCGTAGTCCTGCTGCGAGCGTTTGGCGCGATCAACCGCAATGGCACCCGCTATGATGGCAAGGCCGACGACGACCGACGCCCACTTGCGCAATTCCCAATAGGCGGCCCAGTAGGCATTGCGCTGCTCGTATGAGAGGTTCGGGTCGTTGGGGTCGATGCCGGACAGCGACGTCTGCAGCAGCGGCGCAATATCCATGCTCATGTACCACAGGGTGACGGCCACCGGCATCACCGAGAATGGCAGCCGCCAGAGCCAGAGCACCGCTGCGCCGACGACGAGCGTGCCCAGCTCCATGATGATCCAGCGCCAGTCGACGTGCGTGTGATAGCTGCGGTAGGGGGTCGTGAATTCCCAATAGCCGACCGTGCGCTGCAGGCCATCAACGGCGAGTGGAGTTGCCGCAACGATCAGCGCCGCCATGAGACCCGCCGGAATGGCAAGTTTCTGCTGCTTGACAAAGTAGTCCGTAAGCCAAATGGCGACAGCCATCACGGCGAGGGCAACGAGGAAGAGGCCCATGCCGCCGAGCGTCTCCCACCCGAGCGTGACGAACACCGAGACGCCGCCGATCGCAACCAGCCCGCCGAGGTAGTAGAGCAGATGGTTGAAGGAGAACTCCGGACCCCCGACCCGCTCGGTCTCGAGGAAGTCCCAGAGCGGACCCGCCTGCGCCTCGTTGATGATGCCGCGTTGGGCGGCGGCCTCGAGCTGGGTTCGTTCAATGCGCATAGGAAAATCCGAGTGTCGACGAAGAAACCAAAAGCCCAATCACTTTTTGCAACCGCGACGCAACTCACCTGCGCTGTCAGTCGATTGAGCGCGAGCAAACATGCCCCATCACACCTCGGGGCTGAACAGACGATATCGCGAGGGTATGGAAAGAGTTTGGCTCAACTAGGCAGGTTTCCGGGTCAAACTCGCTCCGCTTTGTGACGAATTGCCGACGCTGTTGCTTCAGGAGCGAGGAGGCTGGAGTTAAAATTCGCCCCGCCGACCAATTCAATCAATGACTTAACATTTACGCCCGCGGGCGGTATCGCGGGCAGATGCGGGCGCTTGGTGCCAGGCGCGGTTATCCATTGATGAGCAAGTACCGCGGAACTCTGGCCTTGTAGGAGCGATACTCTTCACCGGATTTCTGCTCTAGGTAACGCTCCTCGCGACGGATGATGCCGTAGTGAAGTATCAGGTGGGCTGGCACCTGCAGCAGTACCAGCCAGTCGAGCGCAAAGGCGACCGCGATACCGACCATTGCGAAACTGCCACCGAGGTAGATGGGGTTTCGCGTCCATTGGTAGATGCCGCCGCTTACGATCTTTAGCGTCGGTTTCGACGGAAGGACGTTGGTCTCGGAACGCGCCAGCGTGACTGAGCCGCTCGACGATATCAATGCACCGATGATGACAAGGCCAAGGCCGATCGCTACGCGGTCGAACCGATCGAAGTGTACCAGCACGCCGATGGGAACAGCCATTGCAAGGCAAAACCGAGTGCGATCGTCACGAACGGCACGACGGGCGGGAAGACGATGACGTTCGAGTGGTCGGATGCTTGTTCGCTCATGGTCGAGATCTCACCTTTGTTGGATGCGCAGGTCAGTTGATTGATGATGCTCGCAACGGCTGGGCGTGCGCGCGCTAGGCAACCGCGCTCGCACGGAAGACGACCAGCGAGAACAGCGTCATGCCCGTGAAGACGACAAGTGCGCCGAGGATCACGACCGGAAAATAGCGCCGGTGATCGCCGAGGGTCACACAAGCGATGCCGATCGGGAACAGGATGGCGCCGACAACAGCCAATGCTGCTTGTATCTTTGCCAACCTCGTTGCAGCCGCCGCGGGGAAGGCGCGGTAGTACAGCGCCGTCAAGAACCAGACTACGAATCCCAGCAAGTTCAGGTGGGCATGCACCGGCATCAACGAGAAATCCTGCCTGATGCCCATGAAGATGCCGAGGCCTATCCCAATCAACCCCAGCATCACGCTGATCCGAAACAGTGTGTTCGACATGACACTCTCACTCCTTCAAGGGTACGATCCACTTCACTTGTCTCCAATGGAGACATACCCCTTACCCCAAGGCGAAATGAAGGCATAGTGGCGGCTCGGGGCATCACGGATTTCTGATCAGCCAAAAGGATAGATGACGCATGACTGCAAGCTGGCGAGACACGCGCGAGCAGTTCCGACATGGCGATCTTCCCGCGGCGTTGATCAGGGTGGCGCTGGCTCGCTTCGAGGCCGATGGGGCGGAGGCCATAAGCCTCCGTGATCTGGCCCGCGCCGTCGGGGTCAACCACCGCGCCGTCTATCGTCATTTCCCCGACAAGCTGTCGCTGATGGCCCGCGTGGCGCAAGAGGGCTGGCTACTACTCGGGGGCCAGATCGAGCATGGGATCAAGGGCCGCAAATCCGGCGAGGAAGACACTTGTCGCCGGTGGCGTCGCGCTGTTCACCTTCGCGCGTGCGCATCCCAACCTGTTTCAGCTGATGGGTGGCGCTCAATTCAGCGCCAACCATGGCTTTGCCGATCTCGACACGGTCATCGGACAAACCTTGGCCCTTCTGCGCCAAGGATTCAGAGATGCCGGCGCCCCCGAAAAGGTGACGCAGATACGCACCCTGATTTACGTGTCGGCATTGCAAGGCATCGTCAGTCAAATTCTCGTAAAGCGCTTCCGACTGTCGCCCGCAAATGCCGAGCGTGAGGTTGCCGACGTCTGCCGGATGCTTGTCAAAGGCCTCAGGTGATGGTTTAGGCCTCAGGAACGGGCATCACACAGCTCAGCGCGTCTAGGCCGCTCCGTGCCAACAGAGACGAATTCAACCGACGATCTATTTTATCGCCACGACGACAAGCGCTTGGATTTTGGCACTCACCTCGCCCTTGCCGTGTCGTCCCGCAATCGCTGCCGCTGCATGCTCCGTGGCGGACTGCAGCCGGTCGGCGCCTCGCGCCTCGATCTCATTTCTGAGCGGTGTCCCCTGACAGTAGGCCATCGCTACGTGGTGCGGCGAGGGCGCGCGACTATTCTCGCTCCTCTTCTCGATACTTATCCGCGAGAATCCGGCCGCCTTCAACTCGCTCTCGATCAGCTTCTCGTCGTAGTAGCCGTGTGGAACCCTCGCAAGAAATCGCGGCGGATCGTCTGGAAAAATCTCGCCGAGAGCTATCGTGACGTCATTCGCAAACACGTTTTCCTCGATCCGATCCCAAACGTTGAAGACGAAACGTCCGCTGGGCCTGAGGACTCGACTGGCCTCTCGATATCCCTTCGTGCGATCAGGAAAGAACATCGCCCCGAATTGGCAGCAGACGACGTCGAACTGCCCATCGGGAAACGGCAAAGCGAGCGCGTCCGCCTGCTGCCAAGTAATGCGTCCATCCTGTCCCTGTCGCTGTGCGGCATGATCAAGCATCGGTTGGTTGAGGTCCGTCACCACATAGCGAGTTCCCGCAGAAAGCTTGCAAGCCAGAGCGCGCGTCACAACGCCGGTGCCCGCCGCCGTCTCGAGAACCGCCGCCGGCGAGAGGGCGGCGGCCCTCTGCGCGAGATCTTCGGCGAACCCAGCAAAAATGAGCGGCACCATGTACTCGTCATAAAACTTCGGGATCGAGCCGGCGAAGACTTTGTCAGACGCGGACATTGCACTTCCTCCCAGGCGAGACACAGCCGTTATCACAATTGGTTGCGCTAGCGGATCGTGGTGCCAAGTGACAGCAAAATTCAATCCGTTCTATGTCTGCCATAGCCGACAGTCATCGCACGAACCCTGTGACGCCATTTTGTATTAGTGCAACAGATCGCCGGCACAAATGCGCGGCGGGCCCGCATGAGCACGGACCGCCGCCGCCGTTCACAACCTTGAGGGGAATGCAATGGCAGAGCTTTGCCATCGAGGGACCGCATGACCGACCAGGATCTGACACCCTTGCTGATCGATGCGCTGGGCAAGCACATCGACGATCCGGCCGCTACCAGGCTGACCGCGGCGCTGGGCAAGAAGCCGTTCAAGAGTGCCACGCCGAACACCAGTTCTAGTTTTGATGTCGTCGATCGCAAACGCGGCCTGGACATCGCAACCAGCATGATGATCCGCAACCGGGCGTATTGGCCCTATCGAAAGGACGGCCGCCGCTGGGTGACGTGGGTGTCTCACGCCTTCATCCATCCTGGCTATCGTGGCTCCCTGCCGGCTGGGCTCGATTGGCACATGGATGACACAGCCTTGAGCGCGCGCTTTGAGCGGCGCATCGAGGGCGTCCACCGTGCGGTCCGCTTCACCCTGCCTCCGCCACGCGAAGGCCTGTCGGCGAGCGTTGAGCTGTCCGACGAGGGCCGCCCGAGGCATCTCCTGCTGGGCGTCGCCCAGGAGCGGGACTATGCGACCACCCATCCCGACAGCAAACCCGAGCACAAAGTGGAGGACGGCTTCTTCGCCGGCTGGTGCGCGCTGGCGGACGTCTTGCGTCAGGGGCGGCTCGATACCCAGCACCGAGATGCACTCCGTTCTCGGTCCATCACACCCGGGGCTTTCTTCGCGAACGCTCTCGACGGCCTTCTGTGGCAAGGCGATGTCAAGCCTGAACTCGACCCGTTCTGCTACGCCTACCTGAAGCGATTGATGGAGCCGGAGGAGGCATCCTCCCTGCTTGATATAAGGCAGATTTTCGGCGAAGCGAACCACTGGCGCAAGCCCGGCGAGCCGATGACCGGGGATGACTGGGCGAACTACGATCGCATTGCGCCCCTGTATTCGCGGCGGCTCGAGCAATGGCGCCGTGGTGAGATCCGGTCACAGGTACACCACCCTCGTTGAGGCGCCTCCTGCGGCTTGCCTAAGCCCGGCCATTCGTGCCTTCGATCATGATCGAATGTGGCCTATAGTCCGGGTCCATTCTCAAACATCGGCTCGTGCCGAGCCGAACATCGGGGGAGCTTGTGCTGCAGCACGTTTCCAGCAAAACGGGACGCATCGCATGAGCGGGTTGCCCGATCTGTTTCCCGGCTTCGAGGAACGGCGTGTCGACACGGCCGGAGGCTCGATCTTTCTGCGCACCGGCGGCGCGGGTCCCCCGCTGTTGCTGTTGCATGGCTACCCGCAGACGCACGTGTGCTGGCACAGGATGGCGCCCGAGCTGGCCCGCCGCTTCACCCTGGTGATCCCCGATCTGCGCGGCTACGGCAGCAGCTCGGCTCCGCGCAGCGATGCCGAGCACAAAACCTACTCCAAGCGGGCCATGGCCACCGACTGCCTGGCGGTGATGCGCGCGCTCGGCCATCAGCGCTTCCTGGTTGCGGGCCACGACCGCGGCGCACGCGTCGCCTACCGGCTGGCGCTGGATCACCCGCAGGCCGTGCGTGCGCTGGTCCCGATCGACATCATCCCGACGTCGGAGATGTGGCGGCGCACCGATGCCAGCCGCGCCTTCAAGTCGTACCATTGGACTTTCCTGGCGCAGCCCCATCCGATGCCCGAGACGCTGATCGCCGGAGCGCCGGTGGCCTACCTCGAGCATACGCTCAAAAGCTGGGCCAAGCCGCGCGACCTCTCGCCCTTCTCGGCGGAGGCGCTCGTGCACTATCGCGCCCTCCTGCAGGACCCCGCCCGCATCCACGCCGTGTGCGAGGACTATCGCGCCGGCGCCACCATCGACCGGCAGCTCGACGAGGCTGACATGGCGGCGGGCCGCAAGATCGCCTGTCCCACCTTCGTGCTGTGGGCCAGCGACTACCTCGACACGTCGCTGGCCAGTCCCCTCGACATCTGGCGCAACTGGTGCACCAGGGTCGGCGGCGGCGACGTGATCTCCGGCCATTTCATCGCCGAGGAAAATCCCAAGGACGCGCTGGCCTCCCTGCTGCCCTTCCTGCTCAGCCACAAGGACGGCTAGATGTGGCGTCTCACCCCGAGGCCGTGGATGCCTTCCGCACTGGTCCGCACTCGCTGCCTCCTCCTGGAGGGGGGAGGTTGGAACGCCACGCGCTTGGGTCGCCAGTCGCGTGACGAGCCCAAGCATCAACCGGCGAGCTAAGTGCGATGAAGTTCCTGGTGGGGGTGACCTTGCAGAGATTGCCGCCGATCATCCGAACCCGGTACGTCCAGCGGCTTAGGCTGGCCGTCGAGGACGCTGAGTTGCCGATAGCCAGCCTAAGGCGCGGACGCACCGCCCTCCCCCCTCGTTCGTATCGAAGGCCGTGCCTTCGATACAGGGGGAGAGAGGATGAGCTTGGTGGAGCCCCATGACCAGCAAGGCCATCCAGGTCCGCAAGCCCACGCTGCCCGCCGTCAGGCCTTCGATCGCGTTGGCGCTGGGCGGAGGCGGCGCGCGTGGACTGGCGCACATCCTGATGCTCGAGGTGTTTGACGAGCTGGGCCTTAAGCCCAGCATCATCGCCGGCACATCGATCGGGGCTATCTTCGGCGCGGCCTATGCGTCCGGGCTGTCGGCCAAGCTCATTCGCGCGCATGCCGAGGAGGTGTTGGGCAGCAAGCGCTTCGGCCTCGCCCGCCTGCTGATCTCGGCCCGTTCCGAGCCGATCCTGAAGATCCTCAACGTCCTGCCCGTGCGTTCCTCGGTACTCGCGCCCGAGCCGCTGCTCGACTTGGTGCTGCCCTCCAAGCTGGCACGCGACTTTGCCCAGCTGCAGATCCCGCTCAAGATCGTGGCGACCGACTTCTACGCCCAGGAGCAGGTGGTCATCGACAGCGGCCCGCTGCGCAGCGCCATCGCGGCCAGCATGGCCTTGCCGGCCATCTTCACGCCTGTGGTGCGCTCGCGTGATCAGCTGCTGATGGACGGCGGGCTCGTCAATCCGCTGCCCTTCGATCTGCTGACCGGGGCCGCCGACATCGTCGTTGCCGTCGACGTCAGCGGCGCGTCGATGGGGCCCGGCAAGCGCACCCAGCCCACCGCCTTCGAGGCACTGATTGCCTCCTCGCAGATCCTGCAGCGGTCGATCGTGCGCGAGAAGCTGAAGGCGCAGCAGCCCGACATCTACATCGACGTGGACGTCGACGCCTTCAATGTGCTGGGCTTCCACAAGTTTCGCGACATCCTGGCGGCTGCGGAGGGAGCCAAGGCGCAGCTGCGCCGCCAGCTGCAGCGGGTGCTGGCCAGTCAGACCGTCGAGACGCTGCCGGCCGTCGTGCCGGCCGAGCCGCCTGCCAAGCCCGCCCGCAAGCGGCGCCTGCCTAGTCTCAAGCAATTGACGCGGGGAGGCGGCACATGAGCGGCTCCCCCAATCGGCCTGGCACTCGGCGGCGGATCGGCACGCGGGCTGGCTCACATCCTAATGCTGGAAGCCTTCGACGAGCTCGGCATCAAGCCCAGCGTGATCGCCGGCACGTCGATGGGCTCGATCTGCGGCGCAGCCTATGCGGCCGGCCTGTCGGCGGCCGAGATCCGCGTCGAGTTCGAGGCACTGCTGCGCAATCGCGCTACGTTTTTCGGACGCGTTGCAGGCGGGCTGCGCGGCGAGCTCGCCACCTTCTGGAGCCTGCGCGCGCCCAGCGTCATCGACAACACCACGCTGTTCGAGATTCTGCTGCCCGAGGCCCTGCATCGCGATTTTGCCTCGCTCAAGATTCCCTTCGTTGCGGTCGCCACCGACTTCTACGGCATCCAGCAGGTCGTACTCGACCACGGGCCCCTAATCCCGGCGCTGGCGGCGAGCTGCTCGCTGCCCGGCCTGTCGCGGCCCGTCGCGCTGGAGGGTCGCCTGCTGATCGACGGCGGCTACATCAACCCGGTGCCGTACGACGTGGTGATGGAGCGGGCCGACATCACCGTGGCGGTCGATGTCACCGGCGATCCAAAGCGCCGCCCCGGGGCACGGGCGCCGAAGACCTTCGATCTGCTCACCGGGGCCGCGCAGATCCTGTTCCACTCCATCACCCGCGAGAAGTTGAAATCGGTAGCGCCCGATATCTTCATTCGCCCGGCAGTCGGCGGCTTCGCGGCCATGGATTTCTTCCACATGGGTGAGATCCTGGCGGCCGCCGAGGACGCCAAGCAGGACCTCAAGCGCCAGCTCGCGCAACGGCTTGCGCGCTTCTGACGCCGGCCCGCGGCGGGGCAAGCCGCAATCCGTTGGTCGCTTGATCAGACGCGCAGCAAGGGCGTACGCTGCTCACGTCCGCAGATGTTGGTTTCAAGCATAAAACAAAGGGAGGAGTTGCCATGCACGCAGTTGTTCGCACGTATTCCGGGTCCGGCGCCAAGAAGCTGTTGGATCTGCTGGAGGAACGCAAGCAGGAGATCGAGGCCCTCATCCGTCCTGTGAAGGGCTTCGTGAGCTACGTCCTCATCCGCGGCACCGATGGCGGCGCATCGATGACGGTCTGCCAGGACAAGGCCGGTACAGACGAAAGCGTGCGGGTTGCTGGGGATTGGATACGCGCCCATGCGGCCGGCATCGGAGCCAGTGCGCCCACCGTCGTTGAGGGCTCGGTCATCCTCAAGGTGAACTAGCCGTTGCCGGCACTGCAGGGATGTGATCAGCGCAGACGCCAGCTCTCAAAGCGCAGCGTTGCGCGTGTGCGTGAACTTCGCCCGACACTTCGGACCGGGCCCGCGCATATAGTGCGCTTCCGGACGATAGGCCTCCGTCTGCAGTGCGAGCATCGCCCGCCATGATCGGATGAGTTGCGAGGCAAAGGCGAGCGCGCCACGCGATCCCAGCAGCACATTGAGGTCCGCACTCTCGAGCGATGCTCGACCGGTGCTGTTGGGAGTTGCTTCAAGCATCGCAGTTCACTCATCAGGCTGGCGAAGCGGCAATGCAGCTAGTCTAGCCCCGGTGGATTAAGCGAGGGCTACGCCAAGGTAAAAACGGAGTTGACGGGTGTGCCGAATTTAGCAGGGGATAGTCAGTTGGGTGCGCTGCGGTGCGGGACGGGGTCTGGCGACTACAACTTCCCGCCGGTTCGGGCCGAGTAATAGCCGCGCGGCGTGCAAACGGAATAGCCCCTGGCGGCCATCATGCTTTGCGCCTCTTCGAGCGCCCGCTCCCGCAACTCATGGGCTGGCGACGCGCAGGAGAAGCCTGGTGCGGTGCAGCAGTAGTGGATAAAGACGTCGTCCAGCATGTTGGTGAATGCCGGGTCGCTCGCGCAGGTCTGCGAGACCTGTCTGCAGGCTTCGGTGGCACGCTGCTTGGCTTCGGCCGCCGTCGCCCCCCAGCGCACCTGCAGATTGCCCTCATAATTCGCGTTGAGCGCCGCATAAATCTTCGCGTCCTGCGACGCCGCCGGGCCCACGCAGGCCAGCGCCATCAACCCGGCAATCATCCCCACACGACGCATGACAATCTCCAAACACGGCTAGCGCCAGCCAGCTTAGCAAGGCGCACTGACCGGGCGGCAATGCTAGAGAAAAGCGCTCCCGACTGAAAACGCAACAATAGTCGCAGATTGCTCAGGCCGCTTGAATAGCGGTGCGGGCGCCACACCACTTGCCGAGCACCTGCTGCAGGTCCTCGCGATCGAACGGCTTGGCCAGGTAATCGTCCATGCCAGCGTCAATACAGCGTCGGCGGTCCTCCTCGAAGGCATTGGCCGTCAGTGCGACAATCGGTGGCGCACGCAGTCCAGCGTCAGGTTGTGCGGCATAGAGCCCCTTGATGATGCGTGTTGCCTCGAGGCCGTCGAGGACCGGCATATGCACGTCCATGAAGACCACATCGAAGGGCGGATCGGGTCCGGCCAGCCGCCGCTGAATGGCGTCGACGGCCTCGCGGCCGTTGCCGCGCACCTGCACATCGCAACCGGCTTTCTCCAGCATGCGCCGCGCCAACAGTGCATTGATGTCGTTGTCCTCGACCAACAGCACGAGGGGCCGCGTCCTGCCGGCGGGGCGCGCAGGCTCTTGCTCCGAACGAGCCGGAGCCGGCACAGGCGCCTCCGGCGCGACGGCACCGACATGCATGAGAATGGACTGCGGTCGCACCGGGCGAACCAGATAGGCATCGAAGCCCGCTGCTCGGAAATCGGCGAAGCTGGCTTTGGCGGCCGTGTCCAGCACGACGATGCCCTGCACCGATCCGGCCGGGGCGAGCGCTCGTGCGCCGTCGAGCAGCTGTTTGGCCGCCTCGCGACCAGCTTCGCCGCCGACCAGCACCGCCGAGAAAGGCTCTTGGGCACTGGCGGCCGCGCGGATCAGCTCGTCCGCGGCCGTGCTGGTGCCTTCCTCAACGGGAATGCCGGCACCTTCCAGCGACAGGCGCAGCGCGCGTCGCTCGATCGGCCGGTCGAGCGCCAGAAGCACATGCTGCCCGGCTTGTGCCGACGCCTTTTGCTGCACGCGGGCTGCAGGCTCGGCAGCTCGTTTCAGGCGCAGCGCCGCCGTGAACTTCGACCCGGCGCCGGGCGCGCTGGCGACATGGATGTCGCCCGACATGGCGCGCGCGAGACGGCGCGAGATGGCGAGCCCAAGCCCCGTGCCGCCCTGCCGACGACGTATGGCAGCGTCGGCCTGCTCGAATTCGAAGAACAGGAAGGGCAGCGCCTCCTGCGCAATGCCGATGCCGGTATCCTCGACAATGATGGCTATGCCCACCTCGTCAGCCGCCGGTGGATTGCCGTAGGCGCCATTCGGGGCTCGGCCCACGGTCACCAGCACGCCGCCCGTGTCGGTGAACTTGATGGCGTTGCCGACCAGGTTGGTGATGATCTGGCGCAATCTCACCTCGTCGCCCAGCAGCGGGCTCGGCAGTTCGGGATCGACCGCCCAGGCGATGTCGATGCCTTTCTCGTAGGCCTTCGGTGCCAGCAGCTCGACGACGCCCTGCACGCAGTCGTCGATCGCCAGCGGCCCGCTCTTCAGTTGCAGCTTGTCCGCCTCGATCTTCGAGAAATCGAGGATCTCGTCGATCAACGTGAGCAGCGTCCGCGCCGACCGCTCGATGGCCTTGGCGTAGGTCTGCTGCTCTTGTGACAGCTCGGTGTCGCACAGCAGGGAGGTCATGCCGAGAATGCCGTTCATCGGCGTGCGAATCTCGTGGCTCATCGCCGCCAGGAAGCGCGACTTGGCGCGGTTGGCGGTCTCCGCCTGCTTGCGTGCTTCGCGCAGCTCGGCCTCGCCGCGGCGTCTCTCCGTGATGTCGCGACCCAGACACTGCACCTCCGGCACGGCGTCCTCGGCGGTCGGTACGGCATGCTCCTCCCACTCGAACCAGCGTGGTCCGGCGGTCGTCTCGATCTCCTGCACGTAGCGCTGCCGGCACAGCGCCGAGCCAGGTGCCAGCGGCACGACTTCCTCACCGGCAACGACGCTCGGCGCGAAGACCTGCCCGAGGACGTCGCGGCGCTCGAGCCCGAACACCCTGCAGAACGCCTGGTTGACGAACGTCAGCCGGCCATGTGCGTCGCGCCGCAGGATCACGTCAGCCTGGTTGTCGAGCAGATCGCGGTAGCGCGCTTCGCTCTCCCGTATCTCCCACTGGATGTCCTTGAGCGCCTCGAGGCCGCGCTCGAGACGCTCCCCGATCTGCATGAAGCGCTCGAACTCCACGTTCAGATCGCGCTCGGAAACGGCGGCGGGCCGGGCGCCGGCTGCAGCCCCCTGCACTGGCACGGCATCCTTCCGAGCAGCACTGAGCCACGCGCGCACAAGGCCGGGCAGTTCTCGCAGTGGTGTCACGCTTGACGGACGCTCTCTTATGGTCGACCCCTGTTGGGGGGAGAGACAACCACTCCGGCATTGAAAAACGCTTACCCCGCACGCACACGGACTGTGTCGCGGCGCGACGAGACGCAACAGAAAGATAACCACGATGGGTCCACTGGCCGGGTTCCGCATCATCGAGATGGCAGGCATCGGGCCGGCGCCATTCGCGGCGATGCTGCTGGCCGACATGGGAGCCGAGGTGATCCGCGTAGATCGGCGCGAGGCAACCGACCTCGGACTGCCGGGCCGGGAGACCAGGTTCGAGGTGCTGCACCGCGGCCGGCGCTCGCTCGCGCTCGATGTGAAATCCGAGGCCGGCCGGGCCATCGTCCTGCGGCTGGCGGCCAAGGCCGACGCGCTGATCGAAGGCTTCCGCCCGGGCGTCATGGAGCGGCTGGGGCTCGGACCCGACGCTCTCGCCAAGGTCAACCCGAAGCTGGTGTTCGGCCGCATGACCGGATTCGGGCAGGACGGTCCGCTGGCGCAGCGCGCCGGCCATGACATCAACTACATCGCGCTGGCCGGCGTCCTGCATGGCATCGGCCGGCAGGGTCAGGCGCCGGTACCGCCGCTGAACCTGGTCGGCGATTTCGGCGGCGGTGGCATGTTCCTGGCCTTCGGCGTGGTATGCGCGCTGCTCGAGGCGCAGAAGTCCGGCATGGGCCAGGTGGTGGACGCCGCCATGGTCGACGGCGCAGCTTATCTGATGGCGCTGATGTACGGCATGCACGCGCAGGGCGTCTGGCGCGACGAGCGCGGTGTCAACCTGCTCGATACCGGCGCACCCTGGTACGACACCTACGAGACCAAGGACGGCAAATGGCTGGCGGTCGGGGCCATCGAGCAGCGCTTCTATGCCGAGTTCGTGAAGGGTCTTGGCCTCGCCGCTGCCGATCTGCCGGCTCAGCACGACCGCAGCGGCTGGCCGGAACTGCGCCGGCGCTTCGCCGAGGCGATCCGCCAGCGCACGCGCGACGAGTGGGAGCGCGTGTTCGCGGGCAGCGACGCCTGTGTCGCTCCCGTGCTGTCGCTCGGCGAGGCCAGCCATCACCCGCACAACGCGGCGCGCGCGACCTTCACCGACTACGACGGCGTGGTGCAGCCGGCCCCCGCGCCCCGCTTCAGCCGCACGGCCGCCGCGATCGGCGCACCGCCGCGGGCGCGTGGTGCCGACTGCGAAGCTATCCTGCGCGACTGGGGGTTCGAGACCGCCGAGATCGATACGTTGCAGTCAGCCGGCGTCATCGGCGCCGCCTAGAGCAGGATCGCTTCAGATGGAAACACATCGTCTCGATCGCGAAGTTTTAGATTCACGTTCTTGTGGAAGCCGAAGTGCTTCCATCAAGAACGATCTCCCTCCAGCTGTCACTTTCACCCATGCTTAATGTCAGTTTACTCACCTGCCTCGGGCGGACCGGCGCCTCTACATAACCGATGTCAAAAACCAGAACAGGTGAGGTTGTCATGAAGCGATATGTCATCGAGCGTGAAATTCAGGGCGTCGGCAGCTTGACCGACCAGCAGCGCCAGGGCGTTGCCGCCAAATCCAACGAGGCACTGGCGAAGCTGGGCGGCAAGGCACAGTGGATCCATTCCTATGTGGCCGACAACAAGACGTTCTGCATCTACCTGGCCGAGGACGAGGCTGCCGTGCGCGAGCATGCCCGCATCAGTGGATT
Organism: uncultured Alphaproteobacteria bacterium; assembly: GCA_963840445.1. Classification (GTDB taxonomy): domain Bacteria; phylum Pseudomonadota; class Alphaproteobacteria; order Rhizobiales; family Hyphomicrobiaceae; genus AWTP1-13. Next base: position 20,550 of record CAWIZC010000042.1, on the reverse strand, counting down.
CCCGGCCAACAAGGTGACGGAAATAGCTGGCGTCATCGATCCGACCACCTCACGTTGACCAAACAGCGCACAGCCCGGCTCATCGCGCGGCCGGGCAGTGCCAGCCGACGCGCCGGTGTCATGCTCAACGACAGGCCTGAGGGACAGCTCGGCCGTTTCTGCTGGGTCGATCTGGCTTCTGCCGATGCTGGAGCCGCGAAATCATTCTATTGCGACCTGTTCGGCTGGACGGCACGGGAGCGCAGCATCGGCAAAGGCCAGTTCGGCACGTTCGAGCAAGCCGACGAGCTCTTCGCGTCTCTCTATCAGCTCACGCGCAAACAGATCGAGAGCGGCGTCCCCTCGCATTGGACCGCCTACGTGTCCGTGGCGGACGTGGACGCGGCGGTATCGAAGGCCGCGAGCCTCGGCGGAGAGGTCATCGTGCCGCCCCACGATGTTGCAGACTTTGCGCGTATCAGCCTCATTTTGGACCCGGCAGGGGCCCTCATTGGATTATGGCAGGGTATCCCTGGATAGCTGCCGCTCCGGTCACCACCTTGATCCACGACCTCTGCTGCCCAATGGATTGATCCAATGCTCGATGTCACCGTCCTTCTCCTGAACGACAACTACCCATCCACCGCCATCGGGCCCATCGAGGTGTTCCACAGCGCCGGCAGGCTCTGGAACGCACTGAAAGGTGAACCAGCCCAGCCGCGCTTCCGCGTCACCGTCGCTTCCCTTGATGGCGAGGCCGTCACCAGTCCTTATGCGGTGCGGCTCATGCCGCAGGTTTCCATCCGCGATATCAAACACGCTGACATTGTCATCGTCCCCTCCTCGGGCCTGGATCTCGACAACCAGTTCGCGCGCCATGCAGCGCTGCTTCCCTGGCTGCGGAATATGGCGGCGCAGAAGTGCCTGATAGCCGGCTGCTGCACAGGCGCTGCCTATCTCGCCGAAGCGGGTCTCCTGGACGGGCGGGAGGCGACCACGCACTGGGCGACCGCCGACGACTTCCGTCGCCGCTATCCCAAGGTCAACTGGCGGCCGGAAAAGTTCATCACCGAGGACCGGCGCATGTTGTGCAGCGGCGGCGTCTATTCCTCGATGGACCTCAGCCTGTACCTCGTGGAAAAGTTCTGCGGCCACGAAGTGGCCCTGCAGTGCGCCAAGGCCCTGCTCATCAATATGCCGCGGCCCTGCCAGTCGGGCTATGCGGTGCTGCCGCTGTCGCGGCCGCATGACGACGACAAGGTGCGTGCCGCCGAAGCCTATCTGGAGCAGAACTATGCGCGCGACGTCTCGGTCGAGGCCCTGGCGCGCAGCCTCAACATGAGCCCCCGCAACTTCATGCGCCGCTTCAAGACCGCCACGGGACGCCTGCCCGGCAACTATCTGCAGGCCATGCGCGTGGCCATCGCCAAGGAGATGCTGGAGGACGGCGCTCGGTCGGTGCAGGCGGTCAGCACCGCGGTGGGCTATGAAGACGCCGCGTTCTTCCGGGGCGTGTTCAAGCGCAGCACCGGCATGACGCCGGGCGAGTACCGCGAGAACTTTGCCGGCATCAGCAGCCCACACCCGCATGCCGCCGCCAAGCGGCCGAGAGTTGCCAATGCACGGGCGTAGTGCGCCCTAGGTGCGGGTTTGGGCCTGCGCCTTGGCGCGTATCTTGTCGGTGGCGCGGCGCGCGCAATCGGTGATCGATTGCCACTTGCCCGCGCGCACGTCTGTCTTCGCAGCCACCCAGGAGCCTCCCACCGCCACCACATTGGGAAGGGCCAGCCAGTCCATGAAGTTGTCCTCGCCGACCCCTCCGGTCGGACAGAAGCGCACCTCCGGAAAGGGCCCGGCGTAGGCTTGCACCGCCGATCGACCGAGGGACGCTGCCGGGAAAAGCTTGAGAACATCGAAACCACGGGCAACGGCCTGCATCAGCTCGGATGCAGACTGGATGCCCGGAATGAACGGGAAGTCCGACGCGGCGGCAGCCTCCAGCAGAGCCGGCGTGATGCCGGGGCTCACGCCGAAGTGCGGGCCCACATTGATGGCCGCAGCCAGATCATCGGGCGTCAGAATAGTGCCGATACCCACCTGCGCCTCCGGCACCTCCTGCAGAATGGCCCTGGCGGCGGCCAACGCCACGGACGTGCGCAGCGTGATCTCCAGCGCCGTCACGCCGCCTTCGACGAGCGCGCGCGCCAGCGGCACCGCATCTTCGGCGGAATCGATCGTGATGACTGCCACGATCGGCGACTGCCGCAGGATGTCCTGCAGCCGCGCACCCTTGTTGCCGAATTTCGAAGCGCTCATCGTGCTACTCCCGCGTTGGTTCGCGCAGCATATCGGGCGGCATGGCCGTGCGCGGTATGATGGCCCCGCGGCAGCGCACCACCGCTCCGGCCAGGCGATGCCCCATCTTCGCGGCCTCCACAACGCCGGCCCCTGCCAGTCGCGCGGCTAGGTAGGATGCCGCAAAGCTGTCCCCCGCCGCCGTTGTGTCGACGACATCCAGCACCGGGTCGCCGACTACGACGTGCGTGGCGCCGGCATGATGAATGTGCACCGTCGGGTCGGGCAGCTTCAGCACCACCTCGACATCGGGGTTGGACATGGGCAGTTCGCCCTCTCCATCGCTCCCAAACAGCAATTCGAGATCCTCGCTCGAGGCCAGCACCACATCCGATCGCTTCAGCGCCTCGCGAAACGCAAATCGTGCCGTCTCGACATCAGCCCAGCCGCGCGGCCGGAAATTGGTGTCGAACGCGACGCGCCGCCCTTGCGCCCGCGCCGCATCGAGCACCTCGAACAGGCGCCCGCGTCCGGTCTCCCCGTAGAGAGAAAGCGTGACCCCCGTCAGGTAGATCACATCATACTGAGGCAGCGCTCGCACGATGTCTTGGCGTTTGCGGAAGCTCGAACAGCAGACGGGCCGCCGAATTCTGCCGCCAGTAGTGGAAGCGCCGCTCGCCCTTGTCGCCGATGTCTATGACATAGAGACCGGGCAGGCGACCGGGCACGCGCAGCACACGTTCGGTGCCGATGCCTTCGGCCTGCCAGCGCCGCACCATCTCCTCGCTCCACGGATCATCGCCGAGCGCGGTCACATAGTCGACGCGGACGCCGAGCCGGGCCAGATAGGTGGCGGTATTGAGCGAGTCTCCCCCGAAGCTCTCCGCAAGCACACCGGTCCCGGTCCTGGACAGCTCGATCATGCACTCGCCGATCGAAGCGACGTGCGGCGTCCCGTGCGATCGCGGCGTCACCTCCAGCCCTGCTCCTGGCATTGTTCCCACCTTGTACCGGCAGCCAGCATCAAACCGAACCGCGCTGCGACTTCCAAGTCATTTCCGCGAGTATTGCCCGGCGCCGACCAACCCGGCGTCGGCTTCACCTGCTCGAGGCTGGCACCCGGCCGCGCCTCCCGCTATGACAGCAGGGCGCCCCTGCGAGGCATGCAACCATCATGGACCTTACCCTCACCCCCGCCCAGGCCGAGATCCGCGAAGCGGTGCTCAAGATCTGCGCCCGCTTCGGCGACGACTACTGGCTGGCCAAAGATCGCGACGGCGGCTTCCCGCTTGAATTCCATCGGGCCATGGCCGAGGCCGGCTGGCTCGGCATCGCCATGCCGGAAGCCTACGGCGGATCGGGACTCGGCATCACCGATGCCGCCGTCATGCTGCAGGCGGTTGCCGAGTTGGGCGCCGCCTTCTCGGGCGCGTCCGCCCTGCACATGAACATCTTCGGCCTCAACCCGGTGGTGGTATTCGGCACGGAGGAGCAGAAGCAGCGCTTCCTGCCGCCCCTGATCCGCGGCGACGAGAAAGCCTGCTTCGCCGTCACCGAACCCGACGCCGGCCTCGACACCACCAAGCTCAAGACGCGCGCGGTGCGAGACGGGAACCGCTACCTCGTACATGGGCAGAAGATCTGGATTTCGACGGCGCAGGTGGCCGAGCGCGTGCTGCTACTGGCGCGCACCACGCCGGTCGAGCAGGTCAAGAAGGCGACCCAGGGCCTCTCCTTGTTCTACACGGCTCTCGACCGGCGCCATGTGGAGGTGCGTGAGATCGACAAGATGGGCCGCAAGGCCGTCGACTCCAACCAGCTGTTCTTCGACGGGCTGCCCGTGCCGGTCGAAGACCGCATCGGCGAGGAGGGTCGCGGCTTCGAGTACATCCTGCACGGCATGAATCCCGAACGCATCCTGATCGGCGCCGAGGCGATCGGGACGGGGCGCGCAGCCCTGCAGCGGGCGGCGAAATATGCCAAGGAGCGCGTCGTCTTCAACCGGCCGATCGGTCAGAATCAGGGCATCCAGCACCCGCTCGCCAAGTGCTGGATGGCGCTGGAGGCCGCCAACCTGATGGCGCTGAAGGCGGCCCGTCTCTACGACGCCGGCCTGCCCTGCGGCGTGGAGGCCAACGCCACCAAGTACCTGGGTTCGGAAGCCGGCTTCGAGGCCTGCGAGACCGCCGTGCTCGTGCACGGCGGCATGGGCTACGCCAAGGAGTATCACGTCGAGCGGCTGATGCGCGAAGTCATGCTGTCCCGCATCGCCCCGGTGACGCGCGAGCTGATCCTGTGCCACGTCGCCGAGAAGGCGCTCGGCCTGCCGAAGTCGTACTAGGCCGCCTCAGTCGCCGAGTGACCGCAAGCGGTCCTTGGCACTCGCGTTGCCGAGTTGATCGGCGCGCGCATACCAATGCCGCGCCCGCTCCTTGTTGCCGACCATGCCGAACACACCAAGCGACCACAGCCGATTGGGATCGTAGGTCGAGGCCAATGCCAGCGCCGCTGGGCCGCTGCCCATCTCGGCCGCCCGCTCGTAGACGGCGCGTGCGCCGACCACATCGCCTCGTCCGAGCAGTTGGTCGCCCCTTTGCAGCAGATCCTTGACCGCGGCCGCGTCGAGCTGCACGGCCTTCGCCGATTCCGGCGGCGGCACCAGAATCCACGCCAGCGTCCGGCCCGCGACACTGCCGTCGATGCCCCGCATCTCGACGCCAACCTTCACGGGCGCGGCGGTCCATTCCGGCAGCGACAGCTCAAGCCTCGGTATGGAGTTGGGGGGCAGCAACCAGGAGTCGGAGCCGATCCGCCTGCCTCCGATCAACTCGGCGCCGACGGGCAGTCCGGACAGCACGAGGATGAAGCTGTCCTGCACGGCATCTTCCGGTTCGATCAGCAGCGGCAGGCGCGCCGCCTTGCCAGGCTCGAAACGCACTGGCTCCGCGACGGTGCCGATCGGCGCAAGCTCCAGAGCCCGCGTTGAGGGTAACGATCGCGTCATAAAAGCACTCGTCGAGACAGCGTCGCGCGCATCGGAGTTCGGAAATGCGCGCATGTTGTTGGAGGCCACCTCGCCGCTGCGGGCAGCGCCCTGTTGCACGACGCCGAGCGTTATCGTGACCGCCAGAACTGCCACGACGATGGTGTTCAGCGCGGTTGCGAGCACGAACACCCAGGGGCTCAGCGAGGACGTCTTGGCGGCGGACGCACCGGCAGCCGCGTATTGCTCCTCGGGTGCCCACTCCTGACGCTGCTGGTCGGCGCCGTCGTCTCGCGGCGCCCGCTCCTCGGCCGGGATAATCGGCAATTGCTGGATGCGATCGAGCAGATTCTTGATTGCATGAACTCTGTCTTCATTGTCGGGAAGGTTCATCGGTTTCGACCCCGTTCCGAAACGCGCTGCAAATTCTATTGACGGACTGACTGGCCCGCATCGCCGAGCGACTTGCGGGTCCAGCCCACGAACTCGTCGAAGAGCTTCTTTCGCTCTGCTGCGGGAAGATCGGGCGCGCCGGGCTGACGCGTCGCGCGCAGGAAATCTTCGAACCGCTTTTGCAGCGAGCCCGCCTGCTGCTCCCTGGCCTTGGCCAGCCATTGTTCCGCAGCGGCAAAGCGCGACCATCCCGGCAGCGTCGCCGCGAGGTTCACGTCTCTCCACTTGGGATGTCGATCCGCGAGCGCGAGCCCGGACAGTCCTCCGAACAGCCCAGGAATGACCCGGGCAACCCTGCGCGCGGCCTCCTCGCTGCCCTTGCCGCTGTTGGTCAGCAGCACCGGGCTGACGGCCAGCGTCTCCACCATCTGGCCGGGCGGAACCAGCGCCGGATAGTCGTCGGCGACGAACACAGCCGGAGAGTAGGCCTCATCCAGACTGCGCGCGAAAGACAGATCCAGCAGGCGAACGCTGCCATCCCTTGCCAGTCGAAGCAGCTGCGGCATGGGCTTGCCGCCCACCAGCACAGCTGCGGCCAGACTGCCCGCACGCACCTTGTCGATCGCATCGGCCGGGCTCGCCGTCACCAGCTCGGCGCCAATCTGCAGCCGGCCAAGCAGATCCTGCGCGGTAAACTGTGCCGTACCATCGTCGGCCGGCACAGCAATTTGCTTGCCGCGCAGGTCTTCAATCGACCCCACACTGCGGCCGACCAGGAGATGCACCTCCTCGCTGTAGAGCCGGGTGACAAATGCCAGGCGCTGGGTCAACCCGCCGCCCAACGCCTCGTTGGCCTTGGCATGCGCGAGCACGTTGCTCGGCACGATGGCCATGTCGATGCCGCGCAGAAACAGCAGGTCGCGCAAGGTCAGCGCGCCGCCGTTGCTGGCGACGGGTAGAATGCGCATGCCGTCGGTGCCCGAAACCACCGCCGCCATGTCGCTGGCCATGCCGAAATACGTGGCGCTCGGGTGGCTGGTTGCCACCAGCAACGTGCTGTCGTTGAGCTTGGTGCGCAACGCCTGCTGCTGGATGAGCGCGCGCTGCTCGGCAGACGGCTGCACCTGCGCTTGCGTCGCGTCAAAGCGCGCCGGTGCTGCCAATGCCAGCAGCATGGTGCCGGCAATCGCCAGCAACCGGACTCGAGCAATGGCTCGTGCATTCAATCTTTCATCAGCATCGCCTAGTGGCCGTCGCCCCCGCATGCGATCCGCCCTCTCCCGTTTGGATGGTCACTTCCTCGAGTCTCGCGCAGGCCGCCGCGCGAGTTCTCCACGGCAATTGTCATCGTGCGGGCGCTTTGCGGCGGCAAGACGATTTAATGTGATCTGCGGCGCACGGACGACTGCAGTGCGTCCGATGTTAGATATAGAATTCGATCTCCCGCCGGAGGCAGAAATGACGGTGACTTACCAGCCCGTACTCGTCCTTCTTTCGATCGGCGTGGCGATCCTAGGATCGCTTACGGCGCTCGCACTGACATCAGGCTCGAATGATGCCGAAGGCGACTCCTGGCTGACCAGCTTTGCTCTTGCGAACGGCGGCCTGATCATGGGCGGCACGATCTGGTCGATGCATTTCATCGCCATGATGGCCGTCGATTTCCCGATCGTCGTGAACTACAATCTGATCGAGACGATCGCGTCGATCTGCATCGCCATCCTGGCGACCGGCCCCGGTCTCTATCTCACCAGCACGCACCAGTTTGGAAACTGGAGCATCCCCGTTGGCGGCGTGTTCATGGGTCTCGGCATCGCCGGCATGCACTATCTCGGCATGAGCGCCATCCGCGGCTGCGGCCTTGCCTACGACTTTCGCCTCGTTGCGGCTTCGGTCGGCATCGCCATCGGCGCCTCGATGGCCGCGCTCTGGTTCGCATTCTACAAGCGCGGCTTCTTCACCACGCTGGCGGGCGGGGTTGTGCAGGGGCTGGCCATCGCCTCCATGCACTATACGGCGATGGCCGCCACCTTCTTTGTGCCGCTGGGCGTCAGCGTCGAGCTGGCCACGCCGCTGTTTGCTCAGAGCCTGCTGGCCTACATGATCGCCTGCGGCATCGCCGTACTCTCCATCGGAAATCTGAGCCTGATTGCGCTGCTATCGACGCAGAACCGCTCGGCCTGAACACTATCTGCCAGCATCGCCCGCGGCGCGGCCAAATTTACGCTTGGCCCGGCCCGCCGCCTGCTGCTTTATTGCAGTTGTGAAACGCCACAGGAGGTGCGCGACCCCAGAAGGGGCCAAGGCTGTGCCGCGGTCGATTCCGGAGCGCTTGGAACGGCGGCGGCAGCTGCCGGGAAACCCGCCTTACGCAGCCATGGAGCATGCCGATGCACACCCACGGTCCCCTTATCTCGATCATCGTCGTGGGATTGGTGCTGGCCTTCATCCTGGGCGCCATCGCCAACCGCCTCCGCATCTCGCCGCTGGTCGGCTATCTGCTGGCCGGGGTTGTGGTCGGCCCCTTCACGCCGGGCTATGTCGCCGACCAGAAACTTGCCAATGACCTCGCCGAGATCGGCGTCATCCTGCTGATGTTCGGCGTCGGCCTGCATTTCACGCTGAACGACCTCTTGTCGGTCCGCGCCATCGCGTTGCCGGGCGCGGTTGCCCAGATCGCGGTCGCCACGCTGCTCGGCATGGGGCTGGCCTGGCTGCTCGGCTGGTCGATCGGCGCCGGCCTCGTATTCGGCCTCGCCCTGTCGGTGGCCAGCACCGTCGTCCTGCTGCGCGCTCTGCAGGAGCGACGCCTCGTCGAAACCGAGCGCGGCCGCATCGCCGTCGGCTGGCTGGTGGTCGAGGACTTCGTAATGATCCTCGCCCTTGTGCTGCTGCCGGCGCTGGCCGGCATCCTCAAGGGGGACCAGTCCGCCGGACTTTCTGCGCTCGCACTGCCGATCCTCTTCACGCTGCTCAAAGTGGCGGCCTTCGTGACGGTGATGCTGGTGGTCGGCAAGCGCGTCATCCCCCAGGTGTTGCACTACACGGCGCACACCGGGTCGCGCGAGCTGTTCCGCCTGGCGGTGCTGGCGATTGCGCTGGGCGTCGCGTACGGCGCCAGCACGATCTTCGACGTGTCGTTCGCGCTCGGCGCCTTCTTCGCCGGCATGATCCTGAGCGAGTCCGAGCTCAGCCAGCGCGCCGCCTCCGAGACCCTGCCGCTGCGCGATGCGTTCGCCGTGCTGTTCTTCGTCTCGGTCGGCATGCTGGTAGATCCGCTGATCGTCGTGAGCGATCTCGGATGGCTGCTCGCCACGCTGCTGATCATCGTGGTCGGCAAGTCGCTCGCTGCCTTCGCCATCGTGCGCCTGTTCGGCTACCCGGTCTCGCACGCGCTCACCATCTCGGCGAGCCTCGCCCAGATCGGCGAGTTCTCCTTCATTCTCGCCGGACTCGGCGTCAGCCTTGGTCTGTTGCCGCCACACGGTCGCGACCTGATCCTGGCCGGCGCCATCATCTCGATCCTGCTCAACCCGGTCCTGTTCGTCCTCCTCGACCGGTATCTGGCCCGCGGCAAGACCGCCGCCTCTGCACCCGACCTGACAACCGCCGCCGAGCAGGCTTTGCGCGAGCCGATCCAGCCCACCGAGCTCAGCGGTCACGTTGTACTCGTCGGCTTCGGCCGGGTCGGACATTTGGTGGCCGAGGGCCTCACGACGCACGGCCTGCCCATGTTGCTGATCGAGGAAAACCGCCCGCTCGTTGCCCAGGCGCGCGCGGCCGGGCTCGAGGTCATCCACGGTAATGCCGCCAGCAGCGAGGTGATCGAGGCGGCCAATCTCGCCGGCGCCCACCATCTGATCGTGGCCATCCCCGATGCCTTCGAGGGCGGGCAGATCGTTATGCAGGCGCGCAAGATCAACCCGACACTGCCGATCATCGCCCGCTCGCACTCCGAGGAAGAGACCGCCCACCTCAAGTCGCTCGGCGCCACCGCGGTCATCATGGGCGAGCACGAGATCGCCATGGCCATGCTGGCACACCTCCAGTTCGGTCAATCCGGCGGCTGACAGCCTGTTCAGCCCTCCGATTACATGCACTAATGCTTTGAGCGACCAAGGGGGCCGGATGGCCGCGACGAACATCGATCTGCTCGCCTACAGCGATGCCCTGCTGGTGCTCGGCACCGCAGGCGTGATCGTGCCGGCGGTGCATCGCTGGCGCGTCAATCCGGTGCTGACCTTCCTGGTGGCCGGCGCCGTGCTCGGACCGCTGGGCATCGGCTCCTTCAAGCATGTCTGGCCGAGCCTGCAGTGGGTCAGCATAACGGACGCCAAGAACGTCGCGGCCATCGCCGAGCTGGGCGTGGTGTTCCTGCTGTTCCTGATCGGCCTTGAGCTGTCCTTCGAGCGGCTGCTGACCATGCGCCGTCTGGTGTTCGGCTTGGGCAGCTTGCAGGTCGCCCTCTCGTCGATCGCGATTGGCACCATCGCTGCCCTGCTCGGCAGCAAGGGAGCCGCAGCCGTCATCATCGGCCTGTGCCTGGCCCTGTCCTCGACGGCAATCGTCATCGAGCTGTTGTCGGAGCAGCGCCGCCTGATGAGCTCCACGGGCCGTGCCAGCTTTGCCGTGCTGCTCTTCCAGGATTTGGCCGTCGTGCCGATGCTGCTGCTGGTTAACATACTGGGTCCCGACAACGGGCCGTCGATCGCCACCGGCGCCCTGATGGCGCTGGCGCAGGCCGCGCTCGCCGTCGCCCTGATCGTGGTGATCGGGCGGCTGCTGCTGCGTCCGTTCTTCCGCCTGGTCGCCGCTACCGAAACCCCGGAGCTGTTCGTCGCCGCCACCTTGTTCGTGATCGTCGGCACCGGCGTGGCGGCGGCAGTGGCGGGACTTTCGATGGCGCTCGGCGCCTTCGTTGCGGGGCTCATTCTGGCCGAGAGCGAGTTTCGCAAGCAGATCGAGGTGACCATCGACCCGTTCAAGGCCCTGCTGCTCGGGATGTTCTTTTTCACGATCGGCATGGGCGTGGACTTCCGCGAGGTCGCGCGCGAGCCGTTGCTGGTGCTGGTGGCGGTGGTCGGGCTGATCGGACTGAAGGCTGCCATCCTGACCGGTTTGGCGCGGTTGTTCGGATTGAGCTGGCCATCCTCGATCGAGATGGGCCTGCTGCTCGGTCCGGGCGGCGAGTTCGCCTTCGTCGGCATCGGGCTCGCCGGCGTCGCCGGGCTCATTCCCCACGACGTCAGCAGCTTCGTGCTCACCGTGACGTCGCTCACCATGGTGCTGATCCCGCTACTGGCGCAGCTCGCCCGGCGCCTATCCGGACGGCTCGAAGCGAAGCGGACGGTGCCGGCGGAACTGTCGGCGCTCCCGACCGGCAGCGGCAAGGATCGCGCCATCGTCGTCGGGCATGGCCGCGTCGGCCAGATCGTTTGCGCCATGCTGGACCGGCACGGCTACCCCTTCATATCGACCGACCGCAACCCGGCTGCCGTATCGGAGTGGCGCCGCCGCGGACGCCAGGTCTACTTCGGCGATGCCTCAAGCCCCGCCTTTTTGAAGAGCTGCGGCGTGCTCGAGGCCCCCGCCGTGATCGTCACCATCCACGACCAGCACGCCATCGACGAGATCGTGCGCGTGGCGCGCGCGCTGCGGCCCGACATCCTGATCGTCTCCCGCGCCCGCGATGCCACCCACGCCCGCCACCTCTACGCGATCGGCGTCACCGATGCGGTGCCCGAGACCATCGAGGCCAGCTTGCAGCTCTCGGAAGCGGCTCTCGTCGGCCTCGGCCTGCCGACCGGCCCTGTGATCGCCTCCATCCACGAAAAGCGCGACGAGTTTCGCCACGAGCTGCAGGAGGCTGCCGGACAGGCCGGGCAGGCCGAGACACGCGCCATCCGCGCCAGTACGTCGCGCGAGTCCTAGACCGTGAACTCATGGCGCGGCAGGGCCAACGTTCTCACTGGCTATTTCCAGGGCAGCATGCCGCGGCGCAAGGCACGGGTCGGTCTCGCCTATCTCGCTTGCACCTGCCGGCGCGCATCGCCGCGAATGGTCGCTAGTGTGAGTTGTCGCCCCAACCGCCTCCACGCACTATCATCGTCCAAACGAGGAGACATCGCGTGAGGGGATCCATCATTCGCAAGGCCGCAGTGGGAGCGGCGTTCGTGCTGGTGGCAACCGCCGCCTATCTCTCTTTCTGGCCGATTCCCGCAGAGCCCGTGTCATGGCCGGCACAGAAGCCGCCGGGCTACACCGGCGCTTTCGCGCCCAACACACGCTTGTCCGGTCTGCGCATGATCGATACCGGCAGCGAGGTCGGACCGGAGCACATCGCGATCGGGCCGGACGGCAAGCTCTACGCGGCGATGCATAGCGGCAATCTGATACGCGTGGAGCCGGGCAGCGGCAAGCAGGAGGTGTTTGCAAACACCGGCGGGCGCGTGCTCGGCTTCGACTTCGATGCCCAGGGACGCATGATTGCCGCGGACGCTATGAAGGGCCTGTTAGCCATCACCGCAGACGGCCAGGTGACCCTGCTCACCGATCGCGTGAGCCCCGATGATCCGATCCGCTATGCCGACGGTGTCGTCGTGGCGCCGGACGGGACGATCTATTTCACCGACGCGTCGACGCGCTTTGCTCCCTCGCAATGGGGCGGCACGTACCCGGCGAGCGTGCTCGACATCATGGAGCAGTCCGCCACGGGGCGTGTGCTCGCGCATGACCCGGCAACGGGGAGAACGCGCATCGTCGCGCGCGGCTTCTCTTTCGCCAACGGGATAGCCTTGTCTTCCGACGGCCGTTCCCTGTTCGTGAACGAGACGGGCCGCTATCGCCTCTGGAAGATCGACAACCGGGCGAACGACCTCGACGTTCGCAGCGGATCGCCGCAGGCCAAGGTTCTGCTCGACAACCTGCCGGGCTACCCTGACAATCTGATGCGCGGACGCGACGGCCGCGTCTGGGTGGGGCTGTTCAAGCCGCGCAACCCGGCGGCAGACAGCCTCGCCGAGAAGCCGTTCCTGCGAAAGGTGCTGCTGCGGCTGCCGCGGTCCCTTCTGCCGCTTGGCCAGTCGTACGGGCATGTCTTTGCCATCGACGAGGACGGCCGTGTCACAGAAAGCCTGCAGGATCCGAGCGGCGCCTATCCTGAGGCCACAGGCGCGACCGAGACCGCCGATCGCCTCTACATCCACAGCCTCAATGCGCACGGGATCGGCTGGCTGCCGCGATGATGTGCGCCCAAACGGCATGTCGACAATCGCATGCAAGGAGCTCGTCGTGACTTGGGTGACAAACCGGCTCATTCGGCCACCTCGCCGCGGTTCGATTGCAACGGCTGTAATCATTGGCGTGGTCACACTGCTGTCCGCCGGGGCAGCGCCTTCCGGCCACGCCGCGCCCCGTGCAAAGGCTGCGCTGGAGGAGATCTACATTCTTCGCAGCATCAGGGAGCAGCGTGAGGCGACCGCGGACTGGTGCTCCTCTGCAAAAACAGGATTCGAGCCGTTTGCTAAGGACGCCGACCGCTTCTTCTCGTTCTGGAGCCTTCGGTTGCGGGCTGACGGGAAAGTCATTGAAGCAAAGGACAAGCGCGCGGCCGAGCTGCGCGCCTGCTTCGGCGCGACCAGCGAACCTGCGCGACAGAACTTCTACGCCGAGATCAAGCTGGGCTCGATGTCCTTTCAGGGAAACGGCGAGTGCCTGGCGCTCAAGATCGACTTCCCGGAAGCCGGCCTGTTCCCGGTACGGTGTCAGCTCGTCCTGAGCGGACTGCCCGCCCCGTATGTCGGCGGGCTTTTGACGACCAATACGATCACCAGCAAGGCGGCCTTTGGCGGCGACACGGATCCTCCCGGATACACCCAAGCCTCGATTGCCACGATCCGTCTCTGGAAATCCAAGTGAGGCGCTGCGCCATTCCTGGCGTGCCTTGCATTCATTGCGCGGCGGGCCGCTTCATGCGCCGCGATTTGCGATTGCCCGCCAAAGGGCCGCAGCGGTCGACCATGCCGTAGCCAGCGTGCAGCCGGCGACTGCCGCAGCCGCGGGAACCGCTCCATAAAACACGAGCTGCACCGCGCCGGCCGCCTGACCTCGCCTTATTCTGGCGAACGGGTGCTCGGGCACAGCCTCACCCGCATTCAGATCGGGAAACAGGTGATAGATGCTCATCAGGTAGAAAATCAGGGCGACAAGGGCAAGTTCGAGGACGCCTGCGGCAAGGGCTGCCGCCAGCCCCCAACGCCACCTCGCCAGCAGCGGCACCATGAAGACCACAAGAACGTACGGAAGATAGAGTTTTTCAGCCATGACCGCATTCTTCTGCGCTCACCGTGGTCCGATATCCCGCCTTTAGTGAGGTCGCGCAGACCGGGAAATTCTACGCCATGCCATCGCACCGTGCCCTTCGCGAACCTATCGCACCTCGCTACGACAAATTGGCGCGTGTATGGTTTGCGACTTAGATCGAAGGAATTCCGCATGGGACCGTTCAAGGACATCGGCGTCGACATCGCCGATCTGGTGGCGACCATCGAGATCCGCCGCCCGCCGCACAATTATTTCGACATCGCTCTGATCCGCGAGATCGCCGGCGCGCTGGAGGCGCTGGACCAGGATCCTGCCGTACGCGCAGTCGTGCTGGCCGCGCAGGGCAAGGCCTTCTGCGCCGGCGCGAAGCTCGACGGCGGCGCCAATGTGGTCGACGTACTGCAGGAGAAGGCCGCCAAGGGCGACACCGGCACGCTCTACGCCGAGGCGGTGCGCACGTTCCGCACCCGCAAACCGATCGTCGGCGCCATTCACGGCGCGGCGGTCGGCGGCGGCCTGGGCCTGGCGCTGGTGCCCGACCTGCGCGTCACTTGCCCGGAGGCGCGCTTCTGCGCCAACTTCACGCGCCTGGGCTTCCATCCGGGCTTCGGGCTGACCGTCACGCTGCCGGAGCTGATCGGGCCGAGCAAGGCCGCCCTCATGTTCCACACCGGCCGCCGTTTCACCGGCGAGGAAGCCTTCGCGATGGGCCTTGCCGACGTGCTCGTTGCGCGGGATCGCGTGCGGGCTGCAGCCACCGAGCTTGCCGCCGAGATCGCGCAGTCGGCCCCGCTGGGCGTGATGGCAACGCGAGCGACGCTGCGCGCCGGCCTTGCCGAGCGTGTGGAGGCGGCCACCAGCCGCGAGCTTGCCGCGCAGATGCAGCTGCGCACCACCGACGATTTCCGCGAAGGCGTCGCCGCCATGGCCGAGCGCCGCCTGCCGCGCTTCGTGGGGCGATAAGATCGGCGCAGATGCCGACAGCCCGTTGCGCCGGTGCAATCCGCTGCGCCGTCGCGCCCCGCGAACATCGAGGCGG
Source organism: uncultured Alphaproteobacteria bacterium (assembly GCA_963840445.1). Classification (GTDB taxonomy): domain Bacteria; phylum Pseudomonadota; class Alphaproteobacteria; order Rhizobiales; family Hyphomicrobiaceae; genus AWTP1-13. The sequence goes on along the minus strand of CAWIZC010000042.1, from coordinate 5,539 downwards.
CTGGCTTGCGTTTGCTTTGTCCACAGGAACCTGCCGGCCACCGTGTCCCCGCCGCATTGCCGCGTGCTAGATGCGCCGCTAGCGCTGTGCAAACGAGAGGGATCGCGTGGCACGCCCCCGGGAGAAGGGCTTCCACATCGACGTCGACCTGGAGCACGCCCGCCGCGAAGGCGAGCGGGTGGGCGAACTCCTCGCCGCATTGCGGCGCCGGCACGATCTCGCCCGCTTCGAATACACCAGTGTGGTGCGCATCGTGCCCGGTGGCGAAACATTCGCCTTCCCCGTGCTCACCCTCGGCAACCGCTTCGCCGACAACGAGGACATCCTGCTCTCCACCTACCTGCACGAGCAGATGCACTGGTATCTCTGGCATCTCGGCACGCCCGAGCGCGACATGGTGGCGCCGTTCCTCGATGAGCTGGTGCGCCGCTATCCCGATGCACCCACCAGCCTGCCCGACGGCGCGCGCAACTACGAAGCCACCTACGTGCATCTGGTCGTCAACTGGCTGGAGTTGGCCGCCACCGCCGAGCTGATCGGCCGCCCGCGTGCCTTCGCGCTGGCCGAGGCGCAGCACACCTACCGCTGGATCTACCGCACGGTGCTGCGCGACTGGGACACGCTGGCCGAGCTTTACGAGCGCCACGATCTGCTGCCGATCCGCAGCGCCGCCGAGCTGCGCCAGCAGAACGGCCGCGCCGAGCCGCGCTCGCTCAATGGCAAGGCGCGCAAGCTCAACGGCGGCTCTCGAAAAAGCCCCGCAGCAGCGCGGCCGCCCGCACCTCCTCGATCCCGCCGTACAGCTCGGGCGCATGGTGGCAGGTCGGCTGGCTGAAGATGCGCGGGCCGTGCTCGACGCCGCCGCCCTTGGGATCGCCGGCGCCGAAGTAGAGCCGCCGCAGCCGCGCGAACGAGATCGCCGTCGCGCACATCGGACACGGCTCCAGCGTCACGTAAATGTCGGCATCGCCGAGCCGCTCGGAGCCCAGCACTTGGCAGGCTTGCCGGATCGCCAGCAGCTCGGCATGCGCGGTCGGATCGGACAGCTCGCGCGTGCGGTTTCCCGCCTTGGCCAGCACTGCCCCGTCCGCCGCCACGACCACCGCACCGACCGGCACCTCGCCGCGGAGGGCCGCGGCTTCCGCCTCGGCGAGCGCAGTCAGCATGTGGCTCTCGCCCGAGCGAGGTGGCATAAGGTGGCTCCCAACTGAAAGGTCGACGCATTCCATGCGCAAAGCCGGGTTCCGTCAACGTCGCGCGCCGGCGCCCCAAGCAGGCAAGCCGGCCAGGCCTGCCGAGCCGTTCAGGGCCACCGAGCCGATGCGCATCGCCAAGGCGCTGGCCCGCGCCGGGCTGTGCTCGCGCCGTGAGGCCGAGCGCTGGATCGAGGACGGTCGCGTCGGCCGTCAACGGCCAGGTCCTGAAAAGCCCGGCGCTGGACGTGGGGCCGACCGACAAGATCGTGGTCGACGGCAAGACACTGCCCGCCGCCGAGCCGCCTCGCCTGTGGCGCTACCACAAGCCGCGCGGGCTCGTCACCACGCATCGCGACCCCGAGGGCCGGCCGACCGTGTTCGACGCCTTGCCCGACACCATGCCGCGCGTCATCTCCATCGGCCGGCTCGACTTCAACACCGAGGGCCTGCTGCTGCTCACCAACGACGGCGCGCTCGCCCGCCACCTGGAGCTGCCGTCCACCGGCTGGCTGCGCCGCTACCGGGTGCGCGCGCACGGCTCCATCACCCAGGAGGCGCTCGACAAGCTCAAGGACGGCGTCGAGATCAAGGGCATCCGCTACGGGCCCATTGAAGCCGTGCTGGAAAAGCCGCAGGGCACCAATGTGTGGCTGCGCATCGGGCTGCGCGAGGGCAAGAACCGCGAGGTGCGCACCATCCTGGAGTCGCTGGGCCTGGCCGTGAACCGACTGATCCGCACCTCCTATGGACCGTTCCAGCTGCTGGACATGGAGCCGGGCACGGTCGAGCCGGTCAAGGCGCGCGTGCTGCGCGAGCATCTCGGCGCGAAGCCGGCCGCCGAGCTGGGCGTGCGCGTCGACGAAGAGGAGCAGCCCGCTTCCGGCAAGTCGTCCAAGCCCCACAAGCCCAAGGGCTGGGCATGAAGATCGTCGCGGGAGGGCAAATCATGATGCACCGACCGTGCGCCATACGCGTTGCCTCCCCCTTGAGGGGGGAGGAAGACGCGCCACGAGTTAGCGCCGCCGTCTTGCACCGCCGAGACGCCGGGCGGCGTCGCAAGGCGCTAACTCGTTTGGCGCGTCAGGTGGGGGTGAGCGTTCTTGTGGCGCCGGTCCCCCCCGCCCGATGCGTCCAGCGACTTAGGCTGGCGGTCGAGAAATTGGCGCAGTCGGCGATGGCCAGCCTAAGCCGCGGACGCGTCGCCCTCCCCCCTGAAGGGGCAGGCAGGACGACATGAGGATCGTCGGCGGCAAGTTCCGCGGCCGCCCGCTGGCGACGCCGGCGCACGAGGGCACGCGCCCCACCTCCGACCGCGTGCGCGAGGCGGTGTTCAACATCCTTGCGCATGGCATCGAGGAGTTCTCTCTCGACGGCCTCAAGGTGCTCGACCTGTTCGCCGGCACCGGCGCTCTCGGCCTGGAGGCCATCTCGCGCGGCACCGCTTTCTGCCTGTTCGTGGAGGAGGACGCCGAGGCGCGCGGCCTGATCCGCCGCAACGTCGAGGCGTTCGGCCTGACTGGTGTCACCAAGATTTTCCGCCGCGACGCCACAGACCTCGGCGACGCCGGCAATCGCGGCGATGCCGGCCTCGTCTTCCTCGACCCACCCTACGCACAAGGGCTCGCCGAGCGCGCCCTTGCGTCAGCGTGCGCGGGTGGCTGGCTGGCGCCCGGCGCGATCGCGGTGATCGAGGAACGCAAAGGTGTTTCGGTTACCCTGCCCCCCAGCTTTGCCTTGCTCGATCGGCGCACCTGGGGCGATACCGAGGTCAGCTTTGCCAGGCACCTGGCGGGCAGCGCCCAAGGAACCCGATGACCGAGCAGAAGACCGTCGCGCCGCCCATCCCCGTCAGCGGCTGGATCGAAGCTGGCATCTACGTCTGCTCGATCGGCGTGCTCGGCCTCATCTACGCCGTCGGCCACCAGATCGGCGCGCACCCGATTGCGTTCATCCTCTACGCCATGGTCGTGTCGGCGCTGATGCTGCTCGCTGCCACCGGCCCCGGGCCGGAAGCGCTGCGCATCATCCTGGCGCCGCAGAGCTGGCTGGTCGGCATCGCCACCGTCGGCCTCGAGATCTGCTATTTCCTGACGCTGACGCACCTCTCGCCCACCACCGCCAGCCTGCTGGTGCGTGTGGCCATTCCGTTGGCGATGGTGGTCGGCTGGCTGCTGTTCGGGCGCCGTCCGCCGCGGCTGGCAATGATCGGTGGCTTTGCCATCATTGTCGGCATCGCGCCGCTGAGCCTGACCGTGCCTGCCGAGCACCGGGTGGCGATTTACGCCGCGGCCAGCGCCGCCGCGCTCACCTTCATTCTGCGCAGCTTCTCCTCCGAGTTCCATCCCTGGAACCGGCGTGCCAAGACGGTGACGGAGAAGCTGCGCGTCACCGGGCTGGTGGTTTTCGTCACCTGCATCGTCGGGCTGACGCTGGCCGCGTTGGGCAGCGTGGCCGTCTCCGCTAGGCGTGCTGCCGCCGGTGCCGGTGATCCCGACCCCCGAGCAGATGCTGCATGTGCCCACCATCCTGCTCGGCACGCTGGCGGGCAGCGTCGTCATCACCTCGATCGTGGTGTTCAGCTTCTCCGCCGTGGTCAAGATTCGCACCGAGAACCTGACGGCCGCCAGCGCCTTCACGCCGCTCACGACCTTGGTGGTGCAGATGATCGGCAGCGCCGTCGGCGTGATCCCGACCTACGCGCTCGATCCGGAGCTGCTGCCCTCGATGGTCGTCGTAATCGCCGGCGTCCTGCTGATCCTGTACGCGTCCGGGCGCCGCTGAGTGATCCGATTGCACGGCCTATGCGTTCAATAGTGGTCGTGTTTGACGCTGGCGCGGACTCCTCATGCCTGAGGCCAAGAACCATGCAACCGATCGCCAGCCGCCGGTGATCGTCTGGCTGCGTGACAACCTGCGCCTCGCCGACAATCGAGCCCTGAGCGCGGCTGCCGACACCGGCCAGCCAATGCTGGTCGTCTACGTCTACGATGACGCGAGCCCCGGCCTGCGCCCGGTTGGCGGGGCCTCGCGCTGGTGGCTGCACCACTCGCTCGCCTCGCTCGCCCGCGATCTGGCCGAGGCGGGCGTGACGTTGTCCATCTTGCGTGGACCGGCCGGCCAGATCGTGCCTGAGCTTGCGAAGGCGACCGGGGCGACGGCCGTATTCTGGAGCCGGCGCTATGGTGGAGCCGAGCGTGCCGTCGACACGCACATCAAGAGCGCGCTCGGCGGCGCCGGCATTGACGCGCAAAGCTTCAATGATTTCCTGCTGGTCGAGCCGTGGGAGATCACCACACGTGGCGGCGATCCCTTCAAGGTCTTCACGCCGTTCTGGCGCGCGCTGCGCGAGCACGGCGATCCGCCGCCTCCGCTGCCCAAGCCGCGCAAGCTGACTGAAGCGCGGGTTTCGATGCGCGCCTCACTTGAAGCCGTGACGCTGGATAGTCTCGAGCTGTTGCCAACACGGCCGGACTGGGCCGGCGGACTGCGCGAGACGTGGACGCCGGGCGAGCAGGGCGCGCGCGATCGCCTGACCCAGCTCATCCGCAGCCGTCTCGAAGGCTACGCCGCCAATCGCGATCGCCCGGATATCGACGGCACCTCGCGCCTCTCCCCGCACTTGCATTTCGGCGAGATCGGCATCCGCGAGGTCTGGCATCGCGTTGCGCGTGCCGCCGCCGATCGCACAGTCGGGCAGTCCGACGCGCAGAAGTTTCTGTCCGAACTCGCCTGGCGCGAGTTCTCCAACCACCTGCTGTTCCACAATCCCGATCTCGCCACCCGCAACTTCCAGTCCCGTTTCGATGCCTTGCCTTGGGTCTCCGAGCGTCGGCACGTGCACGCCTGGCAGCGCGGGCGGACCGGCTATCCGATCGTCGATGCCGGCATGCGCGAGCTGTGGCACACCGGTTGGATGCACAACCGCGTGCGCATGATCGCCGCCTCGTTCCTGATCAAGCACCTGCTGACCGACTGGCGCACGGGTGAGGCTTGGTTCTGGGACACGCTGGTCGATGCCGACCCTGCCAACAACGCCGCAAGCTGGCAGTGGGTAGCCGGCTCCGGAGCGGACGCCGCCCCCTATTTCCGCATCTTCAATCCCGTTTTGCAGGGAAGAAAATTCGATCCCGACGGCAACTACGTGCGGCGCTGGGTGCCCGAAATCGCCAAGCTGCCCGCAGCCCACATCCATGCGCCCTGGAGCGCTCCGGACTCGGCACTCGCTGCAGCAAAGCTAGAGCTTGGCCGCGATTACCCCAAGCCTATCATCGGTCTGGAGGACGGCCGGGCCCGGGCGCTGGCGGCCTTCGAGGCCATTAAAGAGCGCTGAGCGGCGGCGTACG
>CAWIZC010000041.1:0-70874 GCA_963840445.1 uncultured Alphaproteobacteria bacterium | reverse complement strand
CCCTTAAGATCGCTCGTCAGATCTTGTCTGCTGGCACACGAATTCCAGCATGCCCTCCGCCCCAAAGGGGGCATGGCAGCGCTGGTCGGCCCGCGTGCATCGCGGACAGATTGCCGTGATCGACACGTGACGACCGACAGAATGATCGGGAGAGCGCCGGCTTGTCAGACCTTCAAGCGCTTGTTGCACTCGCTGTAGTAGCCGCCGCCTCGCGATCCAACGCAGCCCGCCGTTGTTGTTATTGGTGGCCTTGTTGGACCTATACTGGTCGAGGCAGGTGTGCATGCGGGCTTTTCCTGCACTTTCCTTCGCGTATTTTGGCGAGACCCCCTCGGGGAATGTCGCGCCTGGCGACAAAGCTAGAGACGGTTTGGCGCAATTGGCTTGGCGAAATTGTTGCCAGTTCATCCCCCGAGCGTTCCCGTGCTCTCTGCAGCCTTGTATTTGGCACTGCATTCCTTCAGCGATAGTGCAGCGACAGGGTACGCTCCACTCAACATCGCAACCAGAGCAATGCTGATGACACCAACGCCCGGCAAGTAAGTCCGCATGGCCACTTTCTCCGATGCAAACAAGACAGTTCATCAGCGATAATTGTGCCCCTGCTCAATTCCGAGGCATATGGGGTTTTTTGCCAGTCATCGCATGCGGGCTTACTTGAGCCGCTTAGTCCAAAGCGTCCTATCAGGCAGGCCTCAATGGCCGGCTGTCCCCAAATACAGCCCTAGTTGACCCCTCTTGAGAGGTCAGAGACGTATCGTCATGTGAGCCAAGGCCCGTTGGGGTTGGCTCCGTGGCATCTCACCCTCGTATGAGTTCACGGCCTAGTTAAACCGCGCCGGAATGCCGAGTTTGGCATGGATAGCGTTGGCCTCATTAGAGCCCCATGCCCAGGCCGGGGCGAGCGCGGCGGGATCGGTCCATGCCGCCTCCGCCTGGCTGTCGAGGTCAATGCCCATGACCGAGACAGCATAAACCTGGTTCTCCAGTCCCTTCGGCACCTGCTTAACGAGGGCCGGCACGTCGACGGGCGAAGACAGTTCCCGGTTCACGAATGCCATGTCCTCGCGCGAAGCGTTCCGAGAGCGCCAAGGATCTTCTTCTTCTCGCCCTCGTCGATCCTGCCATCGCATTTTGCAGCCTGCAGCATGGCACGGAGCATTAGGCCTGCGACAGCGTCCTGCTGCGGCGTAGGTGTGATCTCAGGCTCGTTGCGCTTTTCGAAGGATTAATTCAGCACTTCGGCAAACGAGCCTTCGGCGGGAGTCTTGCTCGTGGTTCCCGTTGCAGTGCCCGATGCCGCGCCGGCAAGGCCTCTGATTAAATCATCAAGACCTCCGCTGGGCGCAGACGCCGTCGCACCGGAACCGGAGCCACTTGTCTTCGGTGCAAGTTGTTCAAGCAGGCTGCCGATGCCGCCGGTGGCTTGCGCTTCGCGGGCAAGAGAGCCTGTGGCGTTCGTGGACGTTGACTGGGTAGCGCGACCTATGACGTGACCAATGCCCTTCGCAGCAGCGACGCCAAGGGCAACCTTTGCCAGGGTTCCGACCAAACTCATGTGATCCTCCACAAGCGATTGACGTGTTCAGCATCGGGGCCGCACGCTGAACAGCCCAGCCATATCGTCTCCGCAGCAGGTCGTGCATCGGGTCAACTACGGGGAAGTGAAAAGGGCTTTGGGTAGCTGCTCTTGAGCAAAAAGCTTTCATACTGTTTCGAGCGATCACATGGAAGCGGCGGCGCTGTTCGTCGCTGCTTACACGTCGCTCCTGCGTATGGTCCTCCCGCGCCAGGTCTACGCCCAGGTCGAAGCTTCCTCGGCGGTTCTTGAGGTCCTCAAGATCACCCAGGGTGGGGAGGTCAATGGCTACCCCTCAAAGCTTTTGGAGCAAGAGGCTGACGCATGAACCTGTCGCGACAGTTGCGCGCTCGTCTTGAAGCCCTGACAGCTACCCAGCGTCGCGCCCTGACCATGGCCTTGCAGCGCGTCGCCGCCAAAGGCTTCGATCTGGACCTCGACGAGAACGACTTCCACACCATCCTCGACGAGATCACGGCGCCCACGCCCCCAACCCAGCTTGAATTCCTCAAGGCATTGTCTCCCGCTGAGCTGGACACGCTGGCGCGCACATTCGAGTTTGATGCGTGGGGCAACGCGTTGCCCACGGGGCGGCCGGTCGACATCGAAGACTTCGATCTCGATGCCATCGATCGCATCATCGCCAACCGCGCCAGGGATGCCGCAGACCCAAACAGCGATGTCTATCACCCATAGATGTAGCGAAAGGCCAAGGGTGGAGGGGATACCTCTGGGTCGTCCGCGAGCTTCCTTGGCCGAACCGGCTGCAACCCGCACAGACGCCACGAGCTTGCGGCTGCACTGGCATCGCGGGGCTGGCAGGGGTGACACACCAGTGCTCGACGACGCCAGCGCTCACGCCTCTCTGGGCGCTTCTACGCTCGCGCACCAAGAATAGAGAATCTCTGGGGGTCCGAGTCGTCCAGCGGGCAATCAGGGGCAACTTCCAGATGTGGGACACACCCGCTTCTGCGAGGCTCGCTATTGCATTGTTCGCCATTGCGCCTTCCTCGTGGGGCGAGGGCATTCTTCCGGTGACCCCACGGTGGTCGTTCAGAGCGTCGGGCAGGCGATGAAGCTTTTGCAAACGCCGCCGCCTTGGGACCGCGACCTAAGCTTCGTGCAGGGTAGGCCAGAAGCGCTCCGCGCAATCAAGGAATGGCCCGCTCCAGAAACAGAATCCGAGGACTGGCTTATCGCTGCCGCCACTCTCGTCTTTGTGGAACCGGCGCGAGCGGAGCGCGCTCGTGACGCCTTGCGTCGCGTACTCGGTGGCAATCGTTTTGAGCATCTGCTGGGGCTGCTCGCGTTCATCCGCACTGCCCACTATTGGACCGTGCTCCATCCCAAACTGGCTCTTGAAGAAGACGCACGTGAACTCCTGAGAGTTAACGAGGAGTTGGCGCGGTTGCTTTTGCAGGGCCCGGAGGCTGCTCGTTGCGACATGAGTACGCAACTCTTTGTGGAGCTTACGGAGCTGCGGGAACTGAATGAGAAGCATGAGCTTGAGAAAGCCAAGGCTGTACTTGAGACGCAGGTTCGGCAGAAGGAGCCTCCTGCTCAAGGAGGTCAACCACCGCGTCAAAAACAGCCTGCAGATCGTTTCGAGCATTCTTGACTTGCAGGCACCCTTTGTAAAGGGCACCGGCGCTGCCGATGCGATGCGCGAAACGGCGGCCCAAGTTCTCGCGATCGCTGCTGTGCATGAGCGTTTGTACACCGGCGATGACCCCACCGTCGTACGGCTCGACACCTTCCTCAGCGACCTATGTCATGACATTGGCAGAGCTCATGGTTGCGTAGACGGAATCGAGACCGATTTTGAACGCATAGAGGTGCCGACTGACATGGCTATTCCATTGGCACTAATCGTCAATGAGCTAGTGACCAACGCGATGAAGCATGGCGCCCTCCCTTGTCGTATTACATTGCGCGGAGAGACCAGAGGCATATTGAAGCTTGCGATATCGGACAAAGGGCGGGGGCGCATCCACCAGCAATCCCAACCGGGTCTAGGGACGCAAATTTTAGACGGTTTGGCCGAGCAGCTTGGTGCGAGCATTGAAACTCGACAGGATTTGTCGGGCTATACGAGCGAGCTTTTGATACCATTGTCACACGGTAAAGGAAGCGTGTGCTGATCGTCGAAAACAGCGCCATCATCGCCACGCATCTTACCAAGCTTGTGGCCGACCTGGCTCGAAAGTCTGCGCATGGGCAGCGTCGGCCTCAGACGCGATTGCACGAGCGACGGCACTCAAACCCCATGTCGCCATAATGGACCTTCGCCTCGCGAAGGTAGCAGCCGGCGTGGATGCTGCTCGCGAGCTTTACCAAGGTCACGCCCTGCGCTGAAGGCCGAAGGGTTGAGCGGGTTGTTACCCGTCAGTTCGGCAGCTTCTGGCACGAACGCGCCATACCAAGCCAAGCGCCGGGATGTCCGCTTATCGGTGTACATCTTCCGTCAGGAGACCGTCAGCCCGACGGGGAAAATTGACCCGAAGCCGACGAACCGACAGGCGGGGGCAATTGCTCCTGTTCGGGGTCGAACCCGGGTTTACCTCCGATAAAGAATAGGAAGAGATCGAATTCGGGAATCGCCCGATGTTTCGGTTCGGCCAAGCGTGCTTGATGCTCTCGTCCTCCACACATGAGGCACCCACACCAGCACGGAGCAAGTACCATGCTTAGTCCTGAAGCCAAGCAAGCAGTGGCTACTGAACTCAAACGAATTGCCGGTGATCTGAACCTGTCTGATGATCAAAAAAGCAAACTGCAAACCGCGCTTGAGAACGCCCGCGAAAAGATCGACGAGTTCCGCCAGTCCAATCCCAACATGAGCAGGGCTGATGTGATCGCGAAGTTGAAGTCAGTTCGCGGCACTGCCCGCGAACGACTTGAAAAGTTCCTCACGCCAGTGCAGCTAGGCAAGTGGGACGCCGAAATGGCCAAGGCAAAGAGCTTCCTGGGCATCAACTTACAGGTCACCAGAAGCGGCGGTTTCACCTATCGAGCCCCGCTCGTCGGCGGGGCTCTTTGTCTTCGCCGGCTTCTTTCCGAAAGCCAATGCAACGGCACTTAGCGAATTTGGTTGAATTATCTACCTGCTGTGACACGCCCGGCCCGCGCTCGCAGGCAACCCAGCTAGACGTGGTTTCCATCTTTCTGCATGAGCTCACGTAGTGCGCTTGTCCTGGCGCTCAGCATGTCCAGCGCCCTCACGATTTCCAGGGTTGTGACATCCGGGAGTTGAGAGCGGACGAGGTCGCAGAGAAAATCGGCGGAGTATTCCAGCGACAGCGCCTCAGGCGTCTCTTCCAAAACTTCGACAAGCGCATCGAACACACCGTCCTCACGATGGCTTTGCCTTAGTGCGAGCTCACGTTCGGTCGTCCCTGATACCTTTGGAAATTTAGTCATAGTCCCTGTTCCCCCGTGCCTCGCAGCCGCGCAGCAGTCCCCTATTGCATGAATAGACATGATGCCGACGGCTTCAAGCGCTCTTCACTGCCCATCGTACGCTTAGCGGCCGTCTGTCTCTTTTCGGCAGCCACGGCCTATCTTGTCGAGCTGGTCGGTCCAACATTGGTGCTGGGTTTGCTCGGCCGATGGCTCACCCTTGCCCGCGTACACCCCAACGAAAATCAGCCCGCGGGCCTAGCGCCTAAGCATTGATTGCATTGTTCGTGCGCGTGCATGCACGTACGCGCGTAAAGGACACCTTATCCGGAGCCGGCCCGTGGCGAGCTTATGCGTTTCAGGGGCATCACCCTGAAGGCACCCGTGAAGACTGGAGGTTCATCAATTGTACGGAACCCGCACGCTAGTCTGCCGTTTAAGTCACGGTCGAAAGGTTCCAGAGAGCCGTAATGACAAGCATCCTTATCGCCGACAATCACGAGGTCGTCCGGTGCGGCCTGCGGGCCCTGCTCGCCGAGCGGCCAGATTGGGAGGTGGTGGCCGAAGCGGCGGACGGCAAGGAAGCCGTCGCTCAAGCGACCAAGACGACGCCAGATGTCGCCATCATCGACTATTCTTTACCCTTCCTCAACGGGGTGGAAGTCACGAAGCAGATCCGCCAGCACAGCCCGGACACCGCAGTGATCATTTTCACCATGCACGACCACAACAACCTCATTTACGATTCACTTCACGCGGGTGCCCTTGGCTACGTTCTCAAATCTGATGCGCAACGCCTGCTGATGGCGGCCATCGACACGGTCGCGCGGCACAAGCCGTTTTTCACAGGCAGGGCTTCCACAACCTTGTTGCATGCCTTTCATCAGACCAAAGGCGGCGACAGCCCGCTGAGTGCGCGCGAGCGCAGCGTGCTACAGCTTCGTCGCCGAAGGTAATAGCAACAAGAAGATCGCATCCATCCTCAATCTCAGCGCAAAGACCGTCGAGACCCACAGGCTCACTGTCCATCGGAAATTGGAACTGCGCACGACGGCGGATTTGGTTCGCTATGCCATCCGCAACAAGATCATCGAGGCCTAAAAGGATTGGATGGATGCAACTGATGTCGGCTGCGCAAAGCTATTTCGATCAAGAAACGACAACTCGGATCATTGACTATACTTTGGAAATTGAGAGCTTTCGGACACCGGACGAGGTGTTGAGTAGGTTGGACGAAATCATCTCAGAAAAGAAGCCTATTCGCGTCCATGGCGCCAACCGCTTCTCCGTCAAGGTCGGCGACTGGCGCCGCATCGAACCGGGCAAAAACGTCTTCGTGCATCGGGACGTTCCTGGGGGATGGGTGGAGGAGTGGACCGCATTTGTCGCAAGCGCACACCCCATAGGGCTGATGACCGCGAGGACGTGCCTTGCCCCCTTCACATGGACAGAGCTTTCCAGACTGCTTGATCCAATCGGGATCGATCGATGGTTCTTCGAGCTGGCCCTCAAACATGGCATGCGCGACGGCTACCTGTGCCCCGTTGGCGGACGATGGGTGGTGGCGTTTTGGTCGCCAGGAGTTCTTAATCACAGCTTCACACAGCAGGCACGAGGTTTACTGAATATGGCCGCCAGTGCGGCTGCTATTCGCTTGGAAGGACTGGTGGGAGATGACGTAAAGCGCGTCGGTTCAAACGCGGGCCTGACCCGAGGGAACAGGCGGTATTGCGCCATGCTTCGGTTGGTCAGACGGTGCAGGAGACCGCACAGGCGCTCGGCGTAGGCGAAGAAACGGTCCGCAGTCACTTCAAGAAAGCGCAAGCAAAGCTCGGGACCCGCAATCGCATGCACACAGTGGCGCAAGCCATGCGCGACCTCATGATTATCTGAGACCAAAGGCCGCTAATGGTGCTGGGTCTGCTCCGTCACATCCACTGAATTGCCGCCCACGCCATAAGCGCGATAAATACGATCAGCGCCAAGAGGAAGGTAGCTGCTTCGCGCAGTGACAGCTCGGGCTCGTTGTCAGGGTTGGTCACCAGGCAGTCCAGAAAGATCGTGGGGCCGCACCTAAGCAGATGCGACCCCACATTGGTTGAGCCCTGACCAGTCCCTTCATGGCCGGGCAGCCAACTGGTGTCGCTATTAGGGCTAGTAGCGTCACGCCGGCCGTAAGAATGGTCTCTTCTGCGCGGATGGCGATCCCCAAATAGGGGGAGGACTTTCACGCGTACGCGAAGGCCCCGCCACGGTGCGAGGCGGAACCTCCCCGCTCCCGCGCATGGGCGTCCGCGATCGCAGTCGGCCTCCTCCTCGGGGTCTGCACTCTCGTCTACTTGTTCCTTGCAACCATCACATAGTTCGCACAACCCCGCGCTCGCAGCCTCGCCTCTGTCCAGAATTCGTGAGCCGCACCGCATCCAAACCGCGTGCACTCCCCTTCCAATATTCGAGAGCCGCACCGTCTCACCGACCGCTATTGAAAGTAGTGCTCCGCGTCTTGAACTCGTGAGCTGCTTTGGATCCTCTGGTGCAAGATCTCGCCGGACCGCATCGAGGTAGGAATTAAAATTATCGGCGGGTTCCGTTGGTAAAATTAATGATTAACGTTACGAAAAACGCCTTAAACCCCCAATTTGGTTCGCAAAGACCATGCGTCCGTCTGTGTGGGCAACGGATTGGCGTTTCGCTCGTTGTGTAAGCGTAGCTTCCCGATAGAGAGAGCAAACAGAATGAAATTGTTTCTTCTGCCAACCGCAGTGTTAATCGCTATGCAAATATCAGTGTCCGGGCCAGCAGCGGCAGACCGCGTCACACGGAGTTCGGGGCAGACAGGCGTGGCATCCTACTACTCAAAGCCGCAACGCCTTGCTTCAGGCGGCCACTTTAATCCCAGCGCCATGACGGCCGCTCATAACACACTGCCCTTTGGGACCCGCGTTCGCGTCACGCATACGGGAAACGGTCGCTCGGTGGACGTGCGTATCAATGATCGCGGTCCACATACAGCTGGTCGCATCATCGATCTCTCGAAGGCGGCGGCTGGAGCTATCGGCATGGGCGGTACCGCTCGCGTCAAAGTGACCGTGCTTGGCCGCTAAGACCGCCAGTTTTTCCGGAGCCGCCACATGCTAGTTTTCTTCCACCTTCAAAATCGAGAAGCCGTGCTCGGTGAGATGGTCGAGGATGGGCTGGTCCTTGCCCGGGCGCTGAGAGATAACAAGGCCTTTGGGCGGACGCTTCAACGATTGAAGAAACGTCTGCTTGACGTGAGGTAATCGATCGAGAACTCCGGACTCGCTTGGGTATCGGCCGCGGCGCGACGTCAACGAGGACGCCCGCGACGTGGCTCGATCGCTCGCCAAGACGGACGCCTTCGAGCAATCCCGTCGCGACCGCAAGCGTGTCGAGATGCTGTTTGCTCATCTCAAACACATCCTCAGGCTCGGTCGCCTCCGGTTGCGCGGCACGCTCGGAGCGCAAGCCGAGTTCACTCTGGCAGCTATCGCCCAGAGTCCTTAACGCCGAAGTCCCTATTAAATCAGGGTCCGCTAAGTTATCGGACGCGGTGGGCCATGAGACAGCGCGACATCGGCGACCCCTTCAGCTCACCATCGAGCATCAATGCTCTTGCCGCGATAGAGCGCGACCTCCATGAGGTGGCGCTGCCGGCCGACCTGACGAGGAAGGGCTTTCCCAGGCGCTGTCGGTGGTGATCGTCGTCCAGCGTGCCGCTGGGCAATGACCGCTTCAACTTGAAAGCGGACGCAAGGTCCGCGACGCTTTTGCCGCTGTGGACGGCGCCCACTCTGCGGCATCGAGGTTGCCATAGGGTGGTTGCATCGAAGCGAACCACTTGAGGGAAGCCGTCCATGGGCGAAGTTATCACGATCGGCTTGGATATTGCGAAGTCCGTGTTTCAGACCCACGGCGTGGATGGTGATGGCGCTGTGGTGATCCGCAAGCGTGTCAGCCGCGGCAAGGTCCTTGAGTTCTTCGCCGATCTGTCGCCCTGCCTGGTGGGCATTGAAGCCTGCCCAACAGCACATCATTGGAGCCGTGAGCTGCAATCACTGGGGCACACCGTGAAGCTGATGCCTCCGAGCTACGTGAAGTGACAGGCTAGTTCACGTTCCGCTGGCGTTCCTCTATCCAATTTCTGCGGAACGCGGGTCCCAATCAAATCATTGATATTATTGGTGACCCCGACAGGATTTGAACCTGTGACCCCCAGATTAGGAATCTGGGCCTCGTGATTGAGTCGGCTGACGCCCGAAGTGCCTAAGCGCCGGAACTTTCTTGCTCTCCCACTAATTCAGGACCCCATTAAGGCAGAAAAAGATCATCTGCCGTGCTCGCGGCAGATATTCAATTCCAGTCAGGTTTACCCAGCAACGGACGTGAGGGCCGAGTGTTCGACGTCTGGGTGCTGCCTTGCTGAAACAGAAGGAGCAGTATTATGTCCCGTCGTTTTTACCCGAGACAGGTAAATGGGACAGGTTTGTGCCGGAAAAGGGCTCCAGCAATAATGCGATTTGTTCTTCGGGTCCCAGCCCAACATCACGCAAGTTTTTTGCCATGCCTTGCGCCGCCTGTACCCAGACAAACAGCGTCGTGGGTAATCCGCCTTTGTTCGTCGCCTTGCGAGCATCCCGCCGCCAAGTCGCAAGGCTCTTGTCTGTCATTCTAATCCCAAGACGTGTCGCTGCCACGTGCATTCGCTTAGCTACCGCAAGGTCGGCTTCGCGGCGTGGTAAATGGCTGCCCGCAAGCGCATGTCGATGGAGTACGTCGGCGGCCGCAAGACACCGCCCCTTAAATTCGACTACATCCGTTCCTGCGGCTGGCCGACCGGAGCGTCGCGGTAGAAAAGCAGGATGTAGACCACCAGTGTCTAAATCGTCCAAGGCTCTGGACAGCGTCATTAGCGGCGTCAGCAGCTCATGATCTCGACGTCGGACTAGTTGACTACCGAGCATGAACAGCGCGGCCGTTAAGGCACGCTGCATCCCGAGTCTGCCGCCGTCTTTGAGCTCTGCACCCCGTCGAAATTCCTTTAGCCCCCCTTCGAGAAAGTGGCGCACGTCCTCCAGCTTGCACGAAAAAAGCGGTTTGTCGGCCCAGGCCTCGGGAGACAGATCGGGATCAATGTCTGCAGCAAGAGCAGCAGCGTGCCCAGCCGCATAGATCTTGACATCCTCTGCGCTCGTCAATCTCCACCTCGCCGAAATTCGGTAGAAAGTACGGGCTGTTAGCCCCTTCAGCGAATCACCATTGTAGAAGCGAGAGAGCCGATTCGCTCTACGTCCAACGGGGATTTGCACAGTGGCAACAATGCACGAACCATCGATGCGGCGCGCAAAGGAGCACGTCATACGCATAGCCGTTGCCCGACAAGCTGCGGCCGAGGATCATGCCATATCTTCTAGAGGGAGCGGGTCGAATGCGCGTTGCGATTTACGCCAGGTACAGTAGCGATCTCCAGGACGCGTCTTCTATAGCCGACCAAGTCGCGCTGGCGAATGACTACGCTTCCACAAACA
The DNA here is from genome assembly GCA_963840445.1 of uncultured Alphaproteobacteria bacterium. Lineage (GTDB taxonomy): Bacteria > Pseudomonadota > Alphaproteobacteria > Rhizobiales > Hyphomicrobiaceae > AWTP1-13. The sequence continues at coordinate 60,350 of CAWIZC010000041.1, read as the reverse complement.
GCTGGCAGGTGGTAGCGACGTTCACGGATGCCGCTATATCCGGCGCCTCTCTTCACAATCGCCCTGGCTTGCAAGAGCTGATGCGCGCCGCGGAAGCGCAGCGGTTCGAAGCTGTCGTGACCGAAAGTCTGGATCGGCTCAGTCGCGACCTTGCTGACACCGCAGGACTGTACAAGCAGCTCTCCTATTGGCGCGTGCGGATCGTGACGCTGGCTGATGGCGAAGTTGGCAAGCTTCATGTCGGTTTGAAGGGGATCATCTCAAGTCTGTATCTGGACGACTTGGCTCAAAAGACACGACGCGGACAGATCGGTAGGGTTAGGTTAGGTCGCATCCCGGGGGGACGATGCTATGGCTATGACGTTGAGCGCGAAGGCGATGAAGGGGGCAGGCGGACGATCAATCAGAGCCAAGCCGACGTGGTCCGCCGCATCTTTACCGAATACGCCGAGGGCAGATCCCCCCTCAAAATCGTGCAAGCGCTGAATGCAGAGGGTATCCCAGGTCCCCGAGGAGGGCCGTGGAATGTTTCGGCGCTTCTTGGTTCGTCGAAACGGCGCAATGGGTTGTTGAACAACAGCCTCTACGACGGCCGCATCACCTACAACCGGCAGAGCTTCGTAAAGGACCCGGCGACGGGCAAACGACAGGCGCGGATGAATCCGCCGGCTTCGTGGATTACCAAGGACGTCCCCGAGCTAGCCATCGTATCGCGCGACCTTTGGCAGGCCGCCCAGGATCGTCGTGTGGCGCTTGGCCGAGCAAACCCAGGCCACCACCGACGCCCAAGGCATCTGCTGTCCGGCCTGCTTATCTGCGGTTGCTGCGGTGGTCCGATGATCGTTCGAAACCGTAGAGGTCAAGTCACTTACTTTGGATGCTCGGCCCGAATCAATCGAGGCGGCTGCGGCAATGCCCGCAGTGTGACATCGGTTGAAATAGAGGGCCGCGTCCTCACCGCTTTGCGTAGGCACTTGCTAGAGCCCGACGTCATTGCGGAAGCTGTCGAGGCCTATCGAACTGAGCGTCAGCGCCTTGGCCGCGAGGCGACCAAGTCCCGAAGCTCGACCGAGCGCGACCTCGCCGAAATCGTTCGCAAGATTGCTCGGCTGGTCGAGGAAATCGAGAACGGCAACGGTTCCAAGAGTGTCAGCCAACGGATTGCGGCGCTGGAAGCGGAGCGGGAGGCCGGGGAGGCACGGTTGGCAACATTCTCCTCGCCCGAAGTAGTCGAGTTGCACCCGCGCGCTGCCGAGCGCTACCGGCAAAAGGTCGAGGATATTCAGGCTGCGCTCACGGCGGGCGACCTAGCCAGTTTTGAGGCCGTGGCCCTGGTGCGCGAGCTGGTCCAAAGCGTGCGCGTAGTGCCTACCCCAAGAAGCGAACCGGTTGGGTTGGAGATCACAGGCGATCTCGCAGCGCTACTAACCGTGAACGAGAAAGGAACATCAGGTATGGTAACGATGGTTGCGGGGGTAGGATTTGAACCTACGACCTCAGGTTATGAGCCTGAGGAGTTGCTTGATCCAGACGGCGCATGCTGCATCCGCCACCTCTTTGCAAGATCCGGACCGAGATGTGGGTCTAACACATTGGCAAGCAAGGCACATTGCGCGTCAAGTGATGAGGACCGAAACATATCCCTCAATACCCGTGCCTGCTTTTTGTTTTTCAGTTTTTTGGCCGCAATATGATTATGGACGTCAAGCCACAAGCTGGTCGTTCCGTTAGGTTCGACGAGCCCGGCATCAAGTGCGGCCCTGTATGGCGAGCATTGCCCCTCGCAGACTTTGCAATAATATTCGTGATATTCGCGTTTGAGGGCTAAGAGCAAGCGGTCTCGGGAGGTCTTTGCCCTCGAGACGGTATAAAATCTATAATCATCGCTATTGGTGCTAATTGTGGGGCGTCCAGGTTTGCGTGCAATCTTTTCCAGAAGATCTGTCCACTGACTAAGGTGGCCACCTTCAAACAATGCGTGGCGCACAAGTCGCGCTCCCACTTGGCACCTGACTCCAAGGCCATGCGGGGCGCTGGCGACAGCAAATTCGGCAAACGAGTCGAATGGTGAGCCGCTGGCTGAGGTAGCGCTCAGCCACAATTTAAGCTCTACAATCTCATCAAGGGCAGTGATCAATGCAGCGGGACCAACCGACTTTGGGTCGGTCAATGCCACTTGCACAAACTTGATGGGGTCGGAACTGGGGTTTCGCGGTGCTTCGATCGGATCCTTGAGCCCCTCTTTCGGTGAGCGTAGCCGAAACGACACCCATGACGACATCACACCCTCTCGGATCAGGTTCCTTTGCCCAATTAGGCAGACAATGCGGACAGAGGGAAGATCCAGAAGAATGCGAATTATCCTATCGGATGGAGGTGGATGATAGCGGATGCGCTCGGCCGTTGGTGTTTTGTGGATAACGTGCGCGATCGGGAATGGTGAGGTTCTCCCATTTGCCGAATGGTGGGCAAACTGGCGGGTGTCTGGTCTTGGGCCGAGAAACTCCTAGCGCATCCAAAGAGTTGAATTTCCCTTCGAATCCCTCCGTCTCCGCCAACATAGAGCCGGCTCCCCGGCCGACAGCCCCGCGGCTCGATCCCGCCTCGCGCTTGTTTTGGCACACAAAGAGCGGGTGGCGGGTTGATCATGAATAGGATCGCAACGACCGCCTCGATCCGACTAGGCCTCAGCCACGACGGGCTTCGGCTGTGATGGCTCCAACTCGCAACCTTTGGCAGGGCTCGAGCCGAGCCGCAGCCGATCAACACTGCTCACAGGCCCGCGAGCCGGCAAACCTTCCGCAGGCCGAATTCGTTTCCCTGCTGTCAAGCGAGCAAGCTCGCAGCAAATAAAGGGAAGCAGTCATGAAGAGGGCCTCAATCGCCATCCTGGCCGCCTTGCTGTCGCTGGGCGCAGTGAACGTAGCACTGGCGGGCCCGCGTCCGGGCGATGACAGCAACCTGTACGAGAACAAGAGCACTGGCGGTTGACGGATCTCCGTGGCCGCGAGTTTGGCAGCGACGTGCGCCCCGGTTTCGTAAACCCGGGTGCTTGCCCTGATGACACCAAGCAGGCTTTCCAGAAGACGGCGCCCTCTGTTCGGACCACCCCCCGTGCTCCATACCGGAGCGCGGATCCTTCTGCGGCTTGCCGCTCTCGGGCTCAGTCCTCGAACGCCTGGCACCAACGTTTCAGAAGGCGACCGTGCAAGCGCCAGCGGTTGCACGTGTGCCATGCGCGACCCCCGCGCGCAGCGCGAAGCTGGGGTGGCACACGTGCCGCCAGCGTAGTACGCTAGAAATCAATCCCGATTTCGGTGGCGAAGCTCGGCTGCGCCATTATCCTCAACGGATGAGCTGCCCGTGCGCCCTGCCCATCTCTGCCGCTCCTGGCTGTTCGTGGACGGCGCCGACGAAGGCGCTCTGTTGCAGGCGGCGCCGGCGAGCCGAGCCGACGTGCTGATCCAGGAGCTGGAGGACTTCACGCCGCCGGCGCTGCGGCCAAAGGCGCGAGCGCTGGCGCCCGAGGTGTTCCGCACCTGGCGCGAGGCTGGCTACGTGGTTGGCGTGCGCGTCAATCCACTGGCCGGTGACGGCATGGACGATCTCGCGGCCGTCATGCGCGGCGCTCCCGACGTCGTCGGCCTGCCCAAGGTTGCAGAGCCCGAGCACATCGTGCGCCTCGATGCCGAGATCACGCGGCTCGAGCGCGAGTACGGCCTGCCCGAAGGCTCGACCGCCATCTGGCCCAACATCGAATTGGCGCGAGGCCTGGTGCAGACGGTGGCCATCGCCCGCTCCAGCAAGCGCGTGCGCGCCTGCCTGATGGCCTCGGAGGACCTGGCGGCCGACCTCGGCGCCGAGCGCGGTCACGACGGCATCGAGCTCGCCTTCTCTCGCCAGCGCTTCCTCGTCGACTGCGTGGCGGCCGGCGTCGCCGCCGTCGACTGTCCGTTCACCTGGCGCGACGAGCAGGGCGTCGAGCGCGATACGCGCTGGGCGCGCCGGCTCGGCTACAAGGCCAAGGCCACTGTGGCGCCCGGCCATGCCGCGATCATCAATGGCGTCCTTACTCCCAACGCCGAGGAAGCGGCACGGGCGCGCGCCATTATCGCCGCGTTCGAGGCGGCCCGTGCGCGCGGCGAATCGCGCGTGACGGTGGACGGCTCGATGATCGAGGTGCCGATCTATAACAACATGCGCCGCCTGCTGGCGCGGGCCGAGGAATTGGCCGCCGTGGAGCGTTGATCCGATGCAGAAGCTGATCCCGATCGCCGAGCAGATCGCGGCCATCCTCATAGAGCGGCGCCAGACGGTTGCCGTCAGCGAGTCGTCCACTGGCGGCCTGATCTCCGCCGCGCTGCTGGCGGTGCCTGGCGCATCGGCCTATTTTCTGGGCGGAGCCGTCGTCTATACTGCGGCATCGCGGCGCGCACTGCTCGGCATCGACACGGCGACCATGGCCGGCATGCGCCCCGCCAGCGAGCCCTACGCCCAGCTGACAGCGCGCACCGTCCGCGAGCACCATGCGGCGGTTTGGGGCCTGTCCGAGACTGGCGCAACCGGGCCGACCGGCAATCGCTATGGTGATGCGGCCGGCCACTCCTGCATCGCGGTGGCCGGGCCGGTGGAGCGGGCACTGACCATCGAGACCGGCAGCACCGACCGGCAGGCCAATATGCGTGCATTTGCTGTGGCCGCACTCGAGGCGTTCCTGAACACCCTGCACAAAACGGCCTGAAACGCAGGCATCAGACGCTTCGTCCACAGCCGATGCGCTGAAATTCATTCCTCCCTGCCAAGACCCGACCCCACTGTGGCCCGCCCGGCATAGAAATTTGCCGCCCTTTGTGGTGTGCTCCGCTAGCTGATTTCGGGCAGTTGGGGGGATTCGAACATGCTCGAGCGCACTTTTGCGTTGCAGGAGCACGGCACCACCGTGCGCACCGAACTGCTGGCCGGTCTGACCACGTTCATGACCATGGCTTACATCATCTTCGTCAATCCTGCGATTCTGGCCGATGCCGGCATGGACCGGGGTGCGGTGTTCGTGGCCACCTGCCTGGCCGCGGCGCTCGGTTCGGCACTGATGGGCCTGTACGCCAACTATCCGGTAGCGCTGGCACCGGGCATGGGCCTCAACGCCTACTTTACCTACGGCGTGGTCAAGGGCATGGGGCACGCCTGGGAAACCGCCCTGGGCGCCGTTTTCCTGTCTGGCGTGCTGTTTCTGATCGTCAGCCTGACGGGCATCCGCGAGTGGGTGATCAATGCCATTCCGCGCAGCCTCAAGCTGTCCATCGCCGCCGGCATCGGACTGTTCCTGGCCATCATCGGCCTGAAGAGCGCCGGCATCATTACCGCGCACCCGGCGACGCTGGTGACGATCGGCAACCTCAAGGCACCGGCCGTAGTCATCGCAGTGGTGGCCTTCCTGCTGATGGCAGCCCTCGACGCCCGCAAGATACCGGGCGCCATCCTCATCGGCATCCTGGGAGCGGCCGGCGCAGGCGCGGGCCTCGGCTTGACCAGCTTCAGCGGCGGTTTCGTCTCGCTGCCGCCTTCGATCGCGCCCGTGCTGCTCAAGCTCGACATCGTCAAGGCGCTCGAGATCGGCGTGATCGCCATCGTCTTCACGTTCTTCTTCGTCGACGTGTTCGACAATACCGGCACGCTGGTCGGCGTCGCCCACAAGGCGGGCCTCGTCAAGCCCGACGGAACGCTACCGCGCGCGCAGCGGGCGCTCACCGCCGATTCTGCGGCAGCCATGGCCGGTGCCCTCCTCGGCACGTCCACCACCACGAGCTATATCGAGAGCGCAGCCGGCGTGAATGCCGGCGGACGAACGGGATTGGTCGCCGTGGCGGTCGCCGTGCTGTTCCTGGCCGCCCTGTTCTTCGCCCCCCTGGCCGGCGCCATCCCGGCCTTCGCCACGGCGCCGGCACTGATCTACGTGGCCTGCCTGATGATGAGCGCTGTTGCCGAGATCGACTTCACCGACGTCACCGAGTACGTGCCGGCCGTGGTGGTCATCATCGCCATGCCGCTGACGTTTTCCATCGCCCACGGCATCGCGTTCGGCTTCATTGCCTACGCCGCGATCAAGCTGCTGGCCGGACGGCCCCGCGACGTGTCGGCCGCGGTAGCGATTCTTGCCGTCCTGTTTATTGCTAAGTTTGCGTTGCTGTGAAGCCTCTGCGGCAGCACGCCCAGCCGACGGCTGACGAAACGGTGCGCTAAAGTCTGGACAAACTGGCCGGCCCTTCGGTGTCCGGCCGCAATCGGGATGGACGTGGATGTCGGCTCGTCTGCTGCGCGCATTGCAATTCAGTGCCTTGCTTGCTGCCCTGGCGATCCTGCTCGGGCAAATGCCTGCCAGGGCTGAGGATCCCTCACCGTTCGAGAGGCTTTCCGGCCGCTGGGTCGGGGAGGGCCGCTTCGGCGTCAAGGACGGCAACACAGAAGCCGTCAAGTGCCGCGTCACCTACATCATTGCCGGGGACGGCCATGACTTGAAGCAGTCCATCCGCTGCGCGTCGGCGGGCGGCAACGTCGAGATCCAGAGCGCCGTCACCTACAAGGAAGGGGCCATCGCCGGCACCTGGAAGGAGCTGGTGCGCGACATGAGCGGCGAGGTGACCGGCACTGTCACGCCCAAGGGCTTCCGCGTCGCCGTGCGCGGCCAGAGCCTCAACGCCAACATGGATATCGTCCTTGTCGGCGCCAAGCAGGTCATCGAGATCCAGTTCATCGACAGCAACCTGATCGGCCTGACGCTGATCCTCGATAAGGCCGACGCCGCGTCACGCGGACCGTCCTGATCCTGGGCTACTGCGCAAGCCGGCTCCGCCGCCGAACCGCGAGCGACGCGAAGCCGTAGTGCATATCGTTGCCCGCCTCTGAAATCGTGAAATCGGGCACGTGATCCTCCCAATCGGGCTCATCAAGCAGCTCGACGTCGCCCATGGCAGTGACGAGCCGCTCCATGTCATGCCGCGTATAAATTCTCACGTCCGTTGATGGCTTCGGCTGATCCGGCGTCCAGCTGTCATTGTAGTCACAGGTCAGCACCGCATAGCCGCCCGGCGCCAGGAACGCCACCATGTCGGCCACGAAGGCTTCATCCTCGGGCACGTGCTCGATCACGGAGGTCGAGAATACGAGGTCGTAGGTTCCCAACCGTTCCGGATGCTCGCGCCGGTATGCGGCGAGATCGACGTTAAGCGATGGATCTATGGCCTCGATCCGATAGCCGAGCGCCTGCAGGGAATAGCAGGCGGTGTCCTCGAAACTGCCCACGCACAGCATCTGTCTGTCCCACAAGCCGCCGGCCAGCTGCTCGACGGCGGCCAGCATGTAGCCCTGCTGCACGTTGGCCCTCTCGATCTTCCTGCGCATGACATCGGGGACCACGCGCCAGAGCGTCTTGACCGCCGGCGAATAGTGCTGCCGCGCCTCGTCATCCAGGAGGGTGTTGAAACGCTCAACCGACACCCTGCGATGCAGCAGCTTGGAAAAACCAAAGCTGACGCGGTCGCGCGCCTGCCGCGTCAGGCTGGTCAGTGCGGTTGGGATATGGGTCAAGCGCTCACCTTTCGCTTCAGGACCGTCAACGCTCGCCGTGGATTCGATACTGTCAAATGCAGAAATGCCCCGGCCCTTGCGCCCATTCCCCCTGTTGAGGGCGGACGCAATGACTCGACCAAGGCGGCGATCTTCTGAGGCTGCACGTCATTGCGATACGCCGGATCGCGGAGTTCCGCAAAAATGGAGTGATGCAGCTCAGCCATCAACTCGGGCGTGTACCGGTCCCTGGCTTCCTTCGCCCGTCGCGCCTTGCCTGGGTCGAAGTGCAGAACCTTGTCGCGCAGCTCGAAATGGTTGCCGATATCGAATTGCTCGAAGCAGTCGCCGTAGAAGCCCTTGTACTCCGCGAGCACATCGCTGTTGGTCGCGACTATGCGTTTGCCCAACTCGAAAGCAATCGACGCTACGCCGCTCGCGAGTTGACCCGCGTCGTGGTAGGGGACGACGACAAAATCACAACTTTCCATGGCCTCAAGAAACGCGTCGTCATCGACCACCCCCAAAAACGACACCCGGTTTTCGATTGCCCGGGGGGTTCCGGCCATATCATCGATCACATTGACGATCTCCGCCAGATTGCCGTCGTATTCATACGGCTTTCGAGAAAACGGATGCGCCCCGCCGACGAACACCAGTTTATAATTGGCTGGCAGATAGCTTAGAGCCCGCAAAACACACTTGTTGTCTTTGTATCTCGAAAAGGACCCGAACAAGCCGATGACTTGATCGTCCTTCGACAAGCCAAGCTTCGCCCTCCACCCCTCATTCGAGCGTCTCCTCTGCTTTTGCGCGGCCGTTACGAAGCAAAGAGGATGGCTGTCGGCATTGGCAATACCATGCACCGTCCGCAATATTTCATGTTCCTTCTTTGAATGCGTTATCAGGCAATACGGCCGATCCTTCTTCCGGTGCGCGAGGCCCGCGAGAACGCTGGCTTGGGCGTGTGCGAAATCCCCACCGACCTGTCTATCCGCATAGACCGAGTGCATGGTCAGGATCAGTCTTTTTGCGGCCGCGCAGCAGCGCGACAGGCGATCGACGCAGTCCGGCAGTGTCCCTCCCCAGATGCCGAACTCCGAGTTCGAGGACGGCCACGTCAAACTGGGGAAGAATGCTGCATATCTCATCAATTCTGAGGCTGGCTTCACGGCGCCGACCCGGTGGCCTCATTAGGCTCGCGGATCGCAGGTCAAGCACTGTGACCTCAAAAAACTCCGCGAGCGCCTCCGCCCGAACCCGGGTGTAGGCGGCGATCCCACACGAGCTGTCCTCGCAGTTGCTCGCGATCGCCATTCTCGGTTTTGACGCGGCATAATTCATCGGCTCTCGTCTATCCTGTATCATGCACACGATAGGGTCTGCGCATGCGCTGCGGCGAACATCCGGATATGCACGGTAACCGAAGCTGACTGCCTCCAATCCGGTGGACATCCACGATCGATCTGCCCATGCTGCATCATATTGATACCGACAATTGCGATTGTGTCGATTGATCAACGGGGCATATCCACCAGCGTTCACAGAAAACGCGGCGCACTTTTACTATAATAGATAACAGATATCGCGCGTGAAACTGCGTTCTCTCGCAGAATAAACAGGAGTTCTGCCTTGCATCCAGTTTATCGTCAGACCTGCCGGATTTGCGGATCGGCCCATTTGACGACCGCCATCGACCTGGGCATGCAATACCTGCAGGGCTCTTTCTCGAAACCCGGAACTATTCAGCCGCCGTTGCGCAAACTGCCGACACGCCTGGTCCGCTGCGACGTCACCGCAAACGAGCACGGCTGCGGGCTGCTGCAATTGGCCCATTCGTTCCCACCGGAGATACTCTACTCGAACTACTGGTACCGGTCCGCCACCAACGAAACGATGCGTCGGCATTTGAAGTCCATAGTCCATAACGTGCTTGAGACCATACCGTCGCCCAAACCAACCGTGGTCGATATCGGCTGCAATGACGGAACACTCTTGTCGAACTATCCCGAAGGCTCGACCCGCTATGGCGTCGATCCATCGGATATCGCCAACGAGATCCGCGACGGCACCGTCGTCATCAACACCGTGTTCCCTTCCGAGCAGGCTCTGGCCGTACTTCCGGCCGGCGGCGTGGACGTCGTCACATCGATCGCGATGTTCTATGACTTGGAAGACCCCGTCGACTTCGCGCGGAAGGTCAAGCTGCTATTGAAGAAGGACGGGATCTGGGTCTTCGAGATGTCCTATCTGCCGCTCATGCTGCTGCAGAATTCCTTCGACACGATATGCCATGAGCATCTGGAGTACTACAGCCTGGCCGTACTGGAAGCGATAATGAAGAAGGCCGACCTGCGCATATTCCGGGCCAGCATCAACGACATCAATGGCGGCAGCATCCGCTGCTATGCCTGTCACGCATCCAATTCGGCCTACGGGACGCCGAACGATCGCACCTTCCTGACACGCCTGCGCATCGCCGAGTTTCAGATGGAGCTCGACACGAGCGAGCCCTATGCAGCCTTCGAACGCCGCATCGGCGGCCTGAAATGGGACCTGTCCAAGCTGTTGTTCGACATTCGTGCGAAAGCGCAGCGAATTCACATCTATGGGGCGTCGACCAAGGGCAACGTGTTGCTCCAGTGGTATGGCGTCAACCGTCTGACGGTCGACTGTGCCGCAGACAGGAACCCGCAAAAGGTTGGGTCGCGAACGTTGGGCACCGAAATCCCGATCGTATCGGAAGCCGAGTCCCGGGCGCAAAAGCCCGACTACTATCTCGTGCTGCCCTGGCACTTCCGCAAAGAGTTCCTGCAGCGCGAGAAAGACACGATTCTGGCCGGCACGAAGATGATCTTTCCCCTGCCGCAGATCGAGGTCGTGTCGGCCGCCAACTATGCCGCCGCGCTCGCCAGCGCAGAAGGCGAGAGTGGCCGCCTGGCTGATCTCATGTTCGCCAAAGGCGCCGGCTGATGGCCCGGGCGCTGGTGCTGGGCGTCAACGGTCAGGACGGCAGCTACCTTGCCCAAGCCCTCCTGAAGCGCGGCGACCGCGTGGTTGGCGTCGGCCGGCAGGCGACAAGCCGGTACGTGCACGATGATCCGCACTTCACCTACGCGGCCGCCGATCTGGCGGACGAACGGCAGGTCGAAGCACTTGTCCGCTCCGTGGCGCCCGATCGGATCTATCACTTCGCTGCCGTGCATGGACCGACCGGGTCCGGATTCACCTATGAGCCGGTCGTCGCCGACATGGTCCGCGTCAACGTCAGCGCACTGCATGTTGCCCTGGAGTACGCCCGCACCTGCCATCCCGGCATGCGCATCTTCTACGCCAGCTCGTCGAAGATTTTTCCAAGCCCGCTCGTCGGCCAGATCGACGAGTCGACGCCCACCAAGGTCGGCTGCCTCTACAGCCTCGGGAAGATCGCGGCAGGCGACCTGATGCGGCTGTACTTGAGGGATCACAATGTTCGCGCCACCAACCTGATACTCTTCAATCACAATTCACCGCGGCGCCCCGCCCACTACCTGCTTCCCACGATGGCTCAGGCCATTGCCCGAGCGAAAGTCGACCGACACCACGTCCTGCGGGTGCGCACGCTGGATTTCTGGGCGGACTGGAGCGCCGCCGACGAATTGATGGACATCGTCGCCGATCTGGCTGCGGCGCCGTTCGTTCCCGACCTGATCCTGGCGTCGGGCAAAGCCGTGTATGCGCGAGCCGCCGTCTCGACCCTGTTTGCGCGCCATGGCCTGGAGGCTGATGACCACATCGTCGAGGACCGACCTTCGCGATCGGAGGAAGCGGCCGGATTTCAGGTGCGGATCGACCGGCTGGAAGGGCTGGCGCGGCGGCCAACCAAGACCGTGTTTGACGTGGTCAACGAGTTGATAGAGGCGATGCCGCCAATTCAGGACGCACGTGGAGCGGAGGCTTTGCCCGAAGGAGTGTGAGGCCCGGCAGCGGCCACCCCGCGCATGCTCCGCCACTGCCGCTACCACTTCTCGATCCAGGGACGCAGGTCCAGCTCCTGCGTCCAGGCACTGCGTGGCTGGCGGTGCAGCTGCCAGTAGGCTTCGGCGATGGCGTCGGGATCGAGAATGCCGTCGCGCTCCTTGAGGGCCGCGCGCTCGGGGAAGTTGCTGCGGATGAACTCGGTATCGATGGCGCCGTCGATGATCGAATGGGCCACGTGGATGCCCTCGGGCCCCAGCTCGCGCGCCATGCTCTGTGCCAGCGCGCGCAAGCCGTGCTTGGCGCCGGCGAACGCGGCAAAGCCCGACCCGCCGCGCACGCTCGCCGTGGCACCAGTGAATATGATGGTTCCGCGGCCGCGCGGCACCATGACCTTGGCGACCTCGCGGCCCATCAGGAAGCCGGCAAAGCACGCCATCTCCCACGTCTTGAAGTAGACCCGCGCCGTCATCTCGCGGATCGGAGAGCGCACATTGCCGCCGATGTTGAACACCGCCACGTCGATCGGCCCCACCTCCCGCTCGATGGTGTCGATCAGGCCGACCATCTCCTCCTCTTTGCGGGCATCTGAGCCAAACGCTCGCGCCGTGCCGCCCTCACGCCGGATGCGCTCGACCAGGGGGTTGAGCTTGTCGGCGGTGCGGCGCGTCACGCAGGTGGTGAACCCCTCGCGCGCGAAGCGGCGCGCCACCGCCCCGCCCGTGGCATCACCAGCACCGATCACGAGGGCGACCTTGGTCATTGCGCTCTTGCCCTTACAGCCCGATGCGGCTTCTTCAACACCTCGTTGACGGCGGCCGGATTGGCCTTGCCGTCGGTGGACTTCATGACCTGGCCGACAAACCACCCGAGCATGGTGGGCTTTGCCTGCACCTGGGCCACCTTATCGGGGTTGGCGGCGATCACCGCATCGACCGCCTTCTCGATGGCGCCGGTGTCGGTCACCTGCTTCAGGCCGCGCTTTTCGACGATCTCGGCGGGGTCGCCGCCCTCGCTCCAGACGATCTCGAAAACGTCCTTGGCGATCTTGCCGGAGATGGCGTTGGAGGCGATCAGATCAACGATGCCGCCGAGCTGGGCTGCCGACACGGGCGAACGCTCGATGTCGAGCCCCTCCTTGTTGAGGCGTCCGAACAGCTCGTTGATGACCCAGTTGGCAGCTGTCTTGCCATCTCGCCCCTTGGCGACGGCCTCGAAAAACTCGGCGTTCTCGCGCTCGGCCACCAGCACGCCCGCATCGTAGGCGGACAAGCCGTAGGCGCCCATGAAGCGCGGCTTCTTCTCATCGGGCAGCTCGGGCAGGCGCTTCTTCAAGCCATCGACGTAATCCTGCGTCAGCTCCAACGGCAGCAGGTCGGGATCGGGGAAGTAGCGATAATCGTGCGCCTCTTCCTTGGAGCGCATGGAGCGGGTCTCGCCCTTGCCCGCATCGAACAGGCGCGTCTCCTGCTCGACGCTGCCGCCGTCCTCGAGCAGGTCGATCTGGCGGCGCGCCTCGACCTCGATGGCCTGGCCGATGAAGCGGATGGAGTTGACGTTCTTGATCTCGCAGCGCGTGCCGAGCTTGCCGCCGGGACGGCGCACGGACACGTTGACGTCGGCGCGCAGGTTGCCCTTCTCCATATCGCCGTCGCAGGTGCCGAGATAGCGCAGGATGGAGCGCAGCTGCGTCACGTAGGCCTGCGCCTGCTTGGCCGAGCGCATGTCTGGCTTGGAGACGATCTCCATCAGCGCGACGCCCGAGCGGTTGAGATCGACGTAGGAGTATTCGGGATGCTGGTCGTGGATCGACTTGCCGGCGTCCTGCTCCAGGTGCAGGCGCTCGATGCCGACCTTGATGGTCTCGCCGTCCGCGCTCACCTCGACCTGGCCCTCGCCCACGATCGGGCTCTTGTACTGCGATATCTGGTAGCCCTGCGGCAGGTCCGGATAGAAGTAGTTCTTGCGGTCGAACACGGAGGCCAGGTTGATCCGCGCCTTGAGGCCCAGGCCGGTGCGCACGGCCTGATCGATGCAGGTTTGGTTGATCACCGGCAGCATGCCGGGCATGGCCGCATCCACCAGCGATACGTGGCTGTTGGGAGCGCCGCCGAAGGCCGTCGACGCACCGGAAAATAGCTTGGCGTTGGAGGCCACCTGGGCATGCACCTCCAGGCCGATCACCACCTCCCAGTCGCCGGTGGCGCCCGTGATCAGGTTGCGGTTGCTCGTCTTGCCCGTCTCTTGCATCACGGTCCTCATGCCGCCTTTGCGCGTCTTGAGCCACATTCGCCATCCCTTGCCAAGCCGGTTCCGGCCCGACGTGGCGGGATCGATAGCGCTTTTTTTACCATTATGAGCTCAGACTTGTGCTCGATCTGCGACATATGGCGCCCGATGCGAGCCTGCCATCGGCGCCGACAGGCCCCCCGCCTCATCCGGAGCGGTTACGAGCAGTACCCTATGATCTTGCGTTTTCTCGTCATCGCTTTTGCCCTGCTATCCGGCATCGGTGCAAGCGACGGCCCTACCAAGACGCTGCGGTTCGCGTTCCAGGGCGGCCTCAATTCGCTGGATCCATACTCGCTCAATGAGACCTTCTCGCTGGGCATGCTGGCCAATGTGATGGAGGGCCTCGTCAAGCGCGACGAGAACCTGAAGATCGTACCGGGTCTCGCCGAACGCTGGGAAGTGCTGGATCCGAAGCACTGGCGCTTTCATCTCCGGAAGGGCGTTGCGTTCCACGACGGCTCACCGTTCACGGCCGACGACGTCGTTTTCTCGGCCGAGCGCGCTCGCGGTCCGGGCTCCCAGATGAGGAATCGCATCCCGGCCGACGCCGAGGTCGTGAAGGTCGACGACCATACCGTCGATTTCATCCTGCAGACGCCCAATCCGATCCTGCACTATGAGTGGGAGAATTGGCTGATCTTCTCCAAGTCGTGGGCGGAGGCTAATAGCGCGGTTCGTGCCCAGCCTGCATCGGCCACCTCGCTCAGCCCTGGTGCGCTCAAGGCCAACGGCACCGGCCCTTTCATGATCGTGAGCCATGAGCCTGGCGTCAGGACGGTCTTCAGGCGCAATCCCCTTTGGTGGGGGCCGACCAAACACAACCTCAACGAAGTGGTGCTGCAGACCATCCCGTCGGACGCAACGCGCGTTGCCGCCCTGTTGTCGGGCGATCTCGATCTGATGGACCCGGTTCCGGTGCAGGACATCGACCGCATCAAGCAGAGCCCGATCGCCGACGTACTGGTGAAGCCCGAGCTGCGCACCATCATCCTGAGCATGGACAGCATGCGCGACGAGCTGCTCTATTCCGACGTCAAGGGCAAGAACCCCTTCAAAGACCCGCGCGTACGCAAGGCCTTCTATCAGGCCATCGACATCGAAATGATCAAGAACAAGATCATGCGCGGCATGTCGTCACCGACGGCGCTGATCATCTCGCCGCTGCTGTTCTCGCAAGCCTCGCAATTCCATCGCTGGCCCTATGATCCTGCCGCGGCCAAGCGGCTGATGGCAGAGGCGGGTTACCCGCACGGCTTCGAGCTCGGCATGGACTGCCCCAACGATCGCTACGTCAACGACGAGGAGATCTGCATGGCGGTCGCCGCCATGCTCGGGCGGATCGGCGTCAAGGTGAAGGTCAATGTGCTCCCCAAAGCCAAGTACTTCGAGAAGGCCGGGCCCGAGCGCTACGATTCCTCGTTCAACCTGCTCGGCTGGACGCCAAGCTCGCTCGACAGCTACGGCGTGCTCACCAACCTGGTGCGCTGCCGCGACAAAAATGGCAAGGGCGGCACCTTCAATTTCGGCGGCTACTGCAATCCCCACATCGATGCGTTGATCGACAAGATACTGGTCGAGACCGACACGACAAAACGTGATGACTTGATCGCCGAAGCTTTCCGCCTGTTGCACAACGATGTCGGCGTCCTTCCCTTACACCAGCAATCGCTTGCCTGGGGAGTTTCCAGGAAGATCGACATTGTGCAGCGCGCCGACAACCAAGTACGCTTCGAAACGGTCTGGATGGAGTAGCGCGGTCTCGCGCCATGCAAGAGTATGAAGGCCCTGGCGGCGGCGTGCGGGCTGCAGCCAGCGGGGGGTCCACACAGGCACTACACCATGCTCGCCTTCGCGATCCGGCGGTTGTTCGAGGCGCTGATGGTCATGCTGGCCGTTGCCCTGATCGCATTCGCCTTGTTCCGTTACGTCGGTGATCCCGTCAACCAGATGGTCGGGCAGGACGCGACCCTTGATGACCGCGCCGAACTCAGGCGTCAGCTTGGCCTGGACGACCCGGTGATCGTGCAGTTCGGCCGCTTCATAGCGCACGCCGTACGCTTCGATTTCGGCATCTCCTACCAGCTCAAGCAACCGGTCACGGGCATGATCGCGGAGCGGTTTCCAGCCACCTTCGAGCTGGCGCTGGCGGCCGCTTTGTTCGCCGTGGCGCTTGGCGTGCCAATGGGCGTCTATACCGGCATCTATCGCGACAGCTGGCTGTCGAAGCTGTTCCTGACGGTATCGCTGATCGGCATCTCGCTGCCGACCTTCCTGATCGGCATCCTGCTGATCTACCTGTTCGCGGTGAAGCTCGGCTGGTTCTCCTCCTTCGGGCGCGGCGAGGTCACCACGATCGGCTTCTGGCGCACCGGCCTGCTGACGATATCGGGTCTGAAGGCGCTGGTGCTGCCGGCCATCACGCTTGGCCTGTTTCAGATGACGCTGATCACGCGCCTGGTGCGCGCCGAGATGCTGGAGGTGCTGCGTGCCGACTACATCAAGTTCGCGCGCGCCCGCGGCCTGTCCGAGCGCGCCATCAATTTCGGTCACGCGCTGCGCAACACGCTGGTGCCGGTGATCACCATCATCGGGCTGCAGCTCGGCCTGATCATCGCCTTTGCCATCATCACGGAGTCGGTTTTCCAGTGGCCGGGCTTGGGACTGATGTTCATCCAGGCCGTGCAGAATGCCGACATTCCGGTCATGGCCGCCTACCTGCTGCTGGTGGCCTTTCTGTTCGTGCTGATCAATCTGATCGTCGACCTGGTTTACGTACGCATCGATCCCCGCATCCGCATCTACGGGAAGGGGACGCAGCGATGAAGGAGGCGCGCTCACCGGACGAACTGCGCAAACCGCCTTCTCCGAAGATCGACGATCGATCGGTCGGGAGAGTGCTGCGGGCCAGGCTTGCCGCCCTGCGCGACAGCGATCTGTGGCAAAGCTTCGTCGCCTCGCGACTGGTGGTGGCAGCCGCGCTCCTGACGGCGATGCTGGTCGGGGCCGCATTCCTGGCGCCATTGATCGCCCCGCACGATCCCTACGACCTCAAATCGCTCGAGCTGATCGACGCAGACAAACCGCCGGCCTGGGAGGCCGGCGGAGAGGCGCGCTTCCTGCTCGGCACCGACGACCAGGGCCGGGACATCCTGTCCACCATCATGTACGGCACGCGCTCCTCCCTGACGATCGGGCTGTGCTCGGTGCTGCTGGCGGTGGCGATCGGGCTGTCACTTGGCCTGTGGGCCGGCTACGCGGGCGGGCGCACCGATGCCGCCATCATGCGGGTCGCCGACGTGCAACTGACCTTCCCGGCCATTCTCACGGCTCTGCTGATCGACGGCGTGGCGCTCGCCATTTTCAAACGCTACACCTTGGAAGGCGGCAAATTCTGGATCCTGGTGCTGGCCATCGGCCTGTCCTACTGGGTGCAATACGCGCGCACCGTGCGCGGGGTCACGCTCGTCGAGCGCGACAAGGAATACGTGCAGGCGGCCCGCCTGATTGGCATCGGTTCCTTCAAGATCATGTTCCAGCACATCCTGCCCAACGTGCTCGGGCCCGTGCTGGTGCTGGCCACCATCAACCTGGCGCTGGCCATCATCACCGAAGCGACCCTCTCCTTCCTCGGCGTCGGCCTGCCCCCGACCGAGCCCTCGCTCGGCACCATGATCCAGGTCGGCAACAAGTATCTGTTCTCGGGCTCATGGTGGATGGTGGTGTTTCCGGGATTGACGCTGGCGCTGCTGGCGGTGGCGGTTAATCTACTTGGCGACTGGTTGCGCGACGCGCTCAACCCCAAGCTGCGATGAGGGGTGCAATGGGCGGTTCGGGGAGCAGACAGATGTGCGGGGCATGGAAGTCGAAAGCCCTCGCGGCATGGGTCGCAACGGCCCTGCTGGCGGGCGCTGCAGAAGGCAGGCCGATCACCTGGGCGCGCACTGGCGATGCCCTGACGCTCGATCCGCATTCCCAGAACGAGGGGCCGACCCACAACCTCCTGCAGCAGATCTACGAGCCGCTCATCCTGCGTGAGTACACCGGCAAGCTGCTGCCCACTCTGGCCGTCTCGTGGAAGGTCACGGACGATCCCTCGGTCTGGGAATTCAAGCTGCGCCAGGGCGTGCGCTTCCACAACGGCGATCCGTTCGACGCCGACGACGTTGTCTTTTCGATCGAGCGGGCGCTGCAGCCGACCTCAGACATGAAGGCCATCCTCAGCTCCGTCGAGGCAGTGACCAAGGTCGATGACTACACGGTGCACTTCAAGACCATGGGGCCGAACCCGATCCTGCCCGAGCAGCTCACCACCATCTACATCATGGACAAGGAGTGGTCGGAGGCCAACAACACGGTCACCGTCGAGGACTACAAGTCCAGGAAGGACAATTTCGCGGCCCGCAATGCCAACGGCACGGGTCCTTATGTCGTGGTGTCGCGTGAACAGGACGTGCGCACCGTCCTCAAGCTGTTCGACGGCTACTGGGGCAAAGGCCAGTTCCCGCTCGGCATCGAGACCATCACCTACGTCACGATCAAGAAGGACGAGACACGCGTTGCGGCCCTGCTGTCGGGAGAGGTCGACTTCGTGCAGGACATGCCCGTGCAGGACATCGAGCGCGTGCAGAAGACACCGGGATTGAGGGTCAACCTAGGACAGGAGAACCGCTCCATCTTCCTCGGCATGGACGTGGGCTCCGCCGATCTCAAGTCCGATGACGTGCAGGGCAAGAACCCATTCGCCGACAAACGCGTGCGCCAGGCCATCAACGTCGCCATCGACCGCGATGGCATCCGCCGCGCCGTGATGCGCAATCAGTCCAAGCCCTCCGGCATGGTCATCGGGCCATTCGTCAACGGCTACAGCGAAAACTGGGGCAAGGCGCCGGCCGTCGACGTCGGCAAGGCCAGGACGCTGCTGCACGAAGCCGGCTACGCCAACGGGTTCTCCATCACGTTCTATTGCCCCAATGACCGCTACCTGTCGGACGAGGGTATCTGCCAGGCGGTCGTGCCCATGCTGGCGCGCATCGGCATCAAGGCCAATCTGGTCTCGCAATCGAAGACCAAGCACTTTCCCGCCATCCAGAACGGCGAGGCAGAGCTCTACCTGCTCGGCTGGGGCGTGCCGACCTATGACAGCGAGTACGCGTTCAGCTTCCTGCATCACACGCGCACGGGAAGGTACGGCGTCTGGAACCTCACACGCTATTCCAATCCCGAGCTGGACAAGAGCATTGAGGCGCTGTCTTCGGAGATCGACATCGCCAAGCGCAATGCCGCGATCGGCGAGATCTGGAAGACCCTGCAGGATGAGACCATCTACATCCCCCTGCACGATCAGCTGCTCGCCTATGCCATGAAAAGCGATCTCGATGTGCCGGTGTCGCCAGACAACTGGGTGCACATGAAGTTTGCCGCGCCGAAGCAATAGCGGCCGCTAGTGTCCTGTCTCCGAATTGCCTTCACGTTTGCCGCGCCGTCGGCAAGGCAATTCGGAGACTGAAGGACACTAGCAAAGAGCCGGTTCTAGTGTGGTTCAGTCCGCAAATGCCATGATGGAGCCTGCCGCGAAGGGTGATGGCATTTGCGAGACACCACACTAGTGTGATGATCGAGAAATTCGCCGGAGTTCGCTGCGAGAGTTGGAGCGAATTTCTCGATCTGAACCGCACTATTGAATCTATGATTATAGTGTCCTTGGTGATTCCGAGGTTCGCTCGGGACGATAGCTGTCAGGTTTGGCGCATTTCGGAATTGGGACACTAGCCACGTGGCGATCACCGAGCCGGTCCTCTCCGTCCGCAATCTGGAGGTCGCATTCCTCGGCCGCCGCGGCAAGCTCGTGGCGGTGGATGGGGTTTCGTTCGACATTGCCGCCGGCGAGGTGCTGGGCGTAGTTGGAGAGTTGGGCGCCGGCAAATCGCTGACCGGGGCAGCCGTCATCGGCCTGCTGGAGCCACCTGGGCGCATCACCGGCGGCGAGGTGTGGCTCGGTGCGCAGCGCATCGACAATGCCCCGCCGGACGAGATGCGCAAGATACGCGGGGCGCGCATCGGCATGGTGTTCCAAGACCCGCTGACCAGCCTCAACCCGCTCTATCGGATCGGCGATCAGATCGTGGAGACGATCCGCACCCACAAGCGTGTGTCGCCGGCCGAGGCGCGCGAGCGAGCCATCGCGCTGCTGCAGGAGGTCGGCATCCAGGGGGCGCGCGCGCGCATCGACAGCTACCCGCACGAGTTCTCGGGCGGCATGCGCCAGCGCGTGGTGCTGGCGCTGGCTCTGTGCGCCGAGCCCGAGTTGCTGATCGCCGACGAGCCGACCACGGCGCTGGATGTGTCGATCCAGGCGCAGATTATCCAGCTGCTCAAGCGGCTGTGCGGCGAACGCGGCACCGCGGTCATGCTGATCACCCACGACATGGGCGTGATCGCCGAGACCGCCGACCGCGTGGCGGTCATGTATGCCGGCCGCATCGTCGAGATCGGGCCGGTGCGCGAGGTGGTGCAGAGGCCGCATCACCCCTACACGCAGGGTTTGATGGGCGCGATCCCAGCCATCGGCGGCCGGGTTGATCGCCTGGCGCAGATTCCGGGCTCGATGCCGCGGCTCACCGCCATACCTGCGGGATGTGCCTTCCACCCGCGCTGCGCGCACGCCTTCGCCGCTGCCGCACCGAACGGCCGGAGCGCATGCCGGCTGGCGCGTCGGAGGCTGCCTGCTGGTTGGTCGCCGATAAGGTGGCGGGAGATCCCGCATGAGGCAGCCGGCGCTTGTCGAGGCGCAGGGCCTCAGCCGCGTGTTCGACGTCTCCCGGCCTTGGATCAATCGGCTGGTCGAGGGTACGGACAAGGCCTATCTCAAGGCGGTAACGGGCGTCTCGTTCACGATCGAGCGCGGCGAGACTCTGGCCCTGGTCGGCGAGTCCGGATCCGGCAAGTCGACGGTCGCCAGAATGGTGGTCGGACTGTTGCCGCCGACATCGGGCAGCGTCGCCTTCGACGGCGTCGACATGTGGGCGCCGGCGCAGGAGGCCGAGCGCCAGAAGCTGCGCCGTCGCCTGCAGATGATCTTCCAGGACCCGTTCGCCAGTCTCAATCCGCGCTGGCGTGTAGGCGATATCATCGCCGATCCGATCCGTGCGTTTGGCCTCACCAGCGACAAGGCCGAGACCGAGGCCCGCGTCGCCGAGCTGCTGCGCCTGGTCGGGCTCGATCCCGTCGACGGCGCCAAGTATCCGCATGAATTCTCCGGCGGCCAGCGTCAGCGCATCTGCATAGCCCGTGCGCTGTCGTCGAATGCCGATTTCATCGTCTGCGACGAGCCGACCAGCGCGCTGGACGTATCCGTGCAGGCGCAGATCCTCAATCTGATGCGCGACCTGCAGGACAGGTTCGGCATTACCTACCTGTTCATCAGCCACAACCTCGCCGTGGTACGCCACATGGCGACACGCATCGCCGTCATGTATCTGGGCCGCATCGTCGAGAACGCGCCGGCCCGCGAGCTGTTCGAGGCGCCGCGCCATCCCTATACGCGCGCCCTGATCGACGCCCTGCCGGACCTTTCCATGAGCGGGCTCAAACGGCGGGTGATCGAGGGTGAGATCCCCAATCCCATCGAGCCGCCGCCGGGTTGTGCCTTCCACCCGCGCTGCCCGCTGGCCTTCGAGCGCTGCCGCCGCGAGTTGCCGTTGCTGCTGCCGCACGGCGATCGGCAGGTCGCCTGCCACGCCGTCGAGGCAGGCCGGGCTTGAAGTCCTTCCGGTTCACAGCCAAGCAACGACCCCGAGCCCCGAGCATGTCGCAGGGCGAATGTGTCCGGCAACGCCGGGATTCGACAAGCTCAGCACTCGATGGTGGCTGCCGACTGCGATTTCGACGGGGCGGAAGGGCTCCAGACCGACCAGCGCGCGTGCCCTACGCGGCTTTGTCGCAGCCGGGGTGGGGTTTCAGCACGCGCTGCGTGGAGGCGGGGTTCTTCGCCAGCTTCTCGTTCGGCCGCACGGGCCTGCGCACCAGCTCCCCGCCGCAGTTCGGACAACGCCCGCCCGGCAGGCGGTTGGCCGCGCAATCCGCGCAGAAGGTGCATTCGTAGGAACAGATCAGGGCGTCCGCCGCATCCGGCGGCAGATCCTTGTCGCAGCATTCGCAGTTGGGCCGAAGGGCGAGCATCTATCCTCCGTGGTCGCGCATGGCAGTGGCCAAGCTGGCGCGCAAAAGAAAAAGGCCTCGGTGACCCTGCACACCGAGGCCCCTTGGATCACGCCGGGGAAGATAGATCAATCAGGGTGATTGCAACTTAGGACCCGGCCCTTGAACTCACTCTGAACGCGCCATTCATCGGCTGTTCATGGCTTTGCCGGGTTTCGGCCGCTGTTCAATTGGCCCAGCGTCAGTTCGAAGCGCAGCTTAGCCGAGGCTTAACCTCTGTGTGGTGTACTGCCGGAAATTGCGTTGCGGTGAAAGGCGTTGCCCATGCCTCCGTTGCGTCGCAGCTTCGCGCTGTCCGCTCTTTTGCGCCCATCCTGGTGCCTGCCGGCGCTGTTCGCAGCTGCGGCAACCCTTGGCGGTTGCGGTGGCTCCGCCGAGCGGGTCTACGGTTATCAGGCGATCATTGGCGAAACCGGCAGCTTCGACGTGACCGGCCGCTCGTCCGGCATGTCGCGCCCGCAGCAGGATGCCATCATCGCCCAGGCCATTGCCGCCCAGAGATGCGGCGCCCCAGGCTCGTCGCGAAATCGCGCCACGTGCGGCTGATGTTGAACGAATTTCGCGAGCTGAAGGACACTAGCTCAATCAATGTGTGTGCTCGTGCGATCAGATCGAGAAGTCCGCCTCCAACCTTGCTGCAGAAGGTGGTAGGGGACTTCCCGATCATCGCACTAGCGCGGCTAGGCGATAACCGGCAGCCGCGTGTCGTAGGCGTGCGTGATGGCGCGCCCGGTCGCCGGGTCTTCGAGGCGCATCTCGAAGCGTGACGCCGGGCGAATGCCGCCGATGGCATTGAGGGTGCCGCTCATCATGACCGTGCCGGCCTTCATGGCGCCTCCGCCGGCTGTGTAGCGGGCGATGAGATCGTCCGGCGTGCGCATCAAGGCAAGGGAGCCCTCCTGGTAGAGCACGCGCTCGCCGCCGATCATGACATGTGCGCGCAGCTCCAGGCTGTCCCAGCGGCCGCGCAGCTCATCGAGCCGCCACAGCGTCGGGCCCAGCACCTTGCCGGCCAGCTGCTTGGAAAGCGCCACGCCATGTGCCTCGGCCTTGCGGTCGGTCTGGTCAGAGCCGACGGTGATCCACAGGCCATCGTCCATGGCGACGATCACGTATTCGATCTCGCCCGAGGTGTGAGGGCCCAAGACCTCCAGGCGGTCGGTTTGCGACACCAGTGACGCACTGACCCGATAGAACAGCGGAAAGGTCGACGGCGGCGGCACGCCGTGCTCGGCGAGTTCGGCCATGTGCCCGCGCACGGATGCTTCATCTCGCCCCGTCCAGCCGGCCAGGATGAGATGGCGGCAGTCGAACAGCACCTCGTCGTTGAGGTCAGCTGAAACCCTGTCGAATGCCAGCATGGTGCAGGCCCTTTTTGCAGTCGGGGTGAACGTGCGCCCGCGCTGTCATAGAATCCTGACCGCCGCTCCGCCCTAGAAGAACGCCTGTATCCCCGTGATGGCCCGGCCGAGGATCAAGGCGTGCACATCGTGCGTGCCCTCGTAGGTGTTGACGGTCTCCAGGTTCGCGGCGTGGCGCATCACGTGATACTCGATCTGGATGCCGTTGCCGCCGTGCATGTCGCGGGCCATGCGGGCGATGTCGAGCGCCTTGCCGCAGTTGTTGCGCTTGACGATGGAGATCATCTCCGGCGCCATCTTGCCCTCGTCGAACAGACGGCCGACGCGTAAGGCCCCCTGCAATCCCAAAGCGATCTCGGTCTGCATGTCGGCCAGCTTCTTCTGCACGAGCTGGGTGCCGGCCAGCGGCTTACCGAACTGCTTGCGGTCGAGCGTGTACTGGCGTGCGCGCTGCCAGCAGTCCTCGGCCGCCCCCATGGCGCCCCAGGCGATGCCGTAGCGCGCCCGGTTGAGGCAACCGAACGGCCCTTTGAGGCCCGACACGTTGGGCAGCAGGTTCTCCTCCGGCACCACCACGCCCTCCATGACGATCTCGCCGGTGATGGAGGCGCGCAGCGACAGCTTGCCGCCGATCTTGGGCGCCGACAGCCCCTTCATGCCCTTCTCCAGGATGAAGCCGCGGATCTCATTGTCGTGCGCGACCGATTTGGCCCACACCACGAACACGTCAGCGATCGGCGCGTTGGAGATCCACATCTTGGTGCCGGTCAGGCGGTAGCCGTCCGCCACCTTCTCGGCGCGCGTCTTCATGCCGGCGGGATCGGACCCCGCGTCGGGCTCGGTCAGGCCGAAGCAACCGACCCACTGGCCGGAGCCGAGCTTGGGCAGGTACTTCTCGCGCTGCTCCTCCGAGCCATAGGCATAGATCGGGTACATCACCAGCGACGACTGCACGCTATTCATGGAGCGGTAGCCCGAATCCACGCGCTCAACCTCGCGCGCCACCAGGCCATAGCTCACGTAGTTGGCACCGGCGCAGCCGTACTTCTCCGGGATCGTCACGCCGAGCAGACCAAGCGCCCCCATCTCATCGAAGATGGCCCGGTCGGTCTTTTCCTGGAGATAGGCCTCGATCACGCGCGGAGCCAGCTTGTCCTGCGCGTAGGCGCGCGCGGTATCTCGGATGGCGCGCTCGTCCTCGGTCAGCTGATCCTCGAGGAGGAACGGATCCTCCCACTGGAAGGCGGCGGCCCTCTGGCCCGGCGTCTTGTCCTGCATGGCGTTCTACTCCTGTGCGGCAATACTGCCGTCACTGCAGCTTTCTGGCAGGCTCATGCCTGTCTCGCGCGTTTTTGACAAGACTTGGCTTTGCTTGGACGCCTACAATCGTGCTGTCCCTCGAGGATCACGCTAGGGATCGAGGAGAAGCACATGCGTAAAACATGGATGGTTTCGGCTGCCGCAGCGCTTTCAGTGCTGATGCTGGCCGGCAGCGTCGAGACGACACAAGCCTACAAGCCAAGCGGCCATTGGTCGGGTGGCGGCAAGTTCTACGGCGGCAAGGCCTATGCTGGCCCCAAGTTCTACGGTGGCCAGAAGTTCTACGGTGGCCCCAAAGTCTATGGCGGCAAGTTCTACGGCAACAAGTTTGCCTTCCGCCACCGGCATCGGTTCGTGGGCGTCGGCGTGCCGCTGGCCTATGGCTACGGCTACTATGGCTACACGAGCAGCTGCTACTGGCTGAGGCACAGGGCACTTGATACTGGCAGCGGCTATTGGTGGAACCGCTACTACGCCTGCCTCGACGGCGGCTACTACGACTGAGATGTGAGGCCGATTAGGTCCGGGCGGCTCGCCCGGACCTTTGTTTGCGCCTTCCGCGTCAGCGCTTGTCGATCGGAACGTAGTCGCGCGGCGCCGGCCCGCTGTAGAGCGTGAGCGGCCGGATCAGGATGTTGTTGGCCTGCTGCTCCAGCACCTGCACGGTCCAGCCGGGCACGCGGCCGACGGCAAAGATCGGCACGAACAGGTCCTTCGGGATCTGGTGCAAGTAGTAGATGACGCCCGAATAGAAATCGACGTTGACGTTGACGCCGTGCCGCGCGTAAGGCGCCATTGCCTGCACCAGCGCCTCGAGGATCGCGTACCACTGGGGCTGGCCCATCTCCTGCGACAGCCGCTTGACGCCCTCGCGCATGTGTCGGGCGCGCGGATCCTCAGCCCGATAGACGCGATGGCCGAAGCCGGTGATGGCCTCCTTGGCGTCGCGTTTCTTCTTGACGTAGGCGGCGACGTTGGCCGGGTCGCCGATCTCCTGGGCCATGCCGAGCACGTCCTCGGCCGCGCCTCCGTGCGCGGGCCCCGACAGCGCCGCCACCGCGGCGGTGATCGCCGCGTGCAGGTTGGCCTGCGTGCCGACCACCACACGGGCCGTGAACGAAGAGGCGTTCGACCCATGCTCGGCGTGCAGCACGAGATCGACATCCAGCAGCTTGGCGGCGTCCGCCGACGGCTTCTCGCCCTTCAGCATCCACAGGAAGTTGGCGGCGTGCCCGAGCTTGGCATCCGGTGCCACCGGCGCTTTGCCGTTGCGGATGCGGTCGTGCACGGCAACGATCATCGGCACCTGCGAGGTGAGCCTGATCCCCTTGCGCACCGTCGCATCACGCGAATTGTCTGCGACCTCTTTGTCGAACGCGGCCAGTGCGGAGACTGCAGTGCGCAGCACATCCATAGGGTGTGCGGCCTTCACGGCCTCGATGATGCTGAGGATCGGCGGCGGCAGCTGGCGGGCAGTCTTCAGGTCGGCGTCGATGCGGGCCAGCTGCGCCTTGGTCGGCAGCTCGCCGTACAGCAGCAGGTAGGCGGTCTCCTCGAAGGTCGATTGCTGGGCCAGGTCGTGGATGGAATAGCCGCGATAGCGCAGCTCGCCGGCCTTGCCGTCGATAAAAGTAGTTTCCGACCGCTCGAAATAGACATCCTTGAGGCCGCGATGGACCTTGGTTGCAGTCTCGGCCGTGCTCATGGTGCATCTCCGCTGCGGGCCTGATCGTGTGCTAGGACGAGCCGCATGCAGGCCAGCTTCCCGATTGCGAAGTTCGCCTGACCTCGCCGCTAGCGTCCCGAGCGAACTTCGCAATCATAAGGGACACTAGAATCATGAACTTGCTAGTGTGATTCAGATCGACAAATTCGCTCCGAACCATGCTGCGAACTCCGGCGAACTGCTCGATCATCACACTAGTGCCGAACCGGCGTCGAAGGAGTGGCAGGCATTGGACATCGTCGCAGCAAGCATGAACGCGATCCGGGATCGCGCGCTCAAGGTGGTTCTACCGGAAGGCGAGGACGAGCGCATTTTGCGCAGCGCACAACAGCTTAGCGCACGGCGACTGGCGCATCCGGTGCTGCTCGGCGCCCCCGCCGATGTGCAGGCCCGCGCCGCCGGCCTCGGCATCAGCCTCGACGGCTGTGCCATTCGCGATCCCGCCGGCGATGCCGCGCTTGCCGCCT
The DNA here is from genome assembly GCA_963840445.1 of uncultured Alphaproteobacteria bacterium. Lineage (GTDB taxonomy): Bacteria > Pseudomonadota > Alphaproteobacteria > Rhizobiales > Hyphomicrobiaceae > AWTP1-13. Next base: position 33,447 of record CAWIZC010000041.1, on the reverse strand, counting down.
ACGCCGGCAGACTGCTTGCCAACCGCGAGCGCATGACACAGAGCATGGCCGAGCGCACGCTAAGGAAGCCTCTCTATTTCGGCGGCGCCATGCTGGCAGCCGGCGATGCGGCAGCCATGGTGGCAGGCGTCGCCAACCCGACCCGGCGAGTGATCGAGGCCGGCCTGATGACCGTCGGGCTCGCCCCCGGCATCGCCACACCGTCGAGCTTCTTCCTGATGATCCTGCCGGCCTCGCGCGGCACCTACGTGTTTGCCGACTGCGCCATCAACGCCGATCCGAGCCCCGAGCAATTGGCCGACATCGCGCTGGCCTCCGCCGACAGCGCCCAAAGCCTGCTCGGCAGCGAGCCGCGCGTCGCCCTGCTCTCCTTCTCCACGCACGGCAGCGCCAGCCATCCGCGCGTCGACAAGGTGCGCGCGGCGCTCGCGATCGTGCGCAGCCGCCGCCCCGAGCTTGCCGTCGACGGCGAGTTGCAGGGCGATGCGGCCCTGTCCGAAGCCGTGGCCGCCAAGAAGGTGAAGGCGGGCAGCCCCGTCGCCGGCCGGGCCAATGTGCTGATCTTCCCCGACCTCGATGCCGGCAACATCGCCTACAAGCTGGTGCAGCACCTGGGCGGCGCCACCGCCATCGGTCCGCTTCCTGCAGGGCTTCGCCCGGCCGATCTCCGACCTGTCGCGCGGGGCCAGCGTCGACGACATCATCGCCACCGCCGCCGTCACCCTCGCCCGGGCCTAGGCTAGGCTAGGCTGAACCCAGCTTATTTCTTCGCGCTCTGGGTCGGCGTAGCACCGCCGTCGGTGCCCATCGTGGCATGCAGGCTCGCGAGACTGACCGCGATGATGAAGATCGCGGCGAGCACAGTGAAGACTAGGGCCTTTGTATCAACGGGCTCTTTGGCGGCCATGTGGATCCTCCCTGAAGAAAGAAAGCCAATGCTCCGTTGTAAGCCCAGTCGATGGTCAGGTCACGGATTTCACAGTGCGGCGCACACAAATTGACGGGAAAGGCGCCATCGTCTCTCCCCTGAGCAAGTATTCGTTGGGTCGTCTCTTCGGCGCTGCGAGCGCACTCCCCGCGGCCGACTGGCGGCGCGGCGCGTCATGCCGGAGGCATGCACATAAATAGCTGCGCCGGCCATCCACTTGCGCACGCGCCGTTTCTTTCTGACGCTCGCGCTCCGCGGATGTCAGTTCACAAAAATTGAGGGAGCGGGGCATCCACGCCTGGCTCTGATGTAGTCGGGCAGCCCATGCTGGCACGGACGCCCCGCGCCGTATTCGGATTTCCGCTACGCGGCTCCAGCGAGTGACCCAACTGGCCACATCGAGCGGAGCGCCCTTGGCAGGGCTGCCCGGATACGACCCCCGGCTCGCACCAACCGAGACGCTGCTTGAGCTGGCGCCCCTCGTTGAGCCGAGGTAGGCGCATTGTCCGACAGCTGGAACGCACGGGGATTGGCGCGCCGCAGGATTGCGCGCGCATGGTGAATGAAGCGGGCGTAGCGCGGTGCGCGCCCCCTACTTGCGCGCGCGCTGACCGAACAGAACCTTCTGCGCTTCCTTGTCGGTCGCCAGGTTGTAGTTGGCGCGCAGCTCCTCGCCGACCTTCACCGCCTTGGCCACCGCCGGCCGGTCGTGCATGCGCTGGAACCATTTCTCCAGGTTCGGGAATTCGGCGATGTCCTGGCCCTGGTTCTTGTAGGGCCGCACCCAGGGATAACTCGCCATGTCGGCGATCGAGTACTCGCCGGCGAGATAGGGCCGGTCCTTCAGGCGCGTATCCAGCACGCCGTACAGCCGGTGTACCTCGTTGGTGTAGCGGTCGATGCCGTAGGCGATCTTCTCGGGCGCGTAGTTGCGGAAATGGTGCGCCTGGCCAGCCATCGGCCCAAGGCCGCCCATCTGCCAGAACAACCACTGCTCGACCTCGACGCGGGCGCGCTCGTCAGCCGGATAGAACTTGCCCGTCTTGCGTCCGAGATATTGCAGGATGGCGCCCGACTCGAACACCGAGATCGGCTTGCCGCCCGGACCGTCGGGATCGACGATGGCCGGCATGCGGTTGTTGGGCGAGATCGCCAGGAACTCAGGCTTGAACTGGTCGCCGCGGCCGATATTGACCGGCTTGATCTCGTAGGGGAGCGCGCACTCCTCCAGCATGATGGTGATCTTGTGCCCGTTGGGCGTCGGCCAGTAGTGCACCTCGATCGGTCTTTGCGCCATCAGAAGCTCCTCGCGAACAGCTCGGATCGAACGTCATGCCCGCGTAGGCGGGCACGCACGCAAGTCTCGTGGGCCGGCAGGTACCGGCGTGGATCCCCGCCTGGGCGGGGATGCCATCACGGCAACAGCACGATCGATCCGGTGGTCTTGCGGCCTTCCAGATCCTTGTGCGCCTGCGCCGCGTCCTTCAGCGGGTAGGTGTGGTTGACGTTGATCTTGACGATGCCCTTCGACACCACGTCGAACAGCTCGTTGGCGTTGGCGAGCAGATCCGCGCGCTTGGCCGTGTAGGTGACGAGCGTCGGCCGCGTCGCGTAGAGCGAGCCTTTGGACGACAGCAGCAGGATGTCGAAGTTGGTGATGGGACCGGAGGCATTGCCGAAGCTGACGAACAGCCCAAGCGGCTTCAGGCAATCGAGCGAGCCCGGATAGGTATCCTTGCCGACCGCATCGTAGACGACGTCGACGCCCTGCCCGTCGGTGAGTTCGCGGGTGCGCTTCACGAAGTCTTCGGTCTTGTAGTTGATCACGTGCGTGCAGCCGGCCGCCTTGGCGAGTTCCGCCTTGTCGGACGTGCTGACCGTGCCGATGATGGTGGCACCGAGATGCTTGGCCCACTGGCTGGCGATCAGGCCGATGCCGCCAGCCGCAGCGTGCAGCAGCATGGTGGTGTTCTTGTCGACCTTGTAGGTCTGGCGCAGCAGGTAGCGCACCGTCATGCCCTGCAGCATCATTGCCGCCGCCGTCTTGTACTCGATGCTGGCGGGCAGCTTGACGAGGCGGTCGGCCGGCATCAGCCGCTCCTCGGCGTAGCCGCCGACCGCGCCGGCATAGGCGCCGCGGTCGCCGACCTTGAAGTCCGTGACGCCGGGGCCCACCGCCGTCACCTCGCCGGCGCCTTCCGAGCCGATCACCATCGGCAGCGGCATCTTGTAGAGACCCGAGCGGTGATAGGTGTCGATGTAGTTCACGCCCACCGCATGCTGCTTCAGGCGCACCTGCCCGGGACCCGGTTCGCCCACCTCCACGCTGTCCCACTTCATCACTTCGGGGCCGCCGTTCTGATGGATGCGGATGGCGTGGACCATGATCGACACTCCCTGTTACACATTAGGTTGGCGGGGCGGAGCAGTTCGTAAAGTCCGCCGAATCCGCATAAGGAAAAGCCGTGGGCGCCACGAGCGCGAGGCTCGCCACACGTGCGCCATGTCCGCCTTCTATGGGCTCCGCGCCCGAACCTCAAGAGGAAACGATGCGCGCCAGGCGATCGCAAAACGCAACGCTCGCAGCCGTCTGCGGCAGCCTCGGCCTGCTGCTGACGGCATGCGGCGGGCTGTTCGATGGCGGCGACTCCAAGGCCGGCCTGTCGTGCGTCGACGACTCGCCCGAATGCGTCGAGCAGCGCCAGGTCACGCTGAAGGCCATGCTGGCCGACAAGAACCGCACCTGGGCGAGGGAGGCGCCAACCCCGCAGGCGCATGCCTCGGGCGTCAGGCTGTTCGCGTTCCGCGCTCAGAAGAAAGAGATGACCTGCGAGGAGCTTGGGCATGCACGGCGCGAGGCCGACGGCGCCGCCAAGACCCTGCGCGGGTCCGACGGCCGGGGCCTCTCACCGGCTCAGATCTCGCGCGCCACCATGTTCGCGGCCGAGGTCTCCAAGGAGTTGTCCGCCGAGATGCGCTCCCGCCGCTGCAAGGCGTGAGCGCGGCGCACGCGCGCGCCCCGGATAGGCGGCGAGCGGCTGGTGCTCGATCTGCGCCCACACCGGCAGGTGATCGGAGCCGACCGCCGGTCCCGTGCCGGCGGCCGATACGGCGAGCTCCGGTGAGACGAAGATATGGTCGAGCGCCACCTGCGGCAGAGCGATCGGCCATGCCGGCCAGCTCGGTATCAACTTGGCCGCCGGACTGAGGCCGGTCGCCAGCCGCAGCGTACGGAACGACTGCGACCACGGCGACGTGTTGAGAGTGCCCGCCAGCACCAGCGGCCCGTCGATGCGGCGGATGAACTGCGCCAGCTCTCGCATCTGCACCTCGTGCCGCCACGGGTTGCCGCTCGGCCGATTGAGCTGCGTGCCGATGATGGTGGTCGGGCCCAGGTGTTCCGGATTGATCCTGGCCCACACGAACGAGGGCTCGCCTTCGGCGATGCGCGCCGAGCCCGAGGCCTCCAGCGCAACGCGCGACAACATGGCGAGCGAACACGGCGGTTCGCTCGTGCACACGACAGGATAGGGATAGATGTCGCGCAGGCTGGCAATCAGCGATGAGCCGCCTGCATCGAACTCCGACAGCACGACCACGTCTGCAGGTGCGGTCGCCAGGTACTGCTCGATGCGGCCGATATCGCTGTGGCCGTGCCAGGTGTTGAGGTTCAGCACGGTCAGGCTTTGCCTGGGCGCCGGCGATTTGATCTGAGCCAGCGAGGGCGCATCCTTGGGCGCCTCGCAACACCGCGCCCACCCAAGACCCGCATGCACGACCAGCGTCGCAGCGATGCCGGCCGACAGCAGGACCAGGATCCGGCCGCGCACCAGCAGCGCGAGGCTGGCCGCCAGGCCGAAACCCATCAGATGGCCGGTGAACGGGGCAATGATGTCCGCAACGGTGCCAACCCGGCCGCTGATCACCGCCATCAGTCCAATGTTGGCCAGAGCCAGCACCGCGAGCGCCATGTACCGGCCCGCACCAGTGCGCCCCAAGTCTCGGGACGGCATACGCAAACTCGCCCCCCACTAGCGATCGACGTCGTTAAGCCCATACAAACCATATGCTCAATCTGAAACAAGCACAAAACATGCCGTTCGGTGCACATGCTTAAGAACGGCACGCGCGTTGACAAACCAAGGCCCCTCAGTCCTTGCTCTGGGTCGCCGAGAGGTTGGGGGAGAACGTGCATGTCCTGGGCAGAATATTCGGAAGCCATTCTTGGGTTCGTGCGCGATCACCAGCAGTGGGCCGGGCCGATCGTGATGGGGCTCGCGTTCGGCGAGTTGCTGGCCTTCATCTCTCTGATCTTGCCGTTCTGGATCATGCTGGTCGGGATCGGCACGGTTATCGGTGCCAGCGATGCCCTGAATTATTGGACCGTGCTGTCATGCGCCGCGGTCGGGGCGGCGCTGGGCGACTGGCTTTCGTACTGGCTGGGCTACCACTATCATGAGCAGATCGGGCGCATGTGGCCGCTCGACCGCTATCCCACCCTGCTGCCCAAGGGTCACGCGTTCTTCGAGCGATGGGGTGTCTGGGCCATCGTCATCGGCCGCTTCTCAGGCCCGCTGCGCGCCAGCGTCCCGATCGTCGCCGGCGTCACACAGATGCCGCAGTGGAAGTTCCAGATCGCCAACTGGAGTTCGGCGTTTTTGTGGGCGTTCGTGCTGCTCTCGCCCGGCACGTTCGGCGTGAAGTGGTGGCTGCACCACTTCTCTTGAGCGGTGCACGGCGCTGCTTGCGAGCCCGACCTCGGAGTGCGCCCGATGACAACGCAATTGGCTTTGCCTGATACCGCGACCGCGCTCTATCCGCCGACCGTGATCGCGCCACCGCGGCCGCTGTCGTTGCGCCGTTTCCTGCTCACCTTCGTGCGCAATCCGCTGCGCAGCCTGCCGCAGTCCGTCTACGAGGATCGGATCCTCGTCCACGACAACGGGCGCAACGTGATGGCCTACATCACCGATCCGGCCTTGATCGAGCGCGTGCTGCTGCAGGATGCCCAGCGCTTCCCCAAGTCGCCATTGGAGAAGCGCGTCCTGCATCACACGGTCGGCGACGGCATCCTCACCTCGGAAGGGGCCAGCTGGCGCTGGCAGAGGCGCACCACCGCCCCGCTGTTCCGTCCCGCCGATCTGGCCGGGCTGGTGCCGGCCATGACGGCTGCCGCGCACGACCAGGTCGAGCGCTGGCGCCGCGCCCCGGCCGGCACCGTTCACCGCATCGATCGCGACATGACCGAGACGACCTTCCATGTCATCTCCGCCACCATGTTCGCAGGCAGCGCCGATCAGGAGGCGGCCGACATCCTGCAGGCCGCCGACACCACGCTTGCCACCATCTCGTGGGATATCGCCGCCGTCATGCTGGGTCTTCCGGAGTGGTTCTGGGTGCCGGGCAAGCTGCGCCGGCGGCGGGGCGGCCGCCGCCTGCGCACCTCGGTTGCTGCCATCCTGGCCCGGCGTCGCAGCGAGGGGATGGGCGGCAGCGACCTGCTCGCCCGGCTCGCCTCCGCCAGAGACCCCGAAACCGGTGCGCCGATGTCGGAGCAGCAGCTGGTCGACAACCTCCTCACATTCCTGGCGGCCGGTCATGAGACCACCGCCAAGGCGCTCACCTGGGCGCTCTATCTCCTCGCGCGAGCCCCGCAGTGGCAGGAACGCATCCGCGCCGAGGTGCGCGCGGTGACCTCCGGGCGGCCGATCGAGGCCGATCATCTCGACCACCTCCTCCTCACGCGCGCCGTACTGAAGGAGGCGATGCGGCTCTATCCCCCGGCCCCGATGATGTCGCGCGTGGCAGCCGAGGACGTCGAACTCGCAGGCGAGAAAATCCCGGCCGGCTCTCTGATCATCATTCCGATCTTCGCCTTGCACCGGCACCGGCGCCTATGGCCCGACCCGGATCGGTTCGATCCGCAGCGGTTCACCCCGGAGCGCGAGGCCACATACGCGCGCACGCAATTCATGCCGTTCGGCTTCGGCGCGCGCACGTGCATCGGCATGTCGTTCGCCATGCTGGAAGGCATCGCCATCCTGGCCACACTCGTCAGCCATGCCCGCTTCGATTGGGACGGGCACCACGCGCCCGAGCCGATCAGCCGCATCACCCTGCGGCCGAAAGGCGGGATGCCGCTGGCCGTGTGGCCGCGCGAGGCTGCCTGAGCCGAACTGCAATCCTCCCGGTCGGCGTCGGCGCGACACTGGTTAGCCGGGTCGCGGCGGTGTCCGTACAAGGCGCGCGCCGCGCAGCGCTTGTGCGCGGCGCGGAAAGCCCGTAAATGGGCCGCAACACATCGCCAGGAGACGAGCATGGCCATCCGGTCCGCACGCAACGTCGAGAAGCAGAAGAAGAAGGCGCGCCGCGCCGCCCCGCGCGCCAAGGTGACGCGCATCCAGGGCAACACGGGAGCCGTGCGCCGCCGCCTGAAGAAGCTGTCCGGCAAGGCCCGCGCTGCCAAAGCCAAAGCCGCCGGCTAGCGCACTCATCACGCCCTGGCCCTGACCTGTCGACAGGCTCAGCACCAGGGAAGCGAGCCCTATTTGGCGGCGATGGCCACGGCCGCCGATGCCATCACCGCGCCCGTGCCGCGGTTGACCATGCGGATGGCGCGCGGACTAGCGAACAGGGCGCGCGTGCGCGCCGCCAACAGCACGTAAGTGCCGAACACAACGGCCAGCACGCCGAGTGTCACCAGCGACAGCTCCAGCCATCCGAGCAGGGTGACGGCCTGCAAGTTGATCAGGCTCGGCAGCAACGCCAGGTAGAACACCATCACCTTGGGATTGCCCATGGTCACCGCCAGGCCAGCCAGGAACAGCCTGACCGGCTTGTCGTTGGACGCTTGCGCCACCACCTCGCGCGCCTCGACCGGCTGGGTCCACAGCCGGTAGGCCAGGTACAGCAGGTAGAGGACGCCGGCATACTTGATGACCAGGAACACGCCGTAGAACGTGTGCGCGATGGCGGCGAGGCCGAGGATGGCAATCGTCAGCCACACGACATCTCCGAGCGCCAGCCCGGCCGTGAAAGCCACCGCCCCGTTCAGGCCGCGTCCGAGCACGCGGGCCACGATCGCAGCGATGCCGGGCCCCGGCGAAGCCGCAGCCACGAACAGCGCCGCTGCAAAGATCAGCAATGCCGCAGGGTCCATGTCCGTCTCCGTTACTCGTTTGCGCGGCCCGTCGATCAGGCCAGAGCCAGCAGATAGGCGACGGTTGCAGCCACCCCGATGGCGCTGCGCACCGCGTGCAGCCTGCCCCACCTCTCCACCAGGCGGCGCGTCTCGGCTCCGGCTTCGGCCGGCAGTGTCGCGTTCAGCGCATCATTGGTGCGCTTGATCACCAACAGGGTGTACGGCCACGCCGACAGCAACACCAGCGCACCCACCAGCCACAGCACACTGTCGTCCTCCAGTGCCATCGCTGCGATGCCCGCAAGGCCGCCGAGCAGCGCCAGGCTCGCCTGCATAAGGCTGGCTCGCCTGTAGCTCTCCTTCCACTGGATCAGCATTGCCTCGTTGGACAACGCCAACCGCGCCGGTTGTTCGGCGACATTGACGTAAATGGCCGCGCCGGTGAACAGCGCGGCCAGGATCATGGCGAAATAGCTTATCAGCACGAGCGCCTCCCCGGCGTTTGCTTTCACTGATCCGCAATCAGTGCACCCGCCACGGCGCGGCTGTAGCCGCGGAACTCGGCAATTACCTCGCCCGCCTCGCTTCTGACGGTCACGTCGAAGATGCCGGCCCGATCCTGTAGATAGCGCTCACGGGCATCGGCGATCATGCGCGACCCCAGGCGCGCGGGCGCCAGGTAGGTGATCTGGCAATTCTGCGCCATATGCCGCTGTCCGCGCGAGTTGCAGGCGAAGCCGAAAGCGCTGTCGGCCAGCATGAAGATGAACCCACCGTGACAGGTGCCGTGACCGTTGACCATTGCGGCGCCGACCGGCATCGACACCACGGCATGGCCCGGGGAGATGCTGTCGAGCGTCATACCGAGGCTGGCGCTGACCCGATCCTCCTTGCACATTGCGTCCGCGCTCAAGCGAGCAACTTCGGTTGCATCCCGGCTCATCGCAATCCCTTGTCTCCATCTTGTCGCGCGGTCGACTTGTAGCGCAATCGCGGCAGGGCTGAAAACCGCCGGCAGCCAAGCACCTGACAGCACCGGCTGCGGCGATGCGCGAGCCGGGGCGGCTTGGAATGGCCCACCCTGTTGTCTATAGTGCCGCGTCGCTCGAGCATGCCATCCTCGCTGGCGCCAGACGCAGCATCCCATCGGGCGGACCTGCGCGCCGCGCCGTCTGGAACGCCGAAAGCGACGGGGACAGGCAAGCATCCGCACAATCGGGGAGCCCTTCACGGATGAAATGCAATTGGCGCCGATGGCTGTGGGGGGTCATTCCGGTCGTGATATTGACCTGGGCTGCCCTGCAGGCGGAACGCCCGCGCATCGAGCAGGAGCTGACGGAAGCCGCGTCCGCGCAGATGCTGCGCAGTGGCGCCAGCTGGGCGCGCGTGACCTTCGAGGGCCGCGACGGCGTGCTGGCGGGCAAGGCCTGGGACGAGGCCGACGCCGCAGCCGCGCTCGATCTGCTGCGCAAGCAGACCGGCGTGCGCACGGTCGACAGCAAGACCGCCCTGATCGACAAGGCCGAGGTCTATGTCTGGTCGGCCAGCCGCCGCAACCAGCGCATCAGGCTGTCCGGCTTCGTGCCGAACGCCGCTGTGCGCCGCGATATCCTGGGCGTTACCAAGGCCAATTTCCCAGGCTTCGAGGTGGTAGACCGCATGAGCCTGATGCGCGGAGTCCCTGCAACCGACACCTGGCTCGGCGGCATCAGCTTCGGTATCGCTCAACTCGCCGGCATGAAGCGCGGCGAAGTGCGTCTCGACGACCTCACCCTCTCCATCGTTGGCGAGGCCGCGGATCTGGCCGCCTTTCGCTCCATCAGGTCGGCCGCCAGCCATCCGCCCAAGGGCATCAAGATAAGCCTCGACCAGCTCGTCGCCCCCTCGATCAGCCCCTACGTTTGGACGGCGCAGTTCGCGGGCGGCAAGTTCGACTTGTCCGGCTACTTCCCCGACGAGGCGGTGCACGCGCAGCTGGTAGCGGCCGCCAAGGCCGCCACCGGCGACGCCGCGGTCACCGACCGGATGCAGCCGGGCAAAGGCGCCCCGCCAGACTGGTCGCGCGCCACCCTGACCGTCGTGCGTGCGCTCTCCAAGCTCGAGGACGGCAGCGCCGAATTGAAGGACGCGACCCTGCTGGTGTCCGGCGTGTCGGCAGACGAGGCCGCCGCCGAGACCGTGCGCGCCCTGCTGCGCGCCGATCTGCCGCAGTCGGTCAAGCTCACCGAGCAGATCCGGCCGCGCGAGCCGCGCAAAGCCTCGGCTCAGGAGCCGCCGCGCCCGCCCGAACCGATCAAGCCGCAGGCCAAGGCTGAAACGCCGGCCAAACCGGAAACGCCGGCCAAGCTCGAAGTACCCGCGAAGAGCGAAACACCAATCCAGCCCGAGCCGAAGGTGGAGGCCCCCTCCACGCCGAAGAGCGCCGAGCCCATCGCGCCGAAAGTCGAAACAAAGGCCGAGGTGCAAGCCAGAAACTGCCAGGCCACCCTGGTGGAGGTGATCCAATCCGGGCAGATCCTGTTTGAAAGCGCGAGCGCGGATCTGGATGACGCCAGCTCGACGACGCTTGCCAAGGTTGCCGCCGCGGTGAAATCCTGTCCGGATGTCATCGTCACGATCGAGGGCCACACCGATTACGAGGGTACGCAGCGAAACAACCAGACTTTGTCGCTCCAGCGTGCCCAATCGGTGCTGGACTATCTGGTCAAGGCCGGCGTCAATGCTGAGCAGCTCGAACCGGCCGGCTACGGCAAGACGCGCCCGATCGCACCGAACAACTCGACCGAGAGCCGAGCCAAGAATAGGCGCATCGAGTTCGTGGTGCGGCCGAAGTAGAATACCAAAGCAGGATGCCGGGATGAGATAAGGGCAGGCGCGGCAGTCGAGGACAGGCGAATGGAGTTTTTGATCTCTAAGCTCGTGTGGTGGCTGCTGGCGGCATTCGTGCTTGGCCTGATCGTCGGCTGGTTGTCCTGCGGCCGGGCGGAAAACGAGGGGCCCTGAAGGCTCGCCGTGTGACTGTGCGTTGGGGGGTATGGAATGGTTGCGTTGTCGCTGCAGACGCTGGCGCTGATGGGGGCGGCCTACCTGCTGGGCGCCATCGTTGCCTGCGCGGTTCGCCGGACGCTCAATCGCGCGTCGCACCGATCGGCGGCCACTGCAGAGCGGCGCGTTGATCCGCTACCCGATGTGGCCGCGGCCCGGTTCACCCAGCCGGCAACCGAAACCCGACCACCGATGCCGGAGACTCCAGCCACCAAACCGGCGACAGTTGTTGCAGCGCCTGGCCAGCCTGGGCAGGATCTGGCCCGTATTCGCGCCATCGACGACACCATGGCGGCAGCTCTCAACAAACTTGGCGTCGCGCGCTATGAGCAGATCGCCGCCTGGATGCGCGGCGACATCGATCGCATCGAGCAGGCGCTCGGCCAAAAGGGCCGCATCAGCCAGGACAACTGGATCGAGCAGGCCCAGATTCTGGCCAAGGGCGGCGAGACGCGCTACGCCGGTCGGCGTGCCCGGGGCGAGACCGCCAAGGCCGAGCCGACGCCCGATGTAGGCCAACGCCGTCCAATCGCGGCGGCCGGAAACACCCCGACCGCGCCGCTTCGGCCGCCCATCAGTGTGGTGGCGCGTCCGGCCACCGGCGGCGCCGCAGCAGTGGCCGCGGAAATCGCCGCGCCAAAGCCTGCGCCGGTGCCCGAGCGGATGCCGGAGCCCGCCACTCCGCCGAGGCCCGCAGCACCCTTGACGCCCCCCGACGTGGCGAGCCGCGCCGCCTTCGCGGAGCCTCGTGCCACCGCGGCGGTCGCACGGGCGGCCGACGCCCCGGCCGTACCGATCCGGCCGGCGGCGCCCACCGCCCGCGACAACCTGCAGCGCATCGGCGGCATCGACGCGCAGACCGAGCAGCGCCTGGCCGCCCAGGCTGTCACCCGCTATTCGCAGATCGCCCACTGGACGCCTTCCGACGTCGAGCGCTTCGAGCGCCTGCTCGGCACCACGCGCCGGATCGCCCGCGAGAACTGGATCGAGCAGGCCCAGATCCTGAGTCGCGGCGGCGACACGGCTTTCTCGCGCGAGTTCGACCGGCGCGAGGCGGAGGCAGCCGCCCAACTGCGCCCAGCCAAGATTACCGACGCCATCCGCGAGCATTCGGTGGCCAAGGCCGGCGAGGACGGCCGTGGTCCGGCGCGGCTCGACCTCAGCACGTTGCGATCGGTGCGCTCGGAAGCATATCAGACCGCCGACCCCGGACCCGCGGCAGCGCGGCGCGCAGCCAACCAGCCCAAGATGGTCCGCTCAGCCACATTGGAGGACTTGAAGCGCATCCGAGGCATCGGCGTTCTGATCGAGAAGAAGCTCAACTCGATGGGCGTCGTCTCCTACGAGCAGATCGCCAACTGGTCGGCCGCCGACATCGACCGCGTCAGCCAGTCGCTCGACTTCAAGGGCCGCATCGAACGCGAGAACTGGGTCGAGCAGGCCCGCATCCTGGCCTCGGGCGGCGCCACCGAATTCTCGCGGCGCATGGACCGCGGCGAGATCGAGACCAGCCGCTCCAAGAACTGACCTTTCGGCGACCCACTCTTGCGCCGAAACGCATCACCCGCCATTCCGGCAAGCCGCGCCCCGGCCCGCGAGCCGGGGCCAGGCAATCGGGGATCTCAGACAACGCATGGGATGAGGTCCCGGCTCTGAGCCAAGCTCAGGCCGGGATGAAGGGTAGTGCGCTACCCCTACTTCTTGATCGAGGCGGGCCCGTCGATGTCGCCCGGTCGAGGCGGACGCAGCTCCTTCGGGATCGGCTGGTTGCGCAGCACCTGCTCCTTGACCCGGTCGAAGTTCTGCACCGTGTAGAACGTGCTTTGCGCGGTCACCCACGCCGTGTGCCGGCCGATCCGGTTGCTGCTGTAGCCGATCCAGCCGAAGCCATGCTCTGGCCCCCAGTCCTCGCCCCAGGAATTCTTGATCAGCCAGGCGCCCTTGGCGTCGTCCCAGCCGACGATCACCACGGCGTGCCCGCCGCCGTCCGTATCCGAGTTGACCGTCTCGTTGTAGACGCCCTGGGTGTAGGCGAACAGCTGGTCGGAGACGACACGCAGCCTGGTCGTCAGCGGGCCGTTCTTGCACAACGCGGCCTTGATCTTCTGGCGTGAGGGAAAGTCGACTGCCGGGTCGACGAAGCCCCAGGCGATGGCGTGCAGTGGCAGCGCCGGATTGCGGCACGGGCGGTCCACCCCTTCATTGGGCACGGCCGTTTCCGTAGTGCCACCCTCGCGCACGATGTGCTCGAGCGCGCTCGATGCCAGCCCGCCCTCGCAGCTGCCCGCCTGCACTCCGCCGTTCGTCCTGGCGCAATCGTTGAGATACTGCTCCGAGCCGTCCTCGGTCTGATTGTTGCGGATCAGGTAGTTCGCCTCGTAGGCGGCAACGGCCGCGAACGCCCAGCAGTTGCCGCAGATCTGGCGCCGCACGGGCGATACCTTGCCGTAGCTGCGCCAATCGAACGCGCGCAGGCTGGCGTTGCAGTTGACCTCCTTCTGCCGGGCGATGTCGGGCAGCGCGTTGCGCCGTCCGGGGTCTTGCATCAAGAAGCCGACGCGATCCTCCTCGTCGACCTTCAGCAGGCGCTCGGCCTGCTGGTTGATGTTCATCCGCCATTCCTTGGTCTGCGTTGGATCGTCGACGTCACCGAGCCGCGTGTTGCGGGGCTGGTCCAAGATGCTGGTGTAGCCGACGCCATGCTGCAGTTTCTTTTCCTGGATTTCTGCGCGCAGCGAGCCAAGCGAGTTCCTGATCGGGTCAGGCGCCGACAATTCGCGCTGCTTGAGCTGCTCGGCCAGATTGGTGGCTTGCTGTGCGGCCGCTGCACCAGCGACCGTCAGCACGGTCAGCAAGACCGCAGCGCGCCATGAAATGGATCGGACAATCATTTGAAGCTCCATACATCCGCATACTTGCCGATACGGCCGCACGGGTGGGGCTTTTTTGCGGACGCGGTCCCGCTCTCTCTGTCCTGCAGGTTGCCCCCCTCACCTTGGCCCGAGGATAGGCAACCACCAGCCATCGAGACACTTGTGTGCAGATTGTGCCGATCCAACAGGCAGGTAAGGGCCACGGCCGTCGCAAAGCGGCAACCCCAAGATCCAAACCGACCGAACGTTACCGCCGGTAACACAACAAGATTGCACCGCCCGCACACTATCGGCATACTTGGGGCTTCGCTGATGCCGAACCGGCTAAGCCACAAAACAGTCGAAGGGTCGCATGCCAGCTGTGGAGTTGATCGGCGTCAACAAGTGGTATGGCGCCTTCCACGTTCTCAAGAACATCGATTTGGCCGTCGAGAAGGGCGAGAAGATCGTCATCTGCGGTCCGTCCGGCTCCGGCAAATCGACCCTGATCCGCTGCATCAACCGGCTCGAGACCCATCAGGATGGCCGCATCCTGGTGGAGGACATCGAGCTCACCGAAGACCTGAGGCAGATCGACAAGATTCGCGCCCAGGTCGGCATGGTGTTCCAGAGCTTCAACCTGTTTCCGCACCTGACCGTGCTCGACAACCTTTGCCTGGCGCCCGTGTGGGTCAAGAAGATGCCGCGCCGCGAGGCCGAAGAGACCGCCATGCAGTATCTGCAGCGCGTCAAGATCGCCGAGCAGGCCAGCAAGTATCCGGGCCAGCTGTCGGGCGGACAGCAGCAGCGCGTTGCCATCGCCCGCGCGCTCTGCATGAACCCGCGCATCATGCTGTTCGATGAGCCAACCTCCGCACTCGACCCCGAGATGATCAAGGAGGTGCTCGACGTGATGGTGGAACTGGCGCGCTCCGGCATGACCATGCTGTGCGTCACCCACGAAATGGGCTTTGCCCGCTCGGTCGCCGACCGCGTCATCTTCATGGACCGGGGCGAGATCGTCGAGCAGGGCACGCCGAAAGAGTTCTTCGCCAATCCCAAGTCGGATCGAACGAAACTGTTTCTGTCGCAGATCCTCGGCCACTAGGAGGCCGGCATGCCGCACAACTTGCAAGAGAGGAGTCATCCGTCATGACCGCCAAACTGAAACTCGCATGTCTTGCCGGCGCGTTGTGCGCCGTCACGAGCACAGGAGCCTTCGCCGGCGCAAGGGTCGATGCCATCAAAGCGCGCGGCGAGCTGATCTGCGGCGTCAACACCGGCCTCGGCGGCTTCTCGATCGCCGACTCGACCGGCAAGTGGGTCGGCCTCGATGTCGATATCTGCCGCGCCGTCGCAGCCAGCCTGCTCGGTGACGGCAACAAGGTGAAGTTCGTGCCGCTCAATGCCCAGCAGCGCTTCACGGCGGTGCAGTCGGGCGAGGTCGACCTTCTGTCGCGCAATACCACCTGGACACTGACGCGCGACACCCAGCTCGGGCTGAACTTCGCGGCCACCACCTACTACGACGGCCAGGGCTTCATGGTGCCGAAGTCGCTCAATGTGACGAGCGCCAAGCAGCTGGCCGGCGCCAGCGTTTGCGTACAGCCCGGCACCACGACCGAGCTCAACTTGGCCGATTACTTCCGCGCCAACAACATACAGTACAAGCCGGTGGTCATCGAGAACCTCGCCGAGGTCAACGCCGCGTTCTTTGCCGGCCGCTGCGACGCGCTGACCACAGACGCGTCGGGTCTGGCATCGGTTCGCAAGAACGACGCCAAGAACCCCGACGACTACGTCATCCTGCCCGAGATCATCTCCAAGGAGCCGCTTGGACCAGCCGTGGCGCAGGGCGATGAGCAGTGGACCGACATCGTCAAGTGGACCGTGTTCGCCCTGCTCGAGGCCGAGGAGTACGGCATCACGCAGGCCAACGTCGAAGAGATGGCCAAGACCTCGACCAACCCGAACATCAAGCGCGTCCTGGGCGCCACGCCCGGCATGGGCAAGGCCATCGGCCTTGATGAGGATTGGGTGGTGAAGGCCGTCAAGGCGGTCGGCAACTACGGCGAGGTCTGGACGCGCAACATCGCGCCGCTGGGCCTGCCGCGCGGCGTCAACAATCTGTGGAACAAAGGCGGCCTAATGTACGCGCCGCCCATCCGCTGAAGGCGAACGGGGCTGCTGCGGACCACCGCAGCGGCCCTTTTCTTTGCCGCGACACGCACATCCGGAGACCCGACGTCGATGCCGCAGAGGACGACACTCAGTCCAGCGCGCAGCACGCGTCGCACCTTCTACGACCGGGATGTGCAGGCGGTCTTCTGGCAGATTGTCGTGCTGGGGATCGTGATCGGCGTCGGCTTCTTCCTGGTCCGCAACACGCTGATCAACCTGCAAAGCCGCAATATCCAGACGGGATATCATTTCCTCTGGCGGGAGTCCGGCTTCGATATCAGCGAGTACCTGGTCCCGTACTCGGCCGCCAGCACCTATGCACAAGCGCTGCTGGTCGGCCTGCTCAATACCCTGCGCGTGGCCATCATCGGCGTGGCGCTGGCGACCGTGCTCGGAATCTTCGTCGGCATCGGCACCCTGTCGCAGAATTGGCTGCTGGCCCGCATCACGATGGGCTACATCCACCTGCTGCGCAACATCCCGGTGCTGCTGCAGATCATCCTCTGGTACACGATCATGATCAACGATCGGTTCCTGCCCAGTCCGCGGCAGGCCCAACCGTTGCTCGGCGCCTATCTTACGCAACGCGGCTTGTATTTCCCGATACCTGAAGCCGAAGTCGGCTGGCTCGCGGCCGTCGTCGGCCTCGCCGTCGCCCTGTTCCTGGTCTGGCTGCTCGGCCGTTGGGCCACGGCGCGTCAGCTGAAGACCGGCCAGCGGCCGCCGACCTTGTGGCCGAACCTGCTCCTGCTGATCGGGCTGCCGGCTGCCGCCTGGTTTGCTTACGGCGCTCCGACCGAGATAAGCATGCCTGAATTGCGCGGCTTCAATTTCGTCGGTGGCGGCCACGTGTCACCCGAATTCGTCTCGGTGCTGTTCGGATTGACCATTTATACCTCGGCATTCATCGGCGAGATCGTACGAGCCGGCATCATGTCGGTGTCGAAGGGGCAGATCGAGGCGGCCCGGGCGCTCGGGCTCAAGGAAGGCATGATCCTGCGCAACGTCACCCTGCCGCAGGCGCTGCGCGTCATCATACCTCCCCTCACCAGCCAATACCTCAACCTGACCAAGAACAGCTCGCTGTCGGTAGCCGTCGGCTATCCCGATCTCGTCAGCGTCGCCGGCACGACCATGAACCAGACCGGGCAGGCGATCGAAGGCGTCTCGATCATCATGCTCGTCTACCTGACGCTCAGCCTGTCAACGGCCGCCTTGATGAACTGGTACAACAAGCGCCGTCAGCTGGTGGAGCGGTAGACATGCTGGCGCCGAACCCCACCCGCACCTCCATCCTCGACCTGGCTCGCGCGCGCCTGTTCAACTCCTGGCTGAATTCGATCCTGACGCTTGTGCTGCTGGCGGTGATGGTCTGGCTGCTGCCGAAGCTGTTCTCCTGGGCCATCAGCGATGCCGTTTTCAGCCCTGATCCAACCGCCTGCCGCGCGGCCAAGGGCGCTTGCTGGGGCTTCATCGTCGAGAAGTTCCGCCTGATGATTTTCGGCACCTACCCCTACGCCGAGCAATGGCGGCCAACGCTGACGATCGCGATGCTGCTGACATTGATCGGCATGACCATGAACCTCAACCTGTGGGGCCGCGCGCTGTGGCTCGGCTGGCTGATCGGCGTGCCGGCCATGTGGGTGCTGATGCGCGGCGGCGTGCTCGGCATGCTCTACGTCGGCACCGAGCGCTGGGGCGGCCTGCCGCTAACGCTGATCCTGTCCGTGAACGGCATCGTGCTGTCCTTCCCGCTCGCCATCCTGCTGGCGCTCGGCCGCCGCTCCGATCTGCCGGCCATCAAGGCGATCTGCGTCGCCTTCATCGAGCTGGTGCGCGGCGTGCCGCTGATCACCGTGCTGTTCATGGCCACCCTGATGATCCCGCTGTTCCTGCCGCAGGGATTCACCATCGATCAGCTATTGCGGGCGCAGATCGCCTTCATCCTGTTCGCGGCCGCCTACGAGGCCGAGGTGGTGCGTGCCGGCCTGCAGGCCATGCCGCGCGGACAGTTCGAGGCGGCCGACGCGCTTGGCCTGTCGTACTGGAAGAAGATGGGCCTGATCATCCTGCCGCAATCGCTGCGCCTGGTGATCCCGCCGATGGTCAACACCTTCATCGGCTTCTTCAAGGACACCAGCCTGGTGGTGATCGTCGGCATGTTCGACCTGCTGGGCGCGGTGCGCCTGGCATCCGGCGACCCGATATGGCGGCCGTTCTATGCCGAAGGACTGGTGTTCGCGGCGCTGATCTATTTCTGCTTCTGCTTCACCATGGCCGAATACAGCCGCCGCCTGGAGCGCCGCCTCGACCGCAGCCGCTAGATTGCATGTCGACGCAACGGGTTACGGCGGCACGGCCGAGCTGACACACTGCCGCCCGACTTGCCCTGCTAGGACATTGCCCGGGCCGGTGATTTGTCTATTGCAACCGGAGCGCCCCTAGCGCCGATGCGCGGGCGCCGGCAGACAGACAAGGACAAGGAGATGACTATGCGCGACATGCTTCGAATGATCAGCCTCGCGATCGCTATCGGCCTGGCGCCGGTGTGCGGCGTCGCGCTGGCGCAGGCGCCCGTAAAGCAGGTCAAGCTGACCGAAAAGCAGGTGCAGAGTTTCATCGCCGCCCAGAAGGATCTGACTGCCATCACCGACAAGATGGACGGCTCGGTGTCGGACAAGCCCGACCCCAAGGTGCAGGCCGACCTTGAAGCCGCGGCCAAGAAGCACGGTTTCAAGGATTTTGCCGAGTATGACGACGTCGCAGCCAACATCTCCATGGTGCTGGCCGGCATCGACCCGCAGACCAAGGCATTCCTCGAGCCTCCAGCAGCGATCAAAAAGGAGATCGAGCAGGTTACCGCCGATAAGTCGATCACCGAGAACGACAAGAAGCAGATGCTCGCGGAGCTGAACGAGGCGCTCAAGTCGGCGGTGCCGATCCAGAACGCCAGCAATGTCGAGCTGGTCAAGAAGTACCTCGACAAGATCGAGGCGGCGCTGCAATAGGCGTGCCGCTGCGAGGCTGGGCCGGTTGCCGATGACCTACGCCGTCAGCGTCGAGACGGTTTCCCCGCGCATCCTCGCAGCCGTGCGCGCGCGCATGAAAGCGGCCGACATTCCGGTCGGTTTCGGATCGTCCTTGGACCAGGTCTGGGCCTTCCTGCGCAGCCACCCCGGTCTGCGCAGCGACGGCCACAACGTCTTCCTCTATCACCACGCCTCGGGCCATCCGGCGACCGGCCTGGACATCGATTTCGGCGTCGAGGTCACGCGGCAGTTCCAGGCCGTGGCGCCGATCACCTGCGTTGCGACGCCGGCCGGTCGCGCCGCCGTGGTCGTGCACCGCGGCCCCTATCGCGCCATGTCGGCGGCGCATGCGGCGTTGCATCAGTGGTGCCGCGACAACGGCGAGACGATCGGCGCGGCGAGTTGGGAGATCTACGGCGACCACCACGACGACGAGAGCCAGCTCGAGACCACCATCGTCTACCTGCTGGTCTAAGCCTTCTCCAGCATCCCCGCCACCACCTCGCCGATGGCCAGCGACGCCGTCAGCCCGGGGCTCTCGATGCCGTACAGCGCGACCAGGCCCTTCTGCCCGTGCTTGTCGGCGCCGTGGATGGCGAAGTCGGGCACCGGCTCGCCCTCGCGGTACAGCTTGGGGCGGATGCCGGTGTAGTCGGGGTGCAGACGCTCCACCTCCAGCCCCGGATAGTAGCTGCGGACGAAGCCGAGAAATTTCTCCAGCTTCTCGGGCACGAACCCGTAGTCGAGGCCTTCGATCCACTCGATATCCGGCCCGAACTTGCAGCGCCCGCCGATGTCGATGGTGGCATGCAGGCCGAGCCAGGCGCCGTCGGGCACGGGATAGATATGCCGCTTGAACGGCGACCGGCCGGACAGCGCGTAGTACTGGCCCTTGGCGTAGTAGGTCTCGGGCGGCTGATAGCTCTCGCCGTAGGCAAGCGTGCGCGCCAGCTGCGAGGCATGCAGGCCGGCCGACAGCACCAGGTTGCGGCAGGTGATGGCGCCCGGATTGTCGCCGCCCGTCACCAGGCGGAACAGCCCGTCCGGCGTCTTCTCGATGCGCTCCACCGGACAGCGCAGCACCACGCTGCCGCCGCGGCTTTCGATGTGCCCTTCCAGCGCCAGCATGTAGCCGTGGCTGTCGATGATGCCGGTCGATGGCGACAGCAGCGCCCCGACGCAGGCGAGTTCGGGCTCCAGCGCTCTGGCCGCATTGCCGCCGAGCGGCTCCAGGTCGGTGACACCATTCTTCTCAGCCGTCACCTTGATGGCGGCAAGCTTGGCCATCTGGCTGTCCTGCGTCGCCACCAGCAGCTTGCCGCAGCGCGCGTGCGGCACGCTATTCTCGGCGCAGAAGGCGTACAGCAACTCCTTGCCGCGCACGCACAGCGTGGCGCGCAGGCTGCCCGGGGGATAGTAGATGCCGGCGTGGATCACCTCGCTGTTGCGCGAGGAGGTCTCCGAGCCGATCAGCGCATGCTGCTCCAGCAGCATCACGTCGTGGCCGGCCATGGCCAGCGCCCGTCCCACGGCCAGCCCGACGGCACCTGCCCCCACCACGATGCTTTGCACGTCCGCCGTCATGCGCCTGTCTCCCCAACCCGGCGCTTCTACACGCCGGCCCGCGGCCCGCAACCCCGACAGGCGCGTGGGTAACTCAACATTAGGGTTGCGCGAGAACATAAAAGGAACATACTGAGTACGAATGTTCCACGCAACTCGCGGTATGGAGCGGGTTGGCCGTCAGTCATCGAATTTGCGGAGGGTGGGTAGCCATGAGCCTGTTCCAGTCGTCGAGCCGCCAGCAGATCAAGCCGCATGCGCACGCCTCCGGCGACCGCTGCCCCACCTGCGACCAGCCGATCGCCCAGGACATCGCCCGCCAAATCGAGGCGCGGCTGCGCGAGCAACAGGCGGCCGCCCTCCAGCAGGCCAAGGCCGAGGCGGATGCCGCCGCCAGCAAACGCATTGCCGCCGAGCGGCAGACCATCCAGGCGCAGGCCGAGCAGGCTGCGCTCGCCAAAGCTCACCGACATCCAGGCGCGCCTGGCGCAGGCGGAGCTGGCCAAGCTCAACGTCGAGCAGCAGATGACCGCGCTGAAGGAAACCAGCAGGCGGCGATCGAGAAGCGCGTGGCCGAGGCCCAGGAGGGCCTGCTGCGCAAGGCCGAGGACCTGCAGCGCGAGAAGGAAGCCGCGTGCTCGCCGAGAAGGCACAAGGTCCTCAAGCTCGCAGACTGCGGCCAAGCTGGCAGGACATGCAGCGGAAGCTCGAGAGGCAAGTCCGCCAACGAGCTGGGCGAGGGCTCCGAGATCGACCTCTTCGAGCAGCTCGAAGGCCGCCTTCGAGGGCGACCGCATCCAGCGCGTCGGCAAGGGCGTCAACGGCGCCGACGTCATCCACGAGGTAATCCACAACGGCAAGGTGTGCGGCAAGATCGTCTACGACGCCAAGAACCGCAACGCCTGGCAGAACGAATTCGTCAGCAAGCTGCGCGCCGACAAGATCGCGCAGGCCGCCGACCACGCCATCCTGTCGAGCAACAAGTTCCCCAAGGACACCGCGCACGTGCACTACCAGGACGGCGTGATCGTTGCAGCGCCGGCACGCGTGGTGGCGATCGTGCATCTGCTGCGCGACCAGATCGTGCGCATGCACGAGCTGCGCATCAGCAAGGAGGGACGCGAGCAGAAGTCGGTCGAGCTCTACGCCTTCATCACCTCCGAGCACTGCAAGTCGCTGCTCGACCAGGTCGAGACGCAGACCGGCCGCATGCTGGAGCTTGAGAGCAAGGAGCAGGAGGCGCACCGGCGCCTGTGGGATGCGCGCAAGAAGCTGATCAACTCGGTGCAGAAGGCGCGCAGCGATCTTGTGTTCGAAATCGACCGCATCATCGGCACGGCCGGCAACGGTCCCGAAGACGAAGAGGCGGCCTGAGATTGTCATCCCGGAATGCGCTTCGGCGCATATCCGGACCCAGGTCCCCGCCTTGGGTCCGGATACTTCGTTCGGCGAAGTTCCGGGATGACACCAACCTCCACGCAGCGGCGGTCCGCAGGCGCAGGAGGGACGTCACTCCTCCCGCATCTGCTGCTTTTTCTCCGCGCGATAGTTGCGCGCGCGCTTGACCCACACCTTGCGCAGCTCCGCCTGCTGCCTCCGATCATCCTTGCGCGCGAAACGGGCCACCTCACGCTGCAGCTTGACGTAGCCGCGCCAGCGGCCCTCATCGAGGCTGCCGTCGGCTAACGCCGCCTGCACCGCGCAACCGGGTTCCGCCTCGTGTGCGCAATCGCGGAAGCGGCATTCCGTCACCAGCGCCTCGATGTCGGCAAAGGTTGCAGCGACGCCAGCCTCCGCGTCCCACAGGCCCAGCTCGCGCATGCCGGGCGTATCCAGCATGAGCCGCCCGTTCGGCAGCAGCACGAGCTGGCGATGCGTGGTGGTATGGCGGCCGCGCGCGTCTTCTTCTCGGATGGCCTGGGTGACCATCAGGGCCGCGCCGGCCAGCGCATTGACGAGGCTCGACTTGCCCACGCCGGAGCTGCCGAGCAGGGCTGCCGTCTGTCCCGGAGCGAAGCTCGCGCTCAGGTCCGCAAGCCCCTCCCCGGTCACTGCGGAGACCACGTGCACGGGCACGCCGATGGCAACCCGCTCGATGCGCGCCTTGTGCGCTGCAGGGTCTTCGCACAGGTCGGCCTTGGTCAGCACCACCACCGGCGAGGCGCCGCTTTCCCACGCAGTGGCCAGATATCGCTCGATGCGGCGCGGATTGAGATCCGCGTTCAGCGAGGCGACGAGAAACGCCACGTCGACATTGGCCGCCACCACCTGCGCGCCGCCGCCGATCGCCTTGCGCACGAAGGCGCTGCGACGTGACAGCAGATGGTGAATGGTGGCGCTGGCCTCGGCGGCGCGCACGGCTGCCGCCACCCAATCGCCGGCCACCGGATAGTCGCCGGCCTCGGCCTCATGCGCGAAGCGTCCCGACAGCTGGGCGGTCGCTTCGCCCATCGGGGTCGCCAGCACATAGAGGCCGCGCTGCTGCACGATCACACGCGCGGGCTCGAGACCACGCGCGGCGTAGGTTTGAAAATGCTCCTGAAGCGTGTCGCTCCAGCCGTAGTTGGTGATCAAAGCGGAAATCCTTCGGTCGGCAAGACAAATGGGGGCGCCGGCCGAGGACAGTCCTGATTGTCAGGTGATCGGTTCGGTGACGGCGCGGTGAGGGGATGTGCGGACAATGACAATCATCTTCACCCTCCTTTTCGAGCCGTATTGGAACGCGAGCGCGCGTGTAAGCAGACATTTGGCCCGCATCATGGCGGAGCTGGATTGTCATCCCGGAATGCGCGCCATGCCGAAGGCATGCTTCCAGCATGACGCATATCCGGGACCCAGCAGATGACACCTACGCATTCGCAGCAGCCCGCAGCGCGGCGATGTTCTCCTTGTACTTGCCGCCCTTGAAGGTGGCCGAGCCCGCCACCAGCACGTCGGCGCCGGCCTTCACACAGGCAGCGGCTGTGTGAGGCGTGACGCCACCATCGACCTCGAGATGGATCGGCCGCGCCCCGATCATGGTGCGGATGCGCGCGATCTTGTCCGTCATGGCCGGAATGAAGGCTTGGCCGCCGAAGCCCGGATTGACCGTCATCACGAGAATCAGATCCAGCCGGTCGAGGACATAGGCGATGGCGCTCTCCGAAGTGTGCGGGGTGAGCGACACGCCGGCCTTCTTGCCGAGCGAGCGGATCAGCTGCAGCGAGCGGTCGAGATGCGGGCCAGCCTCCGCGTGCACCGTGATGATGTCGGAGCCCGCTTCGGCGAAGGCCTCGATATAGGGATCGGCGGGCGCGATCATCAGATGCACATCGAGCGGCTTCTTGGTGTGCGGGCGGATCGCCTTCACCACCATCGGACCGATCGTGATGTTGGGCACGAAATGGCCGTCCATGACGTCAACGTGCACCCAATCGCAACCCGCCGCATCGATGGCGCGCACCTCCTCGCCGAGCCGCGCGAAATCCGCCGACAGGATCGACGGTGCGATCAGGATATCTCTTGGCATACCTCACCTCTTCTTCCCCCTCTCCCCGCCCGCGGGGAGAGGGTCGGGGTGAGGGGCAGACACAAACCGCAACACATGCCGCAGCCCCTCACCCTAACCCTCTCCCCACGAAGAGGTGGGGAGAGGGATGAACACTAACCCTTGCCGCGCGTCTGCGTCTCGCCGCGCCGCGCGCGCCTCTCCAGGAACTCGATGATGGCGAGCGCCACGTCGGCGCCGCTGGCCGTCTCCATGCCCTCGATGCCGGGCGAGGAGTTCACCTCGATCACCAGCGGCCCGCGCTTGGAGCGCATCAGGTCGACACCGCACACGTTGAGGCCCAGCGCCTCGGCCGAGCGCAGCGCCGTCTTGCGCTCCTCCTCCGTGATCGCCACCGCCTCGGCTTTGCCCCCGCGATGCAGGTTGGCGCGGAACTCGCCGCTCTTGCTGGAGCGCTTCATGCTGGCCACCACCGCGCCACCCACCACCAGCGCGCGCACGTCGGTGCCGGCCGCTTCCTTCACGTACTCCTGCACCAGGATGTTCATGTTGGCTGCGCTGAAGGCCTCGATGATGGACTTGGCCGATGCATCCGTCTCGGCCAGGATCACGCCTCGCCCCTGCGTTCCCTCAAGCAACTTGATGACGCACGGCGCCCCACCGACCTCCTTCAGAACATCCTCAGCGTGCCTCGGTCCGTGCGCGAAGGCAGTCACCGGCAGGCCGATGCCCTCGCGCGCCAGGATCTGCAGGGCGCGCAGCTTGTCGCGCGAGCGGCCGATGGCGACGCTCTCGTTCAGGGGGAACACGCCCTGCATCTCGAACTGGCGCAGCACCGCCAGGCCGAAGTGCGTGATCGACGCACCGATGCGCGGGATCACGGCATCGTAGTCGGGCAGCGTGCGCCCGCCGTAGCGCAGCGTCGGCCTGCTCGACGTCACGTTCATGTGAACGTGCAGCGTGTTTATGACGTCGATCTGATGCCCGCGCAGGCGCGCCGCCTCGACGATCCGCCGATGCGAATAGAGGCCCGGGTTACGCGCGAGCATTACGAGCTTCATGGAAGGTCTCCGGCCAGACCGACGCCGGCAAAAGGCGCACGGATGCGGTCGCGAAACCTCTGATAGTGCATCTGGGGGCGCGCGCAAAGTCTGCGGGCCCAAGCGCCGCGCAACCGGCGCCAGTTACCGTGGATAGATGGCCAAATGCCGCTGCAGAACGTGCGGCCCAGTCTAGCGCGGCAATGCCGTTGCCTGGCCCGCCTCGAGGGCGTCCGCGGCAGATGCCTCATCGGGGTCGATGCTGGCCCACAGCAGCCAAGCCCCGAGCGTGACCATAAGAACCAGGAACACCAGTCCCACCACGGCGCGACGCAGCGCCCGATACTGAAGTCCTGTTGAGGCGCTTGTAATCCCGGATGTCGAAGACAAAGCGAAACCTCCCTCGAACCGCCGTTCTCCGTTTGGAGAAACCCCTCGGCGCCCCCGCGGCCGCAGTCATGTTTGGCGCCATCGACAGATGGCCGTCAAGACCAACCGTGCCGCATTGCCTGCAACTCCGCACGCTTCGCCCGCACGCCTGTGGCGTACGCGCTACGCGCTCATCGGACGCGGCGCCCGAACAGAACAATCGCACAAAGTGGCAGCACTAAGCTGATCAGCATGGATACGGCCACCAGCGCCGGCAAATTCCCGTATTCGCCGCGATCTACCGGGAAGATTTCGTTCAAATATTTGCTAAGCAGGCTGCCGGCCACCAGCGCCAGGTTCATCAGCGAGGCCATCAGCGCGAACCACGTGGCGCGGTGTCCCGAGGGCGCGTAGATGGCGACCAGGGTGAGCAACGGGATCATGCTGAGCTGGTCGAGCGGCGAGCTGGCCGCCGCATCGAAGATGGCGATGCTGCGGGCGCCGAAGCCGAACAGCTGCTCGGTGATGGTATCCAGCCGCATCACCAGGCCAAGCGTGGGCAGCGACAGGATGAAACCCAGGACGGTGATCCATAGCAGTACCTGCGCGACAGGCTTGCGCGTCACCACGTCCGAGAACAGCCAGGCCGCGACAATGGCGATGGTGGCGCCCAGCTGCTGCAGAACGCCGTAGAAGCCCTCGTCGAAGCCCAGCACGTCGATGGTGAACCAACGGTAGCCCTCGCCCACGCTCGGCGTGCAGCGGAAGGCGAAGATGATGATGGCGGCGTAGATCATGCGCATCCGCGTCGCCTCCTCGATCTGGCCGGCTACCTCGCGCAACATCCACATCACTACGCACATCGACACGACGAAGACGATTTCCTGGTTGAGCGGCAGATTGCTGACGCCGAGCAGCACCACGACTGCACCGTAGGCGATGCCGCCGCCCAGGATGCGCCAGTCGGTCGGCCGCTTTTCGCTGGGCTCGAGGTTGACGAGCACGGCACCGGAGATCGACACCAGCGGCACCACCAGTCCCCACAGGAACACCGCCTGATACGACACGATCTGCGCCAGCCAGCCTGACAGGCCGGCGACCGAGAAGATGCCGAAGCCCAGCGCCAGGCGGCCCAGCACCTGCACCATGCCGAGGTCATGATCGATCTCGGCCTTCGCCCGCGGGCTGCCATCGGCATTGATGCGCGGCACCACCTCGGTGCTCATGGCATCGGCCACCACGTCCTGCAGCACCACGCCGATCACGCTCAGCAGCGAGGCCAACACGAACAGCGTATCGGCTCGCATCCAGGGGAACCACTGGCCGGCAGCCGCAGCGAGCATGACGAAGCTGACGGCGATCAGGCCGGCGCCGACGAACACGTAGGAGCGCCGCTGCGAGCCGAGCAACGGCACGGTGTCGACCAGCTCGCCGAACACCATCTTGATGGTCCACGGCAGCGTGAACCATACGCTCAAGGAGGCGAGCTCTGCCGGCGTGTACGTCAGGTCCCGCTTGACCCAGAATGTCTGGGCGACCGCCGTCAGGCCAGTCGCGCCATAGGCGAAATACACCATCAGCAGCGGCAGATAGGCCAGACGCATGGCGCGGATCGGGGCCAGCAGCGCGTTCTCGATCTGCTGGCGCCAGTAATTACCCTGCGCCGGAGCTGGTGCGTCCATGGCGACAATCCCGCTGCTGCTTCCTACCTGGCTATAGGCAAACGGTCGCCACCATGGCGATGGAACCCGCCGCTAGCAAGCCGGACGGCGGCCGTCGGTGGTCCAGGGCGGGCACCATTGTGGCCGTTTTGCGTTGAGTAGACGGGGCTCTGGCAAGGCTCCGGCCGCTTGTCTTGCTTGGGCTGAGCCGGTACGGTGCCAGCGAATTTCACCCCATCGTGCAAGCTCGCAACTCGAACGGAGTAGTCCCGTGACGTTCAAGCTCCCCGAACTCCCCTACGCTTACGACGCACTGGCCCCCTACATGTCGGCCGAGACGCTGCAGTTCCATCACGACAAGCATCACCTAGCCTACGTCGACAACGGCAACAAGGCGATGGCCGGCACGCCCTACGAGAACATGAGCCTCGATGAGCTCTGCAAGAAGGCCTATGCGGAAAAGAACGCGCCGCTCATCAACAACGGCGGCCAGCACTACAATCACCTGCACTTCTGGCAATGGATGAAGAAGAGCGGCGGCGGCAAGAAGTTGCCGGGCAAGCTGCAGACCATGGTCGACAAGGATCTCGGCGGCTACGACAAGATGCGCGCCGATTTCGTGCAGGCGGGCCTCACCCAGTTCGGCTCGGGCTGGGCATGGCTGGCGGTCAAGGACGGCAAGCTGCAGGTTGGCAAGACGCCGAACGGCGAGAACCCGCTGATGCACGGCGCCCAGCCGATCCTCGGATGCGACGTGTGGGAGCACAGCTATTACATCGACTACCGCAACGCCCGGCAGAAATACCTCGAGGCCTGGTTCGACAACCTTGTGAACTGGGAGCATGTCGAGTCGATGCTGCCGAAGTAGTCGCAGCGGTTCGGCCCTGACGTGTCAGCGTGGCGAGGCCACGTTGCCGTTGAGCATGATGCGCCAGCAAGTGCGCCGTTGCGTGCCGCCGTCGAGGCATAGCCGCAGACGATCGAGAAAGCGATTGTCTGCGCGATACTGTGCGGTGATGCACTGGCGGTCCGGACCACACTGCTCGCGGGCCTCCGCGCCCCGGCTCTGCCAATAGCGCAATCCGAGGTACTGGCCATAGGACAGCCGCGACAGGACAGAGCGCGCTTTGCGCGCGGTGTCCTCGTCGAGCCTGGACAGGTAAGTGTCCTGGCAGATCGCCAACTCGGCCGGCTTCAGGAAGGGGGTATGGCAGGGGAAGCTCGCCGCACCGGCAGGCGACGCGAGGCCAAGCAAGCACAGCACCACGGCCATCCTGAAGCGAATGCCAGCCATCGTGTTCTCCTCACCCGGTTGCGGGCGCCGGCCCAGCCAGTATCGTCCGCGCCGTCTTCGCTGCAGCCCATGATGCAACGGCGTTGAGGCGTCGCCATCTAGGAACGCACCAAATGTTTTGCTTTTTCAAGGCCACAACCCCGCTCTCGGGGTGTGCCCGTGGGCGAAAACAGCGATTTGCGGTGACATTGTCCAGCTGCTGCATGATCGCTCGCGCCGCTTTCCCCACGTTCACCAAGTAATAAGGGTCCTTGGACACAGCAGACGAACGCATTTTCTAGAAGGCCGTCTCCGCAACCCGGACAGCGTTGGCCATCAGAGTGAAGGTCAAGTTCTTGGCGGGGAGGAACGGCATGACAGCTCCATCGACCACAAATAAATTGTCGATGTCGTAGGAGCGGCATTGAGGCGATACAGCCCAAGCCGTTCGTCGCGCCGACATCGGCAGAGTGCCCGAGTAGTGCACGCTCGAGCCCATCGGCCTGACGTGCGTCATACCGGGAATGAAGGGCACACCAAGTTCACGAAAAAAACCCCGTGCCCTTCTGCACGTTTCCCGGATCAGACGCGCTTCATCCGGCGAGGACCTATACCGCATCAGCAGGGCCGGCCAGCCGTGCGCGTCGATCGATTCTCGGGCCAGCGTGAGGAAGTTGTAGTCGCGGCGCCAATCGCAGAAGTTCAGGTTGAGTACGGCCAAACTTGAACGGAGACTGCGGAAGACGCCCATGGCAGATTTCAAATCGAGCGGAAGACCACTGAAGATCGGGTGGGTGATAGCCGTCTTGAGTGTCGTGATCTGGCCGTGGACGTAGCGGTCGGGGCTGGCGCCTTCCAAGCCAACGGCCAGCTGATGGTACTGGTAGGATTGCGGATTGTAGCTGCGCCCTAACATGGAGAGATTGCAGAGCGGAGCGAGAACCTGTCGATTGTCCATCAGCCCTGCTAGTCGGATGATCTCCTTGCGAGACCTGTAGACCGACCGCAGAACCAAATTCGAGGTGCTGAGCGTTCCGCAGGCCAGCACGTAGGCATCGGCGGTGAAGCGCACCTCGGGGCCGCCATTCACCGGGTAGCAGACGAGGCTCTCGATAGAGCCCGATGTTGCCAAGTCGAAGTGGCTCGCAAAAACATTGGGCACATGCTCGAAGTTTGCGTACCCAAGGCATTCCCCCAGTGTGAGGGAAGGGGTGTAGAAGGCGCCAGTCGGGCAACCCCACAAGCAGCGTCCGCAACGGGTACATGACCGGCGCTCGCCAAGAGGATGGGACAGTACAGCTTGGCGAGAGCGGCCGAGGCGGGCAGCATACTTTTTGCTCAAACGCTGCCGGCGGCGAGAGTAAGCTTCGAGCATCAGGGCAGCGCTTTCGTCCAGCTCGACCATTGGCGAGAGATTGTCGTGCACCGGAAAGCAGGCTGACAGATCGTCTTGGCCCCCCGCCACACCGATCCGGCGGGCGACCTCCGCGTAGTAAGGCGCGATGTCCGAGTAGCTGAATGGAAATTCGCGCAATTCATCATCGTTGAATGGGTAGCTTCCCCCCGTCCAACTCTGCGCCAGACCGCCTGCAGCAAATGAAACTAGCGGAGTAAGCCCATCCTCGATCGCAGAAAACCAAGAGGGTCGCTCGAACACATAGTCTTTCGATGGCGGAAGCCCATAGTACTCCTTTTCCGCGCCGGGCTCGGGCGAAGGCACCTTGATCGCCTGATACCGCGACCCTAGGAAATAGCCGACCGGATCCTTTAGTCGTCCCTTCAGCCCCAGGAAATCCGCGTCGGGCAGCACTGGAGCAGCCCCGGAGTGGCCTACACTCAGCATGGTTACGCTATGCGTCTTGCGCACAGCGCTCAGTGCGAAATGCACTCCGCTGGCGCCCGAGCCGACGACAAGTATCTTCACTTTGCCGAACCTGCAGATATTCCAAGCGCGGTCTTACGTCCGACCATCCGGCAGAGTACCGCGGCGGGAAGTAGGATTGTCGCGCCCAAAATGAAGGATACGGCGAAAGCTGCGCCGTAACCGATCAAAGAGGCAACCGTTCCCGCCACTGAGCGGGAGGGCACTCGGTCCAACGCCTCGTTGGTGGGAGCCACACTCTCGAGTATCGCGGCCAAAACTATCAACTTCCGGCGAAGAACACCCCTGCGCGCAAAGATCGAGCAAAAGGCGTCGGAGCTGCGCGTGAACGCGCTCCCTGACCGCGCGAGCCTGAGTGCTACCCTGTCGAAGCAAGAGAGATCTTCATCGGACGCGAGCCCATGAGCCAGCACGGCCGCAGCGTATTGCTCTGTCACGTATTGGCTCGGTGACTTGCCGGTCATGTAGGTGGCGAAGGTCTTGCACTCCTTCTCGATCAGCTGCCTGGCGTCGGTCGCCGGCGGCTGACGCATGCGTGGTGGCGCAGCCCTGGTGCGTGGGCCGTCGGCCCCTTGCCCGCGCGCGAGCAACGTGGAAATCATATCGCGGGTGCTTGGCATGTCTGCACGAATGCGCGCAAGCAGCCAGTTCTCTGCCGGCACGCTGTCGTTGGCAAAAACCGCCAGCTGGCCCGCGGTCACCGGCATCAGGGGTCGAGCCATAGGCTCAATAAGAGCGAGCGGCGCGCGGACAAGGCCGAGTGGCATGTTCACAATGCGCCCCGGTTTGCCGTGCAAGGCGCCTTGAATCATTTCAAGAAATTCGCGGAAGTACATCGCATCGGGACCTCCCACATCCAGGGTCTCGCCCTCGAGCCGGCCGCTTTCCAGCAGCACCTCCAGCGCGCGTGCCACGTCGTGGACATTGATGGGGGCGATCATAACTGGCCTACGCCCCTGCGGTAACGGAACCAGCGGCAGCTTGGCGATCTTGAGAAGCGTGTTCCAGATAGGGGAATTCGGACCCAAAACAATGGTGGGCCGGACAATGGCGTAGTCCAGTCCGCTGTCACGCACGCGGGCCTCCGCCTCGGCTTTTGTCTTGGCGTAGGGATAGTAGCGTTGGTCGGCGTAGCCAGCCGCTATTGTGCTCACATGCAGAAACTTGCGCACGCCCGCAAGTTTGCACGCATTCAAAAGCGTCCGCGTGCCCTCCACATTGACGCGATTATATTCTCTGGGCTCTGCTCGCCCTGTCGCCGCCGCCAGATGGACAACGACGTCACAACCTTCGACCTCCTTTTGATAGGTGGAGGAGTCGAGCAGATCCCCGACTATTTGGATTGGGGGGCCCGCGGCTGCAGCGAACTCGGAGGTTGCTCGGCGCGTCAAAAGCTTTACTGAATATCTGTGCGACGCCGTGAGCCTCGAAAGTAGGACACGTCCGATAAACCCACTGCCGCCTGTAACCAGGAGTGATTGCGCCACCAGGAGACCTACGGCCAGATAAAGAAGAGTTGGATCACCGAGAGCGATCCCGCCGGGCTCCCGCGCACATGCGAGCAGCGGCGCACCGGCCTTTTAGAGGCTCCGGCCAGTTCCGGCAATTCTTCCGGCAACTCTTTTTATGATCAGGGTGTATCGCCCAAGTTCGTTCAGGTGCACTTTGCTGTCTGCAGGATCCGAACAGCGAGCAACGCTCTCTTCCTCGTCAAGCCGATGGGCCTAACGACGAACGATCGGGTGCAGCCGGTCCACGTAAGCGCAGATCGCCCGGCCCTCGGTCGACCAAATTGCGGACCGATTTGTGTTCGGCCTAGTGTTCCGGCCGCTGGCGCCCGTTTGAAATGGAGGTCGGATAGGGCGCGTGGTGTGCGATCTCCGGCGAACCCAACCGCACCACTTCGTCGATGATGAACAATGGCCGGTTCTTGGATTGAATGTACAAGCGACCGAGATATTCCCCGATGACGCCCAGCACGAATAACTGCGCACTACCCAAGGTCAGCACAACTGTCATAAGTGTGGTCCAACCTTGAATGGCGATGCCAGTTGCGTAGCTGTAGATTGTGTATGCAAAGAATAACACGCCGATGACAGAGAAAATGAAACCGAGATAGGTTGCGATCCGCAAAGGAACGATCGAAAAGCCGGATATGGCATCAAAGGCGAATCTAAGCATTTTCTTGAATGGATATTTCGTCCGACCGGCAAAACGCTCATGGCGGTTATAGGCAAGCGGCACCTGACGGAAACCGATCCAACTCACCATGCCGCGTACGAAGCGGTGCTGCTCCGGCATTCGGTTGAATTCATCGAGTGTCCGACGGCTCATTAGGCGGAAATCACCCGTGTCAGGGGGAATCTCGACGTCAATGAGCTTGTTCAGCACACGGTAAAAGGCAAGTGCGGTAAAGCGTTTTACCGCCGACTCGCCGCGCCTCTCCTGGCGCTGCCCGTAAACGACATCCGCCCCATCGTCCATGAGCTTCATCATGTCGCCCAATAGTTCCGGCGGGTCCTGCAAATCGGCGTCGATAATCAGGATACGGGCGCCCCGACAATTCCTCAGGCCAGCCGTCAATGCGATCTGATGGCCATGGTTTCGCGACAAGAACACGCCCACCACCCGTGGGTCCTGCTCGCAAAATTGTCTTATGATCGCTCTTGTCTGATCGGAGGACCCGTCATCGACGAGGACAATCTCGTAGTCGGCTATGCACAGGGCCTTGCACACGGTTGTCAGCCGCCTGTAGACCTCGGGCAGGCATTCCTGCTCGTTGTAACAGGGAGATACAATCGACAGGGCGGGTATGCTCGTCATTGAATTCATGCAAATTGCTGTGGGTGATGCGGTCGATGCGTAAGGCCACGACCCTACCACATCACGTTTTGGAATGACACCAACGATGCGGCATGCTGCCGTATCTACTCTTGTTTGAAAGCAACATTTCCGATGACGCCTGAGAGTTAACCTGTTTCGGCATCGATCCGTAA
>CAWIZC010000040.1:0-110627 GCA_963840445.1 uncultured Alphaproteobacteria bacterium | reverse complement strand
CGATGCCGTAAACGAGTTCCTGCGCAGGTTCCCTGTTCCTGTGATCTTCGTCACAGCCTATCCAGAACGGTTGCTCACCGGCATGAAACCCGAGCCGACCTTCCTCATCAGCAAACCATTCCAGGCGGATGCCTTGAAGGCGGTCATCAGCCAGGCGCTGTTCTTCAATTTGCGCAGCCGTCCATCACGCGCCTAACAACCTGCCGAGGCTACCGGACGCGCTGATCCGCCGCGACTTGAGGTCAGCACGCGGAACGGCTGGTCGCGCAGAGGCCTGCAGCCTCTGGAACCAACTCAACAGTGGCGAGTTCTTCTCTCATACAGCACAGGCCACGCTTCCAAGTGCCCGCGAAGGAGAACGTCCTGGGAAGCACAGCCGACAAGATCAAAGGTTATGCCAACGAAGCAGCTGGCAGGGCGAAGCAAAGCGTCGGCAAGGCCACCGGCAATGATCGTCTCCGGGTGTCGCACAGGAGATCAAGGGCGATGCGCAGAAGGCAGTAGGCAAAGCCAAAGGCGCGATCAAAGACGCGGCCGACAAAGTCGCCAACAAAGCTCACAAGAAGCTCTGAGCACAGAGGCGCAGTCCAATCCGTCTGCGACGTCCGCGTAATGCGAAAACTCCAGGAAGGGAGAAGCAATCGGCAATTTCCGATGAAGGTCTCATCGTAATTCTGCTCGTAGGGCTGGCTGCCGGCTGGCTTGCCGGGCAGCTCGTGCAAGGGACGGGCTTTGGTGTCGTTGGGGACATCATCATCGGGATCATCGGCGCCTTCATCGGCGCCTGGTTACTACCGCAGTTGGGTATTCGCATTCGCATCGGGCTCGTCAGCGCCATTGCTTCGGCCACGATCGGGGCTGTCATCCTTCTGGTCGTACTGAGGGTTGTCCGACGAGGCGGTCGCTGGTGACGGTCCGATTTCGGAAAAGCTTGCGGAATGGGCGGAGTATTCCCGCCCATTTCGGTTTCCCCTGCTGGTGTCTGATAGGTATTTTCCGAATAGCGCTGTCTCCCCAGTTTAAGCGGAACACTAGAAGTCCTGACGCGTTAGATCCAAACGTTCAATCGCACAACCCGTGCGCAAAGTACGATAACGGTCGGGCTCGACATCCTTGCTGCCCGTGACCCCAAGTGCGCACCAATGTGCATCATGGTCGTCGACGACGAAGCGCTCGTGCGCATGGCAACCGCTGATACGCTCAGAGACGCGGGGTTCGTTGTCGTCGAAGCGTCAGGCACGTGCGAAGCGCTCCTTAAGTTCGGCGATGGGTTGGTGTCTTCCGGGGACTCGTAACGGATGTCGAGATGCCCGGGCGTATCGAATGGGTATGTGCTCGCTCGGCGTGTCCGTGCGACCAAGGCAGATTTGGCGGTGATGATCGTCTCCGGCCGGGTTTGCCCTGAGGCTCACGAGCTGCCGATTTCACGGCATATTCCTGGCTAAGCCAGTCGATCCGACCCAACTCGTGTCAGAGTTGCGACAGGCTATCGACACCATGCGCAACAAGCGTTTCGGCGTGTGATCAACTTGACCGCATGCGGGCGTGGAACGTACTTTCTTAGTGTCGTCTGCCGTGATCCGGGCGCAGGCGCTTGAGAGCTCGACGTTCTCTCGCCCACAATGGTGGAGAGGGCGGTGCCAGAGCCACAACATCCAGATCAGCGGATCTCTCAATTCGCTTCTGTCGACGATTAACACCGTCAATACAGCCTTCCTGACCAACACTGCCTCCTTTGTCAGCGCGCCCAGCGGAGCAAGCGCCAATCAGCAGACCGGTGGCGTTTGGGGACGGACCGTCGCCGGTTATGTCGATACGAAGGCGACCAGCACCAGCGAATTCTCCCTCGCGCCAGCGACGACGGGAACCGGAACCTGCGCGGGAACAATCCATGAGGAGTACGTTGGATCACAGTTCGGTTTTGACCTGGGCAAGCTGAACCTCGGTAGCACCGGCGCCAATTTTCATTTCGGCGTCACGGGCAGCTGTTGACTCCAAATCAAAGGATCTGGCGGGCGCAGGCTCTCCACTTCTCGGTGCCCTTTACACGTTGCCGGACGGCAAGCTCAGTGTTGATTCTCAGGTCCCGTTTGCGGGCATCTACGCCGTGCTGACCCAGGGTGGTTTTTTTGCCGACACGCAGGTCCGCTTCGATTTTTACAAGAACACCCTGACGGACGCGTCTAACGGACTGGCCGCGCAGACCCTCGATGCAAGAGGCATATCGGTGACCGGTAACCTCGGCTATAATATCAAGTTGCCGTCCGACTGGTTTATCGAGCCGTCCGTTGGCGCGGTGTGGTCTCACGTGTCCGTCGATGACTTCACGAGCGCCGGCGTGTTTGCACCGAGAAAGGGGAACCTCTTTCCTCCGCTTTTGTTGGGCATAGGAACCGTTCAGTTCGACGACATCGAAAGCCTTCTGGGCGCGCGAGCCTCCGTGTCGGAACCACCATCACAAGCGGCACCTACATCTGGCAGCCCTTTGCAACGGCTAGCGTATTGCGTGAGTTCGCCGGGGACGTGGGGGCAAAATCAACGATAACGGAGGGCGATTTCGCGGGCACACTCAGTCTCTCGAACGATCGGATTGGCACCTACGCGCAGTTCGGCCTAGGCACGGGCGTCGTGTTCGGCAATTCCGGTTGGCTCGGCTACGGCCGCGTCGACTACAAGACCGGCGAGAACGTCGAGGGCGTCAACGTCAATTGTCGGCTTGCGCCATCAGTGGTAGATTGTGGCGAATGCGCTCTGCTCTGGCCTTGATAGCCCTGGTAATCCTTCTTGGTGCCTCCGGATGCGCGGCCTTGTGGGACCGTGATGAGCGGAATACGCCGACCCGCTCCTTTGCCAGGTCGGAGACTACGACGCAACGCCCGTCCTTGAGGCAACCTTGCGCCGAGCAGCGTCGGCACTGAGCGCAAATTTGCTCTCAGTCGATTTCCGCCGCGCCTGCTGCGGAAAGCGTGCAGCACCCGAGTTTGTTGCGTTGCATGCTATGAGGGCGAGCCCAGCAAGGGCGTCGCTGGGGAACAAAATCCATTGGGAGAAACAGGATCATGCGTATCATTGCTCGCACCTTCATCATTACTGCTGGGGTCGGTGGCCTGGTCGGATCAGCCAGCGCCGCCGACATGACCGCCGCCGACATCAAGGCGTTTCTCTCAGGCAAAACCGTCTATTCTGGAGAGCACCGCGGCTTCCGCAGGGGGGCAACCGGGGCAAAGCGTGATCTATTGGGCCGAGGATGGCACGGGCTCTCTTCAAGACGCCAGGCCGGGACCATCATGCATGGCAAATGGGAGATCAAGGGCAACACCAATTGCCCCGAGTGGAAGGAGAGACCCAACACCGGGTGCGTACGCTATGACAAGGCGGGAGATGCCATCACCGTCATCGACGTCAATACCGGACAGGTACGCGCCAAGGTCGTAAAGACCGCCCCGGGCAATGCCGAGAAGCTGGCGCCCTAACAAGCCTCCCTCAGCGCCCGAACGTCGAGGACGCGCTGGCGGGCGGCAGGATACCCATCCCAGCCATCCGTCCAGTGGCCGGCCATTCCGGCGCGACCTTTCTGACGCAGCCTGCGCCACAAGCTGATTCGATTATGCCGCTACCAGCAACTCCCCATTTTGGCGTCGCGCCGACGGCATCAAGGGTTGCCTCGATTGTTGCTTGGTTGCTCGTCACGACTGGCACCCCGAAGCGCTCGATCAGCAGTGGCCTGGCGTCGACAGCTCGAAAGTTTGTGCAAGACACAAACAGAAGATCATAGGCAGCAGAGCCGGCCAACTCTCTCTCGGCGAAGGCGACGATCTCGGCCGGTGTTACACTGCCGATGCCAAAATTGTCGGTAATGCCCAAGCCGGCCATGTGTACGACCGTCAGGCCGCGACGCTCCAGCCCGGTCTAAATCGCGTTGTTCAGTTCCTCGAGCATAGGGCGTAGAACAGCAATGCGCTTTCTGCCAAAGCGCTCGATAGCCATCCCTACCGCAGTGTTCGTGCTGACGACAGGGGCGCCCGTTTCGCGAGCGATGTTTCTGATGAGCTGAGCTTCGCCTTCGGCACCAAGTATGGCACCTCCGCTGGTGCAAGCGAAGGCAACCACGTGAGGTCGCAGTGATGCGAGGTGGGTCACTGCTATCGGCGCATGGCGTAAATCCATGCTCCGCTCCGCCTCTGCCGTAGATTTTGGCGAGGAACATACGAGCGGCGTGCATAGTCACACCGGCCGGCAGCGCGCACATGAAGTCGGCCTCAACGGTCGTGTTGGACGACGACGATTACCCCCACGCGTCGCCAGCTCAGGTGATCATTGCTCATTGCTCTGCTCCCATGGGCAAACAATCAAAGACTACCCCAACCTCTGAGACGAGCAAGCCGCTTGGCTGCTACCGGTTCCAACGAGGGCTGGCGGCGCCTTGGGGACCTTTCGTGCGAACAAGGGGAGTCGAATTGCCACAGGGGACAGAGCGCACAATGGCGTGGTGCAGGTGGCCAACAATTCCTAATTTGTAGACCAGTCCTCCGAACCCGCATGAAAGCTGGTTTTCCGGTGGCCAACAATTCGGTGCGAAATTAACGGGGGTTTTTCGATGCGAAAAGTCGGCTACGCGCGAGTCTCTTTCAACCGGTCAGAATCTGGACCGCCAGCTCGGGGCGTTGATTGCCCAGGGATGCGACCGGATCTTCCAGGAGAAGGCGTCGGGCGAGAGCATCAAGAACCGGCCGGAGTTGGAGAAGGCGATCAGCGCTCTCGGCACGGGTGACGTGCTGGTGCTGGCGGAGTGGGATCGTTGTACCCGCAGCATGATCGACGGCGTGGCGATCATCGAGCGCATCAACGCCAGAGAGCGCTTTGGTGAAGGTGCTCGATAAACCCCACCTGGATCTGACAACGCCGCTCGGAAGAGACTTCCTGGCCTTCCTAAGCGCGATGGCGGAGGACGAGCGGCAGAGAATTGTGGGGCGAGCCCATGCCGGCCGCAAGGCTGCGCGCGAGCGCGGCGCACGGTTCCGTCAGCAGGCCGACGCTGTCTGCAGAGCAACAGGCCGACGCTAGGCGGCGCCTGGCGGGCGGAGAGCGCCAGATCCCTTGGTCGCATCTATCGCGTCAGTCACACGACCATTGCGCGGCTGGGGACCGGCACTTGAGGTCAAACAGCTCGATGGCGAACGGATGTGTGTCAGAAGCTGACTAGCTGACCAATGTGGGCATGTCCGCTTTGACCCCTAGAACCAGAGGCAGTCGAAAACTCCAAGCTAGTCTGCTTTGTGCCAGTTTCTGTCGTTTCCGGGGCGAACCACGTTGGGATGGTACCGTACCACCGCGCTCAAGCACGAGCCTCGACGCAGAGATTTGCGCAGGCGGCGTCATATCCGCAGCAGTTCGCGCCACGCGTCCGGGGCACCTATCCAAAGAGCAATCAAGCCACTGAGGAGTGCAACTCCAAATGCAAGGATCGCCCAACGCCAGGCATGTGATGTCTCCTCTCGACCATGATTGCCGTAGGGGGCACGGAGGCCCTCTCCCTGACTAGCCGGTGAGCACGTAGGGCAGGCGACACGATCATCGCCTCTCCCGATGTAGTTGGTTCCATTGCAGGTCGGACAGTGCTCACCGCTGATCGTCGTGGAACTGGCGCTCGCGGAAATCGCAAAGGTACTATCCTTACTCATAGCCGGCTCCAGCAAAAAGCAATCGAACGTCCGCGCTATCCAACGTCAACGCGGTCCCGGCGGCGATACATCAAGTGGCTTTTTGCTTTTTGCCGAGGCCATATCGGGATAGATGCGACAGTCCATCTCGCATCCAAATCCTTCTGGCGATAGCGCAGCGCCACGACTACCAGATCCGCAACGAGCAAATACGATTACGTCACGTTGACCTGCGAGCCCGCAAGGAGTTGGGTTGCCCGGAAGTAGTTCCCTCGCCAGCGCGTAAGACGCCTAATACCATCATCTTGCGCCCATGCCGAATGGGCTCCGGCGAACAGCGCCGTTGCGTAGCGGATACTAATGGGGTCAGTCATGGGCACCACTACCGCACACACTTACCGACTATTGCGCCGGCGGACCCGGCATAGTCCACTTCCTACCAAAAAGAATGTGCTCTCCAGCTGTCAGGATCCTGACACCCTTCGCGGCTCAGTGCTCCCCACAACAGGCGTGGCAATACTTCTTTTAGCCCCCGACCGGCTAGCGTTTGGTAGCGAGCTCAGTGGCTTCGGGCGACGTGCAACATGCGAACGGCACCAATAGCCATTTGCTTTCTGGCCCACATCGTCTGTGGCAACTCCATGGCGTTCCCGGCCAATACGCCCTCCCAAGATCACGCGTCGCCGTATATGCGCGTCTACGGGGTGGCGCGACCGCCATATGCCTTGTCGAGTTTTTGTGAGCGCATGCCGTCGGAATGTCGTGCCGGTTTTTTCCAGGACGCGCGCATTGCCGGCGCTCCCGAACAGATGGCTGAGCTCGATCGCATCAACCGCAAGGTCAATCGCGATATTGCGCCCGCAACCGATATGGAGCTTTACGGTGTCCCGGACTACTGGACGATCCCGACAACCAAGGGCGACTGTGAAGACTACGCGCTGCTGAAGCGGCAAAGCCTCATGCGCGCAGGCTGGCCGGCCAGCGCGTTGCTCATGACTGTCGTCTATGACGAACACCATGAAGGCCACGCCGTTCTGACAGCTCGAACGGCGCTGGGCGACTACATACTCGATAATAAGAATGACGAATTGAGGCTGTGGCACCAAACCCCGTATGAGTTCGTGATGCGGCAGTCGTATCTCGATCCTCAGGTCTGGATGTCGCTCGAACCCGACAACCCACTAACCTCGGTTGCAGTATCCGGGCCGCGCCGTCGGATCAGGGCGCCGTGCCGCCCATGGTGAAAGGACGGACCCCCAGGTCTGCCAACGGATGCGCGCTTTTCCGGTAGGACGGTGATGGGTCGGCAAGGGCCCGTTTCGGTATCAGTTCTGTGTTACCTCTTCAAGCCGACCTCTGTTCTGGCCGGGTGACAAATGCAGGGATCGCGCAAGATACTTCGCGCAATCGCCATCACCATCTTTGCGGCATTGAGCTTCCGGCTCGTCATCGATGCTGTGCTGAACGGGCCTTGCGAGTATCAGCTGGCGATCACGGCGGTCTTGATGCTCGGCGCGGTAGAACTGGGGCGACTTGGTTTTGGTCACCCTTTCAATTCTGACACGATACTTACAGAGCCAACAAATACGCCGCCGATGTTGATCGCGCCTGATAGGGTCGTTTGTCTAGCGAAGACCAACTCCATTTTCCGGCGGGGGGACTTCCATGCATTCGCAGAGCGTCTCAACGCCCCGTGCTTGGTTTGTGAATGCAGTATAAACTCCCTGTTTAGCGTCGTTCACGCTACATTGAGTTCCAGTTGCCGGGCTTGGATCGAGGGGGACGCCCGATTACCACTCCTGAATTGTGCGCGCCGGTCGCACCGGCAAGGCCTGCGAAAGGGATCGCTTCCGTCGCGCGCCTCCGCCCCTCAAGCATGGCTTGGGCCCCTGCTGCGCTGATTGCCTGCGCGACAGCAATCCATGTGGGGAGGACCCAAGGGGGACCAGCGAATGTGCCTTTTTACAGTTGCGGTGATCAGCACGGTTGCAGCGTTGGTGACCCTGATTGCTCGGCGAGTATTGCTTGCAACGTTCACTGTTGCGGTACTGGTGGCCCTGCTCGGCGCGATCGCGCACCTCAAACAGGAAACGACGGGCGTTACGCTTCACGCCTACGACGCCGTTTCGCTTCTAACCTCTTGGACCGCCCTAGGCCATCTATGGCACAACCACAGCCGATACGTGGTCGTCGTCCTGCTTGCGCTGATGGCAACGGCGGTACTTGGATGGACCGCCTACAAGCTTGATGGCTCGCGCGTGCGCCGACGCCGCGCCTTTGTTGCCGTGCTGATCTTTGCATCTCTGGTCTGGATCGGGGCGGACGCCAGAGAGGCAAGACGGCACATGGGCTTCTATTACGAGGACCGCCATCTCTGGTTTTTCTTCTCGTCTTGGCTGGAAACCGCCGAGGCACTGTGGCGCGGACATCTCATCGATGCCGCCGATCAGCAGCT
Organism: uncultured Alphaproteobacteria bacterium; assembly: GCA_963840445.1. Classification (GTDB taxonomy): domain Bacteria; phylum Pseudomonadota; class Alphaproteobacteria; order Rhizobiales; family Hyphomicrobiaceae; genus AWTP1-13. Next base: position 102,512 of record CAWIZC010000040.1, on the reverse strand, counting down.
AAGCCCTGCACTCAATCTTCCTGCGAGCTGCACTCCAACTTCCAGGCCTCCGCATATCATTCTGATCCATAAGTCGGTCGTGCCGCCGTCCTACTTCCCCTCGCTGAGCTACGACAGAAACATCGATGCTTTCTTCCACTCCCACGATGGCAAGGTGCACAAGCTCCGCGTGGAGACCTACGGTGGCGCGTCGTGGTTGACAGAGTTCTCCGTTCTTACCGGCCTATCAGCTGTTTCGTTGGGCAACTTGCGCCAATTCGCTCAAACGATCATGGCTGGAAAGGTACGTGAGACCCTGCCTCAAGCACTCGCTCGCTGTGGCTATCGCAATGTCGCCTTCCATCCAATGCTGCGCATCTATCTCTCCATCGGGAACTTCCTCAAAGCCGTTGGCGTGCACCAGATTTTTGATGCGACGGATCAGCGAGCCAAGACGGCCACCGAACGTGATCGGTTCTATTACTCGAGCGCACTCGCCGAGATGGAGCGCCACTTCCAAACGTCGAACCAACTGCTGTTCACTTTCATCGAGACCATGGCCACGCACGGACCATACAGCTACTCCTATATGCCAGAGGTGGTGGTTTCCGGTGGCCGGCCCGGGCACCGATCCGGAAATGCATGAGTACTTGCGGCGTTTGTCGATGGCTCACATGGACTATGAGTTCCTGCGGGCCGAAATCGCACGCCGTTTTCCCGACCAGTCGTTCCTTATCATCCACTACGGCGATCACCAGCCGACGGCAACGCGGCCGCTCCTTGGCTTCGGCCAAAAAGCTGACATCGAGCAGGTCATGAGCAGCGGCAATCCTGCCGCCCTGGTGACCTATTATGCGGTTGACGGCGTGGGCTATCGGCCGCCCTCTCTGTCAAACTTGGAGATTCTCGACGTGCCTTACCTGCCAAGCATCATCCTGGCTGCCGCCGGCCTGCCACTTCCGATGCCCACCGCGAGCGTTTGCGGCTAATGACACTCTGCGAAGGTCGGTATCACGGATGTCCCGAGATCCCGGAATTTCATCGCCGGCTGATCGACTCCGGCATCATCGATGCGTGGTGAAGGGCCGCGGCGTGGGCAATGGCTCGCACCTAGCGCGCAATGCGGCTACAACCGCGCCTGGAAAAATCATGAGGCAAGCGCGTGAGCCCAGAGGCCCGAATGGTAGGAACATGGCAGCCGATTACAGAGTACATCGAGCCAAACTGGGACGAAGCCGGGGAGTTCTCCCCACTCCTGTTTTGGCGCCAGCGCAATGGCGCTGTGTTTGGTTTCATTCGGGATGGCGAGCTATTCGACGCCAAGTGGGTCTACGTATGCGACTCCAACAAGGCCACGCATTTTGCAGAAGTGATAGCACCGGAGGAGCACCGCTAAAATCTAGGAGCAGGCCTCTGTGTGCGCAATCGAGCCACGGCGATCTGCCCAAAGGTTACAACCTTGCCTCCTGAAATCGACAAACCATTCCGCCCCGTTCGCGTGCTCCCTACGCTCCACCCAGCGGTCGCCATCGCTGTGACGTAGGGTGCCAAAATGCGCGATGCGGCCGTACGGAACTTCGTGGCCTTCGGTGCTTCGCTCGGACTTGCTTCAACGCTTTTCGATGCTGCGTCCTTTGACAATAGAGAGAACGCATCCTGCACGTCGTCATGAACTGCGCCGGGAAGATGATCGTGGAATTCTTCTCGCTGTCGCGATTAACGCCGCCGCCGTCTTGATATCAGGCCATAGTCCTCTGGCGCTCGACCGAAAATGCCCCAGCCTTCGCGGGCTGGGGCGTCATTGGGGACGCCTTGGAGCTAGGGAGCTTTTGTGCCGCCTGCTTGAACTAGTTGCTGTTGCTCTTGCTAGGTGCGCTCGCCCTTCTGCAGCTTGTTGATCTCCGGCTGGGTCTTCGGCAGGTTCGGATCGGTCGGCTTCTCGTTCTGGACGGCATTGTTGTCCTGCGTCGAGCTTTGTCCTGGTTGAATTCCGACCAGACGATATGTTGGCGGCTTGCGCTGCGTTTCGAGTTGCATCGGCGCTTTCGTGCGGATGCAATCGGTTCACCAGCAGCATCGATCCTCTTTCGCCTCGAGGTACTCCTCGCGCGACAATGGTGCCATGCCGAGCCGCAAGCCCAAATCGAGTCCGACCCCGTGGCGCTGCTACTACCTCGGCGGCAAGAAACGCCGGGAGCTCGGCATCGTCTACGCGGTCGACCAGGCAGCGGCTGAGGCCGAGGCCGCATGGGTGTTCAAGATCTCCGAGGCCAGCCGCAATCGCGTCGTCGTCGAGCCAGAGTGATGGCGGGTCAGAAACACGAAAGCCCCTCATCACCCACGCCGGCACCAAAGAGCGTGCGGCAACGCTTCTTCGTGGCCCTCGGCCGCGCCATCCATCTGGCGTGGCCCGTGCTGTCGACAATTCTGGCTGTTCAGGTTGCCCTGGGCTTGCTGATTGCCTTTGTCGAGGACTGGTCGGTCGGGGACGCATTGTATTTCGCCTTCGTCACCGGCCTCACGATTGGTTATGGCGATCTCGTACCGCGGCAAGCCCTCTCGCGGGCACTCGCGATCGGGATTGGTATCCTCGGGCTGTTTCTCACGGGCGTCATAGCGGCGATTGCGGTCCAAGCCATGCGCACAGCGCTCGCCGACAATTCCGACACGGCTGAAAGGTAACTGCTCGGCGCAACGTCGCTAAAATGCAAAACACCCCCGCTCGGAGCGGGGGTGTGGGCTGCGCGGGTTGGTTGGGGTGCCCGATCCGAGGTCCGGACCCGCCAATCCGCAATTACGCTTCGATCATTTTGTTGCGGATGGCGTAGCGAACTAGGCCGGCCGTCGAATGGATATCCAACTTGCGGTGAGCGGCCGCACGATGCGACTCGACCGTCTTGGGGCTGAGATTGAGGATCGACGCAATGTCCTTGCTGGTGTGCCCCTCCGCAATCAGTTGCACCACCGAGCACTCGCGTGTGCTTAGTGGGCCGTCATTGCCCTTGGACAGGAACGACTGCCGCAGCGTCTCGGAGACCATGCCCGTGAAGAACGGCTTGTGCTTCGCGACCGTCTCGACGGCCGCCAAAAGCAGGCGGTGGGCCTCGGATTTCAGCACATAGCCCAAGGCGCCCGCCTGCAGCAAATCATGGATGAGGCTGTTGTTGTCGTGCATGGTGAAAATGATCACTTCGGTGCTCGGGCGGCGCAGCCGGATCTGTCTTGTCACCTCAAGTCCGTTGAGGAGGAGGCAGTGAATAATCGATGATGGCGACATCGGGTGCGGTTTTTAGCGCCTGCGCAATAGCCTCCTTGCCGTCCGCCGCTTCGGCGACGACTTGACAATTCGGTTGCTCGCTCAGCAGCGCGCGCAGGCCGGATCTGACCACCTCGTGATCATCGGCAATGAGGAATTCTTATCATTCCGACCCCAGGCCTAGTTGGGGTGCCGACTTGCGCGTGTATCTGGATGCCCGACGCTCCTATCACTTATCACTGACCCCAGCCCGCCCAAAAGCATCGGCCCCGCAGAGTTGTCGTTCCGCAGGGCCGCAGGAGCAAAGGAGTGCGCCTCGGTGTGAGAGCGAGCCACTCTCCATTCAAGCGGGTACCGATTCCCGGGTCGTAAACTCAGAACGCAGCATTTTTTACGGATCCGAGGATCGGCCCCACGCAGCCGTTTGGATACGAAAAAGCCCCCGCACCGCGTTGGCGGCCGGGGGCTTTGACGATGTGCAGGTGCCTAGCCGCCGCCACCCTGGCTTTCCGCCCGGTCCTCCCAGAACTTCTGCGTGTCCCAAGCCGCGCTCGCGGAAGCAGCAAAGCCGGTCAGAACCGACAGGGCGAGAAGCGCAGAAACGATGGTCTTCATGATCAGTCTCCTTTCTTGCCTTCCATCGAGCCGTTGTGGCTCGCGCGGTGCATGTATCGGGTTCTGCGACCGGCAAAAGGGGGGATCGCACACGCGTGACAAACAGTGATGGGAGTCGACGGTCGCGTGAAAGCGCGTGAAACAACACAAGAACTCACTGGCTCGCCCGCCTGGATCGAGACCGTCCCGATCTGGCCCAGCAGGTGCGGGTCAAGAAACTATCGGCCTACGCTGCAGCGTGGGCTTCTTGCGGAAGCCAGCTTGGATGGCAGCGGCGTTGGCTGAAAGTTCGCCAGATACCACCCGCCCAAAAAGCGCTGGAGCTTCTCTTTTGAGGCGATCTAATGTGTACGCTTTGGATGTCCCCGAGGCCATCGCTGGCCGGCGGAGCCGCCCAAAAGCGTCGGCCCCGCAGAGTTGTCTATTCCGCAGGGCCGCAGCAGCAAAGGAGTTCAGCTCGTTGTGGGAGCGAGCCATCTGAATTCAACCCAGTGCTGATTATCGGGCCGTAAACCCGGAACGCAGCATTTTACCGATCCCGGGACATCTCTATTCGGACGGCCCGGCTAACTTCGAGGCAGGCTGCGCTTCTTGGCATTCGTGCTTGGCTGCGCCGGGGAGGTTCCATGCCTGCCAGCAGCCTGGTTGGTCGCACGATCCTCATCGCCGAGGGTGAGCCGCTCATTGCCATGGACATTGCAGACGCGTTTGCGCGCGCCGGCGCCCGCGTCATGCAAGTGCAGTCATTGAAGGCCGCGCTCGCTGCGGCAGAAGACACGACGCTCTCAGCCGCCATAATCGAACACGTGTTGAGTGATGGAGACAGCACTGGACTATGCGCTCGACTATGCGAACGCAAGATCCTCTGCGTGGTCTACACCGGCTACCCTAACCTGGAGATGCCGTTGGCGGATGCCCTGCACGTGCCCAAGCCAGCCGACCCGCAATTGCTCGTGACAATAGTGGGCGCTCTGCTGGAAGGACGGCCAACGGTCCACTAGCGCCTGTGGAGCTTCGGGCTGGTGTTCTGTCTGACGCTCATTCCAAACCACGACCTGGAGCGCGGCGCTATTGAGCACGCGGTCTCCGACTTGCAAACAGGATGAGACCCCCGCGTGTCTCCACGCGGGTCTCATTCCATCCCGGACTTAGCCGACCCGTTAGCGGGCGCTGCGGTCCAGCTGCTCGTAGAAGCTCTTGGCATTCGAAGGCGTTGGCGGAAGCGGCAACGCCGGTAAAAACCGACAGAGCGACGATGGCAGATAGGATGGTCTTCATGATCGATCTCCTGATTTTTCTTCGGGTGGTGCAGTCTCTCTGCACAACCACATAGATGGTCTCGCTCACCGGAGATGACAAGCAATTCTCACGCACGGGTGACATGAAGAAATGGCTCGCTAGGCGCGAGTTTTTCTCATGCGAGCATCCGATTGCGCCACTTGTCAGTGCGCAGGGGCACAGGCCTGAAATGTCTTCTCTTCTCCGGTTGCACCGATCACTACGAGTGACGGCTGGATTGGCACTCATTCGCCGCCGGCGGACCTGTAGATCATGACACGGGCGGAAGAGCGCGTTCTCATTTGCGGCGGTCGGGGCACACAGCGAGTGTGCTTCGTCAGCTCACGTGCATTTCGCCGAAGTGTGATTTGCGATGGCTTCAGCGCACACCACTTAACAGCCAACTCCAACAACATCAGGTAGAACTGCAATGAAACACGTCCTCATTGCGGGCGCGGTGTCGGCTGGCCTCATGCTAACCATGGTTACCGCCGCGAATGCCGGTCACGCCCGCTACCATCACGAGCACGAGAGCTATTCCGAGATGTATCCGAGCGCCACGCCTCGGCAGCTCAAGAACCTTCGCGGCTACGAAAACGGCGGGTACTACGAGTTGAACTCAAATGCCGTCCCGTTCGGTAGCCGAGTGTGGTGGGAGCTCAAGCAGCGCGAGGGCGGCGGCCACTAGTGAACCGTTTGCGCTAAGCGATGGCCCTAAGCGCGTCGCTCGCGTCTCGCCCGTGTCAGAGCAATTTTTGACCCAATGGCGGCGGCCTGCCCAGCAGATCCTCCTTGTCGAACCCGTCCTGAACGATCCATACCGCGGCGTGCGAAAGGACATCTCAAGGGAAGTTGATGCAGGCTGATAGATAATGCCGCAGGAGTGGTGCTTGCAGCTCGCGACGCCTGCGACCAGCTCACAACACATGAGGCTGCGCACGACCGTCGCCTGGCCCGTCTCATGGCGCTGGATAATGGTGCGCTCGGTGAGCAGCCTGGAGTAGGTCTGCGATGGAGTCCAATCATGAAAGCCAGTCTCTTTAATCGTGGTCTTGCGGGTGCTATTGCGCTCGCTCTCTCCACAACTGTCGCGTCCGCGCAGCCGGGCAATTTCGGCGCTCAACAGCAGTCATTGAGTGGAGGAAGCGCTGTGATCTTGGCTCGTGTTGGCGGCAGCGTTCACGGCGGAGGCATGGGGGGCCACGGTGGTCACGGATTCGGCACCGGCCACAGTTTCCACGTCGGTCATGTCCGTGGCTTCGGCGTTTTTGGCGGCCCGTACTACGGCGACGACTTCTATGACGGATGTCGGTGGAGCGCGCGCTTTAACCGCCGAGTTTGTTACTGATGGCCATTGGCTGCACTCCTCCGGGAGTGTGGCCGACTACGCGCTTGGTTGAGATGATGCGGGACCGGAAGCGTTGACGCGACCGCTGCGGTTAAGCGGCACTATACTGTGTTATTCCACATGCTCGGCCTGCTTCAGCGGTGCGAGCTATGCGACGGCGCAAAGGCAGGAACAACATCGTGCTTGGCCCGGAGCAGCTGGCAACGCCCCGTGAGACTTTCGACACGATATGGGACGAGGTCGCGTCCGACTACAATGCGTCTTCAGCATCGACCGAACTCGGCCGCCTTCGAACGCGCTGCTCGCCGCCCATCGACGCGGGGCTAGCGACACGGCGGCGCTTAAGGCTGTCGCGCGGCGCCGAATGTTGATGTGGCGCCAGCAGCTGCGGAGTGTGCACCAGCCCACGGTCTCGATGCCTAGAACGGCTTTTGGTGGCTTCGGGCAGGCTCAAGCTAGGATGATCACCCCCGAAATCGACGGCCGAAAAAAGGGCTAAGGCAGTCCCGCCGTCCACCTTCATTCTGCAGAAGTGATAGCCGCAGCTTAGCCGATTGAAGCGGGCGGTCGGATGTCGTCGGTGTAGGAGGCAAGCTTCTGAAGTCCTCCGTCGTAATGAACTTGCGGGGACACGAAGTCCAGGGCCCCCTGCCTTGGGTAGCGCGTGCCGCCAGAGTAGCGCCAGTCCAGTCGAGCAGTAAGGGCGGAGCAGTCAAAGATCCACCGCGCGAGAAGGCAGGCCAAGTGACGAAGAACCCGTCATTGAGGGATATGCATGCCGAAGGTGGCCTTCCCTGACGGATTTCTGAACCGTCCGAAGTCTCGTAAGCAATAAACTGAGGCCGTCCTTTCCATCCGGGGACGGTCAGAATCGCGAAGCACCCTGCGTGCCGAAACAACGCACGGCAGGCAGTGCGACATTAGCAAGACCACCGAAAGCAGACGAACCGCTGCAGCGCGAAGTGGGCCGCTTGGTGCCACTAACGGAAAGTATGGCGTCCTTCGTCCCGGCTCTGCCATCGGGCGGCGCATAGCCCAAATCAGGGTTAGTACTGACTTTTTTCCCACCCTGAACGGCGCAACATTGTCTGCGGACGCCGATCGGTTCCCATGCTTTTGGTGTGGACGATGGGCGCGCCGATCGCGACGCAGTCAGATCTGCCCAAATGGATATCCCCAATTCCTGACTTGGATCTAGCGAGGTTGTCGTGGATCTCGATCCGGTTCTTCTGTCGCGCTTCCAGTTCGCCTGGCTAATCGGATGGCACATCCTCATGCCCGCCTTCACGGTGGGCATGGCCTCCTATGTCGCGATCCTGGAAGGACTTCACTTCGCGACCGGCAGGCAAGTCTACCTACGGATCTCGATGTTCTGGATCCGGATATTCTCGGTCGCATTCGGTGTTGGCGTGGTGTCCGGCGTGATCATGCCTTTCCAGTTCGGCACAAACTGGAGCCGGTACGCCGACGCCACATCGAACGTCCTCGGACCCTTGTTCGCCTATGAGGGCATCACCGCCTTCTTTCTTGAGGCGGCCTTCCTAGGCGTCCTTCTGTTCGGCCGCAAGCTGGTACCGCCCTGGGCGCATTTCCTAGCGGCCCTCATGGTGGCCCTGGGAACGCTTTTCTCCGCGTTCTGGATTCTCGCCGCCAACAGCTGGATGCAGACACCGGCCGGCTACGAGATCATCGATGGACGCTTCTTCCCCAAGGATTGGCTCGCGGTCGTCTTCAGTCCGTCGTTCCCCTATCGCCTCGCACACACTGTCGTCGGCTTCTTTGTCACGACCGGTTTTGTGGTGGTCGGGGTCGCCGCCTGGTTGATCCGCAAAAGCCGATCGGTGGATGAAGCCCGCGTCATGCTGTCGATGACGCTCTGGCTCCTGACGGTGCTCGTGCCCCTTCAGATCTTCCTAGGCGACCAGCATGGCCTGAACACGCTCGAACATCAGCCGGCCAAGCTCGCCGCCATCGAGGCACGATGGGACACCGAACGAGGCGTTCCGCTGACCTTGTTTGCCATTCCAGATCCCGCCAACGAAACCAATCGCTTCGCCATCGACGTGCCGCTCCTTGGCAGCCTCATCCTGACCCATAGTCTGGGCGGCGAGATCAAAGGCTTGAAGGATTTCAAGCCGGAGGACCGTCCGCCCGTCGCCATTCCCTTCTTCGCCTTTCGCATCATGGTCGGTATCGGCTTCCTTATGCTGGCGCTGGTCGCTGCGAGCTGGTGGCTGCGCTACAGGGGCAAACTCTTCAACAGCGCACAGTTCCTGCGTGCCTGCATGGTGATGGCGCCCCTCGGTTTCGTGGCCGTTCTCGCCGGCTGGACAACGACGGAAGTCGGCCGCCAGCCTTGGACCATCTACGGGCTGATGCGGACCGCCAATTCGGTGACACCATCGCTCACCGGCGGAGCTGTGCTTGCTTCGCTCTTGGCATACATGGCGGTGTATCTTGTCGTCTTTCCGACCGGTTTTTATTTGATGGCGCGACTCATTGGTAAGGGCCCGGCCGAGGTCACTGACGCAGTCGCGCCGATCGAGAGCGGGCTCTCCAGCGCTCCCGTGCGGGTAGAACTCCACACGGCAGGAAAATCGCAATGAGCGGGCTCGATTTCGTCCCGGTGTGGACGCTTATCCTGGGAGCGGGAATCTTCTTCTACGTCCTGCTCGATGGTTTCGATCTGGGCGTGGGCATGTTCTACGGCTTCATGCCGGACACTAGGTCCCGCAATATTGTGATGAATGCAATCGCGCCGGTCTGGGACGGCAATGAAACCTGGCTTGTCCTCGGCGGCCTCGGGCTGTTGGCGGCGTTTCCGTTGGCCTTCGCCATCATCGTTCCGGCGCTCTATTTTCCCATGGCGGTCATGCTGCTGGCATTGGTGTTTCGCGGTGTCGCCTTTGAGTTCCGCTTCCGTGACGCCGAGCACAGGACCTTCTGGGATCATGGCTTCTTCTACGGTTCGGTCGTGGCGACCGTCGCACAAGGTGTCATGCTGGGCGCTTTCATCCAGGGCTTCCGGGTCGAAGGGCGCGCCTTCGTCGGCACGGCGTTCGCTTTTTTGACGCCGTTCTCCGTACTGACCGGAATTGCGCTCGTCTTCGGTTACGGGCTGCTCGGTGCTGGCTGGCTGGTGCTCAAGACCGAAGGCACAATTCAGCAACGTGCCCGCCACTACGGGCGCCTTTGGCTGGCCGGCGTCCTCATAGCCATTCTACTGGTCAGCGTCTGGACACCCTTTATGAGCGACCAGATTTCCAGGCGCTGGTTCTCCTGGCCGAACATCCTGCTTCTGTCACCAGTTCCCATCGCCACCGCTCTCGTCGCGTTCGGCACGTGGCGTGCGCTCGCTAGCACGTCTCAATCCGGGGCCTTCATCGGCGCAATCGGGCTCTTCGCGCTGTCCTACGCGGGCATTGCGATCAGCCTATGGCCCATGATCGTTCCGCATCACTACACGCTCTGGCAAGCCGCGTCGTCGCCGAGCACGCAGGCCTTTCTTATGGTTGGCACGCTCTTCCTTTTGCCCGTCATCCTTGTTTATACCGGCTGGTCCTATTGGGTCTTCCGCGGAAAGGTGCGTGGTGATGTCGGGTACCACTGAACCCATGCGGAGGCCAAGGGGACCGAGTGCCATCGTGGCATGCGCACGTTGCGGCGCTGTTTGAGGCCGCCGACACCTCCTCGCAAAAAGGTGCGTCAGTCGCAGGCCCGAAGCACAATGTTGTCAGGACCCCTTCTAGGTCTCGCCTGGTCCTCCGGCGAGACCTAGCGAACCTCTCCCGCTGGCGAGGCTCCAACTAGGTATTTTCCAGAATCTAGCGTGCGATCACGAGCTGCTCTTGCATCGGCCTGATCTTCGCCGCTCGACCAGAGAACTTTAGAGGCGTCGATTTAGTTGTTTAAGAACCAAGTGTTTTCCGGAGGCTGATATGTCAGACAACGCTCGACCAGAAAATGGCATGAGACGCGACATCGAGCAGAAGTGGGGCAAGTTCAGCGCGCGCGAGATTGCCGCCCTCAAGGACAACGACGACCTCGTGATGCAGATCCAAGCGAAGTACCAACTCGACGAGGCTCAGGCGCAACGTGACGTCGCTGAGTTCGCCCAGGGCCGACAGCTCTAGTCACGCGTCGCCGTCACAGGGTCGGTGCTTTCGAATAAGCAGAATGGTGGCGATCGCGGTCCGTGGGACCAAGGGCGTTTCACTTGTACCCTGATGGATTGGCAAAATGGCAGCGTTCAGACAGGTAGCCCGCTCGCTCTTCCTCAAGGAGTTCGTCTCGGCATTCTTTCTGTCGATGCGCTACTTCTTCGCGCCCAAGGCGACGCTGAACTATCCTTTCGAGAAGGGGCCGCTGTCTCCCCGCTTCCGTGGCGAGCACGCGTTACGCCGCTATCCTAACGGCGAGGAGCGCTGCATCGCCTGCAAGTTGTGCGAGGCGATCTGTCCGGCGCAGGCCATCACCATCGAGGCGGGACCCCGGCGCAACGACGGCACGCGGCGCGCGACCCGTTACGATATCGACATGGTGAAGTGCATCTACTGCGGCCTGTGCCAGGAGGCATGCCCTGTCGATGCCATCGTCGAGGGCCCGAACTTCGAGTTCGCCACCGAAACCCGCGAGGAGCTCTACTACGATAAGGAGCGCCTGCTGGCCAACGGCGACCGCTGGGAGCGGGAGATCGCCAAGAATCTCGAGCTCGACGCACCTTATAAGTAGCCAGCGCTGCAGTCGCACTCGGTTTGGCGTTACTGCAGGACAAGGTGAAGGCATGGGCCGTTTCCAAATCAAGAGGGTCTACGAAGCACCAGAGGCGTCAGACGGCTTTCGCGTGCTTGTCGATCGACTATGGCCGCGCGGCATGGCCAAGGAGCGGGCGGCCCTCAATCTTTGGATGAAAGACATAGCCCCTTCGACCGAGCTTCGTCGTTGGTTTGGGCACGATCCGAAGCGCTGGAAGGAATTTCAGACGCGGTACCGTGCTGAGCTCAAGGAACACGATACCGATCTTGCGCAGCTACGGTCACAGGCGCGCAAGGGCACGGTGACGCTTCTTTTCGGAGCGCGTGACATTGAACACAACGAAGCGGTCGTGCTCAGAAACGTCTTGGTCGGGTCGACCATCGTCAGGGCACCTCCGCCGATCGGCGGCAGCCCGCGGGCGAGAGAGCCAAGGAATTGACGACGATTGTTTTGCATGGACGCTACTCCCCTACCTTGGGTTGGATGGATGGCTGCACGGCGTGGAGCAGGTGGGCGACGATCCATGTCGCCATGCTGTCATGCGCGTCCTCGTCCGCAGCGCTGGCGATAAGCTCGGGGTGGTCGTCGAGGATGTAGTACGTCGCGATTGCGCTCAGCACATCGAGCGGCGGCGCCTTGCCCGCGAGGATGCTTTCAGCGACCTTCCATATGCCATCCAGCCGTTCGCCGTGCTGCTCGTACCAAGCGTCATATCCGGGGCCGCCCACCTCCGGCTCCGGGTTGGCACGCCGGAACTCGGCAGCGCCCGCCATGGCGCTGCGAAACGTTGCCAGTTCAGCAGACGGCAACGTTACCGGCTCAAAGGACTGCCGATCGGGTGGCGTATCGAACCGCAGAACGCCATCGATCAGATGTGCGAAAACCTCGCTCTCCCAATCGGTGCACTGCTCCGGCAGTGTCCATTTCTCGCCCTGATCGCCGAGCCCTTGCCAGTATTTGGCGATCGTGGCCCGGAGCTTCAGGTTGTTCGCGGTAATGGGACGGGCAGCGAAGATCCGCTTGGAAAGCTCCGTCAGGGCGAAGTCGGCTTCGTCGGCCTTTTCGTTTGTTGCGGCGAGGGCAGGATCAGCGCCCCTGTTTCTGCCGAGGTGTTCGGCAACGTCGTAAAGTCGCTTCGCCTCGTCGTGGAGCCGATCCACCTCGCGCAGCCTCTCCTGCAGTGCGGCCAGCGTTGGATCATCCTGCCTTGCATGAACTGGAATGCTCGACGCGACGCCTCCCATGCTCAGCAAGCCGATCAACCCCCGCACCAAGTAGGCGACGGACTTGGGCTCGAAACCCTCACCTTCATCTTCGCCGCCGACCTCAAGGATGCATTCGGGGTAGGCCGGCGATTTCACTGAGCCGGGCGAGTTCCAGTACACCACGGCGGGCACGATAAGCCGTAAGTCGGCAAACGACCGGACCCCGATCGCGAACAGGGCTGCGGTCTTCTCGGCGATGATGTCCTGGCGCGCCCTCGCTTCATGGTCGTCCAGTTCTTCAAAGTCACGGATACGCGCCCGGTCCCAATCGAAGAAGGCGGCGGCCAGCTCCTGGCTAACTGGGCCTAGCGGTCCGACGTGTGCGCACACGGGTTGAGGCGTGGTGACGCCGGCAATGATCGCCTCCAGTTCGTCGATGCGTGGCGACTGCACGCGCGAGTTGATGAGGGCCGCAATTTGCTCTGCCGCTTGGCGGGCGGGGCTATACATGGGCGAGCCCTCCGTTCAGAAAGGCAGGAGGCAGGAAGCGGCCTTCCATTGGGAGAAGGTCTGACCCAACACCGGCGCTGCGGGCGAAGGCGAGGACGCCGACCATCAGCTCTGCGAATGCCTTCTCGTCCACGCGCCCGTCGCCGTCTCCCTCTAGAGCGGTCGTCGCACCGTTCTCGTAGTGGAAGGCGATTTCCGCCAAAGCAGCGAGCGTCAGCGGGTTGACTGGTCCCCCGCCCCAGGTTTCCGCCTTGGCGCGCTCCCAAATCTGCTGTGACAGGTCGAAAGCCGCCGAGTTGGCGTTGCCGATTGTCGCTTCGTAAGACTTGTAATCCTCGAAAGACAGCCCGCGGCCGTGTGTCTCGTAGATCGTGCGATCGACAATGTCCCGCTGCTGGCGCCATTCCGAGATGAGGCGGACGAGCTCGAAATCGACGGGCACAAGTTGCGGGACTGTACCTGCATGAAGTCGCAGTACTGCCAGCGCCAGCGCTTCGGCCGCGACGGATCCAGGATCACAATCGCGGTCGCGGATATCGCCGAGGGCGTCGAGGTCATGCCCCTCCTCGTGCGCAACGATGCTGGCCAAGCCGACGATGTCGCCCCATGTCTCGGCGGGTGTCTCTAGAACGATATCGCCGGCAACTTCGGTCAGACGGCTCAGGCGCTGGTACTCGGGGTCATGGTCGGCCGCGTCGTTGCGCAGCGGACCCAGCACGTCCCGTGAGTGCAGGTAGTATTCCTGCGCGGCTGCGCGATAGGCCACGACATGGTCTGGCAGCGCGGAGGCGGCACCTGATGCGGGCGCGACCTGGGCAATGATGGCCTCGATTTCATTGGGCCAAGGCGTTCCCGGCCGGCTGTTGATCAGACCGACGATCTGGGTTGCGGCCTCTGCCGCGGTTGGACGGGGATCAGCCATGGTGGCGGCCTCCCGTCGCTCTGGCGCGCTGGGTGCGGGCCATGCCACGCCGAACCATTGACCTCAGTTGCCCGATAGGCGGAATGCTGTCGGCGCCATTCAACAAGGCCACTAGCGCAGCGGCCATCTGGTTGAGGGAAAGGTGGTCGGTAGGTGGGGCGTCGTTGCCCGATACTGATGCGGGAGGTAAACGCTTTGCAGCCTGTGCCATTGGTCACTCCTTTGGCTTGGGTTAGGCCCTAGCAAGTGCAGCAACACTTGCTAGGGCCGCTCTGCGGTGCCGCCTCAGGCAGCCCGCGCATGCTGCCGATCAGGGGAGGCCGGCGAGCATTCGTGTGTGGCGGTCAGCGCAGAGCGCTCCGCCGCCAGAAATCATCAGAAGATTGGAATGGAGGGCGGCGTCGTAGGTCCAATGACCGGCGACGCCCTTTGGCCCGCATCGATCGGCACTTGGCCGTCAACCACGCAATCCGCTCGACAGCATCCGTCGGCGCTTGGCCGAACCGGGCGATGAGAAGTGCACTCAACATTGGGAACGCCCTGACGCTCGCCAGACGTTACGATATTATCATGTTAATATGTTACTCATTTAGCGCAAGCAACAAATCGCCGACACCGGCTAGAACGGTGTCCATGGCGAAGGGCAAGGCAGCAAAAATGACGGAGCTGGTCGGGGTACGCTTCACGGCCGAAGCGCTTCACGCGATCGAGGAATGGCGTAGGCAGCAGCCGATCATTCCTTCCAGGACTGACGCCATCCGGGCGCTCGTGCAGAAGGGCTTGACGGCCTCTAAGCCTGAAAGCGCCAAGACTAAGCGCTGAGGGCCGGCGCACGCCGAATAGCACGCTCGCCTTCCCCTCGGTGGCCCTCTACTTCTCGCTGTTGGCCATCGCCTTGATGCGCCGCACTTGCCAGCGCCGGATCTGCTTGGGTTTCGGCTGGTCGTCTGCAGGGATACCAGCAGCGGTCAGCCTCGCGGTTATGCGCGCTCTGAGTTTGGCTGGCGGGAGCAACAGAAGGCCCGGCTCTGCGATTGGGTTGTCCGCAGCTTCCTTCCGCACAGCCCAATCACACTGATCGCCGGTCGGCGATCGCCTCTTTCCCCGCTTCCGTACCGGTGCACTGCCGTCTGCCATTGCCGTCTAGGTCCGTTGCCATCCTTCCCTCACGCAACCGAAACACTACGACTTGCATCCGCACCGATGACGCCACTAACAGAGAACGTCGCATAAGGCCGCCGGAGCTCAGCCAGAAACGACATTCCAGCCCGGCGTTTATCCAGGGGGCTGCTCCCCCTCCAAAGCCTGCGCGCTCGCCGACCGCAGGTTCTGGCTGGGGGATTTTGGCAAGGCCGGCCTCTTGAGCGCAGCTAAGCGCTCAGCAGCCGCTCGCTGCCACTCGGGAGACCGCGGGGCGAGGAACGGGTTCGTGGCGAGCCTGAATGGATGCAGGGCGCAGGGCGCTGCGTGGTCGGGGCCGTATGCGCAAACACGGACCTCGGCATCATTCGCGCCGCTACAGTCGATGCAGCGTTTCCTGATCGCCTTCAGGCCAGATGCGCTGACCAGCTTGCGCTCGATCGGATAGACCTGACGATCGCCGACGGCCGCCTTATCCGCCGCGGTCGAGCGTTTCCCGAACCGGTAGGGCCACAATGCGCACGACATGGCCGTGCAAAGCCTAACTTCGTTGGCGCTGCCATCGCAGCACGACAAGCAATGTCGGCGCGCCGCCCGCAATGGCGTGTCATGGCTGGTAGCTTTGATATCGGGTTGTGCGTCCTGTGGCATGGTACTGCGCTCTCCGGTTGTTGGTTGAGACGCAGAACGGAATGGATCATTTGCACGCCAATGGTCCCCTTCAGCGATTGCGGCGCGATCGGTTCGCGCAGTTTCGGG
Organism: uncultured Alphaproteobacteria bacterium; assembly: GCA_963840445.1. GTDB lineage: Bacteria > Pseudomonadota > Alphaproteobacteria > Rhizobiales > Hyphomicrobiaceae > AWTP1-13. The sequence continues at coordinate 86,745 of CAWIZC010000040.1, read as the reverse complement.
ACCTGAACTCGTTGCAGGGCCGCTTCGCCTTGGCGTCGCAGAATTCACAGAGCGTCCGGACGTCGTTGATGCTCCCGTGCACGTCGACCAGATCAAACCGAACGCCCGCCCGCTCCAGCGCCCAATGCAGGAGGCTGGCTGCGGCATGGCTCTGTGGCCTCAGGGTCACCAGCGCGTTGTCGCCATAGGTGACGCGGGCATACTGGGTGCTTTCGGCGATGGTCTTTGCCGCCAGAGCTTCCTCGGCCATGCGGTTCTGAGCGACGGCGCCGGCCGCCCGGAAACGCTTCAGCGTCTGGGTGATCAGGGTCTGCCATTGCGCGAGGGTGAACGGCTTGCCGAGTTCGCGCACCGGCTCTGCCGCTACGGGCGTGACGACTGCGGGTAGCGCTGGCCGTGGCGCTACCGTCAGCGTCTTGCTGACGACGGGTACCGTCGGCGCTGTGGCCAGCGGCTTCGTGGCGGTAGCGCGCGGGGTTCCTGCCTGCTGGTGATTGGATTTGCCCCGATTGGGCAACAGCCGTGCCCGGGACTGGTTCTCGCGTTCTTCGCTGGCGCGCAGGCATTCCCTGCAGAGCTGCCGACTTGCAAGCCGCGGGCGCGTCGAGCAGTTCCTGCACAGAAGGTCGCTGGCCAGTTTCTTCAGCCGACCGCCATCTCGGGAGGTCATCGGGCGCCTCCGGGCGGCAGACTCCCGGTACATTTGGCCCACCTTCGCAAGGGCCGCTTGGCTGCGTCGTGCTGAGTTCCAGCCGTCGTTCGTGATCGGCGCGCGGTTTTGGCCTGCCTAACAGGCCCGCCACATCCGGCTATGGTGGAGGCAACCGTTCCGACACCCGAAGTAACCCCTTGATGCTGCTTGACGTGAACACAGCAAGAAGAGTCGGAATTGGCTTTGAATCCACTATCGCGGCTGGCGATTTTGATTCCGCCATTCCCAGGTTCGAATCCTGGCGCCCCAGCCAATTGCCTCAAGCCTGGCATGGCTGCTGACGGAAAAATTTGACTTGCGGGGGCTTGGCCGGCCACCGCGCTCGCGATCACTCGATCTTGAAGTCTTTTGGATTCCAGTCGGGCTTCGGGTATTGCGGGGCCATGGCTTCCAGGGTTTCCCGCACGATCGCCGCCACGGCGGCGTTGCGGGCCCATTTGCGGTCCGCAGGGATGACATACCAAGGCGCCCAATCGGTCGAACATTTCTCCAGCATCAGCTCGTAGGCCCCCTGGTACGGGTCCCACAGTTTGCGATCCGCAAGGTCGCCGGGATTGAATTTCCAACGGCTTTTCGGCTCATCGAGGCGTGCCTGCAGGCGCTCGCGCTGCTCCTTCTTGGATATGTGGAGCATGAACTTCAGGACGGTCGTGCCGTTCTCCACCAGGGTCTTCTCGAACGCGTTGATCTGTTCATAGCGCTGCTCGATTGCCTTCTTGGGCGCCAGCTGACGCACCCGCCCGATCAGCACGTCTTCGTAGTACGAGCGATTAAAGATGCCGATGCAGCCGCGGCGCGGGCACGCAACATGGGCGCGCCAAAGGTAATCATGCGCCAGCTCCAGCTCGCTCGGAGCACGAAATGCGGTGACTGCGACGCCGAGCGGGCCGGTTTGGTTGAAGACGTGGCGGATGGTGCCGTCCTTGCCCGCCGTATCGATGCCTTGCAGGACGACCAGCAGCGCGCGCTTGCCCTCGGCGTAGAGCTTGTCTTGCCATTCATTGATGGTGGCGCCGTCCTGCGCGCTCTGCTCCTCGGCCGCCTTGCGATCCGGGAACGCCGATGCGTCAGCGGGATCGCGTTTGCCGAGCTGTATTCTCTCACCGCTCTCGATGCGGAACCGGCTTTGCAGGTCTTTTGCCATGGGCTGGGTGCGCGAATGAGGCAATCGGATCGTCTCGCATCAACATCGGCAAAGCTTGCACGACACTGTGCGTCGAGACGTGACGACTCCAGGGTGAATACTGCGTTGCCTTAGTTTCAGCATGTCCTCACCGCGGCGGCCAGCCCCTTCATCTGGCTTTGGACATGATACTCGAGAACGAAAAACGGCATCCTGACCTCAAGGTCAGGATGCCGTACCGACCCGCACTCAACGGGAGGAAAAATGCGGGTCCGTTGCATAACGCACACCGCGGGGTGTGCGTTCCCGGGCCCGGCGTCACGCCAAGGCAAGCTGTAACTCGGCCGCAACAGGCCGAACCCGGCGCGGCTCGGCAGGGCGCTGGGCGTCCTCGTCCAGGCTGAGCTCCAACGCGCGCAGGAATTTTGTCGGGTTGAAGCCCCATTGCACGTTGAGCCGCATCTCGGCCGCCACCTGCATGGCCGGGCCCATAAGCGCCAGGCCACGGCGCAGGAACAAGTGTTGCAGCCGGGCGCCCGCAAATACGCCGACCAGAGCGCGGAAGCGCAGTAGCGTTGCCACTTTCTGTGACGAGCTGCCCTCGAGCTTGTCCCAAACGGCATGCTCGACATCGCGCAGCTCGCGATCCGAAATGCCGCGCAGCAGCACCAATCCGCGCCCTGCGGCGATCATCGCTTGCATCGGCTGCGCCAAGGAGGCGGGGGAGACCTGCGGCACGTCGCAGCGGTCGAAGCTTGTGCTCATGGCCCCTACTCCCGCTCGCCGATGCCGCCGAAAGCCGACCATGGCGAACCCGACATCATGATGATGTCGATCGGCTGGCTGGCTGAGAGAACGAAGTCCACGTCCTGGCCGATCAGTGCCTCCGCCGAGTTCTTGATCTGATGCTTGGCGAAGCGGTAGCGGCGGCCGTCGTCTGTCTCTATGACGCCGAAGCCGAGATCGTCGCGGTACTTTGTGATCTGACCCTGCATGGCACTCTCCTGGTTGCCGGGCGCCGCAGTGAGGCCGTTGCCCGTGTGTTGTGGGCACAGATTGATCGAAGACGCGGGGCGGCGCTGTTCCCCGAGAAACAAGTCCGCAGCAGGCGCATTTTTTTCGATGCCGGCAAAAAGCGTGCGGCGTGTTCCGAGCGGAACAGACCGATTGCTGCAGCCTCCATAAATTCACGGGCATCGGCACAGGCCGGCGGGGAAGCCAGCGCGTGTGCCTAACGATTAACGGAGGTTCAGTCATGCAACTCGACAACACCACGGGCCCGTCTTGGCAGACGCAAGGCGGCCAAATCTCATCCACAGGCCAATCGACCGCTATGATCCGGCGCCTCGCCACGTTCTTCGGCATGGCCACCTTCGGTGCCGCGTGCGCGGCGATAGCCATCTACGCCAGCCCCGGCCAGGCCACCCAGAAGGCGACCACGCCGACCGCCAACGTCGCCCTGCCGGAGCCAGTCACAGCCACGACGCCGGACACACCCTCGCAAAAGTGGATCGCAGCGGCGCCGGGCCGCGTCGAGCCGCGCACGGGCCAGATCCGCATCGGCACCGGCATCCCCGGGCGCGTGATGGAAGTCGCCGTCGCCACCAACGATCGCGTCTTCGAGGGCGAGGTGCTGATCCGCCTGGAGGACAAAGAGGCCCGGGCGCGCCTGACGTCCGCCGAGGCCGAGGTAGCCGCCCGCAAGCGCGAGCGCGACGCCCAGCCCGGCACGGCCGGTCGCGAGGACGTGCGCAAGGCGGAGGACGCCGTGTTCGCCGCCGAGCGGGCCGTCACCAACGCCCGTTTCGAGCTCGACGCAGTTCTGTCCGCCGACCGCAAGTCTCCGGGTAGCCCGCAGGCTTTGCTGCAGGCGCGCAAGCAGGTGGCGGAAGCCAAGGACAAGCTGCGCCAGGAGCATCTCGCCTTCGCAGCCGCTCACGCCAAGACCAAGGCGCCGGCGCCGAACCGCCTCGAGGCGGGCCTGATCGCGGCGCGGGCCGAACTCACCACGGCCGAGGAGTTGGTGGACAAGTCGCGTATCCGGGCGCCGCTGACCGGCTCAGTGCTGCAGGTCAACGCCAAGCCTGGCGAACTGGTGGCACCCTCTCCGGAGCTGCCGCTGATCGTGATGGGCGATCTGACCGTGATCCGCGTGCGCGCCGAGGTCGATGAGCAGGACGTCGCCAAGATCAAGCTCGGCCAGAAGGCCTTCGTGCGCAGCAACGCCTACCCGGGCCGCGACTTCGAGGGCAAGGTGACGGAACTCGCACCATCGCTCGGCCTCCCTCGCATGGGCTCGCGCGGCGCACGCCGGGCCACCGACGTCGAGGTCATGGAGGTGATGATCGACCTGCAAGGCGCCGTGCCGCTGCTGCCCGGCATGCGTGCCGACGCCTTCTTCCGCTGATCTGGCCACACCGGACCCTGCGCCGCGGTGCAGGGTCCGGTGGCAACGTTGTCTTAATACCCCTGACATGGAATCAGCCTACCGGCCAAGCGTGCTGCCGCAGCAGGCCAGGAGGCGGACATGGGTTACTTCTTTCTCGCCATTGCCATCATCAGCGAGGTCGCGGGCACCGTCGCGCTGAAGGCATCCGCCGAATTCACCCGGCCCATCCCATCCCTGATCGTGCTGGTTGGCTACGGCATCGCATTCGTCTGCCTGTCCCTGACGCTGCGCAACATTCCGGTCGGCATCGCCTATGCGATCTGGGCCGGCTGCGGCATCATCCTGGTGGCTCTGGCTTCCTATGCCCTGTTCGGGCAGAAGCTCGACGCGCCGGCCATGGTCGGCATCGGCCTCATCACAGCCGGCGTGGTGGTGGTCAACGTGTTCTCGGGCAGCGTGGCGCAGTAGACGGCGCGCAGGTCAGCCGTCATCCCAAAATTTACACCGCCGGTCCGGCACCGTTTCTCGCGCGTGGCGTGCCGCGTGCTATTTCCTCAGCTCCGGAGCGCCTTCAGGACCGGCGCATACAAAAAGCCCGCAGCCGGCGAGTGGCCGGCTGCGGGCTGGGTCTTGGATTCCTGGGCGCCTTAGCGCGCCCGGCGCATGGCGGGGAGCCACAACCAGGTGTGGCTCATGCACGCGCCGCAATGGCTGGGCGCGGTTGCCCCAGGGGTCGAGGCCGTTGACGGCCCAGTGGTCCAGTAGCCGGCGATGGCGCCGATCAACATGGCCAGGGCCACGGTGGCTGTCAGACGGCGCGTGTCGATGCGGCGCATGATGGTTGCTCCAATGGATGTTGCGACCGACAGCATGTCCCGCTCGCCGGGCGGGCCGCTGTTCCGCGCGGCACAGGTCGGTGGAGATCCCAGAGTAGTGGTGGTTGCGTCCGCCAGATCGCTTCACTGCACGGGCGGTCGGCAAGCCAACAGGCGGATTGGTGCGTGCTTAGCCTTTGACACGATGGGCCGGAGTTGCGCGAGCCGCAGCGCGCATCACCTCTCGACGGATGGCACAACCTGGGCCGGGCTGCCGCCCGCGTCATCCAGTCTGGTGCCGCCCTCGCCAAGCGGGGCAATCAGGAAAAAGGCTTCGACCGCACCGTAGCCCTTGATGTCGACGGGGCCGCGCGACTCCAGCGCGTAGCGGCCGTTGAGTCGCTCGCACGTCAGTGGCGACACGAGAATGCGGTTGGCCTCGCTCTGGCCCTCCAGCCGAGAGGCCAGGTTCACCGTGTCCCCCCACACATCGTAGATCAGCCGCTTGGCGCCGATCACGCCGGCCAGCACCGGACCGCTGGCAATACCGATGCGCAGCGCGAACGGCACATCCACCTCGCGCGCGATGCGTCGCGCCGTCTCCAGCATGGCAAGCGACATGCCGGCCAGGCGTTCGGCGTGGTCGGGCGCGGACACCGGCAGGCCCGCCGCCGCCATGTAGGAATCGCCGATGGTCTTGATCTTCTCGACACCCCAGCGGTCGGCAAGCTGATCGAACGCCCGCATGATGATGTTGAGCACCTCGACCGTGCGAGCTGGCCCCAGACGCTTGGCATGCGCCACGAACCCCTCGACATCGGCGAACATCACCGAGGCCTCGGCGAACTCGTTGGCGATGGTGGCCTCCGGCGCCGCCTTGAGGCGATCGACGATCGTGTCGGGCAGGATGTTGTGCAGCAGCGCGTCGGTCTCGGCCTGCGCCTGCTCGACCAGCCGGAAGGCGTAGTAGACCACGATCGAGATGACGCTGAAGGTGGTGACCACCGCCGTGATGTAGTGCGCGTCGAGTTCGTCCTTGTCGATGACGAGCACGGCGTTGCTCTGGATGAACCACGACCACGCCAACAGGTGCAGCGCCAGCGACAGCAGCACGAACGTGGCGATCAGCTTGAGGCGCTCCAGCCCCATGATGACGAAGAACGCGGCGGTCGCGGCGAAATATTGCAGATGCAGGCCGGCATCGCGGCCGATGTAGTAGGTGAGCGCGAAGATGCCGATCAGCTCCGAGAGCGTGATGGCCAGCGGGCCGGTCAGCTCGCCATAGCGGTGCAGGAACGGGATCGACAGCGCGACGGCGGCCATCACGAGATTGATCAGGATCACCGGCTTCCAGGTGTGGAAGTCGAGCAGCACCGCCTGCTGCAGCACGTAGATGAGCGTGAAGACGGCCACCGCATAGGCCGTCACGTTCATAATCTGGAGACGCCGGCGGATGCGCGGGGGGTAGCTCTCGGTGCCATAGCCGGCAAGGCGCGCAATTAGCCGGCGCAGGTAGCGCACCTTGCTACTCTTCAACAACTCATTGAGGTGCTGACGCATCCCCGGATCTCCCTGGGGTCCCGATCCAAAACCCGCCGCGCGAGCCGCACGACCAAAAGGGACACCGAAAATCTGCAATGCCTTCGTAACCGATCAACAAACAAGCTTGCATTGGCGCTGCACTATATCCGCCAAGCCGACAGGTCCCTCAAACTCGTTATGGAGCGTGGTACATGCATTCACCAACCATCCGAAAGTACTGCCTGTCATCGCTCGACGGGACCGGTCCGTAGCGGCATGATAGGAGCAACATAAAGGCGGAAGGGCAGGCGACATGGACCAGAAATCGATCGTCGAGCTACTGGCTCGGACTGCCCTGTTCGGCTCGCTCGACCAGCAGGACCGGACGGACATTGCCGGACGCATGCGGCGCGTTCAATTCGATCCGGATCAAATGATTTTCTCGCGCGGCGACCCGGGCCGCGACATCTACATGGTGATCGAGGGGCGCATCCGGCTGTCCGTGCTGTCGAGCGACGGGCGCGAGCTGTCGTTCGACCATGCCGGTCCGGGCAACGTGTTCGGCGAGATCGCTACACTGGATGGCGGCGAGCGCACGGCCGGCGCCACGGCGATCAGCCGTGTGCAGGCCATGGCGCTGCCGCAAAAGGCGCTGATGGAGATCATCGCGAACAATCCCAAGGTCGCAACCGCCACCATTCGCTTCCTGTGCCAGCGCCTGCGCGACACCGATCAGAGGCTGGAGGCGATCGCTCTGCACCGTATCGAGGTGCGCCTGGCGCGCCTGATGCTGTCTGCTCTCAAGCTGCAGTCGGCGGCGGTCAAAGACGGCAAGGCCAAGCTCGATCTCGGCATGTCGCAGGGCGAGCTGGCCCTGCTGATCGGCGCCAGCCGGCCCAAGGTCAATATTGCGCTGACCCTGCTCGAGGACATGGGCGCGATCACCAAGGCAGGCTCGGGATACTCCTGTGACCTCGAGATCCTCGAAAGCGTGGCCGACATGGAGTGAGTGTCGTGCCGCAATTTGCGCCAGCGGATATTCAAGCCGGCGCCAACCAGTTGTCTATCGCAGTTGATTGCGAGCCGCTTCGACTTGTTCGAGCAAGCGGGCACGCTCCAATGGCACGCTGTGCGTGCGCATGCCCTGCCCCGAAGCGCTGAGTTCATCGACGAGACTCTGCCGCCACCGGTTGAGCGTGGCGATCTTCTCACCTCGGGTGAACAACTTCTCGCCGACGATCTCGAAGGGGCTGTCGAAGGTGCCTTCCGGGTCCTGCTTGGCAAGCGTGCGGTTCAAGGCTCTCGGCTTGCTCACAGCTTCCTCCCGTTGATCCGTTGGTCTCTCTACGAACCGATTCGCGAGGCGGAACGAAGGCAACCGCCATTTCGTTCCGCGGCCCCATTTTTTGGGCGCGGGATCAGGTTCCTTGCAGATGCGGCACGCTGGTCGCGCGCGCTGCGCCGAGCGACCTGACCCCCATTCCCGCCGCGGCCATGTTCCGCCTGGAACAGCGGGGACAGCCGACAGCCGCCTAGGGTTCGAGCATTGGCAATAGAACCCAGGGCAGCGTCACATGACCATCCAGGACCAGAGCTATTACATTGCAGGCGGCCGCACGGGCGTGCTCCTGATGCACGGTCTTTCCGGGTCGCCAACCGAGATGCGTTTCGTCGCCGACGGCCTGGCCCGCGCGGGCTACACAGTCTACTGCCCGCACCTCGCCGGACACGGCGGCTCTGAGGCCGACAACGAGCAAACCACCTGGCAGGACTGGTACGCCAGCGCCGAACAAGCACTCGCCCGTTTGCGCCAGGAGTGCGACGTGGTCGTCGTCGGTGGCCTGTCGACCGGGGCCGTGCTGGCCCTGCAGCTGGCCGCCCGCCATCCCGAGCATGTGCACGGCACTGCCCTGATTGCCCCCACCTTCTGGCAGAACGGCTGGCTGACCCCCTGGTATGCCCGCCTGCTCCGGATCATCCCCAGCAAGCGCATAGCCAACCTGATTGGCTTTCCCGACCTGCACGGCATCAACGCTGTGCGCGCCGAGATCGGCGATATCCGCCAGCCGGCGCTGATCATCCAGGGGCGCGAGGACGACTACGCCGACCTCGACGCCGCCTGGTATTTACAGCGCAATCTCAAGGGCTTGGTGGACATGATCGTGCTCGATGCCAGCTACCGGATCGGCACCGTCGACCGGCAACGCCACCTGATGGTGGAGCGGATTGCGACCCACGTCGGCAGCGTCGCCAAGGGCATGCAGGCGATCTCCGCCAAGGCTCGCGATCGCGTGCCGACTTCGGCCTGCGCAGCCGCCTGAGCCCGAAAAAAGAAACCTGAAAATCCTCCGCCTTGTACCGCGGGGAACAGCAGCGGCGGACCACTTCCGCCACGATCCACCCACTGGGCAAGACACCCAAACCCGAAAGGACAGTTCGATGAACAAGACCCTCTCCCTCGCCTTGGCAGCCACGGCGATCGCCGCCACCTCCACCTCCTTCATCTCCACCGCCGAAGCTGGCGGCCGGGGTGGCCTCCGGTTCCACTTCCACTCGGTCCCGACGGTCTATAGCGCGCCGAGCGAGAGCTACGCCCCGCGTCGCAGGACCCGCGTGATCGTCAAGCAGGTTACCAAATACGTCGAGAAGCCGGCAGCGGCCGCCAAGAATGCAGACGGCCAGGGCCGCCAGTTCGATCCGACGAGCAAGACGTGGTTCGACGGCAAGGGCCAGTGCTGGTCCGGCGACAAGTCGTTCGCGTTCAAGAGCGGCGGATGGTTCTACGGCGATGCCCGCTGGGTTGAGACCAGCTCCGGCTGGGGCGTATCGACCGGTGGTCTGCCGCAGCAGGTGAGCTGCAATGGCATCAAGGCGTTCTCGGCCAAGATCGAGCAGGCTCAAGCCAAGCCTGTCGAGAGCAAGCCTGAGAAGGTCGCCGAGGTAGTCGAGCCGAAGACCGAGACGGTCGAGAAGCCGGCCAAGGTTGCAACGTCGAACACTGAGGTCACCGCCAAGGCATCGGAGTGCAAGAAGTACTTCCCGAGCGTCGGTGAGATGGTGTCGGTGCCCTGCACTGAGTGAGTGCGCCATGCGGCGCAATCTGAAAAGCGAGCTTGGAGGAATCATCATGCGAGTGCCCGCCAACACAGCCACCATCGCCCATCCGGGCGCTCTGGCCGGCCGGTCGATCCCGGCCGGCAGGAGGGGCAGGGCAATGCCGATGATCCCCAAGCTCGCCTATCGCAATCTGTTTCATGACCGCCTCAGCCTGGCGGTGACCCTGGTCGGCATCGTGTTCTCGGTCGTGTTGGTGGCCGTGCAGTTCGGCATCTATCTGGGCTCCGAGAACCGCATCGCCGCCATGCTCGACCAAGCCAAGGGCGATCTGTGGGTGGTAGCGCTCGGCACCAAGAGCTTTGACGACCCGTCCCTGCTCTCCGGACGCGAGCGGCACGCCGTGCTGTCGACGCCGGGCGTCGGCAGCGTCGAGGAGCTGGCCGTTGGCTTCGTGAACTGGCGCAAGCCGAAGGGTGGCTCGACCGCAGCGCTGCTGGTCGGCTCCGAGATCACGCGCGGCAGCGCCCTGCCGTGGGCCGTCACGCAAGGCACCGCAGCTGCCCTGGTTGCACCGTCGGCGGTGGCGATCGACAGCACCTATTTCGGCGAGCTCGGCATCAAGAAGCTGGGCGACCGCGCCGAGGTCAACAACATGGAGGTGACCGTCAACGCCGTCACCCAGGGCATCCGCTCGTTTACCACGCTGCCCTACGTTTTCACCACGCTTGCGACCGCTCGCACACTGCTGGGCGCCTCGCCCGACCAGTCTTCCTACACGCTCGTCAACGTCGCCCCTGGCGCGTCGATCGAGGCGGTGCGGGCAGCCCTGGCGAGCCGGCTGCCGGACGCGGAAATCCTGACGCATGCCGAATTCCGCAAGCGCAGCCTCGACTACTGGCTGTTCGAGACGGGAGCCGGTGCGGCGCTCATCGCCGGTGCAGCACTGGGCATCATCGTCGGCATCGTCATCGTGGCGCAGACGCTCTATGCCAGCACCAAGGACCACCTGAACGAGTTCGCCACGCTGCGTGCGCTTGGTGCCTCGGCCGGCTACATCAACAAGGTGATCCTGATGCAGGCCGTGCTCAGCGCGCTGATCGGCTACCTGCTCGGTATGGTGCTGAGCATGGTCGTGATCTGGGCCTCGCAGGACTCGACCCTGCTGATCGTCATGACGCCGGGCCTTGCCGGCATGCTGTTCGCGCTGACCGTCGGCATGTGCGTGCTGGCCGCCATGTGCGCCATCTTCAAAGTCATCCGCATCGATCCGGCCGCAGTGTTCAGCCGCTGACGCCACCAGCCCACTAGGAGAGACCACCATGACTCACTCAGGAACCGCCATGCTGGAGGCCCGCGATATCACCAAGGTGTATCGCTCCGGCGCCGGGGACGTGATGCCGCTCAAGGGCGTCAATGTCGACCTGATGGCCGGCGAGCTGACCCTGCTGATGGGCCCTTCGGGCAGCGGCAAGACCACCCTGCTGTCGATCCTCGGCTGCATCCTGTCGCCCACCGGCGGCACGTTGCGGGTGGCCGGGCGCTCGACCAAGGGGCTCAGCCCCGAGGGCATGGCTGACCTCAGGCGCAAGCACGTCGGCTTCGTGTTCCAGGCCTACAACCTGGTGCCGACGCTGACCGCGCTCGAGAACGTCATGCTGGCGCTCGACCTCAGAGGCGCCTCGCTCAGCGATGCGCCCTACCTCGCCTGGGAGGCGCTCGACGCGGTTGGCCTCTCGCACCGCGCGCATGTATCGCCCAGCAAACTGTCGGGCGGCGAGAAGCAGCGCGTGTCGATTGCCCGAGCGCTGGCCGGCTCACCCTCGGTGATCCTGGCCGACGAGCCCACCGCCGCGCTCGACAGCGAGAACGGCCAGGCCGTGATGAAACTGCTGGCCGAGGTTGCCAAGGACACGCGGCGCGCCGTGCTGGTGGTCACCCACGACCACCGCACGCTCGAGTACGGCGACCGCATGATCCGCATCGAGGACGGGCGCATCGCCAGCCGCGCGCGTCGGCGCCCGACCAGCGCACGTGGCGAATTCGATCTCGTCGAGGTCGCATGAAATTTGCCGCTGCTGTTCCGCACGGAACTGCAGCACACCGCCGAGAGGCGCACACTGGGCTACCCCGAACCGCACCCAGGTCTGGTTCGGATCGAACGACAGCAGATCAACCACAAGGAGCACGCCATGACCACCTTCATCACCCGCATCGTTCAGGCCGCAGCTTTCGCCGCCACCATCGCCGCCGCCACCGCCGCGTCGGCCAGCGGAGAGCCGACCGGCGTATGGATCGACCACACCGGCCGCGGCGCAGTCGAGATCACCAACTGCGGCGGGTCGCTGTGCGGCCGCGTCGTCTGGCTGAAGGACACCGCCCACAACGAGACCTGCGGCAAGCAGGTGATCGGCAACGTCAAGCCGGTCGGCGGAGGCAAGTGGGACAACGGCTGGATCTACGATGTCGACGAGGATCGCCGCTACGACGTCGAGATCACCCCGATGGGTGATCGCCTCAAGGTCATGGGCTACATGGGCAACAAGTTCCTGAGCGAGACCATGACGTGGCGGCGCGCGCCGGCGGACTTGAAGCGCTGCGACGCCTGACGGCTACCCGCTCCCGCGTCGCGCCCTGCATGACGGCGACGGCGCGGGTCGGGGCGAAGGGCCGGCCTATCCCCGCTCGGCCGCAACCCTTCGCCCTAGCCCCCTCCCCTGCCCCTGCGTGGCATGGGGAGGGGGACTATCCCCGTCAGACCTTCCTCACCAATCTCGCGATTAGCCATTGTGGCGACCAGCCGCGCCAATACAATCGGCCGGAGAAAGCAAGGTGTGCATGCGACGCTGGCGAACAAGAATGCAATCGTCAAAGCCCTGGACAACCGCTCTGCTGCTGATGGGCCTGGCTTATGTGCCGGTGGGTGCCTCTGCCCAGGACGCGGCTGTCAAGGATCTGCTCGGCAAGGCGCAGAGCCAGTCCGAGACCAAGGCGGTCGAGGACCTGATCGGCAAGTTGACGCGCCAACAGCCTTCGTCCGCCAAGCCCATGCTGCCCGCAGCCAAGCAAGAGCCCGGCGAGTTCGGGCTCAGATGCGGGCACCCAGCGCAAACCGCCCGAGCCCGCCAAGTCGACCGTACCCGAGGCGCCCGAGAAGGGCGCCGGAGCCGCCACGGGCGCCAGCACGGCGGCAGGCGACGTCGCCTCTACAGCCACCGCCGGCAACACCGACACCGAGCAGATGCCGAGCGTCGATCTCGAGGTGCTGTTTGAATACAAGTCGGCGCGTATCGACCCGGCCGCCACCGCCACGCTCACCACGCTCGGCCGCGCCCTCACGGACGCGCGCCTGGCCGGCGATGCCTTCCTGATTGCCGGCCACACCGACGCCAAGGGCGGCGCCGACTACAATCTGCGCCTGTCACAGCAGCGCGCGGAGGCGGTGCGCGACTTTCTTGTGCAGGAATTCGGCATCGATCAGAAACGCCTGGTGGCGCAGGGCTTCGGCCAGCGCCGCCTCAAGGACCCGGAAAATCCGCTGGATGCCAAGAACCGCCGGGTCCAGATCATCAATTTCACGCCGCCCAAGCCTCAGTGACTCGCCGCGGCCCACCGCCCGCCCCTCAGGTCGCCGTATGCGCACCGTGGCCGCCCGCGCGCGACGTCGTCTTCTCGTCCTCCTCTGAGGAGGAGAGGATGCTGGCCGGCAGGTCCCGCCCGCGCGTCACGCCGATGATCGACATCGGCTCGTCGACGCCACGCACGCTCACCGTCGTGGCCGGACCGGCATCGTCCAGGCAGCCGGCATGGCGAGCGACCTCCGCCGACATCACGATCTGCACGCCTTGCTCTTTCGAAAGAGCCTCCAGCCGGCTCGCCACATTGACCGCGTTGCCGACCACCGTCAGGTCCACCGCCTCGCCGTAACCGATGCGGCCGAGCAGCAGCGGCCCGGCGTGAATGCCCATGCCAACGCGCAGCGGGTGGCCCACCTCCGCGCCGAGCTTGGCGTTCACATGATCGAGGGCGAGATCGATGGCGCGTGCGGCCCGCAGCGCCTGGCGGCACCCGACCTCGACGCCCTGGAACTGCCCGAAGATGGCGAGCAATCCGTCGCCCAGGAACTTGTCGATCCAGCCGCCATGCGTGTAGATCGCCGATCCGGTCGCGGCGAAAAATTCATTGAGAATAAAGACGACGTCGTAGGGCAGACGGCTTTGCGAGAGCTGCGTGAATTCGCGCAGGTCGAGGAACATGACGGCCAGCGCCTTCTCGACGCCGATGGCGTCGGCCTCCTGCAGGTCGACCGCCTGTGGGCCCGTGCTGGCCGGACGCAGGAGCCTGGTGACCGTCATCGAATGCTCCGGCCGTACCTGGCAGGCGAGCCTGACGTTTTGCGGCGCGGCGATGCTGGCCAACGTGACAGCCTCGGGATAGGTCGGCGCAGCAAGGCTGTCGGCGCCTTCATCGATGCGCACGCGACATGTGGAGCAGCGCGCGCGGCCGCCGCACACCGACGCATGCGGGATGCCGTGCATGCGGCTGATCTCCAGCAGCGTCGGGCCGCTCGGAACCCTTGATGATAGGCCCGCCGTTGTATCTGATCGCGATCTTCGGCCTCGAGCTGAACTGGTAGTAGCGCCAGCCGATCAGCGCGGCGACGAGCAGCAGGAGACCGGCGAACCCCAGCCGCACCATGACTCGGAAATTGGCCAGCGCCTCCGCATTGGCTTCATTCGGCCAGCTGGTCAACTCCTTGACCCGTGCCATCATCTCGGGCTTTTCGATCAGCAGCGCGACGGCACGCCCTGACACCATGAACCCGCCCAGCGAGGCGAGCGGCAGGGCGATGGCGACGAACAGGAGCACAGGCTGGGCCGCACGATACGGCGTGTAGAGGCGCAGCCAATAATGCACGCCGATGCAGCCATGCAGCCATACCAAGACCAGCAGCGTGCTCTGCAGCAGGGCACTGGCCGGCCATAGCCGGGCCAGCTCGTACAGGTAGTTGTCCTCCACGCCGAACATCACCCGCGCGACGCGCGTGTTGACGATATGCGGCAGCAGCAGGAACGGAATGAGCAGGCCAAGCACGATCTGGATCAGCTCCCACGGCGGCAAGCGCAGCGTGGAGCGATTGGCGAGCTTCAGCAGGGCCAGCGACATGTGCGCCACCAGCGCCATCAACAGCACGAACGTGCCCGGCCACGAGCGCGTGACGACCCATCGCCACTGCTGCACCTCGTGCATCAGCTCGATGTTGATGAGGCCGAGCGCGTGATTGAGGAAATGCGTGGTGGCGAAAGCGAACAGCACAAGCCCGGACGCGATCCGAAGGCGCTGTGCGTCATCCCCTCGGAGCAAGACGTGCATGGCCTGCCTATCCCCTACGGCCGGAAATCCAGTTCACAATATGCGCGCGGAGCCCAATAAAAGGACACCGCCCCGCGAGAGCCTTAACGGCCCGGCAGGCTCGGTGCAATCCGCCCGAGCAGGAACGTCGGATCGGCGCGGTCCCGTCGATGCTGCAGGCGCGGACGACAGAGACAAATTTTTCGATGCGGGACGCTAGCCCGCTGCTGCGGGCGGCGCAGTCGACGGCCAGGAACCGGCCCGTCCCGCCAGGGCCCGGCTCGCGCTCGCAATCTGGTCGGCTCGTATAGATCCAGAACATTCTAAAAACCGCGTCGCCAGCCCTGCATAGATACATCGGCGCAAAGCAACGTTCCTAATCTACACAGAATTGGTTTGGGATTTCGGAGTTCTATATGGCACGTAGACCCAGATCCTCTTTAGAGCGTCGAGTACATAATAGGTATGAGCCTTGTTTCTGCATATAAATCCGAATTTTTTCGCACAGAACAGACAAGAACTACGGATTTATCCCCGAGCAGCTGCAAGCCGTGCGCCCAGGGGACGCACATTGCCGCCATTCTCCCGGACCGGAGAACGCTCTAGGGGTTGATCGCTTGCTTGTACGGCGACCAACGCCTTAACGGACACTAGCGATCATGAATGACGCACCGCACAAGGCGGCGGACCTGACGCTTGCCGAGGTCGAGCAGCGCTTCTGGTCGATGCACGGCCAAAGCCGCAGCGAGCCCTCCAACTCGGAGGCCGAGCGACGCAGCCTGTTGAAGGCCCTGCGGCAGGTCATTTCCGCGTCGGCACCCATGTTCGTGGAGGCCATTGCGCAGGACTACGGACACCGGTCGCCGAGCGAGACCCTGCTGGCCGAGGTGGTTCCGGCCCTGATCATGGCGGGCGGTGCGCTTCGCAACCTGAAAGCCTGGATGCGGCCCGAGCGGCGCGGGCGCTCGATCGAGTTCTGGCCAGCCCGCAATCAGGTGCATCGCCAGCCCAAGGGCGTCGTGCTGATCATCTCGCCTTGGAACTATCCCCTGCAGCTTACCGTCGGACCGCTGGCCGCTGCGCTGGCGGCCGGCAACCGCATCATCGTCAAACCATCCGAACTCACGCCAGCGACATCCGCGCTGCTCAAGCAGCGGCTGGAGGAAGGTCTCGGCAGCGATCGGGTGACCGTCGCACTGGGCGGCCCGGAAGTCGCCGAGGCCCTCTGCCGGCTGCCCTTCGATCATATCCTGTTCACTGGATCGACGGCAGTCGGCAAGACCGTGATGGCAGCGGCCGCACAGAATTTGACGCCGGTCACCCTGGAGCTCGGCGGCAAGTCGCCGGCGCTTCTTCATTCCGACTGCGATCTGCCCCGCGCCGTGGAGCGGATTGTGCGCGGCAAGCTGCTGAATGCCGGGCAGACGTGCATCGCGCCCGACTATGCGCTGGTTGCGCGCGGCAAGGTCGACGACTTCGTGCGCCGGTTCCGCGAGACGGCCAGCCGCTTCTACCCGCGCATTCTCGACAATCCCGATTACACCGCGATCATCAACAGCCGGCACTACGAGCGGCTGGAGCGCCTGATCGAGGACGCGCGCGGCCAGGGCGCGCGCATCGAGACGGTCGATCCCGCGGGCGAGTTGGCCGGTGCGCACGGCTCCCCGCAGCTGCGCAGGATGGCACCGGCCGCCATTGCCGATGTGACCGATACCATGGCGGTGACGCGCGAGGAGATCTTCGGCCCGCTGCTGCCGATCGTGGCCTACGACACGCTGGAGGAGGCGATCGCCTACGTCAATGCGCGTCCGCGGCCGCTGGCGCTCTACTATTTCGACGATGATCGCGCCCGCATCCGCCACGTGCTCCAGCACACAATCTCCGGCGGCGTCACCGTCAACGACACGATCTACCACTTCGCTCAGGAGGAGCTGCCCTTCGGCGGCATCGGCGCAAGCGGCATGGGCAGCTACCACGGCCGCGACGGCTTCAATACCTTCAGCCACGCCAAGGGCATCTTCCTGCAGAGCCGCCTCACGCCGACCAGCCTGCTGACGCCGCCCTACGACGCCTGGTTCCAGCGCATCCTCCGCTTCGTCATCCGCAGCAACGGCGGATAGTGGGTTGGTTTCGCTTCCGAGCGTCTTGACTCTGGTTGAATGTATCCCGGAACGCTGTCATCTTTCATGGATGAGCGAACAAGCACGCGCGCACCTCAAGAAAATTCTCGACCTTTTGGAGCCCAATGTCTGGCTCGAGCTGGACGAAGCCTCATTCCCGCGGTTCTTCGACGGACCGTTGCGCCAGAAGTCCGAGGAGTTCGAGGCCGCCAAGGCCTTCGCCAAGCAGAACGGTGCCGTGCTGGTCTTCCTCACCAATCCCCGGGTGGCCAAGTTCGGCCGCGCCTAGCGCCAAAACGTACCGACTGCGTCTAGCCGCAGGAAGCATCCCCGTGGCGGCTGAAGTTGACAGTCCGGCCGCGCCGTTCGTTACTGGACTGAAAGGCTCACGGGAGGCAGCGGCATGGCGGTGCAACGGCTCGGCATCATAATGAACGGGGTGACCGGGCGCATGGGTACGAACCAGCATCTGGTTCGGTCCATCCTGGCCATTCGCAAGGAAGGCGGCGTGGCGCTCAGGAACGGCGACCGCGTCATGCCGGACCCGATCCTGGTCGGGCGCAACCCAGCCAAGCTCGCCGCGCTCGCCAAGGCGCACGGCATCGAACGCACCACCACCAGTCTCGATGCAGCGCTGGCCGACAAGAACGACACCGTGTTCTTCGATGCGGCCACCACGCAAGCCCGTCCGACGCTGCTCGCCAAGGCCATCGACGCCGGCAAGCACATCTATTGCGAAAAGCCAGTCGCCACCGGCCTCGAGGAGGCGGTCGGCATCGTCCGCAAAGCCAAATCGGCCGGCATCAAGCACGGCGTGGTGCAGGACAAGCTGTTCCTGCCGGGCCTGCGCAAGCTCAAGCTGCTGATCGACTCCGGCTTCTTCGGACGCATCCTGTCGGTGCGCGGCGAGTTCGGCTACTGGGTGTTCGAGGGCGACTTGCAGCCGACCCAGCGGCCGTCCTGGAACTATCGCGCCGAGGACGGCGGCGGCATCATCCTCGATATGCTGTGCCATTGGCGCTACGTGCTCGACAACACCTTCGGCAACGTCAAATCGGTGTCCTGCCTCGGCGCCACGCACATCCCCGAGCGCATCGACGAGGACGGCAAGCGCTACAAGGCCACCGCCGACGATGCCGCCTATGCCACGCTCCAGCTCGATGGCAACATCGTCGCCCACATGAACTCGTCCTGGTGCACGCGCGTGCGGCGCGACGATCTCCTCACCCTGCATGTCGACGGTACGCATGGCTCGGCGGTAGCCGGCCTGCAGGACGTCGTCGTCCAGCAGCGCATGGCGACGCCGAAGCCGGTGTGGAACCCGGACGTGAAGCAGAGCATCGACTTTTTCGGCGGCTGGCAGCAGGTGCCGGACACGCAGAACTTCGACAACGGCTTCAAGCTGCAATGGGAGGCCTTCATCCGCCATGTGGCGGAGGACGCGCCCTACAAGTGGGACCTGCTGGAAGGCGCCAAGGGCGTGCAGCTGGTGGAATGCGCGCTGCGCAGCTGGAAGGAGCGCCGCTGGATCGATGTGCCGGAGCTGAAGGCTTAGCTGTCATTCCGGCCGAGTGCTTCAACGCTCGAGCCGGCACCCAGGACCACGGACCCAACTTTGACTCTGGGTCCCGGCTATTTCGCTGACGCGAAATTCCGGGATGACAGAAGGAGCAAGAGCAATGAACGCGCCAATCCTCTCCTCGCTGAAGATCAACTTGCCCACCAACTCGGGAAAACTCGAGACGTTCGTGCTGTCGGAGCCGCGTGCGTTCCCCGAAAAGGCGAAGGGTGCCTTCAATCGCGTTGCCTACTCGGCCGCACACGTGGTGGCCGATGCGCGCGCTGCCAACGATCCCTGGCTCGATTGCTCGGTCGATTGGGACAAGACCATCGCCTATCGCGAATACCTGTGGGACCTCGGCATGGGCGTCGCCGAGGCCATGGACACGGCGCAGCGCGGCATGGGGCTCGACTGGCCGACCTCGCTCGAACTGATCACGCGCGCGGTCAAGGCCGGCAAGACGTGGGAGGCCCGCAACGGCCGCCCCGCGCTGATCGCATCGGGCTGCGGCACCGACCATCTCGACCTCGATAGCGTGCGCTCTGTCGACGCGGTGATCCACGCCTACGAAGAGCAGATGGCAGCGATCGAGAAAGCCGGCGGCCGCCTGATCGTGATGGCGAGCCGGGCGCTGGCCCGCATCGCCAAGTCTCCGGCCGACTACGAGCGCGTCTACGATCGTGTGCTCAGCCAAGCCAAGGAGCCGGTGATCATCCACTGGCTGGGCGAAATGTTCGATCCGGCGCTCGCCGGCTACTGGGGCAACGCCGACCACATGCAGGCCATGCAAACCGCGGTCGGCATCATCAATGCGCATGCGGCCAAGGTCGACGGCGTGAAGATCTCGCTGCTCGACAAGGACAAGGAGATCGTCATGCGCCGCCAGCTCGTCAAGGGCGTGCGCATGTATACCGGCGACGACTTCAACTACGCCGAGCTGATCGCCGGCGACGACAAGGGCTACAGCGACGCCCTGCTCGGTATTTTCGACGCCATCGCGCCGGCGGCCTCGGCTGCAATGACCGCGCTTGCGGCCGGCGACCGCAAGACGTTCGATGCCATCCTGGAGCCGACCGTTCCCCTCTCGCGTCACATCTTCAAGGCGCCGACCCGGTTCTACAAAACCGGCGTGGTGTTCATGGCCTATCTCAACGGCCTGCAGGACCACTTCGTGATGGTCGGCGGCCAGCAGAGCGCGCGCTCACTGCCGCATCTGGCCGAGCTGTTCCGCCTCGCCGACCGCGCCGGCCTGCTGCGCAAGCCGGACCTCGCGCGCAGCCGCATGCAGGCCGTGCTGGCGGTGCATGGGGTTGTCTAGTTTAGCCTTGTCATCCCGGAATTCGCGCAGCGAATATACCGGGACCCAGCCATCGCCTTGTTTCGTGGTCCTGGGTCCCGGCTCGGCGCTGCGCTCCGGCCGGGATCACAACAACGGATGAGTTTCGACGCACATGACCACGCCCTCAGACCCCGCCCTCCTCTCCGCCGCCGAGTTGCTGGTGGCGTATCGCGAGAAGAAGCTGTCGCCGGTCGAGGTCGCCAAGGCGACGCTGGCGCGCATCGATAAGTTCAATCCGATCGTCAATGCGTACGTGCACGTCGACGCAGACGGCGCGCTGGCCGAGGCGAAGGCCTCCGAGGCGCGCTGGATGACGGGCGCGCCCAAGGGGCTGGTCGATGGAGTGCCGGTCGGAGTGAAGGACAATTTCTTCGTCGCGGGCATGCCGGCGCGTTTCGGCTCCAGGCTGACGGCAGAGTCCGCCCAGACCATGGACTCGCCGTCGGTGGCGCGCTTGCGCGAGCACGGCGCCGTCTTCCTCGGCAAGACCACCATGCCGGAGTACGGCTGGAAGGCGACCAGCGACAGCCCGCTGACGGGCCTCACCCGCAACCCCTGGGACACGCGCATGACGACCGGCGGCTCATCGAGCGGCGCGGTGGCCTCGGCCGTGCTCGGCATGGGTCCGCTGCAGCTCGGCACCGACGGCGGCGGCTCGATCCGCATCCCGGCCGCCTTCACCGGCTGCTTCGGCCTGAAGCCGACGCGGGCACGCGTGCCGATCTATCCGGCAGCGCCACTCGGCACCATTGCCCACCACGGACCACTGACGCGCACGGTCGCCGACGCGGCCATCGTCATGTCGGTGATCTCGACGCCCGATGCGCGCGATGTCTACGCCTGGATTTCGCCGCCCACCTACTACAGCAAGGGACTGGACGACGGCGTGCGCGGTCTGCGCATCGCCTATTCGCCGCGGCTCGGCTACGCGCAGCGCGTCGATCCCGAGATCGAGGCAACCGTGGCCAAGGCCGCACGCACCTTCGAGAGCTTCGGCGCCAAGGTCGAGCAGGTCGATCCGGACCTCGGAGGCGACCCCATCGAGGCCTGGAACACCATCTGGTGGTCGAGCATGGCGCTGACCTTGCAGGCGTTCGGCGACCGCGCGTCGCAACTCGCCGATCCAGGTTTGCTGGCGGGCGCGGCGCAAGGTGTAGGGACGCTCGCCACCGACTACATGCGCGCCCAATTGAGGCGCGCCCACTTGCACAACGTGTTCGTGCGCTTCCACGAGACCTACGATCTGCTGCTGACACCATCGCTGCCGCTGCCGGCCTTCGAGGTCGGACAGCTGGTGCCACCGTCAGGCGAGTGGGGCACGGCGTGGTGCGATTGGGCGCCCTTCAGCTATCCCTTCAACCTCACCCAGCAACCGGCGGCGTCCGTGCCGTGCGGGTTCACCAGCCAGGGCCTGCCCATCGGGTTGCAGATCGTCGGCCCGGTCGGGGCCGACGACCGCGTGCTGCGCGCCAGCCGCGCCTTCGAGATGGCGGCGCCGTTCAAGATGCTGGACGCACCGCGCCAGCATGCCGCGGCATAGGTGACTGATTCTTGAGCGGAATCACTCATTTGTGAGTGCGCGTGACTTGTGGCGCCTCTTGGTCGCTCGCAAGATTGTCACAAGCGCATACAATACCTACCTCTGTGCCACGGCGTCATATGAAAGGCCAACGATGCGCGGCATGCGCAGCGCACCGCTTGTGATTCTCATGCTGCTGGCCATTCTCGGCTGGCAGGCACGTGATTGCGCGGCAGCCCCTACAGGCGACCTCGTCAAGGCGGACCTGCTGGCGGAGCCCGCCGCCATCGCGCCCGGCCAGACCTTCTGGGTCGCCGTACGGCTGCGCATGAAGGAGCACTGGCACACCTACTGGCGCAATCCCGGCGACTCGGGCGAGGCGACCGCCATCGCCTGGCAACTGCCGACGGGCTTCACGGCCGGCCCCATCCAATGGCCGGCGCCGCATCGCATACCCGTCGGCCCGCTCGCCAACTACGGCTATGACGGCGAGACCACGCTGCTGACTGAGATCACCGCACCGGCCGGTCTGGCGCCGTCCACGCAGGTACCCATCAACGCCGACGTCACCTGGCTGGTGTGCGAAAAGGAATGCATCCCCGGCGAGGCGCACTTGTCGCTGACGCTGCCGGCCGTAGCGGCCGGACGCACCTCGCCCGCAGGCAGCGCTGAGACGCGTGCGTTGTTCGAGGCGGCTCGCGCCACCATCCCGCAACCCTCGTCGTGGACGGCCAGCATGGAGGTGGCGCAGGACACGCTGACCTTGCGTGTGGCGGCCTCCAACCTGAAGCCACAGGCGGTCCGCTCGGCACAATTCTTCCCGTTCTCCGAGACGCTGATCCGGCACGCCGAGCCGCAGACGCTGGCGGTAAGCGATGCCGGCCTCAGCCTGGAGCTGGTGCGCAGCGCGCTTACCATCGGCACGCCGAAGGACGGGCGGGGCGTGCTCGTGATCGAGGAGGATATCGGCGCCAACACAGTCCGGCACGCGTTCGAACTGGACGACGTGGCAATCGCCGCCGCCGCGCCGACAGGGTCGCTCGGCACCATCCTGCAGGCTGCCCTGTTCGCTCTCCTGGGCGGGATCATTCTCAATCTTATGCCGTGCGTGTTCCCGGTGCTGTCCATCAAGGTGCTGAGCCTGATCAATCATGCCAGCCAATCAGCCGAGCAACTGCGACGCCATGGCGTGATCTACACGGCGGGCGTGCTGACGACCTTCCTGGTGCTGGCCGGCGTGCTGCTGGCGTTGCGGGCGGGCGGCGCAGAGGTAGGCTGGGGCTTCCAGCTGCAGTCGCCGATCACCGTGGCCGTGCTCGCCTACGTGCTGTTCGCGATGGGCTTGAGCCTGTCGGGCGTGTTCCACTTCGGCTATTCGCTGCAGGCGCTGGGCGGCAACCTGGCGCAGCGGGCGGGCTACTCCGGATCATTCTTCGCGGGTGCGCTGGCTGTGGTGGTGGCCACGCCGTGCACGGCCCCGTTCATGGGCACCGCGCTCGGCTTCGCGCTGACGCAACCGGCCGTGGTCAGCCTTTTTGTATTTCTGGCCCTCGGCCTCGGTCTCGCCCTGCCCTTCCTGCTGCTGACACTGGCCCCGCAGCTAGTCGGACGCCTGCCGCGTCCCGGCGCCTGGATGGAAACACTCAAGCAAGCCCTGGCCTTCCCGATCTACGCCACGGTCGCCTGGCTGCTGTGGGTGCTGGGCCAGCAGGTGGGCCCCTCCGGCATGTTCGCAGCACTGATCGGCCTGGTGCTGGTCGCCCTGGCAGCGTGGTCGTTCAGCATCTGGCAGACGGCTGGCCAGACGGGCGGACTTTGGGGCCGGCGGATCGCCGCGGCCGTCGCAATCGTAGCGGTGGCAGCGACAGGGGTTGTGGTGGCAGGCCTGCAGCACGAGCGTGTCGATGCGTCCGCCACGGCACAGGCCGCGTCAGCCGCCGGCATCGAGCCCTTCACCCAACGCCGCCTCGACGAACTGCGCGCCGAGAACCGGCCGGTGTTCGTCAATATGACGGCCGCCTGGTGCATCACCTGCCTGGTCAACGAGCGCGTCGCC
Organism: uncultured Alphaproteobacteria bacterium; assembly: GCA_963840445.1. Taxonomy (GTDB): domain Bacteria; phylum Pseudomonadota; class Alphaproteobacteria; order Rhizobiales; family Hyphomicrobiaceae; genus AWTP1-13. The sequence continues at coordinate 63,184 of CAWIZC010000040.1, read as the reverse complement.
CTGTCGACGGACGCGGTCAAGCAGGCCTTCGCCGCCGGCAACATCGCCTATCTGAAGGGCGACTGGACCAATCGCAATCCCGAGATCACCCGCATGCTCGAACGCTACGGCAGAAGCGGCGTTCCGCTGTATCTGCTGTATGGCGGCGGCGACGATCCGGCAGTCTTGCCGCAAATCCTTACTGCCGCCACCGTGCTGCAGGAAATCGACCGAGTTCGCGATCACAGCTTTGCAACGCAGAGCCGACTTTACGACCTCAGCCAAGGAGTGAACTTATGATGATTCCGCGACGCACGTTGCTCGGCATCGCCCTGCTCGGAGGGGCGGCCGCCCTCTCGGTCGGCCTGGTCTGCACGCCGACCACGGCCAATCCCGGCGCGCAGGCCCGCATCGGCGGCGCGGCGCCCGCCTTCACGCTGACCGACAGCAACGGCAAGCAGGTGTCGCTCGCCGACTTCAAGGGCAAGACCGTGGTGCTCGAGTGGACCAATCATGACTGTCCGTACGTGCGCAAGCACTACAACGGCCAGGCCATGCAAGGGCTGCAGCAGAAGTGGACCGACAAGGGCGTCGTGTGGCTGTCCGTCATTTCGTCGGCTCCCGGCGAGCAGGGCTTCGTGACGCCCGAGCAGGCCAACAAGCTGACCGCCGATCGCGGCGCCCATCCGACCGCCGTGCTGTTCGACAGCAACGGGGTTGTTGGCCGTACATACGGCGCGTCCACCACGCCGCACATGTACGTCATCAAGGGCGACGGCACGCTTGCCTATATGGGCGGCATCGACGACAAGGCGACGACCCGGCTCGATGATCTGAAGACCGCCAAGAACTATGTCGACGCCGCCCTCAACGAGATCGCCGAGGGCAAGCCGGTGTCGACCACCACGGCCCGGCCGTACGGCTGCACGGTAAAGTATCAGTCGTAACGATCGCAGCGCAGGCAGCTGCCCGCTGCCTGTGCTGTACGCAGCTTTTTCTGTGCGACCACGCCCCTAGGGCGTGGTCGTTTCAGTTGCACGACCTCGTCCTTCTGTTTGTCCGCTGACGTCATTCCCACGAGGGCCGAATCCGTGCCGGCGGCGCGACACATTGCGACCTGGCGCGGATTTCCATCCCTGCGGGGGTGACCGACTCGGCGCATTTCCTTGCCGGCGCTTGAAGCGATCCCCATGTGCTCCGGGGCAGCCACCTCATTTGCCGTTGCCGAGGCCGGGCAAAGCTTTCTAAAACGCCCGCACGCCTCTCCACCTTCCGGAACCGAGCCATCATGTACGACGTGACCCTTGCCCAGATCGCCTTGTTCCTGGCCGCAGCCGTGGTGGCGGCACCGCTGGCCAAGCTGCTGCGCATCGGCACCGTGCTCGGTTACCTGCTGGTCGGCGTGCTGATCGGGCCCTTCGGCCTCGGTTTCGTCTACACGGTGTACGAGGTGGACTCGGTGCTGCACTTCGCCGAGTTCGGCGTCGTACTGCTGCTGTTCCTGATCGGCCTGGAGCTGCGGCCCAAGCGGTTGTGGACGCTGCGCACCAACATCTTCGGCGTCGGCGGCGCCCAGGTGGCGATTACCGGCTTGGCGCTGGCTGCCATCGGCATTGCCTTCGGGCTCGGCTGGCAGGCCGCACTCTATGCCGGCCTGGCGTTGTCACTGTCGTCAACGGCGTTCGCGCTGCAGGTGCTGGAGGAGAGGGAAGAGCTGGCGCTGCGGCACGGCCGGCTCGCCTTCGCCGTGCTGCTGTTCCAGGACCTGATGGCGATCCCGCTGATCGCGCTGTCGCCGCTGTTCGCGGTGGCGGCCGAGAACGTGGCGCCGCGCATGACCTTCCTGACTGCCCTGCGGTCGATCGGCATCATCGTTGGTGTGGTGCTGGTCGGCCGCTTCATCCTCGGGCCGGTGTTTCGCCTGATCGCCAGGACGCGCGTCAAAGAGGCGATGACGGCGAGCGCCCTGCTGACCGTGGTCGGCGTAACGCTGGTGATGGAACAGGCGGGTTTGTCGGCGTCGCTTGGTGCCTTCCTCGCCGGCGTGCTGCTGGCCGATTCCGAGTACCGCCACGAGATCAGCGCCGACATCGCACCATTCGAGGGGTTGCTGCTCGGGCTGTTCTTCACGGCCGTCGGCATGTCGCTCAACCTGGGCCTGGTGGCGGAGAAGCCGGCTCTGGTGCTGGCCGTGGTGGCCGGCTTGCTGGCCGTCAAGATCGCGGTGCTGTACGTGCTGGGACGCAGGGCGGGTCTCGAACCCGGTCCCTCGCGACGCTTTGCGCTGGCCATCGCCCAGGGCGGCGAGTTCGCCTTCGTGCTGTTCACCGCCGGCGTGTCGGCCACCGTGCTGGAGCCGCAGCTGGCCGAGCTGCTGTCGGTTGCGGTCACGCTGTCGATGGCGGCGACACCGCTGCTGCTGCTGCTGGACGAGACCTTCGCGCCCAAGCCCGTCGAGATGCGCGCCTTCGATGCGCTTCCCGAGGGCGACGGCCACGTGGTGATCGCCGGCTTCGGGCGGGTCGGCCAGATCGTCGGACGCATCCTCACCGCCAAGCGCATCCCCTACACGGCGCTCGACGTCAATGCCGAGCAGGTCGACTTCGTGCGCAGGTTCGGCGCCAAGATCTACTACGGCGACGCCAGCCGGCCCGAGATCCTGGAGGCGGCACAGACGGGCAAGGCACGCGCCTTCGTGCTGGCCATCGACAACGTCGATGTTTCTATTCGTACGGCTCAATTGGTGCGCCAGAACTATCCGAATGTGCCGATCTTCGCTCGCTCACGCCATCGCCAGCACACGCATCGGCTGATGGATGCCGGCGTGCAGGTGATCCGCCGCGAAACCTTCCTGTCCTCGCTCGACCTGACGCGCGAGCTGCTGCGTGGTCTGGGCTTGCCCGAGCGCGACGTGCGCTTTGCGGTCGAGACCTTCAAGGAGCAGGATCGGCGCCGGCTGTACGAGGACTACAAGCACTACACCGACATCGAGAAGATGCAGAACCGCGCCAAGACCTACACACAGGAGCTGCAGGAGCTGTTCGAGAAGGACGCCGCCGAGCAGGCCAAGCTCGCCAGGGAGGCGGAAGAGGGCGGCGAGGAGAAGAGCCGCGCCGGCGAGAAGCCGACGCCGGTGTCGTGAGCACAGGATCACAACATGCAAAAGAGCACCGACCCGAAAAAGCAGAAGTGCAAGAACTGCGAAGGCAAGGGCACCCTCAAAAAGGGCGACAAAGTCGTTCGCTGTCAAAGGTGTGGGGGCAGCGGCATCAAGCGGAGCTGAATGGGTTGCTGCGCCCGACGCCTCTGGCGGATGCCGACTACGGCACGATGCGTTCTTCGCGGAACCGGGTCAGCATGCGCACGAACATCTCCTCGGTGTCGACCACCTCGTGGAAGCCGTAGCGGTGCAGCTTGGTGACGTCCGTCATGACGTCCCAGTCGCAAGCAAACACGTAGTCCGCGAACGGCCAGCCGACCAGCTCGGCATAGGCGATCGGCTTGAGGCGATACTTCTCCGTCATGCTGCGCCACAGCTCGGCCTTGTCCGGCATGTGCTGGGCCAGGCTGATGGTCTGCGTATCGCCAACGGCCATGTCGAACGCGGCGGCGATCCTCGGCCACAGGTTCTTCCAGCGGAAATAGTCGCCGTTGGTGACGTTGAAGGCCTCGAGCGCGCAGCGCGGCTCGGTGGCCGCCCACAGCGCCGCATTGGCCATGTGGCTGAACTCGGTCACCTGGTAGAGCGACGCAAACGCGCCTGGCTTGCCCGGAAAGCGCAGCGGCAGGCCGAGCTCGCGGCTGATCGAGGCATACACGGCGATCGCCGGCAGGATGCTCATCGGCGTGCCCGGCGCGAACCCGCACAGCGTCTGCGGCCGCAGCTCCACCCAGTCCCACGCCTTGCCTTTCTGGTAGGCCGTCAGCCAATCGATCTGATCGAAGTAATAGTCGGGCGGCATGTGGCGCGGGTCGCTCTCGCGCGCCGGCGTCTTGAAGGGTCCGAGATGCGAGCCGTAGTACTTGGTGCCGGTGATCAGCACGACGCGGGCGAGCGAGCGGGAGGCCGCGCTGACGCCGCTCACCGCATTGACCAGCATGTCGCGGTTGGGGGCGATGTTGGAGGCATAGCCGGCCGCCGCGCCCGTCGCCGCCTGGAATGCCGCGTAGAAGATATGCGTAGCATCTTTGAGCTCGGCGAGCTTGGCCGTGGCATCGCGCGCGTCGAGCAGGTCGACAGCGATGTGCTGGTAACGCGGGGCGGCCGGCGCAGCACGGCGCGACAGGCCGACCACGGTCCAGTCATCCTCGCTAAGCAGCCGCTCGACGATGTAGCGTCCGATGACGCCCAGCGCGCCCACCACCACTGCCTTCTTCATTGCCATGCTCCGATCCTGCGCTGCATGATGCGATCGTCCGCAGAATCGAGCCGGATAGCAAGGACGACCCCATGGTGAGCTTGTCGAACCATGGATGGAGCGCACCGCCGCTCGTTCGACAGGCTCAGGACGAGGTCGCAGCTCGGGGCGCGCGTGGAATCCGCTATTGCGGCGTCATGTATTTGATGGCCGCGCCCGAGACGGCGCCGCCGATCACGCAGGGAATGCCGACCTGGAACTGGCCGAGCGCGCCGGCCACGATGCAGCCCAGCGCCAGCGCGGTCTGCCCCGCCGTCCCCCACCACTGCACGTTGCGGGCGGCGGCCGGGCCCTTGGTCTTGAGCTGATCGATGGAGGCGACCGCATCGCGGCGCACGCGGCCGAACTCGAAGGTCTCGGCGGCGTCGATCACCTCCTGCAGAACCACACGCGTGTCCTTCGTCTCGACGGCCATCGACGCCTTCAGCATGTCGAGCAGCTCTTTGTCGCGTGATGCGTTGGTGGCGAGCGTCAGCTTGGTCATGCTGCCGATGGTCAGCCGCTCGACATTGTTGCCATCCTTGGCCCAGGCCAGGACCGACACCATGCGCAGGATCGGCTCATAGGAGCCGGTGGCGAAATACAGGCCCCACAGCATGTCGAGGGGGCCGGGCCCGAAATCCAGCTCAAGCTCGCGCAGCGTCGGCATCTTGCCGTATACGAAACGGTCGATCAGCGCCTTGCGCGCCGGCATGCGCTCGGCGAACTTCAGCATCAAGTCTTTCCAGTCGGGCAACTCGGAGTAGGCGATGGCGCGCACGATGGCGATCTGGTCCTCGGGCGGCATCGGGAACATGCGTTCCACCAGCTTCTCCGCCTTCTGCGGATTGGTCTGCAGCACGCCGGCCATGAAGCCGATGTAGATGCCGGCCGTCTCCAGATCGCGGAAAACGCCGAGCCGGCTCATCGCCTGCACGACTTCGGGCACCCTCTCGACGTTGCCGTGCGTACGGTAGCCGTTGATCCAGCGCAGCAGGATTTCGGGCGAGTTGATTTCGGGACCGCGCTTGGGCGAAGAGGCAAGCGCCAAGGGCGCTGCAAACAGCACGAACGCGAGCACCGCTGCGATAACGGCACGCATGATAGTCCCCCAAACGCGCAACTTGCCGCCGCTCGGCGACAAGAGGAAGCACGCGTGGCGGTTTTGTGGCGAAGGAATAAGAATCGCAACCTGCGGTGGGCCATGGCTCGCAGGTGGCCGACCTCGGGCAGGCGTCGGCGCCAGTGCCGGGCTCCAAGTATCCCTTCAGCCAGCGTCCTTGACGACCGAGATGTCGGGAGCGTCCTCGTTCTTCATGCCCTGCACGTGATAGCCGGCATCGACGTGGTGCACTTCGCCGGTCACGCCACGCGACAGGTCGGACAGAAGATACAGCGCCGAAGCTCCCACCTCGTCGATGGTGACCGTGCGGCGCAGGGCCGAATTGTACTCATTCCAGCGCAGGATGTAGCGGAAGTCGGCGATGCCGGAGGCGGCCAGCGTCTTGATGGGACCAGCCGAGATGGCGTTCACGCGGATGCCGTTGCGGCCGAGGTCGGCAGCCAGGTAGCGCACGCTGGCCTCCAGCGCGGCCTTGGCGACGCCCATCACGTTGTAGTGGGGCATGACCTTCTCGGCGCCGTAGTAGGTCAGCGTGAGCAGCGACCCGCCGGGCTTCATCAGCTTCTCGGCCCGCTGTGCCAGCGCCGTGAACGAGTAGCAGGAGATCAGCATGGTCTGGGTGAAGTTCTTTTCGGTCGTGTCGACATAACGGCCGTCGAGCTCGGCCTTGTCGGAGAAGGCGATCGCGTGCACCAGGAAGTCGAGCGAACCCCATTGCTTGGCGAGTTCGGCGAACACGGCATCAACCGAACCCGTGTCCGTCACATCGCAGGGCAACACCAGCCGGGAATTCAGCTCCGCGGCCAGCGGCTCGACACGCTTCTTCAACGCGTCGCCCTGATAGGTGAACGCGAGGGAGGCGCCCTGCGCGGCTGCGGCTTTGGCGATGCCCCAGGCGATGGACCGGTTGTTGGCTACCCCCATGACCAGCCCGCGCTTGCCCTGCATCAGCGTGCCGGTCGGTGTCGCGGTCTCCGCGCCAGGTCCCGTCATAAGCTCTAACCCCTTCTAGTCGCGGTCTTTCCACCCGGCATTTGCTGGCGGCGGCATCCTACAATAACGTTTCCTGCGATCCAGGCGGCGTCCGCGCCTGCCCTTAGGCCCGATCCGCTCATGTTGCAACCAGCTTGGCAAGCAGTCCCGCGAGTTGCTGTGCCTCCTCCGAGGTCAGCCGGGCGCCGAAGTGCTCGTCGATGGCCGCCGCATAGACCGGCCACATCTTGCGCCGCAGTTCGCGGCCTTTTGCGGTGATGACCAGCACGTTGCTGCGCCCATCCTCAGTACACTGGCGCCGTTCGATCAACCCCTCCCGCTCCAAACGGTCGACCAACCGGCAGACGTTGTATTGGGCGAGCTGCGTGCGATCCTGGACGCCGGACTGACGCATCATGCCCTGCGGCGTGCGATCGACCTCGTACAGCACGTGATACCAGTCGAGAGGCGGGAACCCTTCCCGCTTCAGGCGCTCTTCCACCTTGTCCACCAGGGCCTTTTCCGTGCGCACAAGGCTGGCCCAGGCTTCAATTACAGCAGGCGTCGGCGTGGCAGTCATCGGTCCACTCTAAGCAAAGTCGCTTGCAATTGCATGTTTGCGGTTATATGCATTTGCAATCAATACCGTTGAACGAAAGCTGTAGCTATCAGGAGACGCCCCCATGAAATTATATTTCTCCCCTGGTGCCTGCTCCCTCTCTCCGCACATCGTCCTCAACGAAGCCGGCCTGCCCTATGAGAGGGAAAGGACCGACGGCAAGACCAAGATCACGGAGAGCGGCCGCGATTTCAAGCAAGTGAACCCGCTGGGCTACGTGCCCGTCCTGGAGCTGGACGACGGCACCAAGTTGACCGAGGGACCAGCAATCGTCCAGTACATCGCGGACAAGGCGCCGGGGAAAAAATTGGCCCCGCCGGCCGGCACGATGGAGCGGACCCGCCTGCAGTCGTGGCTGAACTTCGTATCGAGCGAGCTGCACAAGGGCTTCTCGCCGCTGTTCAACGCCTCCATGCCCGAGGAGGCCAAGAAGATCTTCCGCGACCGGCTCGCCACCCGCTTTGCCTATGTGAATGACCACCTTGCCAAGAACGACTACTTGATGGGCAAGGACTTCTCGGTGGCCGACGCCTACCTGTTCACGATCTCCAACTGGGCGGCCCGGGTGGACGTCGACCTGTCGGCATTCCCCAACGTGCTGGCCTACCGCAAGCGGGTCGGGGCGCGTCCCTCGGTGCAGGCAGCGCTGCAGGCAGAGGGCTTGAAGTAGCGATTGATGCGTTTGTGTAGAACGACGAAGGCCGGTCCCGATGGACCGGCCTTTTTCATGTCTGACAGGCAGACCTCTCATCCAATCGAGCGGCGGCTGCACTCACCGCTGCTCGGCCATAGCTCCTTGATCTTCCGATCTTCCCATTCCGCCACGAACCTGGACGCGCGTCCGAATACGGCGAGCGCGTGGGCGACAATGCCGATGCCCCAGCCAAAGACCACCCATTGCACCCACCAGTCGGGACCGGTCAGCACATCGACAATGAGAAGCCCGATGTTGACGACCACATACACGCCGAGGTGCGTGTAGAAGCCCTTGATCGCCGCGACCCGCCGGATTGCCCGCTCGCGGCGCTCGGCTTCGGTGAGGGCTGGGGCATTGGAGGCTGTGGCGATGGGTCGGCCGGGGGCTTGATCGGTTTGCATCATGTCGCCTGAACGCGACCCAGTCAGCGGCGGTTCCACCGCGACGGCAAAGCGCACCGCCAAGCTACTGGTTGAGCAGAACGATAACGCCGAGCACGATCAATCCGATCCCGAACGCCTCGCGCGAGGCCAGCTTCTGCTTGAACAGGTTGCGCGACAGAATCTGCGCAAACAGGATCTCGACCAGCGCCAGGGTGCGGACTTTGGCGGCCGTCTCCAGGGCGAAGGCCAGGTACCACATCTGCGAGGCGAAGGCGCCGATGAAGCCCGCAAACAGCGATGGCCGCCAGGCACGGAATATCTCCATCAGCACCTTGCGGTCGAAAACGGCCAGGTAGGTTGTCAACACCACGGTCTGAATGGCGAGGCCGAGCACCAGCGTCACGGTGGCCGCGACCACGAAGCTCGGCGTCTCGAGCGCGCGGATGCCGCCGCGAAAGCCGATTGCCGCGATGGCAAACATGGCGCCCGAGGCAATGCCCAGCAGCGCCGGCCCCCAAGTGAAGACCTCGTCGGCATTGTTGCGCGGCCACGATACGACCAGCACGCCTGCAGTGGCGATCAGGATGGCCAGCGCCAGTCCGGGGGTGACGTGATCGCCGAGAAAGACCAAGCCGAACAGCGCCACCTGGACCGGCTCGGTCTTGGCATAGGCCGTGGTCACCACGAACGAGCGCTCGCGCATGGCCGCCAGCAGCAGTGCGGTGGCGCCGATCTGGGCCAGCGCCGCCACCACGGTCCATCTGAGCATGACCGGATTGAGATCGGGAAAGGGCGCGCCGGTGCCGATCAGGACCAGGATCAGGAACAGCAGGCCGAACGGCAGCCCGAACAGGAAGCGCACGTGCGTGGCGCCGACCGTGCCGAGTGTTTGGATCAGCTCCTTCTGGGCCGCGTTGCGCAGCGCCTGACCGCCCGCGGCGATCACGGTGAATACAGCCCACAGCCACGACATCGCTTTAGTGCTCCCCGGCCGGCAAACCGGTCACCGATAATGCCCCGGGGTGCAATCCGCAACCTGCGTGTGCGGGGAATCAGGGCTGCGCGTGCGGCAGACGCGAACGCGCGGTGCCCGCAATCTGCATGCGGGCGCCAGCCATCGCGTGGGCCCTTGCCTTGGGCAGCGGGCGGCCGAGGCAGCCGGCGATGATCTCCAGGCCCCCTTCGATGGCCTGCGGCCAGTTGATGGGACAGGCGCCGACCCGGCCACGATTGGGGCCGCTGGGCCGCGCCAGCGAGGCCGGCACATGCACAAAGCCGACGCGGCAGTCGCCCCGCCTGTCCACGGCGATCTGCAATGAGTGGTACAGCACCGCATTGCACAAATAGGCCCCTGCATCGCGCGAAGCGTAGGCCGGAATGCCGCGGCGCTTCAGACCCAGCACCAAGTGCGGCACCGGCAGGCTGGCGCGCAACACCTCGGCGCCGCCATCGCGCAACGTCGCGGCGCGCGGCAGCACCCCCGCCGCATCTGGCATGGACCGGCAGGCGTTGTGAGCGCGCTGCTCGATCTCAAAACCGCGGGCCCGCGAGGACACGCCGAAATGCAGGATGAGGTCGGGCTTCACCTCGGCGATGACGGCGGCGAGCCGGCGCGGAGCGGCCTGCCATTCGGTGGCCAGCGTCTCGGTGACGAAGCACACGTCCGGAAAGGCCAGCGCCGCCCTCTCGGCCAGCTCCGGCACCAGCCGCATGGTGGCGTTGACGGGCACGCCCGGGAACGGTCCGAACGCGGTCAGCAGCACCGTCGTGCGGGGGCCCCGGGAAGCGCCGTTCGGGCGGCGATCATTGCGTGCCAGGGTCATCTCGTACCTCGAGCCTGCACCTTATCACCAAGCCCGACCAGCGACAGCAGCTCGGCAACCGCCAGCGCCGGCGTGCGGACACCGGCACGCACCTCGTTTTCCAGCTCGGCCATGCGGGCCGCCACGTCCGCGTCGGCCTCCAGTGCGGCAAGCAGCCGCTGCTGCAGAAGGTCGTGCATCCAATCGACGGCCTGCACGCCACGCCGCGCCTGGAACTCGCCGGTCGCCGTCATGCGCTGGCGATGGTCCAGGATCTTCGCCCACAGTTCGTCGAGGCCGCGGTTGTCCTGCGCCGAGATGGTCAGCACCGGCGACACCCAGCCGGGCGAGGTCGGCGTGATGATGCCGAGCGCGCTCTGGTAGATGGCGGCCGCCTTCCTGGCGCGGGCGACGTTGTCGCCGTCGGCCTTGGTGATGGCGATCATGTCGGCGATCTCGATGATGCCGCGCTTGATGCCCTGCAGGTCGTCGCCGCCGCCGGCCAGCAGCAGCACCAGGAAAAAGTCGACCATGGCGGCCACCGCCACCTCAGACTGGCCGACACCCACCGTCTCCACGATCACCACGTCAAAGCCCGCGGCCTCCACCAGCAGCATGGTCTCACGCGTCTTGCGCGCCACGCCGCCGAGCGTGCCCGAGGTCGGCGAGGGGCGGATGAAGGCTGAGCGGCTCTGGGCCAGGCGCACCATGCGCGTCTTGTCGCCGAGGATGGAGCCGCCGGAGCGGGTCGAGGTCGGGTCGACAGCCAGCACCGCCACGCGGTGGCCCTGCTCGACCAGGTTCATGCCGAGCTGATCGATGGCGGTCGACTTGCCGACCCCCGGCACGCCGGTGATGCCGATGCGGTGCGCCTTGCCCGTAAGGGGCAGCAGGCGCTGCAGCAGCGCCTGCGCCTGCGCCATGTGGGTATCCTTGGCGCTCTCGATCAGGGTGATGGCGCGTCCCAGCACGGCGCGATCGCCGGCGCGTACGCCGTCAGCGTATTCCTGCAACGTCGGTGCGTGCGAGCCAGCCATGGCCTCAGCATGGGAAGAATCGCACGCGCCTGCAAGGGAGCGGGCGATCCAGGGTTGCCAAGTGCCTGCGTCCTCGGCTGGTGACGGTGAAGCAAGCGGCAAGCGGCAGACCGGGCTTAACCGGCCGCCTGCCGAGCGGAGCTGCCGCTCCAATCGACTCGCAAGGTCACGAACATCACGATTGCCAGCACCACGAACCCGAGGATCGCGCCAGCCAGCAGCGCGTAGTCCTCAAGTTGCAGGATCAGGTAGAGCATGGCGTAGGTGAGCGCGAACACGACCAGCATCACCAGCCCTCGCACCACGCTTGCCAAGGCGGCGCCGACGTAGATGGCAAGCATCGCGCCGGTGGCGAAGGACGCCGCCAGGTAGGCGTGGACGAACCCCAGGTGCTCGGCGAGCGACAGCAGCAGAACGTAGAAGAACACCATGGCGATGCCGGTGAAGAGATATTGCACCGGGTGCACGCGTCGCCGCGACACGAGCTCGAGGCAGAACACCGCCATGAAGGCCATCGCCACGAACATGACCCCGTACTTGGCGGCGCGGTTGACGAGACTATAGAAGTCGACCGGATCGATCATGGTCACGCCGAACGCATGCGGCTGCAGCCGCTCCAGGCCGCCGTCCGCCAGGCTCCAGGCCTCGGGCACGCTGCGCGCAAGGTGCGGAACCTTCCACGCAGCCGTAAAGCCCGCGGGCGTCACCTGGCGTTCGTCGGGCAGGAAGGCGCCGGAGAAGCTCGGGTGCGGCCAGTCGGAGGCAAGCGACACGCGCGTCTCGCGCGCGACCGGCGCCACGGTGAGCGAAACCGAGCCATTGAAGGCGAGGTCGACGGTGAAGTCGAACGGCTGCGGCGGCTGCTCGGGATCGGGCAGCAGCGCGGTGCCCGCGCCGGCGAGCTTGGCGTGGATGCCGGTAAGCTGGGTGCCCGGGAAACCGATGCTCGGTGCAAAGGCGATGTCTGTGGCACCGGCGATCCTGAGCGTGGCGGCCTCCTTGAGGCCGGAGACACCCGTCAGACCGAGCACGAACGCCGCATCGCGCCAGCGTACTGCCACCACCTCCGCGGCGACGTCGGCAATGCGTGGCGCAGCAAACCGCCCGGACAACTTCAAGCGCGCGGCGTAGACCGGCACCTCGAAGATGGAGCGGCGCAGCGTCTTGGCCTCGGCGCGGCCGGCGACATCGAGCAGCTCGGGCGTGAAGACTGCGCGGCGCTCCTGGATCTGCTCGAACCGCTTGTCGCCCTGCACCGTCTCGATGCGCACCGTGTAGGGGACGACCAGGAACGGCCCCAGCAGGCGCTGCTCGGGTCCCCACAGCTGACCGACCTCGCGGCGCACGCTCGCCGCCCGGTTCTCGCGTTCCCAGATGAGGCTGTAAACCAAAGCCAGCGGGACGAGCAGCAGAACGATCAGGAACAGGATCAAAACGAACTTGAACGCCGGGCTGCGCAGCACGCGCCCAGCAGCTTCGAGCAAATCCATCAAGTAAACCTCGGTCAGTCCCGGCTTGCACGGTGCTAGCGGGATGCCGGGGCGAAGTTGCGGCTCCAGCAAGGGAGAATGATGTCGATCGTGCGCCGGATCGGAGGCTGCCGCCGAGTAGCCTACTGGGCGCCGCCGTCGCCGACCACGGTGTAGGGCGCCCAGAACACGGGATGCGCGTAGCTGACGATCTCGTTGCCTGCATCGTCGCGAAGCCTGGCCCGTCGACCAGGGCCATCATGGCCTGCCGCAACGCCTCGCCCCGCGCAAGGTTGGCGTCGGCGGCCTGACGGCGGAACAGGTCGCTGACCAGCTGGGCCGCCGGCGTCGAGTAAACCGCCCAGTTGGTCAGCAGCAGTGAGCGGGCACCGGCATAGAAGAAGGCGCGCCCGAGTCCCGAGGCGGCTTCCGCACCAGCGCGCACGCCGCTCGCCGTGTTGCACGCCGACAGGACCACCCAGTCGGCGTCCAGATTGAGGGCGAGCACCTCGTCCATGGTTAGCAGCCCATCGCCATCCACGTCGGCAACGTCGGGCGCCGACAGCGCCAGCGCCGGCTGGTTGAGACCGTCCAGCTCACCGGGCACGAGGCCGTGCGTGGCGAAGGCGACCACGCGGAACTTGGCCAGGTTGGCCTGCTTGACCGCGCGCTCGTTGGCATCCTTGCCGAGGTTCAGCACCTTGGCCGGATCGACCTGCAGGGCGAGCGCCACCGACCTCAGCTCGTCGGCGGTGTCGGGCAGGCGCGGCAGGCGGTCGAGCTGCGCCGTGTTGAAGCCGCCAAGCTTGGGCAGCGAGCGCCGCGCCATGCGTATGCCGCGCTGATCGATCGAGGACGGATTTTCCGACTTGGCCTTTTCGGCAGCCTCCCTGGCCTGCTCCTTGCTGAAGTAGGGGTCGCCAAATCCGATCAGCCGGTCGCGTTGCGGTGGGCCGGCGGCGAGCCCGCGCAGCGTAATGAGAGACGCCGCCGACGGCACGAACGTCACCGCGTGAGTGCGCGCCAGCCAGGGCGCCTTCCGGTAGCTGGCAAAGTACAATTGCTCGTCCATCGCCGGCGTGAACGGCTCGGTCGTCAGCAGACCGAGCGGCAGCAGTCCCAACGCGCCGTTGGAGGCCACCACCAGGTTCCTGGCGCCGCGCCAGGCCCCCTCGACCGGCTTCAGCAGCAGGTTGTAGAGCCCGTGCGCGATGTCGAAGTTGAACTGCGGGAGATCGGCGAGGCTCTTGATATCGCCCCCTTCCAGGGATGCGCGAATGCGGGCGACCCGATCGTCGATCTGCTCGAGATTGGTCGGCAACCCCGAGAAGGCCACCTCGCCCTCTTTGGGGATCACCCACACGAAGCTGCGAAAACGGCCGAAATAGAAGGAAACGAACGCCTCTCCGGGTTTGAGGGACGCTCGCACATCGTCCACGCGCGGCGGCTTGGGATTGATCAGGTCGGCATAACGCGGAAAGCGTTTCTCAAGCTCCTTGCGGGATACGGCGCGTTGCGCCCGCAGCGCGTCGACCTGCTTGCGCAGCTCGGCGACGACTTTCTCGTCGCGCTCCTCGGCCGGCATGCCGAGCAGGTTGTTGAGCAGCGCCAGCAGCGCGCCTCGCTGGCGCTCGATCTCCTGGTCCTTGCGGGCCAGCTCGCCGACCGTCGGATTGTTGACGGCCATGCGTACGCTCGCCGCAACGAGCGCCTTCTGCACGGTGCTGCCGCGCACCGCCTCGCCGAGCCGGAACGCCTCGCCGAGCGCCGCTGCATCGTTCGACCCCTGGCTGGCGAGCACGCGCATGTAGGCCTCGACAACGTCGCGGACCCGGGCCTGCGCAGCGGTGCTGGCCGAAGCATCCTCCTCATCGGAGTCGAACGTCGCCGACAGCAGCACCTCGATCGCCTTCTTGAATTCCCCCGCGGCCTCGTCGGTCTTGCCGGTTTGGGCGAGACCCATGGCGACTGCTCCGCGGGCCAAGGCCGTATTGAGGTGCCCTTCGCCGAAGCGGGCGACCATCCGCGCAAAGTATGCCTTCGCCGCCTCCAGACCCTCGGCCAAATTGCCGGTATTGTAGAGCATGTAGATGCGGCTGGCGTTCATCTCCAGATTGTCTTTCCGGCGCTTGTCCCAGCCCCGAGTGGCCTCATCCAGCTCCCGATATACGTCTGCCGCCTCCTGCCAACGCCCTTGCACGTTGAGGAGGCTGGCAAGATTGTGCAGGCCGCCCACCAGGTTGTTGGAGTCGGGTGCGAATTTCAGCTCGCGATAAATCCTGTTGGCGATGCGCGTCAGTTGCTCGGCTTCTACATACCGGCCCTGGTCCGCGAGCGTCTGGCCGAGCGCGTTGAGCAGGTTAGGAGTTCGCAGAATTGTAACTTCCTTGCGCTTTGAGCTGAGAGATCAGCGCGCGGCGGATGTCGACTTCGGCCTCCACCAGCCTGCCCTGCGCGGCCTTCACGCGGCCGGTCAGCATGGCGAGGTAGTCGGCGATATATTCGACGCGCGAACGCGGTGGCGGGCGCTCCCACAAGCGATAGGTCTGCGTGGCTTGCCGCGCCAGCTGTTCAGCCCGCTGAAAGCTTTGCTCGGCCTCCTTGAATTGACCTTTGACGCGATAGAAGAAGCCGGCCAGCTCGCGCACATGCGCCTCCCAGGTCGGGCCGTATATGCCGAAGTTGCTCCACCCCTGGCTTCGCGAAGGAGCGCACCTGCCTTCGTCACATAAATCTCGGTCTGGGCGAGATCGCCCATGCTGAGCAGGCAGCTGCCGAGATTTTTGTAAGTGCCGAACAGGCGACCCTTGAAACCCGGCCGATCGACGTCTCGCTCCATCTCCTTGAAGGCCTGCACGCACTTGTGCGGCTGGCCGGCATTTCGGTAGAGCCAGGCCGCGTGCCCGCGCACATCCAGGACGAGCCTTGGATCGACGCTCGAGCGATCGATACTCAGGGCCTTATCGACGTCGGCGCGCGCTTCGCCGTGACGGCCGGCGACCTGCCGCGCCTCGCTCCGCCGGAAATAGAATTCGATAAGGTCGCGGCGCCGGCTCGCACGGGCGGCTCGGAGTCTGTCTCGGCCCGCAGCTTGGCAAGCTTGGCTGGGTCGGGCTTCTCCTGCTCCAGAAGCGCCAGGATATCGGCGATGGTCTTGGGCGGTACGGCCTGCGCAGCGGCGGCGCGGACGCCCACGGCCCAAACTACGCAAGCGGCGATCAGAGCCGCGGCGGCAACGCGTCCTGTCGACATGCAATGCACTCCTACTCGCAATCGACGAGCGACACGCGCCCTGCATGAGCCGGCGCAATTGCCGGCGCACCGAGCCGCCCGATGCAGTTATAGCACGTATACCGCGTTTCCCGGCCATGCAGAAACGGCCACCGCCGAGGGTCGTGCCAGACCCCGGGTCTGGCACGACCGTCGGCTCGCGACTATGCGAAATACCAAGGAGACCTGCTCCCGGGGCGCCCTACTCGCGCGGTTTTGCCAGCTGCCAGGTCAGGTGCGCCTTCACCGTCGGCCACTCGGGCGCAATGATGCTGTACACGCAGGTGTCGCGCAGCGTGCCGTTGGGCGCGATCTGATGGCAGCGCAGGATGCCGTCCAGCTTGGCGCCGAGCCGCTCGATGCCGCGCCGGCTCTGCTGGTTGAAGAAGTGCGTGCGGAACTCCACGGCGATGCAGTCGAGCGCCTCGAAGGCATGCGTGAGCAGCAGCAGTTTGCAGTGCGTGTTGAGGTCGGTGCGCTGCACGCCCTTGCGATACCAGGTTGAACCGATCTCCACGCGACGCTGCGGCGCGTCGATGTTCATGTAGGTGGTCATGCCGGCGGCTTTGCCGGTCGCACTGTCCACCACCGTGAACGGCAGCATCGAGCCGGCCGCCTGCAGGCCGAGACGCCGGTCGATCTCGGCGGCCATCTTATCCGGCGGCGGGATGGCCGTGTACCACAGGTTCCAAAGCTCGCCATCGCGCACTGCCTCGATCAGCTCATCGCGGCGTGCGTGGGCGAGCGGCTCCAGCGTGACGCGGGGACTCTTCAGGGTGACGGGCTCGGGCCAGGGCATGGGCTGCATTCCTACGTGCGTTTGCGGGCGGGTAAGGCACCGCCAGTGGACATAATCTTCACCGCTCCCACAAGGGGGCTGAACCGCAGCGATCACCAGCGCGCACCAACGAGCCGCCAACCGCCGATCGCCTCGGCCTGAGCGCCAGTCCCGCCAAGCCGGCGCCGAGCGCAAGGGGGGCGGAGGCACGCGGCTGCAGCGGATCGGCTTGTCATCGCTTTGCCAAAACGCTCTGGCAAGACCAAACTCGCGCAGGGGTTGTGATAGCGCGATTTGGTTGAAGGCTGCCGGGGGGCGGGGGAGCTTCCTTGGCGGCGTGAATCGCGCTCTAAGTCTGTGCCGTACGTTACGGGGGAGTTGTCATGGGCCAGTTTTCGCCGGCCGCCATCAACATGATCGTGTTGGCGGTGGCTTTGATATTGTACGGGCTCGTCTGGTATGCGACCCGCAACATGTCGCGCTTCGCCCAGGTGCTGGCGCGGCTATCGCCGGTCGGGTTGGTGATCCCGGCGATGATCTACGTCTCAGCCCTGACCACGAGCATGATCGGCAAGGAGACCGCCAAGCCGGCCCGGGAGCCGATCATTGAAAGCGCCGAGAAGGGCCGGCCGATGCCGCGCAGATCGGCACCCGAAGCCGAGCCGGTCGAGAAGCCTGCGGGTCCGGCCCGCACCGAAAGCGAGCCTGCCCAGAAAACTGAAGAGCAGACCGGACCTGAGCGCGAAGCCGAGACCAAGCAGACCGACTGGGACGTCGTACCGGTGTTCTACGGCACCGACCGTGACCGTGCCGATCAGGCCAAGCGCATCGCCTACGGCACGGGCCGCGCACAGCGCATGGAGCTTGGCCGCGCCCTGGTGACGGTGCCGAAGCTGCATCAGGTGCCAACCATAGAGCGCCCCTTCGCCATCCGGGTCCCGCTCCTCCAAATCACCCTCCTCGAGCAGGCGGAGGACCCCAAGCAGCACTTCACCATCCAGCAGATCTCAGCCCTGACACAGGAAGAATTTCTGGCTTTGGCGCGCGAACGGATCGGCGGCAGCAGCGGCTTCAAGGATCAGGCGCTGATCTTCGTGCACGGCTACAACACCGAGTTCGATGCCGCGCTCTACCGCACCGCGCAGATGGCCTACGACCTGCAGTTCGACGGCGCCTCGTTCCTGTACAGCTGGCCTTCCGCCAGCGGGCTGGCCGGCTACACCTACGATCGTGAGAGCGCCACCCAGGCCGAGCGCTTCCTGCGCCCGTTCATCGATCTGGTCGTCAAGGAAAGCGGCGCGCACAGCGTCAGCGTGATCGCGCACAGCATGGGCAATCTGCCGCTGCTGCAGGTATTGCGTGATCTCGGCCCGTCGTTGCCGGCGGGCGTGCAGCTCAACCAGATCATCCTGGCCTCGCCCGACGTCGACCGCGACGTGTTCACGTATCTGGCCGCCAATCTCAACAAGTACGGGCGCGGCATCACCCTCTACTGTTCGGCCAACGACCGGGCGATGGCCGTGGCGCGCCGAGTTGCCGGCGGCATTCCCCGTGCCGGCGACGTGCCGCCCGAAGGGCCGATCGTGATCGACGGCATCGACACCATCGACATCAGCGCCACCAGCACCGACATGCTGGCGCTCAACCACTCGGTATATGCCGAGCGCAATGCACTGCTGAACGACATCGGGCTGCTCCTGCAGACGGGCGAGCGGCCACCTGACCGGCGCATCCCAATCCTGCAGCGCGTGACGACCTCGAAGGGTGGTGCCTTCTGGCGCTACCCCGTGGTGCAGTGATCCTGACGCATTGGCGGCTGTCGCTTACGAGAGGGCGAAGGCGCCTTTGGGCTGCCCCTTCGTTCACCATGCACACCGAATGCGCGCTCCCGCCAATCCCCGAGCACGCGGGCAGTGCGACGATGCTGGCACCTCGGCTCAACGAGGGGCGCCATCGCGAGGCGTCTCGATTGGTGCGAGCCGGGGGTCGTGTCCGGGTAGCCCTGCCAAGGGCACTCCGTTCGATGTGGCCAGTTGGGTCACTCGCTGGAGCCGCGTAGCGGAGAACCGGATACGGCGCGGGGCGTCCGTGCCAGCATGGACTGCCCTATTACGCTAGAGCCAGGCATCGGATGCCCCGCTCCCTCGGTTTTTGAAGCTGACACTCGCGGCACGCAGGCGTCAGAAGAAACTGCGCGTGTGCCGGTGGATAGCCGGCGCAACTATTTATGTGCATGCCTCCGGCATGACGCGCCGCGCTACCGTTCGGCGGCGGAGCGCGCTAGCACGCGCCAAACAGGTGCATCAACGCGAGCGGCGAACACCAACCTCGCCCTGAGCCCGTCGAAGGGCGAATGGATCCGCCAACGCCGTGCTTCGACAAGCTCAGCACTGGGTGGCGACTGCCGCATTGGTTGGGAGACGCTACACCACCTCGGCCTCGAACACGTGGCCGGACAGCTCCTTGCCACGGCCCGAAGCGAGGTGCAGGGCGAGCGCGGCGATGTCGGGCTCCCCGCACGGGCTGGGCGAAAAGGGCGCCAGCGTTTGCGGCGCAATCGCGTTGAAGCGGATGCCGCGACCTGCCCACTCCCGGGCTTGGCTGCGCGTCATGGCTGCAAGCGCGCTTTTGGCCACCGTTGCGAACGCCTGCGCCGCACCCGGCCGGCGTGCGGCGAGCGTGGCAATGTTGAGGATCAAACCATCGGCGTAGCACACCGACATGCGGTTGGCCGCGATCTTGGACAGCAGGCATGGCAGCAGCAGTCGCTGCGAGACCAGGCGCTCGACGGTGGCCGCATCGGCCGACGGATCGAGCCGATCCGCATCGAGGGGCACCAGGTTGATGACCGCGTCCAGCCGGCCGAACGACTGAGCGACGGAGCGCGAGAACTGCACGATGCCGTCGGAATCGTTGTCGATGGGCCCATACACCTCGACGTCGAGAGCATGCGGCGCCACCATCTCGGCCACGCCGTGCATAGCCTCGCTCTCCTCCGCGAACTGCAGGATGAGGCGCGCGCGATGCTCAGCGAAGGCACGCGCCACATCGACGCCGCAGGCACTGGAAACCCCGGTGATGAGTACGCGCTTGCCGGCAAGGTCAGGGTATGCAGGAGCCGTACAGGCTCCCTCAATCACACTCATCAACATCGTTTCCTCCTGGGCGGCAACGCGGGGCAGGTTGGGGCGGCGTCGCCATTACGCATCTGGTGCCGATTCGCCTAACAAGACCTGAATGGGCCCCCCGATTCGGGTTGGCTTGCGCCCGAATCCGCGCCTTTACCCGGCGCCCGTGTGGCGGACCTGGGGCGGGTACGCCAAGGCGCGTAAAAAACGCGTGGCCCTGTTGCGCAGGTAACATTCCTCGCTGGTCGGCGCCCTTAGGACGGCTTCTCCGAAACAAGGAGAAAGTCGCATGTCTCTTTACATTCGACCCGCCCTACCGATCGACCAGGAAGCGATCGTTGGCCTCGTGCGCAGCGAGCGACTGAACCCCAACGGTCTGAACTGGCTGAACTTCCTGGTCGCAACCGAGCACGATCGCCTGATCGGTGCCGTGCAATTGCGACGCCACCGGGATGGGGCGCGGGAACTGGGATCTCTGGTAGTCGAAAAAACTTACCGCGGCAGAGGCTTGGCCACACGCCTGATCGACGGCCTGCTTGCCACCAACCCAGGGCGGATACTCATGATCACCGGCAGGAAGCATGCCTCGCACTACTCGGCCTGGCGTTTCCGCCCCATTCCGGCATTTGATGCGCCCGCCAGCATCATGCGCAACTACTGCCTTGGCCAAATGATAGGCGGCATGTTCGCTTTGGCGCATCGCCGACCGATCAACCGACTGGCAATCCTGGACCGCTTTGGCTGAGAATGCAGCCCTGCCCGGCATCCCCAACGGTTGGCGATGAGCGCCCCCCCTGCTAGAACAGGCTTAATCGTTCATCCCCAAGCCGATCCGGAGAGAGCCATGGCCCCGCTCGACATGAAACCCAATGAACTCGAGCCCTATTGGGTACCGTTCACGGCCAACCGCGCCTTCAAGAAGCGGCCCCGTCTGTTCGCCGGCGCCAAGGGCATGCACTATTTCAAGCCCGACGGCGCCAAGGTGATCGACGCCACCTCAGGCCTGTTCTGCGTGAATGCGGGCCACTGCCGCGAGCCGATCGTCAAGGCCATCCAGGAGCAGGCAGCCAAGCTCGATTATTCGCCGGCCTTCCAATACAGCCATCCCAAGGTGTTCGAGCTGGCTTCGCGCCTCTCGTTGCTGGCGCCCGGCGACCTCGACTACGCGTTCTTCTCCAACTCGGGCAGCGAGGCAGTCGACACGGCGCTGAAGATTGCGCTCGGCTATCACAAGGCCAGGGGAGAGGGCGCCCGCACCCGCTTCATCGGCCGCGAGCGTGGCTATCACGGCATCGGCTTCGGCGGCATCTCGGTCGGCGGCATGGTCGCCAACCGCAAGCAGTTCGGCAACATGCTGACGGGCGTCGACCACCTGCCTGCCACCTACGACCGGTCCAAGCAGGCCTTCAGCCGCGGCGAGCCGGAGTGGGGTGCGCACTTGGCCGACGAGCTGACCCGCCTCATCAACCTGCACGATGCCTCCACCATCGCGGCCGTGATCGTCGAGCCGGTGGCTGGCTCGACCGGCATCCTGGCGCCGCCCAAGGGCTACCTGGAGAAGCTGCGCGAGATCACCTCCAAGCACGGCATCCTGCTGATCTTCGACGAGGTCATCACCGGCTTCGGGCGCCTCGGGCATTGCTTCGCCTCCGAGCGCTACGGCGTCACGCCCGACATGATCACGTTTGCCAAAGGCATCACCAACGCCGCCGTGCCGATGGCCGGCGTGATGGCCTCCAAGGGCATCTACGACGCCTTCATGACCGGGCCCGAGCACATGGTGGAGCTGTTCCACGGCTACACGTACTCCGGCCATCCGCTGGCGGCTGCGGCCGGCCTCGCCACCCTCGACATCTACAAGGACGAGGGCCTGTTCGAGCGGGCGCAGAAGCTGGAAGCACCGTTCGCGGACGCCATGCACAGCCTGAAGGGCGAGCCGAACGTCGTCGACATCCGCACCGTCGGCCTGCTGTGCGGCATCGACCTCGAATTCGATCGCCGGCAAGCCGGGCGTGCGCGGCTTCGAGGCAATCGAGCGCATGTATCACGACCTCAACTTGTATGTGCGCGTGTCCATGGACACTCTGGTCGTGGCCCCGCCGCTGATCTGCCACGCAAGCCGACATCGCCGAGATCCGCGACGGCATCGCCAAGGTGCTGCAGCTGGTCGCCTAGGCGTCCTCAGTCCCGGACGCGCAAGCGCGCATCCGGGACTGGCGGCAACAATGGTCTACACGGATCTTTGACTGACGCGGGCGCTGCCGCGCCGTGCGCGATCTGCCATACTGTCAGCGTCCTGCCGCAACCGGCGGGGCGCTTTTTTTGTACTTTTTCTAAATGTTGGAGCGCACCGATGGCTGGCGAATTTCAAGTCAGCGGCACCAATGCGGCCGCACTCTTCACGCTGAAACTGCACCGGGGTGACGGCATGGCCCTGCTCGGCATGAACTGGAAACAGGGCAAGCCGCCCAAGGACTTCGTCGGCTTCGCGATCGAGTACAAGGAGCCCGGCGGAGATCGGTTTTTTGCTTTGAACAACCGCATCACATTCCCGGAGGCGGACGGCAGCACCAATCCCGCGATCACCTCCACCAGGTTCTCACCCATCCAGAAATTCCGCTGGGTGCATTTCCCGCGCAACGCCAACCTGGACGGCGAGTTTCACTACCGCGTCACGCCCGTGTTCATGGACGACGAAGATCACCTGAACTACGGCGAGCCGCAGGACGCATCCGTCGAGCTGCGGCGCGAAACGTTTCCGGGCCAGCTCAACGTGACCTTCACGCGCGGCTTCGTGTCCTCACAGGCGTTTGTCGATCACTACGAAAAATTTGGCCCCATCTCCAAGCTGATCCCGGCCAAGGCCGTGGAGGGCCTCGATTTCGAGCCCACCCATCCCAAAGCCAAGGAAGCGCTGGCCTGGATGGGCTTCGAGGCGCGTGAGGCCATCATCGGCGTGCTGGACGAGGCCATCAAGGACAAGGCCGAGGTGCGCGTGGTGGCCTACGACCTCAACCTTCCCGAGATCGTCGAGCGACTAGAGAAGATCGGCAAGCGGCTGAAAATCATCATCGACGACAGCAAGGAGCACGGCGCCGACGGGTCGGCCGAAAATGCCGCCGCCGAACGCCTCGCCGCGTCAGCGGGCGAAGACAACGTCAAGCGCCAGCACATGAAAAGCCTGCAGCACAACAAGATGATCGTGGTCGACGGCAGGACCGTGCAGAAGGTGGTGTGCGGCTCCACCAACTTCAGCTGGCGCGGCTTTTACGTGCAAAACAACAACGCCATGGTGTTGCAGGGCAAGAGCGCGATCAAACCCTTCCTCGCAGCCTTCGAAGACTTCTGGGACCATGAGGCCACGTTCGGCAACACGCAATCGGCTGAATGGAACGACCTCGGGCTCAGATCGGTCGACGCCGAGGTCGCTTTCTCGCCGCACGCGGCCTCGAACGCCCTGCTCGACACAATCGCCGACGACATCGCCAAGCACACGACCTCAGCGCTGTTCTATTCGCTGGCCTTCCTCTACCAGACGCCGGGCGCCATGCAGAACGCCATCAAGAAGGTGTCCAAGCACGACGACATCTTCGTCTACGGCATCTCCGACCGGGAGGTCGGTGGCCTGGATCTGCAGAAGCCGGACGGCAACGTCTCGCCGGTATTTCCATCCGCTCTCGCCAAGAACGTGCCCGAGCCCTTCTCCAAGGAGCCGAGCGGCGGCGGTGGCATCCGCATGCACCATAAATTCGTGGTCATCGACTTCGGCAAGCCTTCGGCGCGTGTGTATTTCGGCTCCTATAATTTCTCCGTGCCGGCCGATACCAAGAACGGCGAGAACCTGCTGCTGGTCCGCGACCAGCGTGTGGCGGTGAGCTACACCATCGAGGCGCTGCGCATCTTCGACCACTATCATTTCCGCATCGCCCAGCAGGAGGCAAAAAAGGCCAAGAAGAAGCTGCAGCTCGCCAAGCCGCCGCGCGAGGCCGGCGAGTTGCCCTGGTGGGACGAGGACTACAAGAACGCGCACAAGATCCTCGACCGCGAGCTGTTCTCCTGAGCAGTCGCCGCGCACGGAAAGAGGGCCAGCGGCTCAGGCCCTCTCCCAGCGGTGTCTAGAGCTCCTTCCGATTACGCGGGATCGCGAGGAAGAAAGCGCCCACCACCCAGTGCTGAGCCTGTCGAAGCACGGCATTGGCGGACACGCTCGCCCTTCGCCGGGGCTCAGGGCTGAGGTGGAGAACCGCTAGGCACGAAACGTTTGCACTTGAGTCCGAGAGACTCTAGGCAGCCTGCCTGGCACCGCGCGCCGCATCGCGCATGACACCAGACAGCAGCTCGTAGGTCTCAGCCCACGCCGCTGCCACCTCCGGGCTCCACGCCTCGCCAAGGCCCTGCTGCAGCGTCCACAGCAGAGCCCCGCCGACAATGGCATAGTGTGCGTCCGCCACGCCGTAGCCGGCATGGCGCCGCCCCAGATCCTGCACCGCCGGCACCAGCGCTTCGAGGTGGTCGAGACCCTGCACGGCTACCGCCAGCGTGGCCATCAGCTTGCGCCGTTGCTCCGCCGGATCGGCATTGCCGAACAACGCGCGCAGCCCCGGGTCGACCTCAAACAGCCGATGGTAGAACAGCTTGGCCGCGACATCGGCGATCGGAACGACCTTTGCCCAGCTCTCCCTGACCAGCGCGGCCTGACTGGGCGTCATGCGCGCCCCCCGAAGATCAGGTCCCGCGGCCCGCGCGGCAGGGGCGCATAGGCCCGTGCCCGATCCGGCCGGCGCCTCGGTTGCCCGAAGATCCGGCGCAGCCAGGCAAAGCTGTCGCGTAGCGCCTTGGCCCGCTCGACGTGCGCGCGCCGCTTGACCTCGGCATACAAACCGCCGCGGTCCTCGGCGGACAGCGCGGCCAGATCGACCTGCGACAGATCCACCTCACTCCAATTGCGCATGTTCATCTCCCTTGTTTGCGATCGCCGGCGGCGACGCCCGCGGCGGCTGTGAGGGAGGCTTTACAGAGCTCGCGATATGCTGGAAAATGAATAATAATGATCATTATCATCTCGGATTTGGAACGATGGACCTAGTCGACCTGCACGTCTTCCGCACCGTGGTCCGCGCTGGCGGCATCACGCGCGCGGCCGAGCAGCTGCATCGGGTGCAATCCAACGTGACGACGCGCATCCGTCAACTCGAGGAGGACCTGGCCGTGCAGCTCTTCATCCGCGAGGGCAAGCGCATGCACGTCTCGCCCGCCGGCCGCACGCTGCTCGGCTACGCCGACCGCCTGCTGGATCTGGCCCGCGAAGCCCGCGAGGCCGTGCATCAGGAACATCCGAGCGGCCTGCTGCGACTCGGCGCCATGGAAAGCACGGCCGCCGTGCGCCTGCCTGGTCCGCTCAGCGAATACCACCGCCGCTATCCGGCAGTGACGCTGGAGCTGCGCACCGGCAATCCCGGCCAGCTCGCCACCGCCATCCTGGAGGGCGAGATCGATGCCGCGCTCGCCGCCGAGCCGATTGCCGACGCGCCGTTCGAGAAAGTGCCGGTGTTCGACGAGGAGCTGGTCATCATCGCTCCGGCCGACCATCCGCGAATCAAATCGGCGCGCGACACGCGCGAAGGCACCATCCTGGTGTTCGAGGCGGGCTGTCCGCACCGCCGTCGCCTGGAGGAATGGTTCGCGCGCACCGGCGAGATGCCGGGCCGCCGCGTCGAGATGTCCTCCTATCACGCCATGCTCGGCTGCGTGATCGCCGGCATGGGCGTGTCCCTGTTGCCCAAGAGCGTGCTCGAGGCCTACCCGGAGCGTAAGCGGCTCGGCGTGCACAACCTGCCCGCCGGCCAGGACCGTGCGCAGACGGTGCTGTTTTGGCGCAAGGGGGCCGATTCGCCCAAGGTGCGCGCCCTGGTTGAAATTCTGTTGACGCAGCGCCGCACCGAATCACGCAAGCGTCCGAAACGCGTGTGAAAACTGGTGATAGGAGGTGCCGGTAGGTTGCCCCGCCAGCGGCCCGCGGCGAATGCTCCACCTGTCGAATCAAACAATTCTCGGAGTGGTTCTGCGGTATGACACGGCAATTGGCTAATTCGGACGCTGGCCCTCGGCACGCGAACGCGGCAGATGTGTTCGTCATCTTCTCGGTGACGTTGCTGTCGCTCGCCGCCGGCGCCGGACTGTTGGCACAGCTGGGCCTCGCCGTATGGTGGGCGATGGTCGGCTCGCTTGCCATCTACGCGGCGCTGTTGTCGCTGCACTTGGTGGCACGCCGCTCGTTCGCCGCCCTCGACCAGGCGGCCACCGAGCGCCTGCAAGCCGAGATCGATGCTCTCATGCCGGACGGCAAAGATCGCGCGCACGATGCCGAGGAAGGTGATCTCCAGGTAGGCGACCGCACTGCGCTTCTTGGTGATGCGCTGCCGAGCCCCTGGAACATCGGACGCGCCTTCCGCCCGGCCGAGCCGACGCACGCTCTGCCCGAACCACGCGAGTCGGATCCGTTTGATTTCCGGCCACTGCGCGCGCCCTCGCTTGAGCTACCCGACCCTGGTCCGTCGCTGGGCATGACCCCGATGGCCCGTAACGAGCCGCGCCTCGCCCGCAGGCGAGCCCCCAGCAGAGGTGAACGTCGAATACATTCAAGAGCTGATCAAGAAGCTCGCCGATGAGCTGAACGGCCCCGTGCAGGCGCCGCTGCCGGATGAGGGCGGGTCGCAGATCGCCGCAGCGGACCCGGATGCCATGATCGGCCGCTCGGTCACCGCCCTGGAGACGACGGCACGCGGTATGCGCACGCCCCCCGCCAGGCCGGGGGTACGGGAGACGTCCGAGCCGGCTCCCTCCGTCTCCTCCTGGTGGCCCACCGCGGCGCCGAATGAAGCGTCGGCCAACGCAAGTCCGGCCAGCCCGCGCGCATCGGCGACCAAGCCGCCCGCCCACAACCCGCAGCTTGCCCGCATCGCCGAGGCCGTGGCCGCGGAGCGCATGGAGGTGCTGCTCGAGCCGATCCAGGCCCTCACCGAGGGCCGCACCCGGCACTTCGAAGTCAGCGTGCGACTGTTGACGGCGGACGGCGCCACACTCGAACAGTCCGATTTCGCCCGGGCCGCACAGGGCTCAGGCTTGATGCCCCGCATCGACGCGGAGCGTATGATCCGCGCGGCGCGCGTGGCCCGCCGCCTGGGCGAGCGCGGACGACACGGCTCAGTGCTCTCCGCGATTGCCGGCGAGTCGCTCGCCGATGCCGAGTTCGTGGGCACCGCATCCGCCAACCCGGGCGACGGCCGCATGCACTTGGTGCTGTCGTTCGCCCAGAGCGAGGTGCGCAACTTCACCGCCGGGCATGCCGAGGCCCTGGCCCAGCTGGCCAATGTCGGATTTGGCTTCGCTCTGGAGGAAGTCACCGATCTCGACATGGACTTCGGCGGCCTGAAGGCGATGGGCTTCGAGTTCGTAAAACTCGATGCACCGATCTTCCTCGAAGGCCTGGCGGCGCCGGGTGGTGGGCGCGTGCCGGCTTCCGACATCTGCCGCCATCTGTCCGATTTCGGCCTGACCCTGATCGTCGGCCGCATCGAGGACGACTGGCTGCTGGCCCGCATCCTCGGCTTCGGCGTGCTGTTCGGCAAAGGCACGCTGTTCGGCGGCCCGAAGCTGGTCAAGCCCGAGGTGGTTGCCACGCCTGCCGCTGCGGCTTGAAAGTCGCAGTCGCCCCGGCCGGTGCTCTGCAAATTAAGAATAGAGCAGGATTGGCGCTTCGGCCGCGACGCTGAGACTTGAAGTGAAGTGTTGCCATCCGCAGCGATCCTGCTCTAGGCAGGCGGCATGACCCGCCCGGCCATCCCCATCCAGTCCTCGATTTCTTCTATCGCGCCCGACAGCAGGGCGTGGCTGGTCGACATCTGGGGCGTGCTGCACAACGGGGCGCGCGCATTCCCCGCTGCTTGCGAAGCCTGCACGACCTTCCGAGGGCGCGGCGGCATTGTCGTGCTGATCTCCAATGCGCCACGGCCTTTCACGGCGGTCGTGCCGCATCTCACAGCACTTGGCGTGCCGGCCGACGCCTACGACACAGGGATCACCTCGGGCGACGTCACGCGCGGGCTGCTGGAAGCCTGGCGCGGCCGGCGTGTCTTGCATATCGGACCCGAGCGCGACCTCGGCCTGTTCACCGGCCTCGACCTGCCCCTCGTCGCGGCAGAGACCGCCGAGATCGTCGTCTGCTCAGGCCTCTACGACGACACCAAGGAGACGCCTGCCGACTACACCGATCTGTTCGACCGGCTGCTGGCACGTCGGCTGCCGATGATCTGCGCCAATCCGGATGTCAAGGTCGAGCGCGGCGGTGAACTCATCTGGTGCGCGGGTGCGCTGGCGGCCGACTATCAGGCCAGGGGAGGCGAAGTGATCTACGCCGGCAAGCCGCATTTGCCGATCTACGAGCGCGCGCTCGGCATTATCGACGCGCTGGCCGGCCGGCCGGTGAGCAAGGACGCCGTGCTGGCCATCGGAGATGGCCTGGAGACGGACCTGCGCGGCGCCCATATCGCCGGCCTGCCGTCCGTATTCATCGCCAGCGCCATCCACGCCCCCGGAGGTCTCAGTGCCGATGTGCTGCGCGACCTGTTTGCGCCGCGCCCCTTTGCACCCATCGCTGCCCTGCCTGCACTGGCGTGGTAACGGCCCGTTTGTTACTGATCGGCCACGCACGCGTGCGTGAAAGCGACACTCGAAGCAGAATCCGCCTGGGCGGTGGTCTAGAGGCCTGGAGGCCATAAACTTCGCGGCTGCCTTCGCGAGTCCTTATTTTCTGGTCTCATTCGGGGAGATCGGTTGCTGTCACTCGCCTGGACCTCGCCATGCTCGACGCGCAATTTGCCAACGCCCTCAGGTTTCTGCCGAGGACAGTGCGCGATGCGTTCGGCTGGCCTGAGCCAGTCCAGGAGCAGGACTTCTTGGCCGAGACCGCGCTATCCCTGGATCGATCTGCTATGAGCGCCGACGACGAATTTCCGTCCATCGTAAGGAAGGCTCAGGACGACGTGCAGTGGCGCAAGGCGCTGACACGCCTGGGCTATAATCAGGTCCGCACTGCGTATGCGCGGCACAGGCAGGAGGGACTGGATGTCTTTCAGGACCTCGGCCAGGAGCGGTCGCGGCCGACCATGGATTTCGTGCGTGACTGGCTGAAAGAGGAACGAAGGCGCATTGTTGCGCAGGTGCAATGGTCGTTCGTAGTGGCCATGCTGGCGACCATTCTCGCCGGCGCCACCTTCGTGGCTACCATCGCTCTCCTCGGCTAAGCCGAGCCGAACGGACGCAACGGCCTTGCCCTAAGCCAAAGCCAGATAGAGCGTCAGGGCCAGTCCAGCACAGAAGAGGCCGGCCAGCGCGCGCAAGCCCAGTCTGCGGCGACGTCGCGCACTTTCGATCCTGTCGATGAGAGCGTCCTGCTCGCTCTCGTCCATCGTCTGCCACACCTCGAGCATGGGAAACTGCGGCATTGGCGGGGCCATGCGAATCCTCATCATTCCGCTGGGCAGCGGCAAATGCGAACGACTCACATGATACAGGTTGGATGGTGCCACACCTTGCATGGCGCACCAGCGCTTGCGGCCGTCGTTCGAGAAATTCAGGACGGAGAGTGCGCTCGCGCCGCTGCACTCATCAGCGTCGAGCCAATCGAAGCGCGAGCAACCTGCCTCAAACCGTCAGCACAATCTTGCCGACGTGCTCGCTGGTCTCGAGACGACGGTGCGCCTCCGCAGCCTTGGCGAGCGGGAAAGTCGAGTCCAGCACCACCTTGACCTTGCCGGCCGCCAGCAGCGGCCACACCCCACTCTCCAGCGCCTTTGCAAAGCCGGCCTTCACCTCGCGGGTGCGCGGCCTGAGCGTCGAGCCGGTCAGTGTCACCCGCTTCACCATCAGGCGCGCGATGTTGATCTTGACGTCGGCGCCGCCCAGGGTGGCGATCTGGACGATGCGCCCATCCTCCGCAGCGGCGATGATATTGCGGTCGGTATAGTCGCCGCCCACCATGTCGAGCGTGACGTTGACACCCTTGCCGCCGGTCGCCTCCTTGACGGCCGCCACGAAGTCCTCGGTTCGGTAGTTGAAGGCCCTGTCAGCGCCGAGGTCGAGGCACGCCTTGCACTTCTCGGCCGAGCCTGCCGTGGCGACCACCCTGGCGCCGAACGCCTTGGCGAGTTGGATCGCCGTCGTGCCGATGCCGCTGCTGCCGCCGTGCACGAGCAACCACTCGCCTGCGACGAGCCGCCCGCGCTCGAACACGTTGTTCCAGACCGTGAAGAATGTCTCCGGTACTGCAGCCGCCCGCACCATGTCGAGTTCGCCCGGGATCGGCAGCGCCACGGGGTCCTCGGCGATCGCGTACTCGGCATAGCCGCCGCCGTTGACCAGAGCGCACACCTTGTCGCCCACCTTCCAACGTCCGCCGCTGGAGCCGACCGCCGCCACCGTGCCGGCAATCTCCAGTCCCGGCAGCGGTGAATGCCCTGCCGGCGGTGGATAGGCCCCAATGCGCTGCTGCACGTCGGGGCGGTTGACGCCTGCGGCTGCAACCTTGACCAGGACCTGGCCCGCCGCCGGCTTAGGGGTCGGCACACTTCGGGCCACCAGCACCTCGGGGCCGCCGGGCGTGCTGATCTGCACCGCCGTCATCGTCTCGGGGACGCTCGCCATCGGCTTGCTCCGCTCACGCTGTTGAGGATCGTCGGCCGGCAGACTTGCCCGACCCCGAGGGTTGAGACAAGGCCCATCTCATGTCAGGCTCACCTGCTCCGGGCCGGTCGCTGCCGCCAAGGGCGATCTTGCTCGATGAACTCCGCATCGGGAACGCGTCATGGACTGGGACGACCTGAAGCCGAAACCACCCAAGGCCATCACGGTCGGCGAGGACCTGAAAACTCTGTCCGTTGCCGAACTGGACGAGCGCATCGCTGCGCTCACGGCAGAAATCGAGCGGATCAAGGCAGAGCTGCAGGCCAAGAAAACACACGAGGCGGCCGCCGCCGCCCTGTTCAAGAGCTGAGGCGCGAATTCGCACACGTGCCTTTGCAGCGCTGGGGCACCGATTCACGCATTTTTATTCATTAACGTGCACCATAAGCGCATCCAGTCCTCTGGATTCGAGTGGCCTGTCCACTCTGTTTGACGCCTCCCTGTTAACTCCTGAGCCGCCTTCCAGGCGGCTCTTTTTTTGCAAGGATCCGCCTGGCAAGCATTCTGCGTTGTGGACAATTGTAACAGTTCGTGACGGCAGTCATCATTTTGGGCGAATTGGTGTGACTTGTTAACCGTCGCCTGCCAGGGTGGGCTGCTGTATGGTGAGGCAAGAGTTAGCGAGTGTTGCAAGTTGCGTCATGAACACAAATCCAGATCTTAGAGACGATACGTCTTCGCCCGCCGTCACCATTTCATTTGGTGAGCGGTTCGCGGCCTCCGACCAGTTCGACGCCATCTTCAAAGAAGGCATGGCGCTCGTCGAACGCACCGCCAGCTATCTCGACGGCCCCGGCCGCAAGGAAGCGCGCCTGCTGCACGGACCGGTCTCCGTGCTCTACGCCACAGAGAGCATGCGTTTGACCACCCGCCTGCTCGAACTCGCCTCCTGGCTGATGATCCGCCGTGCCCTGAAGGCCGGCGAGATTTCCGCCGAGGAAGCGCGCGTCAAGCGCGATCGCGTGCGCCTGCGCGCTCCCGGACGCCCGTCGCACGTGAAGGGCTTCAGCGAGCTTCCCGAGGGGCTGCGCAACCTCATCGAGGCGAGCTTCGCCCTCAACGACCGCATCGTGCAGCTCGATCGCGCCATGCAGGTGGTGGCGGGCGAGCCGCCAGTGATCGCCTCCAATCCGGTCGAAGCGCAGGTGCTGCGCATCGAGGCGGCCTTCGCCAACCCACTCCGCCGCCGCGCCGCCAACGGGCAGTAGTCTGCGCCCGTTGCGATCTTCTGGCGGCCCACACGCGTCGACCGGCCAGTCGTCGTCCCGATTCTGGTTGAACAAAGTCCTTCACTGATCGGTCGTCCGCGGGCTTGTCCCGAGGATCCAGGCATCCTCGAGCTCAGAGCCCGTTGATAGATGGATGGTCGGGACAAGCCCGACCATGACAACGCTCAGCGCTTCCATCACGACGAAAGCGGTCTAGTCGTCGTCTCGGTCTGAGCGCCCGCAGAGAGCCCGAACTCACATCGCGCGAAGCAGCGCTATTCAGCAGCCTGCCGATGCCGACGCGCGTACTGCAGCAACGCATCGTCCGCACACGGCTTGATCGGCGTGAAATCGCGATGGGCGATGAACTCCGGCCGTTTGAATTGCGTGATGTGGTTGGAGACCGCGCACAGCGTCAGGTACACGATCTTGCGCGGATAGGGCGTCATGTTGGGCGGCGAGGCGTGCGCCAGGTTGCCGTGGAACATCAGCACCGTGCCGGGCTTGCCCGTTGGCGCGACGATGCCGCCGTCCTCGACCAACTTCGTCACCGTCGGATTGTCGAGTGTCCAAAGCGGATAGCTGGTGGTGGTCTTGTCGTGGCCGGCAGCCAGCGTACCGCCCTTGTGGCTCTTGGGGATGAACATCAGCGGGCCGTTGACCGCCATCACCTCGTCCAGGAACACCGAGATGTTCATGGCGCGTGCCTCGGGCATGCCATCGTCGCGCTTCCAGGTGCCGTAGTCCTGGTGCCATTGCCACAGCTCGCCATCGAACGGCGCTTTGGCGTTGATCTTGAACTGGTGCATGTAGACGGGCTCGCCGAAGAACTGCTCCAGCGGCTCGATCAGGCGCGGGTGGCAGCCGAGCAGGCCGAACGCCTCGTTGTAGGTGTGCGCGGCAAACGCCGTGCGCGGTGCACCCGATTTCTCGCGCCAGACCTCCTGGCGATCGGTCGCGTAGATGCCTTCGGCTTCCGAGCGCAGCACGTCCATCTCCTCTTCCGAGAAGCAGTTGGGCAGCACGAGGTAGCCCAACTCATCGAACTCTTTCAGCTGTTTGGGGGTAAGCGGCATGGCGTTCTCCTCTCCCGATGTCTTGCTTGTTGCTTCGCTAAAATATCAGCACCGTCGCTAGGCCACAGCGCGCTTCTCCTCGAGGCTGCTGGCGGCCTCCTCCCCGGCGCGGCGAGTGTGGCTGCGGGCAAGCTCCTCGGCCTGCCCCGCCGCACCATCCCAGATGGCCGCCAGGATTGCCGCATGCTCCCGCCACACGCGCCGCCGCATGTCCGCGTCGCCGAGCGCCACACCCATCGAGCGCATGAAATGCGGCCACTCGTCCCGGACAGTCTCGCCGATGGCGGCATTGCCTGACAGCCGGTGGATCTCGGAATGGAAGGCAACATCAGCCGCCACGAATGCGCCGATGTTGGCAGGCATCATCGAGGGCGAGGCCATCGGCCAGCGCTTTGTCCACCGAGCGCTTCTGATCAGCGCCGATCAGTCCGCCTCGCACGCGGCGTGCGGCCAGATTGGCCGCCAGCCCGTCGAGCGCCTCGCGCACCTGATACAGGTCGCGCACACGCTGGGCCTCAACTGGCGCCACCATCAGCCCCCGCTTGCCGTGCTCGATCAAGAGACCGGAGCGCTTCAGGACCTGCAGCGCGTGGCTGACCGGCTGGCGTGAGACGCCCAGCATCTCGGCGACGCTCTCCTGGGTCAACCGCTGGCCGGCGGCAAGCGTCCCGTCGACGATCGCGGCCAGCAGCCGGTCGTGCACCTGATCAATGAGGGCCGGAACAGCCCGCAGCGGAACAAGCATGGCATGCCTCCATCACCTCATTGTTAGCATACCGAATTCAGAATTCAATTATTGTTTGGGGAAAACCGCGAAGGAAAAATCGTCGTGTCCGCGTTGAAGAAAATTAACGGAAGAGCATCGCAGGCCCACTGCGGACTGCGCGAGGAGGGAGCGCGGGATGAAGTCTAAGCCGCAGCAATATAATACTTTTTTTGGTCACAGGATTCCACGAAGCCGGCACAATGCGGGCTCAGCGGCGCCCTACTGGCCTGTGCAAAATCCCGGCTGTCACACACCGACTGGCTCGGGGACCGACATGGTGGATGGGGATCAAGGGACATGAGGGTAGGCAGCCACACTCTCGGTCGCGGGCTTGCACGCTGGCTGACCGACTTTGCCCTGGCCCTATCGCTGTTCTGGTTCGCCGTGTTCGCCTTCGGCGGCCCCCATAATCATGCGCACGCCATACCCCTGCCGATGCGTGCCTCTGCACCGGCGGAGCACCCGACCGCGTTGAACGTGCATCCCTGGGGTCACGCAGCACAGCTTGAACTTCGCTTTATGCGCGAATCTCAAGAGCCATACACGCGCTCGCTGATCCTGGTCAGCATAGCCTTTGCCGGACTGGCAGCCTGCAATCTCGCGTTCTTGCGCCATCTGCGTCGCGTTTACGCCTCCCCGCGACGCGGTGTGTGGAGGAGGGGCTGATTGGTCTAACGTGGGTTCTCTCCCCCGACCCTCCTCCACACTTCCACCAACATTACTTATGTTTATATTGCATTGTGAGTCCGCCCATGACTGCAGGGGGTTGCATGCTCTACACCGCCACATTCAAGGCTCGGGCCATTGCTTTGGCTGGGTTTGCCGCCCTTGCGGCGATCGGCGCGGGGCTTTGGCAGACCGACCTCCTGGTGGCGCGTGGGTTCGGTAGAGCCCTGGAAGGCGCCAAACCGACCTTGTCGTTCCAGTCGGCAATCAAGGGCAAACAGCCGCAGACGGTGTCCGGTGACGAAGGCTATTGGCTGACCCGCGCCGACGTCGAGAGCCCGACGCCATTCGCCAAGCCCCTGGCGCTCGGGGACCGCATCACCATCTCGGGCGCTGACGGGCACACGCACCAGCTGGAAATCGTCGATCTGAAAGCCGTCGGCACCACGCTTCCGGTTGCGGCGACCGGCCAGACGCTGCCGCGCCTGCTGATCGTGACCTGCCGCAGCGTCGGGGAAACCGGCACGCAGGGCCAAGTGCGCTTCATCGTCGAAGCCGACGCGGTCGATCCAGGCACCGTGGCCCGGCCCAAGACCCTCTAAGCTCACGCCTTTCTGTAAGACTGCTGGCTGCGCTCGCGAACTTGTGTTCGCGGGTCTTGAAGCCTGTCGGCACGCCCCCGCGTAACTGGCTGCGTCGTCACTCAAACGATGCAAGCACCGCAAAGGGGACCCGCAATGTCACGCACACTCGCCAGAGCCGTTCTGACCGCAGGCGTTTTCGCAGCCTCTATGGGCCTGACCGCAACCGGCGGCGGCGCCCAGAGTCAGGCCGGATTGTCCACCTACCGCAACGAACGGCACGGCTTCACGGTGAGCTACCCCTCGGCGCAGTTCATCGCCCTGCCGGCTGCCACCGAGGATGCCCGCCTGTTCGTCTCCAGCGACGACAAGGCGCGCCTGCTGGTCGGCACCCTGGACAATACCGACGGCAAGACCGTTGCCCAGTATCAGCAGTTCCTGCTGCGCGAGAGCTATGCCGGCGCGGCCGTCGACTACGCCCCGCTGCGCGACAAGTGGTTCGTGCTGTCCGGCATCCGCAACGGCACGGCCTTCTACCAGCGCGTCACGTTCAGCTGCGGCGGCCGCAAGATCAACAGCTGGGCCATGCTGTTCCCGGAGGGGCAGAAGGCCACCTACGAGCCCATCATCGAGCAGGTGCACCGCAGCTACAGCGTCAGCGATCGCAACTGCGGCCAGTAAAACCGCAGAGCGACAGAGGCCCGCTCAAGTTACCGGCGCGGCGGGCCTCTGACCTATTCCCTCTAGGCTGCTCCGCCCCTACACTCCGCTCGCGTGAAACGGAGGGAGCCTATGCGCCTCAACCCACCATCGATCTTCATCTTCCTGATTTCGGTTGTGATCGCGGCACTGGCGCTGATCTCCAAGTTCGGCGCCGTCGGCATTTACGTGCCGCGCTACCTGCCGCATCAGGAATACTGGCTGGCCATGGTGGCCTACATGGTGCTGATGGTCGGCAACCTGGTGCGGGGACTGTAGAGGCCTCGCCGGCCGCCTCGCGGCGTGCCTGCCCCGCCTGCGGGTTGCGCGTGACGTGCAAACCGGCGAAAAGCCCGCATGTCCCGATTGCACGCCGATCTCGCCCTGCTGCTCACGGCCGTCATCTGGGGCGTGGCATTCATATTCCAGAAATCGGCCATGAGCCACGTTGGCCCGCTCACCTTCCTGGCGGCGCGGGCCGCGGTCGCGACCGTGGCGCTGATTCCGTTGGCAAGGCGCGAGGCACAAGCCGCTGGGGGAGGGAGCAACCTCGCCTTCCTGCCGATCGCCGTCTGGGGAGGCTTGACCTTTTTCGTTGCCGGCTGGCTGCAGCAGGCCGGCTTGCAGACGGCGTCGGTCACCAACACCGGCTTCCTGACGGCACTCTACGTCGTCATCACGCCGTTCATCGCCTGGGCCTGGAGCAGCCGGCAGCCGAGCCCCTTCGTGTGGCCGGCCGTTGTGCTATCGGCCGCCGGCACGTGGCTGCTCGGCGGCGGCACGCTCAGCCATTTCTCGACCGGCGACATGCTGGTGGCTATCTCCGCCGCCTTTTGGGCCGGGCATGTGGTGATCACCGGCGGCGCCGCGCAGTACCGCCGACCGCTCGGCTTCACGGCTGTTCAATTCGCGGTGGTGGCCGCGCTGGCGGGCCTGGGCGCCGCACTCTTGGAGAACGTGACGCTCGCAGGGTTGGGCGCCGCTTGGGTCGACATCGCCTATGTGGGGTTGCTGTCCAGCGCGCTCACCTTCACGCTGCTCACCGTGGCGCTGCAGCATACCCCTCCCTCGGAAGCAGCCATCATCGTCAGCATGGAGACGCTGTTTGCCGCGCTGGCGGCCTATCTGCTCCTGAATGAGCACCTGAGTGCCATCGGCTGGGTCGGCGCGGCGATGATCCTGTCCGGCACGCTGCTGGTCCAGCTCGGCGCCGTATGGGTATCGCGCGGCCGGCGCATCTGAAACGCCGCCGGCCAACCGACCTGCCCCTCATCGCGGACGCCGAGCGCAGCCGAGACGATAGGAACCAGAGCGTGCGGGAGATCCCGGATCGCGATGCGAGCATTGCCGTCCGGGATGACCGGGTGCAGGCTTTCTACTCGGCCGCGGCGCGCGGTGGCTCGCCCTCGTGCGCGACTGTGGGGATATGCTCGCGCCGGCCGGCACCGAGGCGCTGGCCGAGACTTCTCGAAGGTCAGGTAGATGGCGGGCGTGATGTAAAGCGTCAGCAGCTGCGATACGGCCAAACCGCCGACCACGGCCAAACCCAGCGGCTGGCGCAGCTCGGCGCCGGCACCCCAGCCGATGGCGATCGGCAGCGTGCCGAACATGGCAGCCATGGTCGTCATCATGATCGGCCGGAAGCGCAGCAGGCAGGCCTCGCGGATGGCGTCGCGCGGACTTGCCCCTCGCGATCGGGCTTCGATGGCGAAGTCCACCATCATGATGGCGTTCTTCTTGACGATGCCGACCAGCAGGATGATGCCGATCATGGCGATGATGGTCAGCTCGACATCAAACAGGTACAGCACCAGCAAGGCGCCGAGACTGGCCGACGGCAGGCCGGAGAGAATCGTGATCGGGTGGATGAAGCTCTCGTACAGGACGCCGAGCACGATGTAGATCGTGAGGATGGCGGCGGCGATCAGCAGCGGCTGGTCGCGGAAGGAATTCTCGAACACCTGCGCCGTGCCGGCGAACTGGCCCGTGATGGTCGGCGGGCATGTTGACCTCGCGCTCCAGCTCGCGCATGGCGCCGACCGCCTCGCCCAGCGTATAGCCGGGCGCCAGGTTGAAGGTGATGGTGACGGCCGGCAGCTGCGACTGGCGCGCAACCGACACCGGGCCCGGCCCAAGCTTCACCGAGGCCACCGAATCGAGGCGCACCTGCTGGCCCGTGGTGCTGCGCATGTACACTTTCGAGAGCACGCTCGGATCCAGGATCAACGCCTTGTCGGCCTCGACGATGACGGCGTAGTCGTTGGCGGGCGTGTAGACGGTGGCGATCTTGCGCGTGCCGAACGCCGAGTACAGCGTCGAGCGCACCACGTCCATGCTGAGGCCGTAGCGCGCCAGGGCATCGCGATCGACGGTGATCGTCAGCTGCCGCGCACCGAGCGTCAGATCGCTCGTGACGTCGGTGAAGCCCGGCGCCTTCTGCACGCGCTCGATCAGGCGCTGCGCATTATCGTAGAGCTCGCTCTGGCTGACGCTGGTCAGCGTGTACTGGTAGAGCGCGGCGCCGCCGCGGCTGCCGATGCGCAGGTTCTGCAGAGGCACCGGGAACGCGCGAATGCCCGGAATGCCGGCGAGGCTGCGCCGCAAGCGGTTTTGCACGTCGCTGATGGTGCCGCGATTGACGCGCTCGGGACGCGGCTTGAGCTGCACGAACATCGAGCCGCGGTTGAGCGTCGGATTGAACTGGGTCTGCTGCACGCTCGAGTTGACGTAGAGCACGTCGGGGTCGGCGCGAACCCGTTCGGAGACGATGCGCTGACGCTCCAGCATGGCCTCGAAGGCGATATCGGGCGCCGCCTCCGTGCGCACGATGATGATGCTGGTATCCTCGGTCGGCAGGAAGCCCTTCTTGACCAGGCCGAACACATAGACCGTCGCCGCCATCGTGCCGAACGTGACGATCAGCATCAGCCACGGCACGCGCAACGAGACGTCGAGCGTCGCGCGATAGCTGCGGGCCATCAGGTTGTAGCCGCCCTCGAAGGCGCGCGACAGCAAGCCGGGCTTGGCATCGTGGGCGTGTTCCGCCTTCAGCATGCGCGAGGCCAGCATCGGCGTCAGCGTCAGCGAGATAAAGCCCGACAGCAGGATCGCCATGCTGATGGTCATGGCGAATTCAAAGAAGAACCGGCCGACGATGCCGCCCATGAACAGGATCGGGATGAACACGGCGACCAGCGAGATGGTGATCGACAGAACCGTGAAGCCGATCTCGTTGGCGCCCCTGATGGCGGCCTCGAACGGCTTCATGCCACCCTCGACGTAGCGCACAATGTTCTCGAGCACGACGATGGCATCGTCCACGACGAAGCCCAGCGCCAGCGTGAGCGCAAGCAGGCTGACGTTGTCGAGCGAGAAACCCATCGCCGCCATGCCAGCGAAGGTGCCGATGATCGACAGCGGCAGCGCCAGCGCGGGAATGATGGTGGCCCGCCAGGTGCGCAGGAAGGCCAGAATGACGAGGATCACCAGCGTCGCCGTCAACATCAGCGTGATCTGCACATCGTGCACGGACTCGCGGATCGACTGCGAGCGGTCACTCAGCACGCTCAGATCGATGGTCGGCGGCAGCAGGCGCCGGAACTCGGGCAGGATCTTGTGGATCGCGTCCGTCACCTCGACGGTGTTGGCATCGGGCTGGCGCTGCACGGACACTATGATCGAGCGCTTGCCGTCGAACTCGGCGCGCGCCTGGTCGTTCTCGACCGAATCCTCGACGCTGGCGATGTCCTGCAGCCGCACTGGCGCGCCGTTGCGCCAGGCGACGATCACCGGCTTGAAGTAGGCAGCCGTCGGCTCGGCGCTCTTCATCTCCAGAATGTAGAGCTGCTGGGTGGTACGCAGGCTGCCGATCGGGCTCACCGATGCCAGCGCGATCACTGCCTGGCGGATCTCCTCCACGGAGATGCCGCGGGTGGCGAGTGCGTCGAGGTCGTACTTGATGCGCACCGCCCGCTTCTGGGCGCCCTGGATGTTGACCTGCGCCACGCCGGTCAGCGTCGAGATGCGCGGGCTCATCACCTTGTCGGCGAACTCGTTCATGTCCTGCGACATCGCCGTGTCGGAGGTCAGCGCCAGGAAGATGATCGGCGAGTCGGCGGGGTTGACCTTGCGGTAGGCCGGCGGCGTCGGCAGGTCCTCAGGCAGGCGGGAGGCCGCCACCGAGATGGCCGATTGCGTGTCGAGCGCGGCCGCATCGATGTTGCGGTTGAGATCGAACTCGAGCGTGACCTGCGTACTGCCCGTGGTGCTGAGCGAGGTGATCCCGGTGATGCCGGCAATGGTGGCGAACTGCCGTTCCAGCGGGGCCGCGATCGAAACCGCCATGGTGTCCGGGCTGGCGCCCGGATAGTCGCACGGTCACGGCGATGGTCGGCACCTCGATGCGCGGGATGGCCGCGATCGGGAGCTGACGGTATCCGAAGAAGCCGGCGAGCAGCAGCGACGCCATCAACAGCGTCGTCATCACCGGCCGGCGGATGCACAGCTCCGAGAGGCGCATGGGACTCCTTGGGTCTTCAGCCTCTGCCGTTCATGCGGCGTTCTTCGCTGGCTGGCAGCGGCGCATTGCGGCGAGGCTCTTCGATGCGCACCGATGCGCCCGGCGCAAGGCGGATCTGGCCGTCCGTCACCAGCCGCTCGCCAGGCGACACGCCGGCGGACAGGTACGCGGTCTGGCCGACGATGCGCGCGACCGTCACCGTGCGCACGCTCACCTTGTTGTCGGCATCCACCACCCAGACGATCATACCCTGCTGCGCCGGCAGCACGGCCGCCGCCGGGACCGACAGCATCTTCGGCTTGATCTCCACCGTGAGCGAAACCTCCACGGACTGGCCCGGCCACAACAGTTCATCGCCGTTCTCGGCAACGACCTTGGCGCTGATGGTGCCCGTCTGCTTGTCGACCTGATTGTCGACGAAGGCGATCACGCCCGACACCACCGCCGGCCGCGCGCCGCCGGGCACCTTGACATCGGCGGTGGCCTTGGCCACGAGCGCGCGCCGCAGCGCGCCCAGCTCACCCTGCGGCAGGGAGAAGTTGACCGTGATGGGTTTCGTCTGATTGATCGTCACCAGGGCCAGCGCATCCTGGCTGCGCACCGTTGCGCCGAGCTTGGCCGTCAGGCTACCCGTGCGGCCGCTGATCGGCGCGCGAATGGTGAGATAGTCGAGCTGCGTGCGCTGCGAGTTCGAGCGAGGCCTGTCCGGCGGTGATGGCGGCCTTCAGCCCCTCGACGGCAAACTTGGACTGGTCGAGCGCGGCTTCGGTGACGACCCTGTTGGCGATCAGGGATTGGCGGCGGGCGTACGTCGCCTCGGCATCGCGCAACGCGGCCTGGTCGCGCGCGATGGTCGCCTCGACCTGGCTGATCTGCGCCTTGACCATGCGGTCGTCGAGACGGAACAGGATGCTGTTCTCTTCGACGAAGTCGCCTTCCTTGAAGGCAACCTCGACGATCTGTCCGTCGACGCGCGGCTTGACGGCGACATTGGCGAGCGGCTCGACCGTGCCCGGCGCGACCAGGATCACCGGCATATCGGCTTGGGTGACCTCGGCCACCATCACGGGCGCGAGCGCGGCACCGCCGCGCTTGGTCTCACCCTTGGTTTCGGTTTTCGTCTCGCTCTTGGCCGTCGAAACCGCGCTTATTCCGTAGGTGCGCGCAACTCCAATCAGGTCGGGCCAAAAAAAATAAGCCGCAGACGCGGCAACGGCCGCCCCGGCAAACAAAAACGCCAGCCGCTTGGGCTTCATGCTCACGCACCATTCGTCAACCCCCATCCGACCGTTCGGATACGGGCCCCGACGCCTCCCCAGATCCCCATTCTACGCTTCCCGTACGTGCGGCGCGAGTGCCCAGGGGCTCCCGGACACCACGCCGCCAACGTTCAACGCGGCGGGTATGCCAAATCCGTCTCTCCCACCGGGAGGGCTCGGCATGGACGCATCAGCAAAGCGAGCGCCAGGGATAACGTAAACGTGAAGCCAACTAGAGCCGATAGCGGATCTGATCGGTCCAGAAGCGCTCGAGCCGCACCAGCGACTTGTTGAGGCTCTTGAAGTCGTCGGTCGTGATCTGGCCAACCGCCTCCACCGAACCCAGCTGGCGCTGGTAGAGCTTCTGGATGACGTTGCGCGCTTCCAGGCCCTTTGGCGTCAGGCTGACGCGGACAGACCTGCGGTCCTTGTCGGAGCGCTTGTAATGCAGGTAGCCCATGTCGACGAGCTTCTTGAGGTTGTAGGAGACGTTCGAGCCCAGATAGTAGCCGCGCGTCTTCAGCTCGCCGGCCGTCAACTCGCTGTCGCCCATGTTGTAGAGCAACAGCGCCTGGACGCTGTTCAACTCGGCTCCGCCGAGGCGGTCGTACTCGTCCTTGATCACGTCGAGCAGCAAGCGGTGCAGGCGCTCGATCAGCCGTAAGGCCTGCAGATATTCGTTGCGGGATGGATCATCCGAAGCTGGCGCGCGATTGCGCCCCAAGTCCAACGCTAAACTCATGGCCCTTGCCTCAATCTGTTTGACGCTTCCGGTTTTTCCCGGATTTGCCAACCAGTCTATGGGAAAGGCTCTAATTCTAACTTAATACAATGGGTTAACGACAGCCGAGCTGGTGCGGGTTCACCGCTGGAAGCCAAGCAGCGGAGCGTCGGGCGGAAGCTCAAGCTCATCAGGCCCGAGCGCGGCAAAGTGGCCGTCGACCATCGCCTCGGTGACATCCTCGAGACGGCCGGGCTGCCAGCGCGGCGCCCGATCCCGGTCCACCAGAAAGGCGCGCACACCCTCGTAGAAGTCCTTGCCTTCCAGGAAGCGGCACGCCAGCCGGAAATCGTTGAGGAGCGCGGTCCGCAGATCCCATCCACGCGCCTTCCGCATTTGCCGATAGGTCACCGCCAGCGACAGCGGCGACCGTTGCGCCAGCTCGGCGCGCACGCCTTCGGCCCAGGGTGCAGAAGCCCCTGTCTCGGCGCCAAGCCTTCCCAGGATACCGTCCAGACTGCTCGGCGCCGAAGCAGCGCGCGATCGCAGGGCGCAGCTGCTCCAGGTCGCCTGGGCCGGGGTCCTCGTGTCGCGTGTCGAGCAGCGGATCGACCGGATCGGCCTCGCTGACAGCGACCCGAATCTCTCCGAACTGCCGGGCGGAGATGCAATGCGTCGCCAGGCCAAGTCGATAGGCATCGGCCCGGCCGACGGCGCGCCCAGTCAGCGCCAGATACATGCCGATCTCGTCCGGCAGACGCGCCAGCACGCTGCTGACGCCGTCGTCGGGAAA
This sequence comes from uncultured Alphaproteobacteria bacterium, assembly GCA_963840445.1. Lineage (GTDB taxonomy): Bacteria > Pseudomonadota > Alphaproteobacteria > Rhizobiales > Hyphomicrobiaceae > AWTP1-13. The sequence goes on along the minus strand of CAWIZC010000040.1, from coordinate 20,502 downwards.
AAATCCGATGCCGGTCTCGGGCATGGCGAACCGGTACCGCTCGCCAGCCACGCGATGCGTGCCGTACAGGGAAATGCCGACCCCACCCCCCATCACCATTCCATCGATCAGGGCGATAGCGGGCTTGGTGAAGCGGTCGAGCGACCAGTTGAGGGTGTATTCGGCAGCGAGCGAGCGGCGCGCGTCGGCGATCCGGCTACGGCCCCATTCGGCCATCTCGCGCACATCGCCTCCGGCGCAAAAGGCCCGCTCCGAGGACGAAGCGATGAGCAGCGCATACACCTGCGGGTCGCGCACCCATCGCGGTATGGCGGCTGCCAGCTCCCCGCGCATGGCATCCGTCAGGGCGTTGAGGGCCTGCGGGCGGTTCAGGGTGACGACGGCCGCCGCTCCCTCGACGCCGAGCAGGATATCGCCCCGTCCCTGCGTCGCCGACGGCTCATCTGCCTGATCCTTCAATTCGACCGTTCCCACGCTGCTCTCATCCACAAGTTGTTTCCATTCGCAGCCTCACAACTGCAAAAGCCTCGCGTTTGCCGCAAATCGGAGCTATATCGATTTGCTTCAAGTCAGCAACCTCCGGGTTCCGATTCGTGGGGGCGTAATCGGCGGGACCGGGAGCTGGCAGTAGGGGCAAATCCTTAATGATTCCGCGACGTTTGGCGACGACGGCCGCATTTTGCGTGCTGGCCGCTGGCAGCGGGTGGGCGCAGCAGATGCCCGCCAGACCGTTGCCCACCTCCAACACTCAGCAGCAAGGCATGACGACGCCCACCAACGGCGTGCCGCAGCAAGCCGCGGAGTGGTCGGCGCAGGAAATCGAGCTGGCGCAGGCACGCTGCCGGGTTCTGCTCAAAGGTCTCGATGTCGTAGCGGTGCCCGCCACTCCTTGGCGCGAAGGGACCGAGTGCGGCACGCCCGCCCCCATGAAATTGATCAGCATCGGCAAGAGCCAGCAGCAGGTCATGCTGTCCCCGCCGGTCGATCTGACCTGCGATATGATTGCGGCACTGCACAAATGGGTGCAGCAGGACTTGCAGCCGCTCGCACGCAAGCACCTGGGTGGCCAACTGGTCCGTATCGATGCGATGAGCTCCTACTCGTGTCGCAACGCCTATGGTCGCGCCAAGAGCCGGCTCAGCGAGCACGGCCGAGTGAACGCCCTGGACATCGGCGCATTCGTCACCGGGCGAGGAGAGACGGCCAGAGTGGTCGCGGACTGGGGGATGACGGCGCGCGAGATCGCCGCGCAGGCGGCCGCGGCCAGGGCCGGCGAAGCCACTGCCCAGGTCAAGCCCGCCCCGACAACGGACCAGAACAAGCAAACCGCCGCCGGCACGCCCCGGCGACCGGACCGCCCGATCGTTGCAGATCCCGCCCACACGGGGATTACCATCGCCATCCCCGGCATCTCGATGCAGATGCCAGGCGGTCTGCCGTCCGACTCGGGCCACATCGGACTGGTGCAGCCCAATCGCCTGGGCGGACCCAAGCCGCAGGCCGGCGATGCTGCTGCCGCCGCGCTGAACGGCAAGATGGATTTCTTGCGCGAGGCACATCATGCGGCCTGCAGGATTTTCGGCACGGTGCTCGGCCCTGAGGCCAACAGCGCCCACAAGAACCACTTCCACGTGGATATGGCCGACCGCAAAGGCTTTACCATCTGCGAATAGCGGGCACTTGCCTTGCGGTTGGGCTTCCGCACAATGTGACCTGAGCCGGCCACGCGGCGATCCAGGCCGATCCTGATCACGCGCCCGGCGCGAAGCTTTCGCATAGGTGTGCCCATGAAGCCTGTCGCTTCCCGACGTTCCGGCGATGACAGCCGAACGGGCGGTGCTGTCCGCACGCAGCCGGCAACCGGCCGCTTCCCCAGCATACGGATGCGGCGCAACCGCAAAACCGGGTGGGCGCGCCGCCTGGTAGCAGAGAACGTGCTGAGCGCCGCGGATCTGATCTGGCCGATCTTTGTCGGCGAGGGTCGCAACCAGCGTGTGCCCGTGCCGTCGATGCCGGGCGTCGATCGCCTCAGCGTCGACCTCACGGTGGCGGCGGCCGAGCAGGCGGTCGCGCTCGGCATCCCGGCAATCGCACTGTTTCCCTACACCGACCCGAAACTGCGCACCGACGACGGCGGCGAGGCACTCAATCCCGACAATCTCGTCTGCCGCGCCACGCGCGCCATCCGCGAGGCCGAACTCGATGTCGGCGTGCTGCTCGACGTGGCACTCGATCCCTACACCAGCCATGGTCATGACGGCCTGATGCGCGGGAGCGAGATCATCAACGACGAGACGCTGCCCGCGCTGGTGCGGCAAGCACTGGTACAGGCCGAGGCCGGCTGCGACATCATCGCGCCCTCCGACATGATGGACGGCCGCATCGGCGCCATTCGCCAGGCGCTGGAAGAGGGCGGGCACCAGAACGTGCAGATCATGGCCTACGCGGCCAAGTACGCATCGGCCTTCTACGGCCCATTCCGCGACGCCGTGGGCTCGGCGGCGACGCTGACCGGCGACAAGCGCACCTACCAGATGGACCCGGCCAACTCGGACGAGGCCTTGCGCGAGGTAGCCCTCGATATCGCCGAGGGGGCGGACATGGTAATGGTCAAGCCCGGCATGCCCTATCTGGACATCGTGCGGCGGGTGAAAGACACCTTCGGTGTGCCGACCTTCGCCTACCAGGTGTCCGGCGAATACGCGATGCTGACCGCGGCGGCGCAGAACGGCTGGCTGGATGGCGACAAGGTGATGCTCGAGAGCCTGCTGGCCTTCAAGCGGGCCGGCGCCTCAGGCGTGCTAACCTACTTCGCGCCGAAGGCCGCGCGCCTGCTCAAGGCGTAGGGATTAGGCGAGGCCCGAAATCCACCGATATCGCCGCAGAACCGCGCCGCAGCGATGCCGCAATGGGTTGCCGCCAAATGCGCCCCACACCACACGGCTCTATCGGGTTGCATAGTCCCGCGATTACACAAAGTGCCGGACTTGATCGGGCAAGCCTTGCTCACATATCATCGGGGCAGTGATGTGCGAGGCCAGTACGTATGAGTGAGCAGCAAAAACACTTTCCCGAGTTCTACGTCACGGCGCCGCAGCCATGTCCTTATCTGGCGGGCCGGCTCGAGCGAAAGCTCTTCACCCACCTCACCCACGACAAGCCGCCGGCTCTGGTCGACAACCTGCTGAAGGGCGGTTTCCGGCGCAGCCAGAACATCGCCTATATGCCCTATTGCGAGGGCTGCCAGGCTTGCGTGTCGGTGCGCGTGCTGGTCGACGAGTTCGAGCCCCGGCGCTCGTTCCGCCGCGTGCTCGATGCCAATCGCGATGTCGTCGCGCGCCGCCTGCAGGCGACGCCCACCTCCGAGCAGTACTCGCTGTTCCGCGGCTATATCGATGCCCGCCATGCGGACGGCGGCATGGCCGACATGACAGTGCTCGACTACGCGATGATGGTGGAAGACAGCATCATCGACACGTTCGTCACCGAGTATCGTCTGAAGCCTGATCCGGCCGCGAAAGGCGATGCCGACAAACGGCCGCTGCTCGGGGTTGCCTTGTGCGATCGCCTGTCGGACGGCATCTCGATGGTCTACAGCTTCTACGAGCCCGAGGCCGCCCGCCGCGGGCTCGGCACCTACATGATCCTGGAGCACATCGCCTACGCACGCCGGCTCGGCATTCCCTATCTCTATCTCGGCTACTGGATCCAGGGCTCGCCGAAGATGAGCTACAAGCAGCGCTTCGAGCCGCAAGAGCATCTCACCGGCAACGGCTGGGTGCGCTCCTAGAATTCTCATATCGCTTGGATGATCGTTGCGAGGCCCCGCTCACAGCGGTTGCGGTCGTAGCCGCCTGGTGCCACGCTGGCCGGCGGCGCAAGGAGGCCACAACAATGAGCACGGCAGATCCGAATTCGGTAATCGTCACCGGCGAAAATCCCTTCATCAGGCTCGCCCCCACCGACACCGACAACTACACGACCAACGCCAGCTTCTGGCGCATCATCTTCTCGCCGGCGGGGCCGGGGCACGTGCTTTATCTAAAGAGCGAGCTCACCGAGAACCGCTGGCGCATCTATTCCGACAACATCGCCATGGCGCGCTGGCTGCAACAGACCGTGCAAGGCATGCTCAACGCCGAACTGTCGGATACCACGATTGGCGTGACCGATGCCGAGTTCAGCAAATCCGGCGACCCGCGCTATTTCTGGACCGAGCGGGCGGTTGCGCGCGGCGAGGACGTTACCCTCACCTGGCACGACATCGGCGACCCGCTGCTCATTCACACTCAGCCAAACTCCGTGCCTGGGCGCCGCTACGGGGTGTGCACCGTGCTTATTCCGGCACTCGGAGCGCGCCTGACGCGCAACGGCGTTGACGCCGTCGGCCGGCCCTGGAAGCGCGAGCGGGATGGCAGGCCGTTCAGCACGAGTGCGCTGGCGTTCTCGGAAAGCTGGACCGACACGCGATAGGCCGACCGCTTTGCCTCGCTAAGATCACGGCGATCCGGGCAACAAGAAGCGGGTCGCAACGCCCGCAGCTCTCGCTTATTTAAGCCGACGGTAACTTCTGGCCGTCGGTGAAGAAGATGAGCGAGCAGCTTCGGTACACATGCAGTCAAGCAACGTCGCCGGCTGCCGAACGCGCGGAGGCGCGTATTGCCGCCTATGACTGGAGCGGTCTGGCGACCGAGCTTGGCCAGTTCGGCGCAGCGGTTGTGCCGCAGCTCCTCGCCTCGGAGGAGTGCCGCGCGATCGCCGCGCTCTACCCGAGCGAAGAGCACTTCCGCAGTCACATCGTGATGGCGCGGCACGGTTTCGGGAAGGGCGAGTATCGCTATTTCCGCTATCCATTGCCCGACCTGGTCGGCGGCCTGCGCACGGCACTGTATCCACGCCTGGCGCCGATTGCCGATGCCTGGAACGAGCGGCTCGGAATAGGCATGCGTTATCCGAAAACACACCGCCAGTTTCTGGAGCTTTGTCATAACGCGGGTCAGCGGCGCCCGACTCCGCTGCTGCTGCAATATGTCGAGGGCGACTACAACTGCCTGCACCAGGACCTTTATGGCGACTTGTCGTTCCCGCTGCAGGTGGCGATCCTGCTCTCGCAACCCGAACGGGACTTCACGGGCGGCGAGTTCGTCCTCACCGAGCAGCGGCCGCGTATGCAGTCCAGGGCCGAAGTGGTGTCGTTGCGACAGGGAGATGGCGTGGTATTCGCCGTGCATCACCGGCCCGTGGAAGGCGCCCGCGGCAGCTATCGGGTCAACCTGCGCCACGGCGTCAGCCGGCTGCGGAGCGGCAAGCGCCATACGCTCGGCATCATTTTCCACGACGCCGCTTAAGTCTTACACCCGCCTCAAACCGGCAGCGGACACCCGCTTTACAGCGCCACCAGCTGCGCCGTCGCCTGATCGAGCACAGACAGCGATCCCTCGGCGATGTCGAAGTAGGTCCCGTGCAGGGCGATGCGCCCCTTCGCCTCCAGCGCCTGGATGCAGGGAAACGTGCGCAGGTTGTCGAGCGAGGTCTTGATGCCCGCGCGTTCCAGGGCGCGGCGCAACTGTGCCGGCGAGCCACCGGGGTTGGCCGCCAGCACCTGCTGGCGCGCTCCGTCGAGCATGGACATCCAATTGGTGACGAACGCAGCCTCGGTCTGGCGCAGCGCCTCGCTGTCGAGACAGGCGCGCACGCCGCCGCATCCCGAGTGGCCCATCACCACGATGTGCTTGACGCGCAGGTTGAGCGCGGCGAATTCCAAGGCCGCCGACACGCCGTGATACTTGCCCTGCGTCTCGAACGGCGGCACCAGGTTGGCGACATTGCGCACCACGAACAGCTCGCCCGGCATGGCCGAGAAGATGGTCTCCGGATCGACGCGGCTGTCGCAGCACGATACGACCATCACATCGGGCGCCTGCCCCACCTCGGCCAGCTTTTCATACTGGTCCTGGTTGGGCGCAAAGTGGCGGAACTTGAACCGGCGGAAGCGGTCGGCGAGGTGTTCGGGAAAATGCTGCATGGAGGACTCTCCAGCCTGTGCGTTGCCTAGAGCAGGATTGCTTCGGATTGGGCCACCCCACCTCGATCTAGCGTGGCGGCCGAAGCGTGAATCCTGCTCTGTTATTCGAATGTAGAATGAGATTCACGCTTTGACGGAAGCCGAAGTGCTTCCATCAAAACGATCTCACTCTAGAGCCATAGCCGAGCCGGCCCGGCGCGTCAGCCCCTCAGGTAACAGCGCCCGCCCCTGCACTATTCTAGGGCACCGCGCTCCTGTCCGCCGCCTCAGCCAAGCCTGCCGTCCAGGGCGTTGCGATACAGCTGCAAGGCGGCCTTCTGATCGAACGGCACGGGATTGCCGCCCGCGGTCGGGTCCTTGGGCGCCATCTCGCTCATCAGGGTCGAATTTGCATCATCCACGCCGAGGCCTGCCAGCGTGTGCGGCACCTGCAGGTCCTCGCGCAGCTTCGAGCACCAAGTGCAAGAAACGCATCGAAGGAGGGCTCCAGGCCGAGGTAGGCGGCAAGCCGCTCGATCTTGCCCGTCGATGGCGCCTCGGTTGAACACCAGCACGTAGGGCATGAACACGGCATTGGTCAGCCCGTGATGGGTGTCGTAGAGCGAGCCCACCGGATGCGACAGCGCATGGATGGCGCCGAGCGCCTTCTGGAACGCGGTCGCGCCCATCGCAGCCGCCGACATCATGTGCGCGCGCGCCTCGATATCGTTGCCCGTTCGATACGCCTTGAGCAGGTTCTCCTTGACGAGCCGCATGCCCTCGACCGCGATGCCGTCGGCCAGCGGGTGATAGAACGGCCCGCAATAGGCCTCCAGGCAGTGCGCCAACGCGTCCATGCCGGTGCCCGCGGTGATCATCGGCGGCATGCCGACGGTCAGTTCCGGATCGCAGATCGTCACCTTCGGCATCATCAGCGGATGGAAGATCACCTTCTTGGTGTGCGTCGCCTCGTCGGTGATGACGCCGGCGCGGCCGACCTCCGAGCCGGTGCCGGCCGTGGTCGGCACCGCGACGATCGGCGCGATGCCCTTGGGGTCGGCGCGCGTCCACCAGTCGCCGATGTCCTCGAAGTCCCACATCGGCCGTGTCTGCCCGGCCATGAAGGCGATCACCTTGCCGGCATCGAGCGCCGAGCCGCCGCCGAAGGCGACGACGCCGTCGTGCCTGCCGCCCTTGAGCGCCGCGAGGCCGGCCTCGACGGTGGCCTCGACCGGATTGGGCTTCACGTCGGAGAACACCTGCGCCGGGCGCTTGGCCTCGGCCAGGATATCGCCCGCGGCCTTGATCATCGGCAGCTTGACGAGCCCCCGGTCGGTGACGAACAGCGGCCGCGCGATGCCGGCGGCGGCCGCGGCCTCGCCCAGCTCCTTCAGCCGGCCGGCGCCGAACCGCACCGAGGTCGGATAGTTCCAGTTCGCATGCAGCTTCATGGGTGTCACACTTTCCGCAGGTGGAAGCTCTTCGGGCGGGTCAGCATCTCGTAACCGATGCGCGACAGCGTCGCGCCGCGGCCGGTATCCTTCACGCCGGTCCAGGCAAGGCCGGGGTCGAGATAGTCGCAGCGGTTCATGTAGACGGTGCCGGTCTCGATGCTCGCTGCCGATCCGCTCGGCGGCTGTCCATGGTCGCGCGTCCAGACCGACGCCGTCAGGCCATAGGGCGAGTCGTTCATCAGGCGCATCGCCTCGTCGTCGCCGGCGACCTTCATGATGCCGACCACCGGGCCGAAGCTCTCCTCCATCATCACCTTCATGCGCGTGATCGACGTTCGATCAGCACCTGCGGCGCCAGCTAGGGCGTGCCGTCGCGGTTGCGCGGGAAGGCCTTCGGGATCGATCAGCGCCTTGGCGCCCTTGGCCAATGCCTCGCGCGATCTGGCGCGCACCGACGTCGGCAAAGCGCGTGGCTGCGCCATCGGCCCGAGCGTGGTGGCCTGGTCGAGCGGATCGCCGAGCACGTACTGCCGGGTCAGCGCCGCGAAGCCCTCGACGAACTGGTCGTAGACGTCGCTCGTGCACATAGATGCGCTCGATGCCGCAACAGCATCTGGCCGGAATTGAAGAACGCGCCGTCGACCAGGTTCTCGACCGCATGCGCGAGGTCGGCGTCGGCCCGCACGTAGGCCGGGTCCTTGCCGCCGAGCTCGAGCCCGATCGCCGGTGAACGTGCCGGCCGCCGCGCGCTCGATCGCCTGCCCGCCCGCGACGGAGCCGGTGAAGCTGACGTGGTCGACATGGCCGCCGAGCCGATCAGCTTGGCCGTGTCGTCGTGGCCGAGCACGAGGTGCTGGAACAGACCCTTGGGCAGGCCGGCCTTGTCCATCGCCGCCTGGAAGCGCTCGCCGACCAGGAGGGTCTGGCTCGCGGCTTCAGGAGCACCGCGTTGCCGGCGATCAGCGCCGGCACCACCGTGTTGACCGCGGTCAGATACGGATAATTCCACGGCGCGATGGTGAGCACGATGCCCAGCGGCTCGCGCGCGAATGTAGCGCGTGAAGCCGTCCTTCGGCCGCCGGCACGACCGGCGCCAGCGCCTCGGCCGCGATCTCGATCATGTACGCGCGCGCGCTCCTCGAAGGCGCGGAACTCGCCGCCATAGCGCACCGGCCGGCCCATCTGCAAGGCAAGCTCGCGCGTCACGTCCGCATTTTGCGCCCGCATCGCCTCCAGGAAGCGCAGCATTGCAGCGCAACGCTCCGCGAGTGGCACGCGCACCCATTCGCGCTGTGCCGCGCGGGCCGCCTGTAGCGCCTTCTCGATGACAGCCGGTTGAGCCGTCGCGCGGCGCGCCACCTCGCGCCCGTCGACCGGAGAGATGCAGACGATCTCGGCCACGCTCGTTCCCCTCAGTACCGCTCGAACCCGCGCATCAGCTCCCAGTCGGTGATGCGCCGGTCGTACTCGAACTGCTCCCAGCGCGCGGTGTGCACATAGTGATCGACCACCTCGTCGCCGAGCGCGCCGCGCAGCATCTTCGACTCCGTCAGCCGCTCGGTCGCCTCGCGCAGGGTCTTCGGCACCTCCGGCAGCGCCTTGCCGACATAGGCGTCGCCCGAGAACGGCGGCTCCAGCGCCAGCTTCTCCTCGATGCCGGCGAGACCCGCGGCGATCAGCGCCGGCGAAGGCAAGATAGGGGTTGAGGTCGGCGCCGCCGATGCGGCATTCGATGCGGATGCCCTTGCCGCCCTCGCCGCACAGCCGGAAGCCGGCCGTGCGGTTGTCGCGGCTCCACACCGCCTTGGTCGGCGCGAAGGTGCCGACCTGGAAGCGCTTGTAGGAGTTGATGTAGGGCGCCAGAAACCAGGTGATGTCGCGCGCGTACTTGAGCTGCCCGGCCACGAACGAGCGCATCAGCGTCGACATGCCGAACTCGGCCTTGGCGTCGAAGAACAGCGGCTTGTCGCCCTTCTCGTCCCACAGCGACAGGTGCACGTGCGAGGAGGAGCCCGCGAGATCGTAGCGCCACTTCGACATGAAGGTGACGGACTTGCCCTGCAGGAACGCGATCTCCTTGATGCCGTTCTTCAGGATGACGTGGCGGTCCGCCATCTCCAGCGCGTCGGCATAGCGGACGTTGATCTCCTCCTGGCCCGGCCCCCACTCGCCCTTGGAGTTCTCGACCGGGATGCCGGCGCCCTGCAGTCCCTTGCGGATGGCGCGCATCACGCCCTCCTCCTTGGTGGTCTGCAGGATGTGGTAGTCCTCGATGTAGGTGCCGGCGGTCTTCAGGCCGTGGATAGCGCTTGGCGCGCAGCGCTCTCGTAGCTCTCGTCGAACAGGTAGAACTCGAGCTCGGAGGCGCAGAAGGCGCGCATCTTCTGGCCGACAGCCGCGCGAGCTGCTTCTTCAGCATCGCGCGCGGGCGTGCGGCAGGTCGTGATGGTGGTGGTCGAGCACGTCGGCGAGCACCAGCGCGGTGCCTTCCAGCCACGGGATCCGCCGCAAGGTCGCCAGGTCGGGCTTCATGACGAAATCGCCGTAGCCCTTCTCCCAGCTCGCCGCCGGTAGCCGGGCACCGGCTCCATATCGATGTCGTTGGCCAGCAGGTAGTCGCAGCCGTGCGTCTCCTCGTGGGCGCTGTCGACGAAATATTCGGCCTGGAAGCGCTTGCCGATCAGGCGGCCCTGCATGTCGACCATGGCCACGAGCACGGTGTCGATGGCGCCGGAGGCGATCGCGCTCTTCAGCTCCGCCATGGTGAGGTTGCCTGCCATCTGCCCGTCTCCCCTGAAACCCGCGGCCGGCCGGCCGTTGGCGGACGTTAGCCATCGCACACCGGCGGGACAAGCGGGGGCGCGCCAGCCGCATTCTTGTGCACACGTGCCTGGCGCAGGCGCCCGACCGGCTTGCTTGCCACCCCCGGCAAACCCCACTATATCGGCCCAGGCACCGGCTGCCCTGGTCCCTTCGTCTATCGGTTAGGACGTCAGATTTTCAATCTGAAAAGACGGGTTCAACTCCCGTAGGGACCGCCATGAAATCGTTCGCGGATTTCGATCCGCCTACGGTTGTTTCGCACTCGTTTTCCAAACGGTTTAGCAATCTCGGTTCTCGTCCCGTCCCATTTGACGGAGGCGTGCTGTGACCCGCAAGCCCGACCAACTGAAGCGCCTGGCAGAGGATCTGTTGTGTCCAAAATGCCGGGAGCGTCCGCGGCTCGCGAGCACGCAGCGTTGCCGAGAATGCCTGCGTGTTGACACCCAGCGTGAGCTCGCCGCGCGGCCTGACCTACTGGCCGGCAGAGCCCCCAAGTCCAATCACCAGCAGGCCGCAGCCTCGAGTTCCGACACCAGGAAGGCCCGCCGGGCAGTCCAGACCGCAACCTGCCCGGCAGCCACCGGAGCCACTGACGGCCAAGGGTTGGACGGCAAGGCTCTCCGATTGGGCAAAGCGCTGTGCCGCCCGAGCATTGAGGACAAGGCGGCCGTCGCGGCTGCTGGGAGGCCGGTCTACCCGATCGAGAAACGCTTGACCGGGGCAGGCGGGCTGAAGGCGATCCGGAGGAAATGCATCGATTGCAGCGGCGGCGCGGATGGTGCTGTGCGCGCATGCACCGTCAGCGCCTGCCCGTTGTTTTGAATTCCGGTTCGGCAAAAACCCGAATATTCGTCGCACCCCCGAGCGGAAAGAGGCCGACGCCAGACGCCTGGCTCTGTTGAGGACGTCCGCCTTGCCGCCGCGCCCTCCTGGAAACCACGAATTCCCGACCGCGCAGGTTTTGGAGGGGGAGCGGGCCATCAGACAAGCGACAGGCTGAAACAGCCACGCCCAGCGGCCTTCGGCGGTCGCGGTGGCCGACGGTACAGCGCGTGGAATACCGACAATGCAAAATCTGACAAGTGAGAAAGGACCAACAACTTGACGAAGAAAGATAAAACCGCACAGCCCTCCCCCCCTGATGAGGTGGAGGCCGAAGAGAAAGAGATCTTTGATCAGGCAACCGCTGCACATGCTTGGCGGGATCATCGCCGAAGCATGTCGCGTCTATCGCCAGATGCGGGACAAGAAGCTCGACCACCAAGAAGGTCGCAGCTTGATTTGGTGCCTCAGCCAGATGCGCGGAATGGTCGAGACGCAAACGCTGGAGCGCCTAGAGCAGCGCCTTGATGAAATCGCCCCGTCGCTTGAGAGCAGGAACCATGGCCAGCAAAGCGCAAATCGATCGAATCGCAGCACGCATTGAAGCGCTGAGGCCCCGCGACAGTCCCGTTCGTGGCGATCCGCCTACGCGAGGGAGAAACCGAGGCTGATGCCGAGACCCGTCACTACCGAGAGCACCCGCATCAGCGGACGGCATCACAAACCCTGTTCATCAAGCGGGTGATCGTTGATCCTGCACCTGACGGGGGTGCGCCGTAGTGGTCACCAGGACACAGATCGATCGGCTGTCCTCGCGGATTGAGGCGCTGGCAGCACGCGCCAACTGCAACAGCGGCGTCGACCGGACAATGGACGACCCACGAGAGGGCTTGACGCGCCGCTTACAGGTTATCGCCGAGAGAATGTGGGCAGCGGCAGAGGCGGAGGGGCAACCATTCCCACCTCAGCTGTCCTGTGAGGAGCGTGGTGACATAGTCCGGCGGTTCCACGAGTTCTCATCAGCCAGGGGGACGCAGCCGTGGTGAGCAAGTCGCAACTGGATCGTCTGAGTGCGCGGATCGACGCGCTTGCTCCCCGGCAAGACTATCGCTTCGCGGTGATCCTTGTCCACGTCGGGGAGACGGAAGCGCAAGCCAGGGACCGCCACTACCGTGAGCAACCGGAGGATCGTGCAGCTGCTCACGAGATTATGGTCATGTTTGTTGCGCCGAAGAAGGCCGACCCTGCCGAGTAGGTGTGTCCAGTCTGTTGCGTCACCCAGCGTTGCGATAGCGCACAGGACTACGGACGATGCAGGCGAAAGCGGCAGCAAAGCCAGCTCTGGCACTCACGAAAGCTGAGACGTCGCGCAAGCGGGGTGGGCGACAAGCCTGGGCGCGTCTGCAGATCCGCATGACGGTTGAGGCCATGCACCTGGACGGCGCTCCGCTGGCGGACCTGACGCAGGGGCAGATCATGGCGCGCTGCTGCACCTTCATGCGGGAGAAGCGAAAGCTGGAAAAAGCAGAAATCCCTAAACCGCGGTCCTTCGAACGCTATCTGTCCGGCATCGTCCGTTCGACCATCCTCATAAACGGTCGGTCGGCGATATCGTTTCTCGCTGCGGGTGACGGACGGGAGCGGCGAAAAGCCCGTAGGGGCGCGCAGCTCTGCTGGGGAGGAGAGGTGCGCATCAGCCGCTCCCGTGAAATCGACCAGACAGCATAGGCACTCGGGGCTGGCGTTGGGTTTTGTCAACCGAACATGGGTTCCAATCCGCCTACATGGTGCTCAAAGAGCCGACCCATGGCAGGCAGATCGCGACGATGCCGACGGTGAGGCACAGCGCCTTGCAGTAGAGCACCAGCGCTCGCACCCAAGCCGGGTCTTCTCCATCCCAGCCGAAGACGGCCGCTATCAGTGCCATCCAGAGCAGCGGACCAAAGGTGAGCAGCAGCCACATGCCGTCTATCATGGATGGTATCCTGCGCCCTCAGCCAACGGGTTGCTACGCTCTATTTTGGAGCCCCCGAGACATCGGCCGCGCGAGGTCCGCCAAACAGCCAGGTCGAGCAGGTCGTGGTTGTCCAGACGGTAAGTACTTCCCGAGTCTTCCAGCTCGAGCAGCAAGTGTGCGCCTGTGTACCCTGCAGGACGCGTCGTGTTTGTGTGGAAATGCGTTTTCACGTCGATGGCCCGCCGAAACCACAGGTATTCCCATGCACATGCGCATACTCGTTTACGGGCTGTCACTGGTGGCTGCCAGCGGCGCAGCCTACGCCCAATCTGATCCGCGGCCGAAAAGCGAAAACTCAACCGATGCAAAGGTCCACGCCACTGCGATGTTTTCGCAATGCCTGCAAGATTGGGATTCGGGAACGCACATGACCAAACAGGTATGGGAACGCACCTGCCGACGGCTCATGCAGGAGCGCGGCAAGGCCGCGCTGTGATCGCCGTTTGTCCGATACCGTACCGCATTATTCAGATATAGCAAACTCAGTCTCGGTCGCATTGTGCCGTCGGTGCTGTCATATTCGGGAGCGAGCTAGTGCCACCAACCCAAAGACCTACCCTGCCTCTTCCCACCATATTTGATCGTCTTACGACGCCGCGCTGGTTACCAATCCTTCTGTTCTGGGTCCTCGTTCTCGCGGGGTTCGGTATCTATAGAATTATCGTCTAGGCAGCTGGCTGCAGCTGGTCCTAGCCAGGTGGAATAAGATCGCCCACCCAGTAGGTACTTCCCGAGTCTCAAGCTCATTCGGCAGGCGTGCGCCTATGTACCCACCAGGGCGCGTAGCGTCTGCGTCTTGTAAGCCCTCGGATGCCAATGGTCCGGTCCCCAAGATTCGGGCCATTGGTGTGTGAAAGCGGCTCGCATTGGGACCAAGGCCTCTCGGAGCCAGCGACAGACCATTCATGTGGCCAGCGCCTCCCGCCTGATGATGTCCATCACCGTGTTCTTGCTCAAGCCGACGTTGCGGCCGATCAGACGGTAGCTCAGACCGTCCTCATGCAGCTGAAGCACCTTCTTGGCTTTCTTGTCGCTGGGTCGCTGGCCAACCTGTCGGCCAAGAACGACACCGCGGGATTGGGCCGCGGCTAGACCGGACTTGACGCGTTCCCGGATGAGATCTCGCTCGAATTCAGCCAAGCCAGCCATGATGGTGCGCATCAGCTTGCCGCTGGCAGTGCTCAGGTCGAAGCTCAGCCCGGTTTGCGCAAGGACGCTGACCTTCCAGCTGTGAAGGTCGTCAAGTGTCTGCACCAGGTCCTGCGTCGAGCGACCCCAGCGGCTGAGCTCCGTTACCAGGATCGCATCGATCTTGCGGGCTTGCGCCAGCGCCATGACCTTCTTGCGCTCGGCGCGGTCATTCTTGGCGCCTGAGGCCGTCTCCCTGAAGACGGCGACGATTTCGTGCCCTGCCCGATTGGCGAACGCACGCAGGTCGCGTTCTTGTCGTTCGCAAGATTGGTCGTCGGTGCTGACCGGCAGTAGATGGCAACCCGTCCCAATTGAACCCTCCGGAATGCTTGCTCTGCAAATGCCCATAAACACGGGACATCTCGATACAATTCACTGTATCAAATAGGCTGGTGACTAACAAGGACGGTGCGCGGCGATCCGCTTCAAGCCGCGCAAGCAATAATCCCGTTTGCACGCGATGGACCGGCCCCTCCGCAGACCGGAACAAGGTGCCGTCTTTCGGCGTTGCCTTCTCAACACAATCTCTTTCAAATCAAGGGAGTGTAAAACCATGGCAAGCGCAACCGCGCACCCCAATCACCAGCTCATCTCGAGCGAAGATGTCGAAGGCGTCAACGTCTACGACATGAAGGGCAAGAAGATCGGCGAGATCGATCACCTGATGATCGACAAGATCTCTGGCCGGGTCACCTACGCGGTGATGAGCTTCGGCGGTTTCATCGGCTTGGGACACAGCCACTGTCCGCTGCCGTGGGGCGCCCTCAAGTTCAACACCAAGCTGAACGGCTTCGAAACGAGCGTCACCGAGGCGCAGCTCTGGACGCGCCAGCCTTCAGTGTACGACCGCTGGCGGCACCGCAACTGGGAGACCAAGACGCACACCTACTACAACGTCCGCCCCTACTGGTGAGGCGTCCCCGTCGAAGGCCAATGCACATATGGACACTCTCTCCGTGAAGCTTATCCACATTCCACCTGGGCGTGGAGAGCTTCCCAGCATCTTGGCAGTGACCCTCATGGCTGTTGTCCAAGAACGTGATCCACTGATCGTGCTGCTCATCATCACGCGGCTGCCACGACGTTCTTCTTCGTCTTTATGACCGCGTAGATCCCAGATGATGAACTGGAACGCCTCGCGTTGTCCAGAACGGTCCCGGATGCCTCGAAGCCAATTCGCTTGACGAGCTGCGCCGCGTACCGGCTGGCGAATGAGGGACCAAGCATCTGAAGAAAAGCTACTCGGTCGCGCCATCGAACACTCCTAGCCGGCGAAGATGGCGGTCGCCGACTTCAGGCTGCTTGCGGGCGTGACCTGCACAGCCGCTCAACCGCCTCAACTATCTCTTGCGCCATGCTAGGTTTCCTAATCACTGTGACGCTTTCCCAACCGGCCAGCGGAACGGTGTATCCAGTGTGGAAGAGAAACGGTATCTCGCGATCCCGAAGACGCTGACAGACCGCCGCACAGTCGTGACTGCCAAGATTGAGTCGAGAACGGCTGCGGTGAATTGGACGCGGTCCAAAGACGAGATCGCTTCACTCGCCGATTTCGCGAAGACGACCTGAGCGCCTGCAGCCCTCAGCGTGTCCGCCAAGTCGATGCCGACAAGGGGCTCGTCTTCGACAACCAGTATCGAGTAACCCGTCAGCGGGAAGGCGCTTCCCATGTGCACTAGCCCCAGCACCCAGTGCAAGAATATCGAGGGGCGAATAGGAAGTCACCTGGCCCTTGTTGGCCTGCCTAACGAGGGCACGACGATGCGCCGCGTGTTGGTCACATCGTTTGGTTCATAACGCCCGACGCTTCGCGTGTGCGAGCCTGATCGGCAACCAACGCTTGCGTGCACATTGCACCCTACGCAGTCAATCCGTGAACTTCTTGTGACAGCGACGGTCGACGCAACGGCAGCTAGCGGGATGCCCGCTGCTAGGTCGGTTGCCGAGCGATCGCCTGCACGCATGCCTTGTGTGGTTACCTGTCGCATTGGCCAGCTTGATCCGTATCGCGTTTAGGGACGCAGAGGCAAAGCGCATACGGGCGGGATTTCGCAATGCCACTCCACGGCTATGTCATTCTCATCGTAGAGCCTCACGTGACATCCTCCATGAGTGAGTTGCAGGACGCGATCGAACGTGATCGGGGCGAGAGCATGGTCGTGCGTGATCCGGCAGGTGCGCTTGCATGCTGCGCGAGATTTCGGTTCTCGGCGGCGCTGGTGAATACGCAGCACCGCGACATGGTTGGCAAGCTTATGATGCCGGTGGTCCTTTACCTGCCGCAGGAAGGCCATCGATCAGTCCTGGCGCGGCTCAACATGCTGCTATCGGCGACGCGGCCCAGCTAGCATTGAAAAGAAGGCCTCGACCAAGGAGGTTCGATCGAGGCCACAAGGAGACGCGCTCGCCCATCGCGATTGCACACGGGGCAAATGGCGAGCGCATCTGCAGCTTACGCCTGATCCGGCTGGTTCTGCAGCCTGTTGCAACCGCGCCGGCGCGATAACTCGTGGGTAGTGGATTTGGCGCAACGCACCCTCCGCCATCTGAACGCTGCTCTGCACGGGAACGCCAGAAAAGCATGGGGAGTTGCAATGTCAGAGCGCTGCCAAGGATCGCACAGCTCAAGCTCATGCAGACGACCTACATCCTCGGAGATGCGGACGGGCAGCGAAGATCCCTCGTCGGCGCATGCGTGCTGATCGTCGAAGACGAGCCCGTGATCGCGCTGGATCTGCACGCTGCCTTGAGCGGGGCAGGCGCCGGCATCATCGCTGCGACCATTGCAACCGAGGCGCTGCGGCTGATCTGTCGCAATGACATTTCTGCGGCCGTGCTCGATATCCGGCTCGGCGACCGGGACTGCAGCGCGGTGTGTCAGGCCCTGTTCGCTCACCGTGTGCCGTTCCTCTTTCATACGGCACATGCCAGTGCCGCCATACGCCAGGCGCCGCAAGTACCCTTGCTGATTAAGCCCGTCACCCCCCGGGAGATCGTCGCCCGCATCGCTCAACTCATGTAATGAGTTCAGCATATGCGGCAAGCTCACCCAACACTCATCCTGGCAGCAGGTCCACGCTTTCTCGCAGCCGCTCGTCATCAAGGCGAATGACCAGCTGGTCGTCAGCACGCCGATGCGACCCGCCTACATCAGCCGTCGCCGCGAAATCCCTACAAGCGGAAGCGATAGGGCAACGCTTGGCAACTAGCCTGTGAGAACGTGCGGATCGGCCATTGTGAACGACGCATTTGCTAGTTGGACGGATTGAGCGCGTGGATGTTGAGGGAGCGTTATCGACACGTACTAGCCAGCAAGCATGCGCCAGAGGTCGCGCCATGCGAGAGCATGGCGGACGAAGTGACGCAACAAGCACGCCCTACGCGCGCGCCGTGGCCGACCATGCGGGTGACCAAAACAAATAGCCAAGCCGTTGCCCTGTCAGATGCCTTCCGGTGTGGTCAAGGAACTAGACCGAGCAAGGGGTACTGTCTGAAAATTGCCGACCTAGTAAAGGCAATGCAGGTTCAAGCAGACTCGCGACGCGCGGCCCACGAAGATGGCGTTGCCGCAGCGACTGCTTTTATTGCCAGCGGCTTGAGGAGGTAAGCGGGCGTTCGCGATCTCACCCTCCAGCTAGCGGGAGGCCTTCTGCGGGGTGAACGTGCTGGGGTTAATTCGGTTGCCACTCGTTTGGCAAGCATCGCCCCATAGGCGCAGGGAGAAGGGCGCAGGGCTGTTCTTGATGGCCACTGCACAACCGCATCGGCTGCCGGGAGCAGGCGTCGCTACGCATCACTGACGCAGCACAACGCACCACAGACACGACGGCCCGCTTCCTGGACCCGAGCGCTTGGCGTAGGGGGCACGCACTCTCGGTCACGAGAATAGAACGCGAAAATCTGGGCCTGGTTCGTGGCAGAACGACGGTCAGCTGTGGACAACCTGATTGCTGGTCAGTTCGCTTCGATCGGCCATCCGAGGTGCGTCAGCAAAGGAGGAACCGGCCGCGCACGGCATATCGGAGCAAGCCGGAGGTTAGGCTTGCGTGAACCTCTCGATCGCCAGTTGGGCCATTCGAGGGCGCAGGTCCACACTGAAGCTGCATGAGGCGGAAGGCGGCGCTACGCGGGAGGGAGACGCAGGGGCAATGCAGCGTCTCTCTCCGCGCTGTCCGGGCCCGCCCCGGATGAGGAGAGGCGACGCCGGCAAGTCAGCTTGGGAAGGCGGAGCAACAAGAGCAAGCGGCAATTCTGTACGCAAACGGACGGACGCGAGTGGCTCCGTGGCCCGCATCCGGCGGTTCGCGACCGCCACACCTACCTTCGTTGATAGGACTGAAGTTATGACCGTTGGCTTGGTACGCTTGACCCCAAGCCCCGTGGACGCACGCCTAGAATTTTTTCCTGCTTGCCAGACGGTTGTTTCACCAACCCCAGACGCCGTCTCTCGCGCGCAGCGATAATCCCAAGAAACGGTGATCAAAATTGCCCCGGCACACTTAGCTTGGCGCCGATGCTTGCGGGAACCCCGCACCCCACGAGCAGAAGGGGCGCGCTCACGCATTTGCGTGGTGCGCCTCTTTCTTTCGGGCTTTCGGGCGCAGCGCCGAGGCAGCCCCGCACCGCCCCGGCTGGCCGGCCCCGCACCGGCTGGTCTCTTAACAGTCCGCTAGCGATATGCTTCATCACTTAACTGTCTGTGGGTAAGCGCAGCTGATCGTGGACTGTCGCGGATTTGCCATCGTGCCGCTCGACGCGGCACGGTCGCCGATTTGCTCGAGCACGCCAAAACCTTGCTGATGGCATTAGGTGGAACCAGCTGCCGGTGCTCGGCATTACGTCATTTGATACTGGGGGATGGGGGAAGGCTCAACGCCATGCCAAACACTCAGCCTTCGGCGGCTGCCCACTACCGGGCGCTCGCATTGGAGGCCCTTGCTGCGGCCAAACTCATCGAAGACCCGCACAACCGGCGGATCATGGAGCGGATAGCGCTGGGCTATGAGAACTTGGCGGCGCACACCGAGGCTCGCGCCCGGACGGCTGAACTGGTGGCAAGCATCTTCACACCGGATGAGAACCGGCCTAACGCGCAAAGCTAGGCTTGGCCCGCAAGAAGAAACCAATTGCGCATAGCGGCTTCCGACAAAGCCTCAGTTTGGCAACCTCTTCCAAAGTTCGGATCTCCAATCCCGACCACCGCTGTGACGTGCTACCGGAGGACGGTCACGTGTGGGTTGGATGGGCTCAGTTTTTAGGACGCCCGCGCTGCCCTCGGCTTTGGGGCCAGCCAGCGCCATTTTTCCTTCCATCGGTGAGGATGTCAGATTGGGCGCCAGTGCGGTTGTCGTGGACCAGCTCGAAGTCGCGAGGATCGCCTTCTTATCCTTTAAGGCCTCGCGCGAAAGGATCGCAGTTGGGATGCAGCGGCCATCATCACTGAGGCCCTGACCCGACGGACATGACGCACCGCAGGTTGTGACGCGTTGACTTTGCACCAATGCCAGAAGGACACCGTCAGGTTGGTGGATCGGCAGCGTGGCGTTGACGCTTCGAGGTCGTCCACACGCCATTGATCTGGCCATCGTAGCAACCCACCCGAGCGAGCTCGCGCTGTAATTGCTGCGCAAGCGAGCCTTGGTCTCCCGGCATCGGGATCGTTTTATGCTCAAAGTGCGGGACCTTCACGGCCGGTACGATGACGACCTCCGTCGCAAATGTACGCTCGGTGCCCGAAGGAACCTTAGCACGGGGAGCAACCCGCCACGCCCCAGAACCGGCGGCCAGTAGCGTGCCACCCTCGTTGTCTCCAAGCATAGCACCCCCTTGCTGCGGTGCCCGGTGGCGCTGGTGTGGGCTGCTGCGTGAAGCAAATCCGTAAGCGATTACAGACCCTGCCAAACAGCAGATAACAACGAGTGTGATGGCCTTGCCCATTGCAGGTTCCCTAGCCGCTACACAGCAAACCAAGAAACGACCACTGGGCGGGGGTGGTTCCACTGGGAACGGAATTAAACGACGCTACCGTTTTGCCGGCAAGCCAAGCCGCTGGTGACATTCCATGAGCACTCTTGTCACCAATCAAAAAGCGTCCCGATGCCAATCCGGGGCGCTTTTTGATCGTGGATCGCAGCCGGCAGAGGCGGAACCGCGGGTGCCGTCGATCTGACGCCCTGATCAATCGACCGGGG
>CAWIZC010000039.1:0-40046 GCA_963840445.1 uncultured Alphaproteobacteria bacterium | reverse complement strand
GTCATCCCGCCCTGCCCGCCTCGCGTGAGTTCGCCCCTGAGCAGGTCACGGCAGCGCTTGGAAGCAGCGTCATCGTCCCACAGTGCGCCATCGAGGCCGCAGCGCAGAGCGGCCACCTCGCGGGTGAGTGCCCGCGTGCCGAGTTCGCTCCTAACCCAGCGCACGTCTGTGCGAGTGACGACCCAGATGAAGGTCTCCTCCGGTGACGGCTTCAGCGTCGGCGTGTCGAGGAAGAGCACCAGAGTTCTCATCTGACCCAAGCACGGCCTGCACATGCTCGACCGATACCGGTGTAGGTTTGGCCAGTGCCGCGTAGTCCGGAAACTCCGCCACCAGCCCTTTGTCGATCTCAGTGAGGTGGGCGTCTATTGCGGCTAGCCGGGCGACGTTGGTGGCCTCGGCGACCCTGTCCCCGCCACCGAGTTCTAGTAAAGCTCACAAACCGAGCCGCAGCTTTGGGATGCAGTACGAAGTTCCGGAAAACTCCCGCCCGTCCTGCATCTTAAATTTGGCGGCTTCCGCGGGGTTTCGAGTTGCATCGGCGCTTGCGTGCGAATGCAATCGGTTCACCAGCAGCATCGATCCGCTTTCGCCTCGAGGTACTCCGCGCGCGACAATGGTGTCATGTCAAGCCGCAAGCCCAAATCGAGTCCGACCCCGTGGCGCTGTTACTACCTCGGCGGCAAGAAACGCCGGGAGCTCGGCATCGTCTACGCGGTCGACCAGGCAGCGGCCGAGACCGAGGCCGCATGGGTGTTCGGGATCCCCGAGGCCGGACGCAATCGCATCGTCGTCGAGCCAGAGTGATGGCGGGTCAGAAACACGAAAGCCCCTCATCGCCCACGCCGGCACCAAAGAGCGTGCGGCGGCGCTTCTTCGTGGCCCTCGGCCGCGCCGTCCATCTGACGTGGCCCGTGCTGTCGACAATTCTGGCTGTTCAGGTTGCCCTGGGCTTGCTGATTGGCTTTGTCGAAGACTGGTCTGTCGGGGACGCATTTTATTTCACCTTCGTCACCGGCCTCACGATTGGTTATGGCGACCTCGTACCGCGGCAAGCTCTCTCGCGGGCACTCGCGATCGGGATTGGTATCCTCGGGCTGTTTCTCACGGGCGTCATAGCGGCGATTGCGGTCCAAGCCATGCGCACAGCGCTTGCCGATTCCGACACGGCTGAAAGGTAACTGCTCGGCGCAACGTTTCGGTCGGGCGTGGACGGTGGTTACCCTCGCACGCATCAGCTGCCGCAACTGGACCGAGAGGTATCTGCCCACGATCAAGTTCTGTGAGTAGCCCTCCCCGTGGAGCCGCGCTGGCCGGTGCGGGCAACTGTGTGAGCATCGCAGAAATTCGCGCTCAAAGGCTCGTTCGAGCGAGGTGACATTCGGTTTTATGCAATGGCAACGCTCAAGAGCCGCAATTGTCTCGCTCGCGATGGGAACTTTAGGTGCGCAAGTGTACGTTCGCGCATGCGCGATCGCCGTCGCGCGAAGGCGGCCAGGGCTGCGGGGGCAGCCCGGGGGCCAAGATTTGTGGCGGGTTCACGTCCGCTCGGTTTCCTTGATCACCCAAACTGCGGTTGGATGAAAACCGCCTTCCCAGTTGTCGTGCGACGCTGGGCCCCGCGGATTGCCCCCAGGATAGCGCACGCCGGAATACTTGACCCAAAGCTGCCTCTGCTGGCCGCGGAGACGGAGCCAACCATTGCCAATGACATGTCCCACTCCCTCACTATAGGTTGTCGTTTTGTGAGATTTCGCAGGAGCTGCCATAGTGAGATCACCCCTCTCCGCATTGGTCGGCGGAATATTTCTGGCCTTTGCGCAACTGGCGACCTCAGGTGCGGTCCGGGCCCAAACCGAGGCGGATCCAGCCGAATTGAACCGTGCGTTCCGCCAGTTCTATGAGGCAGGGGACCTTAGTGCGACAACCGAGTTTGCCGAGTACGCCTTGGCGGTGGCCGAGCGCGTTCATGGTGGCGATCACGCCGACATAGCCACTGCTCTCAGCAATCTAGGACTGGCGTACAAAGCCCAAGGACGCTTCGCGGAGGCGGAGCAAGGCTATCGCCGCTCCCTGGCCATGAGGGAAAAGGTCTCTGGGCCCGACCACGAAAGCATAGCGATCGTCACCAACAACCTGGCCGAGCTTTATCGCGATCTCGGCCGTTATGCCGAGGCCGAGCCCCTCTACAAGCGCTCGCTGGTTGTCCGCGAAAAGACAAAAGGCGCAGACGATCTGTTCGTGACAACGGCACTTAACAATCTGGCCTTGCTCTACGACCTGCAAGGGAGGGATGCCGAGGCCGAGGCATCCTTCAAGCGGGTGATCCAAATCCGTGAGCGCGCTCTCAGCGCCGATAGTCCCAATCTAGGGGGCTCGCTGCACGGCCTAGCCCATCACTACGTCAAGCTGCGCCGGTATGCCGAGGCCGAACCTCTCTACCTGCGGGCGCGGGCCATCGCCGAGAAGGCATATGGCCCGGATCACCGCGAGGTCGGACTCGTTCTCGGCAACCTCGCGGAACTCTATCGGGCGCAGCGCCGCTATACCGACGCCGAGCCCCTCTTCCTGCGCGCGATGACAATCGCCGAAACCACGTTAGGGCCAAGCCACTCCGACGTCGGCATTCTGGCCAACAATATTGGGGTTTTCTACGCCTCGCAGCGGCGTTTTGCAGATGCCGAACCCTTCTATAAGCGTTCACTGGCTATTACACAGGCGTCACTTGGTCCCGATCACCCCGATGTTGCCGCCGCACTCGCCAATTTGGCCGCGCTGAATTTCCTGCAGTCCAACTGGGCGGCGGCCACGGTGTATGGGCGCCAGGCCACGGACATCCGCGTTCGCCGCACGCGACGCCAGGTAGGTACGTTCGGCAGCACCGGCAAAAGCGAATTCGAGCTTTGGCGCAATGACTTCCAGGGACTGCTCAAGGCGGCCGGCCGCCTCGCCGAAACGGATAAGGCCCGACCCGTCCCGCTTATCGTCGAAATGTTCCCCACAGCGCAGTGGATACAGACCACCGAGGCGGCCTCCTCACTGGCGCAAATGGCGGCGAGCTACGGTGCGGGCGGCGCCCTGTCAGGCCACGTTCGCGAGCGACAGGACCTGGTCAACGAATGGAAAGGTCGCGACAAGGCGCTGACCTTAGTGCGGCTCACAGCTGCGGATAAGCGCGACGCTAATGCCGAGGTGGCAGCTGCGGTACGCCTCACGGCCATCGATACGCGCATTGCCGAGATCGATCGCACGTTGGCCAAGGACTTCCCCGAGTACAGCTCCCTGGTCGGGGCCGAGCCGCTAAGCGTTTACGATGTGCAGGCCATGCTTGGTCCGGACGAGGCGCTGCTGCTGTTCGTGACGACCACACGATGGCCACCGTCACCGACCTGATCAAGGATAAACACCTGCTCATCGTTCCGTCCGGGCCGCTCACGCAGCTGCCGTTCCAGGTGATGGTCACGGAAAAGCCCGACGGGGCGTTGAGCGGAGTGGAGCCTTCCGTCGCGCCGCCTGGCTGCCCAGGCGCAACGCCATCACCGTGCTACCAAGCGTCTTTTCGCTCAAGGCGATGCGTCAGCAGGCCAAGGTCAGCCGCGCCAGCAAGCCCTATATTGGTTTCGGCAATCCCCTGCTCGACGGCCCCGACGAGCGATACGCGCAGCTGGCCAAGGTAGCGCGCGATAAGCAGCGGTGCCCGGAGAAGATGTGGCAGCGAGTTGCAAGGTCGTTCGGTCTACGAGGCGGCCTGACGCCGCGTACGCAACGCGGGGGCCTGGTCGACATCGAGGATGTGCGCGCGCAAGTGCCGCTGCCCGAAACGGCCGACGAGCTCTGTACCGTTGCGCGTGCTCTGGACACTCCCGCGAGCGAAATCCGGCTTGGCGCCGGGGCTACCGAGACAGCTGTCAAGTTGCTCAATGAGAAGCGCGAGCTCGCCCAATACCGGATCGTGCACTTCGCTGCGCACGGGGCGCTCGCCGGCCAGTTTGCCGACGATGCCGAGCCAGGCCTGATCCTAACGCCGCCCAAGGGAGGCACGGCCGAAGATGACGGTTATCTGTCGGCCTCCGAGATTGCTGGTCTCAAGCTCGATGCCGATTGGGTCATCCTGTCGGCCTGCAACACCGCGGCTGCCGGTTCCAACAAGGCCGAAGCACTATCCGGCCTGGCCCGCGCCTTCTTCTATGCCGGGACGCGTGCGCTCCTGGTATCGCATTGGTCTGTCTATTCGGACAGCACCGCTAAGCTCGTCACCAACGTCCTGCGCACCATGGCGGCCGACAAGGCCATCGGCCGGTCAGAGGCGTTGCGCCGCGCCATGCTGACGCTGATCGATGCGGGCGAACCAAACGAGGCGCACCCCAGCTATTGGGCGCCGTTCGTGGTAGTCGGTGAGGGCGCGCATTGATGCCGGCATACTACTTCGCGAGTGGCAGCTCCTGGCACATTGCGTCGCGCGCTTGTGTGGCCATGAGAGCTTTGCCTCGCAAGTCTCTTGGGCGGGCATCATGTTTACATCCACCATGCTTTCGCCCCACTTTCTCCACAAGACGCGGTGGAACTCGCTCCTCAGCAGAGTGGTTGGTGGAGCGCGGGGAGCAGTGAACAGAGAACAGAGGGGCATTTGCTATGCCACTTGGCGCACGCCGGATCCTGATGTGTTTCACGTGTGTCCTTGCAGCCGCTTCGCAAACGGCGCCTGCACGGGCACAGCTGTTCTGGGATTGGGGCGGCGGAAATGAAGTGGGCGCCAGCGGCAGAGAGATGGTGCGTTTCAATGCCCCCTTCGAGCCCGGCCACATCGTTGTCAGCTTTGGCGACCGGCGGCTTTATTTCGTCAAGGCGCCGGGCGAGGCTATCAGCTATCCGATCGCCATTCCGCGCGAGGAGGACCGCTGGGAAGGTGCGACGACTGTGACGAACAAGCGCGTCAATCCGTCCTGGACGCCAACGCCAACCATGGTGGCCGAGAATCCACGCTTGCCGCGCTGGGTGCCGGGTGGGCACCCGATGAACCCACTCGGTGTGCGCGCACTCTATCTGGGGGCCAGCACCTATCGAATCCACGGCACTGATGCGCCTTGGACGATTGGCACGGCCGTCTCGAAGGGCTGCATCCGCATGTACAATCAGGACGTGCTGGATCTCTACCCGCGCGTGGCGGTCGGCGCGCCCGTCACGGTCACCTGGGATCGCTTCAAGTCGGACGGCGGCTATGCTTCGGAACGGGCACCCGCCGCCGCGGCACGCGGCCCGGCGTTGAGAGAAATGCACAAGTCGGATCTCCCTTCGCAGTTCTGATCCGCTCCGCTCAAGGCGAGGGCCCTTCTGAACAACGCCACCGCGCGGTTCCTTCCGCGCCGCGCCAGCAGCTCAAGGTGCGGCCGGGACGCCGAGGCCGCTGCCGGATTTGCGCCCAAAGGACCAGTGGATCCTCGCTATGCTCCTGCAGCATGGGGGAGATGCGCTTTCCATCTGACAAGCGCCGCTCTGCCACCGTCGGTTAGCGTGTAGACACCACGCTCGATGCGGATGAACCAGCCGTAGACATTCCTTTGCAGGATTTTCGGTGCATCCGGTGTCCTTACCTTCAGGCTACGTGGGCTCGCTGGGGATTGAGCCAATGCCGCGGCGCACGCGAGTGCCTGTTGCCGGTACGCGGTCATGATCGGTTGCCCGGTGCTGCCGCCGAACGCGGGATCGCCGATGCGTCGTCGGTGCTCGTCGACGATTTTTGAGCGGCGCCTGGCATCACGCCGCGGTCGCCACGGGACCGGCTCGACCAAAACCTCCACCCTGCCGGAGGCGAAAACACAGAGGAGGCCGAAACCGAGGAAACGGCAAAGCTTTCTCACGCTTGGATCACCTTCACGTCCGCGACCACGACGGGAGGCGCGCACGGCCAGCCAGACTTCATCGCAAACGGCGGTGCGATCGACCGCCTGCAAGACGAGGTCCAGCGTGAAGGTGAGTTTGAGTTCGCCGATGACGACTGGGGTCGGTTCACCTTCTCTCAATGCCACGAGATCGCAACCACACACCTCGCCCTTGACCTCGAAGCCGAGCCTTTCGAGGAAGCGCTTAACAGGCAGGTAGAGGCTCAACTCCAATGGGATCCCCCGAGAGCGTCAAGCGCCTAGCGTTGATTCGGCAAGCTGTCAGCTCGGCGATGCTGCAAGGACTCACATCCCATGCAAATGGAGCTCGGTGCTTGACGCCGAATCCCCGCTAAATCAGCGTCCGCTAAGTAACGTTATCGGACGCGGCAGGTCATGAAGCAGCGCGACATCAGTGACCCCTTCCGCTCATCATCGAGCGTCAATCCTCCTGCCGCGATAGAGCGCGACCTCCTCGAGGTGGCGCTGCCGGCCGACCTGATCGAGGAAGGGGCTTTCCTCAGGCCCTGGCGCGGTCAATCTGTCGGCGGTGACCAGCGCGCCGCTGGGCACGCCTCCGATCGCAAGCATGACCTCTTCAACTTGAAAGCGGACACAAAGTCCGCGACGCTTTTGACCCGAAGCGGAGCTGAACTTGCGAGAACACCCACCGATAAATCGCCATCGAATGGTCACCGCGCCGATAGCTTCGGCTTTCGCTATCGTTGCTCGCCATACGAGAACTGATCAAACGCCGTCACGCTGTCTGCCTTGGTCCATAAGCCGACCATTCCAGCATCCGTGATGCTGGTGTCCTCGACCTCGAATAGTGCTGCGCCGTTGTATGTTACCTTGAAGCGCGATCCTTTGAACTCCACGCGCAAGCTGTGCCATTGGCCGGCCGGCACTGACGCTTTGACGCCATAGCCACCCCGGCGGCCGACAATGTCGAGCGAAGTACGCACGCTCTGGATGGTCTTGTAGAGCACGACATTGTCCTCAAGAGCATTAGCGCGCACGACGTAGTAGTTGTCGGCATCCTTGGCCCGCCAGACGATCCCGCCGGCGCGATCCTCTGAGCCAGTGATCGGCTTGAATTTCACCTCGACGAACCCGTCCTTCAGGTTCGTCCTCTCCTTCATGGCGAGCGGAAAAGTAGCCTTTCCCGATTGCTTGAGCACATTGCCCTTCGATGGAGCCGTTTGATCCTGTTCGACTGTCCACATTGGGTCGCCCTTGCCCGTCTTGGTGAGCAACCAACCCTTGGGTGCCGAGCCAACTGTTCCCTCGAACATCACCGTGTCCGCCATGGCTATCCTCCCTATCGCTGCCAAGATCACACATGCACCGACTAGTCTCTTCATTGGTGCTCTCCTCGATCCATTAGCGGCCTCAACCTGACACGGCCGCGAACAGCCGATCGACATTCCCCCAGCGGATCGCCGCCATGTAGGTTTCAACGTAAGTCGCAGCCTTGGCGCCGTAGTCCATGTGATAGGAGTGCTCGTACATATCCAGCGCCAGGATCGGAGTTCCGCCGGCGAGCGTGGTCGTGTGATCCATGGCCCACTGGTTGGTCAGGCGCTTTTCGCGCGGCGACCAGGTGAGCAGGACCCAACCGGAGCTGCCACCTTGCGCCTTTCCCATGGCCAGGAACTCAGCGTGCCAGCGCTGGTAGGAACCGAAATCCTTTTCGATGGCGGCCTTGAGCGCTGACGCCGGTGCGCTTTCCTCTCCGAGCCCGTCAAAGAACAGCTCGTGCAGGATCATGGAGTTGGAGGCGATCAACTGCTCGCGCTTCAGACCGTTGATGAGGAAGCCCGGCGCGCTGTTGAAATCCAGCTCAGCGAGTCGCTCCTCAATAAGATTGAGCCGCTTAACGGCCCCGCCGTAGTTGTTCTCGTAGTGACCGACGATCAGCTTCTCCGACATGCCTTTGATGCGAGCCGGATCGCAGCCCAGTGGTTTAGTGGCGTAAGGCATTGCAAGCCTCCTTCCCTTCGAATGACCTAGTTGCCGAGCGCCTGGTCCTTGCGACCGATCAGGCGCCTGCGGTGAAATCGAACCGCAGACCAATCCCGGTTCGGGCTGCCTCGCTATAGGCGGCCCATGCTGCGGCGACGTCCTGCACGCCGCTGCCGCTTGAGTCGAAAACCACCAGTTCTCCAGCTGATGAGCGCCCGCGCTTGCGTCCGGCCGCCAGCTCGGCGAGATCGGCGTGAACCTGTTCCTTCGCTATAGCTCCCTCGCGCAGGGCGTGATGCAGGTCACCGCCAGCGGCACAGGCCTCGACGTCGTCAACGAGCAGGCGGGCCTGACGCACAAGTGCTGGTGCGATTTCCTGCTTCTCAGGATTGTCAGCGCCCACAGCTGCGATGAAGCACCCGCTGAGATCCAGGTCGTCACCAAGGATTGCCGACTTCGACGTTGTGCAGGTTATGCAGATGTCCACACCCTGCACGGCCTCACGTACGCTTGGCATTGAGGTGACCGCGCAGGTCGGCCTCGGCGTCTCGCTTGCGAAAGCCTCGGCTCGCCTCTGATCGATGTCGAAGACGCGCACGCTCTGCAGGAGAAAGACGGTGCGCAACGCCTCCAGCTGATACGAGGCTTGGGCCCCGCAACCGATGATCGCCGCAGTCTTGGACTCCGCCCTGGCGCCGAAGCCTGCCGCCAGGGCCGCTGTAGCGGCCGTGCGCAGGCCGGTCAGCGTCATCGACTCCATCACGGCCAGCGGCCGGCCGTCACGAGCGTCGGCGACTACGACAAGGCCTTGAATGGTGGGCAGCCGATGCTTGCTCCAGTTGGTGGGCAGATTGACATTGACCTTCGAGGCAAAGGCCAGATGCGAGCCCGGCAGCAACCCGGACTTGACGTGAATTGACCCGCCTTCCACGACAAAAGCGAGGGAGCGGCCTTGATCTTCCATGTGGTCCGCGAGAGAGGCATACGCTTCCCGTAAAGCGGCAATCGCAACCTGCGGTTTCAACAGACGCCGCAGATCCTGGCCGGACAGGAGGATGACCTGATGCGATGACGCCATGACTACCCCCGGCCCTGCACGAGGCTGTAGGCCGTTCCCTTACGCTCGACCCGCCCAATGCCGGGGAACGGCAGGTGATAGCCAATGATGGGAGTCCGATCGGTAGCCACGCGATCGAGCAAGCGCTTGCGGGTTGCCACTGCCCGGTCGGCATCGTGATGGTCCGAGGCCGGCCTCCACTCCGGATGTTCGAAGGAAATGACTGGATGCGTCAGGGCGTCGCCCACCACCAGCAGGGCTTGGTGTTCTGACACCAGCTCGATGGCGATGTGTCCGGCCGTGTGTCCCGACGTATCGAGCACCCGCACGCCAGCAACGATGTCCTCGCCAGGGTGCACGGTGCGGACCCTGTCCTTGATGTGGGACAGGTTGCGTCTGGCGCCTGGCGCAAAATTCTGCCGGTCCTCAGGCAGCCGGGACGCCGCATCATCGGCCATCCAGAAATTCCACTCCGCCGCGGCAATTATGTAGCTCGCATTGGGGAAGTTCGGCTCACCATCGAAATCATCGAGCGTCCCCCAGATATGATCGGGATGGGCATGCGTATAAACGACTTTCGTGATGCTCTCGCGCTCGATGCCGACGGTTTCCATGTTGTCGAGTAGCCGGCCGGCCGTGGGCATGAAATGTGGCCCGGCTCCGGTGTCGATCAGGATCACCTCTGAGCCGGTACGGACCAGGGTCACGTTGCTGGGCGCCGGAACCCATTCGTTGCGCTGACCAGCTGCAGCCAGAGCTGCATCCAGATCTTTGCGATCGGTTGTGGTCGCCAGGAAGCGCGCGGGTACGATCAGATGCCCGTCGCTCAGCACCGAGATTTCGAACGCGCCATGCCTGAGGGTGTAGTTGGCGGCAGCCTGACCCAGCGATGGAAATGCGCCCGCAAGTGCGGCGGCGCCGGCGGTTGCCAAAAACGTGCGTCGGTCAAGCGTGCTGCGTTGAACGCCGGATAACGAAGAGTTGGATCGTTGGAGTATGGGCTGCTTCATGGTGCCAAACACCCCCTGCCAGCGCTCGCTATCGAGCGCCGATTGGGGCAGAGCTTGGACGCGATCCGCGTCTTTGGCACCGGGGAGCCTGCCGTATCCCCGTTTCATCACTGTAGCAGCCGCGCCGCCTTGTCGCAAAGGGGGTCGGCGTCCCGATCAGCAACGCCAAAACAGCTTCACGGCCTCACGCATCGCCTCGGCTTGGGAGATGCCGATATCGGCCAGCAGCCGATTGTCGAGGCGCGCGAGCACATGGCGCTCCCGACTCCGCCAGAGCCACATCCGAAGCGTTTGCACTATCTGATTTGGACGCGGCCTGAGAGTGTCTGTCGACACTGTCGACCTGGCTATTCGATCAGAGGCGCATGCGGAATGGCCGCTGAAGGTGATCGCACATGACATGGTGGGCTCCTATCTCGATTGGCGACATCAGATCGTGGCCCGGCCTACGCCTGGTGCGGGTTGCCTGCAAAGCATGGTTTCTCTAGCCTGCCCTAGAATTTCTCATGACCTCAGGTGAGCCATGCCGCGGCGCCTGCCGCCACTCAATGCGCTCAGAGCTTTTGAGGCGGCTGCCCGCCACGAGAGTTTCACGCGGGCGGCTCAGGAGTTGTGCGTGACGCAGGGCGCCGTCAGTCATCAAGTTAAGGCGCTGGAGGCCGAACTCGGTCTTAAGCTCTTCAATCGCGAGCGTCAGCGCCTGCTCATCACCGAGGCCGGACGCAACTACCTGGAGGTGGTTCGCGATGCGCTGGACCGGATTGCGATAGGCACAGAACGGCTGCTGCAGCGCCAAAGCGTTGGCGCGTTGACCGTTGGCACATCACCAAATTTCGCGACCAAATGGCTCGTGCACCGGCTCGGCCGCTTTGCAGAAGCACATCCTGATATCGATCTGCGGGTCAGTGCCTCCCTGCATCACGTCGACTTCGCTCGCGAAGATGTCGACCTCGCCATCCGTCATAGCGACGGTGTGGCGCCTGGGTTGCACGTAACCCGGTTGTGTGCGGAGTCGCTCGCACCTGTGTGCAGTCCGAAGCTGGTGCGAGGTCGCAATGGATTGCGCACGCCGGCGGATCTTGCTCGGCATACGCTCTTGCACGTCAACGACAGAGGCGACTGGCAGAAATGGCTCGACGCGGCCGGTGTTGGAGGCGTGGACCTCACGCGTGGGCCCGTCCTCAATCAAGCCAGCATGGCGCTCGATGCAGCAGTTGATGGTCAGGGCGTCGCGCTCGCCCGCTCTGCGCTCGCGGCATGGGATATGATCGGCGGCCGACTTGTGCGGCCGTTCGAGTTAGCGCTTTCCGTGCCATACGCCTACTGGATCGTTTGCCCGAAAGCGACGGCCGAGTTGCCGAAGATTGTGATGTTCCGCAACTGGCTTCTGGCTGAGGCGGCGAGGGACCTCGAACAGCTGCGCAAATGCGGCCTGACGGATTGATGGTCTAGGCCGCAGGCGTCGCACTTAATGGTGGTCACCAGTTGTTGAGTGCGACAAGCCCTAATCAAGGCATGTCCGTTGCTGGCACTTCTCTGCCGTGAGCCGTTCGGCAGGACCTATACAAAAGCGGACATGCCGCGGGTCCGCGCGAGCGGCAACGACATGGTCCTCGTGATGTCCGTTAATGAGGGAAGAACATCCGAAGCGCCAGACCAGCCGATGGCAGAGTTTGACCCCAAGCGGTAATCCGCGCGCCCCGCAGACCTGAAGCGGACATCGATCAAGCACCGATGCAAAGGGCCGGGCGACAGCCTCAGAGTCCACACGCCCGCCACGGCGAGAGACACGACCTAATACTTTGACCTCGCACGCGATCCGGCCACCCTGTTGTCGTCTATATGGCGGCGCGCCTACTATTCTGCGACGAGGCCGCGGCCGAGCGTTGGGGTTCCCGTCCCGAGTTCGGCGAGAGCAACTTCCGCGGGCCCTGTAGGCT
Organism: uncultured Alphaproteobacteria bacterium; assembly: GCA_963840445.1. Lineage (GTDB taxonomy): Bacteria > Pseudomonadota > Alphaproteobacteria > Rhizobiales > Hyphomicrobiaceae > AWTP1-13. The sequence continues at coordinate 28,195 of CAWIZC010000039.1, read as the reverse complement.
TAGTCGCCAGATGGCACACCCCCTCACGATAGGTGCGCCTCGCAATGGCGCTGCATCTAAAGGGAGCGATCCGTGGTATGAAAGCGATAGCTCAGCGTCCTGACGACACGCGCGTTCCTTTTATCCCCTGTCCAACATCGCTGTTCGACGCGACCGGAACATCGGCGCCATCAACATGCTTGTAGAAAAGGGCAACCACGAGCATGCCGAGACGCGCCTCGCGGAACGCAGCGCGCAACTCGATCTTGCTGGAAAGATCGCTCGAATTGGCAACTTCACGTACGACCATGCCACACAGAGGGTGCAGCTCTCTCCGGGGTGTGCGGTAATTTATGGGCTGCCCGAGGGCTCGCTCGAAATTTCACGCGAGAATTGGCGCGCGCTGGTGGATCCGGACGATCTGCGCCGGCTAGACGCCATCACTCGTCGCGCGTTGACCAATTGCGAAACCGAGGTCGCCCTGGAATTTCGAATAATGCGCCACGGCGAGGTGAGGTGGATCGAGTCGCGTGCGCTCATCCTATACAATGAGGTCGGGCAGGCCTTCCGAAGGATTGGCATCCAGGTCGACGTTACGGACCGCAAGCGGGCCGAGGACACGCTGCATCAAAGAGAAACCGAGCTCATTGAGGCGCAGCGACTGGCCCGTATCGGCAGTTGGCATTGGGACGCCCAATCCGATGTGAGTCTTGGGTCCGAGGAGCTACTTCGCATTTTTGGCCTTGATCCCACCACGCTGCGGCTTCCCGCATACCGCGAGCAGCGTGGACGCTGGTATCCTGTCGAGGACTGGAAGCGGTTGAAGGCGGCGATACAAAGTACGATGCAGACAGGTGTCAGCTACGAGCTGGAGCTGCAGGCCTTCAGGACCGGGACACCAATCTGGATCATCGCGCGCGGTGCGGTCGTCCGTAATTCTATGGATCGGATCGTCGGCTTGCGGGGAACTGTCCAGGAAATCACCGAGCGTAAGCTGGCCGAACTCGCTTTGGCTGAGCGCGACGCGCAGCTGGCCTTGGCGGCGAAAGCAGCTTGTGTCGGCTGCTACGCAAATAATCTCAAGACCGGTCTAATTGCAATCTCCGAGGGCTATGCGGCCATCCACGCGTTGCCTGAAGGAACTCTGCAAACGACGCTCAATGATTGGCGACCCAGAGTACACCCAGACGACCTTGCGCGATTTGATGAACTTCGCGAGCAGATTTTCGGCATTCGACAACGCGACTACACATTTGATTACCGACTAGTTCGCGCCGACGGCGGGGTGCGATGGATTGAATCGCGCGGGTGCGTTTCATACGACGAAGATGGGCAGCCAGAACAATGCATAGGCATCAACATCGACGTCACAGCGCGCAAGCAGACTGAGACCCGTTTATCTGATGCACTAGCGGTCGGTCGCGTGGTCGCGTTCGAATGGGATGCCGTTACCAGTCGATCGCAACGCAGCGGGAACGCCGAACGGATCTTGGGAATTTCACAAAACGGCGGTTTTTTGAAACAGGTACATCCCGCTGATCGGAGGAATTTCGGCGCCCTCATCCGTAACCTTTCGCCCAGCAATCCTTCGTATGCGTTGACCTTCCGATTTGCCCCCTCGGATAGCAGCACCGTCTGGCTGGAGGAGCAGGCGAGGGGCGAATTTGACGCCTCAGGGAAACTGTTGCGCATCAGGGGGCTGACACGCGACATCACGGAGCGAAAAGAGCTCGAAGACCATAAAAGCACTCTGATCGCCGAGCTCGACCACCGGGTCAGGAACGTGCTCGCAACTGTTTCCGCGATTGCCTCCCGTACCAAAGAGACCGCCGGTTCGAGAACCGAATTCGTCGACGCTCTCGACGGCCGCATCAAATCGATGTCGATCACGCACGAGCTGCTGGGTGCCCGACACTGGCAGGGCATCGCACTGTCGGAGCTTTTGCATCGCGAGCTAGCGCCGTACGCCACAGCCAGTAATACGCACTTCGACGGACCGGACATTTTGCTAAGAGCGGAGGCAGGTCAGGCGCTAGCTATGGTGTTCCACGAACTCGCTACCAATTCGGCGAAATTCGGCGCCCTATCGGCCGAATCCGGCCGCGTGTCGGTGCGTTGGAGTCTTAGGTGCGCGGAACGTGCTGAAAGGTGGCTTAGCTTGCGGTGGGAGGAAAGCGGCGGCCCACTTGTAGTGCAGCCGACCCGATGCGGGTTCGGCACCTCCGTAATCCGTGATTTGGTCCCCTACGAGCTCGGCGGCACCGTCGAACTCGCTCACCTCCCCGAGGGTATCTGCTGCAATCTGCAAATTCCCGCGCCCTGGTTCAGTGCTAGCGCCCGCTGATCGAATAGCCTCTCCCGTTCTAGTATGCTGCACACGCTTAGGTCCGCTGCTGATGCTGTGGACGGCTCCTCCACCGGCACGTGAGTGCCACGGGAGTGGTTGCTGTTGAGGTGACCACTATTCGGAGGAGCCAAATATGCAAGCGGTCACGACGGTTGGTCTCGACATCGCCAAATCGGTTTTCCAGGTCCATGGCGTGGACGCGCGAGGCAATGTGGTCGTTCGCCGCCAGCTGAGGCGCCGGCAGGTTCTGCCGTTCTTCAAGAAGCTGCCATCCTGCCTGGTTGGCGTCGAGGCCTGCGCCACGTCACACCATTGGTCGCGTCAACTGCGAGCTCTCGGTCATACTGTGCGCCTGATGCCGCCGGCCTATGTGAAGCCCTACCTCAAGCGTCAGAAGAATGATGCCGCCGATGCCGAGGCGATCTGCGAAGGCGTCACGCGTCCGAACATGCGGTTCGTCGAGACCAAGACGCCCGAGCAGCAGAGCTGCCTGATGCTCCATAGGACGCGGCATCTTTTCATTCGCCAGCAGACCGCCGTGATCAATGCCATCCGCGCGCATCTTGCCGAGTTCGGAATTGTCGCGCCCGTCGGCCGCAACGGTGTCGAGGAGCTGCTCGACGTCGTCGCCGATCCGAATGACGATCGCGTGCCAGAGGTCGCACGCGAGTGCCTTGCCGGCCTTGGTGCGCAGCTACGGATGCTGAAGGCGCAGATCCTGGAGTTCGATCGCTGCATTGTGGCTTGGCATCGATCCAATGAGACGAGCAAGCGGCTCGACGAGATCCCGGGCGTGGGACCTGCGCTCGCAACCGCGCTGGTGGCCAGCGTTGCCGATCCGAGGGCTTTCCGATCAGGAAGAGATTTTTCGGCCTGGGTGGGCCTTGTGCCGAAGCAGAACTCGAGCGGCGGCAAGGAAAAGCTCGGCAGCATCACCAAGCGTGGTGATCGTTATCTGCGCAGCCTGTTCACAGCCGGCGCGCTAGCGGTCATTCGCTACGCAAAGATCCACGGCACCAAGCATCGGCCCTGGCTCACTGCGCTGCTGGCGCGGCGACCGACAAAGGTGGCAGCCATCGCGCTAGCGAATAAGATTGCGCGCATGGCTTGGGCAATGATGGCCAAGGGCGAGCGCTACAAAGAACCCGCCGCACTTGCGGCGTGAGCGAGATCGCGTCGGTCAGCCGGCGTGATGTGAAGGTTGGAAAGGACCAACAGCATGTAATGCAGATCCGGTCGATCCGGAGATCGGGACAACCCACATGTGCCACAGCACTGTCGAGTGCGGGCTTTTGACCGGGACCCGATCCGCGGAGGGCATTATGGCCAGCGGTCATGCGAGCCGCATTAACAGGCCGAACACATGGCTGCTCCGACCAGACCTGCGACGTGCAGAAAGTCCTTGCCAACGCGGAGCCGTCCACACATGGCACATCGCGTCGCGCGCTCGTGTGGCCACGACCTTTTGCATCGACAGCAGACATGTGAGCCGCGTCGCTCGTGACCCGATCCGGAAGGAAAACGTGATCGAGCTGATCCTTCCGATTCCTGCCTGACAGAGTGGACATGGCGCTATTTCGCGGCGCCCCCTCGCCCACCACAACCAACGGTGCCCAATAGGCACTCAGGGCATTGCCTTCGGCCTCGAGAACTGGCCGGGGGTGGTGATCGAGGCAGGCTGGCTCTTCCGAATTGGCGCGATCACGACCCTGGTTGCTGGCACCGTATTCCTGCTCTGGCTTGGCGACCAAATCACGAGGCATGGCATCGGCAACGGCGTCGTGGTTCTCCTCATCGCAGGGCCAATTCTGGGGCTAGTGTCTTCCTAGTGAACAAGCCAGTTGCGCCGAGGCTAGGGTGGTAGTCACCGGAACGGACAAAGGTGCCTGGCCGCCGGCTGACAGAATACGTCTTTTGGGGCCGCTTTCGACCCATCTGAGACAAAGTGATTGTGCGCCGTCAGGGGTGTCGATACTGCGATACAGTTGTCACGCAGCGCAGGATCTCTGATGAGGTAGCTCCTTCGCTTCCCCACGCAACTCGGTTTAGCAAATGCCCTCACCCGCCGGAACGATCGCTTGGAAATTCGCCAACGCGCTAAGTCCTGATGCAGCCCCCAGCGAGCGCGTCCTCGCGTTGGATACGCTTTGGGGCGTGGCAGCCATTCGCCGCACGCTGGAGAGGTTCAAGGCCACGCAAGGCGGCCTATGGGTCGGCGGCGCCGTCTACCTCATGGCCGATACCCTGTCCTTTAAAGCAAATGTTCTCAACATCAAGGCCCATCGCAATGATGTGTCGTGGCGCTTGCCGCTACAGTCGATCGATCGCATCCAAGTTAAGTTCGGCTACGTGACGCGCATTGTCGAGGTCAGGCTCAAGGATGGTGCGACATTCGCTTTTCGGTGCTTCGGAGCAAGGGCGTTCGCGCGAAAGATCGAAGCTGTGATGAAGGGCACCCGGCGGGGCTGACATTCTCACCGGCGAGGTTGGGTCTCAAACGAGGTTGGTTCGAGACGCGCCTTCAAAGGCACGGCGGTGGGACGCGTAGTCTTGGTTTCTATTCATCACGCCAATTCACAAGAATTCCTGGCATAGATTAGTACGAAAGTACTGGGCTCACCGCTCTTCGCCCGCACCTGTACGTCCGAATGTTATTGGCGATATTCCAGCGACTTGGACATACCTCACCGACGGATCGCAGGCCATCATGGCAGTACCTCAGTTTGATGTTCCACAACGACTCAATGTGGTTGATGGGTGCCGAAAGGCCGAGCGAGGGCGTTCGAGTCGGCCGAAGCAAATACGCTACGAGCCGGCAAGCGCAAGTTCCGAAGCCGGACTAACCGCCGAGGTAAGGTCTCTGCTCGATCCCTAATCGGACTCCTGTCCAGAAAGCAGCCAGCGGAACACCGCTGACAGACGATCAAGAGATCGCCGTCAAGGGAGGTAGGCTTGGAATATGCACGGCTTGCAACGCTAGCTGCCATTTGCGGTCTGCTCCTGGTTGGCCCGCTTCACGCCCAAACGCGGCCCGGCGATGCGGAACTCGCACAGCTGCTGAAAGCGGGCGGGCACGTCATCGTGCTCAGACATGGAGCTACGCACTCCGATCAGGCCGATAGCGACCCGCTCAACCCCGACAATGTCGCCAAGCAACGACAGCTGAGCCCAAAGGGAGAGGAGGCCGCAAAGGCCTTTGGTGTCGCGGTCAAGCGGATCGGCATACCGATCGGCAAAGTCATCACCAGCCAGTTTAACCGCGCCTACCAGACAGCCAAGCTCGCCGGTTTCGACAAGGCGGAAAAGACCGCCGACGTCACCGAAGGCGGATTGGTGGTCTCGCCCAATGAGAACAACCGGCGCACCGCGGCGCTCCGTAAGCTGGCGAGCACGGTTCCTGCAGCCGGTACCAGCGTTCTCATCGTCTCACACAAACCGAACGTGGTCGACGCGTTCGGCAAGGACTGGTTCGAAGTCAAAGAAGGAGAAGCCACCATCTTGAAGCCTGACGGCAAGGGCTACGCGGTCGTGGCTCGTGTTCAGATGGACGAGTGGTCCCGGATCGCCGCGACGGCACGAAAGTAGCGGTTATTTGGGCTCCGACTGTGCCTTCGGGCGAAACGCGACCTCAGAGGCGGCATCGGCCACCATCCGTTTGCAGGACTGCATGCTTTCGCAAGCGGCCTGCTGACGGCGTGGCGTCGAAGGATAGCCGAATCGAGTTTGGCTGTGTGATGGAGGTTGCTCGTGCAGATTGGCCGTCGTCGGGGATTGCAACTCCTGGGAGCTGCGTTAGCAAGCCCGGTCCTGCCATCCGACTCGTTTGCCGAGACCTGGCCCTCGAAACCCATCCGGGTGATTGTGCCACTCGGAGCGGGCAGCACGATAGACATTGTCGGGCGCATAATGCTCGACGCGATGGCGCAACAGCTTGGCCAGACGTTCTACGTGGAGAACCGTGGTGGCGCCGGTGGAACCATCGGCACCGCTGCGGTCGCTCGCGCCGAGCCTGACGGCTACACCCTACTGATCAACTCGTCGCAGCACACGATAGTCCCCGCGGTGTATCCAAAGTTGGGCTACGATCCAGCTCAGGATTTCGCCGCCGTCGCCCTGCTCGGCAGTGCGCCCAACGTGATGGTCGTTTCGCCGTCAAAGGGCTTCAAGACGGTGCAAGACCTAGTCGCTGCCGCCAAGGCGAGGCCAGGGACTATCACTTATTCTACGACCGGCGTCGGCTCGGCTGTGCATTTGAGCACCGAGCTGTTTCGCGTCAGCGCCGGCTTCCAGGGCATTCATGTTCCGTTTCGGGGAATGCCGGAGGCCATCACCGAAGTGTTGACGGGCCGAGTGGACTTCTGCTGTGCAACGGCGGCGGCTGCGCTTCCCTTCATTCGAGACGGTCAGCTCATGGCGCTCGCCGTGATGACGCCAAGGCGCAGCTCGTCCCTCCCCGATGTGCCAACCTCGCTCGAGGCCGGCTATCCCAACTCCTCCTACACCTTCTGGATCGGCATGTTGGCGCCAGCTAGGACGCCGCATGACATCGTCGACCGGCTCCAGGGGGAGGCGCAGAAGGCGCTGAGCACAACAAGCGTCATCGAAAAATTGGGGCACGCGGGCGTGGACGTGATAGCGATCACTCCCGCTGAGTTCGATGCGCAGATCAAGCGCGAGATCGACGCTAACGTCGCGCTCGTTCGAGTGGCCGGGCTCAAGTTCAACTAAGGAAGCTGCTGCAGATCTCCCGGTCTCACGCACGCGACCGTCATGGAGTAGCCGACCCGCATGTGGGCGAAGTGAGCTCGCTCGCGCGCAGGCAATTGCTCTCCACTACCCTTAGCGATCTCCATCAGCGTTGGCGTGATGTGCTGAAACGTTTCGTGGGCGTGCTTGGGGTCGTTGGCCAAGGAAGGCGCGTAATCCTGTGTCTGGGGAACCAAGACCAGGCGCCTACCGCCCGCCCCTGAGGAGAGCAACGAGCGGTGCACCTTCAAAGCAGATGCCGATTACTGGAGGTGTGCTCTGCGCGACATCGGGTGATCACGAACAGACCCTACCTAACCTTTGCTGCGGTGCATGAGTCCGGTTGTGGCGGCGATGCTGCGACGACTTCTCATCCCAAGAAAATCGAGATGGCCGAGGTCGTTTGCTTGACGTCGAGTCCCCGATGACTCAGTGTCCGCTAACAAAGATTATCAGACGCGGTGACCGATGGCACAACGCAGCGCCACAGACCCGTTGACCCCAGCTTCTGGGGTGAACCTACCCGCCACCATCGAGCGCGATCTGCGCGAGTTGGCGCTGCCGGCGGACCTCGTCGAGGACGTCCGCGCCTTCACGCGTGCTGCGCGCGCCCAGCGGACTCAGGAGGCCTACAGGCGAGCCTGGGCGGGGTTCGAGGCCTGGTGCCGCAGGAACGGCCGCCAGGCGCTTCCTGCGGCCCCGGACACGGTGGCGGCCTGGATGACCGCGCTGGCCACCGGGAAGGGCTTCCCGCAGACCCTGGCGCGCTCCAGCATCAATCAGGCCCTGTCGGCGGTGATCGTCGCCCAGCGTGCCGCTGGCCACACCTTCGATCGCAAGCATGCCCTGATCAACAGCGTGTGGCGCGGTATCTGTAACACCAAGGCCAAGACGGAGACAGTACGGAAGGCGCAGCCGCTGATGGCCGATGAGTTGCGCAAGCTACTGGACGGTCTGCGCACCGACGTCGCATCGGACGCGCGCGATGCCGCCCTGCTCGCGCTGGGATGGGCCGGCGCTTTGCGACGCTCCGAGCTGGTCGCGCTCGACTGGCAGCAACTAGGCACGGCGGCGGGTTCGTGCTGGCGACGGACCTGGGCGCCGAGATCAAGCTGATGTCGTCAAAGGCGAGTCAGGATCAGGCGGAGACCATCGTCATTCCGCGCGCCGACATGCCGACCGCCTGCGATCGGCTCGAGGCGTGGGCGGCCATGGCGTGCCTCAAGCCGGGCGATGCCGTGTTCTGCGCGGTCGACCAGCGGCAGGTCATCGGATCCGCCGGCGGTGGATTGACCAGCGGACGGCTGACGGACCGGAGCATCTCCCGCCTCATCAAGACGCGCGTGCGCAAACACATGACGCGAACGGGTCGCGGGCAGGCCGAAGCCGAGAAGCTGGCGGCGCTGTTCAGCGGGCACAGCATGCGTGCCGGGTATGCGACCTCGGCAGCTGCCAACGACATGCCGGGCTATCGCATCCGCAAGCACACCCGGCACAAGTCGGCCGCCGTGCTCGAGGGCTACATCCGCTCGGCCGAGCGGTGGAGCAAGAGTGGGTGGAAGGGCGTGGGCTTTTGAGGGCCCGGCGAACTGCTCCGCACGCGAGTCAGATCGGTTGATCCGGATTTCGTCATGACAACACTTGCTGACGCCATTCGCTCGTTTCCCCGTGCTACGCTCTTATCCGGCCCGACACCCGTCGAACTGCTGGCGCGTCTGTCGGACGCGCTGGGAGTCGAGGTGTACGCCAAGCGCGACGATCTCACGGGGCTCGGCATGGGCGGCAACAAGATCCGCCAGCTCGAGTTTTATTTCGGTGCCGCGCTTGCCCAGGGCGCAGACACGATCTTGATCACCGGTGCCGTGCAGTCCAACTACGTGCGCGCCGCCGCAGCCGCCGCGGCAAAGTTGGGGCTCGATGCCGTAGTGCAACTAGAGGAACGCGTGTCGGGCATGGATGCCACGTACTACACGAATGGCAACGTGCTGCTGGACGATCTCCTCGGGGCACGTCGCATTTCGTTCCCGGGAGGTGAAAACGAAGCGGGCGCCGATGCGGCACTTTATGGTGAAGCCGATCGGCTCCGCGAAAGAGGGCGCAAGCCATATGTCATCCCGCTCGGCATCAACAGTCCGCCGTTGGGGGCGCTAGGCTACATGTGCGCGGCGCAAGAACTGCAGGATCAGCGCATTGCCTTCGATCATGTTGTGGTCGCTTCGGGCAGTGGACAGACCCACGCTGGGCTGCTGTCCGGGATGCGTGTGGCCGGGCTCCCGCAACCCGTGCACGGAGCGTGCGTCCGCCGTCCCGCGGATCTTCAGCAGGCGCGGATCACGACGCTCGTGTGCAAACTCGAGAACATGCTCGGTTGCGGCCCCCTAGTCGGATGCGACGACGTCAAGACCTACGATACCGCTCTGGCGCCTGGCTACGGGCTATCGGTACTCTCGCTCGCGAAGCCATCAGCCTCGCAGCGCGCCTCGAAGGCTTGTTTGTGGACCCCGTCTACACGGCAAAGACTTTGGCCGTGCTAATTGCGCTCGTGCGCGACCTGACGATTGCACGAGGATCGCGCGTGCTCTTTGTCCATACGGGCGGTCTCCCCGCCTTGTTCGGATACGAGCAGGTGCTCAGGGCTGCCAATCACCCTTCGCCGTGACAGCATCTCTAAACGTGTCAATCAGCACCGAAGCTCTGGTGGTGGTCAGGTTGAAACGCGCCGCCGAATCTCTCCCCAAGATCGGCGTCGAAGAGAGGCGACGACGGCCTAGTTGTGAGTGGGGTCACGACGGCAGGTCTTGGCACATTTTCCCGGTTTGCACTGCTGTGGCTCGGTCGCGCGCCTCGCGCGCGATAGAGCCCAACCAACGGGAGGGAGCTGCCATGACCAGCTGTGCCCGCGGACGGTCTCGGCCCATTCGGGTCACGGTCGTTTCTCTAATCCGATCCCGGCCGTCAAGATGCAAACGACAGCCACAAACGTCCGTTGTTGGGGTCGAGCCGACGGGCTCGCCCCGCAACCCGCTGACCCACACCAGCCGTGAGCGCTTCGCGCACGACGGGGCGACAGGCGAAACAAAGGCCTTCTGTCTCTAGGCTGCGCTGCGTGGCCAGGTGCGCGCGATGTGCTCAATAATCCGATAACGCGAGCACCCAAGTTTAATAAACCTCTCTCATTTTGGCGAAGTCCGCACTGTTGAGAATTGGTTTCCGAAATGGTGCAGGGCGCAGAATGCAATCCAGTAGAAGGCCCTGTTTTGGGCGCCGTCACAAATGCGCCATTGGGCCGGTTCACCCGTATTACACCGACGAGCTAAGGTTTCGCGGCAGGGAATTCGCCATGCGCCCAACTATGGTCAGTCTCCGACCTTGCTACTCCCACGCTCGCGCGCAGGTACCTGGCCCCGCTGATTCGACTGACCTGAAGGTCCGCGTGCTCAACATCGATGGCGTCAGGTACGAATTGCTATTGCCGACGCAAAAATGCTGGCGGTGTTGGTGACCGTTAGCAGCTTCGTCATCGACGACCATGCGAAGCCGAAGGATTACAGTCACTTTTTTTGTGCTCAGACCGGATCCAATCTGACTAGCCGGTGTCCTCAATTACCGACCTCGAGGTTTCATGCCACGCCTCCTCTATGCCGCCGCCCTTTCGAGCTCCATCCTGCTCTCCTCCGCCCACGCGTGGTCCCAATTCACACCCACGGCACTGGGTGAGGACATCCTCCAGAAGGCCCGGGACTGGCAAGCCGCTCCCAACCGCAAACCGCCGACCGAGTTCCGCGCCGGCCACGTGACCCCGCGCAAGCTGGGTAAGGATGCCCTCCAGGCCAAGCCCGGTGGCTTCGAGATCACGCTGCCGAGCGGTGCGCCGATCACCACGCCGACTGTCTACGACGGCAAAGTCTTCAGCTCGGGAGGCTTTCATTCCAAGGAGTTCTATGCGGTCGACGCCAAGACCGGCCAGCTCGTCTGGGGCCTCGACCTGGACGACGACGGACCGTCCTCGGCCGCCTGCGACGAGGGCCGCTGCGCTTTCAACACCGAGTCATGCACGCTATTCGTGGTCGACGCGAACACCGGCAAGCAGGTGTGGTCGCTCTGGCTCGGTGACCCTCTAACGAGCGCGCCCGCCATCGCCGACGGTCGCGTTTACGCGTCGTACCCCGCCGGCGGCCACCCGTCGGCCAGCCACGTGCTGGCAGCCTTCGACCTGCAGACCGGAAAAATCTTGTGGCAGCGGTGGATCGACAGCGACGTCCAGTCCGCGCCCGTCGTGGCCGAGGGGAAGGTCTACGCCTCCACCTTCGGCGGCTCGGTCTATCAGCTCGATCAAAAGACCGGTGAAATTATCTCGGCGCGCCAGTCCCGCGCTACCTCGGCTCCCACCATCGCCGGCGGCGACATCCACTACAGCGCGCGAGCCGACAAGGCCGGCGGCCCTGTCCAGGAAGCCCTGACGACCCGAAAGGGGCAGGCCGAGCGCAAGCTCCAGGAAAAGGAAGCGAAGTATCTCGACGAGGAAATCCAGCAGAAAGCCGCCTACGCCGAGCAGGCCAAATCGCTCGACGCGATGAACGGGTTCGGCGGAGGCGCTCCGGTCTCCGCCAACGCCACCGTGGCGCAGCTCAATATCGGCAAGGCGAGCGTCTCGAGCATGCAGTCGCACCAGGGGTCGCGCGTGCTGTCGTTCGAAGAGGACCTGGTCGCGGCGATGGGCGACGAGATCGTGAGCACCGACAACAAGACCGGCAAAACCCGCTGGACGCGCAAGATCGACGGCGACATGGCCAAGCTCGGCGGCGCGCTGGTGACCGCGCCGGCGGCCGCGGGCGACGCGATCTTCGTCGGCACTACGGCGGGCGAGGTCTGGCGCCTGGACCCCAAGTCCGGCGAGGTCGTGCAGCGCTGGACGGTCGGCGGCCCGGTGCGCTCGCAGCCGGTGATCGAGGGCGGCTGGATCTATGTTGGCACCGAAAACGGTCGCCTGGTCGGCATCGACACGAAGAACCCCGAGTTCACCGGGTGGGCGACCTGGGGCGGCGACGCGGCGCGGACCGGCGTGTACCAAGCGAAAAAGTGAACCCGTTGCGGCTGACCCGGTAATTTGAAGTCCTGCGTGCAGCGTTCGACCCGGCCGCGTGTGCGCCAAAGCCAGCGGGAAGCTCCTCCAGGAGGTCGCCGGCCACGTGGTCGCGATGCTCGCCGTCGATCGCCAGCTGCACATTACAATCGTCGAAAATGTTCCCCGTTCTGTGTTGTCGTGGCGGCCCCCTCGCTTCGCTCGGGTCACGCCCTATCGCGCGACAAAGTTGGCCGCGCGACGGAGACGCCTAGGCCGGAGGCCGGCGTCTCCGCCCATTCGGGTGACGGTCTTACCGCGATGTCCGCAGAGCGGACGAGACGATCAATCCCAGCAGCACCTGCCGCCCGTCGGGCGAGAACGCCGCCGCCAGGACCAAGCCCGAATGCCCCTGGAGGGTGCGCAGCAGGGCAACCGCGAGGCGATTGCGGGGCTGAGCAGCAAATGATCAAGGCGAAGGCCCGCGTTGCGCTCCCAGCGATGGCGCAGATAGTGCCAGAAAGTGTAGATGCGCTCGTCGGGATGCAATGAGCGGATGGCATCGGTCCAGCCCTGGGCGACCAGCTTCGCGTACGCCGCCCGGCTCTGCGGCTGCACCAGGGCGTCATCATCCCAGGACGACGTGGGATAGATGTCGATCTCGGTGGGGGCCACGTTGTAATCACCCCGCGAGCACGACGGGTAGATCTTCGCGCAGCAGTTTACGTGCATGCGTAGTGAGGCGTTTGAACCAGGCCCGCTTGTAGTCGAACTTGGGCCCTGGCTGGGGGTTGCCGTTCGGCAGGTAGATACAGCCAACAAGTATCCCCTCGATCGCGGCCTCGATATAGCGCGACTGGTCGTCCGAAGGGTCGCCGGGAAGGGAGGTCCTAGTCACGATCGGCGCCGATCCCCGCGACAGGATGGCGACGCCGTTCCAGGTCCGCTGCCCGCGCCACACGGCGTGATATCCGGCCTGCTTGATTGCATCGACTGGAAACTGTGCGTCGGTGCATTTGAGTTCCTGCAGGCAAACGATGTCAGGCTTCGCAGTCTTGAGCCAGTCCAGCAGATTGGGCAGGCGGCGGTTGACGTTGTTGATGTTGAAGGTCGCAATCTTCATGCCGAGTCGCGCTAGCCGGTCCCCATCCTCTAGGTACCGCAAAACGTCTGGCGCACGACCTGTTCGGGCCGGGGCGGGTCGGCGTACCGGGCGAGGGTCGATGGCAGGTCGTCGTAAGGTCGCGCGAGCACCGCGAGCAGACTCTCGAACGGCGCGAAATCGCTCTTGTTTACGGCAGCGGCGATCGCTTCCTCGACGAGATGATTGCGGGGGATGACGGCCGGATTCGCCGCGCGCATCACTGACAAGCGCTCTTGCCAGGCGACAGTGCCGTCCTCAGCCAACCGACGGCGCCATTGCTCAGCCCAGCTATCGTAGGCGGTCGGGTCGGTGAAAAGGCTGCGGACGCCAGCGTCCACATCCGGGTTGGCGGCAGCTTCGCAGAGGCGACGGAAGGTCAATGTGAAATCAGCGCCGTTCTGCGCCATGCACTCCAGAAGTCCCTGCGCCAGGATCAGATCGTCGGGTTGCGCGTGAAGCAGCCCAAGCTTGCGTCTGAGGCCCTCGGTGTAAGACGCCTCGAAGCGGGGGCCGAAGCCGTCGAGCGCCTCATTCGCTTGCTGGATGGCGGTGTCCTTGTCTTCGTCCAGCAGCGGCAGGACCGCTTCCGCGAGCCGGCCGAGGTTCCACCGGCCGATGCGCGGCTGGTTGCAATAGGCGTAGCGACCGAAGCTATCGATGGAGCTGTAGACCGTCGCCGGGTCATAGCTGTCCATGAAAGCGCAGGGGCCGTAGTCGATGGTCTCGCCCGCGATCGACATGTTGTCGGTGTTCATGACGCCGTGAATGAAACCGACCAGCAGCCACTGCGCGATGAGACCCGCCTGGCGGGCTATGATCTGCTCGAGAAGAGCGCGGTAGGGGTTCGCTACGCCAGCCGCTTCAGGGTAGTGACGGGCAATCGCGTGGTCAGCGAGGTGCCGGATCGCATCCACGTCTGCGCGGGCCGCGAAGTATTGGAAGGTGCCGACGCGGATGTGGCTGGAGGCGACGCGGGTCAGGACAGCGCCGGGCACGGACATTTCCCGGCGGACGGTCTCGCCGGTCGTGACAACCGCCAGCGACCGCGTGGTGGGGATGCCAAGTGCGGCCATCGCTTCGCTGACGATGTACTCGCGCAGGACGGGGCCGAGCGCTGCGCGGCCGTCGCCGTTGCGCGAGAAGGGGGTGGGACCTGAGCCTTTCAGCTGGATGTCACGCCGCACGCCATCGACATCGACGACCTCGCCCAGAAGAACGGCACGGCCATCACCAAGCTGCGGTACGAAGGCTCCGAACTGGTGGCCGGCATAGGCCATGGCGAGCGGCTCGCCCGACTGTGGCACCCTGTTGCCCGCGAGGACCGCAACGCCTTCTGCAGACTTCAGCATTGTGGGATCAAGCCGAAGGAGCCGGGCAAGTGCTTCGTTCAGCCGGATGAGGCGCGGTGCGGCGACGGGCGTGGGTGGCAAACGCGCAAACAAGCGCTCCGGCAGGCGCGCGTAGCTGTTATCGAAGGGAAAGGCGTCAGGCGCTTCAGGGATGAGCATTTTCGTGTCCAGGAAGAGGCGGCAGATTGGCGGTGTCGGCACCACCTTTTGCGTCCGGGGCCTGCCCCCGGCATTGAAGTAGGCGTACTGAAGGGCACCGGCAATGGCGCCGGTTTCATGACTCAATGCGTTGGCGTCGCTGGCGCGTTCTCCTGGCAGGTGGTTGGCGCTTGCCACGCGGTCCTTTCTCCGGGCGACTCTTCGGTGCAGGGCTTGCCTGCTCGGCCACACCGCGGTCGGCGCGACAGCGGTCACACGTCCCGCAGCGCGGTGGATAATCCTCCCCGAAATACCGTCGGATAAATACGCTGCGGCATTCCTCGGAGTGGGCATAGTCGGCAATGAGGCGAAGACGCCGTTCGCCCTCGTAGCGGAAGGTCTTGAGTTTCGCCACGAGATCGCTGACGCCGGCTTTGAAGCTCTTCGCCGGCACCGCAATAGTGATTCCGCCTTCCTGGTCGCGCCCAACGAGGCCCGCCTCTTCCAGATCCGACAGCAGCACCTCGCAAATTCGTGCCGGTACGCCAGCCGAGTACGCCAGCGTCTCGGCCGTAGGGGCCCGTTCTTCGCCCCTCCAGGCGGTGAGCGCGGCCTCAAGCCGCTCCAGGTGCCCCACGCTTGGGCGGCTTTGCGACTGGAGATGCTCGTGGATTTCAAGGTCGGCAGGGTCGAACAGAAGAATGCACTGCGCCGGGCGGCCGTCGCGACCCGCACGACCGATCTCCTGAACATATTGCTCCAGGGACCCAGGAGCCTGGTAGTGCAGGATGTAGCGGATGTTCGGTTTATCGATGCCCATGCCGAAGGCGGTGGTTGCGACCATGATCAGGCGCCGGGACGGATTCATGAACTGGCGCTGTGCCGCGTCACGATCGGCAGCGCGCATCTTGCCGTGATATCGCGTGACCGGGATGCGCGCGCGCCCGAGGGCGCCCGACACTTCGTCCACCGCCGTTGTGGTGGCGCAATAGATGATGCCGGGGCGCTGCAGGCGCTTGATGCGCCGGGCAGCAGCGGGGAACTTCGCCGCGCCAGGCACGATATCGACGGTGAGGCCAAGGTTCTCGCGGTACGCCGGTGCTACGATCACCCGTGGGTTGTCCAGCCGCAGCCGTTCTGCGATGTCCTCCCGGACACGTGGCGTTGCTGTTGCCGTGAGGGCAAGTACCGGCGGATTCCCCAGGCGCTTACGCGCGTTGCCGAGACGCAGGTAGGAGGGCCGGAAGTCGTGCCCCCACTCCGAGATGCAGTGGGCCTCATCAATGCACAGAAGCGCCGGCCGCGCGCGTTCGAACAAGGGAGCGGTCGCGGCCGACTCGAGCGTCTCGGGCGTTGTGAGAACGACGAGGCAGCCACCCTTCTTGAGTTGCTCAAGCGCGTCGCGCCGCTCGGCGGCCCGCAGCCGGCCGTGAATCGCGACAACAGGAACACCGCGCTTCTTTAGAGCGCGCTCCTGATCTGTCATGAGAGCAATGAGGGGCGAGATTACGATGGTCGGCCGCTCAACGATCATCGCCGGAACCTGGTAGATCAGTGACTTGCCAAAGCCGGTGGGCAGCGAGACGAACGCATCGCGCCCGTTGAGGACGGCCAGCATCGCCGATTCCTGCTCGGGATGCAGGCTCTGGATGCGGAAGGTCCGGCGCGCGGCCTCCCGGCAGGCGCTGAGCAGGTTCATGTCGTCTTCATCATCTGCTTTGTAGCCCGCGGCCAGCACCAGCCAAGCGCGCTGAGTTGGTCACGTGCAGCGTACCACGGCCTGCGGACCGCCCTTTGGGCGGACCTGACGCTTCCTCACGTGATTCATACAGGGACGCGAGCGGGCCAAGACGCGAGGCGTGAGGCTCGGGCGCCAGGTGATCGGCGAACCCGCCGATCTGGCTGATTGCCATTGCCTGACGCGGCGCACGATGCGAACTCGGCGAACCGCCCAGTGGCCAGAACCAACCCCTCGAAGAACGACCACAATAACGCGAAATCAGCGATGGCCTTGAGAAGCTCGTCTTGGTGCGGTCCTGGGAAGCCCTGTAGTCTTTCGCATAACCAAGCAATCGGGTCCATTATCGGCCTCCATCGTCTCGCGGTTCATGGATGCATTAGTCCCAACCTTACCCACCATCGGCGCGCACCAGCGCCAATCTTCCCGCGCTGCGCGCCTCCAGCCTCGGCGCTGCGGCCTCACGACCTACGCCCCACCCAGCTCTGGGAGGCGGTGCTTCTGAATCAATCGCAGGGATGAAGGAACGCTGCAGTCTTGTAGCAGCCGCTGCCGTCGGTACCGGCATGCTCATACGTCTGCACGGCCCCAAAGGTATTCAGCAGCTGGCCAATCAGCACGGCGAGGCCGGCGGGCGTTGCGGCAAACACATGCACCGTGCCGACATTGCCGTAAGCCCTCCTTGTTTGCCTCATGGCGTCCTGCACGACGAAGGCAATGTCTGACGCCTCGCCCGCGCTGTTCAGCAGATGTGGATAAGGTCCCGGCCCCGCTACGTGAGCAATCGCGCGCAGCGGCGGTAGCAACTTGCGCGTCGAGGCAAACAGCGGTTCCACATTGTCCGCGACCGAGATGAGCACCGCGATGTCGCGCGCCGAAGCGTTGTCGCTGACGATGCGCGACTGAAACCCCGATTTCACACGCGGCGTCGATAGCGACCACAGCTGATCGGGCCGCGCCTTGGTGACCTGGCGCCAGCTACCGGTGGAGAGGAATGCGCAGCCGAGCGCCATCGCCGCCTCGTATGGAAAGTCGCCACCAAAAGGGGGCCGCAAAATCTCGAGCGCCATCACTGAATAGCTCTGGCTCAACGATACGAGCCTCGTCGAGTAGCACGGAAATGGCCCCGAAAGCGGGGACAACTACGTTGCATTTGCGCACCCGCTTCAATAAGGATGCAAGATCTTGAGAGACTTGATCAATCCGCTCGCATAAATCGATAGCAATGGATAAATCTTTTCGGTATTTCTGAAAATCCAGAGAGGCCATTGTTGCTGCCCATATGAGCTGGTGCCAACTTTCATCATCTCTATATTGGGTCGCTAACAGGTCATAAGCTTCGCGCATTCGCTCGTCTTGAGCGATCCGGAGCAGGCATTCTTTGCTTGCTCCTATTTCTCGACGGTGCCTGAAACTCCTTGCACCTTTTTCGATCACAGCGGCCACATGTTCATCCAGGAAACTTTCAAATTCCCCGCAATCGCCCCTTTTGTTAAGTACTTAACGTATTCGTCCAAAACGCGTGGAATTGGGTCGTTTGGAAAGTCAATAAAGACATCGAGGAAAGGCAGAAGTCTGGAAAGGTGGGTTCTCACCGCGGCCGGTACGTATTTTGGAAATCTCATTGCCGCAACCCTTAGAGCCCAACGGCCACTTAGGCCAGTTCATGCCACCACGCGCTTGATGGGTGTCACCTTACTTTTCTCTTTGGTTATGTCGTCGATTAGATCGGCCCATTGCTGCATCATGTAACGGCGATCTTCGAGATATTCCGCCTGGTTATAGCTCGCTCGCACCTTGCTCCTTTCCGAGTGGCCAAGCTGGCGTTCGATTACGTCGGGCCGGAAACCAGCCTCGTTCAGAATAGTGGATGCTGTCGCCCGAAAGCCGTGGGCAGAATCTTGCCGTTGAAGCCCATGCGCTCCAGCGCGCGGTTCAGCGTCGTGCAGTCATACAGGTTTCGGGATTGCGATAGTTTGGAAACAGGAAAACCCGGCCACCGGTGTGGGTGTGCAACTCTCGCAGAAGCGCTACGCCCTGCCGCGACAACGGGACGATAAGCTGCTGCCGCATCTTCATGCGATTGGCGCCAATGCGCCATTCCTGAGGTTGAGATCGATCTCGCTCCACGGTGCAGCACGCAGCTCCTTGGTGCGAACAAAAGTTAGCAACATTAGCCGAAGGGCAATAACGGTGGTTCGATACCCACCGCAAGCTTCGAGGGCATGCGCGAAGGCTGCAATCTCGGCTCGGGACAGGGGCTTTGCATGCTTGGTTCGCGGCCGGTGGATTGCCCCTTTCAATGCCGAGGCCGGGTCGGTGTCCGCCCGGAGTGTCGCTACGGCGTACCGGAATACGGCCGAAATCCACTGCCGCAGCATAATCGCCACGGTCTCAGCACCGCGCATCTCCACCCGCTGCACGATCCCAAGCAAGTGCGCCGCCGTCACCTTTCGAATGGGCAAAGCACCAACGCTAGGGAACACATCGGCTTCAAGGAATCGCTGGACTTGTCGCGTGTAGTGGGGAGTCCAAGATTCATTCTTCTTTGCCATCCACTCGCGCCACCGCCTCGAAGGTGTTCGCGTTCCTGGTAGACTGCTCGATGCGGGCCATGTTTCGATGGTGCGCTGGATGGATGCCTTGCGTTACGAGCGCTCTCCACTCGCCCCGCTTCGCCCGCGCTTCCGCCAGCGTCAGCATTCCCGCGCATTGCCGTGCCAAGGCCTGCTCACCGGTTTCACCCTGCGGAGCCTGTACGTACTCGCCCGCAGCAAAGACATTCTCCCTGCCCGCGATGCGGTAGCGATAGCGCCAGAGCTTCGCGCCGGTCGGCCGAACTTCCAGGTAGAGGCCACTGCAATCGGTCAGCTTGAGCCGATGCGCGCCTGGCTTCGCGCTACGGATTTTGGCGTCGGACAGGGCCATTAGTGCGGGTATCCGGGTTTCTCGATACCCGCTGCGATACCCGCATTTTTTCGGGATGGCAACGGAGGGCACCGGATTCACGTGGACGAAAGCACCATTGAATCAATGGTTCAATGCTCACTGCCGGACTGGCGTGGACGGCAGTGGAGGACGATGCTGCTTGTCGATCAGGACGAGCATAACAGAGCAGGATCGCTTCAGGTTGAACCACTTCACCCATACACACCGTCTCGGCTGAAGCGTGAATCCGGCTCTGTTCCTGAGATGTAGCGCAAGAACTCACGTTCCATGATCGAAGCGAACTGCTTCGATCAGAAACGATCTTGCTCTAGGGTTTAGGGGAGTGGCGCGGCACAGGTCAAGGCGGGGGAGATGCCTCTTCTCTAGTCAGCCAGCTGTTTGGGCGTCATGAAGAGGCGCAGTTGGCCGAGCCCGGGTCCAATTCTCGACCACTCGTCCACCTCGAAGTCGAGCACGGCCAGGCCAGCGGTCGGGAATTTGGCGGCCAGCGCCTGCATCTGCTTGGGCGTGCCGGACCCTGCCAGATCGACCGCCAGCCCGTGCATGCCGGGATCATGACCGACGATCATGATGTTACGCACGTTAGCCTCCACCCTGCGCACGCGGGCCAGCAGCTGTGAGGCCGCCGCCAGGTAGAAGCCCTCTTCGTAGACGACCGTCGGCGTGCCGTTCAGGCACGGCAACACCAGATCGAGCGTTTGCCGGGTGCGCACTGCCGGCGAGCACAGGATCAGCTCGGGCTCGATCCCCTGAGCGGCCATGAAGGCGCCCATGCGCGGAGCCGCCGCCTCGCCGCGCCGGGCCAGCGGACGATCGAAATCCTTGAGGCCGGGGTCGTCCCAGTTGGATTTGGCGTGCCGGAAGAGAGCCAGGGTGAACATGGCTCAGCATAGCCGAACTGGCGCCCGCCCCAAGCCCTCCCGGCGGCGGGCCTCCCGCACGCAGTGGCAAAAAAGCCCCGCACGCACGCGAAAGTGGAAAAACGTCACACCAACATTGACCTGCCCTTATTGGTACATAAAACGCGTGCCCGTCGCGCGGCCGGCGATGTCTGGAGCCCGTCGAGCGGCGACTGATGCGGTCAAAACTGGGGGGCTTTCATGCGGTCATGGATTGGCGCGGCGCGTTTCGCTGCGGCATTGGCGTTGCCTTTTGTCTGCTCGGCTGGCGCTTCGGCACTCGACGAGCCGAAGGAGGAGAAGGCGCAGCTCGAGGCCTGCGAGAAGGATCTGTGTACTCTCCTCGTCAAGAAAGATACGTCCGGCAGCAACCTGCAATGCACTCTGCAGAAGACCTGGGCCGGCAAGAAGATCAAGCAAGGCGTGGAGGAGAAGAAGCTGACCTGGTCGCTCGGCGACCTGCGCTGCGGCGTTCAGTTCGACGCCAGCCGCAAAGACATGGTCGATGCGCTGACCAAGCCCGAGTATGAGCTCAAGCTCGCCACGCATGCCGTCAAGTGCGAGGTCGAGCGCGAGAAGGAAGTGCTCAACATCAATGTCAACCTGTCGCCGCGCATCCAGTTCAAGGACGGCAAGGCGGTGAAGGCTTGGATCGGTGTCGGCGAGATTCAGGCTCCCACGGTCGTCAAGGGCGCCATCTGGTCGGCCGCGCAGCTGGAAGACACCTTCGGCGTGGTGCACGGCGACCTGATCAAAGAGATCAACAGGTTCGT
This sequence comes from uncultured Alphaproteobacteria bacterium, assembly GCA_963840445.1. Taxonomy (GTDB): domain Bacteria; phylum Pseudomonadota; class Alphaproteobacteria; order Rhizobiales; family Hyphomicrobiaceae; genus AWTP1-13. The sequence goes on along the minus strand of CAWIZC010000039.1, from coordinate 7,071 downwards.
CTACGAGCGCTGCCCCAATCACGTAAAATAACTTTTGCCCGGCACTGAGCTCGGCGGGCGCGGCTTCACCGCGCCCGCGTCGGCGCCATGCCCAGGTGCGCGCCGCCGTCGATCAGCAACATCTCGCCGGTGACGTGCCGCGCCGCATCCGAGATGAAGAACAGCGCCGCGTCGGCGATGTCTTCGGGCTTGGCCGCGACCTGCAGCGGCACCGACTTCGCCACGTTCTCGCGCACACGCGCAGCCTTCTCCTCGCCGAACACGCTGCTGAACCAGCGCGTGTCCATGAAACCCGGACAGATGGCGTTGACGCGGATTTTCGGCGCCAGGGCCCTGGCCAGCGACAGCACCATGGTGTTGAGGGCTCCCTTGGAGGCTGCATGGGCGACCGAGGAGCCGAGGCCCGTCACGGCGGAGATGGACGATGTCATCAGCACGCTGGGATGCTCGGCCGCTTCCAGCAGCGGTCGGCAGGCCCGCAGCATCTGGAACGGACCAACCGTGTTGACGGCGTAGAGGTGCAGGAAGTCCTCTTTCGTCAGCCCGTCGAGGTTGGCGTGGTTCTGCACGTGTTTGGTGACCCCCGCGTTGTTAACCAAAGCGTCGAGCCGGCCAAAGCGGGCGGCGACCTCCGCGATCCTTCGGCAATGGGCGTCCTCGGACACGTCGCCCTGGGCGATTAGAACTTCCGCGCCCGCCCCTCGCACGGCCTCCGCAGTCGCCTCGGCTTCCTTACGGCTCTTGGAACAATTGAGGACCACAGCCTCGGCTCCGCGCTTGGCTGCCCCGAGTGCGATCGCCGCACCGAGACCGGTAGCTGAGCCGGTGACCAGGATGATCTTGCCGTCAAAGTCCCCCATGGAAGGCTCCGTTCACGCTGTCCATGGCCGGTTGATAGCGGTCACCACCGTAGATATCCAGCGCTGCAGCGCCTCGCCGCATGGCCTCAGCCACAAAGCTGCCAAGGATCGGGCGATCTTTGTGCAGCATTCCGAATCGAGCAAAAGAGGCTGACATCCAAAGTGCTTAGCTTGGCCCGATCTTCCCGGCACCTCACCGCCCGCCTGGGCGTCACGACTGCGCTGGCCCTTATCAGCAGCGCAGCCCTGGCGCAGGAGCGGCTGATCATGCCGTACACCTGCTCCGCCTATGACGGCCGGGTGACGCTGACGCCGTCACGCGAGGAATCCTATCGCATCTATGGCCAGCGCGAGGAGCGGCCGTACACGGTGTGCTCGCCCATCAACCCCAGCGCCTGCCGCACCTGGGTGCTGCACCGCTTCGACCTCGACTGCGGCGGCAAGCGTGTCGACTGGGTATCGGTGGTCGAAGCGGCATCCGAGCAGAGCACGGGCCGGGCCTGGGTCGAGAACGGCCGCCTGCGCATGCGCATGAATTAGTATTGGAGCCGCGACGTAGGGCCGGATGACGACCCCTGTCCGCGCTGGCGCCGGCGTGGCCCTTACGGCGACGACTGCGCCGACCGCGGTTTGCGTCGCGGCCCCGTCGTCGAGATGCCGGCCGGCTTCGCACCGGCCTTCGGACTGCAGGTGCGATTTGCCGCCATGGATCTGCCGCCGCTGCCTGCCGACCCGCGCGCGGGAGTTGAAGGACCCGGCATGAGCGGCCCCGCCAAGTCGGCGCGCATCGAGACACCGCGCGACATGCCGGCCCGAGATATGCCGACCAAGGAACCGCTGATCAAAGAACTGCCGGCCAAAACGCCGCAGGTCGCGGGCTCCACGACCACGGCGACCGGAACACCGACGAGCACGCCCAAGCCGGTAGCTCGGCCTGTGACGCCGGCGGAAACCACGGCGCCCGTGCAGATCAAGCCCAAGCTGCCGGAGCCGCCGCGCGAGATGGCCGCCGCCGAGCCGGTCACCTCGTCAGGCAACACCGGCACAGGCGGCATCGGCACCGGCACCATCACGCCGAGGATCATCAACCGCCCCGCCGAGCAAACGCCGGCAGGTCAGGGCATGACCTCCAAGCCGACCACGCCCTACGCGGAGCAGGCTCTGGCGCACGTCGCCGAGACCAAGCCCAACGTCGAGCCTGTCTCGGTCACCAAGCCGATCACGCCCGAAACCACCGCGGGTCACTCCACTCTGACCGCCTTTGCGCCATCTGCGACCACGCAGGCGCTGATGGGCTTTGCCAGCCTGGTGGTGCTTGCGCTCGGCCTGTTCGCTTGGACGCGCCATCGCGAGCAGCTGAGCCTGGCCGCCGCGGGCGTTCGCGAGTTCGGCAGCGTCAGCCTCGACGGCAAAGGTGCGCGGCCCAAGGTGTGGTCGAGGAGCACCGCGCTGCCTCGCCCGAGCGCTGAACCGAAAGCCCCGCCCAGGCTGGCCCCGGAGACCCACGCCACGGCGTTCGGCGACGGGCAAATTCCGCGTACGCGCCAAGAGGCCTGCGATGTGTTGGGCGCCAGTCCCGATGCTGGCGAGACCTCGATCAAGAAAATTGTCGATGGCCTGCGTCAGAGCTGGCATCCGGACTTTGCCACCAGCGCAGCGGACCGTCGGCTGCGCGAGCAGCGCACCAAGCAAATCAATGTTGCCTGGGAGATCCTGTCGGGCAAGCGTCCCGCGGCGTGAACATTGTGCGCTAAGCGTGCGGCGGCTATCCAAGTTTCTCTGTGAACCCGAATGCGGCAGGCCGCGTTGTTGTGCCATTGGCGCCTTCGTTGCTGCGTCACGTGCATGACGGCTCCGGGCGGGATCGCATCCGTTCAGCAAATCTCAACGACATTTTGTGACTGTGGATAAGCGGCGCGCTGCATTTGCCAGACCGGAACCGTCTGGCTGGCTTGCGCGTCAATGCGCGCATTTCCTCAATGTATCAGCGAGTTGCAGAGCGTTCGCTGCGCCGTCATAGGAACTTGAGAGGGTCACTACCATGTCCGACCTGTACGGAGTGCTAGGCGTTCCCAGCAATGTCGATGAGACCGCGCTGAAGGCAGCATACTGGCGCTTGGCCAAGGCCTCGCATCCGGACCTGCATGGCAACGACGATTGCGCGGTGCAGCGCTTCAAGGAAGTCAAACTCGCCTATGAGACGCTCGCCAATCCCAAGGCGCGCGCGACCTACGACGCCCAGAGATACCGGGCGCGGCGCGAGTGGCGCTCCGTTGCTACCACCATGTCAGCCTCCTTTGTGCTGACAGTGACCTGGGGCTACTTCGCCGCCAAGTGGTGGCTGGGCGTCTAACCGGCCCCGCCTCTAAGCAGAGACCAACGAGCGCCGCCGCAACCGCGACGGCGCTTTTGTTTTGGGAGACGTGTTATGGGTGCTCACTGGCGGCCATCCGCGGCGACCGCCGCAGCCTTGCTTTCCTTCAGACGCCAGAAGGACCACTTCTTGTTGCCGGTATTCTCGCTGTAGGGCGCCTCGTCGAACAAGTCCGGCGACCGCTGCTTGGGGGTCGTCTTGTCCTCTTTCCCGATCGATTTCAGGATCTTCTGGATATCGGCCAGAACGCCCGGGCTCTGCAGGAAGTAGTCGTGGCCGTACCCGGACATGATCCGGTCGAGCCGCCACCAGCTCTCCTTTCCGGTCGCATCTATGACATGCACATTGTCCACCTCGACCAGCAGGGGCTCTTTGTTGTCGTTGAGCTGGCCCATGCGGCCAGCACCGCTGCGCAGGACCTTGGACGCCAGCAGGGCCGCATCCGTCATCGACGCGTAGACGGTAACGCGATCCGCGTACGGCGCGATGCGGCGTATCTTCTGGTCGAACACCGGCATCGCCACGTCGGGCGCAGCGAACATGATCTGGCCGATGCGGATCGCCTGCTGCCGGGCCGCACCCTGCCGTTCCGTCTCGAACACGGAACGCAGCGCACTGAGAGCCCGTAGCGCCGATTGCGAGCCCATGCTGTGCACGAGGATGTCGACTGCGTCGATATCGGCATCGCGCATCAACAGCTTCATGAACGACTGCAGGAACGGCTCGGCCTGCTCGGCCTTGTCCATGTCGCCGATGTAGCCGAACATGCTGGCGGCAGAGGGCCAGCTGTACATGTAGACCCGCCCTGGATAGTCGGTCGCCGACGCGATCTGGGCCGCCGTGAACAGGGCGTCCTTGAACGACGTGTTGTAGCCGTGAATGAACACGAGCGCGCTGCTGGCGGCGGTGTCACCGCCGGCGCTCGACCGTGTGTTCGCTCGTGGCGCAACACGCGCGCGGTCCGGTCTTCCGGCAAACCTGTTTGTCGTCTGCGAGCTCTCCGCGACTTCGTCGGTCAAGAACAGCTGATCGCCAATGTCGGCCTTCTTGGTGGAGTAGAGCAAGTGGAAGTCGGTGATCTTGCTCTCTCCGAGATCGCCGGATTTTTTCACCTCCTTGTCAGGCACGGAGACATAGGCGCAGCCCAGGTGCAGCTGGTTGCCCGGCGTGTTGTCGAACAGGGAATTGGGATCGGCAACGGCTCCACTTTGCTTCAATGCACCGGTCGCGTTCCGATCGGTGCCAAACAGGACGCGCTTCACTCCGCTTGTAGCCGGCGGGCATGGACGGGTGCTCACACGGTCCCAGCCATTGTCCTTCTCGAAGGGGAATTCGCCGATCACCAGGTTGGCGACGCCTTGCATCAAAAGCTGCCAGGCCCTGTCTTTTGGATCCGGAATGGACTCGCTGGCCGAGACAAGCTCGGTCGCAACTACGGGCCCTAGAAGTCCGGCACCTCGAACAATGGCGGCGCCCGCTTGGCATAGCGCACGAACACGCCCTTCAGCCTGTCCTTGGCCGTGAGGACCTGATTGGATGAGACGTATCCACCGTCATCGCCCGCGGCCTCTCCCTCTGCAGCGAATTCGTCGGACGTCAGATGGAGATGCTTATACTTCAGGGACACGTTCATGATGCGCTCTCTGAACAGCGCAATCGGGGTGAAGTCGGCCAGCATGTGAATTTCGGGTCCGACGGACACCTTGTTGTCGGTGTTGTCGCGGTACTCCCACCACTCTTTGCCCTTATCTCCGACGATCTTCTGCGGGCTGGTCCCCACGAACGCGGCGGGCACGTGCAGCTTCATCACTGTGTTGGTGGCAGCGTCCGTATAGGTCACCGTCTGCAAGCCGGTCCTGGCGATGAATTTGTCGTAGGAATTCCTTCAGCTTCTGCCTCTCGTCGGGCGTCAGCGGCCCCGTGCCCCCCGCGAACTGGTATGCCTTGCGGAACCAGGCCACGGCGTCGCCCAGATCGGGGCCTGACGCACGTCCCGCTGTCGCGTCGAGGACGCCAATTGCAATGAGCTGTTTTTGCACCTCGGCATCCCTGAGGTCTTGGGTCAGAGCAGAGCTCATGTTCGTCTGAGCCCATGCGCTTGGGGCCAGGACTAGAGCGGCTATGAGGCTGAGGAGACGGAGTGCCGGCATCGTGAACTCCTCCAAGCTGAATGGGTGAATAACAGGCTTGAGCCAACCAAAGGTCTGGCCGGCTCGTCATTGCGAAAAGTCATGAACGGCGGGGAAAAGCGACGGAATGCAGCATCGGCTCCTCCAGTCGCAAACCGCCCGAAGCCCCGCCCATCTTGCGCGCGCGCAGGGTTCTATGCCATGCCTGCTGCAGCAAAGGAAGGTGCAGGTAGGCGCGAGGCGACTTCCCTCTCCTGCCCTACTTGTGTGACAGCAGCTTGCCTTGCAGCTGCAGGATGCAGCCGTCGATATTGTGCAGGATGGTATCGAGGTCGCGCAGCTCGCGCTCCATCTCGGCCGGCGTCGGCTTGCGCGGTGCTTGCGGCACCTCAGGCTGGGCTTCCAGCAGTGACGAGATGCCCCAGCGCATGTCGTCGAGGAAGGTATCGAACCCGCCCTTGTCCGGCTTGCTCTTCTTCGTGCGCTTATTCGTGCGCTTGGGCTTGGCCGCTTTGTGCTGCTTCGCCAGCGCACCACGCAGGAATTTCAGCTCGCGCTTCTTGTGTCGCAATTCCTTCACCGCCGCCTTGGCCTCCGCGGCCGAGGCCACGTTGACGGCAACCGTAGTGCCCTCGATCTTCGTGAAGCGCAGGGGAGCCAGTTGCACGGCGGCGAGCCTCGTCAAGCAGTAGCAATGGACGCACCATAGCTCATACGCGCGGCCGCAAGGTGGCTGGCACAGCGCATGTGCGCCAGGCACGAAAATAAGCCTAATTCTCGCCACATGCGCCGCCCAGACAGGCATGCCTAATGATCGATCCTAGTTGGCGCTCTGGGGAACCAGGCGCGCGACTGCCACGGGACCGATCGGGTGAGGGACGGGCCGAGGGGCCGGTGCGTGCGTCTGCGCTGCAGGTCGCCTTTCCGGGCTGCCACTCCCCCAGCGCCACCGGAACAGGCCGAGGCCTGCGCCCGGCCGGCATCCTGCAACTGCACAAACCCAGGAGATCACATGAGCAAGCGGCTCATCACCGCCACCGCCGTATTCGCGTTCGGCGCGCTGGCGTTCGGCGCGCTGGCAACCACCGCCGATGCGCGGCCTCACCGCTACGTCGATCAGTCCTATTCCGACGATGACGATGATGACGATCGACCGGTGCAGCGGTATCGGCGCCAGGCGCACAAACCCAAGCCGACCAAGAAGGAAGCGAGCAAGCGCGAGCAGCAACCGCAGGAAAAGCAGCCGCAACAGCAACAGCTGGCGGTGGCAAAGCCCGAGCAGCAGTCACAGCAGCAGCGGCAACAGTCAGACGAGCCCTCGCAGCAACAAGCCGCGAAACCCAGCGAGCCGCCGCACGTCCCGCTGCGGCGCAGTCCGCTATCGCGACGCGAGGTCGCCGAGGACCTCACGCAACTGCCTGACACCGGCGGCGCGCGCCCTGCTCGGACGCATCGAGGCGCAGTTCGGCGCCATGCAGATCATCTCCACCTGCCGGCCCGGCGCACGCATCGCCGGCTCGGGGCGCATCTCCAGACACGCCAGCGGCAACGCCATCGACTTCAGTGCCGGCGGCCGCAAGGGCGCGGTGGTGCGCTGGCTGATCGCCAACCACAAGTCGGGCGGCACCATGACCTACAGCGACATGAGCCACATCCACGTGGATATCGGCCCGCACTTCGTGTCGCTTGGTGCGTACAGCGGCGGCTA
>CAWIZC010000038.1:0-26030 GCA_963840445.1 uncultured Alphaproteobacteria bacterium | reverse complement strand
CAGAGCAGGATCGCTTCAGGTTGAACCACTTCACCCATACACACCGTCTCGGCTGAAGCGTGAATCCGGCTCTGTTCCTGAGATGTAGCAAGACTCACGTTCCATGATCGAAGCGAACTGCTTCGATCAGAAACGATCTTGCTCTAGGGTTTAGGGGAGTGGCGCGGCACAGGTCAAGGCGGGGGAGATGCCTCTTCTCTAGTCAGCCAGCTGTTTGGGCGTCATGAAGAGGCGCAGTTGGCCGAGCCCGGGTCCAATTCTCGACCACTCGTCCACCTCGAAGTCGAGCACGGCCAGGCCAGCGGTCGGGAATTTGGCGGCCAGCGCCTGCATCTGCTTGGGCGTGCCGGACCCTGCCAGATCGACCGCCAGCCCGTGCATGCCGGGATCATGACCGACGATCATGATGTTACGCACGTTAGCCTCCACCCTGCGCACGCGGGCCAGCAGCTGTGAGGCCGCCGCCAGGTAGAAGCCCTCTTCGTAGACGACCGTCGGCGTGCCGTTCAGGCACGGCAACACCAGATCGAGCGTTTGCCGGGTGCGCACTGCCGGCGAGCACAGGATCAGCTCGGGCTCGATCCCCTGAGCGGCCATGAAGGCGCCCATGCGCGGAGCCGCCGCCTCGCCGCGCCGGGCCAGCGGACGATCGAAATCCTTGAGGCCGGGGTCGTCCCAGTTGGATTTGGCGTGCCGGAAGAGAGCCAGGGTGAACATGGCTCAGCATAGCCGAACTGGCGCCCGCCCCAAGCCCTCCCGGCGGCGGGCCTCCCGCACGCAGTGGCAAAAAAGCCCCGCACGCACGCGAAAGTGGAAAAACGTCACACCAACATTGACCTGCCCTTATTGGTACATAAAACGCGTGCCCGTCGCGCGGCCGGCGATGTCTGGAGCCCGTCGAGCGGCGACTGATGCGGTCAAAACTGGGGGGCTTTCATGCGGTCATGGATTGGCGCGGCGCGTTTCGCTGCGGCATTGGCGTTGCCTTTTGTCTGCTCGGCTGGCGCTTCGGCACTCGACGAGCCGAAGGAGGAGAAGGCGCAGCTCGAGGCCTGCGAGAAGGATCTGTGTACTCTCCTCGTCAAGAAAGATACGTCCGGCAGCAACCTGCAATGCACTCTGCAGAAGACCTGGGCCGGCAAGAAGATCAAGCAAGGCGTGGAGGAGAAGAAGCTGACCTGGTCGCTCGGCGACCTGCGCTGCGGCGTTCAGTTCGACGCCAGCCGCAAAGACATGGTCGATGCGCTGACCAAGCCCGAGTATGAGCTCAAGCTCGCCACGCATGCCGTCAAGTGCGAGGTCGAGCGCGAGAAGGAAGTGCTCAACATCAATGTCAACCTGTCGCCGCGCATCCAGTTCAAGGACGGCAAGGCGGTGAAGGCTTGGATCGGTGTCGGCGAGATTCAGGCTCCCACGGTCGTCAAGGGCGCCATCTGGTCGGCCGCGCAGCTGGAAGACACCTTCGGCGTGGTGCACGGCGACCTGATCAAAGAGATCAACAGGTTCGTCTACGAGCGCTGCCCCAATCACGTAAAATAACTTTTGCCCGGCACTGAGCTCGGCGGGCGCGGCTTCACCGCGCCCGCGTCGGCGCCATGCCCAGGTGCGCGCCGCCGTCGATCAGCAACATCTCGCCGGTGACGTGCCGCGCCGCATCCGAGATGAAGAACAGCGCCGCGTCGGCGATGTCTTCGGGCTTGGCCGCGACCTGCAGCGGCACCGACTTCGCCACGTTCTCGCGCACACGCGCAGCCTTCTCCTCGCCGAACACGCTGCTGAACCAGCGCGTGTCCATGAAACCCGGACAGATGGCGTTGACGCGGATTTTCGGCGCCAGGGCCCTGGCCAGCGACAGCACCATGGTGTTGAGGGCTCCCTTGGAGGCTGCATGGGCGACCGAGGAGCCGAGGCCCGTCACGGCGGAGATGGACGATGTCATCAGCACGCTGGGATGCTCGGCCGCTTCCAGCAGCGGTCGGCAGGCCCGCAGCATCTGGAACGGACCAACCGTGTTGACGGCGTAGAGGTGCAGGAAGTCCTCTTTCGTCAGCCCGTCGAGGTTGGCGTGGTTCTGCACGTGTTTGGTGACCCCCGCGTTGTTAACCAAAGCGTCGAGCCGGCCAAAGCGGGCGGCGACCTCCGCGATCCTTCGGCAATGGGCGTCCTCGGACACGTCGCCCTGGGCGATTAGAACTTCCGCGCCCGCCCCTCGCACGGCCTCCGCAGTCGCCTCGGCTTCCTTACGGCTCTTGGAACAATTGAGGACCACAGCCTCGGCTCCGCGCTTGGCTGCCCCGAGTGCGATCGCCGCACCGAGACCGGTAGCTGAGCCGGTGACCAGGATGATCTTGCCGTCAAAGTCCCCCATGGAAGGCTCCGTTCACGCTGTCCATGGCCGGTTGATAGCGGTCACCACCGTAGATATCCAGCGCTGCAGCGCCTCGCCGCATGGCCTCAGCCACAAAGCTGCCAAGGATCGGGCGATCTTTGTGCAGCATTCCGAATCGAGCAAAAGAGGCTGACATCCAAAGTGCTTAGCTTGGCCCGATCTTCCCGGCACCTCACCGCCCGCCTGGGCGTCACGACTGCGCTGGCCCTTATCAGCAGCGCAGCCCTGGCGCAGGAGCGGCTGATCATGCCGTACACCTGCTCCGCCTATGACGGCCGGGTGACGCTGACGCCGTCACGCGAGGAATCCTATCGCATCTATGGCCAGCGCGAGGAGCGGCCGTACACGGTGTGCTCGCCCATCAACCCCAGCGCCTGCCGCACCTGGGTGCTGCACCGCTTCGACCTCGACTGCGGCGGCAAGCGTGTCGACTGGGTATCGGTGGTCGAAGCGGCATCCGAGCAGAGCACGGGCCGGGCCTGGGTCGAGAACGGCCGCCTGCGCATGCGCATGAATCAGTATTGGAGCCGCGACGTAGGGCCGGATGACGACCCCTGTCCGCGCTGGCGCCGGCGTGGCCCTTACGGCGACGACTGCGCCGACCGCGGTTTGCGTCGCGGCCCCGTCGTCGAGATGCCGGCCGGCTTCGCACCGGCCTTCGGACTGCAGGTGCGATTTGCCGCCATGGATCTGCCGCCGCTGCCTGCCGACCCGCGCGCGGGAGTTGAAGGACCCGGCATGAGCGGCCCCGCCAAGTCGGCGCGCATCGAGACACCGCGCGACATGCCGGCCCGAGATATGCCGACCAAGGAACCGCTGATCAAAGAACTGCCGGCCAAAACTCCGCAGGTCGCGGGCTCCACGACCACGGCGACCGGAACACCGACGAGCACGCCCAAGCCGGTAGCTCGGCCTGTGACGCCGGCGGAAACCACGGCGCCCGTGCAGATCAAGCCCAAGCTGCCGGAGCCGCCGCGCGAGATGGCCGCCGCCGAGCCGGTCACCTCGTCAGGCAACACCGGCACAGGCGGCATCGGCACCGGCACCATCACGCCGAGGATCATCAACCGCCCCGCCGAGCAAACGCCGGCAGGTCAGGGCATGACCTCCAAGCCGACCACGCCCTACGCGGAGCAGGCTCTGGCGCACGTCGCCGAGACCAAGCCCAACGTCGAGCCTGTCTCGGTCACCAAGCCGATCACGCCCGAAACCACCGCGGGTCACTCCACTCTGACCGCCTTTGCGCCATCTGCGACCACGCAGGCGCTGATGGGCTTTGCCAGCCTGGTGGTGCTTGCGCTCGGCCTGTTCGCTTGGACGCGCCATCGCGAGCAGCTGAGCCTGGCCGCCGCGGGCGTTCGCGAGTTCGGCAGCGTCAGCCTCGACGGCAAAGGTGCGCGGCCCAAGGTGTGGTCGAGGAGCACCGCGCTGCCTCGCCCGAGCGCTGAACCGAAAGCCCCGCCCAGGCTGGCCCCGGAGACCCACGCCACGGCGTTCGGCGACGGGCAAATTCCGCGTACGCGCCAAGAGGCCTGCGATGTGTTGGGCGCCAGTCCCGATGCTGGCGAGACCTCGATCAAGAAAATTGTCGATGGCCTGCGTCAGAGCTGGCATCCGGACTTTGCCACCAGCGCAGCGGACCGTCGGCTGCGCGAGCAGCGCACCAAGCAAATCAATGTTGCCTGGGAGATCCTGTCGGGCAAGCGTCCCGCGGCGTGAACATTGTGCGCTAAGCGTGCGGCGGCTATCCAAGTTTCTCTGTGAACCCGAATGCGGCAGGCCGCGTTGTTGTGCCATTGGCGCCTTCGTTGCTGCGTCACGTGCATGACGGCTCCGGGCGGGATCGCATCCGTTCAGCAAATCTCAACGACATTTTGTGACTGTGGATAAGCGGCGCGCTGCATTTGCCAGACCGGAACCGTCTGGCTAGCTTGCGCGCCAATGCGCGCATTTCCTCAATGTATCAGCGAGTTGCAGAGCGTTCGCTGCGCCGTCATAGGAACTTGAGAGGGTCACTACCATGTCCGACCTGTACGGAGTGCTAGGCGTTCCCAGCAATGTCGATGAGACCGCGCTGAAGGCAGCATACTGGCGCTTGGCCAAGGCCTCGCATCCGGACCTGCATGGCAACGACGATTGCGCGGTGCAGCGCTTCAAGGAAGTCAAACTCGCCTATGAGACGCTCGCCAATCCCAAGGCGCGCGCGACCTACGACGCCCAGAGATACCGGGCGCGGCGCGAGTGGCGCTCCGTTGCTACCACCATGTCAGCCTCCTTTGTGCTGACAGTGACCTGGGGCTACTTCGCCGCCAAGTGGTGGCTGGGCGTCTAACCGGCCCCGCCTCTAAGCAGAGACCAACGAGCGCCGCCGCAACCGCGACGGCGCTTTTGTTTTGGGAGACGTGTTATGGGTGCTCACTGGCGGCCATCCGCGGCGACCGCCGCAGCCTTGCTTTCCTTCAGACGCCAGAAGGACCACTTCTTGTTGCCGGTATTCTCGCTGTAGGGCGCCTCGTCGAACAAGTCCGGCGACCGCTGCTTGGGGGTCGTCTTGTCCTCTTTCCCGATCGATTTCAGGATCTTCTGGATATCGGCCAGAACGCCCGGGCTCTGCAGGAAGTAGTCGTGGCCGTACCCGGACATGATCCGGTCGAGCCGCCACCAGCTCTCCTTTCCGGTCGCATCTATGACATGCACATTGTCCACCTCGACCAGCAGGGGTTCTTTGTTGTCGTTGAGCTGGCCCATGCGGCCAGCACCGCTGCGCAGGACCTTGGACGCCAGCAGGGCCGCATCCGTCATCGACGCGTAGACGGTAACGCGATCCGCGTACGGCGCGATGCGGCGTATCTTCTGGTCGAACACCGGCATCGCCACGTCGGGCGCAGCGAACATGATCTGGCCGATGCGGATCGCCTGCTGCCGGGCCGCACCCTGCCGTTCCGTCTCGAACACGGAACGCAGCGCACTGAGAGCCCGTAGCGCCGATTGCGAGCCCATGCTGTGCACGAGGATGTCGACTGCGTCGATATCGGCATCGCGCATCAACAGCTTCATGAACGACTGCAGGAACGGCTCGGCCTGCTCGGCCTTGTCCATGTCGCCGATGTAGCCGAACATGCTGGCGGCAGAGGGCCAGCTGTACATGTAGACCCGCCCTGGATAGTCGGTCGCCGACGCGATCTGGGCCGCCGTGAACAGGGCGTCCTTGAACGACGTGTTGTAGCCGTGAATGAACACGAGCGCGCTGCTGGCGGCGGTGTCACCGCCGGCGCTCGACCGTGTGTTCGCTCGTGGCGCAACACGCGCGCGGTCCGGTCTTCCGGCAAACCTGTTTGTCGTCTGCGAGCTCTCCGCGACTTCGTCGGTCAAGAACAGCTGATCGCCAATGTCGGCCTTCTTGGTGGAGTAGAGCAAGTGGAAGTCGGTGATCTTGCTCTCTCCGAGATCGCCGGATTTTTTCACCTCCTTGTCAGGCACGGAGACATAGGCGCAGCCCAGGTGCAGCTGGTTGCCCGGCGTGTTGTCGAACAGGGAATTGGGATCGGCAACGGCTCCACTTTGCTTCAATGCACCGGTCGCGTTCCGATCGGTGCCAAACAGGACGCGCTTCACTCCGCTTGTAGCCGGCGGGCATGGACGGGTGCTCACACGGTCCCAGCCATTGTCCTTCTCGAAGGGGAATTCGCCGATCACCAGGTTGGCGACGCCTTGCATCAAAAGCTGCCAGGCCCTGTCTTTTGGATCCGGAATGGACTCGCTGGCCGAGACAAGCTCGGTCGCAACTACGGGCCCTAGAAAGTCCGGCACCTCGAACAATGGCGGCGCCCGCTTGGCATAGCGCACGAACACGCCCTTCAGCCTGTCCTTGGCCGTGAGGACCTGATTGGATGAGACGTATCCACCGTCATCGCCCGCGGCCTCTCCCTCTGCAGCGAATTCGTCGGACGTCAGATGGAGATGCTTATACTTCAGGGACACGTTCATGATGCGCTCTCTGAACAGCGCAATCGGGGTGAAGTCGGCCAGCATGTGAATTTCGGGTCCGACGGACACCTTGTTGTCGGTGTTGTCGCGGTACTCCCACCACTCTTTGCCCTTATCTCCGACGATCTTCTGCGGGCTGGTCCCCACGAACGCGGCGGGCACGTGCAGCTTCATCACTGTGTTGGTGGCAGCGTCCGTATAGGTCACCGTCTGCAAGCCGGTCCTGGCGATGAATTTGTCGTAGGATTCCTTCAGCTTCTGCCTCTCGTCGGGCGTCAGCGGCCCCGTGCCCCCCGCGAACTGGTATGCCTTGCGGAACCAGGCCACGGCGTCGCCCAGATCGGGGCCTGACGCACGTCCCGCTGTCGCGTCGAGGACGCCAATTGCAATGAGCTGTTTTTGCACCTCGGCATCCCTGAGGTCTTGGGTCAGAGCAGAGCTCATGTTCGTCTGAGCCCATGCGCTTGGGGCCAGGACTAGAGCGGCTATGAGGCTGAGGAGACGGAGTGCCGGCATCGTGAACTCCTCCAAGCTGAATGGGTGAATAACAGGCTTGAGCCAACCAAAGGTCTGGCCGGCTCGTCATTGCGAAAAGTCATGAACGGCGGGGAAAAGCGACGGAATGCAGCATCGGCTCCTCCAGTCGCAAACCGCCCGAAGCCCCGCCCATCTTGCGCGCGCGCAGGGTTCTATGCCATGCCTGCTGCAGCAAAGGAAGGTGCAGGTAGGCGCGAGGCGACTTCCCTCTCCTGCCCTACTTGTGTGACAGCAGCTTGCCTTGCAGCTGCAGGATGCAGCCGTCGATATTGTGCAGGATGGTATCGAGGTCGCGCAGCTCGCGCTCCATCTCGGCCGGCGTCGGCTTGCGCGGTGCTTGCGGCACCTCAGGCTGGGCTTCCAGCAGTGACGAGATGCCCCAGCGCATGTCGTCGAGGAAGGTATCGAACCCGCCCTTGTCCGGCTTGCTCTTCTTCGTGCGCTTATTCGTGCGCTTGGGCTTGGCCGCTTTGTGCTGCTTCGCCAGCGCACCACGCAGGAATTTCAGCTCGCGCTTCTTGTGTCGCAATTCCTTCACCGCCGCCTTGGCCTCCGCGGCCGAGGCCACGTTGACGGCAACCGTAGTGCCCTCGATCTTCGTGAAGCGCAGGGGAGCCAGTTGCACGGCGGCGAGCCTCGTCAAGCAGTAGCAATGGACGCACCATAGCTCATACGCGCGGCCGCAAGGTGGCTGGCACAGCGCATGTGCGCCAGGCACGAAAATAAGCCTAATTCTCGCCACATGCGCCGCCCAGACAGGCATGCCTAATGATCGATCCTAGTTGGCGCTCTGGGGAACCAGGCGCGCGACTGCCACGGGACCGATCGGGTGAGGGACGGGCCGAGGGGCCGGTGCGTGCGTCTGCGCTGCAGGTCGCCCTTCCGGGCTGCCACTCCCCCAGCGCCACCGGAACAGGCCGAGGCCTGCGCCCGGCCGGCATCCTGCAACTGCACAAACCCAGGAGATCACATGAGCAAGCGGCTCATCACCGCCACCGCCGTATTTGCGTTCGGCGCGCTGGCGTTCGGCGCGCTGGCAACCACCGCCGATGCGCGGCCTCACCGCTACGTCGATCAGTCCTATTCCGACGATGACGATGATGACGATCGACCGGTGCAGCGGTATCGGCGCCAGGCGCACAAACCCAAGCCGACCAAGAAGGAAGCGAGCAAGCGCGAGCAGCAACCGCAGGAAAAGCAGCCGCAACAGCAACAGCTGGCGGTGGCAAAGCCCGAGCAGCAGTCACAGCAGCAGCGGCAACAGTCAGACGAGCCCTCGCAGCAACAAGCCGCGAAACCCAGCGAGCCGCCGCACGTCCCGCTGCGGCGCAGTCCGCTATCGCGACGCGAGGTCGCCGGAGCCTCACGCAACTGCCTGACACCGGCGGCGCGCGCCCTGCTCGGACGCATCGAGGCGCAGTTCGGCGCCATGCAGATCATCTCCACCTGCCGGCCCGGCGCACGCATCGCCGGCTCGGGGCGCATCTCCAGACACGCCAGCGGCAACGCCATCGACTTCAGTGCCGGCGGCCGCAAGGGCGCGGTGGTGCGCTGGCTGATCGCCAACCACAAGTCGGGCGGCACCATGACCTACAGCGACATGAGCCACATCCACGTGGATATCGGCCCGCACTTCGTGTCGCTTGGTGCGTACAGCGGCGGCTAGCGAGACACTCCCTCTCCCCGTACTTACGGGGAGAGGGCCTTATGACGGCGCGGCGACCAGCCACAACCCTCGAGCCAGGTACGTTACACTCACGCTCAGTGTGACGCGCCGACTCCACATACGGAAACCCTCGTCCGTCATGCGGTGCAGCACTATCGCCGCCAGCGAGGTGCCGGCAAATGTCAGGGCGATGGCCACGCCGTAAGCCCACAGAGGAATGCGGTCGTCGATGGTTGCCGCAAACGAGCCGAAGTAGGCGATGCGGTAGAGATGGCCCGTTACCTGCGTCACCGCCTTGGTGGCCACGATCGACTTGCGGTCCATCCGGCTCTTCTGGAAGAACACATCGAGGATGTGGCCAGCCGCACCGGCCAGCAGCTGCAGCGTGATGATGAAGGCCCCGCAGATGTACGGCGCACCTGGCCGCGTGATGTCGGGCGTCAGGCGCTTGGGCAGGAAATCGGCGGCGAACGGAATGAAGCCCAGCCCCAGATAGATCACCGCCTTGCTTGGCAGCACCGCCACCGAGCGCAGCGCCAGGAACATCAGCGTCGACCCGACCAGGAAGCGCCACACGATCCCCCAGTTGACGTAGCGTCGCCACAGCGCCGCGCGCCAGCCATTGGAGGCAGTCTGGATGGTGCCGAACAGCATCATGGCCGGCGCCACGTCGAGGAAGAGCAGCAACACGCCGAGCAGGATGATGCCGCCCGCCATGCCGAAAATGCCGGAGATGAAAGACGTGACCAGGATGGTCGCGGCGATGATGGCGAGAACGGCCGGCGCCATCTAATGCTCGCTCGCCAGCAGTGTCTCCGCCTTCGCACGCACCGCAGCGGGAAACGGACACGACTTGTGGGCTACCCTGTCGAGATGCACGGCGGTGATCTCGGTGGACGCGGCGATCTCGCCGCGCTCGACGTTGTACATGACGTGCTCGAAGCGGATGCGCTTGTCGGCGATCTCGAGAACGCGCGAGCGCACCTCGACCACGTCGCCCGCGAACAGTTCCAGCCGGTAGGCGATGTTCTGCTGCACCGCCGCCATGCCGAAGCGGTCGCTGCGCAGGTAGGAAGGGGTGAGGCTCAGCGCGCAGAAGAACACCCAGCTCGCCTCGTCGAACTTGGAGACGTAGGACGCAACATTCAGGTGGCTCATGTGATCGCACTGGGCGGGATAGACCACCCCCCGGTAGGTCACCAAGCCGGCATCCCCGTTTGCCATGTCGCATACGCCCCAAATCGTTGCCGGCGGCGAATGTGCCCCGCGTGCGCCCGCCGCACAATGCATGCTATTGCATTGCCGCTAGGCGATGGCGCCAGGTCGTATAGGAGCGTGACCCGGAGAACGTCTGCATGATCGATCTAGACCCACCCTTCCGGCCAGCCACGCCGGACGACGCAGCGGCGCTCGCCGATCTCGTGCATTTCGCCAGCCAAGGCCTGGCGCTCTACGTGTGGACCGGCATCGCCGGCGCCAACGGCGACCCCTGGCAGGTCGGCCGTGAGCGGGCGCGCCGTGAGACGGGCAGCTTCTCCTATCGCAACGCTGTGGTGGTCGAGGACCCCGCCGGAGAGGTTGCTGCCGCCCTGATCGGCTATGCACTCCCCGATCGGCCAGAGCCCATCTCCGACATGCCGGCGATGTTCGTGCCTTTGCAGGAACTGGAGAACCTGGCACCCGGCACCTGGTACGTGAACGTCCTTGCCGCCTACCCAGACCGGCGCGGCAAGGGGCATGGCCGAGCTCTGCTCGGTATCGCCGACCGCCTCGCCGCTGCCGGCGGGCAACCTGGCCTCAGCATCATCGTCTCCGACGCGAATACCCGTGCACTGCACCTCTATCAGCGCTGCGGCTACCGGGAGGCCGCGCGGCGCAAAAAGGTGAAGGAGGGTCGGCAAGACGCCGGCACGGATTGGATATTGCTGACCAAAAGCGTTTGAGGAGCGCCGCGCAGCCTTACCCTGTTTGCGCCTCGTGCTATCGTCCTCGAAAAAAGGCGAGGTGGGAGGCGTCTTGTGCGCGCATTGCGACAGGTCTTGCAGACGATATTGGCTGCGACGCTTGCAGCGTTGCAATGGCTGGTCCTGCCGCTGGGCCTGCTCCTGTTTCTGCAATGGCCCCTGCGCGAGCTGATGCACGCCTACTCGCGCGAGGCCAACGACCTCGGTCAATGGATTTTTGCACTCTACGTCGCGGCCAGCGTGACTGCCGCGACGCTGGCGGGCACGCATCTCGCCGCCGACGCGATCGCCCGTCACTACAGCGCACGCACGCGCAAACTGCTGCTGCGCTTCGGCCAGCTGGTGGCGCTGGCGCCGTGGGCGATCTTCGTGTCCATCGCCGCGTGGCCGCTGATCTCATCCTCACTGCAACACTGGGAGGGTTTTCCTGACACGGGCAATCCCGGCTACTTCATCGTCAAGCTGGCACTCTGGCTGCTGACGGGCGCCATGCTGGCGGCCATTCTCCTCGATCTGCTCGGCGGCACGGACGAGGAGCATCGGCCATGAGCGGGTTCGGGCTGGCGCTGCTGGCCCTTGTCGGCATCACCCTGATCGGCACGGGCCTGCCGGCCTACGCCGCCCTGATCCTCGCATCCGTCGTCGGTGCCGTGACCGCCGTTGCGAGCGGCCACGTGCCCATGTCTCACCTTTCGGGGCTGCCCGGACGGATCGTCAACCTGCTCGAGAACGACCTGCTGCAGGCGCTGCCTCTCTACGTGCTGATGGGCGTGCTGCTGAACCGCATGGCCGTGACGACAGCATTGTTTCGCACCGCTACATGGCTGCTGCCGCGCGCGCCGGCGGCGCCGCTGGTCGCCGGCCTCGGCCTCGGCGCGCTGCTTGGCCCGATGAGTGGCTCGGTCGGTGCCAGCGCGCTGGCCCTGTCGCGCACCATGGAGCCGCCCCTCGCCGCGGCCGGCGTTGCCGTGCCGACCCGACAGGCCACCATCGCCCTCGCCAGCACGCTCGGCGTGGTGGTACCGCCATCACTGGTGCTGATCCTGCTCGGCGACGCCATGCTGACCGCCCACACCATCGCCAGCAACACCATGCATCGCACCGACCGCATTATCAACACGCAGGACGTGATGCGCGGCGCTCTGCTGCCGGCCGGCATCCTGCTCGTGCTGTGCCTGCTGGTCGCGTGGGTGATGGGCAACCGCGGTGGTGGCGGCAGACGACATGTCACCCTCACCGACCGGCCGTCGGCCGGCGAGCTGGCGCTGTCGGCACTGACCGTCGCCTTCCTGCTGCTCGTGCTTGGCGGCGTAGCGCTCGGCTACTTCTATGCTGTGGAGGCGGCGGCCACCGGTGCCTTCATGCTGTTCTGCGCCGGCGTCGTGAGCGGCCGCATCAGCCGGACCACGCTTCGCCCCATGCTTGCCGAAACCATGTCGACCACCGGCGCGCTGTTTGCGCCGCTGGTGGCTGCCACCACCTTCACGCTGCTGCTGCGTCTGCTGGGGACCGACAAACTGATCGAGGCATGGGTGACCGCACTGCCGGGCGGCAACGTGCTGCCGACTGCGGCAGTGCTGGGCGCCATATTTGCCTGCGCGTTCGTGCTCGACGCCTTCGAGATCATCTTCGTGGCCGTGCCGGTGCTGATGCCGGCTCTGCTGATGCGCGTGCCGGATGCGGTGTGGGCCTCCAGCCTGCTGCTCCTCACTTTGCAGGCGAGCTTCCTGCTGCCGCCGATCGGCTATGCCCTGATGATCACGCGCGGGCTGTCCACGGAAAGCGCATCGGCGGGGTCTGTGGCGCGGGCGCTCGCCCCGTTTGCGGTCGCGCAGATCATGGTGCTCGCACTGGTGCTGGCAGTACCAGCGCTGGTGCATGTGCTGGAGCCTGACAATGCGCGCAGCACCAGCACCTCCGACAAGCCGCCCGACGGCGACACGCTCGAGAAGCAGCTGCGGCAAATCCCGCAACTGCCGATCGGCAAATCCTTCAACTGACGGCCTGCCGCGCAACGGCGCGTTTACCAGCGTCTCCTCTCCTGCGGCCAAGACGGGCCCGCGAAATGCAGGCACGGGTGGCAACCTTTTGCGGGCCGGCGTATTCTGTATTCATGACCGACATTCTCACCAAGATCACCACCTACAAGCGCCAGGAGATCGCCCAGGCGCAGGCCACCCAGTCACTGGAGCAGATGGAGGCGGCCGCGCGCCGGGCGCCGCCCGTGCGCCCGTTCGCCCAGGCGCTGCAGGATAAGATCGCGGCCGGCCAGTTCGCGCTCATCGCCGAGATCAAGAAGGCGAGCCCCTCCAAGGGCCTGATCCGGCCGGACTTCGATCCGCCTGCACATGCCAAGGCTTACGAGTTGGGCGGCGCAGCCTGCCTGTCCGTGCTGACCGACGGCCCATCCTTCCAGGGTGCGCCGGAGGATCTGCGCGAAGCGCGCGCGGCAACCCTGCTGCCCGTCATCCGCAAGGACTTCATGCTCGACCGCTATCAGGTCGCCCAGTCGCGCGCCTGGGGGGCCGACTGCATCCTGATCATCATGGCCGCCGTCGACGACGTGATGGCCGGCACGCTGTGCGCCTATGCCAAGGCGTGGGGCATGGATGCCATCGCCGAGGTGCACGACGAGCACGAACTGGATCGCGCCCTGATGCTCGACTGCCGGCTGATCGGCATCAACAACCGCGACCTGAAGACCTTCAACACCACACTTGAGACCACCGAGAAGCTGGCGCACGGGGTGCCGAAGAACCGTATCGTCGTCGCCGAAAGCGGCATCAACAGCCACGCCGATCTAGAGCGGCTCGCCAAGGCTGGCGTGCACGCCTTCCTGGTCGGAGAGAGCCTGATGCGCCAGCCCGACGTCGCCGCCGCCACCCGCACGCTGCTGGAGGCGAAGTGATGGTGCAAGCATCAAACCGCGCCCCTCCCTTCCCCATCAGGGGTAGGGGAATCCGCACAGCACAAGCGTAGCCCCATGAGCAAGCTCAGCCACCTCAACGAGAAGGGCGAGGCGCGCATGGTCGACGTGGGGGGCAAGGCCGTCACCGAGCGCACGGCGCGGGCGGAAGGCTTTGTGGCCATGGCGCCCGCGACGCTGGCCCTGATCGAAACCGGCACCGCCAGGAAGGGCGATGTGCTCGCCACCGCCCGCATCGCCGGCATCATGGCAGCGAAGAAGACGCACGAGCTGATCCCCCTCTGCCATCCGCTGGCCATCAGCAAGGCGACGGTGGATTTCGCGAGGTCGCATGATCCGACCGGGCTGCGCGTGACGGCCGAGGTTAAAGTCGCGGGCCAGACCGGCGTCGAGATGGAGGCACTGACCGCCGTGTCGGTCGCCTGCCTCACCATCTACGACATGCTGAAGGCTGCCGACAAAGCCATGGTGCTGGGCGATATCCGGCTGCTCGAGAAAACCGGCGGCCGTTCGGGCACGTATCGCGCCGAGCGACGCCGTTGAGGCAAATCGCACACCTGTCATCCCGGCCGGAGCGCGCAAGCGCGCAGAGCCGGGACCCAGAGCCACGGGGGGTGCGCGACTTGCGGTCCTGGGTCCCGGATCGTCGCTGCGCTACGCCCGGGATGACAAGTCGGCGCAAGGAGTAATCGGATGGCCCTCCTGTCGGTCGAGGAAGCCCTGCAGCGCATCCTGAGCGGCGTCGAGCCGACGCCTGCGGAGAGCGTGCCGATCACCGCCACCGCGGGGCGCACGCTGGCCTCGCCTCTCGCTGCGCGGCTGACGCAACCGCCGTTCGATGCCTCCGCGATGGACGGCTATGCCGTGCGGGCCGCCGATATCGGCCGGCTTCCTGCCACCCTCACCGTGATCGGCCAGGCCGCGGCCGGCCATCCGTTCGCCGGCAGCGTCGGACCGGGCCAGGCCGTGCGCATCTTCACCGGCGCCGCCGTTCCATCTGGTGCCGACGCGATCGTCATCCAGGAGGACGTCGTCCGCGACGAAGCCAGCATCAGCGTGCGCGAGGGCACGTCCGAGGGCAGCCACATTCGCACCAAGGGGTTCGATTTCCGCGCCGGCGATGCTCTCCTCGAGGCCGGCCGCCGCATCGGCCCGCGCGAGGTGTCGCTCGCGGCCGCCATGGGCTACGGCGAGCTGCCGGTGCGACGGCGCCCGCGCATCGCGGTGCTCGCAACCGGCGACGAACTGGTGCAGCCGGGCGGCAGTCTCGCGCCCGGTCAGATCATCGCCTCCAACCATCTGGGCGTTGCGGCACTCGCGGACGCGAACGGCGGTGAGGCGCGCCTGCTCGGCATCGCGCGCGACACCCGCGAGAGCCTCGATGCCCACATCGCCAAAGCTGCCGATGCCGACGTGATCGTCACCATCGGCGGCGCCTCGGTCGGCGACCACGACCTGGTGGCACCTGTGCTGGAAGCGCGCGGCATGGCGCTGGCGTTCTGGAAGATCGCGATGCGGCCGGGCAAACCGCTGATGTTCGGCCGCCTCGGCCAGGCCCGCGTACTGGGCCTGCCCGGCAATCCGGTGTCGGCGATCGTCTGCTCGCGCGTCTTCCTGGTGCCGCTGATCCACGCCCTGCTCGGCCGGCCCGACCAGGGGCAAGGCCTGCGGCCGGCGCGTACGGCCGTAGCGCTCGAAGCGAACGGCCCGCGTAGCCACTACATGCGGGCGACCTCCCGGATCGGTGGCGACGGCCTGCCTGAGGTCACCCCGGTGCGCTCGCAGGACAGTTCCCTGCTGGCACCCCTGGCGCTGGCCGATTGCCTGTTGGTTCGACCCGTCGGCGCGCCGGCGGCGCCAGCCGGCTCCCCCGTATCGATCCTGCCGCTCGATTTTTGAACCCTACCCCCGGGATGGCTCCGAGGCGGCGGCCTGGGTATTGCCCCCCTTGCGGAACAGGAGGCGAACAACTAAGGTGTTCCCGGTTTGTACGGTAGAATTCGAGTCGCACCGTTCCACCCACGCAGAGGCCCACGTCGCGGGGAGACCATGCTGACCACGAAGCAAAAAGAGCTGCTCACCTTCATCAACGCTCGCTTGCAGGAAACCGGTGTGCCGCCCTCCTTCGACGAGATGAAGGAGGCGCTGGCTCTGCAATCCAAGTCGGGTGTGCATCGCCTGATTATCGCCCTCGAGGAACGCGGCTTCATCCGGCGCCTGCCGCACCGCGCGCGGGCCATCGAGATCATCAAGCTGCCCGATGCCATGACCTCCAGTATGGGCGACGGCGTCACCAGCCCGCGGCGGACCGGCTTCAGCCCGAACGTCATAGAGGGCAGCGGCCGCCGGCCCCAGCCGCAGTTGGCGGCGGCACCGTCAGGATACGGCAATCCCGGCGCCTCCAGTGTGCCCCTGATGGGTCGCATCGCCGCCGGTGTGCCCATCAGCGCCATCCAGAATCATACGCAGGATATCGGTGTGCCGCCGGACATGATCTCGGGGGGAGAGCATTTCGCCCTGGAGGTGAAAGGTGACTCGATGATCGACGCAGGCATCAACGAGGGCGACATCATCATCTGCAAGCGCTGCGATACGGCCGAGAACGGCGACATCGTCGTGGCCCTCGTCGAGAAGGAGGAGGCCACCTTGAAGCGGTTGCGCAAGAAAGGCGCCTCGATCGCACTAGAAGCCGCCAATCCCAACTACGAGACGCGCATCTTCGGCCCCGATCAGGTTGATATCCAGGGCCGCCTGGTGGGTCTCATCCGCCGCTTCTGAAGCGGACAGCATCCTGTCATCCTCGGGCTTGTCCCGAGGATGCAGCCCACCGCCAGCGCCGGAGCAAGTGGATCGATGAATGGTCGGGACAAACCCGACCATGATCAATGGGACCCGTTGCGCTCGTTCCGGAGCGAGACACCCTAGGTTCCCGCCCGCGCCCGCAGCCAGCGGGCGAGGTACCAGGCGATCCCGGCCGGCACGCCGAATACCACCACCAGCACTGGTAGCTCGGTGCTCAGCGGCACGCCCGCCCAGTAGACGCCGATCACCATGTTGATGATGGCGGCCGCCAGCCACGGCAGGATGAAGATGCGCGCGCCGTCTGCGGCCCTCCGCCCCAGCAGGGTCGCCGCCAGAATGAAAATGCCGAGCGCCGCAAGCCCGCCCACCACCATCCGCAAAGTGTGCATGTCCCTCCCTCCGTTCAGCCTCGCGCCGGTTCGGCCGTGTCACCGGTCGGCAGCTTGTTGGCCTTCGGCTCCGTATCTCCCGTACCAAGCGAGCGCGTCTCCCACACCGCCACGAGTACCAGCACGGCGTTGGCCGCGGCTGCAAACGCCAGCGGCTGCAGAAGCAGAGCCAGCGGCACCAGGCCGGCCAGCAGAATGAGACCGACCAGATGCGACAGGGCCGGCCGATCAGCCGTCGTGCGCTTGAACATCAGGTTGCCGACCAGATACAGCGCCGGCCCTCCAAGAGATGTGGCGGCGGTCTTGAAATCGGTATGCCCGGTCGGATGCGCCAGCACCAGCTCATCGCCGACCGCGGCGACGATGATGCCTGCCACCAGCGGCAGGTGCATGTAGGTGTAGGCCAGCCGCGCCAGCCGGCCGGGATCGCTGGACTGCGAGATGCGGCGGCTGCCCCGCTCTGCGCCGATGTTGAAATAGATCCACCACATCGCCGCGCTGCCGACGAACGCCGACGCAAACGCCGCCACCGTGATCGGCGACCAGGGCAGCTTGGCGAACGCGGCACCGGTCACCAGGATTGATTCGCCCAGCGCGATGATAATGAACAGCCCACAGCGTTCGGCCAGATGGCTGCCCTCGACGTCCCAATCGGCCGTCGTCGAGCGGCCGAGCCCGGGTGTCCAAAAGCCGAGCGAGGGCGACAGATACTCGATAGCAAGCGCAGCGGCCCACAGCCCGAGTGTTGCATCATTCCTCGCGACTGCGCCCGCAATCCAGAACACCGCCGACAGCGCCAGCCAGGCGTTGATGCGCAGGAAGTTGCGATAATTGACGGGGCTGTGCCCATGCAGCGCCCACAGCATGAACAGGCTGCGCCCAAGCTGCATGAACACATAGGCGCCGGCAAACGCCGGTGCGCGGCTGCCGAAGGCGTCTGGTATGGACGTAGACAGAACCAGCCCTGCCAGCATCAGCGCGAACAGCATGAGCCGTACCGGGATTTTGTCCGGGTCGAGCCAGTTCGTGACCCAGGTGGTGTAGATCCACACCCACCACACTGCCATCAGCAGCAGAGTGGTCTCGATTATCCCGTCGACAGTGAAATGCTCGAGCAGCGTGTGGGAGAGTTGCGTTACGGCAAACACGAACACCAGGTCGAAGAACAGCTCGACGAAGGTGGCCTTGTTGTGCTCGTTCCCATCCCGGCTGCGCAGCATGTGCGGTGCGGAAGGTCTGCTGGCCATGGCCCTGCCCCTGTGCTGGCGTCAGCTACCGCACAAGTCATACCGGGGGCAGTCGCCGGTATCCAGCGACTGCCATTCCTCGCGGTGATCCGGCTGCATCCTTGGGTGCGGAGAACACCCGAGTCGAGAGCCGTAAAAGCTCCGAAGGCAGAAAGACACGTAGGGGCCAGCAGTTGATGTCGAGGGCGGCAAGTCGTTGGCGCGTCAGGCGGTCTCCCGCGTCATCAAAGCAACGAATGCGAGGTTGACCACAGACATGAGGACGATGCCGCACGCGATCATGTACGCCATCTGGCTTTGGCCCAGTATCGGTGCACTTATGTGTACTTCGGCTCCCATGGGCACAAAGAATGTTGCGGCCATGGCCGTATAGTGCATCGAAGCGATGGCCAGCCCTTGCACAACCCCGCCCGCGACGGTCATCAAAACCCGACGCTTGTAAAAGGCGAACCAGAGCGCGGCCATTGACGCGCCAACGGCGAGCCCGACCGAGGCCGCAACCAGCCGATAATCGTAGTCGAGGCCGCATCCGCGTATCGCGCTCATGCCGAGATAGTGCATGCCGGCGATACCGAGCCCCATGAGGACGCCGCCCAGCGCAATGCTGAGACGCCCGAGCGCGCGGCTACTGGCCAGGTAGAGGCCTGCTCCGGTAGCGACGATGGCTATGCCTATCGAACTTAGTGTTTCGCCCGCGTTGTAGGTCACGACCACCGGGAAATCGACAGCCATCATCGCCACGAAATGCATCGACCAGATGGTGGCGCCCATGATCAGGCCACCGCTGACCAATGCAAAGGTCTTCTGCCCCGCGGTGGTGTCTTCGGTATTGGATAGCGCGGTAAGCGCCAGTGCGGTGAGCGATCCCAGAATCGCCACGCCTATAGAGAGAAGCACCAAGATCGGCTGATAAGTCACTATCATAGCTTCATCTCCCTCTTTCCTATGGCAGGGGTAGTGGGACTGGCTCATCGACCAGCTCTTGAAGGTTCTGTTGCGGCACGCTCACCGTTTTCGTCGGCCGTGTTGCTTCTCTATCTGGTCCTGCCGAAGCCTTCCTGCCGTCGGTGAGCAACCAGATCATCACAACCGAGATGACGACCGTGGAGAACATGGAGGTAGCAAAGCCGGTCATCGCCGCCGCGCCTATGCGCCGCTGGGCAATCTTGCGCTGATGCGCCAAACCCAGTTCGTAGGCCGCTCTCGTCTTGGGATCTTTCAAAGTGTCGTAAGCTTGGCCGATCTCCTTGAAGCGCCGCTCGGCCAGCGCGTTGCCAGAATTGACATCGGGGTGGAAGGTCTTGGCCAGATCGTGGAACGCGCCTTTGATAACCTCGTCGTCAGCACTGGGAGTGACGCCAAGAACCTCATAGAAATTGCGCATCCTTCGCCCCTCACGCACCAGCGGTAACTGTCGCCAAGTGCCCCCCTCGTCTGTTTAGAACCCTCCCAGCCGTCTGACAGGGAGGCCTGGTTCCGTAATTTTAATTGACAGGGCTATAGTTAACACCCTAACGGCCGACCTTCAACTTTCACCTGATGAACGACATCTTTCTTGGCACCCAGGCGATCCGCTTCGGTAAGCCATTGGGAGAACAAAGCGTTTCCGCTCGGCGCTCGAAAACAAGCCAAGACGCGCCCGCAATACGGCGTGATGGTCGGGTCACCACTCGAGTGCACGACCTTGATCCAGCTAGTCGATGCTGCCCCTGCCCTTCAGGTGCTCGACGCAATGGCTGCGAATATCTTTCAGCTCGCGCAGCGTGCGGTCGAGGTCGGCGCGCTTGGCCTGCAGATCCTCGATCGCGCCCTCCACGCGGGCCAGGAGCAGCTGGGTCTGCGCGATCTGGGCCGGATCGGCGTCGTAGAGTTGCAGGTACTGGGCGATCGCCTCCAGGCTGAAGCCGAGGTTCTTGCCGCGCAGGATCAGCTTCAGCCGGGCACGGTCGCGTCGTCCATAGCAGCGCGCGACGCCCCGGCGCGCGGGCAGGACAAGCCCCTTGGCCTCGTAGAAGCGGATGGTGCGTGTGGTGACCTCGAGTTCGTCGGCAAGTTCGCCGATGGTATAGAGGCGGTCTGGATCATCTGCAGCAGAAGCGGACACAGACTTGGCCCGCTCCTGGGGTGGCCTGGTACTCATTTGTTTCTCTGTCGCGCCGCCTCTTCGGCCTTCAGCTCCTTTTTGGAGAGCTTGCCGATCATGGTCTTGGGCAGAGCATCGCGGAACTCGATCTCGGCCGGCAACTCAATCTTGGAAAGCTTGGTTTCCAGGTGCTTGCGGATGTCGGCCTCGCTGGCCGTCATACCGGCCTTTAGCTTGATGAAGGCCTTGGGTGCCTCGCCCCGATACTGGTCCTTAATGCCGATGACCGTCACCTCCTCGACCGCCGGATGCTCGTAGATCGCCTCCTCGACGCGGCGCGGGTAGACATTGTAGCCCGAGCAGATGATCAGGTCCTTGATGCGGTCGACGATGAAGGTGAAGCCCTGATCGTCCATGATGCCGACGTCGCCGGTGCGCAAGAATTCGCCGACGAACTGGTTTGCGGTCTCCTCGGGCCGCTTCCAGTAGCCCTTCATGACTTGCGGGCCCTTGATGCAGATCTCACCCTTCTCGCCTAGCGGAACCTCCTTGGTCGGGTCGGCCAGATCGCGCAGTGAGATGATCGTAGCCGGTAGCGGCTGGCCGATCGAGCCCTCCTTGACCGGTCCTTCCAGCGGATTGCAGGTGGCGCTCGGCGAGGTCTCCGACAGCCCGTAGCCCTCGACCAGCTTGCAGCCGGTCAGCTTCTCGAAGTGTTGCTTCACGTCGACCGGCAGGGGCGCGCCACCCGAAAGGCAGAACTTCAGCGACGACATATTGAAGCTCTTCAGCTTCGGGTGGTTGAGCATGGCGATGTACATGGTGGGCACGCCCGGCATCACCGTCGGCCGCATCTTGTCGATCAGCTTCATAGCGTCATTGAGCACGAAGCGCGGCATGATGATCAGCTCGGCCCCCTGCGAGAGGGCGAAATTCATCACCGCCGTCATGGCGAACACATGGAAAAACGGCAGCCCTGCCAGCACCCGCTCGCCGCCCGCCTGCAGATGGCTCGCCCAGGCCTTGCTCTGCTGGGCGTTGATGCCGACGTTGGCATGGGTCAGCATTGCGCCCTTCGGCGTGCCGGTGGTGCCGCCCGTATACTGCAGCACCGCGACATCGTTGCGCGGGTCGATGTCGACTTTCTGATACTTGCCGTCGTTGTTCTGCACATCGGCGTCCAGCACGATGTTGCCGGACATCTCGGATTTGCCCGGGTGTGCCATTTCTTTGCTCTTGAGGAGCTTGAACAGCACAGACTTCGCCCCCGGCAACAGGGCCGGGAAGGAGGCGATGATCACCCGCTTGAGGGTACCGGCCTTCATCAGGCCTTCGACCTTGTCGAACAACACCTTGAGGTCGAGCGTCACCATCAACGCGGTATCGCTATCCCTGATCTGGAAGGTCAGCTCATCGGGCGTGTAGAGGGGATTGTAGTTAACGACGGTCCCGCCAGCCTTGAGGATCGCGTAGTAGTAGATAATGAACGTTGGACAGTTCGGCAGGAACAGGCCGACCTTGCTGCCCTTCTTCACGCCCAACTTCTGCAGGCCCGCCGCGACGCGTTCGGTTGCCTTTGCAATTTCATTATAAGTCAGTGTCTTGCCTAGGAAATTCGTGGCCGGCCTGGAGCCGTACTTGGCAACCGCCGAATCGAGCAGCTCATACAGGGGAGCGGCCGTGAAGGATTGATGCCAATCCACATTCTTGGGGTAGTGCGTCAGCCACGGATAGGAGGCGTCGGATGCCCGCACGTCCGCAGCGTGTAGAGCCGAAGTCATGAATGTGCTCCTCCCCGGATGCCGAAGCGGGCAGCGTGCCTTGCGGCCTGCGCGATTATTTTGCTGTAAACGCCCGCGTGGCGCATTCAACACGCTTTTGTGTCGGCTGACCAGATCGGTCTGAACGGGCGTGCGCGCGGCCCCACGTTAGGCATGGGTTTTGCTCGCTAGGTCGTTCGGCTAGACTAATCGGGGATTTGCGTATATGTGACCCCTCGACTTGGGCATCCGGGGGGACCCGGACAGCGGTTCGTCAATCAACAAAGGTCCCGACATGCCTTCTGAGGGCACGGTGGGAGAGCGATAATGGACGAAGTGGCGACGAAGATCATCGACATCCTGAAGAAGCACATGAAGGAGCCCCGTGATGACATCGGGCTCAATACGGCGCTGACGGATCTGAAGATCGAGTCCCTGGATCTGGCGATGATCGTGTTCGACATCGAGGACTCCTTCGGGATCGAGATTCCCTACAACGCCAATGAGGAAGCCGCCGATTTCAAGACGGTCGGCTCCGTTGTCGAGCGCGTGCGCAGTCTCGTCGCCGGATCCGGTGCGGCAGCCGCTAAGGCTTGAAACGTCTTCCGGAAGGCTTGCGCGCCGGCGGCGCTCACAAATACGGGTACATGGCTTAGATGACCGAATCTGGCGCAGCACGCCGCGTCGTCGTTACGGGCTTGGGTGTCGTAACGCCGATCGGTACCACCGTGGCCGATTTTTGGGCCGGTTGTAAGCGCGGCCAGTCCGGCGTCGGCCCGCTCGGCGGTTTTCCGCTCGAGGACCTGAAAATCCTGATCGCCGCGCAGATCAAGGATTTCGATCACAAGGCCCGCCTGAAGCACTTCCGGCGCGACAAGATCATTCTGCACGCCGACCGCTATTCCTGGTTTGCCGCTGCAGCCGCCGACGAGGCGGTCAAGCAGGCCGGCCTCGAGCCACCCTTCGACAATCCGTACCGCACGGCCTGCATCATCGGGTCGGGCGCCGGCGGCCTTGTCACCTTCGAGAAGGCCTATCGCGACCTGTTCATCGAGAACAAGCGCGCGACTTACCCGCTCACGCTGCTGCGCATCATTGGCTCGTCGGCGGCCGCGCATATCGGCATCGAGTACGGCATCAAGGGGCCAACGTTCGCCACCTGCAGTGCCTGCTCAACTGCTGCCCATGCCATCACGCTGGGCCGCGACTACATCCGCAACGGCCTTGTCGATCTGGCCATCGTGGGCGCCTCCGAAAGCGTCATCACCTATGGCACCATGAAGGCTTGGCAGGCCATGCATGTGCTGTCGCCCGAGGGGTGCTTCCCGTTCGCCAAGAAGCGCAACGGCACGGTGCTGGGCGAAGGTGCCGGCGTCCTGGTGCTGGAGTCGGAGGAGCACGCCAAAAAGCGCGGCGCCAAGGTCCTGGCCGAGCTCATGGGCTGCGGTATGACCTCCGACAGCAAGGACATGGTAAACCCCGATATCGATGGACCAAGCGAGGCCATGCGGTTGGCCCTGGCGGATGCCCGGTTGAAGACCGATCAGGTCGACTACCTGAATGCGCACGGCACGGCCACGACCATCAACGACAAGAACGAGACCAACGCCATCAAGAAGGTGTTCGGCGATCACGCTCGCAAGCTCGCAGTCTCGTCGACCAAGTCTATGCACGGCCATCCGCTGGGCGCCGGCGGCGGCATCGAGGCGGTGGCCTGCGTCAAGGCCATGCAGGACAACTGGGTGCCACCGACCATCGGGCTGGATGAGCCCGATCCCGAGTGCGATCTCGACTACGTGCCGAACGTCGGCCGCGAGATGCGCGTGCGCTATACCATGTCGAACTCGTTCGCGTTCGGCGGACTCAATGCCGTGCTGGTGTTTGGTCCGCCGCCGGGCTAACCCCGCGCGCTGCCGATGCACCGGATATGCCTGCTGGGTGGGAGTGAGGCATGGGCGAGGCTCCGCTAGCCGGCTTGTCGGTGTTCCTCATCACCCTCAACGAGGCGGATCGGCTCGGCGCGACACTGGCGGCCGTGTCCGGCATCGCCTCTGAGATCATCGTCGTCGATTCAGGGTCCACCGATGGCACCGTCGAGGTGGCACGCACTGCCGGCGCGCGCGTCATCCGCGAGACGTGGCGCGGCTACGGCCTGCAGAAGCGTTTCGCCGAGGAGCAATGCGCCGGACCCTGGCTGCTGAACCTCGACGCCGACGAATTCGTGCCCCCGGCGCTGGCCGCCGAGATCCGCGCCTTGTTTGCGCAGGGCCAGCCTCGGCATGCCGCCTACAAGATTCAGATCGCTGACCAGCTGCCCGACTCTCCCGCGCCCAAGCGCTTCGCCTACGGCCCGAGCCCCGTGCGTCTCTACCGCAAGGATGCCGGGCGCTACAGTGACAGCCCCGTGCACGACCGCGTGGACCTCAAGCCGGGCAGCTCGGTGGGGCGCCTGCGCCAGCGCATCCATCACCGCTCGTCGCGCTCGCTGTCCCATCAGGTCGCCAAGATCAATTCCTATACGGACAAGCAGATCGCCGATCTCGCTGCACGCGGCAAGACACTCGGGGCATGGCGGCTGCTGGTCGAGATGCCGGCCTCGTTCTTCAAGTATTACATTCTGCGCCGCCAGTTCATCCACGGCTTCTACGGCTTCACCACCTCCCTCAACGCCGCCTTCGGCCGCTATCTGCGCGTCGCCAAACTGATCGAGTGGCAACGCGACCAGGCCCGTCGGCAGAAGAAGCCATAAGCTTCAAACCCGTGTCATCCCGGAATTCGCGCCAGCGAACATCGGGGACCCAAGGCCCAGCGCGCGCTTCGTCGCAGCAGCGGAACCGTTGCTGGGCCACCCGGTTCTCCGTTAAAGGAGAACTCCATGTACGAGTGGCTCTTGAAGGATCGAGCGAGCCAGGAGCGCAATCAGCAGCGCCAAGCGCGCGATGCATGGGCATGGACAGCCATCGGCGTAGTCCTGTTCGGCACACTGGCTGTCGTGTGGCTGCCGCTGCTGATAGCGGCCTATCACGCTTGAAGCGCACAATGAATTGGGGGCCTGCCGGCGAGGTCGCTGCGACCCACGGCTACAGAATGTTGATGCCCGGCTCGCCTCGGGATAGAGGCCGCAACCCCAGGTCGCTGAGCGCCATGATGATGTCGGCCTGGCGCAGGTGCATCAGCGTAGCCGCATCGATCCGTCCGATGGGCGGCGTATTCTCGTTACCGGCGACGACCACCAGCGTTTCGGCGCTGCGGCCGACCGGTCGCGCGAGATTGACCAGGATATTCGTGGTGCGCTCACGCAGCAGCCGCCACTGGCGGGCGCGCACTGCCTCGGTGTCGATGAACGGATCGTTGCGCCGATCCAGGCCCTCCAGCACTGGCTCACGCCGCATCTCCACAGGCATAGACGACGACCTGCGCGACAGGATCGGCGCCAGGCTGTCGCGTAGCAGGTCCTCGAACCCGTACTCCCACGTGCGCCTCGCCGCATACCGTGCACCGGCTCCCACTGTCTCCTTGGCGATGATCTCGACGACCCAGGCGAGCACGATGGAGCCCTTGTCGCGCCCCTCGACGTACACGTCGTAGGCCGGCCCGCGGTGTCGGACGCCGCCGTTCGGCAGTCGACCGCCCGTGACCAGGAAATAGGCGTGCAGACCGAGCAGCTGACGAGCCGCCGTCTCGTGTTCGATGAGGTCGGAGGGATCGAGGCGATGCCGATCCGCCAGCCCGCCCTCGAATTTGAAAAGCACCTGCGTGGTTTGCATGACCACCGCAGTTTCAAAGATTCGCACCAGATCGACAAGCGCCCGGCGGTCTTTCGTCCGCCGCGCGACTCCAGAGCAACTGCGACATTGTTGGTGGGCCCGGTAGGACTCGAACCTACAACCAGACGGTTATGAGCCGCCGGCTCTAACCATTGAGCTACGGGCCCGCGCGCCTGTTGCCGGATCATCGCTCCGGGCACGGCGCTCCCAAACTCCAAGTTTGCTGCCTCCGAAACATTATGCGAGGCAGTCCCAGGTTCGTCGCGGTGGGCTTTGTAATACACGACTCCGCGCCGGCGCAAAACGGGCCTTGTTCCGACACGAAGCTGGTGTCAGATGGCTATAATCGCGCCCGGGCTTGCGAGGATTTTCGGATGCGCTTTCTCAGTCGGCCTTTGGCAGTTGCGGCACTGCTGTTTACGGCAGCCTTGGTGATTGCGGTACCTGGCATGGCGGCAGACGCTGACAAAGCGGAGCGGTTCGTCAGCGTGTCGGCCACCGGCTCCGTGGTGG
>CAWIZC010000037.1:0-94286 GCA_963840445.1 uncultured Alphaproteobacteria bacterium | reverse complement strand
TTGGTGAGCCCGGTTGGGATCGAACCAACGACCCTCTGATTAAAAGTCAGATGCTCTACCGCTGAGCTACGGGCCCACATGCTTGATGATGTTGCATTTTCCTGCTGATGGCATTGCAGGTGAGCAGCATCGGCGCCGATAGATAGGGGATCACGGCGCCTGGCGCAATCGCCAATCCCCGCGGGTCCCCCAGCAAGATAGACATGCGGCCGCAAGATGGCCGCCCATCCGAGGTCGATGGGCTCATCCTGTCTTGGTCGGCTATAAGCAGAGCGGATCAACATCCCGCCCGGCCCGAGAACGCAGCTTCCCCACATGCAGAAGACGATGGCCGTCGCCCCAGCCCAGGCGCAGTCCAGGCCGCTCCTGGCCATTGGCCTGCTGTGCGCCGCCTGCGCGCTGTTTGCCTTCGGCGACACCACCGCCAAGTACCTTGCCACTGCTGTAGGCGTGCCGATCGGGCAGATCGTATGGATGCGCTATCTCGGCCAGTTCGTCGGCACGGTCGCCATGCTCGGCCTGATCGCCGTGCCCGATATGCTGCGCACAACAAAGCTCAAGGCGCAGCTGTTCCGCTCGGTGCTGCTGCTCGTCTCCACGGTGTGCAACTTCTGGGCTCTGCGCTACCTGCGCCTCGACCAGACCACCACCATCAGCTTCCTGACGCCGATGGTGGTGGCGTTGCTCGCCGGGCCCTTTCTCGGCGAATGGATCGGCTGGCGACGCGCGATCGGCATCGTGGTCGGATTCAGCGGCATCCTGATCGCCTTCCGGCCAGGCTTCACCGAGTTCCACCCGGCCTTCCTGGTCTCGATGGGCTCAATGCTGGCGTATGCCTTCTTCAGCCTGGTGACACGTTATCTCGCTCCCTATGACCGCGCCGAGGTGACCCTGTTCTATTCGCTCCTCGCCGGCACCATTCTCGCCGCGCCGTTCGCCTGGGCGCAATGGATGCCGCCGGATGGATTCGTCGGCTGGACGCTGATGCTGTCGACCGGCATCTATGCCGGGCTCGGCCATTACCTGTTTATCATCGCGCACCGCCATGCGCCGGCCTCGACCCTGATGCCGTTCATCTACATCACGCTGATCACGCACACGACGGCCGGCTACATTGTGTTCGGCCAGCTGCCCGACAGCTGGACCATCGCTGGCGCCGGCGTGGTCGTCCTGTCCGGCCTCTACCTACTGCATCGCGAGCGCGTTACGCTGCGCGCCGCCGCGGTGTCGATGACCGTGGACGCCGCCAAGCAGCGCTGAGTTCCGTCCTCTCCGCGCAGGCGGAGATCCACGCAACTATCCAGCTGCGATTGCTTGGTGTCGCGGGTGCCCGCCTCCGCGGGCATGACGTTGGAGTGTGGCGAGGAACTGTCGCAGGGCCAAAAGCTCCAGAGACCGCATTGCTTCCAGAGAGCTGCCGTCTGGTCGTCGGTGCGATCAACCCTGCGCGCACGTCACAGCGAATAGCCGACACGCGTCATGCCATCGAATCTATCAATCAACCTGCCCAGGCGAAAGTCGCGCCTTGGTTTCGGCGGCCCAGGCGGCGAATCGGCCTTCGGCGATGGCCGCGCGCATGGCCGCCGTCAGCTCCTGGTAGAAGGCGACGTTGGCCCAGGACAGCAGCATGGCGCCCAGATACTCCTCGCACTTGACGAGATGGTGCAGATAGGCGCGGCTGTAGTCGCGCGCTGCCGGGCAGCTGCTCGTCGCATCGAGTGGGTGCCGGATCGTCGGCGAAACGCGCGTTGCGCAGGTTGACCTTGCCGGCCCAGGTGAAGGCCTGGCCATGGCGGCCCGATCGGGTCGGCATGACGCAGTCGAACATATCGATGCCGCGCGTCACGCTCTCGATCAGATCGATGGGCGTGCCGACGCCCATCAGGTAGCGCGGCTTGTCCGCCGGCAGTCGCGGCGCGGTCGTCTCCAGCGTCGCGAGCATCACCTCCTGCGGCTCGCCGACCGCCAGCCCGCCGATCGCGTAGCCGGGCAAGTCCATCGCCACCAGCGCCTCGGCCGATCGCCGGCGCAGATCCGCGTCGATGCCACCCTGCACGATGCCGAACAGCGCCTGGCCGGGGCCTGCCTGCCCGCGCTGCTGCATTTGCGCGAACGCAGCGCGGCAGCGCTCGGCCCAGGCCAGCGAGCGCAGCATGGCCGCTTCGGTGTCATCCCGCGAGGCGGGCAGCGCCACGCACTCGTCGAGTTGCATCTGGATGTCGGACCCGAGCAGGCATTGGATTTCCACGGCCCGCTCGGGTGTGAGCATGTGCCGTGAACCGTCGATGTGCGACTGGAAGGCGACGCCCTCGTCGGTGATCTTGCGCAGCTTGGCGAGGCTCATCACCTGGAAGCCGCCGGAGTCGGTGAGGATCGGCCGGTCCCAGCGCATGAACCGATGCAGCCCGCCGAGCCCGGCGATGCGCTCGGCGCCCGGCCGCAGCATCAGGTGATAGGTATTGCCGAGAATAATGTCGGCGCCGGCCGCCTTCAGCTGATCGACGTAGACCGCCTTCACGGTCGCAGCCGTCCCGACCGGCATGAACGCCGGCGTGCGGATCACGCCGTGCGCCGTGCTGATCTCGCCCAGCCGCGCGCCGCCGTCCGTCTTCGTCAGCCGAAATGAAAATTCACCGCTCATGCGCCACCCTCCGCCGGATGCAGCAGGCAGGCGTCGCCGAACGAGTAGAAGCGGTATCCCTGCGCGATGGCATGCGCATAGGCGCGCTGCATGGTGTCAAGCCCGCTGAAGGCTGCCACCAGCATGAACAGCGTCGAGCGTGGCAGATGGAAGTTGGTGAGCAGCAGATCGACCGCCTTGAAGCGGTAGCCGGGCGTAATGAAGATGTCGGTCTCACCGGCGAACGGGCGGACGCGGCCGTCGTTGTCCGCCGCCGTCTCCAGCAGCCGCAGCGACGTGGTGCCGACGGCGACGATGCGGCCCCCCTTCGCGCGCGCATCGTTCAATGCAGACGCGATCTCGGGCGAAATCTCCCCCCATTCCGCATGCATGCGGTGCTCGCTCACCTCCTCGGCCTTGACGGGCAGGAAGGTGCCGGCGCCCACATGCAGGGTCAGGAAGTGCCGGCTGATGCCCTGGGCCTGCAGCGCGGCCAGCAACTCGTGCGTGAAATGCAGCCCGGCAGTCGGCGCTGCCACGGCACCCTGGTGACGGGCGTAGATGGTCTGGTAGCGCTCGGCATCGTCCGGCAGCGGCGCGCGCTTGCCGACGATGTAGGGCGGCAGAGGCGGGTCGCCCAGAGCCTCGATGGCCTCGTCGAGAAAGGGACCGTGCAGGCTGAAGGCCAGTTCCACCTCTCCCGCCTCGCCGATCGCACTCACCGTCGCATCGAGCGTGCCGAGCAGGCAGACGCGGCCGTCATGGCCGAAGCGGATGCGGTCGCCGGCAGCGAGCCGCTTGGCCGGCCGCGCAAACGCGCGCCATCGGTATTCGTCGACCCGCTTGTGCAGGTTGAACGAGATGACCGCACGCGCGTCCCCACGCAGCCGCTCGCCGGTGAGCGCCGCGCGGATCACCCTGGTGTCGTTGAACACCAGCGCATCGCCGGGGCGTAGCAGCGTAGGCAGATCGCGCACGCGCGCATCCTGGAGTTGGTCGCCCCGCACCACCAGCAGGCGCGCGGCATCGCGCGGCGTCGCGGGCTGCAGCGCGATGCGGTCGTCGGGCAGGTCGAAGTCGAACAGGTCGGTGCGCATGACAGCCTTGGTGACAGGGCTGTCCTAGCGCAATTCGCGTCCGCTTGCATGGCCCTGCGAGGCTTGACCCGGCCGCCGGAATCGCGCGCGCCGCGCATGGCTGACCGCCTCGCCTGGCATGCCCGAGCACAGTCCAGCAGAGAACCGATAAGAGACTGATAAAACACACTAAACCGAACTCATGGAAGCTGGGGGTCAAGGCCTTTAGACATTGCTCCATCCCCCCGATTTTGCTATCAACTCCGGCATGCAGCCGGTTCCGATTTTTAGTCCGGCAAGGGGCATCTGACGGCCGCTTCGGCACGCTCCTCAGATCATCAGTCGCAACGACAGACAGGACATCCAGTGGCGGACGATGGGAAATCCGCGCGCGGCGGCGCGGGCGATGACAAGGGGCCTGGGGGGCCGACTGACATCCGGCCGGTGTCGATCGCCGACGAGATGAAGCGCAGCTATCTCGATTACGCCATGAGCGTGATCGTCTCGCGCGCGCTCCCCGACGTGCGCGACGGCCTGAAACCGGTGCACCGCCGCATCCTCTACGCCATGCACCGCCTGGGGCTCGACTGGAACAAGAAGCACATGAAGTCGTCCAAGGTGGTGGGCGACACCATGGGCGACTTCCACCCGCACGGCAACCTCGCCATCTACGACGCGCTGGTGCGCATGGCGCAGGACTTCTCGATGCGCGTGCCGCTGATCGACGGCCAGGGCAACTTCGGCTCCATCGACGGCGATCCGCCGGCAGCCGAGCGCTACACGGAAGTGCGCCTTTCCAAGATCGCGCAATACCTGCTCGACGATCTCGACAAGTCCACCGTCGATTTCCGCGGCAACTACGACGATCGTTTGCAGGAGCCGATCGTCCTGCCGGCCAAGTTCCCGAACCTGCTGGTCAACGGCTCGGGCGGCATCGCCGTCGGCATGGCGACCAACATCCCGCCGCACAATCTGGGCGAGGTCATCGACGCCTGCATCGCTCACCTCGACAACCCCGAGATCGGCATCGATGAGCTGGCGCAGATCGTCAAGGGGCCGGACTTCCCGACCGGTGCCCGCATCCTCGGCCGGGCCGGCATCCTGGCCGCCTACCACAAGGGGCGCGGCTCGATCCTGATGCGCGCGACGGCCAACATCGAGGAGATCCGCAAGGACCGCGAGGCGATCATCGTCACCGCCATCCCCTATCAGGTGAACAAGCGCGTGCTGATCGAGAAGATCGCCGAGCAGGTGCGCGAGAAGCGCATTGAGGGCATCTCCGACCTCTGGGACGAATCCAACCGCGTCGGCATGCGCATCGTCATCGAGCTGAAGCGCGATGCGGTGGCCGACGTGGTGCTCAATCAGCTGTGGCGCCACTCCGACCTGCAGACCAACTTCGGCGCCAACATGCTGGCCATCAACGGCGGCCGGCCCGAGCAGCTCAACCTCAAGGATTTCATCTCCATTTTCACCGCCTTCCGCGAGGAGGTGGTGAGCCGGCGCACCAAGCATCTGCTGGCCAAGTCGCGCGAGCGCGCGCACGTGTTGGTGGGTCTCGCCGTGGCGGTCGCCAATATCGACGAGATGATCCGCCTGATCCGCGCGGCGCCCAGCCCGGCTGAGGCGCGTGAGCAGATGATGGCGCGTGACTGGCCCGCCAAGGACATCGGCCCGCTGGTCGAACTGATCGCCGATCCGCGCCACAAGCTCACGTCCGGCAACACCATCCGCCTGTCGGAGGAGCAGGCTCGCGCCATCCTCGAGTTGCGCCTGCAGCGCCTGACCGCGCTTGGCCGCGACGAGATCGGCGACGAGTTGAAGAAGCTCGGCGAGGAGATCAGGGAGTACCTGGCCATCCTGTCCTCGCGGCTACGCATCGTTGGTCTCATCAAGGACGAGCTCAACGCCATCAAGACGGAGTTCGCCACGCCCCGCCAGACCGAGATCATCGAGATGGAGGGCGAGGTCGAGGACGAGGACCTGATCCAGCGCGAGGACGTGGTGGTCACCGTCAGCCACCGCGGCTACATCAAGCGCGTGCCGCTTTCCACCTACCGCGCGCAGCGCCGCGGCGGCAAAGGCCGCGCCGGCATGTCGACGCGCGAGGAGGACGTGGTCACCCAGATCTTCGTCGCCTCCACGCACACGCCGCTGCTGTTCTTCTCCTCGCGAGGCATGGCCTATCGCATGAAGGTGTGGCGCCTGCCGGCGGCCACGCCGCAATCGGTCGGCAAGGCCCTAGTCAACCTGCTGCCGTTGGCCGAGGGCGAGGTCATCACCTCCATCCTGCCGCTGCCGGAGGATCAGGCTACCTGGAGTGAGCTGGAGCTGATGTTTGCCACCCGCAGTGGCAACGTGCGCCGCAACAGCCTGGCCGACTTCGAGAGCATCAACCGCAACGGCAAGATCGCCATGAAGCTCGAGGAGGGCGACCGCATCGTGCGCGTCGCCATCTGCAGGTCGGCGTCGGCAGATGAACCGGGTGGCGATGCCCCCGATATCGCCGCCAGCGATACCGCGAGTCCCGATAGCGGCGAGGCCGCGCCCGCCACGGGGGAGGCCTTGGACAACGTGCTGCTCACCACGGCGGCCGGCCGCTGCATCCGCTTTCCCGTCGACGATGTGCGTCTTTTCAAGGGTCGCGACTCCACCGGCGTGCGCGGCATCCGGCTCGAGAAGGACGACGAGGTCATCTCGATGGCCATCCTGCGCCATGTCGAGGCCACCCCGGGTGAGCGCGAGGCCTACCTCAAGCAGGCGCTCGCCGTGCGTCGTGCCGAAGGCGGCGAGATCGCCGAAGGAGCGCCGGAGCCCGACGCGGAGGCGGAGGCCATCACCGAGGGTACCGTGGATCTGAGCCCCGAGCGCTACGCCGAGCTGTCGGCCCGCGAGCAGTTTGTGCTGACCGTGTCGGAACGCGGTTTCGGCAAGCGCTCTTCGTCCTATGAGTACCGCATCTCCGGCCGCGGCGGCAAAGGCATCACCGCCATGATCGTCAACGAGCGCAACGGCCGCCTGAACGCCTCCTTCCCCATCGAGGAGACCGACCAGATCATGCTGGTGACGGACGCCGGCAAGCTGATCCGCTGCCCCGTCGACGACGTGCGCATTGCCGGCCGCAATACGCAGGGCGTGCGCATCTTCAAGACCGACGAGGCCGAGAAGGTCGTATCCGTCGAGCGCATCCCCGAGGACGGCAACGGCGAAGCCGACAACGGCAATGACAATGGCAACGGTAACGGCGGAGAGCAGGCACCAGAAGAGCCTTCCTCCCCGTAGCCCATGGCGCCCTGCCGAGCTGTGGGCCCGTCCGAGGCCCACAGCCGCGATACAGCCTCAGCCGCTTAGTTGGCGGACTTCATCTTCTCGAAGGAGAACACGAAGTCCTGCTTGTCGAGCGGCTTGTGGCAGGTGAAGCAGGATTTCAAGTTAGCTTTGTCGTTGACGGTCTTGTCGGCCTTGAACGCTTGATATTCCCACTCGCCGTTGCGGATGTCGTCACCGTACTCGGTGCCCCACCCGGCGCGCTTTTCCATCACGGCGATGCCCGCGATCTCATCCGTCTTCATGAAGCGGCCGTTGGCATCCTTCTCCGGGTTGCCGTCGGCTCCAAGCTTGGCCTTGTAGTTGACCATGGTGAGCACGGCGCCGCTCGGAATCGGCTTGCCGGCCTTCAGCGCGTCTATGGCTTCCTTTGGCGCATACAGCTCGCGAAACTGCTTGTTGTCAGGCCGATCTACGGTTGTATAAAGCACGCCTTTGCCATAGTTCTCGGGAAACATCACTTTGTCTCCACCGGCCCGTACAGCGGCGGTGAGCGTGATTGCTGCAAGGCCCGTCAATGCTAAGATTTTGATCGGTTTCATCACTGCCTCCCTAGCTCATTGCGCAGTATTCCCCCTTTACTTGTCGGTTACGTAGAACGTCCGTGTTTGGATGCATGCGCGGTACCCGCCTGCCAGTGAACTTTGCGTGATCGGATCAACGACATGTCCCCCGAAATTCTCATCGCCTTCGTCGCCGCCTGCATATTGCTCGGCCTGACGCCGGGCCCCAACATGTCGCTGATCATAGCCAACACGCTGCGGGGCGGGCTGGGCTCGGGCTTCGTCACGCTGGCCGGCACGACCACCGGTCTGGCCTTGCTGGTGGGGGCCGCTGCACTAGGCATGAGCTCGGTGCTAGTGTTCATGTCGGAGTGGTTCGACGTGATCCGCTGGCTGGGCGCCCTCTACTTGGTGTTTCTCGGCGCCCGGCAGCTGTGGCAGTTCCGGCAACGCCGCCGCAATCCCGGCGAGCTGCAGACCCCATCGTCGCGCGGAGGCGCCTACGTGCAGGGTGTGCTGGTCAGCCTGTCCAACCCCAAGGTGCTGCTGTTCCTGGGCGCGTTCCTGCCGCAGTTCGTCGATCCTGCCGCCGATCCGGTGCGACAGCTGTGGGTGCTGGCCGTGCTGTTCGTCGTGGTGCTGGCGGCGGTGGATGTGGGCTATACCGTTGCCATCGCCAAGGCCCGCACCACCTTTGATGCGGCCAAGCTGGCCGTGCTCGATGGCGCCGCGGGTGTGCTGCTGCTGGCCGGCGGCGTGGCCCTGGCGATGCTCCGCCGGCCGTGATATTCGGGCAGAAGTAAGGGCCTGACCCCTAGGTTACGTTCCTTGATCCAAGCATGACCCGCATCGGCTTCACATCCGGCTCCTTCGACCCCGTCACCAACGGCCACCTCGACGTGATCGCGCGGGCGGCGCGCATGGTCGACGCCCTGGTGGTGGGCGTCGGCGTGCATCCGGGCAAGACGCCGCTGTTCTCGACCGAGGAGAAGATCGAGATGCTGAAGGCCGAGGTGGCGCCGATCGCCGCCAAGACCGGCTGCAGGATCGACATCACCACCTTCGACAACCTCACCGTCGATGCCGCCAAGGCCGCCAACGCGACCCTGATCTTTCGCGGGCTGCGCGACGGCACCGACCTCGACTATGAGATGCAGATGGCCGGCATGAACGGCACCATGGCGCCCGACATCAAAACGGTTTTTCTGCCCGCCAGCCCCGACGTGCGCCATATCACGGCGACATTGGTGCGCCAAATCGCTCTGATGGGCGGCAACGTGCGGGCTTTCGTCTCGCCGGCCGTCCGCAAGCGGCTTGCCGCCAAGGCTGCGGCCGCAAAGAAGAAGCCGTGAGGCGCGGACCCCTGCAACGGCAGTCGCGCAAAATAGAGGAACACTCATGAAGCATCGTCTTGCCGCTCTCTCCTTGCTGACCCTCGGGTTGCTGTGCACCCTGCCCTTCGTGCCGGCGTCGTCGCAACAGGCGCCCGACCCGAACAACACTCTCGTCATCGAGCTGAAGACCGGGCGCGTGCTCATCAAGCTGAGGCCCGATCTGGCGCCCGGCCACGTCAAGCGCGTCAAGAACCTCGCCAAGGAGGGCTTCTACGATGGCCTGACCTTCCACCGCGTCATTCCAGGCTTCATGGCGCAGACCGGCGATCCGGAAGGCACCGGCGCCGGCGGCTCCAAGTACGTCGATCTGAAGGCCGAGTTCTCCAAGGAGCGGTTCGGGCGCGGCAGCGTCGGTGCGGCGCGCACCAACGAGCCCGATACGGCCAACAGCCAGTTCTTCATCTGCTACGGCGTGCAGTGCGCGCAGCTGACCGGCAGCTATACGCTGTGGGGCGAGGTCATCGAAGGCATGGAGAACGTCGACAAGATCGCCCCCGGCGAGCCGCCAAGCGTTCCCGACAAGATGCTGAAGGTTTATCTGCTGGCCAACAAGAAATGAGAGATTAGTGGCGAGGGATGCCCCCGACACTCGCTCGGCCCACCCGCTCGCCACGCCCTACGCGCCACTGACCAATCACTCAAACAACGGAGCCCACCAATGGCTGCCATCAAAGACCCCGAGAACACCCTGATCATGGAAACGACCAAGGGCAACGTGGTGATAGCGCTGCGCCCCGATCTCGCCCCCAAGCATGTCGAGCGCATCAAGCAGCTGGCGCGCGAGGGCTTCTACGACGGCATCGTCTTCCATCGCGTCATCGACGGCTTCATGGCCCAGACCGGTTGCCCGCAAGGCACCGGTACCGGCGGCTCCAAATACGGCAACCTGCCGGCCGAGTTCAACGCCGAGCCGCACGTGCGCGGAGTGTGCTCGATGGCCCGCTCGCAGAACCCCAACAGCGCCAACAGCCAGTTCTTCATCTGCTTCGACGACGCCAGCTTCCTCGACAAGCAGTACACGGTGTGGGGCAAGGTCATCGAAGGCATGGAGAACGTCGACAAGATCAAGCGCGGCGAGCCGGTGCAGAGCCCCGACAAGATCAAGTCGCTGAAAGTGGCCGCCGACGTGAAATAGCGCTATACCTCTGCGCACGAACATAGACGCTCGGGGATCACGATGTTGGATGCACGCCTGCCCGGAACGCTGATCGATGCCGCCTGGTCGAACAGCACCACCGCCCGCCGTATCGGACTGATCGGGGCCGTCGCCGCCGGTGTCTGCCTGCTGACCCTGTCGGCCAAGCTGCAGGTGCCGTTCTATCCGGTGCCGATGACCATGCAGACCCTGGTCGTGCTGATGATCGGCATGGCCTATGGCCGCATGCTTGGCACGGCCACGGTGGTGGCCTACCTGCTGGCCGGCGCGGCCGGGCTGCCGGTGTTCGCCGGCACGCCCGAGCGCGGCATCGGTCTCGCCTACATGACGGGGCCGACCGGCGGCTACCTGCTGGGCTTCCTGATCGCCACGTGGCTGATGGGGATGTTGGCCGAACGCGGCTGGAGCGGCTCGTTCGTGCTCGCGACCGTCGCCATGATCGTCGGGCACCTGGTCATTCTGACCGCGGGTGTAGCGTGGCTGGCGGTATTGCTCGGGCCGGAGAAAGCCATCGCGGTTGGACTGACGCCGTTCCTGGCCACTACGCTCGTCAAGTGTGCGCTGGGCGCGATTACCGTGCCGCCGATCTGGCGTGCTCTGGGCCGAAAGGGATGAAATAGCGGCGGCCAACTCGAGCCGGGCTCGTTAGCCGCCGAACACCACCGCGTGCATGATGCGTCCGGGCCAAAAGGTGAAAAGTCCGGCGATCACCAGCGCGCCCATGAAGAGAC
Organism: uncultured Alphaproteobacteria bacterium; assembly: GCA_963840445.1. Classification (GTDB taxonomy): domain Bacteria; phylum Pseudomonadota; class Alphaproteobacteria; order Rhizobiales; family Hyphomicrobiaceae; genus AWTP1-13. The sequence continues at coordinate 83,479 of CAWIZC010000037.1, read as the reverse complement.
CTTGCATGGCTCGCCGGTGCCGGCTGACTTGATGCGTGTGGGCGTAATACACGGCTAGCGGCAGCGCCACGAGAACGTAGACCGACAGCAGGTGAATCGGGCTCCACGGCCCCCACAGGCGGATCTGGTGAATCCAGAACGAGCTGATGGCCACCATCAGCATCAGGCCGACCCACACGAAGCCTAGGCCGCGATGCTGGATGGTGCCCTTGACGCCGGCGAGTTGCACCAGCCCGAGAGCGAACGCCGCCATGGCCGCGAAGGCATGCAGCTTGATGGCGAGCGATCCGTCGAGCAACGGAGCCAGCGACACGGCCATCATTCCTCGGGTCGGAGGCTCAATTTTGGAGCGCCAGTGGGCAGAAGAACGCGCTTCGAATCATTGGGCACCGTCATCTCCGCGCAGGCGGAGATCCACGCAAGCATGACGAGTTTCACCGCCTGGTGTCGTGGGTTCCCGCCTGCGCGGTAATGACGTCGAAGGATGCCGGCAGGTTAGGACGTAAATTCACTCATATTAGAGCCTCCTGGCGGACTATGCGGCTCGTGCTGCCTTTCAGAACGGGATTTCGTCGTCCATCGGCTTGTCGAAGCCACCCTTGCCGCCACCGGACTTGGGCGCACGCTTGCCGGCATCGCCGTTGCCGCCCGAATAGCCGACCTGATCATCCTCCTGCATGCCCGCGCCGGCGCCGGACCCAGCGCCGCTGCGTCCGTCGAGCATGGTCAGCACGCTGTTGAAGCCTTGCAGGACCACCTCTGTCGAGTAGCGGTCCTGACCGTCCTGGCCCTGCCACTTGCGGGTCTGCAGAGCGCCCTCGATGTACACCTTGGCGCCCTTCTTCAGGTACTGCTCGGCCACCCGGCACAGCCCTTCATTGAAGATCACCACCGAGTGCCACTCGGTCTTCTCGCGGCGCTCGCCTGAGGTCTTGTCGCGCCAGGTCTCGGTTGTAGCCACACGCAGGTTGGCGATCGGGCGGCCATCCTGGGTGCGGCGGATCTCCGGATCCTTGCCGAGGTTGCCGACCAGGATCACCTTGTTGACGGAACCGGCCATCGGGGCCTCCTTCTGTTCTGCACCGTTCTTGCGTGCTCCGGGCTCTTGGTGCCGTGCGCGCCCTTCGAGTCTCCGCGGCACGTTAGCCGCTGAGGCGGCACGGCGCTCGCGCCTCGGGTTGCTTGTCCACGCTTTACTGCTGCGCTTATGTTCTCTTTATGTTCTAATATAGGTTACTGGCGTCGCTGGCGCAAGTGGCGCCGCTATTGGCCGCGCGCCACGTCGGCGGCGGCAGCCAGCTCCCGCATCATGCGCGGGCCGACCGTGGCGGACGCCGGGCAGTCGGCCGCTTTCAGCCTGTCGTAAATCGCCGGCATGTCGCCTTTGAAGCCCTGGGCCATGGACCGACGCGCCACCCCGGTGGCCACCGCCCCATTGCCGAACCGGGAGCGGCACATCATCCGTGCCAGAAAGTCGGTCAGCCGGCTCCGATAGCCTTCGGCCATCATCGCCTCGCTGGCCCTGGCGAATGTCTGCCATTGCTGCTGATCTGACGAGGAGCCCCAGCGCGCATTCTGCGCGACGTCGAGGAGTGGCGACAGACCCTCCGAGATGCGCGGCTTGAGCGGGCTCGTCCCCAGACGCGTCAGGGCATCGGACAGCGTCGCCATGTCAGCTTCGCTCGGCGGCTGCAGGACGATCTGCGCCATGTCGGACAAGGCAGAGGCTTCCCCACTCGGCGGCTGCGTGCGCCAGACCAGCGCGCCGGACAGATCCGCGCCCTGCATTCTCGCGCCTTTCAAGTCAGCGCCCTGCAGACGGCTCATCTGCATGTTGGCGCCGTCGAGGTCCGCATCGCGCAGCACGGCGCCCTCCAGGCTCGCCAGCGACAGATTGGCGCCCTGCAGACCGGCATTGGCGAAATCGGCCATCTGCAGCTTGGCGCCCGCCAGGTCCGCCCCCTGCATGGAAGCGAGCAGGAAGTTGGCCCCCTGCAGCTGCGCGCCGCCGCTCAGGTTGGCCCGCTCCAGCTGGGCGCTGGAGAAGTCCGTGCCGATCATGAGGCCGTGCGACAGGTCGGCCCCACCGAGCTGAGCTTCCTCCATGCGCGCGCCGCGCAGATCGACGCCGGCCATTTTGGCCTCGTCCATGCGCGCCTTGTAGAAGTTGGCGGCGCGGGCGCTCGTGCAGCGGGCAACGCGGCGGTCGTCAGTCAGAAGCAGATCGTCGAGGCTGCCGCACTGCATCAACACGCCACGCAGGTCGGCGCCGACGAGGCTCGCCCCATCCAGGTTCGCGCCCGTCATATCGGCTTGATGCAGGTCGGTGCGGTCGAGCCTGGCAAAGCGCAGATCGCGGTTGCGCAGATTGAGGGTCGGCTCGCCCGGCGTGACGTCCTTGTCGACCACCAGATCCTGGTCGACCACCTGGATATTGCGGTGGAACATGCCCAGCACCGCATCGTTGTCGCCCGTACTGACCGCCGGCATGGCATAGCCGAACACATAGCGCCCGCCGCGCTCGATGGCCGACCGCTCGGTGGCCGACGTGACCGCCAGACGATCCACCGTCTCGCCCGGGATGGTGACCACGAACAGCGAGAAGCAGGCCACCGTTACCAGCAGTGCGGCCGTGAGCAGGAGCCCCAGCGGGTGGTGCAGGCTGGTCCGCCAGAAGGCGCCGAACAGCGAGATTTCCGAGCGCGTCAGGAACACGCCAATGAACAGCAGCAGTGCGATGTCGGCCAGCACCGCGATGCGATGCATCCAGGTGAGGTTGATGTCGTGGTAGGGCAGGAACACGATCTGGATATAGAGCAGCATGGCCAGTGGCAGCAGCACCAGCGTCAGCCACGACATGCCGTGCAGGAAGAATGCTGACGATGCGGCTCCTCTCCGGCCCGGCCATGGCCTGCACGAAGAAGAAGTTGTCGAGTTCGAGCCGTAGCGGATGCGTGCGCTGGTCGCTGATCTCGAGCATGCGGATCGAGGACGCGAACTCCAGCGTCTTGCGCGCCAGCAGCACCAGCTGGCCGATCACGCCCAGATGCAGCAGCACCAGCACGATCGGCGCGAACAGGAAGAAGCGGGTCAGCTCGATGTTGACCTGCAGAACGGGAAGAGTGATCGCCGTATTGAGCAGGAGATCCTTGTGGGTGACGCCGGCCACGGTGATGAGCAGATAGGCCATCAGGCCGATGAACAACAGCCAAGCCGTGTTGGCGGTGTCGCTCGACCGGTTGACGGCTTCCAGCAGGCTGTAGGGATTGACGGGCGTCTCGGTGTCGAGACCCGTCCGACTGCTGTCGTTCATGCGCTACTGCCCCCGAGGCTAGTGTCCCGATTGCGAAGTTCGCCCGCCCTTGCCGCTACCGTCCCAAGCGAATTTCGCAATCATAAGGGACCCTAGAGGCACTGGTTTCTAGTGTGATTCAGATCGAGAAATTCGCTCCGAACCGTGCGGCGAACTCCGGCGAGTTTCTCGATCATCACACTGGCGTCGCTTCCCCACCCATAGTGCCGCCTCCCCACAAGACGCACGCCACAGGTGGGCCGACCATAGCGGAGAAACTGTGGCATGTCAGGGGTTGGCGCTACAGCGCGCGCGACCTGGTTACACCTTGATGGACAAGGAAAAACGAGACCGGGCGGGCAGGCGGCCGGCGCCTACACCTGCGTTGAGTAGCCGCCATCGACCGGGATAGCCGTGCCGGTGATGAAGTCGGAGGCCGCACTCGCCAGGAACACTGCGATGCCGGACAGATCATCGGGCACCCCCCAGCGACGGGCCGGCGTACGCATCAGCACCATCGAGTTGAGGCCCGACACCTCCTTGCGCGCATTCTGGGTGAGGTCCGTATCGATCCAGCCAGGCAGCACGGCGTTGACCTGGATGTTGTCCTTGGCCCAGGTGGTGGCCAGCGACTTGGTGAGCTGCACGGCCCCGCCCTTGGAGGCGCCGTAGGCCGGTGCGAACGGCGCGCCGAAGATCGACAGCATGGAGCCGATGTTGATGATCTTGCCGCCGCCTGCCTGCTGCATCAGGGGGTAGGCTGCCTGGCAGCACACGAACATGCTGGTCAGGTTGACGTCGATCACCTTCTTCCACTCTTCCAGGGCCAGATCCTGGCGCCGACTTGCGGATGTTGATGCCGGCATTGTTGACCAGGATGTCGAGCCGGCCCAGCGCCTTGGCGGCATCTGCCACGACCTTGCGGCAGGACGCCTCGTCGGCGACGTCGACCTCCAGCACGGCCGTCTTGGCGCCGAGTTTGGCGAGTTCCGCGGCCGCCGCCTCCGACTTGGCCTTGTTGCGTCCGGCCACGGCCACCGCCGCGCCGGCTGCCGCCAGCCCCCGGGCCATGCCGAGACCAATGCCGCCATTGCCGCCCGTCACCAGCGCAACGCGGCCTTTCAGATCGAACAGGGACATGTGCACTCCACTTGGCTGGATCGTCGCCAGCCGCAGGATAGCCATTTCGCGAGCCATGTCAGCCCGGCGAGCACGAAGTTGGCTGGATTTAGCGTTGCGCTGAGGGAGGCCGTGGGCGGTCCGTCGAGGCGCCTCTTGCCGAGCCAGGCAGGCCGCCGACCAGCTCACCCTCCTTGGTCAGGGGCCAGTAGGTCGAGCGATTGGTGAGCAGCGCCCGACCGGCGTCGGTCAGCGGCCTCGCAACAAAGGCATCGTAGGTGGCAACGGTCTGTGCCGTTCCCTTGGCGACCAGGTGCACGACCCGAAAGTTCCGAGCGCGCAGCTCATCGAGCAGGGTCTTGACCGCGCCGGCCGTCGAGGGCTGCACGTCGTGCAGCAGGATGATCCCCTTCTTGTGGGCTACGGCGTGCCTGACGACCGCCTGCACCACGCGCGAGGAGTCTCGCGTCAGGTAGTCGAACGGGTCGATATCGATCGAGAAGGCCGCCACTTTGCGGTCAGCCAGGTGCGCGAGCATGCCTTGGTCTTGCACCAGGTAGGGAAACCTGAAAAACGGCGCAATCGGCGCTCCGACTGCCTTGCGCACGGCGCTGAAGCCGAGGTCGATCTCGGCCAGCGCGTGCGGCAAGGTGATGGTACTCATGTTGCGATGCGACCAGGTGTGCGTGCCGATGGTGTGTCCCTGACGCGCGACCTCCTGCGCGGCCTCCGGGTCGGCCAGCGCGTTCCTGCCGACCATGAAGAAGGTGGCCTTCGTGCAGTGCGCGGCGAGGGCGGCCAGGACCTGTTGCGTGTTGGGTCGCAGCGGACCATCGTCGAAGGTGAGCACCACCTCGCCGTCGTTGAGCAGACTGGACCCCCGATCGAACTGTGCGCCAAATCGCGGCGCGCTGGCCGCGTCCACCTCGACGATGCGCGACACCCCGATGGCCAAGGGGTTGGCGCATCCCGGCGATGTTTGCGCCAGGACCTTGCCGGCGGCGCCCGCGCTGAAGATCACAGCGGCGACGATTGTCACAAGCAGTCGCGCGTAGAGCAGGGTTGCGCCGATCTGCTCGATCCGCGCCTTAAGGGCGCCCGGCCGTCTGCTTTCCCCTCGCTTTGCCTGCTTCATCCGGGGTTTCCCTGCCTTTTGACGCGCGCCAGCACCCGCTCAGCGCGGATCATATGTGGACGATCGACCATCTGGCCGTCGAGAGATAGGGCGCCCGCGTCGGGGTGGTCGGCAAAGAGGCGCAGGATGGCCTCGGCGCGGGCGATTTCCTCGGCAGTCGGCGTGAACATCTCGTTGATGACAGGCACCTGGTCGGGATGGATGGCGAGCTTGCCCGTGAAGCCATCGCGCGCCGCCATGCCGTGTTTCCGCGCGCAGTCCTTCCGTGTCGGCGAAGTCAACGAACACGGTATCGATCGGCTGCACGTTGGCGGCCACCGCCGTGTAGAGCGTCATGTCGCGCGCGAGGCGGAATGGCGACGTCCAGCCGCCCTGGTCGCGGTTGGCGCGCGAGCCAAGCTGCGCCGAAAGGTCCTCCGCCCCCCAGGTCAGCCCTTCGAGCCGGGAGCTTGCCTGGACGTAAGTGGAGATGGATAGCAGGGAAGCTGGCATTTCGGTGGCAATGGCGATGATGCGCGTTGCGCCGGCCGTGCCTCCGGCACGCTCTTCCGCGTGGTTGAGCGCGATCGACAACGTGTGCACGTCCTCGCCGGAGCGCGGCTTGGGCAGCATGATGCCGTCGGGTGCCACGCCAACGACGCCGGCCAGGTCGTCCTGCCAGTAGGGCGTGTCGAGCGCGTTGATGCGCACATAGAGGCGTGGGCGGCCTTCATGCGTACGCACGGCGCGGATGTACTCGGCCGCCATCTCGCGTGCTACCGGCTTGCGCGGTCCGCTCACCGCATCCTCGAGATCGAGGATCAGCGCATCGGCGCCGCAAGCCTCGCCCTTGGCAAGCTTGCGCTCGCTGTCGGCCGGAACGAACAGGAGCGAGCGCATGCGTCAGGCTTTCGGTTTCTTGCGCATCATGGCCTGCCGCCGACACTCGGCTACCATCTCGTCGCGCTGGTTGTAGGCACGGTGCAGGAACTCGACAATGCCGGCGTCCGAGCGCGATTGGCTGTCGCGCTTGGCCAGCACCTCGGTGGTCACCCTGAGCGTATCGCCATGGAAGACGGGCTTGGGAAACTTGACCTCCGTCATGCCGAGGTTGCCGATGGTGGTGCCGAGCGTGGTATCGGCGACCGTCACGCCGATCATCAGCCCGAGCGTGAACAGGCTGTTGACCAACGGCTTGCCCCACTCGCTCTGGGCGGCGAAATGATGGTCGATGTGCAGGGGCTGGGGATTGAGCGTCAGGCAGGAGAACAGCATGTTGTCCATCTCGGTCACTGTGCGCCGGATGGGATGCTCCAGGACGCGACCGACCTCAAAATCCTCCAGATACAGCCCACTCATACGAAACTCCCCCCAGAGTTTTCCGTCGTGTACCCCCTTCTGGCCGGGGCAAGCGGCGTTGGCAAGCGCCTCGAGGGCACTACGGCCCGAACATTTACGTGGCGGACGCGCGGCTGGATCAGTAGCGGAACTGCTCGGACAGGATGCGCTCGTCGAGGCTGTGGCCGCGATCGAACATGATCGCCAGGGCGATGTCGGTTGCCTGGGCCACCTCCACGCAGGTGACCGAGCGCGTCTCGGCGTGATCGGCCACCGCGCTCACGGGGCGCTTCTCAGGCTCCAGTACCTCGAACTTGAGCTTGGCCACATTGGGTAGCAGAGCGCCGCGCCAGCGCCGCGGCCGGAAGGCGCTGATGGGGGTCAGCGCCAGCAACTGGGCGTTGATGGGCAAGATGGGTCCGGCCGCCGACAGGTTGTAGGCGGTCGACCCCGCCGGCGTGGATACCAGCACGCCGTCGCAGATCAGCTCGTCGAGCCGCACCGTGCCGTCGACCGAGATCCTGATCTTGGCGGCCTGGTAGGTCTGGCGGAACAGGGAGACCTCGTTGAAAGCCAGGCCCGCGTGGGAGGCGCCGGTGCAGTCGGTGGCGCGCATGGCAAGCGGATGGATGAGGTTCAACTCGGCGCGGGCCAGGCGGCCGAGCAGATCCTCCTCGCTGTAGTCGTTCATCAGGAAGCCGAACGAGCCGCGGTTCATGCCATAGATCGGCACGCCGCCGTCCAGATGTTTGTGCAGCGTCTGCAGCATCAGACCGTCGCCGCCCAGCGCGACGATGGCGTCCGCCGACCGGGGGTCGGCGCTGCCGTAGCGCCGCGCGAGCCGCTCCTGGGCCTCGCGCGCCTCGGCGACGTCGCTGGCCACGAACGCGATTTTCTCGAATTTCGCTCTTGGGTTTGCCATAGTGCGGCCGTGCTAGTGTCCCGATTGCGAAGTTGGGCACGCCGTGCCGCTAGTGTTCCGAGCGAACTTCGCAATCATGAGGGACACTAGAACAATTGATCTGCCCGTGTGATTCAGATCGAGCAATTGGCTCAGACTCGAGCCGCGAACTCCGGCGAATTTCTCGATCATCACACTGGCCCGGTCCGGGTGGTGGGCCCCTGGCCCGTCGTTGGCGGAGGCTCGCTCAGTTGCAGGAAAACGACAAGCTGGTTGTGATCTACGCGACGTTTCCCTCGACCGCCGAGGCGGAGCGCATCGGCGGCGCGCTAGTGGAACGGGGCTTGGCCGCCTGTGTCAACATCTTCCCGCAGATGACCGCCATCTACATTTGGCAGGGCCAGCGCCAACGCGACAGCGAAGCGGCAATGCTGATCAAGACCAAGGCTGCGCTGGCCGACACGGTGGTGGCGGAGGCACGCAAGCTGCACCCCTATAGCAATCCGGCCCTCATCGTGCTGCCGATCGAGGGCGGATCGCAAGACTTCCTGCGCTGGATCGGCGAGCAGACGGCCAACCCCCGTTAGGGCTTTTTCTCTTCCGGCTTCTTGTCGTCCGGAGCTTTCTCGAACAGGTCGGCGCGGCGCTTGAGCAGCGAGTTGGCCTTGTTGGAGCTAACCTTGTACTCCCAACCGGCAGTACGCGCCGTGATGTCCTCGGCCGGCTTCTTGGCATCGCCTTCGCCCGCCGCCGTCACCGACAGCCACGGCGCGTCGCCGTCCTTGCGCAGGCGCAGCGTCACCGACAACCCGTTGTCTGTCTCGAGCTTGACGGTGCTGGCATCCTTGGGTGCGGCGCCCGGCGCCAGCTTGCGCACGTCATCGAAGTCGACGTAGGCGGCCGCGCGCACGATGGCGTCGCCGGCTCCCTCGTCCTTCAGCTTCTGGCCCTGCGGTATGCCGGCGACGGCCAGTTTCTTGTCGGCGCCGCGCTCGACCTTGAGCGGCTGCTCGCCCGGCATCTCGACGGTGACGCGGCTGACCTTGGAGCTGTCGACCTGTAGCACCTCGGTCTTGATCCAGTCCTTGAGCTCGGCCGAGGCATCGAGCTCGACGTTGGCGAGCCATGTCTGTGCATCGCCCGGCTTGCGCACGTAGGTGCCGACCTTGCCGAAGCCGAACGCATCGCTGCGCTTCTTGCCGACCACCGCTTCGGCGACCACCCCGCCCTTGGCATCGAGCAGGCGCACCGACCGCGACTTGGCGGTTGCTCCAGCCGGGTCTTCCAGATCGATGAGGCCGTAGCGATCGGGCACGCGCGTCTTGGCCTCGACCAGATCGGCCTCGGACAGGGCGACCATCAGCGCGCGCACCTTCTCGGCCGGCACCGGATAGCCGCCGCGCTCTTTCAGCCGCCAGGGGCCACTCTCAGTCTTATCGATGGTCAGCACTTTGGGACCCTGGCGCACCTCGATGGTGGCGACGCTGCCGGCATCGGCGGCCAGCGCCGGGAACATGCGCGCGCCACTCGCCCGGCCAGGGGTCCAGGTGTTGTTGGCGGCGTAGGTGGTAAGGGCGAGCGCGGTCGAGACGAGTGCCACGATCGCGAGGGTGACGAAGTGCATCGGCTTCATGGCGCGCCCTATTGCTTGTCCGCAGGCGGGGTGACGTCCGGTTTGCGACGGCGCCGGTAGGCGGCCCAACCAATCCCGCCTATCCCGATCAACAGCGGCACGCCGGCGATGTTGACGAACTTCAGCGTACCGTCGAGCTGATCGATGTCCTTGCGCAACTCGCGCTTGACCTCACGCAGCTCGCGCCGCGTCACCAGCAGCTCGGCGCGGAACTTATCGATGGCCTGGCGATCCTTGTCGGACAGCACCACGTTCTCCCCCTCGCCGGCTTTCTCGAGCTTGCTGAGCTGGTCCTGCACCTCCTTCAGCTTGGCGGTGAGGGCCGCTTCCTTGTCGCGGAAGCGCCGCTCAGCATCGCGGCGCAAGCGCTCGACCAGATCGAAGGGACGGTCGCTGATGCCGCGGCCCCTGAGCGAGATCAGCGCGTCGGACCCGGACAGGTTGTCCAGGGCGGCCAGCACAAATGCGGCGTTCTGCGCATAGGGCAGCGCCACCTGCTGGCCGAGGAAATCGCGCACCTCGACCCAGAACTGATCGTTCAGCAGGTCGGTGTCGGCAATGACGATGACGTTGATATTGCCGGAAGCAAGACCAGGCTTGGCCGGCGTCGCCGGCTCGCCGGCCTTCTCGCTGCCCTTGGCCTCACCGCCCTTGGGCTCGCCACTCTTCGGCTCGCCACTCTTGGGATCAGCATTCTTGGCGGCGCCTTTCTTGAGCACCTCCTTGACGCCGGGCGTGGTCGGCGGCTCTTCCTTGGGCTTGGCTTCCGCCTTCGGGAGGCCCTCGGGGAACGCGGTGGATGCAGCGCCGGAAACGCGAGCCGCCAGCACCAGCGGCTTGCCCTCCGGCTTGTAGTTGCGCAGCAGTGCGACCGCGTCCGGCATTGGGCCGAGGCGCTCGGCCCCGATCTGCATGGCCTGCGACGCTGGTGGACAGGATCGGCGTGAACTCGGACTTGGCGCCCTCCACCTTGCTCAGAACGCCCGCCGAAGCAAGGTTGAGCTGCTCGACGCCTGCCGACAGCACGTCGCGCTGGTCGAGCGCGGCGCGGTTCGAGCGAGAGCCACACCACGTAGTCGGTGACGGTCGGACGGCCCCCTCCGCCACCGAACTGCACGCGACGCGCATAGCTAATATCGGCGGCGACCTGCTTGGGGTCGTAGGCGACGCCCCAGCTCTTGAGCAGCTTCTCCATCTCGCCGGTGTTGGGCGGCATGCCGGACATGCCCATCATCGGGTTGGCGCGGGCGGCCATTTCGGCCATGGGATCGATGAACACCAGCACCTTGCCGCCACCCAGCGCGAACTGGTCGATGGCGTAGGTGGCCTCGGGGGTGAGCCCCTCAGGTTGCACCAGCATGAGAACGTCGACGTCGGCCGGGACTTCCTTGATGTTGTTTTCGAGCGTCTTGACCTCGAAGAACTCGCGGATCTGGTCCATCACCAGCTGCGGCGGGGTCGGCTGCGCGCCCATGCGCATCATGGCCGGCATGGCGCCATCGAGCGGAATGCTGCTGATCATGCCAATCACACGCTTCTTGGGATTGGCCAGCGTGTAGACCAGCTTGGTCACATCGTACTCGAGGAAGCGCTCACGCTCCGGCGCGAAGAAGCCGATGCTGGACTCGTTGTCGGTGGCGTTGGTGCCGACCAAGCCGAAGTAGCCCTGGTCGCGCTCGCGATTGAGCGGGATGCCCCTCAAGCCCGCCGCCACGGCGCGATCCTCGGCGTCGGAGAACGGCTCGGGGTCGAGGAAGCTGACCTGCAGCTTGCCGCCGGAGATGTCGCGATAGCGCTCCAGCAGCGAACGCACGCGCTCGAAATTCTTGGCGTAGGTCGGGGCGGCATCGCCCAGGGCCTTCGAGAAATAAACGCGCACGTCGATCGGCTCGTCGATGGCCTTGAGCGCCTTGCGCGTGCCGTCGGAGATCGTGAACAGGCCGTCGCGGGTGAGGTCCATCTTGACGCCGCGGAAGGCCGTCGAGGCGAACAGGTTGACGGCCAGGAAGGTGACGGCGGCCAGCGCCAAGCCGCCCCAGGCCAGCTTGTGCGGGTCGAGGCGCGCGGCGGACTTGGCGGCGCCTTCGAGATGGGTCTTGGCGGAGCTGAGGATCTTATCGACGGTCGGATGCATCTGGGCGAGCCTCTTACGCGGCTTTGCGCTGGTCGAGGATGATCTTGTTGGCAAATAACGCGAAGCCGATCACCGACAGGTAGAAGATCAGGGCCGGCAGCGAGAAGATGCCCTTGGTGAAGTCCTCGAAATGCGACAGGAAACTGAGCGAGGAGATAGCCGCGATCAGGAACTGCGGCGCCCAGGGGCGGAACGCGTTGAGGACCAGCTCCTGGCCACTCATGACCAGCACAAAGCATACGGCCGCGGCCACGATGAAGGCGATGACCTGATTCTTGGTCAGCACCGAGATGCACGAGCCGATGGCCAGGAACGCACCCGCCGTCAGGAAGCTGCCGAGGTAGCTCACCAGAATGACGCCATTGTCGGGGCGGCCCAGGATGTTGACCGTGATCCACATCGGGAAGGTCAGCACCAGAGCCAGGCCGATGAATGCCCAGGCGGCCAGGAACTTGCCGAGGATCGCCTCCCACGGCGAGACGGGCAGCGTCATCAACAGCTCGATGGTGCCGGTCTTGCGCTCCTCGGCCCACAGCCGCATGGCGATGGCGGGCACCAGCAGCAAGAACAGCCAGGGATGGTAGGTGAAGAACGCCGTCAGATCGGCCTGGCCGCGCTCGAAGAAGCCGCCGACGAAGAAGGCGAAGGCCCCGGTCAACGCCACGAAGATGACGAGGAAGATGGTGGCGAGCGGCGTGGCGAAGTAGGCCGCGAATTCCCGCTCGGCGATGATCCGGGTGTTGCGCACAATCTCATGCATGGCCGGCATCCTGATCGGGCGTGGTGATCTGGCGGAAGACGTCGTCGAGCTTGCCGCGCTCCACATAGATCTCGTCGACCACGATCGACTTGTCGCGGATCAGCGAAGCGACGTCGGTGGCGATCACGGCACCGTTCTTGGGCAGCGCACGCAGCTGCGACTGGCCGTTGGCGGCACTGACCGTCTCGACCTTGGCAATGCCGTTGGCGGATTCGAGCGCACGCTTGACTGCATCGGCCTGGCTGGTCGCCACGCGGATGGCCACCGCGCCGTGATAGGGCACGCGGCGCATCAGATCCTCGGCGGTGCCGTCGGCGACGACGCGGCCTTTGTTGATGACGATGGCGCGCGTGCACACGGCCTCGACCTCTTCGAGGATGTGGGTGGAGATGACGATGGCCTTCTCCTTGGCCATCTCCTCGATCAATTTGCGGATCTGGTGCTTCTGGTTGGGATCGAGGCCGTCGGTGGGCTCGTCCATGATCAGCACCTCGGGGTCGTGCACGATGGCCTGCGCCAGGCCGACGCGCCGCTTGAAGCCCTTGGACAGCGTCTCGATGGTGCGGTCGAGCACCGGCTCGAGGCCGGTGCGCTCCACGGCAATGCCGGCTCGCCTGGCCGCCTCGTGCTTCTCGTAGCCTCTGAGGGCCGCCACGAACTGCAGCAACTTGCGCGGCGTCATCTCGGCATAGAGCGGTGCACCTTCGGGCAGGTAGCCGAGCCTGGCCTTGGCCAGCTTGGGCGCTTCCTGCACGTCGTAGCCGGCGATACGCGCCGTGCCGGAGTCCGGCTCCAGGAAGCCCGTCAGCATCTTCATGGTGGTGGACTTGCCGGCGCCGTTGGGTCCGAGAAAGCCCAGCACCTCGCCGCGCGGCACGGTGAGCGAGATGCCGTCCACGGCCTTGAGCTCGCCGAAACTTTTGCGCAGCTCCTTGGCCTCGATGAGAGCCGTCATCGTTTCCCTCCCACAGTCTTCCTTGCCCCACGCTTGGAGCTTGGCCGAACGGCGGCCAGTCTTGGGCTTGTCAGAGCGGCGTATGCATCGTGCCTGCTCGTCTCGCCGTACGGTTGCCTGCGGCCGGAATAGCCGGCGTCAGTCCGCGCGCGCAATCTAGGTGCCAAGCGGGCACAGTCAAGGGCTTAGACCTTGGGTGCCGGACGCAGAACAGCCCATTTCGTCGCATCCGCGCAGGCGCAGGTCGTTAACACCAGCGGCTCCGCCCGGGCCCGGCATTCACGCCGGAGCGTAATGACTGGCTGCCCCAACCGACCGCCGGCTAGGCGGATGCGCATTGTGCGGTCATGATAAGGGCGAGCCGGAGGCCGCCCCATCGTCATGCCTGGCTCGCTGCTGCGATGCATCGCCCACGGTGCCGCACGCGCCCACAGGTTGCAGGAGGGAATTGCCATGACCAAAGTCGCTGAACTCGATACGCCGGTCGCAACCGTCGATCTCGACAAGGTCGAGAGAAACATCCGCCGCGCCCAGCAGCATCTGTCAGGACTCGGTCTCGCCAATCGCCCGCATATCAAGACGCACAAGCTGCCGCCGCTCGCCAAGATGCAGATCGATGCGGGCGCTGTCGGCATCACCTGCCAGAAGCTCGGCGAGGTCGAAGTGATGGCCGACGCCGGCGTGGCCGATGACATCCTGCTCACCTTCAATGTGGTCGGCGAAGCCAAGACCGAGCGGCTGGCGGCGCTGATCAAGCGCCTGAAGCGCATGGCCGTGGTGCTGGATAACGAGGTGGTCGCCCAAGGACTGTCGGAAGCAGGCCGCCGCCATGGCGTCGACGTGCGCTTCCTCATCGAATGCGATACCGGCTTCGGCCGCAACGGCGTGCAGAGCCCGCAGGCCGCCCTCGACCTGGCGCGTGCGGCGATGCGCATGCCGCACATGCAGTTCGAAGGCCTGATGACGTTCCCAACCGCAAAGCCCGAGCAGCGGCAGTGGCTGGAGCGCGCACTGCAGTTGTTGCAGGGAGCAGGGATCCAGGTTCCGGTGGTGTCGGGCGGTGGATCGCCATCCCTCAAGGGCGCCGGCGATTTTCCGATGCTTACCGAATACCGGGCGGGAACCTACATCTACAACGACGTCATGCAGGTCACCGCCGGCGCGGCCACTTGGGACGACTGCGCCATGACCGTGCGCGCCACGGTGGTCAGCCGCCCGACGGAGGATCGGGCGATACTCGACGCGGGCTCGAAGGTCATGACCTACGAGCAGTACTACGCCAAGGGCTTTGGCCGCATCGTCGAGTATCCCGATGCGGAGGTCACCGGGTTCTCCGAGGAGCACGGCCTGGTGGACCTGAAGCGCTGCGCCAAAAAAGCCGAAGGTCGGCGAGGTGGTGAGCGTGATCCCGAACCACTGCTGCGTCGTCACCAACATGCTGGACGAGATCTACGCAGTGCGCGGCGACACGGTGGAGGCGGTCTGGCCGGTAGCCGCGCGCGGCAAGGTCCGCTGAAGGGCGCGGTCCCGGCGGCGCATGTCCGCTGTTGCGCGGTCAACCGCGCGAGGTCCGGCCCGTCACAGCGCCGGGCCGTAGAGGATGAACACGAATTGCTTCATGCTGCCGACCTGGCCGAGGTGGCGGCTGGCATATTCACGAACCTCCTGCCTGCCCTCTCCGACCAGGGTCGTGGCGGTGGCGATGCAGTCCTCGGCCGCGGCTTCGCAAATGACCAGCAAGCCATCGCGCTTGATGTGTTCCGGGACGAGCTGTGCCCAGCCGACGTACGAGGGAGCGTCGGCGCTGTAGAACGTTGCCGCGTTGCCGAGCGACTCGTCACCCGATACGTAGCGCAGCCGGCGCTCGAAGGCCTCTCGCCATAGCGCCGTCGCCGCCACGGCAACCTCCCGGCGTGGGGCGCGATCCAGAACGGCGAATTTCCAGTAGTCGAAGATCGGGCTGAGCATGAGTGCGGGCGGGCCGATGACGGCGACGTAAAAGGCCAGCCGGCGCACAACCGCGGGCGTGATCTGCGCTTGCGACAAGACCAGAAACACGATCGGCAGCGCGAAGAACGCGGGGATCAGGTAGGCCCAATTGAGCAGGACGTTGCCAAACAGACAGGCGGCGATGGTCAGAGCCAGCGGGGCGTAGACCAGGCAAGCCAACCACGCATTGTCTCTATGGAAGGTGCCGGCCATCGCACGTTTCGCCAGTGGCCAGGCAAGCTGGCGGAAAACGAGCACGTAGACGAGCGCGGCAACACCGAGCGAGGCCAGCGATACGCTAACCGCCTTGATCGCGCTGAAGCGCACAGCGTCCGCGGGAAAGATCGTTTTCGACATGACATAATCGAAGGTCGGAAACTGCGCACCTGCCGCCCACACGAGGTGTGGCATGACCAGGCCGAGCCCGACCGCCAAGGTCACGAAGGGGGCTGCCGAGGCAAAGTAGCGCCGCCCCTTCGGATGCAATACCGCGGTGAGGAAGAGGGTCCCAAACAGGACGACGGAATAGTACTTGGCGAGCAGGGCAGCGGCCCCCACTACGCCGGCCCAAATGCTCGGGCGGATTTGGCGGGTCTCGAGCGACCTCAGAAAGAAATGCGTCACCCATGGCCAGGTGCTGATCAGAGGAGCATTGGCATTGAACTTGAGGGCCCACAGAGAAAACGACGGTGTCAGGACGAGGAGGAGCACGGGCGCCAGTCGCTCGCGGGGCCCAAGAAACTGCCCGGCCAGCATCCATACGCCGGCAAGGGCAATGGCAGCATTGAGCGAAGAGAGAAGATGAAAGGCCCAGTTGGTCCGCGGCATGACGGAAAACCAGAGACCGACAATCCAGGCCGACAGAGGCGGGTGCTTGTCGTATCCGAGTTGGAACTCCTTGCCCCACGCCCACATCTCGGTCATGTCGAAGTGGAGGGAGTCGACGCCGGTGACGGTGGCAAATGTCAGCAGGACGCCGACATAGATCACGAGGAACGTGAGCAGTTGCCACCGCGGAGAGGCTTCCAGGTCGGAAACCCAGGCAGTTGCCTGCGGACCACGAAACGAACGTTGCAGGCGGCAGACAACCGCACGGCCGCTCGACACTACCCACGACTGCACGATGTCAACGCCGCCGTATTGACCCACCCACGCAACTGGAAGCTAGACGAACGCGCTTATGCCCGCACCACCAGTCTCGTGGGTCGCCGCTCAATTCAGCTTGTAGGGTGAAAAGGGCCACACAGCCCCGCTGCCGTCCGTTCAAAGAACAGCAGCCTGAATGATGGGCGTTTGACCCATTTACCTTACGGGAGGGCCCTCCACCGCCATAGTCACGTTCATGCTTGGCCAGAGGAGGCGCGGCCTTAATACTTGTACCTCAGGCCGACACCGACGATGTCGACGGAGCTGTCGGTGCTGCCGCGCAGCAGGACGGCCGCGGTCGGCGTGCCGGCGTTGCAATGGGTCGTGCCTCCGTTGAGGGAAGCGTTGGCCACGCAGAACGGAGAATCATCGAGGAACAGGTGGGAGTAGCCGATATCCAGGCTGAGCTGCTCGGAATGCTTGTAGGTCGCGCCGGCGCTCAGGAACACGCGGTTATTGTCTGGAAGCAGGATGTCGCGCGTGCTGTCCTTGATCGGTGAGGTTTCATATCCCACGCCGGCGCGCAGCGTTACCATCGAGCTGTAGGCATACTCGCCGCCGACGGCGAAATACCAACCATCGCGGTAGTTGAGATTTAGGACTTCGCAGTTGCCGGTCGGGCCACACCCGGAGCCGGTCGCCGCGACGTTGCCGATCCGGCTCCAATTGACCCATTCGGCGGTGCCCATCACGGTGAAGCGAGGCGTGATCGCCTGACGGATGCTCAAGGTGACCTCGTCAGGAAGGGTGAGGCTTGCCGTCGCGCCCGTGGAGACCGCCGGTCCACTTGTCGCGCCGACGGTGCGGGTGAAGTTGCCGCTCGGATCGACGCTCACCGCCGAGCGATAGCCCAGGCCCACCGAGGTGGTGGCGAAAGGCTGCCAGAGCACGCCTGCGGTTGCTCCCACGCCCCAATCATCGGCCTCGTAGACGCGGGAGCCAGATACCGGTCCGAGGATGGAATTGAAACCGCCGTGGTTGAGGCGCAGTTTGAAGTACTCGACCTGCACACCCACACCGACGGTGAGATCGCGCGTCAGCTTGTAGGCGAGCGTCGGGTTGATATCGACCGTGAAGACCTTCGAGCTGGTGGCGATCGGCGATCCCGCCCAGCCGGTGTCGTCAGGCTTGGTGCGAAAGCCGAACGGCGAGTTCAGACCCAGGCCCAAATACAGCCGTTCGGAAACCTGACAGGCCGCAAACGAGGACGGGACGGCGGCCTCGGTGGCAACATCGGTGGAGGTGGGCGACAACCCGGCGGCGACCGGCGGCAGACCGGTGACGAACCGGCCGGACGTCGCCGTTTCGTCGGCGCGCGGGAAGATGCCCGTATAGCTCGACGAGAAATTGCAGCCCGGCGAAATCGCCGTTGCCGCCGAGTTCCAATACATGGAGTCGACCTGGCCGCCTGCGGCCGAGCCCGCGAATGCCGTGCCGAGGAAATAGGCCGATTGCTCGCGAACACCAAACCCGCCGGCTTGTGCCTGGGTGCTAGCGGCCAGTTCGCAGAGCGAGATGGTGGCCGCGCCCAGCAGGATCGAGCGATGGATCATTTTGCGCACGCTGTCCTCCGTGAGGTTGTACGCAAGCAGAAGGCTGGATGCCCACTTCAATTCGATGCGTCGCGCGGATATCGCTGCCTTGTGCCGCAGCGTGTGCGCTGGGTAATCAGAGTCGGAAGGTCCAGCAATTTGCAAACTGCCTTGCGTTGCAACTGCAGCGGCCGATCGCGAGAGACTTGGTGCGACGAAGCAACGGTCAGCTGTCTGATAGGCAGTACAGGACTTTATGTTTTTGGAGGCTCAGCGTGATCGCGCAGAAGTAACCTGTAATCCTTCGCGCAGAACTTCCCCGAGGGACTGTGCGGCAGGTTCAGCATCGCGGCGAAGCCGGATCGAGAATTCCGCTTCGGGTACCTTCGGCAGCTGCAGCGCCGTCGAGGCTTCAACAATGTCGTTGCCAAGCATCCTCGCAGTCCTGAGCGTCAAGGCGACGCCGCTGCGGACGGCCGCAGCAAGGCCGCTCAAAGAGCCGCTGGTCGCGGCGATGCGATAAGGACGACGCGCCTGGTCGAGCGCCGCGATCGCAGCGGTACGGAATCCGCAGGGCGGATCGAGGAGTGCCAACGGCAATTCGCTGCTCGGAGCCGACAGGCCACCGTCCCGCATCAGCCATAGCATCGGCTCGCGCACGACGCCGATCTCGTCGGCGGCGGGCTCGCGCCGCATCACCAGCAGGATATCGATCGCGCCTTCGTCGAAGGCTTTGGTGAGCTCGACGGTCCGACCGACCCGCAGGTCCAGCCGGACACGCGGATGCGTGCTCGCGAAGATGCGCAACAGATCCGGGAGCGTCGAGTCCGCGAAATCCTGCGTCGCGCCGATGCCAACGCGGCCGTCGGCGCTCGCGCCCTTGAGGCTCAACCACGCCTCGCGGTGAGCATCGAGGATGCGGCGGGCATGGATGGCAAGATCGTCACCGAGCGGCGTCAGCACGCGCCCACGGCCCGCTTGAGCGAGCAGCGGCCCACCGCCGATGCTCTCCTCGAGACGCTGCATCTGCGCGGTGATGGCCGAAGGCGAGCGGCCAACGATCTCGGCCGCGCGCGCCAGGGAACCGGCGTCCACGAAGGCCACGAAGGTGCGCAGCAGCTCGGGATCAATCAGTCTCATGCTTCATATATATCGAACTGTTCATAGCAAACAATCCAATTTTATTGGATGAATGCTGGTGCCATATGTCCACCCTGACCGGGGCAACGTCCCGGCAGTCACAAACCAAGCCCAACACGAGAACGATCATGACAAAGCAAGACAAAGCCATTGTTGTCAAAACCTTAGCGGGCGCCCTCCTGGTCATCGCGATTATGGTCGCGGCACCGTTCGCCTGGTTGGCACTGACCTCGACCGAGCAAGAGCCTGTCGCCAGCACGGCCAGTGTGAGCGACCTCAACTGACCCACCAACGGCACATGCGAACGCCCACCTAACAGGAGAGTGCCATGCCCTATATCAACGTCACGGTGACCGGTGAGCCCGACCCCGTCCTGTCGCAGCGCCTTGCCGCACAGGTGTCGGAGCTTACCAAACAGCACCTGCGCAAGGACCCTACGGTTACCGCCGTGTCGGTCTCCTACATCGATCCCAATCACTGGTTCGCGGGCGGCAGGTCGCTGGCCGCGCAAGGCAAGACGACCTTCTGGCTCGATATCAAGGTGGTGGACGGCACCAATACCAAGACGGAAATGGCGGCCTATCTCGAGGCGGTGTTCGCCGCCCTGTCGGCCACGCTCGGCGATGTCCACGACGAGAGCTACATCCTGGTCCACGAAGTGCCGGCTGCCGCCTACGGCTATGGCGGCAGGACCCAGGAGCATCGGTTCATCTCAGGCCGAATGAAGGCCGCGGCGTGATCTGGCTTCTCCCGGCGCTGCGCTTGTCGCGGGCGCCGGGAGACTGCGCTCGCGGTGTGACGGCGCGTGCCTCAGGTCTTCGGCCGCTGCTCGATCGATCTCAGCGCGCCGCTCTCGGTCCTAAGCGCAAAAGCGAGTGCCATGGTGGCCAGCACGAGTGACCCGTTGGGGGCAACCCCAATACGGGCAGCAGCAGCGGCGCCGTCCGGCTACCGCCCGTACTTATCTGAAGCTGCCGGAAACGCAGCGATCATTCCATCTCGACCAAGCTGGCGGTCGCCTGCCACAGCCGCTCAGCATTCTCGTCATCCTCGGCCAGCGGGTTGGGACGCGACAGCTTCTCCTTGTAAAAATAGCGGCCGGTCGTTCCGGCAAATTCGCGCGCCGACGCCAGTCGTACGAGCCGACGCGCACCCGTCTCGGGCGAACTCCCGAACAGGTGGATGAGCGCGAATGCATAGGGGATCAGTCCGCCGGACCGGTAGCCGAAGCTCGTCGCCACCTCGCCGGGATGCACGCAATTGACGGTGATCTGCTGGCTGGCCCAGCGGCGGGCGAGTTCACGCGTGAACAGCACGCAACACAGCTTCGCGTGCGCGTAGGCATAGAACGCGTCGTACCTGTGCTCGAGCCTGAGATCGTCCAGATGCAGGGTGGCAAGATGATGCAGGCAGCCTGCCGTATTGACGACCCGCGCCGGCGCCGCCGCAAACAGGCGCTCGCGCAGACCGTGGGTCAGCACGAACGGGGCGACATGATTGAGCGCGAATGTGCGCTCGAAGCCTTCCGGTGTGATCTGGCGCGACGCGAACATCGCCCCGGCATTGTTGAGCAAAACGTCGACGCGCGGCTCCGCCGCGGCGATCTCTGCTGCCACCCACTTGACCTCGGCAAGCCGAAGCAGGTCGGCATAGTGGATAGTGTGCGTTGCCCGCGGGAAGCGGTCGCGCAGCCTCGTGAGCATGGCCTCGCCGCGTTGCTTGTTGCGGGCCACCATGACAATGCGCGCGCCCATGGCGGCCAACGCTTCGGCCGCGGCCCGGCCGATGCCGGACGTGGCGCCGGTGATGACGCAGGTCTTCCCCACCATGCTTGGCAGGCGCTCTGGAGGCTTGGCTGCAATCGCCTCGCGGATGAATTGCGGTAAGTAAGCATGCGGGGCTGCCAGGGACAAACGCGCGAACACGCTACTCATGTGTCATCACCCGTTCACATTGAGGTTTGGTCGTCCCGCAGATCTGATGTTGCCAGCCGAACTTGGCGGGTTTGGGCGGGCATTTGGGCGATGCCAGGGCTCTGTTGGGGCGGATATTCTCGCTGAGCGCACAACCAAACCGGCATTTGGCACCCACAGTCTGTACACGAAGCAACAAGACCGGGTCTCGCATGGCCGGGTAGCGGACACATGGAAAACTCGTGTCAAGGGGCCATGCAGAGACATTGCAGGCCCTCGCGCCTCGGCGACCCGAGACAGACACGCAGCGTCCCATTGCGGCCGCTGCTCGGCTGATCTCAGATCAGAGCGCCGCTTTCGGTCCTGAGCGAAAAAGCAAGCGGGATGGTGGCCAGCACGAGCAACGACACCACAAAGATGGCGCTGGGGATGCCGATGAGATCGCCGACCAGGCCGCTCAGCGGCGGCGAGACGGCGGCGCCGCCGAGAGCGACCGTGTAGAACACACTGAGCGCGTGGGCGCGCCGTCCCGGCGCCGCATAGTTCGCCACCGATCCATAGATCACCGTCGTGACCCCGTTGAGGGCAATCCCCAACAAGGGCAGCAACAACAGCGCGAAGTTCAGCGGAAGAAGCAGGACGGCCAATATTCCGGCGGCGGTCAGGGTCTGGGCCACGGCGATGGTGGCGACCATGCCGAGCCATCTGGCGATCCATCCACAGGCGAGCTTGCCGGCGGCGCCGCCGACGAAGACCAGTGTCAGTGCCAATCCGGAGGTGACCACCGCTGCGCCCTTGCTAATCAGCAGAAACGGCAACAGCACGAAAAACGCACCGCGTACGACGCTATCGGCGATACCGAAAGCGATGAGAATGCCAAACCCGAACCTCCGATGCGCGTCCCGCGCTTCTGTCCGGGCCTCCTGAGTAGCGGTCTCCTGCGCCGTACCAGGCTCCCGAGCGAGGCGTGGGGTCAGCAGGAATATGGCCACGGCTGCCGCGATGCCGACGAACCCGAGGAGGCCGTAGGCCGGCCGCCACGGCATGAACAGCATCAGCGTCGCGGCCGAGGCAGGGAGCAGAACCTTGCCGACATCGCCGGAGAAATTGTAAGTGCCGAAGGCCGTGAACGCACGCGCGCCCGTGAAGGCGCGCGTCACCAGTGCCGAGCCGATCGGGTGCTGCGTGGCCGCCCCGAGGCCGCCCAGGAACAGCGCAGCCGCCAGCCATAGATAATCATGGCCGGCCCCTGCAAGGCAGTAGCTCAGGCCGCACACGGCCGTGCCCAAGGCCAGCACGGTGCCGTCACCGATCCGGTCCGCAAGGCGCGAGGCCGGGATCTGCAGGCTCGCCATGGTGCCACTGTAAATCATGCGCAGCAGGCCGACCGCGGCATAGCTCAGGCCGAACTCGGCCTGCCAGATCGGCAGAGCCAGCCAGATCAGATCGGTATAGCCGTCGTGCAGAGCGTGTGCGCCACACGCAACGCCGAGCGCACGCCGCTTTGCAGCCTTGGTGAGTGCCGCATCGGCGGGCCGATCGGGATCGATCGAAGCGGTGGTCGACATGCACCCCTCGCAGACAAATACGGCAGCCTATCGCGGCCCGGCGCTGCGGGTCTTTCGCTTGAACTGGTCGGGAAAGGAGAGCCGTCGGTCGGGACCGTAGCGTCGCAGGCACTCGCCAACAAGGCGTATGTGCGATTTCCAGGTCGCCGCGAGCTGGAGCCCGGGACTGCGCAGGGATTAGACGCAGCCGTGCCTCAGCTTCGCGACCCTTCTCTTCTGTCCCCGCAAGCAGACCTGAGGATCCGCCCGCCGGGCTTTTTTTCCGGCGGGTTTCTCATCAATGTCGCGGTGTTAATTCAGTGCCGCCACGCCGGCCTGCGAGACCACATCGTCCTGCGAGCCGCTGCCGCCGCTCACACCGATGGCGCCGATCACCTTGCCGCCGACTACGAGTGGGTTGCCGCCGCGCGAGGCGATCACGTCGTCAAGGGTCACCATGTAGGCAAAGAAGTCACCCTTGCCCAGCAAACGCTCGAACACCAGCGTCGGGCGCCGATAGCGCGCCGCGGTGCGCGCTTTGTGCTGCGAGATCGAGACGGATGCAAACTGGCAGTTGTCCTGTTTCTCGAAATAGACCAGGTCGCCCGAGGGACCCACCACCGCAATGCACAGGCCGTTCCAGTTGCGCTTCTTGGCTTCTGCGATGGCACCGGCGGCAACTTTCTTGGCGGTCTCGGTGTTGATCGGCTCGCCATACGACGGCAGGTTCATCGCCTCGGGAATGTTTTCGTTCGGATTGTTGGGATCAGCCTGCACCTGGGCGAAGGCCCCGGTGCTGGTCAAGAGTGCAACACACACAGCGCCCGCCGTTATAGTCAAACGACTCATTATGTTCCTCCCTCGAGGTTCTGGCCGGTGGTTCCCGGTCCACGTGAATGGTAGGCATTCTGTGGGCTGATTGGAAGCCTGAGATGCGAGGTGTGGGCTGCCCGCAGTGTCTCGGATGGGTCTCCCGACGCACAGCTCGTCTGTTCGATGCCCGGCGACAGACACGCGCGCCTGTCCGTTCCCCCAGAGACTGTCGCCTGCAATCAGAGCGTTAGACTAGCCGCGCTTGGGATAGATGATGATCGAGAGGTATTGCATGGGGATCTGGATCAGCTGCTCGGGGCCGTGGCGGGCGGCGGCGTCGAAGAACAGCGCGTCGCCCGGCTGCATCAGGTAGGTGCGGTCGGCGTGCCGGTAGCGCACCTGGCCCGTCAGCATGTAGAGCAACGCGACGCCGGCGCGGAGCAAGCTGGTCTAGGGCGCTGCGTCCATCCTGAGTAGGTCTCGACGCCGAGGTCGCCGGCCAGCGAATGGCCGAGCAGATCGTAGAGGTGGCCGGCCTTCGCGAACCAGCAGTCGCGCCGCTCCTCGGTCTCGCTGAACAGGGCACCTCTGTGCCGATGTTGCCCTCGAGGCTCCGCGGCAGGCCGCTCGGGGCCGATTAGCCGATGCGCAATCCGCGCCGGTAAATTGCCTACCCGAAACGAAAGGCAGGGCGCAATTGCAAAACCCGAGTGTCTATCGGTCAGACTTGCAGCAACGCGATCAGTGCGGCAATGGCGAGCAATATGGCTCCTAAGGGCATCGCCAGATGGCGCCCCCATCGGTGGTTCTTTTCAGCGGCCATGATCAGGCCGAGCAGTAGCATCCAGCCGAAGCTGCCGGTGCCGACCAGGAACATCAGCATCATCAGCGCCCAACAACAGCCAATGCAGTAGAGCCCGTGCGCGATGCCCAGCCCGAAGGCCTCCCGGTGCGGGCGGGGTCCGTGCCAATGGCCGGCAATGAAGGCGAATGGGGTGCGGCAGGCATCCAGGCAATGATATTTCAGGCTGGAGAATTGAAACAATCCCGCCACCGCCAGCACCGCGACGCCAGGTATCCATGCATGCGTGATAAGCCAGGCGGAGCCGGCCAGCAGCGCGTGCAATCCGGCATCCAAGACATGGGCCGCGACGCCGAATCCGCCCCAGGCCAGAAGATAGCCCGCGATCAGGAGAGCGTGCAGCGTCGCCCGGTTTGGCCGGTCGGAGATCATACGGTCGAACAGACGGATCAGCGGCAGCGCGGTCGGCAGCATCATCGCCGCCGACATCACGGTCCAGCCAGTGACGTAGAGCAGCCCGGGAAAGACAATCCCGCCCGCCGGCACCGATGCGCAGATCGCGCCGGCGAGGCCCAGTGCGGTCCAATCTCCATGGTTCAGGTAGCGGCCATAGGGACCCGCTTCCCAGACGAGTAGCGTGATCCAAGCAAGCGCGATGAGGGCGAGTGCAAGCGGAGGGAAGGCACCCTCCCCCGTAAGGCGGCGCACCGTCGCTACCCGTTGAAGAGGAAATGCCCCTGCACGGAATTATGGCCCTTGATATCAACATTAACCCCAGTGCCGTCCTGGCGGGCGCGGAAGTGCGGCGCGCGACCGACATAGGCGGGCGAGCCCGGAATGGTGGAAAAGACGGAATGCGAGAGTTCCGTCGGCTCCCCATGCGCACCAAGAAACGGCTCCACATCCGCCTCGGCGACTTTGCCAATGCGCACGCTGCCCTTGCCCTCCTTCACAGTGAAGGTGATCGGCACACTCTCCACCGTCACCACCTGCCCGATCAGCGCAGTGAGTTGTGCCACCGGCCCGCCGAGCTTGCCGGTATAGACTTGCAGCAACGCGTCTTTCTGTGCTGCGCTGGCGCCGTCGTCGACATAGATGGCGGCCTTCCAGTTGCCCTTCAGGGCGTTGCCCGGGATATACGCCACTGCGGCGATCGTGCGCCCGGTGATATCGACGCCGTTCACTTGTCCCTTGTCCATATGCCAAACGAGAAGACCCTCGCAATGTCCGCCGTCGGGATCCTCGCCCACCCAGCAAGGGCAGATTGCTTTGCACGTGCAGACTTCCAGCAGGCGCCCTTCAAGTTGATACGCCATGATGTGTTCCCTTCTTGAGCGACATTTCCCAAAAGAATTCTGGAACGAGGTGGATCATTAAAGTTGGCGGGGCTCATGCGGAGGCCAGGGCGGATTGTTCATGGCAAGCGCACGCGCCGCCTTTCATGCAACGAGTTGCGAGAAAGATGAGTGCCTACAGATGCATGCGCGCAGGGGGGTGCCGAGGACACCCACCAAAAGCAGTTTGCATTTTCTGACGAGTTACGGCCTGCCGAAGGCACCCGCACTGCCGCGCGAAGTTGACGGCGACTTCGGCCATCGCCATCTCATGGGCAGTCCGCAATCGGAACAATAAACGCCCAGAATAGTACGAAAGCAAAGCAAATCTGGAGTGCTCACTGATAGCTCGCCTAAGTCCTGACTATCAATTTATGTGCTGCTGTGTTCCGGCATCTGACGAGCGATTTCGAAGTCTGACTGCGCGCTGAATTGCAACGCAACATCGCATGCGCGGTGCCACCAAGTTCCGCGACGGGTAGGTCAGGTTCGGTAAGGCTCCGACTGATCACGCGCTTCAGCCATAGCAGCTGACGCCGCGCTATAGCACCGCCGACGCTACGCGCGCTTTGGGTAGATGATGATCGAGAGGTATTGCATGGGGGTCTCGATCAGTTGCTCGGGACCGTGGCGGGCGGTGGCGTCGAAGAACAACGCGTCGCCTGGCTGCATCAGGTAGGTGCGGTCGGCGTGCCGGTAGCGCACCTGGCCCGACAGCATGTAGAGGAACTCGACACCGGCGTGGCGGAAGCTGGTGTAGGGCGCGGCGCCCTTGCGGAGCGTGATGAGGTACGGCTCGACGCCGAGGTCACCGGCCAGCGAATGGCCGAGCAGGTCGTAGAGATGGCCGGCCTTGGTGCCGCGCCGCTCGATGCGCACGCCGGAGCCGGCCTTCACGAACGAGCAGTCGCGACGCTCCTCGGTCTCGGCGAACAGACCGCTGATCGGCACGTTGAGGGCCTTGGCGAGCGCGTCGAGAGTGGCGAGCGAGGGCGAGATGCCGCCGTTCTCGATCTTGGACAGCATGCCGGCGGAGATGGAGGCTGCCGCGCCGAGCTCGGCGACGGTGAGGTCGAGCGACTTGCGCAGGCGCCGCACCTCGGCGCCGATGTTGGCCTCCAGGCTGCGCGGCGCGCCGCTGGGCGCGGATGAGCCGGTGGTGAGGTCGTCGTCGCCGGATGCGGCGGGAGATGGAGATGGCTTCGTCTTGGAGCGGGGCATGGCAGTCTCGTCGAGGACAGCGGCGCGAGCGAGTGCTCCGATCGATTAGATGATTCCCGCTGTCATCCTCGAGCTTGTCCCGAGGATCCAGCCATCCAGCAGCTCCTGAGCAAGCGGATGGATGGATGGTCGGGCCAAGCCCGACCATGACAAGAGAACCTAAGGTCCGATCCCACCTTAGCGTTGTTTCCTCCAAAGAAACAATAGTGCCTGTTAATTGACAGGACGCCGACCGCGTGCGAGCGTCACGGACCCTCGCATCCACGGCAGGCTTCCCCATTCATGTGCGGCATCGTCGGTCTGTTCCTGAAGGACAAGGCGCTGGAGCCGCAGCTCGGCGGCCTAGTGGCCGGCATGCTCGCCACCATGTGCGACCGCGGGCCGGACTCGGCCGGGTTTGCCGTGTACGGCGACAGCCAGCCCGATCGGATCAAGCTGACGCTGCGTGGGCCTTCATCCGCGGTGCTGCAGGAGCTGGTGGGCAAGCTCGCCATGACGGCGGGGACCCCGATCGCGCCTGTGCTGCGCGATACGCATGTGACCATCCTGGTGCCGACCGCGCGCGAGACGGCCGTGCGCGATGCGATCGCGGCCTCGGCGCCGGACGTGACGGTGGTTGGCGCCGGGCGTCGCATGGAGATCTTCAAGGAGGTCGGGCGGCCGGATACGGTGGCGACGCGCTTCGAGTTGGCGCGCATGAGCGGCACGCATGCCATCGGGCACACCCGCATGGCGACCGAGTTGGCGGTGACCACCAACGGCGCGCATCCCTTCACCACCGGTGCCGACCAGTGCCTGGTGCACAACGGCTCGCTGTCCAACCACAATGCGGTACGGCGCACGCTGGTGCACGAGGGGCTGAGCTTCGAGACGGACAACGACAGCGAGGTGGCGGCGGGCTACCTGACCTGGCGCTTGCGCGAGGGCGCGTCGCTGGGCGAGGCGCTCGATGCGTCGCTGCGCGATCTCGACGGCTTTTATACGTTCGTGGTCGGCACCGAGTCGGGTTTCGGTGTGCTGCGCGATCCGATCGCCTGCAAGCCGGCGGTGATGGCCGAAACCGAGCGCTGGGTGGCGTTCGGCACTGAGTATCGCGCGCTGGTGGATTTGCCGGGCGTCGGCGCGGCCAAGGTGTGGGAGCCGGAGCCGGCCAAGGTGTATTTCTGGGAGCGCCATTGATGCGCACGGTCGATCTCGCGGCCGAGCCGCTGCGCGAGCTGAACGCGGCGCTGCATCGGCTCACGCCCGAGACCAACGAGCGGCGCTGGCGCGTGCTCAATCCACGCGGCGCCCATGCCGTGGCGGCGGGGATCGATGCGCCGGTGCGCGTCGAGATCGAGGGTCACGTCGGCTACTACTGCGCCGGCATGAACAAGGCCGCCACCGTGATCATCAACGGCAACGCCGGGCCGGGCGTGGCCGAGAACATGATGTCGGGACAGGTGCATGTGACGGGCGATGTCTCGCAGGCGGCGGGTGCGTCCGGCTGCGGCGGGCTGCTACTGGTGGACGGCAACGCGGCGGCGCGCTGCGGCATCTCCATGAAGGGCATCGACATCGTCGTGAAGGGCTCGGTCGGGCATATGTCGGCGTTCATGGCGCAGGCCGGCAACCTGGTGGTGCTGGGCGATGCCGGCGAGGCGCTGGGCGATTCCATCTACGAGGCGCGGCTGTACGTGCGCGGCAAGACGAAGAGCCTCGGCGCCGACTGCATCGAGAAGCGGCTTCGCGATGAGCATAGGAAGGAGCTGCGGCGGCTGCTGGATGCGGCCAAGCTGGGCGGCGAGGTCGATGTATCCGAATTCAAGCGCTACGGCTCGGCGCGCTCGCTCTATCACTTCCACATCGACAATCTGGGTTCGTACTGATGGGCGATTCCAGCAAGGACGCCGACCGCTGGATCCATACGCCGCCGAGGAAGTCGGCGACCTTCGACGACGCGGCGATCGCCGAGATCCGGCGCGCCGCGGCAACCGGGATCTACGACATCCGCGGGGCCGGAGCGAAACGCAAGGTGCCGCATCTCGACGACCTGTTGTTCGTTGGCGCCTCCATCAGCCGCTATCCGCTGGAGGGCTACCGCGAGAAGTGCGCGACCGACGTGACGCTGGGTACCCGCTTCGCCAAAAAGCCGATCACGCTGAAGATCCCGATTACGATTGCCGGCATGAGCTTCGGGTCGCTGTCGGCGCAGGCCAAGGAGGCGCTGGGACGCGGCGCCAGCGCGGTCGGCACGTCGACGACGACCGGCGACGGCGGCATGACGCCGGAGGAGCGAGGCCATTCCAAGCTGCTGGTCTACCAGGTGCTGCCGTCGCGCTACGGCATGAACCCGGACGATTTGCGCAAGGCCGACGCCATCGAGGTGGTGGTGGGCCAGGGCGCCAAACCCGGCGGCGGCGGCATGCTGCTGGGGCAGAAGATATCCAAGCGCGTGGCTGCGATGCGCACGTTGCCCGAAGGCATCGACCAGCGCTCGGCCTGCCGGCATCCGGATTGGACCGGCCCCGACGACCTCGAGATCAAGATCCTGGAGCTGCGCGAGATCACCGACTGGGAGAAGCCGATCTACGTCAAGGTGGGCGCTTCGCGGCCCTACTACGACACGGCACTCGCCGTGAAGGCCGGCGCCGACGTGGTGGTGATGGACGGCATGCAGGGCGGCACGGCGGCGACGCAGGACGTGTTCATCGAGCATGTCGGCATCCCGACTCTGGCGGCGATCCGACCGGCGGTGAAGGCGTTGCAGGAACTCGGCATGCACCGCAAGGTGCAGCTGATCGTCTCGGGCGGCATCCGCAACGGCGCCGACGTGGCGAAGTGCCTGGCGCTGGGCGCCGACGCGGTTTCGATCGGCACCGCGGCGCTGATCGCGCTCGGCGACAACGATCCCAACCTCGAGGACGAGTACCGCAAGCTCGGCACCACCGCCGGCGCTTACGACGACTGGCACGAAGGCCGCGATCCCGCCGGCATCACCACGCAGGATCCGGAACTCGCCAAGCGCCTCGATCCGGTGCTGGCCGGCAAGCGGCTCGCCAATTACCTGTCGGTGCTGACGCTGGAGGCGCAGACCATCGCGCGCGCGTGCGGCAAGAGCCACGTGCACAACCTAGAGCCCGAGGACCTGGTGGCGCTGACCATCGAGGCCGCCGCCATGGCCGGCGTGCCGCTGGCCGGCACGGACTGGGTACCGGGCAGGGGCGGCCTGTGATGGTTCGGATAGGGGAGCGCTTTGTGGCCACTGGGTCCCGGCTCTCGGCGCTAACGCGCGTCGGCTGGGATGACAGGTGGTGGTTGGGGCGGCAGGCTCAGACAAACGGGGCCGTCAGGGGTCGCCTCCCCCTGGAGGGGGGAGGTGGAGCGCCACGGACTTAGCTCGTCCAACTCCGCGCTCGCATCAAACGCCAACGGGCGAGCTAAGTGCGATGGCGCTCCTGGTGGGGGTGATGTCGCCGCGGGTGGCGCCGGTCACCCCCACCCGGTGCGTCCAGCGACTTAGGCTGGCCGT
This sequence comes from uncultured Alphaproteobacteria bacterium, assembly GCA_963840445.1. Lineage (GTDB taxonomy): Bacteria > Pseudomonadota > Alphaproteobacteria > Rhizobiales > Hyphomicrobiaceae > AWTP1-13. Next base: position 53,285 of record CAWIZC010000037.1, on the reverse strand, counting down.
TCTGTGTGGGTCCAGGGTTGGTGATGGCCAGCCTAAATCGCGGACGCGCCGCCCTCCCCCCTCCAGGGGGAGGCAAGCGCGCAACGCTGGAAACCGGGTAACGGTGCAGGCGCGTGCGGTGGCCTTGGTCGAAGGGTGAGGCACGGGAGCCGCAACGAGGGCCGCAGTTCACTGCGCACATGGGCGCCACGCAGATCGCTGCAGCGCATGCAGGAATCGTTCAGCCAGTCAGCATGACGGGCACGGGATCACAGACGGGTTTGGGGTCGAGGAGAGAAGGGATGGCGCCGCTTTCAGCGTACGCAAAGGAGCACGGGGTCAAGTATTTCCTGATCTCGTTCGTCGATCTGTTCGGCACGGTGCGCGCCAAGATCGTGCCGGCCACCGCAATCGACACCATCGCCAAGGCGGGCGCGGGCTTCGCTGGTTTCGCCACCTGGCTCGACATGACGCCGGCCGACAGCGACATCCTGGCCATGCCCGGCGACAACAAGGTCATCCAGCTGCCGTGGAAGCCGGAGGTGGCGTGGGTGCCGGGCGACCTCGTCATGGACGGCAAGGAGGTGACGCAGAACCCGCGCCAGATCCTGAAGAAGGCGATCGCCGCCGCAGCCGCCGAGGGCTACGAGCTGAAGACCGGCGTCGAATGCGAGTACTTCCTGATCTCGCCCGACGGCAGCGCCATCTCGGATGCCGCCGACACGCAGTCCAAGCCCTGCTACGACCAGCAGGCGCTGATGCGCCGCTACGACGTGATCGCCGAGATCTGCGATGCCATGATCGCGCTCGGCTGGAGCCCCTACCAGAACGACCACGAGGACGCCAACGGCCAGTTCGAGATGAACTGGGACTACGACACGGCGCTCGCCACCGCCGACAAGCACGTGTTCTTCAAGTACATGGTGAAGTCGATCGCCGAGAAGCACGGCCTGCGCGCCACCTTCATGCCCAAGCCCTTCTCGCACCTAACCGGCAACGGCTGCCACGTGCACGCCTCGCTGTGGTCGACCAAGACCGGCAAGAACGTGTTCGAGGATGCGTCGGGCCCTATGGGCCTATCGGAGACCGCCTACCACTTCATCGGCGGCGTGCTGCATTCGGCCGAGGCGCTGTGCGCCATCACCAATCCGACGGTCAACTCCTACAAGCGCATCAACGCGCCGCCCACCCTTTCGGGCGCCACCTGGTCGCCAAACACGGCGACCTACACCGGCAACAACCGCACGCACATGATCCGCATCCCGGACGCCGGCCGTTTCGAGCTGCGCCTCGCCGACGGCTCGGTCAACCCCTACCTGCTGCAGGCGGCTGTGCTGATCGCGGGGCTGGACGGCATCCGCAACAAGCGCAATCCGGGCCAGCGGCTCGACATAAATATGTATACCGAGGGCCACAAGGCCGAGGGCGCCAAGAAGCTGCCGCTCAACCTGCTGGATGCGCTGCGGGCGCTGGAAGGATCGGCCGTTCTGCGGGAGGGTCTCGGGCAGGAGGTGGTCGGCTCCTACCTCAAGCTCAAGCGCGATGACTGGAACGCCTACGCGCGGCACTTGACCGAGTGGGAGCGCCAGACCACCCTGGACTGCTGAGGTTACCGTCGCTAGGACGTACGGCGAGCCAGCAGCGCCACGCAGCCACGGTCTAAACCCTCGTCCTGAGCTTGTCGAAGGACGGATTGGGGCGGCCGTGTGGTTCGACAAGCTCACCACCGGGCCAAAGGGTGTGCTCCCGGGTGCAGCCGGAGAAAAGAAGTCGCATGCGCTACTCCGCTCTTTCGCTGGTCAAGAACGCGCTCTCCGGCAACCGCAGCTGGAAGCCGGCCTGGCGCGATGCCACGCCGAAAGCGAGCTATGACGTGCTCGTGGTCGGCGGCGGCGGGCATGGGCTCGCCACGGCCTACTACCTCGCCAAGGAGCACGGACTCGCCAACATCGCCGTTTTGGAGAAGAGCTGGATCGGCTCGGGCAACGCCGGCCGCAACACCACCATCATCCGCTCCAACTACCTGATGCCCGGCAACGTGCCGTTCTACGAGTTGTCGATGAAGCTGTGGGAGGGGCTGGAGCAGGACCTCAACTACAATACGATGGTGAGCCAGCGCGGCGTGCTCAACCTCTATCATTCCGACTCCGCAGCGCGATGCCTACGCGCGACGCGGCAACGCCATGCGCCTGCACGGGGTCGATGCCGAATTGCTCGACCGTGAGCAGGTGCGCGCAATGGTGCCCTATCTCGATTTCGACAGCGCGCGGTTTCCGATCCAGGGCGGCCTGCTGCAGCGCCGCGGCGGCACGGCGCGTCACGATGCGGTGGTGTGGGGCTATGCGCGCGCCGCCGACATGCGCGGCGTCGACATCGTGCAGGGCTGCGAGGTGACGGGCATCCGCACCGAACGGCGGACGCGTGACCGGCGTCGAGACCACGCGCGGCTTCATCGCGGCGCGCAAGGTGGCGCTGGCGGTGGCCGGCAGCTCCTCGCGACTGGCGGCGATGGCGGGCCTGCGCCTGCCGATCGAGAGCCATGTGCTGCAGGCGTTCGTGTCGGAGGCCATCAAGCCGCTGGTCGACACCGTCATCACCTTCGGCGCCGGCCACTTCTACCTGAGCCAGTCCGACAAGGGCAGCCTGGTGTTCGGCGGCGACATCGACGGCTACAATTCCTATGCCCAGCGCGGCAATCTGCCCATCGTCGAGGATGTGTGCGAGAGCGGCATGGCGCTGATGCCGATGCTCGGTCGCCTGCGCGTGCTGCGGTCCTGGGGCGGACTGATGGACATGTCGATGGACGGCTCGCCGATCATCGACACGACCCCGGTGCGAGGGGCTTTATCTCAACTCCGGATGGTGCTACGGGGGGTTCAAGGCGACGCCGGCCTCGGGCCTGTGCTTCGCCCACCTGATCGCCCGCAACGCGCCGCATGCCGTGGCCGCCGCCTACCGTCTCGACCGCTTCGCCACCGGCCGCCTGATCGACGAGAAGGGCGCCGGCGCCCAGCCGAACCTGCACTGAGAGCTCGTGTGATGATCGAGAAATTCGCCGGTGCTCGCGGCATGGTTGGAAGCGACTTTCGCGATCTGAATCACGCGAGCCAATCTATGATTCTAGTGTCCCTTATGATTGCGAAGTTCGCTCGGGACGCTGGCGGCAAGGTTTGGCGAACCTCGCAATCAGGACACTAGAGAAAGAGCACGCATGCGGATTGCCTGTCCCCACTGCGGCAGTCGCGACGCGCGCGAGTTTCTCTACCATGGCGCCGCCGATCCGGTGCGCCCCGACCCTGCCGCGGACGACGCGCTGGCCCGCTTCACCGACTACGTCTATCTGCGCGACAACCCGGCAGGGCACTTGCGCGAGCTTTGGTTTCATGCGGCGGGCTGCCACGGCTGGCTGGTGGTGACGCGCGATACGCGCACGCACACGATCAGTGGAGTCGAGCCGGCGCGTGGGCAACCGCAATCGTCGCCGCGAGAGGGCGACTGATGCTCGACAAGACGCGCAGCACCTTGGGCCAGGCCTTCCGCCTCGACGGTGGCGGCCTGATCGATCGCGCCACGGCGCTGCGTTTCAGCTTCGACAATCGCGAGTTGGTCGGCCACGCCGGCGATACGCTGGCTTCTGCGCTGATCGCCAACGGCGTGCGGCTGGTTGGCCGCAGCTTCAAGTACCACCGCCCGCGCGGCATCTTCACGGCTGGCTCCGACGAGCCGAACGCGCTGGTGGAGCTGCGCTCGGGCGCCCGGCGCGAGCCCAATACGCGTGCGACGACCATCGAGTTGTATGACGGCCTGGAGGCGTCGAGCCAGAACCGCTGGCCGTCGCTCGAGTTCGACCTGATGGCGGTCAACTCGCTGTTCGCGCCGCTGTTGGGTGCCGGCTTCTACTACAAGACCTTCATGTGGCCGGCCGCCTTCTGGGAGAAGGTCTACGAACCGCTCATCCGCCGCGCCGCCGGCCTCGGTCGCGCCAGCCGGCTGCCCGACCCCGACACCTACGAGCAGGCCTATGCCTTCTGCGACGTGCTGGTGATCGGCGCCGGGCCTGCGGGGCTGGCTGCGGCCCTGGCTGCCGGCCGCGCCGGGGCGCGCGTCATCCTGTGCGACGAGGATTGGCGGCCGGGCGGGCGTCTGCTGTCGGAGCGCTGCGAGATCGGCGGCGAGCCCGGTCACGTGTGGGCCGACGCGACGCTCGCGGAGCTGGAGGGCATGGCGCGCGTGCGCATCATGCCGCGCAGCACGGTGTTTGGCGTGTACGACGGCGGCACCTACGCGGCCGTCGAGCGCGTCACCGACCACCTGCCGGTCCCGCCACCGCACCAGCCGCGTCAGCGCCTGTGGCGCATCGTGGCCAAGTGCGCGGTGCTGGCCGCCGGCGCCATCGAGCGGCCGATCGTGTTCGCCGGCAATGACCAGCCCGGCATCATGCTGGCATCCGCCATGCGCACCTACCTCAACCGCTACGCGGCAGCGCCCGGCAGGCGCGTCGCGGTGTTCACTTGCGGCGACGACGGCTGGCGCACGGCGATCGACCTGACGCGCGCCGGCGTCGACATCGCAGCGGTGATCGACAGCCGGCCGCAGGTGCCTGGCGAGATGCGCGCGCACCTGCCCGGCGTGCGCATCATGCAGGGTAGCGTGGTGCTCACCGCGCATGGTGGGCACACGCTCGGCAGCATCACCGTGCGCAGCGGCACCGCCACCGAAACGCTGTTCGCCGACGCGCTGGCGGTGTCGGGCGGCTGGAACCCGGCCGTGCACCTGACCTGCCACCTGGGTGGCCGCCCGGCATGGCACGAGGCGCTGGCGGCGTTCGTGCCGGGTGCGCTGCCGGCCGGCATGACGGTTGCCGGTGCCGCCAACGGCGCCATGAGCTCTGGCCCGCTGCCTGGCCGACGGTGCGCAGGCCGGTGCCGCCGCCGCGGCGGCCGCCGGACATCTGCCGGGTGCGCCGCTGGCGCTGCCGCGCGCCGACGACGAGGCCTGCGCGCTGACGCCGCTGTGGCATGTCGCCGGCTCGACGGGCAAGGCGTTCGTCGACCTGCAGCATGACGTCACGGCCGACGACATCGCCCTTGCCCACCGCGAAGGCTTCGGCGCCGCCGAGCACCTGAAACGCTACACCACGCTCGGCATGGCCACCGACCAGGGCAAGACCTCCAACCTGCCGGCGCTCGGCATCGCCGCGGCACTTGCCGGCCGGTCGATCCCCGAAATCGGCATCACCACCTTCCGTCCGCCCTATACGCCGGTTGCGATCGGCGCACTCACCGGCCACCACCGCGGCCGCGACTTCCGCCCGACGCGCCGCACGCCGACGCACACGTGGGCCGAGCAGCAGGGCGCCGTATTCGTCGAGGCCGGCCTGTGGCTGCGCGCACAGTATTTCCCGCAGCCGGGCGAAACCGACTGGCTCACCACCGTCAGCCGCGAGGTCGAGACGGTGCGCTCCGCGGTCGGCTTCTGCGACGTCTCCACCCTCGGCAAGATCGACGTGCAGGGCCCCGACGCCGCCCGCTTCCTCGACCGCCTCTACATCAACACCTTCTCCACCCTGCCGGTCGGCCGCGCCCGCTACGGCGTCATGCTGCGCGAGGACGGCTTCGTCATGGACGACGGCACCACCGCCCGCCTCGGCCGCCGACCGCTTCTTCATGACCACCACCACCGCCAACGCGACCCGCGTCTACCAGCACATGCAGTTCTGCCATCAGGTGCTGTGGCCCGACCTCGACGTGCAGTTCACCTCCGTCAGCGACCAGTGGGCGCAGTTCTCCATCGCCGGCCCGCGTGCACGCGAGCTGCTCGCCCTGCTGGTCGATGCGCCGTTCGATGCGAGCGACGCCGCCTTCCCCTTCATGGCCGCGGCGGAGACCACCGTGCAGGGCGGCGTGCCCGCCCGCCTGTTCCGCATCTCCTTCTCGGGCGAGCTCGCCTACGAGATCGCCGTCCCGGCCCGCTACGGCAATTCCTTCGCCGCTCGCTTGATGCAACTGGGCCGCCGGCTCGGCATCACGCCCTACGGCACCGAGGCGCTGGCCGTCATGCGCATCGAGAAAGGCCACGTCGCCGGCAACGAGATCGACGGCCGCACCACGGCGCACGATCTGGGCCTCGGCCGCATGCTGTCGACCAAGAAGGACTGCATAGGCCGCGTGATGGCCGGCCGCCCCGCCCTGCTCGATCCCGACCGGCCGGCCTTCGTCGGCTTCAAGCCGCTCGATCCATCAGCGCGCCTGCGCGCCGGGGCCCATCTCATCCCGCGCCACGCGCAGGCAGCGGCCGCCAACGATCAGGGCGTCGTGACCTCGGTCGCCTTCTCGCCGACGCTCGGCCACTGGATCGGTCTCGGCCTGCTGGCCCGCGGGCCGCAGCGGCACGGCGAAATCGTGCGCGCCTTCGATCCGGTGCGCGGCGGCGACGTCGAGGTCGAGGTCACCCATCCCTGTTTCATCGATCCCGAAGGAGCGCGCCAGCGTGGCTGACCGGCTCACGGCATCGACCGCCTTCGGGCTCGTGCACCGGCTCGGCCACCACGGCGCCGTGCGGCCGGCCCGCGTCGCCGTTTGCGAGCGCACCGACCTCGCCCTTGCCAGCGTCATCGCCCGGCGCGGAGCCGACAGTGCGCTGGCAAGCAAGGTGCGCGAGACCTTCGGCATCGAGTTGCCGATGCTGCCGCGCCGCTCCGCGGCAGGAGGCATCGCCTTCGTGTGGGCGGGACCCGGCCACTGGCTGGCGACCGCCGAGGGCGAGGCCGGGCATCGCTTCGAAGCCCGCCTGCGCAAGGCCCTTGATGGTCTCGCCTCCATCTCCGACCAGAGCGACGGCCGCGCCGTGCTGCGTATCGCCGGGTCGTGCGCCCGCGACACGCTGGGCAAAGGCCTGCCGGTCGACCTCGACCCCAGCGTCATGCAGCCGGGCGGTGCCCTCGTCTCGGCCATCGGCCACATCGGCGTGCATCTCTGGCAGCTCGACGCGGCGCCAACCTACGAGTGCGCGATCTCGCGCAGCTACGCGCAATCGTTCTGGCACTGGCTCGAAGCGTCGGCCGCCGAATACGGGCTCACCGTCGCACCGGAATAGCCGGTCTCCTGGTCCGCGTTACCCGCAATCCTGAGCGGAACCATCGCGCCTGCCCCGGGTTGTTCACACGATCGTCCGCTCCCGCACGGTCCTTTGCCGTGCGGGAGCCTGTCGCGCGAGGTGTCCAATGGACAGCGTCATCTACCTGGTCGGTCTCGTCGTTGTTGTCATGTTCGTCCTGAGCGCATTGGGCCTTCGCTAGCGCCAAGAGGAGAATGGATCATGGCGCAGGTCGGACCAGCTTCCATGGCAAGTACACGTCCAGTTGAAGCCATGCGCGCAAGTCTCATCGATTGGGGTGCGATCCTGGCCGGTGCGCTCACGGCCGCAGCCTTGTCGTTCGTGTTTCTGACCTTTGGCGCTGCAATCGGCTTGTCGGTCGTCTCGCCCTGGCCTTCGTCAGGTGTCTCGGCCAGAACCTTCTCGGCTCTGGCCGTGTTTTGGACCCTGGTTCAGCAGATCGGCGCGTTCCTGGCAGGCGGCTACATCGCCGGCCGCATGCGCGCGGGCTGGGCGGAGCTGAATGCGGACGAGGTCGAGTTCCGCGACGGCCTGCACGGTGCGCTGGTTTGGGCGCTCGGCATTTGCATCGGCGCTGCGCTGCTGCTGGCCACGGCCGGCGCCCCAACCCGCGCGGCAACCGATCTTGCCTCCAAGGTCATGTCGGTTGCGGCACTCAACACCGATCCCCTCGCCTACTACACCGACACGCTGCTGCGTCCAGGTCCGGCACGGCCCGCAGCCGGCGGTGGCGTCGCGCAGACGCCTGCGCGTGTAGAGCCGGTTGCGCCAGAAACCCGCGCCGAGATCACCCGCGTTGTTGCCCGTTCCATCGCCAACGGCTCCTTGTCCGACCCCGACAAGAGCTACCTGACGACGATCGTCGCCCAGCGCAGCGGGCTGCCGCAGGCCGAGGCGGAGAAGCGCGTCACCGACACCTACGCCGAGGCCAATCGCGTCATCAGGGAAGCCGCCAACAAGGCACGTCGCACCGCGGTGCTCGGCGGCCTCATCACCGGCATCAGCCTGATGATTTCGCTTGCCGCGGCATGGTGGGCCGCGCAGCGCGGTGGCCATCACCGCGACAATTCCGTGCCGGCGACGCTGGTCTTCTTCGGCTCGTCGCTGCGTCGCCCGTGGTGATCCAGGCGGGGAGCCAATAACGCACGGAGCTATGGCGGCGACCACGCTCGGGTCAGCAAAGGTTACGCTGCGCCAAGATTACATTTTCGCAACTCAGCGTTGAATGCGCGCGTCTCCGCTATACATGGTCAGGTCCGCCGGCCCTGTGTTGGAGAATGTGCAGTGATTGATGGACCGCCCCCGGGCGCGCTGACCCAGCTCATCCGACGCTGGCGCAGGTACATCGGCTGGTGGATGCTCGACAAGCTCAGTCCGCCCGAGCCCGCGCCGCGCAGGAAGCACATCGAGGAAACCCAAAAGCACGTTGAGGAAGCGCTACCGACGGCCGAGGTTCACGAGCTTCCCACCGAGCGGCGCGCCGGCGAACGCCGACGCGCGCGCGGCTAAAGTGTTTCGGGCCAATAGCACTTGCGAAACGGGATCGGCCGCTCCCCAGTGCTGAGCTTGTCGAAGCACGGCATCGGCGGACTTCAACAAGCCGAGACGCGGCAGGCACCATCCGCGAGGCAACAAAAAGCCCCGGCCGCATGGCGGTCGGGGCTCCCACCTTCGTGGAGATCAAACGGCTGACGCTTACTGCGCCGTGCGAGCCAGCTCGTCCCAGAACGCCTTGGTATCCCAGGCCGCGCTCGCGGGGGCTGATACGCTTGCCAGAACGGAGAGTGCGATCAGAGCAGACATAATCGTCTTCATGAGTAGGACTCCCTTGAAGTGATGGTCACACAATCATCGCTCCGAGCTGAAAATGCTGATGCTGGAGCGGACAGAACGACAACGCTATGCCTGCCCTTCTGTCAGTAAGGCAAACGCTCGCCCCAACGCCGATCCGTCGCCGCAATGCACATTTTTTGGGGGCGATCGCCACCCCTTGAGGCGAACCCGCGTGGTGCGCGAACTGCAACCGGGTCGGTGTCCGCCACGGCTGCAGCAGACCTGGCGAACCTGGCCGGGGCCGCGTGTCAGATGGATACAGCGCTGGCAGCCACACGAGCGGTTCGGTGTAACGACATTGTTCAATGCATGTGAATGCGAAGTAGGTGCATGCTTTGTGAAAAGTGTGACCCCGACCAAAGGAGAGACACATGCGCCCGACAGCTGCGTTCTTTGCGTTCGGAGCGGCGATTGCGACGCTGCCTGGTATGGCTTTGGCCGGTCCTGCATCCGGTCTGCGTTCCGGTGCGGTTGCGATCTCACCCGTCGAGCGGATCGACTATCGTCGCTGCTGGACCAGCGACGGCAAGCGGCATTGTCGCTGGGTACCCAGCACCGGTGCCCGCAGGGACGACAACGCGATACCCGCTTATGGTGCGAGTCGAGCCGAGAATAACCGCGTCGGCACGGCAGAGTGGTATCGAGCCATGGAACGCGACGGCAAACTCGGCACCGAAGGCGGTTCGCCTTGAGTGCCCGCCGGAAATCCTTGAAGTATGAGTGAGGCACCCTACGCCAGCTTGCCGCGCGCGAGCAGCGGCCAGATGGCCTCGATGCGCCCCTTGCGAACGGCCACGATCTGATCGTGCAGGAACACGGTCGAATCCGAGTAGCCGCATATGAGCTCTATCTTGTCGCCGATGCGCGGCGTATCGCTCGGTGCGGCAAGCTCGATCTTGCCATGCTCGGCCGACAGCTTGACCTCCGCAATTGCCGGCAGTCCGAGCGGCGCCGGCATCGCCATGTCGCAGCTCATGGCCTTGCGGCCGGCGTCGAGAATGATGCGCGTAGGGTTCGGCCGGCTGGTTACGGTCGCGAGGATGGTCAGCGCCGGTGCGAAGTCCGTGTGATAGTGCTCGCGATAGTGCACATCACTGAAGATCGCCCCGCCGGCCTGGATCTCGCTGATGCCTTGTTGCTCCGCGCAGTAGGGAAAGGTGCCGGTCCCCCCGCAGCTCACGATCGCCATGCTATGGCCGGCGTCCGCGCAGGCTTTGGCGGTGCTCGCCACCTTGCTTAGAGCGGACTGCACCACGCGAGCTTTTTCCGCCTGATCGGCGATCCGTGTCGCCTGGCTCTCCCAGGTGAACAGACCGACCAGCTTCACGCCCGGCCGCGCCGCGATTTCCTTGGCCAACTCAAGAACGGGATCGCCTGGCGCAACGCCCGCGCGCTGCATGCCGACATCGACCTCGATGACGACCTCGGCGGTCTTGCCGGCCGAGGTTGCCGCGCGCGCCAACTCCTCGACGTTGGCGACGCTGTCCACCGCGACGACGACACGCGCCTTGTCGAGCAGTTGCATCAATCGCGCGACTTTTGTAGCGCCCACGACCTGGTTGGCGATCAGGATATCGCTGATACCGGCCGCCGCCATCACCTCCGCCTCACCGAGTTTGGCGCACGTGACGCCGATGGCGCCTGCTGCGACCTCGCGCCTCGCGATGTCCGGCGACTTGTGACCTTTGCAGTGCGGCCGCCAGGCGACGCCGTTCTTGCGGCAGGTGGCAAGAACGCGCGCCATGTTCGCCTCCATGACATCGAGGTCGACCAGCAGCGCCGGGGTGTCGACGGCGGTCTTCAGCGCCCCAACGAGCGCAGCCTGCGGATAGCGGTTCTGGTTCATCGATCTCTCCCGCGACCGTTGCCGGCGAGCCTGTGCATGCCGGCCGACCAATAGGCGTGCTCAACGAGGCGAAGGGTCTCGAGATTGTCGTCGGGACCGGTCTCGAACGGCGCTCCACTCTCGAGACAATCAACGAAGTGGGCGATCACGCCATCGAAGCTTGCCTGGTAGCCGGCCGCGCTGTCGTACGTCTCGGCGCGGGGCGCTGGCCCAAGCAGGCGCAGTTGATTGTCGGCAAAGGTTGCGCTCGCCTTGCTGCCGATAATCTCCAGGCGATCGGGCGGTCGCGCCGGAAAGCCCGGCGCCGCCATCGTACCGCTGACCTCGACGGGCGCTCCCGCAGCCGTCTCCAGATAGATGGCAGCCGCCGTTTCGCCGCGCACGTCCGCCAGGGTGTGGCCGACGCGAGCCCCCAGCACGCGCATCTCGCCGCACAGATAGCGCATCGTGTCGAGATGGTGGATCAGTACCTCGGCAATCATCAGCCGCTCTTCGTGTTGCATGAACGGCTGCCGGACCAGAGCCGGGCGATGGCCTTCAGAATCGGGCAGAAGCCCCGAATTGATCATCGCCATGCGGGCAAGACACACATCGCCGAGTTCGCCGTCGGCGATCCAGCGCCGCAATTGCCGGTACCACGGACGAAACCGCCAATTCTCGTGCACCATCAGCCGCGCGCGCCCAGCGATGCGCCGCACAAGGGCCTCCGATTGCATCAGGTTGGGCGTCAGCGGCTTCTGGCACAGCACGTCAATCCCGCGCGCCACGGCGGCGTCGACCCAGTCCGCGTGCGTCTCGCGCGGCGATGCCACGTCCAGCGCATCGATGGCGACTGCCTCGAGCATGGCGTCGCGGTCCTGGAACACGTGTTCGATGCCGAACTCGTCGGCGCGGGCCCGGGCGTTGGCAAGGCTGGGATCGCAGACGGCAACCAGGCGCACGCGCGACCCAACATTGCGCCAGCCGACCAGATGGAACCAGGAAATCATCCCGGCACCTGCCAACGCGACTTTCAATGGCCCGCTCCGGCCCGTCGTCCCGACGCTCATGCTGCATCCTCGAACTTGAACAGACGCGAACCATTGGCCGCGAGCACCTTCGCCCGATCGGCTTCATCCGGCAGCCAACGTCGCAGCGGGGCGAGTTGGTCGGCATAGATCGGCCTCAGGCTCGTGTTGATGAAGGGCCAATCCGAGCCCCACACGCATCGGTCGATGCCGAACGCAGCAACCAACCGCTCGACGAACGGATCGAGGTCGGTGAATTGGCTTTGCTGAGCCGAAATCCGGTACAAGCCCGACAGCTTGACGATCGCGCGCCCGTCGCTGCCGAGCGACAGCACCTCCTGGAAGCCCCTCTGCCCGATGCCGCGTGCCAGGCCGCGCACACCCAGATGATCGACGATGACGTTGACGTTGCTCGCCCGCAAGACCGGAGCCGCGGCCTGCCATTGCGCGTCATCGGCATAGACCTGCGCAAACCACCCGAGAGCTTTGATGCGCGCGAGCAGCTTCGGCGCATCCGGCCGCACCAGCGCATCGCGATCGTAGCTCACCAGGTTGAAGCGCACCCCGACCACGCCCCCGCCCGCCAGGTCCTCGAGCATGCGGTCGGTGATCGACGGGGCAATCACGGCAATCGCCTTGAAGCGCCCTGGGTAGGCAGCGATCGCATCGAGTAGCACCCGATTGTCCGTGCCATAGCCGGAAAGCTGCACCAGCACCCCGCGCGCGATGCCGTGCGCGTCGAGCGTGGCGGCGAACTCCTCGCGCGTCCCGCTCTCCTCCGGTGTCGGCTTGTAGCCTCGTCCCGGTGATAGCGGAAACCGCTTCAAATCGATGATGTGCGCGTGACAGTCGATGCCTGCTGCTGTCATGAGGACAATCCGCCTCCCGGTGCGATCGCGATTGTGGTCGTTTTGTCGAACAGATGCAGGCCGGCCGGATCGAGGAGAATATCGGTCTTGGCACCCGGCGAGAGCAGGGTGTCTCTGCCGACCCGGGCCACGACTTCCTCACCCGATCTCTCCAGCGCCATCAGCAGTATGGTCTCGGCGCCCAGCGGCTCGATCGAGATCACGCGCACCGGCAAGCGTTGCATCTCCCGCTGGTCGGTCGCATGCTCGTAGAGGTCTTCGGGCCGTACGCCGACGATCACGTCACGATCGCCATGCGTGCCGATAAGCTGGCTCCAAGCCCCCCCGAGCGCGACGCGATGTCCCGCGATCTCGATACCCGGCCGCCCGCCGAGATCGACCAGACGCCCGCTCAGCAGGTTCATGGGCGGGTTGCCGAGAAAGCGCGCGACGAAGGTATTTGCCGGTCGCCGGTAGACCTCCAGCGGACGGCCCAACTGCACCATCTCGCCGTGGTTCATGATGCAGATGCGATCGCCCATGGTCATGGCCTCGACCTGATCGTGCGTGACGTAGATCGACGTCGTGCCGATTTCCCGTTGTTGTCGGATCAGGTCGTTCCGGGTGCTGGCGCGCAGGGCCGCATCGAGGTTGGAGAGCGGTTCGTCGAACAGGAACACCTTGGGGTCGCGCACGATGGCGCGGCCGAGCGCGACGCGCTGGCGCTGCCCGCCCGAGAGCGCATGCGGCTTGCGTTCGAGGAGTTCGCCGAGCCCCAGCCGCCCGGCGACGCTACGCACCCGACGCTCGATCTCCTCCCGCGCGACACTGCGGCGGCGCAGCCCGAACGCAAGGTTGTTGAAGACCGTCATATGGGGGTACAGCGCGTAGGACTGGAACACCATGGCGATGTCGCGCGCTTTTGCAGGCACCTGATTGACCACGCGACCATCGATCGAGACCGTGCCTGCCGAGATCGGCTCAAGCCCCGCAATCATGCGCAGCACGGTCGACTTACCGCAGCCCGACGGCCCGAGCAGCACGAGGAACTCGCGATCGGCAACGGTGAAGCTGACGTCACGCACGGCAGGCGTCTCGGCGCCCTCGTAACGCTTCATCAGGTTAGCCACTGTGATGACTGCCACCGTGCCCTCGTCTCAGCGAACCGCGCCTGCCGTCATGCCCTTGATCATCGTCTCGGAGAAGAAGGCATAGATCATCATCACCGGCAGGATGGCGATCATCAGCCCCGTTGCGGCCATGCCGATATCGAGCTGATGGCTCCCCATGAAGTGCATGATGCCAAGTGGCAGCGTGCGCTTGTCGTCGTCGGTCATCAGTACGACCGCGAACAGGAACTCGTTCCAGAGAATGATGAAATTCAGCGTTACCGTGGTGAAGATCGCCGGAGCGCCGATCGGCAGCGTGATGCGCCAGAAGATCTCGATGTCGGAATAGCCGTCCATTCGCGCCGCGTCGAACAGGTCCTGGGGTATCTGCGCAAAGAACCCTTCGAGGATGTAGACCGTCATCGCAATGTGGGTCGCGACGTAGACGAGGATCAGGCCCGTAAACGAGTTGTAGAGATTGAGCTCGAGCAGGATCTGAAACAGGGCGAGGATCAGCAGCTGCGGCGGCAGGATCAGGCCCGAGAGTATGAGGAAGCGCACGGCGCGGTTGCCGCGAAATTGGTAGCGGGCAAGACAATGCGCCGCCATGGCGCCGATGACCGTCACGAGTGCGACGGCGGCAACCACTATGACGACGCTGTTCCAGAAGTAGGTGTGATAGTTCGACTTGAACCAGGCTTCCGGGAACTTCTCCCAGTGCACGGGCGAGGGCAGGCCATACGGGTCTTTGAAGATCTCATCGGTCGTGCGCAGCGACATCGCCGCGACCCAGAGGAAAGGGCCACCGGTGATCAATGTGTAGACGGTAATAAAGAGGAGCAGCGGCGCCCTCCAAAGGGCCGGAAGCCGGGTCGCGAGATCGATCCCCACAGTCAGAACTCCAGCCGATCGCGCTGGCGCAACACGCGCGAGAGTACGGCGACGAAGCCGAGGATGATTGCGAACCACAACACTGCGATCGCTGACGGGTAGCCGAGATCGAACGTGTTCCAGTCGAACGCCCGCTTATAGACGTACGTGGAGACGGTCTCGGTCGACCAGAGGGGGCCGCCCGCCGTCATGATCCAGACGAGGTCAAAGATCATCATCTTGCCGATGAACGACAGGATCAGGAGATTGACGATCGTGCCGCGCAGCATCGGGATGATGATGTAGAACAGCTTGGCGATCCAGCCGCAGTTATCGAGCTCGGCAGCCCCTAGTACCTCGCCCGGCAGCGCATAGAGCGCCGCGAGAAACACGATCATGTTGAAGCCTGCCCACTTCCAGATGTGAGCCACCATCACCGACCAGAGCGCCGTGCTCGGGTGGCCGAGCCAGGACTGCTCATAGGCACCGAGCCCGATCTTGCGAAGTATCGTATTGGCGAGGCCCCAGTCGTAGTCGTAGATCCACACCCAGATAACGCCGACAACCACGTACGAGATGAGGACGGGGGTGAACCAGACGACCCTCAAGAGGCCTGAAAGTGGCGCTCGTGCAAAAAGGCACAGCGCCAGCAAAAGGCCGCCGAACACATCGACGAGCGTAGCGACAATGGTGAAAATCGCCGTGTTGCCGACTGCCTTGAAGAACGTATCGTCACGCATGAGCGCCGCGAAGTTGCTCACGCCGACGAACTCGACGACTCCGTGCGGCTTGATGGCGTGGAAGCTGTTGAAGACCGTGCGCAGCACGGGATACACGGCAAAGCCGAGATAGAGCAGCAGGGCTGGCGCCAAGAACACCAGCAGCAACTCGGGCCTTATGCTTCGGGCGCCTTCCTGGCTGCTTCGCCCAGCCCAAATCTTCCGGGTCCAAGTCTTGGAGGCTGGCTTGTCAGCCGGATTGACTGTCATTGCTCGGTTTGACGCCCAGGGTGACACGGCAGCGGACGCCCACGGCCGGTTTGAACAAAGAGAGGTTGCCTTGCTGATCGATCCAAAAGGCTCCGTCACAGGCTGGATGCCAGGGCTTCCCCGCATCGCCCCTGGCAGTCCGGGCTCAGAGGAGCCAACTCAGCCCTTGAAGCAGGCCTTGTTCATTGCCTGAACGGTTTGATCGACGGTCAGCAGTCCACCTGGGAAGCCGGAGTTCAGCACTTGAGCGAAGCCGTCCTTGCAACCCCCGTCGCTGATGATGTCCCGCGGCGCGCCGATGAAGTACTTCGTTCCCTGCTGACGCGCCATCAACTCGGTGAAATAGCCGGCATAAGGGCCGGTGAAGTTCTTTGCGTCTGCCTTGATGCCGGTCTGGAGGTAGACGGTCTCGATCCACATCTTGCCCATTTCCGGCGTTGACATCGCGTCGAGGAACTTCGCCGCCAGTTCCTTCTGCTTGCTCGCCTTGTTGATCACGAAGCTCGCCCCGATGGCGGAAGTTTTGCAGTCGTTGCAAGCACCGCCGTCCATCGCCGGGAATTGCATGATGCCGATCGGGAAGTCCTTGGGTTGGCCGCCCTTCTCCTCGGGCACGAACGCGCGTCCCGTGTACCAGCTTCCCATCGGCAGCATGAGCGACCCAGGCTTGCTATAGAAGTACTGGTGCGACTCGCCGAGCTTCAGCGTCATGAAGTTCTTGGGATACGCTCCGGCATCCACCAGCTCCTTGACCCACTTCAGCACGTCGACAACACGCGGGTCGGCGAACGAGAGCTTGCCGGTGAATAGCTTCTGGTAATCGTCTGGTCCCAGCTTGCGCAAAAGAGCCTCGCCGACGATATAGGCGCCCGGATAGGGCCGGTCGCCGACACCTTGCCCGATCGGCGTGATGTTGGCGGCCTTCGCCTTTTTCACAAGGTCGAGAAACTGCGCCTGCGTAAGCTGGCCGTTGGCGGGAAGCGTCACGTCCAGCTTCTTCAGGGCGTCCTTGTTATAGTAGAGCTCGTTGGTATAGGCCTCCTGCGGCACGCCGAAGGTCTTGCCGTCATGCATCCATACCTTGCGGGCCCAAGGCTCGATGTTGTTCCAGTTCACGAGGTCGTCGAGCGGGATCACATAGCCCGCCGTGATGTATTCGGTCTGGTCGGGCTCGAGGTAGAAGACGTCGGGACCCTTGCCGGCCGGAAGCGCCGTTTTCAGGGCGGCGATCAGCGGGTTCTTCTCGTACCAGGTGATTTTCACCTTGACGCCGGGGTTGGCCTTCTCGAGGTTGCGGGCCGCAAGCTCGCGGAAGGCGACCTTGGCGCTCTCGTCTGCCTCATGCGTCCAAACCTCGAGCGTGGCGTCCTCGGCCCTGCTCGCCGTGGTCGTGCCGAGCAGGAGCGCGCCGGCCATCAAGGTGGATATCGCGAGACCAAGCTGGAATCCTTTGGGCATCGACCTGCTCCGCAAAATCTACGCGCTGCGCGGAAATATTAGGCTGCACGCGATTGCACGACAAATTGAAGCTCTTGCAGTCGATCGATAGAAAAAAATAATCAGTGTCGAGCCTTGCAGCCCTGTGCGCCTGCTCGATCAGGCGCTCGGTGTCACGCACGACAGGGCCTTTCGGCCACCCGAGCGGACGGGAGAACCCACTGACAGGGCCGCCGGGGGGCTCAGCTCTCGGCGTGCTCAGTAAGCAGGTGCACATCGAAGGCCGTGCCGACGTAGCGCGGGATCGCCGGCTTGGTGGACGACCGGCGCGTGGGCCGCTTGCCGGGCTCAGTCAGCGGCTCGCGGGGCGCACGCTCCACGAAGCGCCGATTGCACATGATAGTCCAGGCCATCTCGATCACGGCGTGCATGGTGGCGCCGGCCTTGTCGGCCTGATAGGCGGCAACATATTGCGAATAGGGGATTACCGGCTTCGTCTCGAGGTACCTGAGGTTCCGGCTGCGGCGATCGTTGCGCAGGAAGCCGTTGGGCAGCAGGCTGACCCCCGCGCCGGCTAGGACCAGCGGCAGAATGACGGACAGGCTGTTGCAGGTGCGGATGGCGGACGCGCGGACCGAAGCCGCCGCGAACCAGTCGAGCACCATACGCATCTGGTTGGATGGCGCGGGGTAGACGAAGATCTCCGTGTCGGCGAGGTCCTGCGGACTAATCACGCGGTTTGGAAGCTGCAGGCCCGGGCCTGACACCCAGCTATGGTGCGAACCGCCGAGCGGCTCGAGCCGGATGTGGGGGCCGGTCTTGGGCTCGGTGATGAAAGCGACATCGAGCTCGCGCGTATTGAGCGCCTTGCACAGTGCGGGCGCCCGGTCGATCGTGATGGCCGGGCGAAGGTCGGGGAAGCGCGTGCGCAACTCCCCGAGAAGGTCGGGCAGGCAGATCGTGCCGAAGCAGTCGGGCGCACCGAGCCGCAGGCTGCCGCGCAACGCGTCGGTCGGCTTGGGCCTTGTCGTGAAGTCTTCCGCCATCACCAAGAGCCGCTCGGCTTGCGGCAGGATCGCCTCGGCGTTCATGGTCGGCTGCGATCCCCGCCCAACCTTCTTGAAGAGCTGGAAACCGAGCACGTCCTCCATGCCGCGGATCCTGATGCTCAACGTCGGCTGAGTGAGATTGAGATGGCTTGCTGCCGCGCGGAAGCTGCCATACCGCATGATGCAGCAGAAGGCTTCGATCTGGGCGATGGTGACGCGTCTCATGGAACTCTAGGTCCGCGCTTGCTGTCGATCATTTCTACAGCTC
Organism: uncultured Alphaproteobacteria bacterium; assembly: GCA_963840445.1. GTDB lineage: Bacteria > Pseudomonadota > Alphaproteobacteria > Rhizobiales > Hyphomicrobiaceae > AWTP1-13. Next base: position 34,934 of record CAWIZC010000037.1, on the reverse strand, counting down.
TCGCAGGCCGGTGTCAGCATGCTACCGTGCAGCAAAGCCGCGTTTGCATCTGCCGACCGGGCCCACATCCTGGCTGACACAGGAGGGCCCGTCCCGATACGCCATCCCGAAGAATGTCCGGTTAGGCCAAAAGCGAGGCTCCGGCCGGGCGATCGGCACGGAAGCTCCGGGCATTGTTGCCCTGATGGACGCTCACACGCCCGGACTGCGAAACGCGCAAACGACCATCAGACCCACCCCGCCGATCTGACGGACGCACACGTGAACCTGGCCATCAGGAGACGGGCGCCAGAAGTATCCTTCCGGGATCACCACGGACATGCCATGTGCCGTGACCAGGTAGCTGCCGTCATCGCGCCGCACGACGCTATCGGCAGCAGCGCAGTCTTTGCCCCCGCAGCATTCGATGGGATACCAGTCATGGGCATGCGCAAGCCCCAACGCAACGATCAGCCCCCCAGCAACTGCTGACAAAGCCAAGAGATGGCGCATGACCCGCTCCCGGGATTGCGACATGGCCCCCACTCACCCTCGTGACGATGCGCAGTGTTTCGGGCGCCATCAAGTCGTATCGCGCTGCGAAGGACAGAACAAGGAAACGGCAGCTACGGGACTTGCTCGATGCAGGCCATTCCAGACGGATGTCGAGGTGCAGAGCCGGTGCGAGCGACCGTCACCTCGCAATCCCGCCAGCGCAAACGCTGATTGCGGTCACCACCATCCGCACGTGTAAGCTTTGCGAAACCCTGCCGAGATCGCATCCGCTTCGGTCTTGAACCATCGCTTCGCCTTCGTGCGTCGGTAGCTGCCGCAGCCCTGCAGATGATAGATGCCCCGGTACGGGAATGCGCGGACAGCGTAGTGCCCCTTGACCTCGAAACCCACTGGCTGACCAACCTCGTCAGGGAACAGCTTCTCTCGCGCATCGGGCGGGCAGTTCGCACCGAGCATCGCAGCCGCAGCTTTTCGCCAGTTGCGCAAGTCCTGCGGGGCGACGAAGCAACCGTTCCACATCCCCAGCTGACCTGCCTTCGCAGCATCTTCGTCGGCCTTGAAGCGCCCCTTGGCATAAGGCTCGAAATTGACCGCCCATCCGTTTTCGACCAGCCAATGACTGAGATCGACGCCGTCGACATAGCACTGGCCAATACGCCGATCCGTGTACTTGCTGTCGGCTCCGGCGTCCGTGCACACCACTTGCCGGCCGGCGATGAATTTTGTCAGCGCAGAGTTGGCAAGCTGGCCGCACGGGTTGAGCTTGCCGACTTGGTCGAGGCAATGCTGATCGCTCTCAGGCGCATCGATGCCGTCGAGCCTGTACTTCGTGCCATCCACTGTGAGCGTATCGGTCTCGTCCGCGTAAGCAGGGCTGGCCATGCTCAGCAGGCACGCAAAAACAAGAGCCGTAACATGTGTTGTGGGGTTCATGCCGCGCAGTCTGGCCACATGCGGAGGCACCAGTAAGACGCGCACTAAGGGATTGAGAGCAATGGCGATCCCGGCGGTGTGGCGCCAGCGGTTTGGCGGCCCGTTCTCGGTGGCGGTGCGTACTTAGCCAAAAAGTTTGCGTGGCGCTGCACCCGAGCCGGCGCAAGTGGCCTGTTTCGACCATCACACTCGAACCACACCAAAACCCTGAATACCCTGTCTCAAGGTAACATTAGGTTAGGTTGAACGGAGATCTTGGTCATTGACCTCAATGGGGGTCAGAAGCAGGGTCAGTCGACTAGCGGCAGGGATTTTTCGGTATCAGTTGAGCTGGTCGACAAGGTCCGGGCGCGTGGCCATTGCACGGCTGCAGAACCGAGGCACGCTCTCGCATAAAACGATTGCCGGTCAAAGCAAGGGACTGGCGCCTGCCGAGAGCAAGCATAGACAAGAATGGAGGAACGCCTATGACGCATTTTGGAAATCGATCGGTGTTGGCGCTACTGCCGGCCGCCGTGCTTGCAACAGGACTCGTCTCTGCGCCGGCGCAAGCCCAGGACGGAGTGATCCGCATTGGCATCACGCTGCGCATGGTCGTGGAGAACGGCATGAAGTACGGCCAGATGTCCAAGGATGAGCTCGAGGCCGTCAATGCGTCGGGCGGCATCAATGGCAAGAAGATCGAGGTCATCCTGCTGGACGACGAGTGCAAACCGGACAAGGGCATCGCCAACGCCAACCGCTTCATCCACCAGCACAAGGTCCATCTCGTGATGGGCTCGACCTGCAGCTCCGTGACCCTGCCGATGGTCGATGTCACGGCCAAGGAAGAGGTTCCGCAGATCGTGCCGCATTCCACCAACGCCAATGTCACCAAAAAGGGCAGTGCCTGGCTTTTCCGCACCTCCGTGTCCGAGCGGTTCTCCGCCAGCATTCACGGCAAGTATATGTCCGAGAACGCAGGCAAGAAGGTTGCCTATCTCTACACGACGGACGGGGCCGGCATGGGCTTTGCCAAAGACTACATGGCGTTCATGAAGAGGACCTACGGCGCGGAGCCGCTGTATGAGACGCAGATGCAGGAGACCGACTTGGACTTCCGCGCGCACCTGCTCAAGATCAAATCCCTCAACCCGGAGGTGATCGCGATCGGTGGCCAGCACGATGCCATTGCCCGCATCACCCAGCAGTCATACGAGGTCGGCATTCCGAAAACGGTGCGTCGCGTGGCCTCCTCAGCGGCATCGAACGCGCCGGTGCCCGAGCTTGCCGGCGATACGGCGATCGGCCTTGTCTTCGCTGCCGCGTTCTCCTGCACGGACGACCGTCCGGTGGCGCAGGAGTTCGTGAAAATGGTGCAGACCAAGTACGGCGTGCGCTGTCCCGATCACGACTTCAGCCAGGCCTACGAGACGGCGCAGATCATCAAGCTCGCCCTGAAAAGCGCCAAGCTTGAATTGACCGATGCATCGCTGAAAGCAGATCGTCTTGCCATCCGTGACGCGCTAGCCAACATCAAGAACTATAGCGGTCTGGCCTCCGGCCCGATCAACTTCTGCGCTGATGCCACGCCGCAGTGCCGCGACGGCAACCGGACGGGTATTCTCGTGGAGTACATCAAGGGGGGCAAGGACTTCGACATGCGCGTGCTCGCGCGCGTGGGTTTCGAGGCTGACTTCGGTCTCTGAAATTCTGAGCTGATTGCAAACGGCCGGCTGTCACTGCGTGAGTGACTGCCGGCCTCTCATGTGCCTGGCGATCAAGGTCGCGCGCAAGCTGAACTCGATGGACGTGATCGAGACGCTGGCCGATCGCGTTTCGCTCAGCAGCAGGTGCCTCAGAGCGGCTCGGAAGGCAATTGGGGCGCCAACTAGATCAAAGCCCCGTTCTGCGAGATCATCCTGTACGCTGGAGATTACAGTGTCTCGGAGCTGAACGTATTACACGCAGTCAGCTGGCCGCTTTCGAGGCCGTTGCGAAACCAACGCATACGCTGTTCCGCACTGCCATGTGAAAAAGTCTCGGGAACAGCGGTTCCCTGAATGCGTCTCTGCATCGTGTCGTCGCCAATCTGCGCGGCCGCATTGAGCCCGCTTTCGATGTCGCCCGGTTCCAGTCGCGCGCTCACTTGATTGGTGCGGTGGGCCCATATCCCGGCAAGGCAATCAGCCTGCAGCTCAATCCGGACCGACAGGCGATTTACAGTTATGTCATCACCGCGCTTTTGCGCCTCGGTCTGGAGTGCCTGAACTCTGCCTTCAATGCCAAGCAGGTTTTGGATGTGGTGACCGACTTCGTGAGCAACGACGTAGGCCTGCGCGAAGTCGCCGGGCGCCTTGTACTCTTCCCTAAGCTCGCGGAAGAAACCCAGGTCGAGGTAGATCTTGCGATCGCGAGGGCAGTAGAAGGGACCTGTTACGGATTCACCCAGGCCGCAACCAGTATGGGTTGCCCCCGAGAACAATACGAGCTTCGGTTTCTCGTAGGTTCGTCCACTCTCGCGGAAGACGCGATCCCACACATCTTCGGTGTTCCCCAAGACGCGGCTGACAAAGTCGGCAACCTCATCGCCGGTTTTCGAGGGCTGCTCCTTTTGTGGCGTTGCCTCTTGCGGGGCGGCTGCGGTCGTCTGCAACAGGAGGAACCAAAGCACCAACCCAAAAATGGTGTGTCGCATCGCCAATCTCCGGCCTGCTGAAATTCTCTGTTCCTTGGAAACTGATGCCCGCCGACCCAGACGCGGCCTACCACAGCGCCAGGACGTAGTCGTCGGCGTCGCGGCCCTTGAAATATTGCGGCTCCTGCGCCCCCTTGAGCGCCCTGGCGAGCTCGCCGACGCGACGCACCACGTAGCCGGCCAACTCCCTGGTGGAAACCCGGCGCTGGGCGCTGGGATCGCCTCCACCTTGCAGGCCCTCGACCACGGCATAGGTGAAGAGGCCATGCCCGAGCGTGGCGTCTTCCAGCGCCTCCTGGTCGAAGCGCGTCGCCGTGTAAGCGATAATGTTGGCGTGATAGGCGGCGTTGCCGAGGCGCTGGTTGTAGGCGTTACCCGAGTGGCAGGTGTCCACGAACAGCAGCCGCCGGCCCTTGGCCGCCTCCATTGCGCTCTGTAGCACCTGCCAGGGAACCACCTTTGAGCCGCGCAGCGACTGCCTCGACCGATCGGTCCATTCTGCGTCTGTCGGCACAAACCGGTAGTCCGGCCCATCGTTCATGCCGTGCCCGGCCATGAACAGCACCACCGTATCGGTCTCCTCCGCTCTCATCAGACTGTCCACGGCGTCGATGATGTTGGCGGCGGTGGGCGCGTTTTTGGCACCGCCGCCGTTGACGAGCACGCGCTTCACCACGCGAGCGTGGCTGGGTCCGAGGCGCTTCTCGATGGCGTCGGCCAGGCTGCGGGCATCGGCCACGGAATAACGCAGGTTGCAGCTGGCACCGCTGCAGCCTTGGCCGAGCCCCTGGTAGTCGTTGACGCCGATGGCGAGGATGTGGAGCGTCCCGCGCTTGTCCAGGTCACCCTCGCTCTCGTGGGTGAGCACCTGCGTTTCGGCCTTCTCGCCGATGGCATTGGTGAGCGTGACGCGCACCTCGTTGCGGCCCTTGCCGAGCGGCACGTCGAGAACGCGCTCGCCTGCGCCGAAGCCGCCTGAGCCGACCTCCGGCGTCTGCTCCTCGACCTGCCGGCCGTTGACCTGCACGCGGATCAGCCGGACGGGGTCCTGGGTAGCCTCGATGGCGATCCTTACGCTCGCGCGCCCGCTGCGCTGGGCCGATCCGGCGTCCGGAGCCACGATCCTGAAGCGTGGCACGGGCCGAGCGAGCAACTCGGCGAGCTTGAGCGAGGTGCCCGGCGCCTGGCGCACGGCCTCCTCCGCCGAGGCGAGGAGGATGGCCTTCTCGACGATGTCGGGGCGGTTCAGGTGCTGCCGCAGCTGGTCGGCACCGACGTAATCCGGCGTCTGCTCCGGCCCCTTGTTGATTTGCCAGCCCACGATCTTGTCCGCCCCCGGCGAGCCCATGTAGTAGCCCTGCGGCGTCCACATCACCCACTCGCCGTCCTTGCCATCGAACAGGCTGACGATCAGCTCGCGCGTCTTCAGGTTCCACACGCGGACGGTCTGGTCCGAGCCGCCCGAGACGAGCAGGCGCCCGTCGGGCGAGAAGGCCAGGTCGCGCACTTGTCCGTAGTGACCGGAAAACTCGCCGGTGGGCCGTCCGTCCACGCTGTAGGCCGCTATTCCCGAGTTGCCGATCAGGATCTCCCGGCCGTCGGGCGTGAAGGGGATGGGGGCTTCCGCGCTGTTATTGTCGCTCGCGAGATTGATCTCCGCATGCAGTGCGCCGTCCTTGGCAATCTGGAGAACGCTGGTGTGGACGGTGTTGGGACGTGGTCCGGCCTTGAACTCGGCCGAAAAGAGCCCATGCTGCGCCTTGATGCGGTTCTCCTCGTATGGCTTGGTGACTTCCGGCTGCAACGCTTCCGGGGACCCGAGCGGCCGGCCGTCCTGCGGCAGACGCAGACGGCGGGTCAATGAGAACCGGCCTTTTTTCGAATTCTCATCAAGCCTCCAGATGTCGTTTCCCCACTGGATCGAGCGACCGTCGCCCGCGAAGCCGACGGCGCGCACGGTCCTTCCCGTGCTCTCGAGCGTCCGGGCGACGTTGCGCGTGCGCGGGTCGAAGACGTGGATGCCACTGTTGTCTCCGCCGGCAGCGAGACGCGCGTCGGGGCTGAAGGCCACATCGCCATGGCAGTGCACGCGGCGGGAGAAGTAGCCGGCGTCCAGCAATTTCATCGGCTCGCGCAGCTCGCCGTCATGAAACTCCCGGCCGGTGGCAACCTCGGCAACCATGCAGCCGCGCGCCGTGGCCGTGTAAAGCAGCCAGCGGCCGTCGGCGCTGAAGGTCAGCGAGTCGATATCGGAGGCGCCGATCATTCCTCCGGGCCGGGCGAGTTCGCGCAAGAACGCACCGGTGCGCCCGTCCCATAAAAGAACCGTCCCCGTTGTATCGCCCGAGACGATTACAGGCCCGCTTGGCGATGCGGCGACGGTTGTCACCCCCGCGGGCAGTGGCGCGTATTTGTTTTTCTCCTTGTTCCGAGGGCTTGCCTCTCGTTGCGCCGCGGCGCGCTCCGACAGGCGCTTGTGCTCGGTCATCTCAGCGATCGGTCTGCCGTCGGCGGCGTTCCACAGCCGCAGCGTCTCGTCGTCGCTCCCGGTCACGACCCGCTCGCCGTCATGGGCGAAGGCGACAGCCTTGATCTGTCCGGCGTGCCCGGAAAGCCGCAACATCTGCCGCCGCGTTGCCAAGTCCCAGACGATGGCGGTCTTGTCGAAGCTGCCGGAAATGAGGCGCGTGCTGTCGCCCGAAAAGGCCAAAGCCCAGACGACATTGTCGTGGCCCTTGAGCAGCGCTTCCAGCCTGCCGCTTGCAAAGTCGTAGAGGCGCACCGCCGCCGCGACAGCGGCATCGCTCTCATCGCGCAGGAAGCCGCCGACAGCCAGCCATCGGCCGTCGGGGGACAGCGCCATGGCATAGATCGTGCCCCAACTGCCGGGTGCCGTTTCCCCCCGGATGATGCGCACCGTCTTGCCCGTGTCGACGTCCCAGACCCTGACGGTCTTGTCCTGCGACGCCGACACCAGCTGGCGGCCGTCCGGCGTGAATGCCAGACCCCTGACGTTCGAGGTGTGCCCGCCCGTGTCGAGCACGAACTGGGGTAGTTTCTCGGCGCCTGCGGCGAGTGCCCCCGGCCGCGCGCCAAGCGTTGCCGTGATAGTCCGCTCCCTGCTGGAGCGGAGCAGACGCAGCTTCACCGATGCGCCGGCGCCTTTGACGTCCAACGCCGCCCGCAAACCGGCGAAATTCTCCACCTCGACCCCATCGAGCGCTGTGATCACATCGCCAGGCGCGAGGCCGGCCTCCGCCGCTGGCGAGTCGGGCAGTGCGCGGACGACCTTGGCGCCGCGCGGTGCTTCCCAGCCGAGCTTGTCGGCTTCCTCCTTGGTGACATCCCGAAGCTCAGCCCCAAGGTATCCCGGGCTCCGCTGCTGCGCCCACGCAGCGCTGGCGAGCAGCAGCACAAATAAGGCAAGCAGCGAGCGCAACGATGTATGCATGCTCCGCAAGCTCCCATTCGGGCGGCACGGTCTTGCTGCGACGGCTCTATGTCGGCCAACAAATCCGCGATTTGTGTGACGGCCACAAAGGGAGGTGGGCTCGGATGCTCGCGCACGCGTGAGTGTGTCATGCGAACAACATGCCGTTCACTGAGTGCGGGCGGAACGACTGAAAATGACATGAATCGGACGTGCGGTTTCAACCGCTGTGGTGTCCGCTACCAGAGGCAAAGCGGACGTCAATCACCCATCGGACAATGTCTGCTTCTGACCCGCAAACGACATTGATGCGGCGGTACACCTAGTCAATCTTGATGTTCAATTGCTTCACCAGTTTGCCAAACTTGTCATAGTCCTCGCGGATGAGTGCGGAAAAATCCTCGGGGGGCAAGATGAGCGGCGTCAAACTTCCCGAGACATTGATCTTTTCCGCCATGTCTGGCCGAGCGAGCAGGGCCTGCACCTCCTTGCGCAGCGCAGCGATGACTGCTTCAGGCGTTCCGGCCGGCGCGAATAGGCCGAGCCAGATGTCAACCGCATAGCCGGGGTAGAACTCTCCGATGGTCGGCAGTTCAGGGAACCCTTTCGAACGTTGCTTGCCAGTCACCGCGAGCGCACGCAGCGTACCCGCCTGGAATTGGCCGACGCTTTCGCCGCCGGCGAACAGCACCTGCGTGTCCCCCGCAATCGTGGCGAGCATCGCGGGCGCACCGCCACGATAGGTGACGTTGAGCAGATTAATGCCAGAGCGCTGCTTCAGCAGTTCCATGGCAAAATGCTGCTGGCTCCCCGTGCCGCCGGAAGCAAATGCCAGCGGCGGATTGGCGTTGCGCGCGTAGTCGAGAAATTCCGGCAGCGTCGTCGCGGGCACCTTCGGGTTGATTGACAGAATGAATTGGTTGGTGGCCACGCTGGTGACAGGGACGAGATCCTTGAGGGGATCGAACCGCATCTTGGTGTAGACATGCGGATTGATGACGATGCCGCTGTCGGCGGCCAGCAATAAGGTATAGCCATCGGGTGGTGCCCTGGCCACGCCCTGGCTGGCGATGTTACCGTTGGCACCGGCGCGGTTTTCGATCACTACCGCCTGCCCGAGCGATGCCGAAAGATGCTGCCCAATCACCCGGGCCACGACATCGGGAGTGCCACCCGGCGGAATGCCCACCAACACATTGATCGTGCGGTTGGGATAGGGCGCTTCCGCTGCAGCGGGCTCGGCACAGCACGCTGTAGCAAGCAACAGAAATATTGAGGCGACCGAAAAGAAGTTCATGACACCTCGCATCATTCATTGAGTCCTGCTGGGTGCGCGCCAGACCGAACACGCCGCACCAGATAATCGAAATTGATCGCGAACTGTTCGGGCTGGCTGATATCGCGCTTGAGCTTCGCGATGTCGTCGGTGGAGAACTCCGGAGCCGGATCGCCAGCCGCCTCGGCGGCCAGCTGTATCATGGCGGCATTCTCCAGCATGATCACGCCGACGACCGCCTCCGCGATGTTGGCGCCGACAGCAACAACGCCGTGGTTCTTGAGCAGCACCGCACGGTGGCCTCCAAGTGCCCTAGCGACCCCCGCGCCCATCTCAGGGCTGCGGATCAGGTTGATGGTGTCGGCGTAGACGCCCAGCGCCTCATGGAACAAGGCGCTCGGCTGGCTATAGCACCGAAGGGGTCGGCCCGTTGCCGACAGCGCGACGCAATAGGGTGGATGCGCATGGATCACACAATGCACCTCGCGGCGCACTTTGTAGATCTCCGAGTGAATGTACACTTCGCTGTGCCGGCGTCCGTTACCAGCGACGATGTTGCCGTCGAGATCGATGGTGATGATATTATCTCGCGTAATCTCCTCGAGCCCCACGCTATGCGGCTTCATGAAGAACTGCGAAGGGTTGTCGGGTAGGCGAGCCGAAATATGCCCCCGCGTTAGATCGTCCTGGCCCTCGGCGACAAGTACTTTACCGGCCCATGCCAGCTGCTCCTTTATCTCGACCTCGATCATGTCAATTGCTTCTCCGTTCGTATGCGAATGCGCGCACTAGCTCGCCGCGGTCGACAACCATTCCTGTGCAGTTGCCTGGCACTTCATGTACAATATTGTCCGGATTCATGCGAAGCATCGCATGACGCCAGTGTAGCTAGCCGGCTTGCGGGGCGGGAGAGCGCCGCCCGTAGTCCGCCGATGTGTCGTTCGCCGTACCCGCAAGGACGACCGCACGAGGCTCATCCCGCCATGTTGGCACTGTTCGTGCTGGTCAGCGAAGAAGCGACGTAAACAAGGCTTGAATGTCGGGTTGTGGCACTAAGCGAAGCCAACAGTGCCGCGAACGACCGTTCCTAGGCCGAAGGCAGCGCGGCTTGCGAAGCGACGCGGCTCGCTGGCCAGCCCTGGCCCTTTGACATGCGGGGCCTAACTCGCGAGCAGGTTCGAAGGGCAGCGTCAACGCCTAGTCGAAACGTTCGACGGCCCGTTGGCGATCATGTTCAACGCGAAGCGTCCAACGGACAGATATGGTGGTCCGCCGGGAGCGGCCTCAGCCGTCCTTGTAGTAGTAGCTGTAGCCGTTGATTGCCGGCGCGCCACCGAGGTGCGCGTAGAGAACCCTGGATCCTTTGGGGAAGAAGCCCTTGCGCGCGAGGTCGATCATCCCCTGCATCGATTTGCCCTCGTAGACGGGGTCGGTGATCATCGCCTCCGTGCGGGCCGCGAGCCTTATCGCCTGGTTGGTTTCCTCCGAGGGCACGCCATAGGCCGGATAGGCGTAGTCGGGGTTGATGATGATCTCGTCCTCGCGCACGCTGCGTCCCAGTCCCACCAGCTCCGCCGTGTTGCCGACGATCTGGCGCACCTGCGCGCGCGTCTGCTGCGGCGTTCCCGATGCATCTATCCCGATCACTCGCTCCGCTCTGCCCTGCGCGGCAAAGCCGACCACCATGCCGGCCTGGGTGGACCCCGTGACGACGCAGACGATGATGTAGTCGAACGCGAAGCCGAGTTCCTTCTCCTGCCTTGCGACCTCCTCGGCGAAGCCGACATAACCCAGGCCTCCGTACTTGTGCACCGACGCGCCTGCCGGGATCGCATACGGCCTGCCGCCCGCGTCCTTGACCGACTGGATGGCGTCTGCCCAGCTCTTGCGGATGCCGATGTCGAAGCCCGCGTCGACGAGCCGGCTGTCCGCGCCCATGAGGCGCGTCATCAGGATATTGCCGACGCGGTCGTAGACGGCGTCGTAGTGCGGCACCCACTTCTCCTGAATCACGACGCATTTCATACCGATCTTTGCGGCCGTCGCCGCCACCATGCGCGTATGGTTCGACTGCACGCCGCCAATCGACACCAGCGTGTCTGCTCCCGACGCGATCGCGTCGGGCACGATGTATTCGAGCTTTCTCAGCTTGTTCCCGCCCATCGCCAGGCCCGAATTGCAGTCGTCGCGCTTGGCGTAGATCTGCACCTTGCCGCCGAGCGCCTCCGAAAGTCTGGGCAGGTACTCGATCGGCGTCGGCCCGTAGGTGAGCGGGTAACGTTCGAATTTCTGCAGCAGGGACATGGCCTTCTCCGTTGGCGCTTCGCAACGGAAGATAGGAAAAGCCTCGCGAAAGGTGCTATCGATATTGAGCTGAGAAATGCGTATCTATATCAGCGATCGGCAGCGTTTCGCCTCGATAGTGGCGCGGATTGGCGAGAAAATGGGAGATTCTTCCAGTATCCTGGACCGCATCGACATCAAGATACTGCGTGCCCTGCAGGCGGAAGGCCGGTTGACGAACGCGGAGCTCGCGAGCCGCGTGAACGTCAGCCCCGCCACCTGTCACCGGCGCACACAGCGGCTATTCGGCGAGGGCTACATCACGGGTGTCCGCGCAGAGATCGCGCCAGCCGCAGTCGGCCTAGGCGCGCTAGTGATGGTGGGCGTCGTGCTCGACCGCTCGACGCCGGAAAGCTTTGCCGCGTTCGAGGGTGCGGTGCTCGGGATGAAAGACGTGCTCGATTGCAATCTGGTGGCGGGCGACTTCGACTATCTGCTGAAGATCCGCGTCCGCGACATGGCGGACTTCAACAAGCTGCACGGACAGAAACTGATCGCCCTGCCGGGCGTCAGACAGACCCGCACCTTCTTCGTCATGAAGGAGGTGAAGGAAAACGCACGTCTGCCCTTCTGATTGCGGGTACGCAAACGTCTGCTCTGGATGGACCACTGCTTCTGGGACCTCCACGACCATAGAGGCTGCTCGAACAACGTCTCACAGCGACCGGAAATGTCGCCGACATCCCAGTCCGGTCCGGCTTCGCACCGGACAGTGCGCGCACAGCCACGCACAGGCTTCCTAGGCGCGCGCTGACGCGGTCTAGGGCATTTTTACGTCGGTCGCGTCGATGGTCGTTTCGCGGCGCGCGTCGTATTTTCGGCTCACCAGCCGCTCGAAGTATGCGCGGTTCAGATCGAAGCGATGCACAAGCTTGTCCATCGTCGCATGGCCGAAGCCTACCTTGATGGCGCTGATGGCACCGAACTTGACGCAGCAGACCACAGGGCGACCGGACCCGGTTTCCTTCATCTGAAAGTACACGCCATCGTCAGTTCGTTGAGAGGCGTTGGTGCTGTGCTCGAGCGGCATGTGGCACTCCGAACAAATATGGGATGCCGCGATGCTGTCGCTGCAATAGGGCTACAGCATGACCAGAGAGCCGGGCACTCATCACCTTCTCGCCAGCACGGTCCTCGGCATCGTAACCGCGGAAGTATCGCGGTTCCTGCTTCTCTTCATGTCATGCTGACGGTCGAGTTGGTTATCTCGCGTCTGGCAAACAATCCGCAGGACTGGCGCTATTCGACGATATCGGAGGTAAGCGGCGCCATCAGTGTGATGGGACATCATGTTCTCAAGGTAACAGCGAGGGCCAATGCGGGCATGGCACCCTGCGCATGGCATAAACGACCACCCCGGAGAATCAGCCATGAGAATCTTATCCGCGAGCCTGATCATGCTTGCTCTGATCGCAACGGAACCGGCCTTTGCCGGCTGCGGCAGCCACGGCGTGTACAGAAGCCGATCGGCCAAAGCGTCGATCGTGGTCAAGAAAGTCGTGAAACGCGAGGCACCGCGCGGCGTATTTACTGCGGCGGCTACCTTGGCTGACAAACCAAAGCCCACCGTACAGGCGAGCGTGAGTAACGCGACTGTCGCCGAGGCCCTGCCGGCGAAGAGCGTTGAGTCAGGGTCCGCCAAACGGTGCGAGGAGTACTCCGCTACCATTGGGGCCATGATCAACGTTCCGTGCTCTTGAGCCATGTTGCAAGGAGGGCGGCGTCCCAAGCCCGCCCTCCTTCAGCGTGCTTTGTGCCGCGGTGAGGCCTGCTTCTTGCTCACCGTCAGCGCCTGCGACAGGTCGGCAAGGAGGTCGTCAGGGTGTTCGATGCCGATCGAAAGCCGGATCGTCGCATCACTGACGCCGATGCGGGCACGCAAGTCGGCTGGCACGCCCGAATGAGTTGTACTGCCCGGATGGCAGGCGAGGGATTCCGTTCCCCCCAGGCTGACGGCAAGCTTGAAAATCTGCAACCGATTGAGACAGGCGAACGCCTCGGATAGCCCGCCCTTGATGTCGAAAGAAAAGGTCGAGCCGGCGCCGGTGCACTGCGCCTCGTACACCGCCCGTTGGGGGGCATCCGCAGGCAAGAACGGCAGATAGTGCACCTTTGCCACCCTGGGATGATCTCGCAGATACTCGGCCACAATCCCGGCGTTGCTGTTGGCGCGTTCCATGCGCAGCGAGAGCGTTTCGAGGGACCGGCCGATCATCCAACACGAGTGCGGATCAAGCTGTGTTCCGATAGCGCCGCGCAGCTGCCTGATCGGCTTCATGAGTTGCTCGCTTCCAAGCGCCGCGCCGGCGATCAGATCCGAGTGTCCGCCGACGTACTTCGTGAGCGAATACACCGACACGTCGGCGCCGAAGGGAAGCGGGCGCTGGAAGACAGGGCCCAGCAGCGTGTTGTCGCAGATTACGATCGGCCGGTGCGATTGCCGCGATGCAATGTCCTCGGCTATCCGCCGCACGAGCTTGATGTCGACCATCGTATTGAGTGGATTTGAAGGGGTCTCGATCATGATCGCCGAGACGCGTCCCTTGGCTTGCGCCATCTCCGCAGCCTCTCGCATGCTCGCCTCGTCGACGCCATCCGCGAAGCCGACCGCTTCGATGTCGTAGGCCGTCAACGTGCGCGACACGAGCGTCTCCGTACCGCCATAGAGTGGCTGCGAGTGCAGAATGACATCGCCCGGCCGAGTGAAAGCGAGAATGGTCGTTGCGATCGCCGACATGCCCGAGGAGAACAAGATGCAGGCTTCCGCCTCTTCGTAGGCTGCGAGCCGATCCTCGACGATCTCGCTATTGGGATGGTTGAAGCGCGAATAGACGAGACCCCCGCTTTGACCCTTCGGCGGCTGGCGCCGTCCGGCGGTGTAGTCGAAGAAATCGCGCCCTTCCTCGGCTGAGCGAAACACGAACGTGGAGGTCAGGAAGACGGGCTGTTTGACCGCGCCCTCCGAAAGCGAGGGATCGTACCCGTAGCCCAGCATGAGCGTCTCGGGATGCAGCACGTGGTTTGCCAACCGGTGCTTGTGGTAGCGGTCTTCTTTCATGACCCATCTCCAAAAACCGTCTTCAAAGTCTAAGCGTCCGCATCCGCCATTTTGGGCATCGGTCTAAGCCGAACGTCTAAATGGTCGCCTCCGGCCATAAGCGCGCACCCCGATCCGGCACGCACGGTCTCGACCAAGCCGCGGATCGTAGCCCTACGCCGGACAGTCCTAGGCCTACTCAGCGCCAGCGCTCAGACTGGCCGCTAACGGGTTGAGCGTTGGGGCCGCGGCGAGCTTCAAGGTGTTCGTATCGTGGTGATCGAACGGCTGTTCACGGCCACGCACGACAAGCCGTGTCTGTAGGTTGTAGGTCCAGCTTCCGTCATCGTTGAAGGTGATGTCACAGCGATAGTCCGTCGTCCGGAAGGCTTCGTCGAGGAATTCGGTTGGGCAGATCCCATAGCGCGTGTCGCCACGCTTCGCTGTGAGGGAGAATGTTTTGTCGTCTGGCTTTGCAATGCCGGATGCGAGCACAACCTGCCCCCGCGGAATGGTCACGCTCTGCATGATCAGGCCAGTTGCAGGCTCCCATAACCAGTAGCCGACCTGATCGTGAAACGTGATCTTTTCTTCGGGGGTGTTGATGTGGATATGGTAGCGCAGACCGTAGAAAATCTGGGGTCCGTTGGTCTGTGGGTCGATAGGATCCATCCGCACATGCTCACGAAACACGCGCCGTTCCGGACCCTTGGCCTTTGGGTTGATATCGACGCCCTTATCGGCCTCCCATACTCCAGCCAACCGGCGCAACGGCCCAAGGTTGCCGAGATCATCCGGCGAGACGTTGGGCTCGGTGAAAATGTCGGCGGGAATCGGCAGCATGGGATTCTCCAGACCCGGCTAGATCATGGAGATGATCCTCGAAGTGTTGCTCCGACGCAATAAACGCACGGACCGGCGCTACCTTTGTGTGGATGCCAATATGGTTACAAAGCAGCAAACGCCAAGGGATTGAGAGCATTGGCGGTCCCGGCAGGACTCGAACCCGATTGCTCACTTCCAATCAGTAAATAAGCCCGTCCCACGCTTTGCGATCTGCGAGCCGATGATCACGCGTTGGATCTCAGATGTACCTTCCCAGATGCGATCGACGCGAACATCCCTGTTCAGCCGCTCGACCGGATTCTCGCGCATGTAGCCCCTGCCGCCGAAAATCTGGACGGCCTTGTCGAGAACGCGCCCAGCCATCTCCGAGGCGAACAGCTTGAGCACGCTAGCGCGAGCGTGTGCGACCTTGCGGTCAAGTCCATGGTCGATCTCCCAGCCAACGCGGTAGATCAGGCTTTTGGCTGCCATGATGTCCACGGCCATATCGGCGAGCATGAACTCGACCGCTTGGAAGTGACGGATCGGCCGGCCGAACTGCACGCGGCGCGAGGCCCAGTCGTTGGCAAGCTCGAAGCCGCGGATCGCCGCGCCGAGGCAATTGGCTGCGATCTGCAAACGCGCCTCGACGAACCAGTCCTTGGTCAGCTCCAACCCTTGGCCGATACCCCCGAGGACCCTCTCTGCGCCAACCTCGACATTTTCGAATAGGAATTCGGGATGGCCAAACACGTACGTGTGAGTGAACTTAGGCTCGCGCTTTATGGAAAGCCCGGGCGTTCCCTTGTCCACCAGGAACAGCGTAGGCTTGGCAGGGTCGCCATCCAGATGCGCGTGTACAATGACGTAGTCGGCCTCATCGCCGGTCGTCACAAACCACTTCTCTCCGCTTATCGCGAACCGCTTGCCGGTGCGGCGTGCGGTCGTGCAGACTTCGACTCGTGTCCGAACCAGCTTCGGGCTCCGTTATCGCGACGCATGCGCGCCGCGCCCCTAGGCAACTCGGAATGAGATAGTCGCGGATTTGCTGCTGCGTGCCATGCTTCAGCGCGACCGCGGGATGCCAAATGACCGCCCATAGCGCGCCGGTGGCCTTGCCGACTTCCTCGTTTACGAGAATTTGCTGCAGCTGAGTGCAGCCCTGGCCACCGACATCCCGACTGTGGTTGACCGCATTCAGCCCGTGCTCGACGACCGCCGCGCGGAGCTGGTCCTTGATCGCGCGCGGCAGTGATCCCTTCAGCTCAAGCTCCTCCTCGCGTGGGAAGAGCACCGTCTCGGCGAAGACTTTGGCACGGCGCTGCCAGTCGAGATGCTCAGCCGGAAGCGTGAGGTCCATGGCCGCAATCCTCAGAGGTTCTGATCAAGGCATCGACGGCGACGATCGTCGAACCGCAGATTAGTGGATTGACGTCCATCTCGCCGATCAAATCACCCAACTCGGCGGCCATGACGGAGAATCTCGCAATCAGTCCTGCAAGTTCATCGAGATCCGGCGCGGGCGCTCCGCGAAAGCCGTCGAGCAGTTTGCGGATCTTCAAGCGCTCCAACAGCCGGCGGGCCGTTGCCGGCCCGAAGGGAGCAAGCGCCGCTGCCCGATCCGCAAGGAACTCGGCCAGGATACCGCCCGCACCCACCACTACCAACGGTCCAAACTGCGCGTCGCGCACAAACCCAAGAAACAGTTCGACACCAGGGGCGGCCATGGCGGACAAGCTGACACGCGGGCCCAGCCGCGCGCTAAGATCGCGGTAGGCGGACGCTACATCTGCCTCGGTGCGCAGTCCAAGTTTCACGCCCGCGACCTCGGTCTTGTGGTGGATGCCCGGCATGGCTGTCTTGGCAACGACCGGAAGTCCGATCTCTCGCGCCGCGGCGATAGCGTGACCTTCGTTTATAGCGATCCGGCGGACAGGCGTGGGAATGCCCCAATCGGAAAGCAGGTCAAAGGCGGTCCCTTCGTCGAGTCCGACGCCGCGGCCCAAGCGTCGCCGCCAGTCCACCCGCGCAGGCGACGCGGGCGGGGGATCGGCGGCGCGGACCTGGAAGTCACGGATCAGCAAGGCGCCGCGGACGGCGATCAATGCGCTGTGCGTGCCGTCGAGAACCGGCACACCCGCATCAGTTAGTGCCAAGGCCAACTGGTCGTGTCGAACCTGGGTGTAGTTTGTGGCCACTGCGACGGGCTTTTCCGTGCGGCCGGCAACTGCGCGCGCGGCCGTCGCAAACCCTTCGTGGAGGTAGGAGCCATCGCGAATATCGGCAACGAAAAGGCCGATAGCTGCGGAAGGATCATCGACCAGCGACTGGAAGCACCCCTCGAACTGCGCCACGAAATCACGACCCGTACCCCAGGCATCAAGCGGGTTCTCCGCGGCAAGTCCCGGGTCGAGCCTCTGCGCGATGCTCGAGGCGCTCTCGGGAGTGATGGCTGCGAACGGCACACCAAGCGCTTCGGCCTGGTCGATGATCATTTCGCGCTCGCCACCGGAATCATGAATGGAGACGAGCCCACCGTTGGCGGCACGCCGACCCGTGGAAAGCAGCAACAGGGTGGCCGCAAGCTCGTCAAGCGTGTCGACGCGTACGACACCGTAACGATCGAACAATGCCTCGTAGGCGGCGTCGTTGCCGGCGAGCGCGCCGGTATGAGTGAAGGCGGCTCGAGCTGCCGCCTCGGTACGTCCCGTCTTCAAGGCCACGACTGCGACGTTGCGCTCGGCCGCGCGCGCCAATGCCTCGCGAAATCCGTCCGGGTCACGGGCCGCCTCAATGAATAGACCGGCGACCTTTACCTCGGGTCGATCGACAGCATAGGCCAGATAGTCGGCGATGGTGGTCGTTAACTCCTGCCCCGGCGATATCGCGAATGCAAAACGCAGCCGCGGATCGTTGTGCGCAAGTGCGCCGAAGACGCTGCCCGAGTGCGCAATCAACGCGATCGAGCCGGTGCGCGGCGTGCGCGGGCTTGGAAAGCCACAAATCCACACGTGATCGATTTCGTTGTAATAGCCCATGCAGTTGCCGCCGCAGACAGGAATGCCGGCGGCGCGTGCCATGGATGCCAGGCGCGCGCTGAGCGGCGGGTCGCTGTCCTCGGAGAGAAATGCCGAAGCGAATATCAAGGCGGCGCGAGCCTTGCTCGCAATGGCCTCGGCCAGGGTCTCCTCTAGGGCCTCGTTCTTGACGCCGAGCACGACAAGATCGGGCGGCGAAGCCAGTGCAGTCAGACTGGCAACGCAGGGATAGCCTTCGATTTCCTCGTACCTCGGATTCACGGCATGCACGATGCCGGCAAAGCCGCTGCGCCGTATGGCGCGCATCATGTCATGCCCCGGCGTGTTCGGCCGGTTGCTCGCACCGACAAAGGCGATAGAGCGCGGTACGAGCAGCGGTTGCAGCGGATGGTCGTGCACGGGCTGTCTCAGCCGAGCTGGAAGCGATTCCAATCGGCCTCGTACTTGGCAGAATACTGCGCCGCCTGCTCCTCGTTGATGATCAGCATCTCCCTGGCGTTTTGCGGCGCCGTGACCATCCACATTTTCTGCGCGTCGTTACCCTTTTCCGCGGCGGCGCCCAGCACCGGGCCATAAGTCCCGAAATCAAGCAGCTTCATCTGCGCTTCTGGTGAGATCGCGTAGTTGATCGCCTCCATCGCCAACTGCTTGTGCGGCGTCCCCTTGACCACGACCCAGGCATTGCCCCAGGCGATGCCGTCCTTGAAGGTCATGGCGATCGCCGCGTTCTCCTTGATGCCTGCGAGGATGCGGCCGGACCAGGCCGAAGACATGGCAAGCTCCCCGCTCGCCAGCAGTTGCGGCGGCTGCGCTCCCGCCGTCCACCACACTTTGACGTGCGGCTTGAGCTCCGTCAGTTTCTCTATCGCCAGTTTCACCTTGTCGTCGCTGACCGGATAGATGTCCTTGCGCGCGGTGCCCGCTGCCAGCAGGGCCGCCTCGTAGTTGTAATAGAATTGCTTGTAGAGGCCACGCGGACCTGGAAACGCCTTTACGTCCCAGAAGTCCTTCCAGCTCGTTGGCCCTTTATCGGCCGGGAAGGCCTTGGTGTTCCAAGCTATGATCGTGGCGCCTGTCGAGGTGAAAATGCCCTTGGGCGTGACCCAGCCCGGATCGAGCGCCTTGGCATTCGGAATGAGGGACATGTCAAGCGGCTCGAGGAAGTCGGCACCCTGGAAAATGTAGCGTCCGCCCACGTCGACGAGGTCCCATTCCGGCGCACCAGCCTCTGCCATCGCCTTGAGCTTCGGATAGGCCGTCGGCGAGGCATACGCAAATTCGACGCCTTTCATTTTGGCGAACGGTTCAAGCATTGCGCTCTTCTCCAAGTCGCTCAGCGCGCCGCCCCAGGAGCAGAACGTCATAGGCCTACCCTGCGCCCGCACGCCCGTACCAGTGCGGAATATGGCGGGACCGGCGACAGCGCCTGCAGCCCCGGCTTGCAGAAGTCGACGTCTCGTCAGCATGGCAGCACACTCCCTTTCTCTGAATCTTCCGCCGGCAGGATGGACACGGCCGTCTCATCCCATCCGATCACTTGCTTCCCGGTGTCAGGCACTTCCGCAGCAAAGCGACGGCACCAAATCTCCTGGGAATTGGGCAGCCGCAGCCGCACCGCTGTTATTTCGCCCAGATAGACACGCTCGGTCACCGAGGCCGGAATGCCATCGCTTACCAAGCGCACGGACTCTGGACGGATCAGCGCGAGGCCGGCCTCGTTGAGGGCAAGACCGGGTGCCGCCCGGCCTTCGATAGGGCGGCCCAGCCCTTCGGCACGCAGCAAGGCTTTGCCGCCGCCGACCGCCGTCACGGTGCCGGCAATGAGGTTCGAACTCGCCCAGGAAGCGCGCCACAAAAGCATTGACGGGTCGCTCGTAAAGATCGCGGCCGGAACCGGCCTGAACGACCCTCCCGGCGCGCATTACAGCGATGCGATCCGACATGACCAGGGCCTCCTCCTGGTCGTGGGTCACGTAGATGGTGGTGCGCGGGTGCGCCAGATGCAGGCGCCTGATCTGGAGCTGGACGTCCTTCCTGAGCGCGCGGTCGAGCGCGCCGAGCGGCTCATCCATCAGAAGGATGTCCGGCTCGATGACCATCGCACGCGCCAGAGCCACGCGCTGCTGCTGGCCGCCGGAGAGTTTGCCGATCGCGCGGCCATCAAACCCCTCGAGTTGCAGCATGGCCAGTACCTCGGTCACCCGACGGTCTATCTCAGGTCGCGACAGCCTGCGCGCTTTCAGGCCATAGGCGACGTTCTCGAACACGCTCATGTGCGGGAACAAGGCGTAGTTCTGGAAGACCATGCCCATGTTGCGAACCCTGGCGGGGAGGCTCGTGATGTCGCGCCCGCCAACGAACAGCCGACCTGCTGTCGGCGGCAGGTAGCCCGCGCAAAGGTTGAGCAGCGTCGTCTTGCCGGAGCCCGAGGGCCCAAGCAGCGTGAGGAATTCGCCCGAGGCGATATCAAGATCGATCGGCCGCAGCACCTCGGCCTCGGCAAATGTCTTTGAGATGCCGGCGAAGCGAACGCCAGTCACGCGTGCCTCCGCTGGATCATCCGGCTGGCAGCCACGGCGGCCACTGCGAGTGCGATCATGATGGTTGCCGCCACGGCGACCACCGGAGTGTATTCGACCCTGATCTCCTCCCAGATCCGCACAGGCAACGTCTTTGCCTGCGGACCCGCGAGGAAGATCGACAGCACCACTTCGTCGAACGACGTGACGAACGCAAACACGCCGCCTCCGAGCACGCCCGGCATGATCAGCGGCAATGTCACGGTACGGAACACGCGCCAGGGAGAGGCGGCCAGTCCGGTGGCGGCGAGCGCCAGCCTGGGATCGAGCGCCGCCAGGGAGACGCCGACGTTGAGCGCCACATAAGGCAATGCCAGCATCGTGTGGGCAATCGCCAGAATTGCGATCGTGCCGACCAGCCCGGCCGACCGGGCGAGCGAGTATAGCGCTACGGCAAGGACGATGACTGGCACGATGACGGGTCCAACGAAGATGGCAAGCGCCAGTTGACGCATCCATCCGCCGAGCCGCGCGATGCCGAGAGCCGCAGCGGTGCCTAACACCACCGACAGCGCGGCGGCGAGCGTCGCGACCTGCAGGCTTGTCATCAGTGCGCGGCGCCAGGTCGAATCGGCGAAGAATGTCCCCCACCATCGTCCGGACCAGGCGTCCGGCGGCAATCGGATGAAGCTGGAGGCGTTGAAGGCCGTCGGTATCACCGCAAAGATCGGAAGCAGCAGAAAGGCGCCGACCAGCGCCGCGAAAGCAGAGAGCGCAAGACGTCCGCCCATTACCGCACCTCGACCAGGCGTGCGATACGAACGAACCGTCCGGCCGCTCCGACGAACAGCAGGGTGAGGCCCAACAGCACCAATGAGGCCGCGCCTGCCAACGCCCAGTCGAGACGCTCACTGACGAAGTGGTCGATCAGCATCGACAGAGTTATGTTGGACGGGCCTCCGAGCAGCGCCGGCGTAATAAAAAAGCCGAACGACAGCAGAAAGACGAAAGCTGCCGCGGTGGCGCTGCCTTGCGCCGACAGAGGTAGCAGGACGTGACCGAACGTCGTCAGCCACGACGCCCCGAGGCCCTCGCTCGCCCTGAGCAAGGCGGGGTCGATGCGGACCAGGGCGGCGTAGATCGGCAGCACCGCATAGGGCAGCAGCACATGCACCATGCCGATGATCACGCCAGTATTGTTGAAAAGCAGCGCCAGCGGCGCACCGATCACGCCACTACCCACCAGCGCGCGATTGATTGGCCCGTTCGTCTCAAGCAGTAGCATCCAGGAGAACGTGCGGACTAGGACGCTGATCCATAACGGGGCCAGCACGGCCGCGAACATGAGTGTGCGCGCACCGCCGCGAAGCCTGGTCAGCACGAAGGCGGTCGGCCAGCCGATGGCTAGGGTGATTGCCGTTACCGCAACAGCGAACAACGCGGTGTTCCAGAATACCTTGCGATAGATGTCGTCACCGAATAGAGCCGCATAGGGTGCAAGTGCGCCTCCGGACGAAGACAGGCTCAAGACGAGCAGCCGAACGAGTGGCAGCAGAAAAGCAACCCCAAGCACGAGAAGCGCAGGCGCGAGAAGCAACGCTGTCGCCACTCGCGCCATTTAAAAGCGCTCCCCGTCGTGCGCCGTGGCGGGCTGGCCCACCGAACCGCGGCCATGCTGGGCTGAGATCATCGGCGCAGGTCCTTCAGGATCTCGCGCGCCGCATTGTGGCCTGGGACGCCGCCGACGCCGCCACCTGGATGGGCCGACGAACCGCACTGGTAGAGTCCCTTGATGGGACTGCGGTAGTCGGCAAAATGCGGTGCGGGCCGCGCGAAGAACAACTGATCGGCTTGCAGCTCGCCGTGGAAGATGTGGCCGTGCGGCGAGCCGATCTTCGCCTCGATGTCAGGCGGCGTCAGAACCTGCATATCGATGATGCCGCTCGAGAATCCGGGCGCATGCTGGTCCATCACCCGCAAGACGTTCTTGACGAAATCGGGCTTGCGCTCTTCCCAGCTGCCCTCACGTAACTTGTAGGGAGCATGGCCACCGAACAAGTGGACGACATGCTTGCCGGGCGGAGAGATGGTGTTATCGACGAAACTTGGCGCTACCGGCGTGATGAACGGATCGCGCGACCAGTCGCCGTACTTGGCATCATCGTAAGCACGCTCCAGATATTCGATGGTAGGCCCGATATGCGTGTAGGTCGGATAGGGAAAGCCGCACGTCGCAGCATCAAATGAGGTGTACTGCGGGAGCCGCTCGCAGGCTATGTTGATCTTGAAAGCGGCCGAATAGGTCCGATACGCGCGCACATCGCGGACGAAATCGGCCGGCAGTGCGCTCTCGGGGAGAAACTCCAGGAAGGTCAGCTTGGCGCTGACATTGCTGGCGATGACGTCCGCCTCGATCCGAGTTCCGTCGCTGAGCGTAACACCGGTCGCGCGTCCCGCCCGAGTGTCGATCGCCGCCACTGCGGCATTGGTGCGAATTTCTAGGCCGTCCGCCTGGCCGGACGCCGCGATAGCCTGCGTGATCGTACCCATGCCGCCGCGGATAAAGCCCCAGCCCCCGGCGCCCGCGTGCTCGCCCATCACGTGATGCATGATGACGTAGGCCGAGCCGGGGCTGCGCGGCCCGACAAAAGTACCTATCCCGCTGTAGTAGGCGAGCAGCGCCTTGATGTGAGTGTCTTCGAACCATTCGGACAAATAGTCGTCGGCGCTCATCGTCAGCAGGTCGACGAGGCGAAAAAACTTACCGCCGACTTTTCGATATTTCCAAATAAGCTTCGCTGTATCCTTGAATGAGCGCCAGTCGCGGCAAGAGACATCGGGCGGCGTCTCAAGCAGCAACTTGCGGACAATGTTGGCCGCCTCGCTTAGGTAGCGATCGAACTCCGGATAGATCGCCGCGTCCTTCTTCGAGAAGCGGGCGAAGCTCGCCTGCGATCGCGCCACGGAGTCGGAAAATACGATGTGGTCACCGCCTGGAAGCGGGCCGAACATATCGGAGGCCGGCAGCACCTCGAATCCATATTTTTGCAGTTCGAGATCGCGGATCACCTTCGGGTGCAGCAGGCTCATGAGGTAGCTGAACACCGAGAATTTGAAGCCCGGCACCACCTCCTCGGTGACCGCTGCACCGCCAATCACCGGCCGCCTCTCGAGCACCAGTGTCTTGAGACCGGCGCGAGCAAGATAGGCCGCACAGGTAAGCCCGTTATGGCCTCCGCCGATGATGACCGCGTCGTAGCGCACCGTCACGCGAACTCTCCGTAAACGGCTTTGACTGAAGTAAAAAATATTGGCAGTATTATTGTCAATGAAAAACAGGATCGCTGGCAGTATGGCGGGCGAAAATGGGGTTCGCGCAGCACCAGGTGCTCGCTCGCGGCCAGTGAGCAAGTCGCGGCGCGAGCGTCACGCAAGTACGGAGCCCGTACGCTTCCTCGGACGGGAGATCCGGGGCCTGAGAAGGGCCCGCGGCTGCACCCTGGCCGAGCTGGCCAAGGCAACCCACTTGTCGGTCGGCTATCTCAGCCTGCTGGAACGCGACCTCGCAACGCCATCGATCAATGCGCTGCAGGCAATCAGCCGGGCGTTCGGGGTGACGATCAGCTGGTTTTTCGAAGCTGGAGCGGCGCCTGAAGCCGAGCGCGATATCGTGGTGCGCCGCGCGCGTCGACGCCGGCTCGACTTCACGGCCGGGATTGTCGACGAGCTTCTCAGTCCTTCAATCGACAGTTCGCTCGAGCTTCTCTCCTGCCGTTTTGCTCCCGGTGCTTCTTCCGGCGAGAAGCCTTACACGCATGCTGGGGAGGAAGCCGGCGTCGTCATTCGCGGGCGCCTCGAGATCTGGGTCGACGGCAACCGGTTTCTGCTCGAGGCAGGCGACAGCTTCGGCTTCGCGAGCACCCGGCCGCACCGCTACCGCAATCCCGGTCCCGACGAGACGGAAGTAGTGTGGGCGATCACCCCACCGACCTATTGAGGCGATCACGGTGCAATGCCGTCACGCCAATCTTTGGGAGGGAACGGCCGTCGCGGCACCCGACACGCCGGCGGCCGACGGCGATCTCAAGGCCGACGTGCTGGTCATCGGGGCGGGGTATCTTGGGCTGTCGGCCGCCCTGCATCTCGCCGAGCGCGGTGTCGATGTGATCGCTGTCGACCGCCATGGTCCAGGCTCCGGCGCGTCGGGCCGGAACGGCGGCCAGGTGATCCCGGGCCTCAAGTATGATCCCGACGACATCGAAACTCTGTTCGGCCGGGAGAACGGCGAGCGGCTGTGGCGCTTCGCAGGCGCGACAGCCGATGTTGTGTTCGATCTCATTGAGCGGCACGGTCTCGGCGCCCAATCACGGCGGACCGCATGGGTGCAGCCAGTCGACACGCATGCCGCAGCAAGCAAGGCACAGCGGCGCGCGGAGCAATGGGCCAAGCGCGGCGCAGCGGTCGACTTCTGGGGCAGGGACCAGGTTGCCGCCGTCAGCGGCGCCGCGCGCTATCTCGGGGCATTTGTCGATCGGCGTGCGGGCTCGGTGCAACCACTCTCGTATGCGCGAGAGTTGGCTCGTGCCGGGCTGCGGGCGAAAGCGCGCATGTACGGAGACACGGAGATCAGCTCGCTCACCCGCTCGGCGAAGGGATGGCTGGCGAGCGCACGAGGCCGCACGACCATCAGGGCAGATACGGTCCTCGTATGCACAAACGCCTATTCCGATGATCACCTCATCAAGGGTCTTGGCAGATCAATCGTTGCTGCCAATTCCCTGCAGATCGCAACCGAGCCGCTACCCGCCGAGCATCGTCGCCGCATCCTGGGCGGAGGGGAAATCGCGTCCGACACCAGACGTATCATTCGCTACTGGCGCATGAGCGAAGACGGGCGACTAATCATGGGCGGGCGCGGCCCATATCGCGAGCCAGGGCCGGAGAGCGACTGGGCGCATTTGCAGCGCGACGTGGTCGAGCTATTCCCCTTTCTGGGCCAGGTGTCCTTCACACATCGATGGGGTGGTCGCGTCGCCATCCACCCCAACTACTTGCCGCACTTGCACAGCCCGTCACCGGGAGTTCTAGTGGCAATCGGATGTCAGGGTCGCGGCATTGGCTGGCAAACGTCGATGGGCCGTGAGCTGGCCGGGCTCGTCATCGAACCCGGCCGCGAACCGCTGTTTCCGTTCACCCCCATCGCACCCATCCCGTTGCACCGCATCAGGGCCTTGAGCATCTCGGCCACGATCGCCGCATATCGCGCCTTGGACCGCCTCGGACTCAGCTGAAGGCTTGCCGCATGACCTACCAAACGATCCACGTCGAGACCGAAGGCCCTATCGCAACCCTGACCTTCTCGCGACCGCAGGTGCTCAACGCATTCGACCCGGTGCTCGTGCACGAGACGACAGCGGCGCTCACGCAGCTTGGCCACGACGATGCCGTACATGCCATTGTCGTAACGGGAGAAGGCCGCGCCTTCTCGGCGGGCTTCGACATGAAGGCCAGTGTCGCGGCAGGCACCTACGGGCCGGACGACTGGCGCCGCGTACTCGAGGCCGACTTCGAGTTCATCATGGGCTTCTGGGATTGCCCTAAGCCGACGATTGCCGCCGTGCATGGGTACTGCATCGGCGGAGCTTTCGAGTTGTCTCTGGCCTGCGATGTTACGGTGGCCGCCGAAAGTACACGCTTCGGCGCACCCGAAGTGCGGTTCGGTTCGGGCGCAGTCGCGCTGCTTCTGCCATGGATTGCAGGACCAAAGGCTGCAAAGGAGCTTCTGCTTACGGGCGAGGACAAGCTGAGCGCGGCCCGGGCACTCGGTCTCGGCATCGTCAACCATGTCGTTGCCGACGGCGAACAGCTTGCCAAGGCCAAGGCCATCGCGACCGACATGGCGGCCGCCTCGCCTGCAGCGGTGCGGCTGACCAAGCGGGCGATCAACAGGACCTACGAGGCGATGGGCATGCGCGCTGCTCTTTCCGCCGCACTCGAGACGGATATATTCATTGAAGTCGCCGGCGGTCCGGAGCGGGCCGAATTCAACCGCATCCGCCGCGAGCAAGGCCTCAAGGCCGCGCTTGCGTGGCGCAACTCGAAATTCCAGCAAGGCTGAGAGGGCGTGTCGCCAACCTCGGCACGAGCCGTTCGGCTGTCGCATCTATCGCGTCAGTCACACGACCATTGCTCGGTTGGGAGCCAACCCGTGACGGGTAAACCCTACCCCGACCTTGTTACTCTCGCGTCGTGCACGCCGAGCCGATCTAGCTTGTGAGCAAATGCGCACGGTGGCGGCTTGTGGAAGGCCACGCCAGCCTGGAACGTTGCCGTGTCCGCGCGCGTTCCCCTTCCAACAAGGAGGCGCGCATGCTCAGACCGATCCTTATCCTTACCGCACTCGTGATCGCCGTGGCGCTACAAGCTTCATTGTTCGGTCACGTCGGTGCCCAGTCGGCATCGTCCGGCTCAAAAGACTGCGTTGACGCAACCAAGAAGCCCGCCACTGACGATGCCAAGGGACCGGATTCGGGCGGTAAGAACATGGGCGTTACCGGATGGTCGGGCGGCGATCGCCAACCGAGTGCAGGCAGCAAGGCCGAGCGCAACGACACCGGAACGACACCCGACAGCCCCGCGACAGCCAAGGGTCTAGACCCGACCAAGGACAAAACCGGGTCCTGTTAGCGGCGGCAGCTGAGCCATGGACAACAGCAGCAAGCCTGTCGACCATCCCAGCCGCGAGACCGTTGAAGTGCGGCAGGGCACGGGTCCACGCGCGACCGTTTCGGTGCTTTTCATTTCTGTGACCCTCGCGCGGCAATAGCAGGCATTGGATTTGTGGGCATTATCATGCTTGCTCGCTGAGGATTGGGCGCCAGCAGCAGCGTCTTGAGCAAGAACACTGTGATGCTGATGATCGGCGGGAGATGCTTGGCCCGCTGATGTTTGATTAACGACAAGCCTTACCACATTAAATCGTGCGCCCAGCACGCCAGCGCTGAACTAAACTTGACCGGCGCCGTTGTGCCCTCATCGTTCTCCCAACATAGGAAGGAGGCAGACCATGCCGCAAGGATCCCAGTACGATCGATCGGATGATCTCAAGGACAAGGCAACGGAGCAGTTCAAGAAGGTCGCCGACCGCGTTGAGAACCTCGCTGGCGCCGCGTCAGGCCAGATGCGGGAAGTAAGTGACGCGGCCGGCGAGGTTGCCGGCAACATCAAGGGCGCCGTCGACAAATCGGTCAAGGACCAGCCCATGGCCACACTGGCCGCCGCGGCCGCCGTCGGGTTCGTGCTCGGCGCATTGTGGAAGTCATAAACGCAAAGGCGCGGCGCCATGTTTCAAGGCCTGATCAATAACGCCAAATCGGCGGTGTCCG
Organism: uncultured Alphaproteobacteria bacterium; assembly: GCA_963840445.1. Lineage (GTDB taxonomy): Bacteria > Pseudomonadota > Alphaproteobacteria > Rhizobiales > Hyphomicrobiaceae > AWTP1-13. Next base: position 6,976 of record CAWIZC010000037.1, on the reverse strand, counting down.
GATTGGTGTTGAAATACGTGGCCCGCGCCTCGGTTGCGGTGCCTTTCTTCATTGCGCTGGGCTTCGCTTTGGCGGCGATAACAGTGATGCTGGTTGATCGCTTCGGCCACGTCACCGCCTATTGGGCAGTTGCTGGCGGGATGGCGCTGGTTGGCGCAATCGCCGCCGTCATCGTCTCCGCGAGAGAGCGCGAGGAGGAAGTCGCGGAACAAGTCGCCGACAAAACCGACACCGAGGAGGTCGTCGGCAATGCGGCTGCCCAGGCCATGGTGCAGACGCCGATAGCCCTGCTGGGTGCGCTGTTTACCTCATCTCCTGCGACCGCAATTAGTGGTGTTCGCCTACTCGCCAGGAACCTTCCGTTGGTCCTGCTGCTGGTCATGATCGGCTCGCTATTCTGGCCGACGCAGTCGGAGGAAGACTTGCAAGAGACCGATCTAAGTCTGAAGCCCAATGGGGCCGACGAGATGTCGACCGTACGTCACTAGGACTATCCGGAGTTCCATGCAGGACGGGAGCGAGCGTATGAAAAACGTCACGAGGGAAGATCAATGGCCCGGCTCCGGCGCGCTGGGCGATAGGCCTGTGAAAACGTGTGCATCACCCATCTATGCTGTCTGCCGAGCAAGCATTTCTCAATATTGGAACGCACGCCGCTGTTCCGAGCATTCCTGGGCTGGAGGCTGCTCGACCGCTCACCCACATCGAGGCTCTCGAACTCGACTACTTGCCGGCGCACCTGATTGTCCTTGGTGGCGGCTATGTGGGTCTTGAGTTTGCGCAAGCTTACCGTCGCTTTGGCAGCCGCGTCACAATCATCCAAAGAGAGCCTCAGCTGATGGTTCAGGAGGATGCCGACGTTGCGCAAGAGATGCAGCGTGTGCTCGGCGCCGAAGGCATCAATGTTCTCCTCTCCGCCGAGACGTTGCAAGTGCGCGGCACCTCTGGACAGGAGGTCGCCCTTGTCGTCGCTACGGCTTCTGGGGAGGTCAAGATTGAGGGAAGCGACATCATGGTCGCGGTAGGGAGGGTCCCGAACACTGCGGGCATTGGCCTCGAGAAGACAGGGGTCGAGCTGGACGGCCGCGGCTATATTCGCGTCAACGACCGACTGGAGACAAGCGGTCCCGGCATTTGGGCGATGGGCGAATGCGCCGGCAGTCCCCAATTCACGCACGTCTCGGTCGATGACTTTCGCATCATCAGGGACAATCTTGCGGGGGGCTACCGCACGACCCGGGATCGACTGGTCCCCTACTGCATGTTCACAGATCCCGCACTTGCGCACTTGGGACTGAGTGAACTGGAGGCCAAGCTCAGACACATCGCGATCCGCGTCGCGAAACTGCCGACCAGCGCCGTCTTGCGGACACAGGCTACCGACGAAACGCAAGGGTTCATGAAGGCTCTTGTTGGCGCCGACGACCGCATCCTGGGCTTCACTATGATTGGCGCCGACGCCGGCGAGGTCATGGCCGTGGTGCAAACGGCGATGCTAGCAGATCTCCCCTATCCTCGACTCCGCGACGCCATCCTGGCGCATCCAACGATGGCGGAGGGATTGGGCTTGCTCTTCTCGAACGTGCCGCCTGCCTAGGTCGACGCCCCCGGGAAAATCGGCTTTCTGCGAGCGCGCAAGACCACTTTTGTTACACGTCGCGGCGTGACAGACCCTAATGTGACAGAAGACGGCGCTTGACGCCGGTGGGCGGGCGCAGCCCCTATCGCGAGCCCAGACCGGAGAGCGACTGCGCACATTTGCAGTGACCGATGTCGCATCCGCTTCACCCGAAGCATCTGTACTCATTTTTGCTGCGGCTGATCTCGACGAGCATAAGCGCCTAGCGCCTCTCCATCTCGCGACCCTGCGCGTTGATGGCGTAGTCGGCCGGGCGAGATACATGCAGCGCCCGGCATCCACACTCATCGGTCAGATCGGTTTGCATCATCGTGTGCAGACTGATCCTCGAGGCGACGTGGGCAAGGTCCCTGTGGATCTTATCGACCTCTTCAGCCTGACGGTCGAGGATGCCGTCCTGGAAGCGAACGATGAAGCTTGCACTCACAAAGCACGCGCCGATCTCGCGAGCGACGCTCGCTTCCGGACCGATACTTTGGTTGATCGCGTCAGCACCCAGCACTTGGTATGCGTGCGCCTCGGCTCGACTGGAAAAGCGGGGTCCCCAATTATGCGCCGTGACGACCTGCTGATCCTGACCAACCACCCGCCCTGGCAGCGGCCATAGTTGCGCGGCCACCCGTTGCAGCAACTTGCCCAAATGCGGACAGAACAGCTGGCGCGAGAGGCACAGATCCGTCAGCCGTCCTGGCAGAAGGGAATACTGCGTCTGCGAAAAATCAAGAACGTCGAAGGGAATGATGAAATCCCTTGGCTTGAGGAATTTGTTCAACGAGCCGCAAGTGCTGTCTGAGAGAATCTTGCGCACTCCAGCCTGCTGCATGATCCAGCCGACCGTGCGGTGGGTCGAGTGATCGATCGCGCTTACTGGCCAGCCGTGGGCGAACACGTTCAAGATGGTGCGAGTTTTTCGATCCGGGGTGTGAGCGCCATCGACCTCCAGCACTTGCCAATTGTCGCTCGGGCCCCACGGCGTCTGGAACGTCAAGCCGCGTTCCAGAACGCGCACGCCCGGCTCCGTGAGGTCGTCGGGGAAGGCGAGCCCCCACTGCGCACTCCCCGACAACAAAGCGAATGGTGTCTGCGGAATTGTATGAGCCGGCACGTCGGTTTCCCTTCTCGTTGAGCAGAGCTGTTTAGCGCGAGATCATTTGTACGCTAATGATCGATCATGGTAGCGTTTCCAATGTCAACCTCTGCTCGTTCGGTTACCACGCGTCAGGAGACAGCCTAATGGACTGGGTACGCCAGCATCGCTCTGATGTTGCCTCGATACTTGCAGCGAAATTCCAGAGCGGCGCGATCGATCGCCGAGTCTTCCTGCAGGGCCTTGCGGCTCTTGGGCTGGCAACCGCGATACGGCCGACCTCGGCGAACGCGGCCAGCGGCGAACTGGTGGTCGTGAACTGGGGTGGTCTGGCGGCCACTGCGTTCGACAAGGCGTGGGCAAAGCCGTGCCAGGAAAAGCTTGGACTGAAAATGGTTGTCGACGGCAGCGGGCCGACGGCCGGCAAGCTCCGGGCGATGATCGACGCCAAGAACGTCACCTGGGACGTCTGTGACGGATCGGTGCTGTTTGCCAGCCAGCTGGGCGAAGCGGGATACCTGGAGGAGATCGACTACGGGATCGTCGACAAGAGCCGGGTGCGTCCGCAATTCGCCTACAAGTATGGCGTCTGCAACTACATGTTCTCCTACGTGATGGCCGTCAACAACCAGAAATTCGGCGCCAATCCGCCCAAAACGTGGAAGGATTTCTGGAACCTCAAGGATTTCCCCGGCAAGCGCATGCTGCGCGGCTCTGCCAACGGCGTGCTTGAAGCGGCGTTGCTGGCCGACGGCGTCGATCCGAAAAGCATCTATCCGATCGATGTGGACCGTGCCTTTGCGAAGATCCGCGAAATCAAGGCCAATACGATCTTCTGGAAAGGCGGCGCGCAGAGCGAGGATCTGATCCGGCAGGGCGAGGTGGTCGCCGGGCTGATGTGGCACAACCGGGCCAATCTGGTGCGTATCGAGACTAAGAACGCAATCGAATGGCCGTGGCAGGGTGCGATCGTGGCGCCTTCTTTGTGGGTGGTGCCGAAGGCCAATCCGGCCGGCAAGGACACCGCGATGAAGTTCATCAACTTGGCGCTCGAGCCCGACGGTCAGATTGAGTTGTTCAAGATCGTGGGCATGAGCCCGTCCAATCCGACGGCTGCCACCAAGATGCCGGACGCAGACCGCCGCTGGGACGCAACCCAGCCGGAAAATCTCGCGGTTCAAGTGCCGATCAACGATGACTGGTATGCCAAGAACGGCACGCAGGTCGAAACGAAGTATCTCGAGCTGATCTCGTCATAAGTCTGCCCCGGCGACGATCGGTTCCGACTGCAGACGCAAATGGCAATGGCGCCATCACGCAAACGCATTGCCGGGGTCCAGAGCGGGCCCTGGCTGTTGGTGATGCCCGCGCTGATGCTGTTGGTCGTTTTCTATCTCTATCCGCTGGTCCAGATCCTGCGGGTGAGTTTCGTCGAGCCCGTGCCCGGCCTCGGGAATTACGCGCTGCTGGCCACTAGCGCTCCGATCCAGCGCATCCTGCTGACGACCCTGCGCATCGGCGCCTTGACGACCTTGATATCTCTGCTCCTTGCCTATGCGATCGCCTATGCGCTCGCGCATGCGTCCGACCGGCGCCGCAGGCTGATGTTCCTCTGCGTCCTGGTGCCGTTCTGGATTTCGGTGCTCGTGCGCGCTTTCGCGTGGGTGGCCTTGCTCCGCAGTCAAGGACTTCTAAACAACACGCTCGTGGCCATAGGACTGATCACGCAACCGCTCGAACTGCTTTACAACGAGATCGGCGTAGTGATCGGCATGGTGCATTACATGGTGCCGCTGGCGGTCCTGACGCTGTACGGCCAGATGTCAGGCATCGACCGCCGGCTGGTCCCGGCGGCGCGCGGGCTGGGTGCAGGCGCCACCACGGCGTTCTTGCGCATCTATCTGCCGATGAGTTTGCCCGGCATAGTTGCCGCCGCCATTCTGGTGTTCGTCTTCTCGCTTGGGTTCTACATCACCCCCGCTTTGCTGGGCGGCGGCAAGACGCTGATGGCAGCCGAATACATCAGCCTCATGGTCAAGGAGACGCTGAACTGGGGGCTCGGCACGGCGCTAGCCTCCACCTTGATGCTGATCGTGTTCGCCCTGATAGCCGTACTGTCGCGCGTGGTTGATCTGCGCCAGATATTCGGGAGCAGGTAGCTTGGAGCTTGCGCGGAGAGCCGGGCTCGTCCCAGCGCTGACCTGGATGGCCCTGGCCTATCTTCTGCTGCCTGCCTTCGTCGTCTTTCCCCTGTCGGTGACCGACACCCGATATTTAGCGCTTCCCCAGCACGGCATTTCGCTGAGCCACTGGGCGACCTTCCTCTCGAGCAGCGCATGGCTCGGCAGCCTCGGGCAAAGTTTCCTCATCGCGGTAGCCTCGACGACGATCGCCGTGCTTTGCGGCACGCTTTGTGCCATCGGCTGCTGGAAGATGACGTCACATTGGGCCCAGGTCGTCAGGGGCCTGATGCTGGCGCCACTCATCGTACCCACGATCGTCTATGCACTCGCGTTGTATCGGTTCTACGTCGATCTTCGGCTCCTCGATACATACATAGGGATCATCATTGCCCACGCCGTTACCGGTCTTCCATATGTTGTCATCACTGTCACCGCGGCGATCTCCAACTTCGATCTGAGGCTGGAACAGGCATCGCGCAATCTTGGGGCATCAACCGCCCAGACCTTGCGCATGGTCATCATCCCGAACCTCGCGCCCGGCATTGTCTCAGGCGCCATCTTCGCCTTCGTGCACTCCTGGGATGAGCTGATCATCGTGCTGTTCGTCGCGAGCAGGCGCGTCGTGACGCTGCCGCGCATGATCTGGAGCGGCATCAACGAGAGCTTGGATCCGGTCATCGCGGTCGTTGCGGCAATCCTGATCTGTTTCACCCTGCTGCTGCTCGTGCCGATCGTGCGGCTGCGCGACAACAATTGAAGAAGGGCCGGAGCAATGCGCAGCTCGAAAGCGGCGACCGACGAGCATGCCCTTCGTCTCGATCGGTTGACGAAGCGCTATGGCAACGTCACGGCCGTTGATCAGGTATCGCTCGTCATCAACCGCGGGCAATTCTTCAGCCTGCTCGGTCCTTCAGGATCGGGTAAGACGACAATTCTAATGATGATCGCCGGCTTCGTTGAGCCGACCGAGGGCATGGTGTGGCTTGGCGAACGCGACATCACGCATCTGTTGCCCGAGCGGCGCAATTTCGGGATGGTGTTTCAGGGCTACGCGCTATTTCCCAATCTCTCGGTGGCCGACAATATCGGCTTCCCGCTCACTGTCCGACGCATGGCATCGGCCGAGAAGACACGGCGGGTCAGGGATGCGCTCGATATGGTGCAGCTCTCGGGCATGGGCGATCGCTATCCAAAGCAGCTGTCCGGCGGCCAGCAGCAGCGTGTCGCGCTGGCCCGAGCGCTGGTGTTTGAACCGACGGTTTTGTTGCTGGACGAGCCGCTGAGTGCGCTCGACAAGAAGTTGCGTGCTGGCCTGCAGTGGGAGCTGCGCGAACTGCATCGGCGGATCGGCAGGACATTCATCTGCGTCACTCACGACCAGGAGGAGGCCTTATCGCTGTCCGACGAGATCGCGATCATTCGCGACGGCCGCGTCGTCCAATCCGGGTCGCCCAACGTGCTGTTTGATCAGCCCTCGAGCCACTTCATCGCTGACTTCCTGGGAGAGAGCAATTTCCTGGAGGCAAAGTTTGTGGGTTTGGAAGGCGACGTTATGGTGTGTGCGATCGGCGAAACGATCCTGAGGCTAAGCCGGCCGCAGACGCCGCCGTCAATTTCCGAGCCATGCCTGATTGCTCTACGGCCGTTCAAAATCGAGCTGCACGAACACGAACCGACGACAAAGGCAAATCGCCTGCCGGGTACCATTCGGCGCTGGAGCTACCGAGGCGACGAAACACATTGCGCGGTGGAAACCGCCATCGGGAACCTGACCGTCAGATGCCCGACCTGGGAGTTGCGTGTGCAGCCGAGAGACGATGCCCCGGTGTGGGTCGCATGGGATCCAGAAGCTGCGGTGACCGTCCAGGACGACAGGCTGGGTGCTGCATTGAGCAATCCAATGCGCCGGTAGTTGCGACCGGGCGCGAAGCGGACGTGTTCAATTTACCTTCACGTTGACAGTCGTTGACTTAAAACGGATGAGGCCACTCAGCGCTAGGCCCGTCCGTTTCTGAGGGCAAAGGAGACATTTAGAATGATGTGCTTGAGGTCGGCTGACCTGAGCCC
>CAWIZC010000036.1:0-61048 GCA_963840445.1 uncultured Alphaproteobacteria bacterium | reverse complement strand
CCTGCGGCCCGAAGCTCCAGCGCTTGACGCTGCACGGCGCCGGGCAGTACCGCCCGACACAGCGCAAGGTGCCCCGGCGGCGCAGCTGCGAGCCGCGGCTAACGGCCGATGTGATCGCGGCTGTCGCCGCATGACGGCCCTTCTGCAAAAGCGGCTGGATGTGCGCGTGTCGCGGGTCGCCCGCATCTGGCGGCGACGCAAGGCCGCTTAGGTTGGCGGCCATTTCGAACCTAGCTGTCGTTCGCTGCCGTAAACGCTTCCTGCAGGGCAAGCACAGCCGCTTCACCGCCACGCACGGCCTGCGTGTAGTGCCCCAAAGTCACGGCTGCGCTCGCATGGCCTGCCAATTTCGCAACGAGGCCAATCTCGATGCCCTGACGTTGGAGGGTGCTGATGAACGCGTGCCTTGCACTGCGCGGAGTGACGTAAGGCAAATCTACTGACTCAAACGCTGGCTTCCAATACCGCGACAGAAAATTTGCATAGCTTAGAGAGCCTCCCCGCTTCCAGCGCGCTTCGTGCTTCGACCCCAGGCGCGGAAAGATCCGAAAGGGCTGGGATGGTTGGCTTGGACAAATCTCCCGCCAGTTCAGCAACATGATCCGGAGAAGGGGGCAAACCGGGATCTCGCGTACCCCCGCGGTTGTTTTTGTGTACGCCGTCAATGCGCCGTTCAGCTCTTGCATGCGTCGAATCTTGATGAAATCGCCTGCGAAATCGACGTCCTCCCAAAGCAGTGCCAGTTGTTCGCTGGGCCGGACGCCAGTCAGAAAGGGGAAAGCGTAGTAGATCCCCTTAGGGTGATTCTGTTGCGCGTGCTTGAGCAACTGCGCAACCTGTAGAGGTGAGAGTATCGATTTGTGCACCTTTGCCCTGCCTCGACCCAATTGCGAGGGCATGGGCGCGATTTGCAACTGATAGTCCTCGGCTGCAAGCGCGAGTGCGGCACGCAAGCACTTTCGGGCTACATTTGCCGTAAACGAACTGACATGCGTCACGACCGTGCGATGCCAGGCTCGAATGTCAGCGGTCGTGATGCTTGACACCTTTTTCGAACCCAGCATTTCGATGGACTGCATCCCCGCTGCGTGATCAGGCAATATTGTTGCCTTGCGCCGCTCGGTACGGTTGCCCACCACAAGCGGCCCAACCACGTAGCGGGCGATTTGGCAGTAGCCCCGCCAAGTATTCTCTTTGACGTTCCCGTGACGGTTCTCGAGCCAACGCTGAATGGCGTGCGCGACCGTTATTTCGGCATGGTCATTATCCGGCCGCGGTGTACTTGAAATGGTAGCCACTAGTCGGTTGCGCTGCGCAACCGCATCAACATGCCGCTTGAAGAACAATTGCGATCGTCGGCCCGTTCGCGGGTCCCGATAATTCACCACATATCGAACTTGAACGATGCTCTGCCCCGACTTCAAGCAGCGCTTTCTGTGCCTCTTGGTAATGGTCGCTTCGAACACGCAACTACTCGGTGAACAAGTTGAAGCGACCGATCCGCAATGGCTATTGCGATCGGGTTGGCTACTCAACACATCTTTATAAAGATGTGAATCAATCAGTCAACGGCCGATAGAAATATATCAGCCAACGTCTAATATAGATATATCAGTCAACGTCCAATTAGACTCTGTCAGTCAACGGCCAATGCGATTGGCATGGGATGGCGCACCGCTTTCATAGGCATCATCGAGAGCTTTGACCGCCATCTCTGCTCCACGAACGGCTTGCGTGTAGTGACCAATCGTCACCAGTGCGCTGGCATGACCTGCCAATTGCGCGACAAGACCAATTTCCACGCCTTGGGCTTGGAGCGTGCTGATAAAACAGTGCCTAGCGCTATGTGGTGTCACGTAAGGAAGGCCAGCCTTCTTAAGGGCCGGCCTCCAATACCCCCACCGAAAATTGGCATATGACAACGCTCCCCCTAGCTTCGTCCCGAGAGCGGGAAAGACCCTTTGAAGCCCATCGATTGAAGGCGGACAGGCGAGCTTCCATCGTGAGAGCAGCTCGCTCAAAATTGGAGAGATCGGGATCTTGCGGTTTCCGGCAGGCGTCTTTGTCAGTGACGAAAGTTGTCCATTATTACTCTGCGCACGCTGTATGTGAATCATACCGGCTTCAAGATCGACGTCTCCCCACAACAGGCCAGCTGTTCGCTTGGTCTCACGCCGGTGAGGAAGGGGAATGCGTAATAAGTGCCGTGAATGTCATTCGAGGCGGCTGCCAACAATTGTCCCACCTGTTGGGGGCTCAAGATATTTTTCTTGGGTCTTGTACGGCCTTGACCCAACCGCGACGGCATCGCAGGGGTCCGAAGACTGTAGTCCTCGGCTGCAAGCGAGAGGGCTGCTCGCAAGTATTTCTTGGCGACGTTGGCGGTATACGGACTGACTTCGGTTGACAGAAGTCTATGCCAGCGTCGGATGTCTGCCGTTGCGAGATCTGCAAGCGGAATTTTTCCGAGCATCGGCAAGACTTGAAAACCTTCCGGAGCGCTGCCTGTCATGGCAAAGACGCGGCGTTCGTCTTTTGAGCCGATGAGGAACGGACCCGTAATGTAGTGCGCTGCCTGTTGATAGCTGGCCCAAGTCGTCGATTTGACTTCAGCCTGCCGGTTCTCCAGCCAGTAGGCCACTGCCTCGCTCACCGTCCAATTTGTCTGGCTTTCCGAATATGTGCCGGTCGCCACTGTGGCGATCAGCGCATCGCGCATGGCGACAGCGTCTTTGTGGCGTTCAAAAAACAGTTGCTTGCGGCGACCGGTCCTCGGCTCGCGAAAATTGACGACGAACCGTGTTTGCGTCACTTGCTCACCCGACCGCGACAGTCGTTTGCGATCTCGCTTGGTGATTGATGCGCTGAAGGTCTTTGGTTGCGATAGCCAGCGTGCGATCGGATGCCAGTAGTTGCTTGGAGGATCGGTGGTAGAGCCTACGATATGTGAGATTCGTCTGCTTTTCGGTTCGTCTTCCGGAGGCGGCACTTACAGGATACTCCGAAACTCTGCGTCAACGTCCAGCAACCTCGATAGGACAGGTGGCAATTCCGTTCATACTTAGAGAACCATTGTAATTCAACGACTTCTTTGTCGCGCAGAGCTTCACAGGTGCTTGATGAGCATTTGCGAGCGTATTCCATCAGTTGACTGATTACACGAAAGAACACTGCGATTACTCGGAGCTGGACGTAACCTTCCAGGTAACCCGCGGCGCGCGCACCCGGGCGCGATACGCTATAGATGAGATGTTTTAACTGATCGGGGGACTGTTAAAGTCAACAGCTAGCAGGCTGGCAATCTTGGCCGCAGCTGGTGTGGTAATGGGCGGCATGGCGGTCCCGTCCGCTAAGGCGGCCGATTTGGGCGGCGACTGCTGCGCCGACCTGGAAGAGCGGGTAGCCGAGCTCGAGGCCACCACGGCCCGCAAAGGCAACCGCAAGATGTCCCTGACCGTGTACGGCCAGGTCAACCGCGCGATCCTGTACTGGAACGACGGCCGTCGGTCGAACACCTACGTCGGTCTCGACAACCACAACTCGGCCAGCCGCTTCGGCTTCATGGGCAGCGCCAAGATCAGCCCGGCTTGGTCGGCTGGTTACAGCATCCTGGTGGATTGGGGTGATAAGGCCCGTACCTCCACGGTGTCGCAGACCCAGGAAGACGGCGGTGCTCCGCGCTCCAGCCCGAACCAGACCGACAGCCGTAACGGTGACGGCTTCCTGCGCTTCCGTGACGTCAACTTCTGGTTGGAGAACAAGACGGCTGGTCGTCTGACCGTCGGCCGCATCACCAACTCTGGCCAGAACGGCTTCATCGACCTCGGTGGCACATCTGCTGGCGTCGGCTCTGATCCGGGTTGCGATGGTGGCGGTTTCTCGTTCCGCAACAAGAACACCGGTGCGCTGGCCGGTACGAAGGTCGGTGACCTGGTCTTCAACTGCGGTGGCCCGATCGGCATCCGCCTGGAAGGTATCAAGTACACCAGCCCGACGGTGGCCGGCTTCATCTTCGATGCGACCATCGGCGAGGCCTTGAAGGCCGAGACGTTCACGGTTGACAATCCGTCTGGCCAGCTGACCAACGTCGGCCGGGTGATGGGCTGGAACCTGAAGTACGCAGGCGAGTTCTCCGGTTATCGGATCGCTGCGGGCGTGGGTGGCGAGTACTCGAGGGCCAACGAAGACGACTCGGCTCAGTTTGTTACGATTGACTCGGTACTTCCGGTTGGAAGCACCACTTTTGGTAACAAGCCGACCAACGCATCGGCCGACAACGCCTACATAGCTGGTGCCCTGTCGTTGATGCACGTCCCGAGCGGCCTGTTCGCTCAAGGCCACTACACCAGGTTGTCGGTTGGTGCGCAGAACCCGCTCACTGACGCCTTCGACTCCGACAAGAGTGCTACCCGTTGGGACCTCCAGGTCGGTATTGCCAAGAACTGGTTCGGTATCGGCAACACCGTGGTGTACGGCGAGTATAACGAGCACAAGAACTTCAGGTTCGCCAACGACGTATACACCTGCACTCCTGTGGGTGGTGGTGGTGCGACCCAAAATAACTGCGGCACAGCAGTTGCACCCGACCAGCTGAAGGGCGACTCGTTGAAGATCTGGGGCCTCGGTTTGGTGCAGAACATCGACGCTGCAGCCACCGAGCTGTACGTCAGCTGGCGTCATTTCGAGGCGAAGGACCCAGGCACTACAGCGGCGTCGACCCAAGGCATTCAGCTGAAGGATCTGGACATCGTGATGACCGGCGCTCGGGTCAAGTTCTGAGTCGGTTCGCAGGTCTAGACTACTTCGGAAGAGCCGCCCTCCAGGCGGCTCTTTCGTTTTGTTCGGTGCCTCGGGGCAATTGCCTGGCGAGCGAAGTGCGGATCTGATCAATCAGGACAGTACGTTGTTGAGTAGCGCGAGTTGGCGTGCTTGTTTGCGCGATCCAAGGCCCCTGCCATGTTGCGCGAATGAGCCAGACGCCCGAATTGAAGGATCTGCTGCGCGAAGCGACGGAACTGCATCGGCAGGGCCGGCTGAACGAGGCCGAGGAGCGGTACGGCAGGCTGCTTGACGGAAATCCCCGACACTTCGATGCACTCAATCGGCTGGCCATCGTCGCTCTTCAGCGCGGCGATTTCAGCGAAGCCTTGTCGCGCATCGACCGTGCTCTGCGCGTCACACCTGGGTCGTCGTCGGCAATATGCAACAAAGGCAGCATACTCATCGCTCTCAAGAGGTATCCTGAAGCTCTGTCTGCCTACGACCGCGCGCTCGAACTCGATCCTGATGACCCTGACACACACTACAATCGCGCCAACGTGCTCAAGGAGATGGGGCGCCCGCGGCAGGCCCTGCCAAGCTATGAGGAGGTCATCAGACGCAGGCCGAATGATGCCGATGCTCATTTTAATCGCGGCAGAATGCTCTTCGACTTGAAACGGCTCGACGAAGCGGTATCGAGCTACGAGCAGGCGATCGCACTTTCCCCGAGCACCGAGTTCTACTTTCATCGTGGCAACGCTCTCAAGAGCCTGCTGAGGCTCGAAGAGGCGGTATCGAGCTATACCCAAGCGATCGAGCTTAACCCGGGCAATATTTCGGCCTACCTCAATCGCGCCAACACCCAGCGCGACCTCAAACGGCCCGAAGACGCCCTGACCAGTTGTGACGACGCGCTGGCAATCAAGCCCGACTTTGCCGAGGCCCTCAGCAGTCGCGGCAACGCGCTGCTCGATCTGCAGCGGCCGGAGGATGCGCTGGCGAGCTACGACAAGGCTCTGGCGATCAAGTCCGACTTTGTGGAGGTGCTCAACAACCGTGGCAGCGCGCTCCTGGACCTGAAGCGTCTCGAGGAGGCGTTGGCGAGCTTCGACCGGGCGCTCGCAATCAGGCCCGACTATGCCGAGGCGCTCAACAATCGTGGCACAGCCTTGCTGCGCCTGAGGCGGTTCGACGACGCCCTGGCATGCTACGATGGCGTACTTTCCGTTAGGCCGGACTTTGCAGAGGCGCTGAACGATCGCGCCAGCGCGCTGCTCCAATTGCAACGGCCTATGGATGCCTTGGCAGCCTGCGAGAAGGCACTCACCGTCAGCCCTGACCATGTCGAGGCGCTGATCAATCGCGGCAATGCCTTCTTCGACTTGATGCAATTCGAGGCCGCGCTGGCAAGCTACGTAGACGCCATTGCGCTCAAGCCCGACTCCGCGGAAGCGCTCTTAAATCGTGCCAATACACTCCTCAGTTTGAAACGGCTCGAGGAGGCCCTGGCGAGTTGCGACCATGCATTCGCAGTGAAGCCTGATCTCGCGGAGACGCTCATCATACGTGGCCATATCCTCTCTGATCTGAAGCGTCCTAGTCTTGCGCTGCAGAGCTATGACCAGGCGCTCGCAATCAAACCCAATTCAGCCGTCGCGCTAGCTGCGCGGGCACACGCTGCCGCACGCAGCTGCGACTGGGCCGGATCAGCAGACGTCCATAGCAGGCTGCGCGCAAACCTTGATGACCCTTTGTTTGACGGCCACTGCAACGTCTTTGCCGCTCTGTCCATTTTTGACGACCCTGCATTGCAGCGCAGAGTCGCGGAACGCTACTGTTCACACAAAGCTGGCCGTGCGAACAAATCTGCCGGGCCGAACAAGCGTCCCAGCGAGAAGCGTCTGCGGGTGGGCTACCTGTCGGCCGATTTCAATGCGCATCCGGTCACCTTTCTTACGACGGGCCTCATCGAGGCACACGATCGCTCCAGTTGCGAGGTCTACGGATTTTCGGCTTGGGCGGACGATGGCAGCCCTGAAGGGAAGCGTCTTCGAGCGGCCTTTGACTATCTTATCGACGTTTCGACGCTCTCTGACGAGGCGCTTTGTCAGGAGATACGCCGTGCCGAGATCGATATCCTGATCGACCTCGGAGGCCATACGAAGAACAGCCGCATTCTGGCCCTCGGCCTGCGTCCCGCGCCGATCCAAGTGAGTTACCTCGGCTATCCTGGCAGTACAGGTGCACCCTTCATCGACTACATCATCGCCGACTCGTTCGTAATTCCGGCGGACGCGGCGCAGCACTACACCGAGCAGGTCGTTTATCTGCCGGATTGCTTCCAGGCCAACGACGCCAAGCGTGGTATCGCGCCCCGTGTGCCGCCGCGAGGCCAGTACGGGTTGCCCGAGGCTAGTTTGGTATTCTGCGCCTTCCACAACGGCTACAAAGTCAGTTCGGAGGTCTTCGACGTCTGGATGCGCGTACTGGGAGCTGTGCCGAACAGTGTAGTCTGGCTGACGGCCGGGACAGAGGTACACGCAAACTTGCGTCGGGAGGCGCAGGCGCGTCAGGTCGATCCTGCCCGCCTCGTGTTTGCCGGACCGGTGCCGTATCCCGAGCACCTGGCGCGCCAGAAGCTCGCCGATCTCTTCATCGACACATGGCCCTATAACGGAGGCACCACGGCAAGCGATGCGCTGTGGGTCGGGCTGCCGGTGCTGACTCTGGCGGGTCGCAGCTACGCGGCGCGCATGGCCGGCAGCCTGCTGCACGCCATCGGGCTGCCGGAACTGGTCACCTGTTCGCCTGAGGCATACGAAGCGCTGGCGTTGCGGCTGGCGAGGGAGCCGGCGCTGCTCGACGCTGTGCGCCGGAAGCTGGCCGCCAACATCAGGACAGCCCCGCTGTTCGACACCGCCCGATTTACGCGCCACATCGAAGCTGCCTATGCCAGGATGTGGGAGATGCATCAGCGGGGCGAGGGGCCGCGAGGTTTCAGCGTACGCTCGGTCGATGCAACGTCATGATGCCGGCAACTGCCGCATTGGCGTCGTGGCTGCAGGTCGGCGGGTGGACGTCGTTGACGAGGTTCACCCAGCTGGCGACAAGCGGTTGCTGCGCGATCCAATTCGTCATACCAATCAATGCCGAGCGCAAAGCGCAGCGAGCGCCGCCATATCGCGTCACTGAGGGAAAGGAATGGCTCATCAGCGCTCTCCGCAGAACCAGCAAACGCTGAACAAGTCGCTGTCGCTTTTCCAGAGCGGCCGAGCCGACAAGGCTGAGAAGCTGGCACGCAGTGTCCTGGCCACGGAGCCGCGCAACGCCGAGCTCCTGCAGTTCGTGGCCATGCTCTGCCAGAGCCAAGACAAATTCGCCGATGCCGTGGCGCTTTGCACAAAGGCGGTTGCCATCGATCCAAATTCGGCGGAGGCGCAATACAACCTCGGCACGGCCTTGATGAAGCAAGGCCGCAATGCGCAGGCCGTCGTCAGCCTCGAGACGTCATTGGCTCTCGCTCCCGGCCACTACGATGCATTGAACAATCTCGCCGTTGCCCTCACCGCCGCCGACAGAGCCGCTGAAGCCGAGCAGGCCGCGAAGCGGGCCATCGCCATGGCCCCTGGTGGGCCCTTGGCGCACAACTCGTTGGGACTGGCGCTCGCCAAACAGATGCGACTGGCCGAAGCTGCGCAGAGCTTCGAGGCGGCGCTGGCCCGTGGTCATCCTGACCCGGCCCATGTCTTGGACAAATTGAGCCTCGTCTACATCGATCTCGAGCGACCCAACGCGGCCATCGACAGCCTCCGGAAGGCCCTGGTGCACAAGCCAAAGGCGCTCGACATTACTATGCGGCTGGGCGGCACGCAGATTCTGGCCAACAAACATCTTGATGCAATGCAGACGTTCCAGGCGGCGACACAGCTGGCGCCGCAAGATCCTTCACCCTGGGTGGGATACGTTTTCTCGTGCCTGCACGCTTCCGAGTGGGCGGAGTATGGACGGCTCGTCGCCAAGACCGAAAAGATGCTGAGTAGCCCGTCGAAAGAGATTCAGCCGTTCAGCGTGCTGTCCTTTTCCGACAATCCGGCGACTCTCCTCCGTTGTTCCAAGCGATATGCGGGTAATTTCAAAAAGTCGGACAACAAGCCCCCGCCGCCGCGAGTTGCCAATGCCGATGACAGGTCGCGAGACAAGATTCGCATCGCTTACTTCTCCAGCGACTTCAAGATTCACGCCACCATGCTGCTGGCGACGGGCCTGTTCGAGCACCACGACCGCAAGCGCTTTGAAACATACGCAATCGCATGGGCTCCCGACGAAAGCCTGATGCGGCGTCGAGCCGAGGCGGCATTTGATCACTTCATCGACGTGACCACGGCCCCGGATGACGGTGTCGCCAAACTAATTCGGGATCGCCAGATTGACATCCTCATCGACCTGCACGGCTATACGGGCAAGGCTCGACCCGCTGTTCTGGTAGATCGTCCCGCTCCGATTCAGGTCAACTATCTGGGCTATCCCGGCACCATGGGTGCCGATTGGATCGACTATCTGATCGCTGACCGTTTCGTCGTTCCTCCAGAGGCTGCCCAGTTCTATTCCGAAAAGCTTGTCTACCTGCCTGGGTCCTACCAGGCCAACGACAATCGGCGGGCAGAGCCCGGCACAGCGCCGCCGCGCGCGAACCTCGGATTGCCGGAGCAGGGATTTGTGTTTGTCTGCTTCAATGCCAACAACAAGATCACCCCCGATGTGTTTGCCATCTGGATGCGTCTGTTGAACCAAGTGCCAGGCAGCGTTCTTTGGCTCCTGGATCACGGCGTAGGTGCGAACTTGCGTCGGGAGGCGGAAGCTGCCGGTGTCGATGCAGGGCGGCTGGTTTTCGCGCCAAGAATACCGATAGCCGAGCATATAAGGCGGCTGCAGTGCGCAGATCTATTCCTCGATACCTTGCCGTACAATGCGCATACGACCGCCAGCGATGCGCTGTGGGCCGGCGTCCCGGTTGTGACCTGCCCGGAACAATCCTTCCAGGCGCGTGTGGCAGGGAGTTCTGCTGCATGCCATGCACCTGCCTGAACTCGTGGCGCCCTCGCGTGCCGAGTACGAGGCCATCGCGCTGCGGCTTGCCCGCGACCCTAACGCCCACGCGGCAACGCGCGCCAAGGTGATGCGCAACCGCCTGACCACGCCGTTGTTCGATACGGAGCGGTTCACGCGCGGCGTGGAAGCTGCTTACGAGATCATGTGGCGACGCTGGTGCCAGGGCTTGCCGCCGGCGGACATCGATGTCGCGGCCGATGCAAGCGTTGCTTGATGCACCCGGCCGGCACAGTGGTCGGCTCGTAACAGCTGGCGCGAGCGTTATGAGTTGCTCGAAGCCATGAGTGACATGCGGCGTCAAGAGCGAGATCAGTTGCTCGCGCGGGCAACAGATGCACACAGGCAGGGCCGCCACGCCGAGGCGGACAAGCTGTATCGGAAGCTTCTGGACATCGATCCCCAGGACTTCGATGCCGTGCATCGCCTGGGCATCCTGAAGCTTCACGAAGGGGCGAACACGCAAGCAAGGCAGCTATTGGAGCAGGCCGTCTCACTGCAGCCCAGAAATGCCGCCGCCCAATCTAATCTTGGCACCGTGCTCTTGAAGACGGGCCAATTCGGTGCAGCGCTCGAGCGTTTCGATGCTGCCGCCGCCCTGCAACCCGACGACCTCGACTTTCAGTTCAACCGCGCCAATGCACTTCTCCTTCTCGCCAGATATTCCGAGGCGCTCGAGTGTCTAGACATGCTCGCAAAGCGGCAGCCGCGCGACCCGGAGATCCTTAGCCAGCGTGCAGCGGCACTGAGGAAACTCGGGCGCCATGACGAGGCGCTCGCAGGCTATGATCAGGCGTTGTTGCTGTCGCCCGACAATGCCGTCCTGCATGCAAATCGTAGCAACGTTCTGCGGGCGCTATGGCGTTTTGAGGAGGCGCTGGAGGCATGTGACCGTGCCGTCGCGTTGACGCCCAACGACGCTGACTGCCATCACCGGCGAGGTACCAGCCTGGGTGACCTGGAGCGCCACGAAGATGCGATCGCGGCCTTCGACATCGCCATTGCAATCGCGCCGGATCATGTGCCGAGCCTGTTCAATCGCGGCAACGTGCTTCTCAAACTGAAAAAATATGACGAGGCCATAGCGGCACATCGGGCAGTCCTGGCAGCTCAACCTGGGCACTCCGAAGCTCTGGCGCAGCTGGCGCATGCCGCCGCTCTTACCTGCAACTGGGCGGGAGCGGCCGAGTTCATAGAACCGTTGCGCGCCAGCATCGATGGCGGCTCGTTCATGGGCGACTGCTTTGCGGTCCTTTCCATCTTCGACGACCCCTTGCTGCAGCGGAAGGCAGCGGAGGGCCAGTCGGCAAAGGTCGGCTCGTGGACAGCGCCTGCGAGCCCAAGTGTCTCCGGCAGCAGAAACCGGATGCGGATTGGCTACCTGTCGACCGACTTCAGGGCGCATGCCGTGGCTTATCTCATTTCGGGGGTCATCGAGACGCACGATCGCTCGGTCTGCGATGTCTTTGGATTCTCCGCATCAACGGACGACGGGAGCCCGCCGCGCAAGCGCCTGGCGGCTGCTTTCGACAAGTTCATCAACGTCGCCAATCTGAATGACGATGCGCTCTGCCGAAAGATACGGAACGCCGAAATCGATATCCTCGTCGATCTCGGAGGCTATACCAAAGACAGCCGTTTCCGGGCACTCGCCGGACGCCCCGCACCAATCCAGATCAGCTACCTCGGCTACCCCGGCAGCGTGGGCGCGCCGTTCATCGATTACATCATCGCCGACGAATTCGTGATCCCGAGGGACTTGGCCCAGCACTACAGCGAGAAGGTCGTGTATCTGCCGGAGTGCTTCCAGGCCAATGATCGCAAACGCCTGATTGCACCTGTTGTGCCGACCCGGGCGCAATGCGGCCTGCCCGAACAAGGTTTTGTATTCTGCGCGTTTCACACCTCCCACAAGCTCAACCCGGCAGTGTTCGACGTTTGGATGCGCTTGCTGCAGGGCGCGCCTGGCAGCGTCATCTGGCTGGTGGCTGAAACGGCGGCGCGGGAAAATCTGCGCGGGGCCGCGCAAGCGCGTGGGGTTGATCCCGCTCGTCTCGTATTCGCGGCGGGCGAGAGGTATCCCGACCACTTGGCGCGCCAGAGGCTGGCGGACCTGTTCATCGATGCGTGGCCGTACAACGGAGGCACTTCGGTTAGTGATGCCTTGTGGGTCGGGTTGCCCGTTCTGACGTTGGCAGGGCGCAGTTATGCGGCTCGAATGGCCGGCAGCCTGCTGCGGGCGGTTGGACTGCCGGAACTGATCACCTATTCACCCGAGGCCTACGAGGCGCTCGCGCTCAGATTGGCAACCGAGCCGGGGCTATTGAATGCCGTGCGCCGCAAGCTGGCTGCCAATATCGACACGGCTCCACTTTTCGATACGGCTCGGTTCTGCAAACACATCGAGGCGGCCTATCGGCAGATGTGGGACCAGCATCGGCTAGGCAAGCCTCCCGCCAGTTTCACGGTGGAAGCCGTCCGCTAGCGAAAGGCTGCCGCGAGTGGGACATTGTTGCGGCGCCAGACCATGTCGATCCGTCAAATGTCGCGCAATAAATCAACCGACCCCTTGCCACCTTTCCAGGCTCTGGAGCGTTCAGGTGGTGGTTCGCAGACGAAAGCCGATTGGCTTTGCGGCTATGGGGGAGTAGGAACGTTGGAGGGGCAATCTGGCTCAAGTCGGATTCGGCCGGCATGTCGGCTGTACAGCCCAAAGCAACAGCAGGTCAGCTCAAGCGGGCGTGTCTGTTCTGCGTGCTGGAGGTCTCAATGAGCAAGGCTAGTGGCATCGTCCTGATTGCCGTAGGCATCGGCGTGGCTGCCTATGCGATGCCATACCACAATGGCGCTGGTGATCAGCAGCCGACACAGGACCTTTCCACGGCGAAGGCACCGACAGAGCTGGCAAGCATCGCTACTGCGATGGCAGTGACCACGCCAAAGGCATTACCTGAGGTGGTGCAACCCGAAAAGCCGGCCGGCAAGCCTGCCAAGGATGCGGCAGCCGCCGAGCCAAGAAACCCAACTACCGTTCCTGCCAAACCGAGCGTTGTCGCAACTTCGCCACGCGCTTACGAGAGGCCCGCACCGGTCGGATCGAACGCGGCGGCGATTATCCCGGGCGATCGCGACGGCCTGACCCGGGAGCTGCAGCGGGAACTGCGCCGGGTCGGCTGCTATGACGGTGCGATCAGCGGTACGTGGAGCCCAGCCTCGCGGCGCGCCATGAAGGCTTTCACGGATCGCGTCAACGCAAGCCTGCCGATCGATCAACCGGACTATATCCTCCTCAGGCTATTGCAGAGCAGCTCGGAGCGGGTCTGCGGTGTGGCTTGCCGCACTGGCGAGGGTATGTCGGGTGACGGCCGCTGCCTGCCGGGTGCTGTGATTGCTCAGGCTGCCAAGAAGACCAGCGGCGCGGTTCATGTAGGCACAGCCAGCAGGGCGGCCGGCGAGAAGCCGGCGGCAACCACCTCGACCTGGTCGACCACGACGACGGTCGCAACTCGCAATATGCCCGTGGTACCGGAAGGCCGCATGGCCCTGGCTGGCCCCGGCAACGAGTCCGCGGCGGCTCGGCAGGCGGGGGGCGGTCGCTCTGCCGTGGCCGCCGTCACCCAGACGCCCGATGCCGCCGTCGGCATTGATCAGACACAGGATCGCGGCCAACGGACGCAAGCCAGAAGCGCGGCTCAGCGGAAAACAAACCTCGCCTCTGTGGATAATTCGCGCCGCCGCTACGAGGCTGCGCCGCGCAACAAATTCGGACCAGGGTTCTTCCGCCAACGAGAGATTTGGGGGAACTGAGATTTTCTTTGGGTCATGATTCCTTGCTCAATTACGTGGCACTTGCGCCACTGTCCCCGGCAATTGGACCCGGTAGCGGCCGTGACTATTTGCAGTTAAGGGTTTACTCGAATAGTTGTGTTGTAGTCGTCAGCGAGTCGTGCGGCAGGGCCTTGTTGAGGCCTGACAGCCCGCCCCTACATGCAAAGCACCTGCGGCCAGACTGCCGCAGTGGGCGGGGTCGGTAGCAGGAAGCAAGCCCGGCGCTCCCTCGGGAAGCCGCACAGCGTCCCACCAGTAGTTCCAGCGTTGTCAGCGTTGCGTTCAACGCGTTTCGCGTCCGGTTCTCGGCGCCTGCGCACACGCGCGTGCGTGCGTCGTGGTCCGGACACGGGGCAGACGCCGGGCAAGTGCGTGCTGCTTCCTGCATCAACGCAAGATAACTTATTGGAGATGCAAATGAACGGGGCATTGTTGAATGCGACAAGTCGCATCGCCATCCTCGCCGCGGCCGGACTTACGCTGAGTTTCAGCTCTGCCTCTGCGGCCGACCTCGGCGGGAACTGCTGTGCGGATCTGGAAGAGCGGGTAGCCGAGTTCGAGGCAACCACGGCCCGCAAAGGCAACCGCAAGATATCGCTGACCATCTATGGTCAAGTCAACCGGTCGATCCTGTATTGGAACGACGGTCGTCGGTCGAATACGTTTGTTGGCCTTGACGATCACAACTCGGCGAGCCGCTTCGGTTTCATGGGCAGCGCCAAGATCAGTCCGACTTGGTCGGCTGGTTACAGCATCCTGGTGGATTGGGGTGATAAGGCGCGTACGTCTGGCGTATCGCAGCGCGCCGAGGAAGGTGGACCGCGATCCAATCCGAACAACTCCGATTCTCTCAATGGTGACGGCTTCCTGCGCTTCCGTGACGTCAACGTTTGGGTGGAGCGGAAGGACACCGGCCGACTGACCCTCGGTCGCATCACCAACTCTGGCCAGAACGGTCTGATCGATCTTGGCGGCACGACCGCCGGCAACGGTTCCGACCCGGGCTGTGTGGGTGGCGGTTTTGCGTTCCGCCGCAGGGACAACAACCTGCTCTCAGCAGCTCCAGGCGGCTCGTTCGGCACGACGATTGGTCAATTGACATTTGCCTGCGGCGGTCCGATCGGCATCCGCATGGAAGGTCTGAAGTACACCAGCCCGACCGTGATGGGCTTCATCCTGGATGCGTCGGTCGGCGAGTCGTTGAAGGTAGAGACCTCGACGGTCGACAATGCGACGGGAGTGCTGACCAACCTTGGCCGGGTGATGGGTGTCAACCTGAAGTACGCCGGTGAGCACCATGGCTTCCGCGTTGCTGCAGGCGTGGGTGCGGAGTGGTCGAGATCCAACGAGGACGACTCGGCCAACTTTGTTTCAACCGTGACGGCCGTTACGGTCGGCAGCACCACGTTCGGCGTCATCCCGACCAACGCCTCCGCGGACAACGTCTACTGGGCGGGTGCGTTGTCGGTGATGGAGATTTACCACGGTCTGTTTGCGCAAGGCCATTACACCGGACTGACCGTCGCCGCGCAGAACCCGCTGCTGGGTACCTACGGTCCGGATAAGAATGCGTCTCGTTGGGATATCCAGGCCGGTGTCGCCAAGAACTACTTTGGCATCGGCAATACGGTCCTCTACGGCGAGTATGGAGAGCACCACAACTTCAAGTTCGCGGACGCTGTGTTCGGCTGCACCAATGCTACTGCGTCTCCGGGCGGCGGCGCATGCACGACCACGAGCGCACCCTAGCCAGATCAAGGGTGACCGCCTGTCGTTCTATGGCATCGGCTTGGTGCAGAACCTCGACGCAGCGACCACGGAGCTGTACGTCAGCTGGCGTCACTTCGAGGCCAAGGACCCGGGCATTACAGGGACTACAGTGCCGCAGGGTATTGGCCTGAAGGACCTGGATATCGTCCTGACCGGCGCCCGCGTGAAGTTCTGACCTAAGCCGGTATATCGGATAGGCAAAGGAAGAGCCGCCCGGCAGGGCGGCTCTTTCGTTTTGTTCCCCAGCGGTGGCAGCGGAAACGCAGTCGGCCGGTGACGAGACTTGCTACGTCAACCTGCCTTAGTTACGCCTCGTTTTTCGCTGAGCGGTTGCCGCTCGAAACGCCACTGATCGGAATCATCGCGTGGGCAACGCTGAGGGGCTGAAATGACATCTGCGAGGGTTAAGGTTCTGGCAGGATTGGCATTATGTGCGGCTGCATGGGCGGTCGGGGCGGCGCCGGCCGGTGCACAGAAGGCGCCGATCAGCGACAAGACGGTTTTGACCTTGATGGACTTCGCGTGGGCCCTTACCCCCGAGGAGTACCAGACCGAGACTGGGAAGGTAATCAGGATCAATAAGAGCAAGTTCGATCAGGTGAAGCTGCCTGTCGACGATGCGCGGGAAGTGATTCGCGTCGCGAGGCTGAGTGGCCAGGCGCAAATGTGCGAGATGCCGGAAGCGCAAACCGCCAATTACGAAACCATGATGGAGCGGGAGGTCGCGAAGGCCAAATGGACAGACCAGCAGTTGGTCTTCATCAACAAACTGCATCTCTTTACGGTTATGACGCTGACCGGCCAGGTGAAAGCGGTTGAGGGTGAGAACGCGACTGCCGGCAAGGAGCCGCCTCCGAAAAGTGCAGTGAATTGCACGGAAGCCGACCGCAAGCGGATAGAAGAACAGGTCCTTGCCTACGTGAAGACCGCTCCGGCTTTGCCGACGGAAGCTCCGGCAAAGAAGAAATAGCAAACATCGCCCTCCGTTCCCGGTGGGGGACGTCGAGCCAGGTAGATGGCTTGGCTGACAGCGCTGTGGCGGCCGTGCAACATGGCACTTTGGGCACACATTTCCAGCCAAAGCTTCGGAGCACTTTGACGGCCGTGGAATGATGCTGATTTTTGTGTATACCGTACTCGCGTACCAAGAGCCGTCCGCAGCCCTGCGGAGGGCGCGAGGTTTGAGATATGAAACCGATGCGGCTGCTCTTCACTGTCACGGCGCTGGCCTTCCTGGCCCAGCCGGCCATGGCCTTCAAGCAAACGGAAGGTGGCGGGCAGGAGCCTGCTGCTGCGACCACAGATGCGGCTGGTCAGCTGGCAAACCCCACTGGCGAGCCAGGCAAGGGTTTGAATTTGACTGGTCAGGGGCTGAGCTTTGGCAAGAGCAATGGCACCGAGGTCAGGATCCCTGGCATTGGTACGGTTGGCGTGCTGCCGAAGCTAGATTTCGGTCTTGAGCTGCTGTACGGGGCCAACGAAAACAAGGTCACACCGGACGACAAGACTGAAACTAACGATGTTCAGATCCGCGGAACGATCAAGCATCGTTTCTGAGGGTTGTCGCCCAGGTTCGATGACATATTATGAAGGAGCGCCACGGCGCTCCTTTTGCATTTGGGGCCGGGGCGAGGTGCCAGGGACAGCGCGCTGAGACGGGTCGATTCATGCGGGGGAGTTGGCCGGCTGCGCTTGTGCATGTGTTCACCGGGCTGGGTGTCGTGTGCGCCCTGCTCGCCACACAGGCACTGCTCGATCGTCGCTGGGAGCTGGCGTTCGCGTGGCTCGGTGTGGCGTTGCTGATCGATGGGGTCGACGGCACCCTGGCGCGCTTGGCGCACGTTGTAACGCGTCTGCCGCGCTTCTCCGGCGAGCGCCTCGATCTCGTGATCGACTATGTCACGTATGTTTTCATCCCGGTCCTGGCGCTGCTCTTGGCTGGCTACCTGCCGGGGTGGTCTGGATCGGTGCTCGCCAGTCTGATCCTGCTGTCGTCGCTGTTCCACTTCAGCGACACGGAAAGCAAGACCGACGACTATTGCTTTGTCGGCTTTCCGGCCATCTGGAACGTGGTGGCTTTCTACATTTTCGCCTTCGATATGCCGGCCTGGGCTGCGGAGACAATTGTTCTGGCCTGCGTGGTTCTGACCTTCGTGCCCATGCGCTGGGCACATCCGATGCGCACGCCGGCATTCTGGCCATTAACTCTGGTTGCAACGCTGCTGTGGGCAGGGGCGGCTTTCGTGGTGCTGTGGCAGGGCTTTCCGGCTAGTGGTGTGGCGCAAATCATTCTGACGGGCGTAGCGGCCTATGGGGTCGGCTTGACCCTGCTGCGCAGCCGCCGGCCTTGAAATACTTGCCGGGGGGAGTGCAACTCGGCTTCCGCTGGCATTCCTGTTGCATTGCGATGAGGATTGGACGGGAGCAACGAGTAGGTCGTGGCAGCCACGAGTAGGGGGATGGGGAAATGCGGGTGGTGGCAGGGGCGGTTGCAGTTTCGCTGTTGGGCCTTGGGGCCTGTTTTGCGGGCGACCCGCAACTCGAGGGCGATACCCTGCGAAAGGCCGTATCCGGCAGGACCGTGGAGCTTGAAACCCCGCTCGGCAGCCTGCCTATCAACTACAAGACCAACGGAACCATGCAAGCTTCGACCATCCAGCTGGCCGCCTATACGGGCTCGACCCGCGACCGTGGCGTCTGGTGGATCGTGGCTGACAAGCTGTGTCAGCGTTGGAACAATTGGTTAGGTGGAAAGTCGCATTGTTTCACCTTGCGCCAGCAGGGCGAAACCGTGGAGTGGACCCGCGACGACGGCCTGAGCGGCGTGGCCACGATCAAGCGTTAGGTCTCCCAGCTGAACCAAAACCGGGCCTAAGCGTTTTGCCCTACGCTGGCCGGTGCAATTTGGTCCGCAGTTCGCTTTTGGGGCAATCATGACGCTCGAAAGGACCGGGAGCCGCGCGCTCGACTTGGCCGTTATTGGCAATTGCCGCACGGCTGCCCTGGGCGATACGCGCGGTCGGCTGGTGTGGTGGTGCTTTCCCCGCTTCGATTCCGACCCGGTATTCTCGCGTCTTCTGGCCGGCGATGAGGAGAAGGGGTTCTGCGACATCGTCGTGGAGGGTGCAGTCTCTTATGAGGCCAGCTACCTGCGCAACACGGCAATCGTTCAGACCATCATCCGCGATGGTGCGGGCAATGCGCTGTCGATCACAGATTTCACACCGCGCTTCAAGCGCTACGAGCGGGTGTTCAATCCGGCCCAGATATTCCGCAGGATCGAGCCGCTGGCCGGGCTGCCGCGCATCAAGATCCGAGTACGCCCGACCTTCAACTACGGCGGCGCGCCGACCTCACGAGCGATCGGCTCCAACCATATGCGCTTTGCGGGCGGCGCCGAGTCGCTGCGGGTGACGACGGACGCGGCCATCACCTACCTGGCGCATGAGACGTCGTTCGGACTGGTCAAGCCGGTCACGCTGATCCTGGGCCCGGACGAGCCCTTTGAGGCGGCCGTCGATACCACCTCGCGCGAATTCCTGGAGCGGACCAAGGACTACTGGCTGAATTGGGTGCGCTCGCTCGCCATTCCACTGGAGTACCAGACGGAGGTGATCCGCGCTGCCATTACCCTGAAGCTCTGCAACTACGAGGACACCGGCGCCATCATTGCCGCACACACCACGTCGATCCCCGAGGCTCCAGGCACGCAGCGCAACTGGGACTATCGCTATTGTTGGCTGCGGGATGCGTTCTTCGTCATCAAGGCGTTGAACCGGCTTGGTGCGACGCAGACCATGGAAGAGTACATCCACTACATCACCAACATCGGTGTCGATGCCGACAAGCCGTTGCGGCCTGTGTACGGCATCGTTCCGCCCGAGCCGATCGACGAGACCATCGCCACGAATCTGGCCGGCTTTGGCGGGTGCGGGCCGGTGCGTGTCGGAAACCAGGCAGCCGAGCAGCTACAGCACGACGCCTATGGCAGCGTGATACTGGCGGCTTCGCAGATGTTCATCGACGAGCGGCTGCCGCGTATGGGCGATGCGACGCTGTTCCGGCGCCTGGAGCCGCTCGGCAAGCAGGCCGTCCGCTTTGCCATGGAGCCCGATGCCGGCCCGTGGGAGTATCGCGGCCGGCAACGCGTGCACACGCACTCGGCAACGATGTGCTGGGTTGCTTGCGATCGGTTGGCGCGCATCGCCATTCGCCTCGGCATTCTGGATCGTGCCGCGCACTGGCGCCGGGAAGCCGACAAGCTGCGCGAGGAGATCCTGAGGCGTTCGTGGAATGAGCGCCGCAAGGTGATCGCCGGTGCGCTGGACGGCGAGGAACTCGATGCCAGTGTGTTGCTGCTGCCGGAACTGGGCATTCTGCCGGCCAACGACGAGCGGTTCATTCGCACCTGCCGCACGATCGGCGAGGTGCTGAACCGCAACGGCTTCATCATGCGCTATACCGAGAACGACGATTTTGGGGCGCCGGAGACGGCATTCCTGGTCTGCCAGTTCTGGTACATCGATGCGCTGCTGCTGCTCGGCCAGAGGGACGACGCGCGCGCTTTGTTTGCCGACCTCCTGAACCGCCGCAACGCCTTCGGAATACTGTCCGAGGACATCCACCCGGTGACCGGCGAGCTGTGGGGTAACCTTCCGCAAACCTATTCGATGGCAGGTATCGTCAACACGGGTCGCGTTCTGTCTCGCAGCTGGCAGGAGGCCTGGGCGCAACCTTAGCGGGCGAACGCTAGTTTGCTGCACTGCGGGAACGTTCAACGCTACCGCGCGTTTTGCTTGTCTAGGCAGGCGGTTCCCTGTCCGCCCATCGGCCCCCGACAACAGCAGGAGACAAGGGCAGATGAGTCGGCTCGTGCTGGTATCAAACCGCGTCTTGGACTGGCGCAAGGCAGCTCAGGCCGGCGGCATGGCCGTGGCGCTGGCTGACGTTGCGCGTGAGCGCAAGGGCATCTGGTTCGGCTGGAACGGCGAGACGACGGACGCCGAGCATGCCGATGTCGCGACACGCGACGCGCGCACGGTGACCGTGCCATTAACGCCGGCCGAGCATGCCGGCTACTATCTCGGCTATGCCAATTCGGTGTTGTGGCCGGTGTTTCACAATCGGCTGGATCTGGCGCAGTTCGAGGCCGGCTATTTCGAGAGCTACCAGTCGGTCAATCAACGGCTGGCGGCCCTATTGCAGCCCCTGTTGCGCCCCGACGACCTGATCTGGGTGCACGACTACCATATGATCCCATTCGCCAGCGAGCTCAGGAAGCTTGGCGTCCAGAACGCCATCGGCTTCTACCTGCACATTCCATTTCCGCCCTGGCAGACCTTCATGGCCATCCCCGAGCATCAGCAGTTGGCGCGCGATTTGTCCTCCTATGATCTGGTCGGCCTGCAGACGCTGGCCGATGTCGGCAATCTGGTGCGCTATCTGGAGAACGGCGTGTTCGGGCGCATCGTGCCTGACGGACGCATCCGCGTATTTGACCGCCTGGTGTCCATTGCCAGCTTCCCGGTGGGAATCGACGTAGACGACTTCGCCCATGTCAAGCGAGACACCGGGCTGGTGCAGGCGCGAACCGCGGTGAGCCGCATCATCGGCATCGACCGTCTCGACTACACCAAGGGACTGCCGCACAAGTTCAAGGCGTTCGGGCGCTTCCTCGATAAGTATCCGCAATACCAGCGCCAGGTCGTATTGACCCAGATAGCACCGCCAACGCGCGAGGATGTCGAAGCCTACACGGACATTCGCCAGCAGCTGGAAAGCCTGGCCGGCTCGATCAACGGGAGGTTCGGCGAGCTGGACTGGGTGCCGATCCACTACATCCACCGCTCGACGCCACGGCGCAGGCTGGGCGACATCTATCGCTCCTCGCGCATCTGCATGGTGACGCCCTTGCGCGATGGCATGAACCTGGTGGCCAAGGAGTACGTGGCAGCACAGGACCCCGCCGACCCGGGTGTGCTGATCCTGTCGCAATTCGCAGGTGCGGCGGAGGAGATGACCGAGGCGCTGATCGTCAACCCTTACAACATCGAGGAGACGGCCGACCTGATCAAGCGAGCTCTGGAAATGCCCCAGGAGGAGCGTCTGGCCCGATATAGCGCCTTGATGGCGGCCGTCCGCAAGTCGGATGCAAGGACCTGGGCAAGGTCGTTCCTGTCTCAGCTCGAGCGTGTGCGCGCCGTCGGTACTGCATGGGAGACGCCCGAGCCGATCCGAGGCGCACTGGAAAAGCTGCAGCAATCGAGCGCGCCAGAGCTGGGCAAGACGAGACGGCGAACTTCCGCACACGGCACGGTCCTATCGAGATAGATTTTCGATGACCTATGGTCCTGTTCCCTTGAATCAATGAACGGTCGGGCAGCAGCGATGCCGCGACGGCGGTTACGATTTCAGATCAGTAAGCGAGACCATCCAAGCCAGCGCATGTATACGTTGGTGCCATGAGCACTGTGGAAAGCATTGAAGATTCCGGCCGAGAGCCAAACCTAGGGGCGGGACGCCCCCTTACGCTGGGGGTCGATATCGGCGGCACCAACGTCAAGGCCTCGGTGATGGACCGCCAGGGTGGGCTGGTGGCCGAGCAGGTGCGAACGCCGACGCCGAAGCCCGCAACCCCGAAGGCGGTCCTGAAGGCCATCGAGGAACTCGTCGGCCGGCTACCGTCGTTCAATCGCATCTCGGTTGGATTTCCCGGGGTGGTCAAGAGCGGCACGACCATAACCGCTCCCAATCTCGGCACCGAGCATTGGGCGGGTGTCAGGCTGATCGAGGTGCTGTCGCGCAAATTTGCCGCTCCCGTGCGAGTGCTAAACGATGCGACCGTGCAGGGTCTCGGGGTGGTGCAGGGCCAGGGCCTGGAATGCGTGCTGACGCTCGGCACCGGGGTCGGCTGCGCGCTGTTCCGCGACCGTCGCCTGCTGCTGCCCCTCGAGATCGGCCAGCACCGTGCTCGCAAGGGCAAGACCTACGATCAGTACATTGGCCAGGCGGCGTTGGTTGCGAAGGGGCCCGAAGCCTGGAATCGCCGCGTGGCGAAGGCCATCGGTTATGTGCGTGAGCTGACCGTGTGCGACATGCTGTATGTCGGCGGCGGCAATGCGCGCAGGATCACCTTCGCACTGCCGTCGAACGTCAAGACGGTCAGCAACACAGCTGGCATCACCGGCGGTGTGCGCCTGTGGGAGCCTACGCTGGATGAGCTGTTCCGCGACGAGCCCATGGCCCAGGAGCCGCAGCCATGAAGGCCCTGACCGTCGGCGGCGCCATGATCGATACGATTGCCATCATCGCCAGCGATCGCATCGAGCAGATGACGATGAAGAATGCGGACAACTCGTTCCTGCTGCTGGAGGAGGGCCGCAAGACGGAGGCGCTGGAAATCTCGACGCATGTCGGGGGAGGAGCCGTCAACGCCGCAGTATCGATGGCGCGCCTCGGCCTTGACGTGGCAGCGCTGGTCAAGCTCGGCAAGGACGTACGGGCCGAGACTGTGCTCGGCCACATGCTGCAGGAGGGGGTGTCGACGCGTTGGGCTGTGCGCGACGGGCGCTCGCCCACGGGCGCCTCGGTGTTTCTGTCTTCGCACGACCGCAATGCCGGCATCTTCACGTTTCGCGGCGCCAATACCCTGCTGGAGGAGGCGGACCTGCGCGATGAGGCGTTCGCCGCCGACATTGTTTATGTGTCCTCGCTCAGCAACGAGTCGGCGGATGCTTTTCCCGGCATCGTGCGGCGCGCCAAGGCGCAAGGCGCACTGGTCGCCGCCAATCCGCGCGTGCGGCAGCTGTCGTCGCGCGGTGGCGCCTTCCAGGACTCGCTGCGGCATGTCGACATTCTAGCCATCAACCGCGCGGAGGCCGATGTGCTGGTGCCGGGGTTGGTTGCGCGGTTCGGCGAGGGTGGCAGGGCGCTGCCGCTGGAACCTGGTGAAGTCCCCCCGCGGCTGGCGGCGCGCGGATTTGTCGGCGGAGGTCATGCGATGAGCGTGGCTGCCTTCTTCGCCGCGTTGCGCGAGCTCGGGCCTCGCTACGTGGCGGTGACGGATGGGCGCCACGGCGCATTTCTCGGCACGCCGCAGGGCATCATGTTCTGCCCAGTAATGGACACCCAGGTGGCGGGAACGGCAGGCGCCGGGGATGCCTTCAACTCGACCTTCACCGCCTTCATTGGCCTCGGCAGGCCGCCGGCGGTGGCCTTGCAGGCGGCCGCCATCAATGCCGCCTCGGTGGTGGGCCACGTCGATACCCAGACCGGCCTGTGCAGGCTGGAGGACATAGACCAGCGCCTGCCGGCGACCGTGGCATCGCTGCGCGTGCGCACATGGTCGCACTAGGAAATGTGGTCGCCAGATGTACCCATTTGCATGATCGTTGGACGTCGTGGCCCACCATAAGAACATGAAAAAGGGACTGTCCCGCGCGTTCGCCGACGCTGATCGCCTGGCGCTGTTTATCGATATCGACGGCACGCTGCTGGGTATCGCACCCACTCCCGACGCCGTACACGTGCCGCCGACGCTGGTACAGGTTCTGGAGCGGCTTGCGCTTGGCCTCGACGGAGCCGTTGCCCTGTTGACGGGACGCCGCATCGCCGATGCCGACAGGCTATTGTCACCGCTGAAGCTGATCGCAGCCGGAGTGCACGGAACCGAGCTGCGCAGCCAGCACGGCGGCGCGATCACCATGCTTGCCCGACCGGTGCCGCCGGAATTCGTGCAGGCCGTCAATCGCATCGGCGCCGTCTCGCCCGGCATTCTGATCGAGCAGAAGGGGGCGGGCGTGGCGGTGCACTACCGTAACGCGCCCGAGACGACCCAGCTGGTGATTGCCGAGCTCAACCACATCGTTGCCAACGATGCCTACGACGTCACGCTCCGCCGCGGGAGGAAGGTCATAGAGGCGCTGCCGCGTGGCTTCTCGAAGGCCACGGCCTTGGCTTGGCTGGCGGAGCAGCCGCCCTTCAAGGGTCGGCTGCCGATCATGATCGGCGACGACGTGGGCGACGAGTCGGCGTTGCAACTGGCCGAGAAGCTTGGCGGCCTTGGCCTGCGGGTGGCGGGCGAACATTTCTCCAGGGCCGAGGCCGATTTCGACGGCGCAGACAGCGTGCGCGCCTGGCTGACGGAACTGGCCGGCCGCTTCGAGGAGAAAGCAGGCCCGTCGCCGAGGCCAACACCGCCGACAGCTTGAGCCAAACGCCAGATCGTCTTTGTGGAGCGTCCCGTTGCACGTAGAAGCAACGATCCTCGCCCTGAGCTTGTCGAAGGGGGAATGAGTTCGGCAATGCCGTGCTTCGATGGGCTCGGCACCGGGTAGAGGCTTCTGATCGCGATGCGATCAGGACTGTGGGGCAGCCAAGAACATGTTGGGGCGAGCCATCGGCTCGCCCCAGTCATTCGCGGACCCCCAAGTCAGGCCGCTGGTATTCAGCTCTCGTAGATGTAGCCGCGTTCGCCGTGCTCGGCGAGGTCCAGTCCTTGCGTCTCCGCATCAGGGCTGACTCGCGTTCCGATGAGCAGGTCCACGACCTTAAGGCTGATGGCCGTGCCTATGCCGGACCAGACCAGTGTCAGCGCCACCGCCTTCACCTGCGCCATCAGCTGCACGTCACGCACATACTCTGCGACGACGGCCGTGCCAGGCTTGGCCGCATAGTCGAGAATGCCGGTGCCGCCGTACTCGGGGCTGACGAGCAGACCCGTCGCAATGGCCCCCAGAATACCGCCGATGCAGTGGATGCCGAACACGTCGAGGCTGTCGTCGTAGCCGAGCAGGCGCTTGACGGCCGCACTGAAGAACAGGCAGACCGCGCCGGCCGCAACGCCGAGCTCGGCCGCTGCCATCGGACCTATGAAGCCCGCTGCCGGCGTCACCGCGACGAGGCCGGCGACCGTGCCCGACACCAAGCCGAGCAGTGAGGCCTTCCACTTGAAGATCCACTCGCACACCATCCAGGACAGGCCCGCCGCGGCGGTCGCCAGGAAGGTGTTGATCATGGCTAGCGTGGCCGTGCCGGTGGCTTCCAGGTTGGAGCCGGCGTTGAAGCCGAACCAGCCGACCCAGAGCATCGCACCGCCGACGCAGGTCAGCGTGATGCTGTGCGGGCGGCATCGGCTCCTGGCGGTAGCCGACCCGCTTGCCGAGCATGAGTGCGCCGACCAGCGCGGCGATGCCGGAGTTGATGTGCACCACGGTGCCGCCGGCAAAATCGATGGCACCCCACTGGAAGGCAAGACCGGCGTCGTTCTGCACGGCGGTCAGTGCCGCCTCGGCAGCGGCCTTGGCTTCGCCGGACGCCTCCGCGACCTTTTTGGCAGCATCGCCGATGGCGTCAGGGCCGGCCCAGTACCAGACCATGTGCGCCACGGGGAAGTAGACGAAGGTCACCCACAGGGCAATGAACAGCATCAGGGCGGAGAACTTCATGCGCTCGGCAAAACCGCCGACAATCAGTGCGGGGGTGATGCAGGCAAAGGTCATCTGGAAGCAGATGTAGACAAACTCAGGAATGACGACGCCGTTCGAGAACGTGGCCGCCACCGAGTCGGGTGTGACGCCCATCAGGAAGGCCTTCGACAGGCCGCCGACGAAGCTATTGAAGGGGCCCGAAGTAAAGGCCAAGCTGTAGCCGTAGACCACCCAGATCAGTATCACCATGCAGACGATTGCGAACACCTGCATCAGCATCGATACGACGTTCTTGGCGCGCACCAGACCCGCATAGAACAGGGCGAGGCCGGGGACCGTCATCAGGAGCACCAGCACGCTCGAAATCATCATCCACGCCGTATCGCCCTTGTTGGGTGTGGGCGCGGTCTGCGCCAGTGCCGCGTCCGCGAGCACAAAGGAGAGCGCGGCCAATGCCGCAACCAGCAGGTATCGAGGCGGAAATCGCAGCATGGATTGTTCCCCGTTCGAGCCGACAGCCAAGTTCCACGCGCATCCCGCATTGGCGGGTAGGAGAGAGCGGGGATGTGCGGCGCGGCCCAGGCGATGCCCAGGCGCGCGGTTAACCTTCCGCAAGCCGCGTGCCAACGAAACGCCGTCGGTAACACGTTGATCTGACAATGCGATTGTCGAGACATGGCCTAATCGTCGGCCAAATCGGAAGCAATCGCCTGCGTCTTGTGCAGGTGCTGCTTTGGGCACGCGCACGCAGCAGAGCAAGGGACGGCCGGGCACACGGAGTGCCGGGCGGTGGCTTGGGCCGGCTTGGCGGCAAGCGCCAGGTCAGCGCCGTGCCGCGGCGGTGGAGCGGCAACACGTGCATGAAGCGAATTCGCGGCGCACTCCGGAAATCGCCTCGCCGCCGGAAGCGGGCATGTCAGTTGCGCAAGTCGCCATAGGCCTTGCGCAGACTGCGCCCTTGGCCCTTGGGCAGGCTACTGCAGGCGCTGTTGGTGTAGAACGTCAGCATCGACATGGCCGACTGACAAGGCGTGGCTCATGCGGCGCCTGCTTCGTTCGGCGGGGCGTTTGAGCGGCGGGCGATATCGGCCGGCTTGGCCTTGGCGAAGACCCTGCGCTTGAGGTCCAGCGCGTCGCTCTCCCGGGGGTTGCCTTGGTGATCATTTGCCAGTCGGCGTTGTCTTGCGTGCCGCCTTCCGCGTCTTTCGTCTGCGCCTCAGCTCGGCGTGGCTGGGTTTGCTCATTGATGACCTGCGCGCACTCGCGCATGCTGGTCAGGGTCAGTCCGCTGGCCTCGTCTTTCACCTTGCAGAGGTGACCGAGAGCGGCTTGTCGTAGTCATTCCCGCACACATCGCGCTTGGCCATGGAGAAAGCCCCTTCATGGGACATCTCTTTTGGCACAAGACCAAGCCGCGGCCGGCGTCCCGCGATCGCGCGGCACGCGGCTGGCCCGTCAAATCAAGGCTTGGCCCCGTCTGCCGCGTAGGCATCCGACTAGGCATCGGATTTGCACCTGAGAGGGCAGGAGGCGCAGGGGTCCCACATGGTGACGGCGCGGCTGGCGGGGGATGCCAGACGCGGTTAACCGCAATTTACGTTGCGCGTTGACCTATGGCCCGCAAGTGACACCGTTGGGCCGTGACAAACCGAGGGGAAGCATGGGGTTCGAAGGACCGTCTCAATTGCATGACGGGGACGCGCACCGGGTCCAGTCATTTGATTTCAAAACAACCGTGAGCCCCCCTTTTCAGGAGCCGATCGGCGCACCCTTGGAGCGGGCGCGCCTGCGCCTTTCCGCGCTGCTCGGCGACCTGGATGGCGTGCTGGGTGAGCATGCGGCACCACTGCTGCAGGAGGCCCGTCGCCAGATCGAGGAGCGGGCTTGCCGTATCGCCGTCATCGGTCAGATCAAGGCCGGCAAGACCACCTTCATCAACACGCTGATGGGTCGCCCAGGACTGCTGCCGACCGATATCAATCCCTGGACGGCTGTCGTCTCGGCTCTCCACTTCCGGGCCGCCAGCGCGCCACCCGAGCACGCGGCCGTCTTCCAGCTGTTCTCCGTCGATGAGTGGAAACAGATCGCCAAGGGCGGCGGGCGACTGCGCGAGCTCACCGAACGGCTCGTGCCTGGCTTTCAGCCGGACCTGCTGCGCGCGCAGCTCGAGGTGATGCGCAGCCGCTCCGAGCGCCGGCTGGGCGCAAAGTTCGAGCAGCTGCTCGGCAAGTCGCATCGCTTCAAAGAGATCACGCCGGAGCTGTTGGCCGACTATATCAGCGCCGGCGACCCCAACCTCGAAGGCAGCAGCGAGGGGCGGCGGAATTATTCGGATATCACGCGCTCGGCCGACCTCTACTTCAACGCCAGCCCATTCGCATTTCCGATCACGCTGATCGATACGCCGGGCACCAACGACCCGTTCCTGGTGCGCGACGAGATCACGCGACGCAGTCTCGAGAACCCGGACATCTACATCTTCGTCGTTTCAGCCCTGCAGCCGCTTTCGGCGGCCGATATTGCCATGATGCGGCTGCTGAACGGCCTGCATAAGGACCGCATAGTCGTCTTTATCAATCGCGTGGATCAGCTGGCCAATCCGACGCTCGATGCAACCATCGTCAAGCGATCGGTGAAGAAGCGGCTGCGGCTGGAGTTCCCGGCCCTGCACATTCCGGTCATCATCGGCAGTGCGTGGTTGGGGGGCATGGATGCGCAGTCAATGCCGGCTCTGGCTGATGATGCTTCGACGCCCATCTCGAACCGTGCCATGGGCGTCGAGACGCCATTCCAGGTGCTGTCCGGTCGCGGTGCGCCGGCACTCTCGACGGGCATGTCCGAGGTCGCCGAAGCCGTGACACGGATGATGTGCAACAGCACGATCGCCGTGCTGCTGCAGCAGATCACGAACTGCCTGCTTGAGCTCGTGCGCTCCGACCAGGCCGGCGTCAGCTCGCAGCTGCAGCAGATGCAGGCGCTGTTCGAGGCCGAGCGGTCCGAGGCCAGCGCCCTGCAGAAAAAGGTCGCGGAGGAGCAGAGGTCGCTCGCCATCTTCGAAGAGCGTGCGCACGCGCTGCGGGCATCATTCACGGAGATGCAGACCCATTTCGACCGCACCATCGAGTCCGGCCAGAGCATCATGCGCAGCGAGCTGCGTGCCATCGTGCGCGACTTCGCGCAATCGAGTGCCGACCGGCTGGCCGTGGCGATCGAGAACGGTGTCTCCACCAGATCCTGGCGATGCAACGTCACGCCGCTGCGCAGCGAACTAGAGACGGCCTATCTGAGCTCGTTTGAGCAACTCGCCAACGACGTCGTGCGTGTCGAGCAGTTCCTCTATCCGCATCTGCAAGTGATCGTCTCCAATCTGCTGCCGGGCTATCGCGGCACCGTGCTCGAGGCACCGGAAGCGCCGCTCGGGGCATCGCTGTCGCTTTCCGCGCTGTCCGACAGGGTGACGATGGATCTGGAAACGCATTGGTGGACCCACTGGTTCAGGGCGCGCCGCTCGGCGCAGGAGCACAGCACCCAGCTGCGCATCTTGATCGAGAACGATTTCCTGCCGATCGTGGACCAGCTCGTCGGCGATGCCGTGGACCGTCTGCGCGAGCGCGTCGGGTACACGATGCAGCGTGCCAATGCCATCGCCAGCGGACTGTTGTCCGGCGTCGAGCAGCGCCGGCAGAACCTGGTCCTGCAGGCTGCCCCCCTGAAGGCTGGCGACCCGCAAAACGCCGGGCGCCGCGAGGGCGAGCAGACGGCTCGTATCCAGAAGTGCGTGGAACGGCAGGCCATGCTGATCGCCTGCGGTGAAGAGCTGGGCGCCATCCTGACCGGCTTGAACACCCTGCAGGTCGAGGACGGCAGGCGATGACCCAAGGGATGCCGGGCCGGGTACCCGTCGACACAGGGTGGGGCGAGCCGCTTTTGCGGGCGCCGCTCGCCGCGCCGCAACGGCCTGCGCGCGTCGTGATCGCCGGTGAGTTCAACTCCGGCAAGACGTGGCTCGCCAACAGTCTGCTGGGCACTCAGGTGCTGCCGACCAGCTTCGTCACGCGCACGCGGCTGCCGACCGTCGTCGAGTTCGGCGCACGGCCGCGACTGGTACTGGAGCGGCACGATGGCTCGCGTGTCACCACCGGCTGGGAAGAGATCGAGGCCGGTGCCTGCGAGGGGCGGCGGCTTTGCGTCCGGTTACCCTCATCCAGATTGAGCGGGCTGCGCCTCGTCGATACTCCGGGGCTCGGCGATGGCGACGACGCCATGGCGCGCCGGGTGCGGGGCATCTGCCGCACCGCCGATGTCGTCCTCTGGTGCACGTCGGCGCTACAGGCATGGAAAGCCAGCGAGCTGGCCTTCTGGTTGTCACTGCCCACGTACGTGCGGGACAAAGGCCTGCTCGTGCTTACCTTTGCCGACATGCTCCGCCGCGATCAGGAAGGCGCGCGGGTGCTGGCGCGCCTCCACGCCGAAGCCGCGCTGTATTTCCGGAGGGTCGTCGTGCCTGCCCAGGTGCATGACCTGCTAGGAAATGCAGGACCCGAGTGCGCCCCGCGCGCGTCGCAGGAACCGGCCGTCGTGCGTTCGCCGCTGGAACCTGTCCAGCTCGGCGTGTAGGTCCTCGCAAACTGCCCGCGATGCGCAGATTCACGCTCTTTGCAGCGCGCTTTGGACATGGTTGCTGCGGTCGGTAACGTTGATGTGGGGGAGAGTGGTGTGCTTTTGGTTGGGGCACGTCACCGGGGACCGGTCCGGCGCCCCTGAGGGAAGGGGCAATTCCCGACCGGTCCCCGTCACTCCGTGTGCGCGCAATGATTTGTGATCGGTCCACGCCCGCGATCGGACCACAAGCTTAGCTTTGCAACTCACAACGCCGAGCGGCACGCCTCAGGTGCGGTCCACGTTGCTTCGCCGAATGGCTCTGCTGGTTATTGATTGTCTGTTGCGGCACGGTCGACGCTGCTCAGCGCAGTTGCGGTCCCGACCACACAGAACAGCGTCGCGATGACAAACTTCATGAACAAATTGCCCTTTTGTGTGTTGCGTGGATGCGAACAGTTGTAAAAACAGATGCCAACTTCGCACGTTCGTTGACGTTGCATCATGCGTAATGAGTCGCGATACGCAGCCGCCGGACCTTGGCGGGCGGGAGGACGCGGACGCGAAGCGGGAACGCACGACACGCGTGGGCATTCACACGGTTGCCATGGCCAAGAAATACGCCGCGCAGATCGAGAATGTTTATTTTTTGACTCGCATCGGCCAGTCCCTCCGGTGGGCGACGAACGACATCGCACGCGAGGAGTTGCCGGAGGACATTCAACGTCTGCTGCGCAGACTGGAACGCGTGGAGTTTAAAGAGGCGAGACGCAAGGGCAGCAGCGAGTGAGGAAGTGCGAACGGCCTCCCGGCAGAGGCGGAAGGCCGTTGCTTGGTGAGCTGGCGTTCAGTTCTTTTGCTGCTGCTGATCGAACAGCTTCTTCGCGCAGGCCGCGTCGAACTCCGACTTGCTCAGACGACCATCGTTGTTGGTGTCAGCCGAGCGCATGGTTTCGGAGCTGATGCCGGCCATGCGGCCGTCCTACACCGCGGACTGGTAGCCGCGGCGCACGGGCCCTGTCCGGTCGGCAGGTTCCCGCCAGGTGCCTTCTGGTTCGTCTGGGCAGTGGCGGCACCGCCGTGATGAGCAGCGCAACCGCCGAAGGTGGATGATTCTCATCCTTGTTTCATCCCGTTGTTGGAAAACGTGGCGCCACTTGGGGTGGTTCCGGCGCTTACGTGAGCGGAGCGATGCGCATGGCGCACGCGCAGGCTGGGACGACGAGCGTGGTGCGGCGGGAGTGCGGTGCCCAGTGGCTCGGTATGAGCAGGACGGAACGTGTGCTATCGCAGTAGCCGCACTTGAAAATCGACGGGGCAGCGATGACGTGCGATCCTGTGCAGACCGTCCCGGTGGTGGTGCTGGCCATGGGCGACCCCGCGGGCATCAGTCCTGAACTGACCGCACGCCTGATCGCCGATCCATCGATTGCTGACGCCGCGCGCCTGGTGGTGATCGCCGACCGCCGGGTGCTCGATCAGGGCGCGCGTGTTGCGGGTGTCGCATTCGACGTTGAGACCATCGCGCCGAATGCTCCGATCCCCAGCGGCGTGGGACCGCCCGTTCTTGTCGACCTCGGTCATCTCGATCCGGCCACCATCCGCGTAGGCGAGGTGCAGGAAGCCGGCGGCGGCTACGCGCTGGAAAACTTCAAGACGGCGCTCGTCTGCGGCATGGCCGGCGCGGCGCACGCCGTGTGCTTCACGCCCTTCAATAAGTCGGCCATGCGGCTCGCTCACCCGAGCTACGAGGACGAGATCGTCTTCATGCAAGAGGTGCTGGGCCTCAAGAGCAAGGCCAGCGAGTTCAACGTGCTGCCGAAGCTCTGGAACGCACGTGTCACCTCGCACGTGCCGCTGTCGGCGGTCGCCTCGCGCATCACTGGAACGGCGATTGGCGAAGCGCTGGCACTGACCGACGCGGCCATGCGCGCTGCCGGCTACAACGTGCCACGCATCGGGGTCGCAGCGCTCAATCCGCACGCCGGTGACAACGGCAATTTCGGCCGCGAGGAGATCGACATCATCGGCCCGGCCGTGAGTGAGGCCAAGGCACGCGGCATCGCCTGCGAGGGTCCCTTTCCGTCGGACACCGTATTCGTAAGGGCCATGCGCGGCCAGTTCGACGCCGTGCTGACCATGTATCACGACCAAGGGCAGATCGCGATGAAGCTGATCGGATTCGAGGAGGGCGTGACCCTGCTTGGCGGTATGCCGTTCCCGGTCACAACGCCGGCGCACGGCACGGCCTACGACATCGCCGGTCGGGGCGTCGCCAATCCGGGTGCGGGTCGGGCGGCGGTGCTGCTGGCCGCGCGCATGGGCAGGGCCCGGCTGTCGGCGGAAGGATCGACCGCGCCGCAGACCCACTCGGCCGCCGAACTGCGCAAGCTGATCGCGGCCTGACACGGAGCGGGTTGTGGACGGGCAGC
Source organism: uncultured Alphaproteobacteria bacterium (assembly GCA_963840445.1). GTDB lineage: Bacteria > Pseudomonadota > Alphaproteobacteria > Rhizobiales > Hyphomicrobiaceae > AWTP1-13. Next base: position 28,125 of record CAWIZC010000036.1, on the reverse strand, counting down.
CGATCATCGATGCGCATCACCACATCTGGGATGTCGGGCACAACTATCACCCCTGGTTGCGCGACGAGCCGATGATCCCGTTCCGCTACGGCAACTACGCGCCACTGCGCCGCAACTACCTGCCGGCCGACTACCGGGCCGATGCGAGGCGCTTCGATATCCGCGCCACCGTGTACGTCGAGGCGGAGTGGGATCCGCGCGATCCGATCGGCGAGACGCGCTGGGTGCACGACGTGGCCGCGCGGGAGGGGTTGCCCAACGCTGTCGTTGCTCAGGCCTGGCTGGATCGGGAGGATGCGGCCGAGGTGCTTGCAGCGCAGGCGGCGTTCCCGCTCGTGCGCAGCGTGCGCCACAAACCTCGCGCGGCGAGGTCCGCAGCCGAAGCACGTCGCGGCGAGCCCGGATCGATGGATTGCGCGGTCTGGCGCACCAGCTTCGCGCGGCTGGAAGAGCACGGTCTGCACTTTGATCTACAGACGCCGTGGTGGCATTTCGAGGCGGCTGCCGCGCTCGCCCGCGATTTTCCGCGCACCCTGATCATCATCAACCACACGGGCCTACCGTCGGATCGGTCGCCGCAGGGCATCGCCGGCTGGCGGGGCGCGCTCGAGCTGATGGCGCGCGAGCCGAATACCCGGCTGAAGATCTCTGGCATCGGCGTACCCGGCAGGGCCTGGACGGTTGCCCTGAACGGCGGGATCGTACGGGACGCCATCTCCATCTTCGGTGCGTCGCGAGCGATGTTCGCCTCGAACTTTCCGGTTGATTCGCTGGTCGCGACATTCGACGAGATCTTCGATGGGTTCGAGGCCATCACGGCCGGCCTCGGGGAGCGTGCCCGTAGACGGTTGTTTCACGACACAGCAGCCGAGGTCTATCGACCAGTCATGCGGCCGTCGCAACCGTAGCTCCAACCCAGCCCCGACAACGGGGCTCGGTCCGGAGGAAGAAGCGTCGTGGCATCGCAGCCCCATCAAGGAGCAAACCAATGACCAACCCTGTTCCAACCATCGGTCTGATCGGCCTCGGCCTGATGGGCGAGGGCTTTGCCAAGCGGCTGGTGGCGATGGGCTATCCCGTGGTGGGATACGACGTGGTGGCCGACAAGGTGGCGCGCGCCAAGAGCCTGGGAGTGACGCCGGCTGTATCCCCGGCAGATGTAGCCCAGCGCGCAGATATGGTGCTGGTTTCGGTCACGACCACGGTCGCGGTGGCGGACGTCATCGAGGGGGCGCAGGGCATCCTGAGCGTGGCTAAGCCGCGCGCTCGCGTGCTGGTGGACCATTCCACCACCGAGATCGATACGACCCGGTTGCTTGCTGCCAAGCTGGAAGCGCAAGGCATGGCCTTCGTGGACGCGCCGGTGTCTGGCGGCCCTGCGGCAGCAGAGGTGGGCTCGCTCGCCATCATGGCCGGCGGCACGGATGCGGCCATCGACAGCATCCGGCCGGTCATGGAGAAGCTCGGGCGCTTCACGCACATGGGTAATGTCGGGGCGGGCCAGGCGACCAAGCTCGTCAACCAGACCCTTGTCCTTACCAACTACTGCGTGATGGCCGAAGCGCTGCGCCTTGCGGAGGCCTACGGCGTCGATGCAACCAAGATCCCGCACGCGCTTGCCACGGGACATGCCGGCTCCAACCTGCTGCCCGTTCTGTTCGAGCGCATGATCGCCCGCGACTTCGCTCCGAAAGGCTATGCACGTCAGGTGCTCAAGGACCTGGAGATGCTGCATACCGCCGCCAAGGCCCAGCACCTCGCCATGCCGATGGCCGGTCAGGCGCTGACCCTGTTCCGCATGCTGGTCGGGCAGGGCAAAAGCGAGTTCGACGCGGCCGCCGTGCTGACCCTGCTACCGGAGGCGGAGGCCAACGCGGCGCGATGAACCGTGGGTTACCCTCGCGTCGGCTACTGCGAGCTCATTCGCAAGATGCTGGGCTGGCCTGCGGCGACGGGGCTGCAACGCACGGTCGCCGCCTGGCAAAATGATTTGGCGCGTTAGCCGCGGAGCCCGCTGCTTCCGGAGCGGGTCTGCCTGCTGTATTGCCTATCTGACCCCAGCATGAAGGAAAAGACGTGCAGAAAGCGTCGCCGCCTGAACTCACATCCCTTGCCCAGACCGGCACCTTCTCGATCGTGGTGGCGCTCAGCTTCGCGCATCTGCTCAACGACATGATGCAGTCGCTGCTGCCGGCCATCTATCCGCTCATCAAATCATCCTATGGTCTCAATTTCGCGCAGATCGGCTTGATCACGCTGACCTTTCAGCTGACCGCGTCGCTGCTGCAGCCGCTGGTCGGCATCTTTACAGACCGCAGTCCGCAACCCTTTTCGCTGGTGGCCGGCATGGGCTGCACGCTGGTCGGGCTGATCGTGCTCGCGCATGCCGGCACCTATCCCATGCTGGTGCTCGGCGCAGGCATGGTTGGTACGGGCTCGTCGATCTTCCATCCGGAATCGACGCGCATGGCCCGCCTGGCATCTGGCGGGCGGCACGGTTTCGCCCAATCGATGTTTCAAGTGGGCGGACAGGCAGGTCAAGCCTGCGGCCCGTTGCTCGCCGCATTCGTGGTGGTGCCGAACGGGCAGGCCAGCCTGTCGTGGTTCTCGCTGGTGGCGCTGGCGGCGATGCTGGTGTTGCTGCAGGTCGGCCGCTGGTACCGGCGGCAGTCGCCGGCTCCCGTAAAGGCACGTGCGGCCGGTGCAGCCGCTGGCGCCGACGCACCGTCGGCAAATGTGGTGTTGGCGGTTGCGCTGCTGATCGCGCTGATGTTCTCGAGAAGCGCCTACACCGCCAGCTTGACCAACTACTACACCTTCTTCCTGATCGGAAAGTTCGAGGTCAGCGTGCAGACCTCGCAAATCATGCTGTTTCTGTTCCTGGCGGCGCAGGCGCTTGGCGCGCTGCTCGGCGGGCATGTCGGGGACAGGTTCGGCCGCCGCGAAATCATCTGGTTTTCGATCCTCGGCGCCGTCCCATTCACCCTGGTCCTGCCGTTCGCCAACCTATTCTGGACGGGCGTTCTGACGGTCGTGATCGGCATGATCATGGCCAGCGCCTTTCCCGCCGTCCTGGTGTACGCAATGGAGCTGCTGCCCGGTAAAGTCGGCATGATCGCCGGGCTGTTCTATGGTCTCTCGTTCGGGCTCGGAGCTATGAGTGCGGCGCTGCTGGGCCAGCTGGCCGACGTAACGAGTGTGGAGACCGTCTACCGGCTGTGCTCCCTGCTGCCGCTTCTGGGGCTCCTGACCTGGTTCCTGCCCGACATCGAGGGCAAGCGTGCGAGCTGGCGAGGGTAGGCACCACCTGGCGCCCAGCTCCGACCGAGGCATTTTCCTGCATTGACGGCGCAGCCAATTCGGCGTTGCCTCTGCCGTGGCTATAGCTTTGCCCATGGGCAGTGGATGTGTGAATGACCTGGTCGATCGTTGCCCGCGATGAGCGAACAGGCCGCATCGGCATTGCCGTGGCGACGCGGTTCTTCGCCGTCGGCGCGATGGTGCCGCATATCAGGAGTGGCGTCGGTGCCGTCGCCTCGCAGGCCTTCATCAACCCGCACTACGGTCCTAAAGGTCTGGCGCTGCTGGAGGGCGGCCTGAGTGCAAAGGACGCGGTGGCGCAGCTAATGGAGGCCGACGAGGGCCGGCACAACCGCCAGCTGCATGTCATGGACCGGGATGGCCGAAGTGCCGCCTACACCGGTACGGCCTGCATCGATTGGTGCGGGCATCAGCTGCACCCGGGCTTTTCGGTCGCTGGCAATATGCTGGCTGGTGCCGCTGTCCTGGACGACACCGCCCGTGTCTACCAGGCCCAGGCTGCTGCGCCCTTTGCGCGCCGTTTGATCAGCGCGATGCGGGCCGGCGAAGCGGCCGGTGGCGACAAGCGCGGCAAGCAATCCGCAGCGCTGCTGATACACGACGGCGAAGACTATCCGCTCTACGACCTGCGCGTTGATGACCACGTCGATCCGCTGTCGGAGCTAGCACGCCTCGAGGAGGTGGCGCGCCAACGCTGGGTGCATTTCCGGCGGCAGATGCCAAGCCGCGCCAGAGCGTCGGGGCTGACCGACCGGCGCGAGCTCGAGGCGCTCGTCTCCCAATCCATCGCGGAGGGCTATGAGTGAATGCGGCGCCGCTCCTGACCGTTGCGGATCTGCGTGTCGTCTTCGAGGGCGACCGGGGCACGCGCACGGAGGCCGTCAGCGGCGTAGGCTTCTCGCTGCTGCCGGCACGCACGCTGGGGATCGTCGGCGAGTCGGGTTGCGGCAAGAGCGTCACGGCTCTGTCCATCATGCGCCTGCTGCCGAAGCTTGGAACACAGGTTTCAGGCTCCGTTGTATTCGAAGGCAAGGACCTCGCCACCCTGCCTGAGGCGGAGATGCGGGACCTTCGCGGCAATCGCTTGGCGATGATCTTCCAGGAGCCGATGACGTCGCTCAATCCGAGTTTCACGGTCGGCGACCAGATCGGCGAGGCGCTGATCCGGCACCGCGGGCTGTCGGCCAAAGGCGCGCGCGCGGCAGCCATCGACATGCTAGAGCGGGTCAGGATCCCTTCGCCGCGGGACCGGGTCGACGAATATCCGCACAAGCTGTCGGGCGGCATGCGCCAGCGCGTGATGATCGCCATGGCGCTCGCCTGTGCACCGGCGCTGCTGATCGCCGATGAGCCGACCACGGCGCTCGACGTTACTATTCAAGCGCAGATCCTCGACCTGCTGGCCAAGCTGCGCCAGAACACCCAAACGGCCATCATCCTCATCACCCATGACCTCGGCGTGGTGGCCGAGACCTGCGATGATGTGGCGGTGATGTACGCCGGCGAGATCGTCGAGCACGCCCCGGCAACTCGTCTGTTCGCGGTCCCGCAGCACCCGTATACGGTCGGCCTGCTTGGTTCTATCCCGCTCATCAGCGCACGCCGCGAGCGGCTGGCGACTATCTCTGGCAGCGTGCCGAGCCTTGCCGGCCGGTTTGTCGGATGTCGCTTCGCGAGCCGCTGTCCGTTCGCCGACGCGCGCTGTCGCAGCGAGGCGCCGGCGCTGGTCGATGTAAGTCCCGGCCATCGATCGCGCTGCTGGAAAGCGCCGCTGGAGGCGCTGGTGGCATGAGCGCGCCCCTGCTCGCCGTCGAGGGTTTGATGAAGCAGTTCGTCGTACGCCGATCGTTGCTCGGTACGGCGACTACCGTCGTACACGCCGTCGATGGTGTGTCGTTCGAGATCGCGGCGGGAGAGACGCTGGCGCTGGTCGGTGAATTGGGCTGCGGGAAGTCCACCGTCGGCCGGCTTGTCTTGCGGCTGATCGAGCCGACCAGCGGCATAGTCCGGTTCAACGGCCAGGACCTGGCCTCTCTCTCCAGTGCGGCCCTGCGCCGGGTGCGCGCCGGAGCCCAGCTGATATTTCAGGACCCTTACGGCTCGCTCAATCCACGCATGACGGTCGGCGAGATGCTTGCCGAGCCGCTGCTGCTGCACACCGACCTGTCGCCGGCGAGCCGCCGGGAGCGGGTGGCGGAGCTGCTCGGTGTGGTGGGCTTGCGGCGCGAGCACGCGCAGCGCTATCCGCACGAGTTTTCCGGCGGCCAGCGTCAGCGCCTGGCGATAGCGCGCGCGCTGACGGTCGAACCGAAGCTGATCGTCTGCGACGAGCCCGTGTCGGCGCTCGATGTCTCCATTCGCAGTCAGATCCTCAACCTGCTCAAGGACCTGCAGCAGCGGCTGGGACTTGCCTACCTGTTCATCAGCCACGACCTGGCGGTGGTCAAGCATATCGCCACGCGTGTGGCCGTCATGTATCTGGGGCGCATCGTGGAGAGCGCGACGCGGGATGCGATCTTTGCCGAGCCGCGCCACCCTTACACGCAGGCCCTGCTATCGGCGGTGCCGGTACCATCGACCGGCGAGCGGAAGCATCGGCGCCTGCTGCCGGGCGACCCCCCCAGCGCGTTCAATCCTCCGCACGGCTGTCATCTCCACCCCCGCTGCGCCCATGCGCAAGACATCTGCAGAACACTCGCGCCCCGAGCTGGCACCCCATGGCACCCATGCCACAGCTTGCCATCTGTGGCGCGACATAGTTTCATCCAATCCGCCCACACCCTTGTTGGGGCCGGAATTTTCGGCAAGTCTGCAGCGCCTGTTTCGGGCGTTCGATGCCGGAGTACAGGATTGAAGCGCGCCAGCTCGGGAGTGCAATCATGAAGAGGCTCGGTCTTGCCGGAATGGCACTTGCCGCCGCTCTGCTGTCCGGTTCCGCGGCCATGGCGGAGACAACCTTGCGTATCGGGCTTGCCGAGGACCCGGACGTGCTCGATCCCACGCTGGCGCGCACCTACGTCGGGCGCATCGTGTTCGCCTCCCTGTGCGACAAGCTGTTCGATATCGACGAGAGCATCAACATCGTCCCGCAGCTGGCGCTGTCGCATGAGACGTCGACCGACGGCAAGACGGTCACCATCAAGCTGCGGCCGGGCGTCAAGTTCCACGACGGGGAGGCCATGGATGCGGAAGCGGTCAAGGCCAGTCTGGAACGCCACATGACCCTGCCGGGCTCGTTCCGCAAGCCCGAGCTGGCGGCGGTCGAGACGATCGAGGTGGCTGATCCGCTGACCGTTCGTCTGTTGCTGAAATCTCCGTTCGCACCGCTCATCGCCCAGCTCACTGACCGTGCCGGCATGATCGTCTCCCCCAAGGTCGCCAAGGAAGCAGGAGACAAGTTCGGGCTGAAGCCGGTCTGCGCCGGCCCCTTCAAGTTCGTGGAGCGCGTGCAGCAGGACCGCATCGTGCTGGAGAAGTTCGCCGACTACTGGAACGCCGCCAATATTCACGTGGACCGCGTTGTCTTTCGCCCGATCGTCGAGTCGACGGTGCGGCTTGCCAACCTGAAGGCCGGCAGCCTCGAGATGATCGAGCGGGCGCTCGCCACCGACCTGCCGGAGATCAAGGCCGACCCGAAGCTTAAACTGGCGACGGTTCCCGAACTCGGCTACCAGGGCGTCACGCTCAACATCGGTAAGAGCGACGCGGGCAAGGCCGCCTTCGGCAAGGATCCGCGCGTCATGCAAGCCTTCGATCTTTCGCTCGATCGAGAGGCGATCACCAAAGTCGCTTTCAACGGCGAGTTCCTGCCGGGCAACCAGTGGGTGAGCCCGAAGAGCCCCTACTATCAGGGCAAATTCCCGGTTCCGAAACGCGATGTAGCCAAGGCCAAGGAGCTGTTGAAGGCAGCGGGGGTGACCACGCCTCTGGCCATCGATTTCATGGTGCCGAACAATCCTGAGACGAGGCAGGTGGCCGAAATCATCCAGGCGATGGCGGGCGAAGCCGGATTCGACATCAAGATCCGGGTGACGGAGTTCGCAACCTCGCTCAAGGAGGCCGAAGAGGGTCGCTACCAGGCCTATATGCTGGCCTGGTCGGGACGCGTCGACCCGGACGGCAATTCCTACAGCTTCTACAAGACCAAGGCGCCGCAAAACTATGCCGGCTACAGCAACCCGGAGGTCGACGCCTGGCTCGACGAGGCGCGCACGAAGGGCACCGTTGCCGAGCGCAAGGTCGTGTACGAGAAGATCGCCGAGAAGGCGCTTGCCGAAGGCGGCATTGTCTACCTCTATCACCGGCTGATGATCATCGCCCACACGGGCAAGCTCGACAGCTACAAGCAGATGCCCGACGGTCTGATCCGGCTGACGGGCGCCAAGCTGAAGCCGTAAGGGCCCGAGGCGCGGGCGGCCTCACATCGCAACGACGAGGAGAGGCCTGGGCCTCTGTCCTAGATGCTTCGGTTCCTCGGCAGGCGCTTGCTGCAGCTGATCCCGACACTGTTTTTCGTGTCCGTGATCATATTCGGTCTGCAGCAACTGCTCCCCGGTGACCCGGCGTTGGCCATGGCCGGCGAGGAGCGCGATCCCGCCGTGCTGGAGCAGATCCGCAAGCAGTATCGCCTCGATCAGCCTCTCACCGTTCAGTATCTCTACTGGGTCGGCGGTGTGCTATCCGGCAATCTTGGCGAGTCGATGCGTCTCAAGGAGCCGGTGCTGACGCTGATCAAGCAGAAATTCCCCGTCACGCTGCAACTCGCCCTGATGGCGATCGTCTTCTCGCTGGCGATCGGGGTGACGGCTGGGGTGATCTCGGCCGTCAAGCGCGACACGGCGCTCGATTATGTCGTCAACGTAGTTGCACTGTGGGGCATCTCGACGCCCAATTTCTGGCTCGGCATCATGCTGATCTTCCTGTTCGCCGTGCACCTCGGCTGGCTGCCGGCGTCGGGCTATGTCGGTTTCTTCGAGGATCCCTGGCTGTCGCTGAAGACCACGATTCTGCCGGCCTTCGTGCTGGGCAACTCCTTCGCCGCTGTGCTCATGCGACACACCCGGAGCGCCATGCTGCAGGCCATGAGCAGCGACTACGTGCGCACCGCCCGCTCCAAGGGTCTCGCCGAGCGCAGCGTCGTCCTCAAGCACGCCATGCGCAATGCACTGACGCCTGTTGTGACATTGGGCGCGCTGGAGCTTGGCACGCTGTTGTCGGGCGCCGTCCTGACAGAGCAGGTGTTCTCGATCCCGGGGTTCGGCAAGCTGATCGTCGACAGCGTGTTCAACCGTGACTATGCGGTGGTGCAGGGCGTCACCCTGATCACGGCCACCACCTATATTCTTCTCAATCTGCTGGCCGACGTCGCCTACATCTTGATCAATCCGCGTCTCAGGAGCTAGCTATGGCAGTGTCCGACGCACTAGCCGTCGAGCTGCCTCACGAGAGCCCCAGCGCCCGCGCTTGGCGTCGCCTGCTCAAGCGCAAAAGCGCCGTGCTAGGCTTCGTTGTCATCGTCTTGCTCCTGCTGATCGCCATTTGTGCCCCGCTGATCGCGCCCTACGATCCGATCCAGCAAGGCTGGACCTCGATCCGCAAGCCACCGTCGCTGCAGCATTGGTTCGGCACCGATGAATCGGGACGCGACCTGTTCTCTCGCGTGGTCTTTGGCGCCCGCGCTTCCCTGCTGGCCGGTGTGGTGTCTGTCTCCATCGCCGCGGGGCTCGGCGTGCCGATCGGCCTGCTGGCCGGCTACGGCAGTAGGTGGATCGACGCCGTGATAGGCCGTATCACCGATGCCATGCTGGCCTGCCCGTTCCTGATCTTGGCGATCGCCTTGGCAGCGTTCCTTGGGCCGTCACTGCAGAATGCCATGATCGCCATCGGAGTGACGACCACACCCATCTTCGTTCGCCTGACGCGCGGACAGGTGCTGGCGGTGAAGGTGGAGGACTACGTCGAGGCGGCCCGCGCCATCGGCAACCCACCAGTGCGCATCGCCCTTAAGCACATTCTGCCGAATATCCTGCCAGCACTGATCGTGCAGGCCACCATTTCGATTGCCACCGCCATCATCGCCGAGGCAAGCCTGTCGTTCTTGGGACTGGGCCAGCAGCCGCCGGCGCCGTCGTGGGGCTCGATGCTCAACACGGCTCAGCGCTTTCTGAACAATGCGGTGTGGATGGCGATCTGGCCGGGCCTGGCCATTTTCCTGGCCGTCCTGTCGTTCAACCTCCTGGGCGATGGCCTGCGCGATGCGCTCGACCCCAAGGAGCGCTGATGACCTGGTCTGCCTCACAGTGACCGCGGATGGTGGCCCGCTCTGTTGGTGTCAGCCGAACGGTTAAAGGCCGGTGGGAGCGAGGCCGCCAGGGCGACCCTGCGGCTTTGTGTCAGGCCGCGGCCTCCGGCGGTTGGAGGCTTTCGCGCTCCCTCATCGCTTCCCAAAGAGCGAGCATGGACGGATGACCATCCTGTATCGCTCCGAGGAAGCGTACTCCGATGTGGCCGCCCACGACCCATACAACCTGGACCGGCAGCTGATGACCGGAGAGAAGCTCGACCGTTGCCCGTTCTCCGATTGCGACGGCGAGGTTGCTGTCAATGCGAAGTCCGCCAGGAGAGCAATCAACGATGACCGCTGTCCGGCGAAGGCGGTGGCATTGCAGAAAAGCAGCGATATGAACTGGCCGCCGGGCGGCTAACCGACGTTCCTGCCGGGCTTCAGGCTGCTGCGTCATGGTCATTGTCCGCTGCGGAACCGAGCGGGGCCGCTCCGTGACTTTTTAAGTCGAACCGGCGGAGGCGTGCCCTGCGCGCCAACATCGGCCAGAGCGGCAGAACCGTCCATCAGCAGACCTACTGAAGTCTAGGGGCGCACTCTACTGAGGGGGCAGCCGCGGCCACCGGGCAAAACGCACGGTCGGTAGTCGCCTCCGCTCCGATCAGGGGTGCTCCCGAGTGCCCGATGGCCGATGGAGTGGCAGTCTGGTGTGATCCGCAACACGGACGAAGGAGAGCTGCCATGCGGAAGCTGCTACTCGTCGGCTTGATCGCCGCCATACCGATGTTGGTCGCGCCGAGCAGTGCGTCGGCGTGGGGTTGGGGTTGGGGCTGGGGCCACGGGCGCCACTACGGGTACGCTCCGCGCTATTACTATGGCTACAGCGCGCCGCACTATCGCTACCACTACGCGCCGCGCTACTACGGCTACGCCTACTACGCTCCGCGCTGGCGCTTCTTCGGACCCCGTGTTTACGGTTGGCGTGGATGGGGCGCCCGCAGGTGGGCATGGGGCGGTTGGCGCCGCTGGTAGCTGCCCGATTCAGGCGGCTCATGACCGCACGCGACTTGACGATGCTCTTGTAAGTTTGCGTCCGTCAGCACGGGCCATGAGGCGTGGGCGATGCCCCGAGCTATCGTCTCCAGCGTGGGCCGAAACGAGCGGCGTGACGGAAACAGCGCGTCACTCGTTGGCGGCCAACACTCTCTTTGGCTCCCGCACCGGCACCCGCCTGCGCATCGGCCGTCTGCCAGCTTAAGGCAGCAAGCGAGAGCGGAGGAGCCTACCCGGCGGCGAGTGCAGCGGGGAGTAGTGGCCGCAGGGAGAGGCCCAACCCGTGGGTAGTAACCAGGAGAAGCCGCTAAGGGTTGCCCCCAAGTGTCCAATGCCACGCCAAGTGGCACTCTTGCAGAACCGAAACAGGAAGAAGGAGTGCATCCATGCGTAAGCTGTTCTTTGCGGGCTTGCTGGCTGGAGCTTCGATCGTCGCGTCGAGCGGCGCGGCGTCGGCATGCGACGAATGGTACGGTTATGATAGCGGCTACTACGGCTACGCAGCCCCGCGCGTCTATGCTTACGCCCCACGCGTCTATGCTTACGCTCCGGGTCCACGCGTCTACGGGTATGGCTACTACGGCTACGCTCCTCGCGCGTATACCCCGACCTACTACTACAACCCTTACTGGTCAGGGCGGCGTTGGTAGGTGCCTGGATCTAAGCTCCTCCTGCGGACATAGCACGGCTGGCCGGTTTCATCGGGCTGTGAACCGGCCAGCGTCCGACAACTCGATCGGCGTTGCACCACCACAGTCGATACGGCGTTCCTCTCCGCTGCGATCGCGTTGCCCGCACCCTGGCCACCGCGGCGTTGATGATGACGGCCATGGCGGCCTTCCAACCGGACATGGTCATCATCCTCAGCGTGCCAAGGCTCACTTTTAGGCCCCTCCAGAACCGGCGCAGCGTGCCGCCGATCGATATATTGCGCACAGCACCCCGACGGTCAGCTGTTTTGCGAACAACCGGTACGCAGGGGAAATCTCACGCCATAGAGTAGCGGTTGCTTCAGGATTGACCGGCGTCTGGCTCGAGCCATAGGGTGGGTGGCCATGCCAGAGTTGATCCAACAACCGCTAAGTTCGAAGGTTTACGACGTCGAAGATTCCACCGCCGCTCAAGAGCTTTATCATAGCAACGGGTGGACGGACGGGCTGCCCGTGGTGCTGCCGACCGAGGCATCGGTGAGAGCTTGCTTGGACTGGGCCGGGATGCCGCCAGATCAGCTGCTCGGCATCGAGCCGGTGCGGATGCAGCCCATAACGGCCGAGAAGCTCGCCATCAACTCGGTGATGGCGGGTTGCCTGCCGATGCACTTCCCGGTGGTTGCTACCGCTTGGCAAGCCATGATGAAGGATGAGTTCCTTCTGCACGGTACCTCCTCGAGCACGGGCGGTTGCGCTGTCCTCGTCATTATAAACGGACCGATCCGGCATGAAATCGGCGCCAGCGCCACCTTCAATGCGCTTGGCAACAGTGACCGCGCCACTGCAACGATTGGGCGGGCTATTCGCCTTGCCCTCATCAATCTGCTGGACGTTCGCCCGGGCGGCATCGACCGCTCTACGCTCGGTCATCCAGGCAAATATTCCTACTGCCTAGCCGAGGACGAGGAGGACACCACCTGGCTGCCTCTTTCCGAGCTGCGCGGCATGCCAAAGGGCGCTTCCTGTGTCACGGTGATGGCCGCCTTAGGGCCGCGGCAGCTCATGAATGAGTGGACTACCGATCCCAAGGAAATCCTCGAGACGTACGCGGCCGAGATGCGCTGCAATCAACTCACATACTCGATCTACGGCGGCAACTACGTGCTTGTGATCCCCAAGCAATTGCGCGAGCATATTCAGAACGCCGGCTGGACCAAGACAGACATCGCTGAGTTCGTGTTCGAACGCGCGCGCGTCAAGCGGGGCGAGTGGGCTAGCGTCGGCAAAGGTTCGGTGGTGCGCGACCGTGCCACTAAGGTGCATCCAGCCTTGCAGTCGCCAGACGATCTGTTGGTAGTGGCTGCCGGCGGTCCTGCCGGCGGCTTCGGGGCCATCATCGGACCTTGGATGGGCAGCAAGACGAGGGCCGTGACGGCCGCAATCGGCGTCTGCGTCGACTGTGAGCCGCCCAAACGCTGAGGATTGCCCTGAGCCATCGGCAACTAGAACCGGAGCAACAATCGTGCGCGTGCTCGACCCGACCAACGAGATGAAGGCTGCCGGCATAAGCCTGGCGCCGCGGCTCGCGTCCTTACAAGGCAAAACGATTGGCATCATCACCAATGCCAAGGAAGGCACCAGGGGCTATTTTACTCACCTCGAGCTCCTTCTGCGCAAGGAGCTGGGCGCGGCGCACGTGGTGTGGCGGGAGAAATCCAACTACAGCGCACCCGCTGATGCCCACATCGTCGAGGAGATCCCCAACTGGCACGCCGTGTTCGCTGGTGTCGGCGATTGAGGCAGCTGTTCGTCGTGCAGTTTGCACGACTCAGTAGTATCGGAGAAGCAAGGCGTCCCGGCCGTGGGCGTGATGACGAAGAATTTCGTGAGCGCGGCAGAGTTGATGTGCCGGGTGCTCGGCATGCCCGGCTACCCATTCGCCGTCATCGGTCACCCGATCAGTAGCGCTTCCGACGAGCAGCTTGCCGAATACGCGCGCCTGACCATTGATCAGGCGCGCAAGCTGCTGTTGCTGCCTTAGCCGAACTCGGTGTGCCCGGTCCCGCCGCCGCGCAACTTCCGACGCCTCGATGGTTTCACGATGCGGCGGCATCGCCGGCGAGGTGCCTCCGCCGGCTAGTCGCACGCCGACGCAGTTGTGCAGTGCCGCGGCTGTCGAGCCCCGTGCCGGAAGGAGAAGTCGTGTCGCTGCGAGGCAACCGTGGTGGCCGCATTCGTGGCCGTGTTTTGGGGGCGGCCGCCGTATCGCGCTTCAATCCTGTAGTTCGATCTGTTCATTCTCGGGCAAGCCGATCTCGAATGCGTTGAGGGTCATCGAGACCAGGCCGTAGTAGCCAAGGATGCCCACCAGCTCGACGACGCCGCGTTCGCCGAGGGTCGCCACTGCCGTATCGTGTTGGATTTTGGAGATTGTCCTCTTTTCGTGGAGGGCTTTGCTGTACTGGTACACGACACTCTGCGCCGGATCGGCGAACGCAGGCTCGCGCCGCTCGGCAATGGCGCTGATGATCGCCGGATCAAGGCCAGCCTTCAACCCATCGCGCTTGTGCGCGTACCATTCGAAGTGCGACGTCCAATGACGCGCCGTGACCAGGATGGCGAGTTCCGAGAGCGTCGGCGGCAGGGATGTCCCGTAGCGAAGAAAGGCTCCCAGTTTCTGAGCATGACGCGCCAATTCCGGGCTGTGGATCCAAGCGCGCATCGGTGCCGGCATGCGGCCTCGCACGCCCGCCACTACCTCATCGTGGACCGTGCGTTGTTCAGGTGTCATCTGCTCGAGAGCAATCGTGGCAACGCGCATGCAAGCTCCTGCGTGAGACGGCCTAGTGACGACGGTACGGCTCATAGATGTTGAGACTGGGGGCGCGCGGCTGGCGATCGGCGGAGAATGCCCCTTGCCCAACCCAAGCGCGCGGATGGTGTGCGATGACCCGCGGCATATCTAGTCGCACCGCGCCGTCATGCCGCCGTCGACGACGATCTCCGTTCCGGTAATGAAACGCGCCTCGTCGGACGCGAGGAACAGCGCGGCATTGGCGGTATCGCGGCCGTCGCCCATGAATGGCAGCGGTATGCGCGATTGGCGCTGGGCGAGCAGTGCCTCGACGTTGCCGCCCGCACGCTGCCCGGCAAGGCGTGCCTCCACCATCGGCGTGTGCAACTGACCGGGCACCACCGTGTTCACACGTATGCCCTTGCCGGCATACTGCACCGCGACAACCCGGGAGAGCTGAATAACGCCGGCTTTGGTCGCCGCGTAGGCAACCTGTGCGCTGCCGGTCCAGCGTAGGCCCGACGTGGAGGCGATATTGACGATGGCACCTGCGGCGTGGCTCTCCATCACCGGCAGCACGTGCTTGCAGCTCAGGAAGACGCTCTTGAGATTGGCATCGACCTGCGCGTCCCACACCTCCTCGGACAATTCGACCGGACCGCCGGCTGCCGAGCCGCCCACATTGTTGACAAGCACATCGATGCGGTCAAAGCGCTGCACGCAGGCTTGCACCATTAAAGCGACGGCGGCGCTGTCGGTAACGTTGGCTTGGTAGGTCTCGATTGTTCCGCCGGCCGAGCGCACTCGCTCGACCGTCTCGCCTCATGCGCTCCAAGTCACGGTCGACCGCGAAAACCTTGGCCCCTTCCTCGGCGAAGCGCACCGCCATCGCCCGTCCGTTGCCCCATCCGGGGCCAACGCAGCCGGCGCCGGTGATGAGGGCGATTTTGCCTGCCAGCCTGCCGGTCACGGCGATACTCCTCGGTCGTAGAGCCGTTGCGGGTTCTCTACCATCAACTTGCGGTGCGACGCTTCAGATGGCGCCATTTCGGCGATGATATCGACCAACAGGCCGTCATCGGGGATCGGTCCAGCGTGATGAGGATGCGGCCAGTCGGTGCCCCACAGGACACGATCCGGAAACTCGGCAACCAGCTGGCGCGCGAAGGGGAGCGCATCCCCGTATGGCGGTCCGGTACGGGTGATGCGGTCGCAGCCACAGACCTTCACCCAAAATCTGTCGTCTTGCAGGAGGCGCCGGAGACTTTGGAATGGAGCCTGCTCCAATCCCAATCCAGCGTCGATCCGCCCAATGTGATCGATCACGACGGGGACCGGAGATCGCTTCAGAACCGGGGTCATCGGCTCAATCAGCGTGCTCTCCATGTGGATCTGCAGATGCCAGCCGATGTCGGCCAGTCGCGAGCCCAGCCCGATCACCTCCTCGATCGAGGCCGTTTGATGCAGATGCTTCATGAAATTGAAGCGCACGCCGCGGAAGCCCAGCCGATCCAGCCTGTTCAATTCGGCATCTGCGACCGTGATGGGCAGCAGGGCAATGCCGAGATAGGCGCCCGGCCTGGCCAGCAGAGCGTCCTCGACCACGCGATTGTCCGTGCCGTGCAAGGCCGATTGCACGATCACGCAGCGCTCGATGCCGAGCATCGCATGCAGGGCGAACAACTGTTCCTTTGCAGCATCGGCCGGATCAATCTTGCTGGTAGGCGCGAAGGGAAACTGCTCCTTCGGTCCGAAGACGTGGCAGTGCGTATCCCAGGCTCCCGGGGGCAGCCGCAGCTTCGGCTTACTCGGATTGGTATCAAAGGTGGGCTTACGCTTGGTCCAGCATGATCAATCGCCCTGCTGATTGTGCGCGGTCTCCCAGAACAGTTCCTTCCAGTCGCCAACCTTGGTCTTCATGGTGCCAATCCGGTTGAGGAAGGCCGTGAAGTGAGCAATGCGCTGCGGCCGCGATGTGAACTCGAAGCCTGGATCATTAAGCTGGGTCACCAGATCGTCGATGTTGTCGGGTGCCTTCTGCGCCTCCTTCCACAGGGCGGCCGCGGCACGCTTGTCGGCGTTGGCAACCTTGATGGACTCCTCGAGCGCGGCTGCAACAGCCTTGAACAGGGTAGGGTTCTTCTCCTTGGTCTGCTTCGTTGCCAGCAGCGTAATTTGCGTCAACGGCCCGCCGAACACCTGGCGGCTGTCGGTGATGATGTGCGCGTCTGGCAGCTTCAGGCCGCGGTCGGTGAAAGGCTGCACGGCGATGTGGGCGGTCACGGTTGCCTTGCCGTAGCCGGCCGACAGCGCCGTCACCGCGTCCGGATGGCCAAGCGCGACCGTCAGGTGGTCGAGGCGATGTGGATCGTTCCACAGTTGCTCGGCGGCCATCTGCAACATCATGGCGTTGAAGGACAACTTCACGGTCGGAACGGCGATGCGATCCTTGTCGGTGAAATCGGCAAGTGTCTTGACGTTGGGGTTGATGGAATAGAGCGTCATCGCTCCGTTGCTGACAGTACCGACCGCCTTCACCTCGTTGGCCGTGCCGCGCGTCTTCTCCCACAGTGTAAGAAGAGAAGGCAGCGCCGCGGTGCCATAGTCGGCGGCACCTGACAGCAGGGCGTCCAGGATGGGGCCGGGACCACTCAGCGCGGTAGCAGTGGCTTCGATTTTGCCGAGACCGAGCTTGGTCGCCTCCTGCTGCAGGATGCCGCCGCTGACCATGATGTCGACAGGGATGTAGAGCAGTCCGCGCTGCTGCACGAACCTCACCGTGAGCGGGCTTTGCGCCCTCACAATCGCCGGCGCAGCCAACAGGCTGGTCACGCCGGCTATCGCGCCCAGCGCCTGCCGCCGGCTTGCAAGCCGGCCCATCTTTTTCCTTGGCATCGTCAGATCTCCCGGTCAGGTTATTGTTGTCCGCGCAGGTTACGCCTGCACTTGGCTGCACATGTTAGGTGTGCCGGCGCGCGCCAACAAACAAATTGGTTGCATGGGAGGAGTGCCGCATGCGCTGGATCCGGTTCTCATCGCATGATCACACCGCCTACGGCATCCTCGACGGTGATCGCGTCAGCGAGGTGGCCGGCGACCCATTCGGCGGATACGAAATAACCAGGCGGGTGCACGCTCTCGGCGAAGTCAAGATCGAAGTACCGATCGTTCCTCGGACGTTCTATTGCGTCGGTTTGAACTACGCAGAGCACATCCGTGAGGCCGCAGCCAAACTGGGTATCGCAGCGGACCTGCCCAAGCAGCCCGACGTCGGCTACCGGGCCATCAATGCCTTGATTGCACACGAGGAGGCGGTCGTCATTCCGCCGGATGCCCGGAAGGTGCAATACGAAGGTGAGCTAGCGGTGGTGATCGGCAAGCGGGCCAAGCATCTGAGCGAGGCTGACGCGCTATCCTGCGTGCTCGGCTACACCATCGGCAACGACGTCAGCGAACGTATCTGGCAGAAGTCCGACCGCACGCTCTGGCGCGCCAAGAGTACCGACACCTTCAAACCGATGGGGCCATGGATCGAGACCGACGTCGACCTCGACGCGCTGGAAACGAAGGTACGGGTCAACGGGGTTCAGACCACCCGCTTTCACACCAACGCCATGCTGTTCGGCGTGGCTACCTACATTGCCACGATGACCCGCTATGTCACCCTCCATCCGGGCGACATGATCTGGATGGGCACCGACGGCACCTCGCCCGATCTCAAGCCCGGCGACGTGGTTGAGGTCGAAATCACGGGTATCGGCGTCTTGCGCAATCCATTTGTGGCTGCAGACGCAAGCGGTTGATGCAAACCGCTGCGTGGCCGCTGCCACCAGCTTCCCTCAAGCATCCGGCCGGTGTTAGTGTGCATTCCAGAACAATGTGACACCAAGAACACTACGCAAAGGCAAGGGAGCAAGCGCATGGAAATCCAGGCCACGGGAAGGGCGCTGGGTGCCAGGATCGAAGGTATCGATCTCGCGCGTCCGGTTTCGGACGGCGATTTCAAAAAGATTCTGCGCGCGCTCGGTGCGTTCGGCGTCCTGTGCTTTCCCAAGCAACGGCTGGAGACAGACGCTTTTGCACGGTTTAGCCGGATGTTCGGCGAGCTCGAGATCAACGTTGCCAACCAGTTTCACGAGCCGGGCTTCCCGGAAGTGATGGTGCTGTCCAACATGACGCAAGACGGCAAGCCGATCGGGCTCGGCGATGCAGGCCAGGGCTGGCACACCGACATGTCCTACAGCAAGGACGTTGCGCTCGCCAATGTGCTGTACGCTATCAAGGTACCGATGCGCGATGGCCGCCCGCTGGGCGATACGCAGTTTCGAAACATGCACCTGGCTTACGAGGACCTTCCCTCGGACATAAAGGGCCGCCTCGCCGGTCGCACGGCGACACACGACTTCGCCAAGTTCTGGGACATGATGCGCTCCCGCCCGGGCTCGCAGCGCGCACCGCTGACGGCCGAACAGCGTGCCAAGAAGCCGCCGGTGTCGCAGCCGATCTTTCGCACTCATCCCATAACGGGCCGCACAATCCTCTACTGCAATCCGGGTTACGCCATGTGCGTCGACGGCTTACCCGAGGCGGAGAGCAGCGAGCTGCTGGAATTCCTGTTCAAGCACCAGGGGCAAGAAAAATACTTCCACGCCCACAAGTGGACCGAAGGTGACGTGTTGATGTGGGACAACATCGGCACGGTGCACAACGCCATTCCCGACTATAGCCCCGATGAGCCGCGTTACATGCGCCGCGCTCAGGTAATGGCAACCAAGGACTACGCCCGCCTCGCTGCCTGACTGGGAGAAAATCAGGAGGAATGCGAATGCGCCTTGCAAGACTGTTGGTGGTCGTATGCGTCGCGATCGCACTGTTCGGGTCGACGGCCGATGCGCAGACGCCGGAGATCCGTTTTGCGCGGCAGTTCTCCATGGGCTACCTGCAGTTCAACGTTATGGAACACGATCAACTCGTCGAGAAACATGCCAAGGCGCTCGGCATTCCCGAGGTCAAGGTGGTGTGGGCGACCTTCAACAGCCCGGCCGCCATGAACGATGCATTGCTGTCGGGCTCCATCGACATCGTCTCAGGCGGGGTGCCGGGCCTGCTGACGATCTGGGCTCGCACGCAGGGCACCGCCAACGCCGTCAAGGGCATCGCTGCATTCACCTCGCAGCCCGTCCTGCTCAACACGCGCAATCCCAATGTCAAGAGCATCGCGGACTTCACGGACCAGGACAAGATCGCGGTCCCGGCGGTGAAAATCTCCGTGCAGGCCATGATGCTGCAGATGGCCGCCGCCAAGCAGTGGGGTCAGGCCAACTACGCCAAGCTCGATGCATTGACTGTTGGCATGTCACCGCCCGATGCCACCGTCGCACTCCTGAGCGACTCCGCCGGCATCACCAGCGTGTTCAGTGTGCCGCCCTTCCAGTATCAGCAACTAGAGAAACAAGGCATTCGCACGGTGCTGAACTCCTACGAGGTGTTTGGTGGCCCGCACACCTTCACGCTGGCCTGGACGTCATCGCAGTTTCGCGACAAGAATCCCGCCCTTTACAAAGCACTGGTCGCTGCCTTCGACGAGGCGACGCAGATGCTGAACAAGGACGTCAAGCCAGCAGCGCAGTACTGGATCGACAACGTCAAGTCGAAGCTGTCTGTGGAGAAGGTGGCCGAGATCGCCTCCGGTCCTCAAGTGAAATGGACCATGGTGCCCGAGAGCACCATGAAGTATGCGGAGTTCATGCACGCGGCCGGCTCCATCAAGACCATGCCGGCAAGCTGGAAAGACCTGTTCTTTCCCGAGGTGCACGGACTGCCGGGAAGCTGAACGCGTCGGGGCAAAGCCCGCTCGCCGGCGTTACGCCATGGAGGCTCGAACCGCGATGAACGCTCCTCCTGGCCCTGCGCCGCTGCTGCAGGTGCAAGGCGTCACCCTGCAATACAAGACCGAGAAGCATCTGGTCACCGCCACTTATCGCGTCAGCTTCGACGTCTACGGAGCGGACCGGTTCGTATTGCTCGGGCCGTCGGGTTGCGGCAAGTCGACTCTGCTCAAAGCGGTCGGCGGCTATATGGCGCCGACCGAGGGCAGCATGCGGCTCAAGGGTCTACCCATCCGTGGATCGGGCGCCGACCGGGTATTCGTGTTCCAGGAGTTCGATCAGCTGCTGCCGTGGAAGACCGTCAAGCAGAACGTGATGTTTGCGCTCGAAGCTTCGGGCAAGATGCGCGGCAAGGCTGCCGAGGCGCAAGCCATGCGCTACATCGACAAGGTCAACCTCGCCAAGTTCGCTGACGCCTATCCGCACACGCTGTCGGGCGGCATGAAGCAGCGCGTGGCCATCGCTCGCGCGCTTGCCATGGAGCCGGATGTTCTGCTGATGGACGAGCCTTTCGCGGCGCTCGATGCTCTGACACGGCGGAAGATGCAGGACGAGCTTCTTCAGCTGTGGGCCGATACGCGCTTCACGGTGCTGTTCGTGACCCACTCGATTCCCGAGGCGGTGCTGATCGGCAGCCGCATCCTTCTGCTTTCACCGCACCCGGGACAGGTCAAGGGCGAGCTTAACAGCGACGGAAAAGACCCAGTGGATCCGGCAACCGGACGCTCACTTTCGGACCGCATCCACCAGATGCTGTTCGCGGATCGCATCGAGGAACAGGAGGTCGTGCGTCATGGCTGACATACACGTGCCGGCAGCGCGCTTGCCCCCGCTTCCGCCGTTTCGCCCCGAATACCTGCGGGAAACGATCGCCGGTGGCGATATCGGCGTGGTGCAGAAGGCGCTGACACCTTGGCAGAGGCTCGCCAATCAGGCTTGGCTCCGCAAGGCCTTCATTCTTGTCGCCATAGCCGCTGTGTGGGAGGCGTATGCCCGGCACCTCAACAATCCCCTGCTGGTGCCTAGCTTTTCTGCGACGCTCGAGGCCTTCCAGGCAGGCATCCTCAGCGGCGACATCCCCCAGAAGGTGGCGAACTCCGTGGTGCTGCTGTTGAAGGGCTATAGCTTGGGGCTGGTGCTCGCCATGTTCTTCACGGCGCTCGCCATGATGTCTCGCCTCGGCAATGACCTGCTGGAGACGCTGACGTCGGCGTTCAATCCGTTGCCCGCCATCGCCCTGCTGCCGCTTGCGCTCATCTGGTTCGGGCTGGGCGACGTCTCCATCATTTTCGTGCTGGTGCATTCGGTGCTGTGGGCGGTGGCGCTCAACACGCATTCGGGCTTCCGTTCCGTGTCGAACACGCTTCGCATGGTGGGCCGCAACTATGGCCTCAAGGGCCCCAGTTTCATTCTCAAGATTTCTCATCCCGGCCGCATTTCCCTCCATCCTCACCGGACTGAAGATCGGCTGGGCGTTCGCGTGGCGCACGCTGATCGCCGCCGAACTGGTGTTCGGCGTCTCCTCCGGCAAGGGCGGGCTCGGATGGTACATCTACGAGAACAAGAACATGCTCGACATACCAGCCGTGTTCGCCGGCCTGCTCACGGTGATCCTGATCGGGCTCACCGTGGAAAACCTGATCTTCCGCAATATCGAAGCCGCAACGATCCAGAAATGGGGCATGCAATCTTAGGTCACGTTCGGCGACCGAGGTGCCGCAATCGATACGGGCGGCGGATGGGGTGGGACTCCCCCAATCGAGTCCAATCAAAGAGTTAGCGTGGCTACCCCCTCTTTGCGCGCCGTTTGATCAGCAAAGGGATTTTCCCGCCGTGGCTAACCACCGGCTCGAATCACCACCATCGCGGCCTGATCCAGAAACGCGAAAGCCCCGCATGCCGGCGGGGCCTTCCGAACTGGTGGTTTGCCCGCGCGTGAGAGCGCGCAGACAATGCACGATTTTCTGTCACGGGACCGCTGTCCGGTCAACAGCGCACAAGTTCAGCCCACCAAAAACTCGCGCGAGCGAAAGACCGATGCCGAATGCGAAGCTATGGCCGCAGCCGTCCGGGCGTTGCTGCCTAGCGAACTAGCTAAGCGGCGTGCTCAGCTTCGCCGAATGGCGCTTCAGAACGACGATCTGTCTCCATCAGCCATCTTGCTACTTGATCGTCTACTCAACTACCCGAGCGTAAAGCCCGAGGGGTGCGCATACCCCACGGTCGAAAAACTGGGTAACCCTGGCAGCGGAAAAAAGATCTCGCGTCGAAGCGTCTACAACGGCCTCGCTGAGCTAGTCGGGCTCGGCTGGTCATCCGACTACGCCGTCGTCGCGGCTACCAGGCATTGAGCCGATACTACTTCTCGACCATCGCGGGAGTCCAACCGACCACAGACGAAATGCAGTCCAGTGATGTTGGCCAGGGTGCAGAGCAGGGTGCAATCCAGGGTGCAAATTCCAATGATCCACATCGGCGCGCTCAAATTCAGCCCGGACGGCACACAGCTCCTGTCGACTTGCGGCTACAGCGGCTGTGACTATACTCAGCGCGTCTGGGAAGTGGCCACGGGCAAACAAGCCGTCGCCTATCGCGGCCATGACAACATCGTGTTGGCCGCGGCACTGAGCCTGGACGGCCAGCTGGTAGCCACGGGCGGCGACAGCTACCAGAAAATCCACCTCTGGAAAGCCAACACGGGCCAATTGGAGAAGAGCCTGGCCGGCAAGGGTGCGCCCGCCTGGGCCGCGGCCTTCTCGGCCGACGGGCGGCACTTGGCCTGGGGCAACACTGGGCGAGAGCAGCCGTTTAAGGGTGCCAATCCGCGTGAATGGCAGGTGCGCCTAGCCCAGGTCGGCGGCGTCCTGGGCCTGCCGGAGCGGGTCGATAACGCGGCGGCGACGTTCTTGCGCGCACGCACCACGCAGGGCGCAGCCACGTTGACTCACCGCAAGGGGGGTGACTATGGACGCGACGAAGCCATCCTCGGGACGGCAAGGTGGTGGCCTCGAGCGGCGCGACCGATGGCGTCCGGCACCTCGCCTACACCTTAGCGCCCGATGGCCAGAGCCTGATCTCGGGTGGGAGCGGTGGCCAGCTCATCGCCTACGACCTGCAGGGCAAGGAGCTTGGCCGGTTCGTCGGCCACGAGAGCGAGGTGTGGGCGGTGACGCACTCGCCCGATGGACGTCTGCTCGTTTCGGGTAGCCACGACCAGACGCTCCGATTATGGAACCTGAAAACCCGTGAGCTGATCGTCACCCTGTTCCACGGCAGCGACGGGGAATGGGTGATGTGGACGCCGCAGGGCTACTACACGGGCTCACCCGGCGCCGACAAGATGGTCGGATGGCAGATCAACAAGGGACCCGAGAACGCTGCCGACTACGTCGGCGCCGACCAGCTCCGCGAGCACTTGAACCGGCCCGACATCATCGACAAGGCCATCGTCCTGGCCTCTGCTGAGCAGGCGGTGCGTGAGGCGCCCGGCACTTCCTCCTTCAAGCTCGCCGACCTACAAACGAGGCCGGTGCCGCGGTACCGCATCGTCTCGCCGGCGCCAGACTCCACGCAGCGGGGCGGGCGGGCGCAGGTCAAGATCGCCATCGAGGCGGTGCCCGACCCCGTCAAGGCGATCCGCGTGCAGTCAACGGCCAGCAAGTGACCGAACTTACCCGGTGGATCGGCACGAACGGCACTAGGGTTGGCGAGCAGGAACTCGACGTGCCACTGGCCAAGGGCCACAACGACATTCGCATCATCCTCAGCAATGCCATCGGAGAAGCGCCGTCGCAGCGCCTCGTGCTCGATCACGAGGGCGATGGCGACCTCGACAAGCGCGGCACGCTGTACATCCTGGCCATCGGCGTCGACAAATACCCTGCCATGGGCAATACCTGCGGCAACCGCAGCGAGAGCTGCGATCTGCGCTTTGCCGGGGCCGATCGTCGAGATGAAGTCGCTCACACCGTAGATGCTGCCCTCGACGAAACCCCAGAGAGAACGGACGACGGCGCGCCTCAGGGACTGATTGTCCGGTGCGCCGTCCAGGAGATCGTGAATGCCCACTAGATATTCGCGGAGAGCGGTCTCCAGCGCGATCCACGCATCCAATTTTGCTCACAATGCTGCAATGTCTTTCGGATCGACCGTCATGGCGAACTTTGTGCTAGCGACGCCGTGAAGTCCTGATCGAACCTATGTGATGCTCGCTGAAATGCAAAACACCCCGCGCGGAGCTGGGGTGTGTCGTAAACGATCATCTCTGCGCGGGCTAAGCAAGTGGGGCGGCAGTGGTAGCACACTGCCGTCCCAGATTTGGCTCAGTAGCCTATTTTTTCTTCGTCGCCCCGGTCGTCGCCTTGTGGACCGTGTGTACCGTTCCTGCGGTCTGCTTCGGCGCATCCGGCTTTGCCGTCTCAGATGCAGACGGCTTTTTCGGATCCGCACTCTTCAAGCGCGGGCGCTCAAATTCTGTCGTCTGCCGACGATATGGAAAGACCACCTGATCGCAGCAGGACGCTCGATCGAGTGAAGGCTGTTGTCAAGATTGCCGCGCGCGACTTGGCCCATTGGGAGCCCGATTTCGGGACCACCGGATGGAGCGCCATGCGTGAATGCCTCAGAACCCGGGATCAGCTAATGCATCCAAAGAACGCGAACGAGGTGCATATATCCGATCAGGCCATCGATGTGGCCAAAGATGCCGCGACATGGTTCCTGGAGGTAATCATCCAGATTCAGACCCGTGCGCTGCACCGAGCGGCGGAGGCGCGGCCTGAGTGATCTGATCTACGTCAACCGCCGGGGGCTTCTTTGTTTCTGCAACTCGAAACGCAGCGAAAGCCGCCAAACTTGACTTAGGGACCGGCGCGGATATTCCGAGGCTCGTCCCCCCGTCCCGAAGCGGCGACGCGGTTTGTTGGTGCGCCCTGACTTACCGCCGGCCGTTCTGGCGCTGGTTAGAGGGGGTGCCCGAGCCGTGCGACCAGGCAGGTCGTGAGCGCTTAACGAGACTACGGGCGGTCCCCGTTCCTCTCCAGCCCGCACAAGAAAGCCCGCGAGCAATAGCGCTCGCGGGCTTGTCGTGCTGCGGCTGATGCTTAGTTGCCGCCGCCCTGGGTGCGCTCCAGGTTCTCCCAGAACGCCTTCGTGTCCCAAGCCGCGCTCGCGGGCACCGCAACGCTGCCAAGGACCGACAGGGCGAGTAGAGCGAAAAGGATGGCCTTCATGATCATTCTCCTAGATTTTTGATTTGGCTTCCAACGAGCCGTTGTGGCCCGCGGCGATCCGTTTACTCTCTTCTGCGACCGGCGAAAGGGGGCCTCGCGCACGCGTGACAAACAGTGATGGGAGCCAACGGTCGCGTGAAAGCGCGTGAAACAATGTAGGCAGCCCGAGGCGCCTAACTAGATAGCGCGATGAATGGCGAGCCGGCGCGGAGCATTCCGACCGTCAGACCGCGATCTCGGGCTTGTGGTACTTCGCGAACAGCAGGCTGTAGGCCTCGGCCGCCAGATCCTGCTGCTTGACCCCCTGTTCGGCGGCTTGATCTGGCGCACGCAGGCCTCGTCGAACCACGTCGTGTAGGACTTGCGGCCTTGCCGGTACTCCGGCACGCTAGCTTTCCGGTCGCGCTCTTGGCGCCGGGTGGCGGAACGGCAGGGCGGGCCCCGAATCCCATCAACCGCTGCACGAGGCCACTGCGGTCTTGTGCCTTTTCGGTCATGTGCGCACCTCCGCACCCTTGCTGTTGCGTTTCGAGGAGGCGACGCGCTTTGCGAATTTGTCGATGTCGCCCCACAGATCCTGAACCTGCGTCGGGGCCCTGCCCTCGGCCAATTCGACCGCGCCCTTGCCCCGGCCGAAGGCGGTCGCGAACTGGCTCGAGTGCAGCAGAACAGTAGGGGCGATCGCCAGGCCGAGCCGCTGGCTCTTCGCGGGCCTCCTCCACACGCTTGCTTTGGCCATCCGCGTTGTTGATGACCGCGATGGTGTGGCCGAGCTTGTCGGCCGACTTGATCAGCAGCGCCGTTTCCGACAGCGGCGCCAGGTTGATGAGGTCCGGCATGGTCGGGATGATGATCAAGTCGGCCGCTCGGATGGCAGCCAGCGCCACGCTATCGAGCCGGGACGGGGCATCGATCACCGCCAGGGTGATCGCGAACTCGGTAAACTCGCTCGTTGCCTTGATGATGCCCGGCAGACGCTCGGCCGCGGCCGCGACGACGGTGGGCCGGTCGGTGCCCCGACGCTCGCCCCACAACAGGGCGCTTCCCTGCGGATCGCAATCGAGCAGGAGGACTTCTTCGCCCTTGCTCTCGGCGACGCAGGCCAGATTAATCGACAGCGTCGACTTCCGGCTCCCAATTCACGGACACCGCGTCCCGTGATCGAGGCGCGGTTTGGGATGTTATGTCGGGAGCATCCCGCCGACTGCTACGTAGGTGTGCATTGTCGGCGGCCCGGCCGCTGCGGTGCGTCATTGCCCTAAGGTATGGTCAGGCAATATCAGACGTTGCGCGCCCGACGTACCGGGTTGAATTCTTGTCGGTTACGCAAACCACCGTGTAGCCGTAGCTCTTCGCGAACTCCGGTGGCACCGAATTCCCTCTATGGTCTTTTCCCGTTTTCCGCATTGCTTCGACCATGGGCTTGCAGTTGAGCACGAGCGCGACTTCTCCTGTCACCTGGGCGCTCACAACGCTGCATCCCGCGTCGAGCCATTGGTTGAGTAACTGCTGTGCCTCCACTCTTCCGCTTGCCAAGATCATCATGATGGCAATGGCCGCAAGATACCTCACCACTGACCTCCTCAATTTGTGGCCGCAGCTCCGCACCCATGTAGCCAGCTTGGCGCCATGCGCATGGCATTATTGCATGGTCAGCCTGGCGCGGATCCCGAACTCTGGTCGCATCCCAGTTTCGGCCGATTGTGCGCTGCACTCACATGGAACCACATAAGCCAATTCCACGTTTGGCAGGCTGGGCGTTAGGTTGGTCCCGGACCAGCGGGAAGTGCGTCACCAGAGCCCCGGTTCACCCCAAGCCGGGGCTCTACCTTTGCGCATGCTGCTTATGGCTTGCCAGCAATAGCTGCGAGAACATGCTCGAGCTTCCGGTCGGGCGTTTTCATTCGATCGAGCGCTAGTGGACTAGCCGCTTACGAGCCAGATGAGACCGGCGAGCACTAATATCGCGGCAGCCAGCAGCCCAAGCCCCATAGGGTCTGTGCCCTTGCGTCGGTACAAGTGCGTGCGTGATGGACGCCAGCGAAAGTCGGCCATCCTCGAAAACGGTTGGTTGGCGATATCGGTTCTATGCCGGTGAGGGGGCGGGAGCGGCGAAAAGCGCGCAGGGCGCGCAATCTGCTGGGGAGGAGAGGTGCGCATCAGCCGCTCCCGTGAATTCAGTCAGAGAGCATGGGTGCTCGGTTCAGGCGTTGAGTTTTGCCAAGCTGATCGCGCTTCATCAGTGCCGCTGCTCATCGGCACGCTGAGCATTGATTTCCTCCAGTTCGTCCGCGTGGTCACTGAATGCCGCCGGCAACGGATCGGCTGTCGCAATGATTGGAGCCTCTGGCACCCCCCGGCGCAGCTCAGTCGCACGAAGTGACAGGCGCTCGTAATCCCGAGCCGCCGCCAGCTCTTTGCGCAGCTGCACAACCTGCGCGCATGCTCTCGCAAAGTGGGCGCTGTCCGGATCCTGCCGCACTCCTGGCTGTCCTGCCACACGCTGGGTAGCACGCGCTCCGCTGCCAGCGCCTCTTGCACCGTCTTGGCCGGCCGGGGCGGTGTGGGACGGCTCATGGCGGCAAGCTGCTGCTCGACGGTTGCGAGCTCCGCCTTGGTGTTGCCTCGCACCTCCATCTTCCACGTACCGGTGCGTTCGATCGAGGAGATGGCGGTGCCGACCGTCGCATGCGTCGCAAGGCAGCTAAACGCCACCAGACCAACCCAAGCTGTGCCCAACATGAGCGCGGTACCGAGGGCCCGCTGACACAGGAGAGCGAGCAAGACCACCGGAAGGACTTCCTTCGCAACCTCGAAGACCGCCCCCACAGCGTAGCCGACCCTGGCATCGTAGCCCATGGCGACCGCAAAGCGGGCCGTGCCGGTGGCCGTCACGACGAGCGAC
>CAWIZC010000035.1:0-22129 GCA_963840445.1 uncultured Alphaproteobacteria bacterium | reverse complement strand
GGCAGGAAGCGACGCGCAGGAAGCGCCAGCGCATCGCACCCTTCAGCGGAAATCGTCGACTGTCAGCACAGCCGAGAACGGCACGCCGGCGGCCTTGAAATTATCGGCCGCGCCCTCCAGCCGGTCGACGATGGAGATGACCCGCACGATGCTGGCGCCCTCGGCCTTGACGGCTTCGATGGCCTTCATCGACGAGCCGCCGGTGGTGGTGACGTCCTCCAGGATGACGACGCGCTTGCCTTGCAGCGTCTCGTCCGGCGCCAGCCCCTCGACCAGCTTCTTGGCGCCATGCTCCTTGGGCTGCTTGCGCACGAAGAATGCCTGCAGCGGCCAACCTAGGGTTTGGCTCATCACGGCGACCGCCGAGGCCAGCGGCACCGCGCCCATCTCCAGCCCGCCGACCAGGTCCACGTCCTCGCCCTTGATGCTGCCCAGCACCAGCGTGGCAATCAGGTAGGCGCCCTCCGCATCGAGCATGGTAGGCTTCATGTTGAAGTAGATGTTGGAGGAGCGGCCCGACACCAGCTTGATCTCCGCGCCGGTCGAGAAACTCCGCGCCTTTACGATCTCGATCAGTCGCTTGCGGTTGGCATTGTAGGTGGACATGAATGGTCGTCTCGCCGGCTGCTGTCTTGACGAGCCTTCGCTCCCTCCAGCCGCCGCTGTCAAGATGCCAGCAGGCCGGCAACGGGGTTGCGCACAGCCGGACGGTCAGTTGCGGCGCATTTGCCCGGCCGTCCGGGCGCACTCCACCCCCCGGGGACGGTAGGGTGGAGACGCCTTCTGCCACGCCCCCGGGGGCGAGGCGCTGCTCCGCAGTTGGAGCCAGAACCCTGTATTTCCGGCCTAGCTCAGAGCCGGCCCGCTAGGCCAAGCCTCACTTCACGCGCGTGAACGTGACCGTCTTGCACAGCACGACAGCGACGCAGCCCGACAGGTCGAGCTCGTTCTTGCTCTTGACCGTTACGGTGCCGGAATAGCTCTTGCCGTC
This sequence comes from uncultured Alphaproteobacteria bacterium, assembly GCA_963840445.1. GTDB lineage: Bacteria > Pseudomonadota > Alphaproteobacteria > Rhizobiales > Hyphomicrobiaceae > AWTP1-13. Next base: position 21,138 of record CAWIZC010000035.1, on the reverse strand, counting down.
GGCGCGATTGTAGAGCGTGCCGGACCACTTGTTGGGGCCGGTTTTCTTGGCGCCTTCCATGATGACGAGGCCGACGATCGGCCGCTTCTGCTTGGCGGGATCCGGGTTCTTGTCGTCGGTCTTCTGGCCGTCCACCGCCTTGACGATCTTGCCGCACACCCCATCGCCGCACTTGTAGAATTCGGTGTGCGACTTGTTCTCGGGGTTCACCCACACGCCGATCGCATCCTCCGCCGTCTGCGCCAGCACCGGGGTTGCGATGAGCGCGAGCGCAGCAATGCCGGCTGCCAGTTTCTTTTTCATGCGATGTCTCCTCCTTGCGCCTCTCAAATCGGGCTTCTCTGCCCTATGACGTTTGCGTCAACTTGGCAATTAAGTGCGGCGCTGGGGAGGCAATCGGCTGCAAGCTCATTCATCCGCAGGCCGGGCAACGCGCATGCGCCAGCCGAGTGCCACCAGGCCGACCACCAGCGTCGCGAAGACGACCTCCAGCCAGCTGATGCGCTCGCCCAGCAACGCCCAGGCAGCCACCAGGGCCACGAACGGCTGCAGCAGCTGCAGCTGGCTGATTTTGGCGATGCCGCCCATGGCCAAACTCTTGTTCCAGGCGAAGAAGCCGAGGAACATGCTGAACACGGATACATAGATGAAGCCCGCCCACGCGGTCACTGACGCGCCCCAGTTGATCGGCCAGGCGAACAGGGCCAGCAGCACCAGCATCACCGGCGACGAGAACACCAGCGCCCACGAGATCACCTGCCAGCCGCCGATCCGGCGCGCCAGCTCGCCGCCGAGCGCGTAGGCCATGGACGCGCACAGGGCAGCGCCTGCGAGCAGCAGGTCCGCCCAATGCACGTGGCTGGCGCCTGCGCCCGACAGCAGGGCGTAGACGAACACGACGCCGGTTCCCGCCACACCGCAGGCCCAGAAACCGATCGACGGCCGCTCACCGGCTACGGCGGCTCCCGCCATGGCGGTCAGCAGGGGCAGCACGGCCAGCACGACGGCGCCATGCGAGGCCGGCGCATATCGCATGGCGGTGTTCATCAACAGCGGAAAGCCGATGATCGAGCACAGTGCGAACCAGGCGAGCCGCGGCCAATCTGCGCGCCGCGGCGGCGTGGGGCGCGCCCACAGCAGCGTGAGTGCGGCGAGGACCGCCGCCACCAAGGCGCGGCCGGCCATCACGAACGTGGGGCTAAAGTCGGCCACCGCCATACGCGTCGCCGGCAGCGTCAAGCCGAAGATCACCACGCCGATCAGCGCCAGCAGCAGAGCCTGGCGGTGACGGCGCGCGATCTGCCGCGGGCTCAGCGTTGCCGGCTCCACGACCGGGCTTTGCGGGGTCATGCGGCTCAAGCGCGGTTGCCGCCCAGCACCTTGCGCGAGATGACCACGCGCATGATCTCGTTGGTGCCTTCCAGGATCTGATGCACGCGCAGATCGCGCACCAGCTTCTCCAGGCCGTAGTCCTTGAGATAGCCGTAGCCGCCGTGGATCTGCAGCGCCTCGTTGCACACCTTGAAGCCGAAGTCTGTCGCCATGCGCTTGGCCATCGCCGAATACATGGTCGACTGCGGGTCGGCGCGGTCCATGGCGTCGGCGGCGCGGTAGATCATCAGCCGCGCGGCTTCCAGATCGGTCGCCATGTCGGCGATCTTGAATTGCATGGCCTGGAAGTCGCCGATGTTGCGCCCGAACGCCTTGCGCTCGAACAGGTACTGGCGCGCCTTGTCGAGCGCCTGCCACGCCGCCCCCAGCGAGCACGCGCCAATATTGATGCGCCCGCCGTCGAGCCCGCTCATGGCGAAGCGGAAGCCCTTTCCCTCCTCGCCGATGCGGTTGGCGGCCGGCACCTTGCAGTTGTCCAGGATCACCTGACGGGTGGGCTGTGCGTTCCAGCCCATCTTCTTCTCGTTGGCACCGAACGACAGGCCGGGCGTGTCCTTCATCACCGCGAAGGCGGAGACGCCGTTGGCGCCGTCCTCGCTGGTGCGCGCGAAGATGAAATAGAAGTCGGTGGCGCCGGCCCCGGAGATGAACTGCTTGGTGCCGTTCAGCACATAGTGGTCGCCCGATTTCTTGGCCGACGTCTTGAGGCCGGCCGCATCGGAGCCGGCGCCGGGCTCCGTCAGGCAATAGCTCGACAGCCACTCCATGGAGGCGAGCTTCGGCATCCAGGCCGACACCTGCGCGGGCGAGGCATATTTGCTCACCATCCACGCCACCATGTTGTGGATCGAGATGTAGCCGGCAATCGACGGGCAGCCGTAGGCGAGCCCCTCCATGATCAGCGCGCCGTCGAGCCGCGACAGGCCCGAGCCGCCCTGCTCGGCCGGCACGTAGATGGTCGCCATGCCGAGCGCCGCCGTCTCCTTGATGACGTCGACCGGGAAGTGGCGCTTCTCATCCCACTCGGCCGCGTTGGGCGCGATGCGCTCCTTGGCGAAGGTGAGCGCCGTCTCCTGGATGGCTGCCTGTTCTTCCGTCAGCGCGAAGTGCATGGGCGTTTCCTGACTCTTGTCATCCCGGGCCTCGTGACCGGGATCCAGCCATCCGCGAGCGTCGGAGCCGGAGGGCACGATGGATCCCGGTGACCAGCACCGGGATGACAGTTGTTGCTTGCAGCGATATTACCCGCCTTCCGATGTCGGGACATCCGCCACGTTTATCGGACGTATCGGCCTGCACCCTTCAGTAGCGTCTCGGCCTCCGCCACCATCCGCTCCAGGATCACGGCGGCTGGCTCGATGGCGTGAATCAGGCCGACGCCCTCGCCGACGATGGTGGCAGCAATCGTCGGCATCGCCGGCCTTGGACGCATCGCGATAGCGCACAATCTGGTCGGCCTTGGCATCCCGCAGCTCGCCCTCGCGGCCCAGCCATTCGCGCACGAAGTCGTTCTTGAGCACGCGGCCGGTGTAGCGTGCCGGCCAGGGGCGCTCGCGCACGATGTCGAGCACGCTCTGCCGTACGGTGTCGTCGCCCGATGCCGCGAATGCCGCCTGTGCAGGTTCGGCTGTACCAGTGCCTCCTGCGACGCCCAGAAGCGTGTGCCGACCACCACGCCGTCTGCCCCCAGCATCAGCGCGGCGGCAAGGCCCCGCCCGTCGACGATGCCGCCCGCAGCACACAGCAGGGTCTGCGGCGCCCGCTTGGCGATCAGGTCCGCCAGTCTCCGGCACCAAAGTCAGTGTCGAGCGTGTGCCGCCGTGGCCACCGCCTTCCGTGCCCTGTGCAACGATGACGTCGACGCCGCAGTCGATCGCGCGCTCGGCGTCAGCGCGCGTCTGCAGCTGGCAGATGACGGCGATGCCGGCCGCCTTGGCCTTACTGGCGAACGGCTCGGGATCGTCGAAGGACAGGAAGATCGCCTTCGGCTTGCGGTCGATCACCGCATCCAGGATCTTTGGGTTCTGGCGCAAAGCCCAGGTGATGAACCCGCAGCCGATCGCCTGGTTGCCGGCTGCATCGAACTCTCGCTCGAACCAGCCGTCATCGTCGCTGTAGCCGCCGCCCAGCATGCCGAGGCCGCCAGCGCCCGACACCGCGGCCGCCAGCTTGCCGCCGGCGATCACATCCATCGGCGCCGAGATGACCGGATGGATGATGTTGAAGCGCTGCGTCAGCCTGGTGGAAATCGCCATCGCGTGGTCCTCATCGCCTCGGCGCGATGCGCTCTCCCGGCAGCAGCTCGTAGGGGTCCTTCCAGCCGGGCAGGGCCTTGAGCCGCTGCGTCCAGGCATGGATGTTGGGGTGGCTCTTGGCCCAGTCGTAGCCGTGCTCCTCGACAGGGAAGAACATGTAGCCGGCCAGCGAGAAGTCGGCGATGGTCGGATGGTCGCCTACCATGAACTTCGACTGCCCGAGATGCTTGTCGACAATGGCCGCGGCGCCGTCGAAGCGGCCCTTGAGGAACGCCATCACAGCCGGATCGGGTGCTTGCGGCGCCAGCGCGTGCATGAAGCGATAGGTGGCGAAGTAGCTGGTGAACTTGTGGTTGTCGAACAGGATCCAGCGCAGCACCTCGTTGCGTTCCTCGTCGTTCTCGGGCGCGAACTTGTCCGTCAACTCCGCCAGATAAAGCAGGATGGCGCCCGACTGCGTGAGCTTCTTGGGGCCGACGTCCAGCACCGGCACCTCGCCCATCGTAGTTGACGTCGCTTCGCGCCATGCCGCTTCGCGCGTCGCGCCGTTCATGTAGTCGACGAACACTGGCTCCCAGTCGAGGCCCGTGCAGTTGAGGTAGAGCGCAACCTTGTAGGTGTTGCCGGACTGACAAAAGCCATGCAGCTTGTATCGGGCCATGGTATTCCGCGTTCCCCGTTGCTGTTGGCCTGCACGCTAGCACGGCCATCGTCTCGCACGCATCACATCAGACCTGTCGAAGAAGACTTGTGAATGACACAGCCACACCGGTTCGGATTGCCGGCGCTTGCCATCGTCTCCGCCGCCGTAGGTGCGGGCCTGGTGACGGCGTATCGAGCAGCGCCCACTCCGACGGCGGCGTTCGCATGCCGCGCGGACTCGATCTCCATGGCGCGGCTGGAGCTGCTGTTCGGCATGGGCAAGCGCGACGGCAGCACCATCAGCGATGACGACTGGGCGGCCTTCCTTGAGGCCGAGGTGACGCCGCGCTTCCCAGCCGGCCTCACCGTGCTGTCGGGCTATGGTCAGTGGCGAGGCGACTCCGGCACGCTTGCGAAGGAAGCCTCGCGCCTGCTGCTCATCTGGTACGCGCCCGCGCCCGACACCGAGCACAAGATCGAGGCGATCCGCGCCGCCTACCGGGAGCGCTTCAGCCAGGACAGCGTCATGCGCGTCGACGGCCGCTCGTGCGTATCGTTCTGATGGGTCGGGTGTAGACGTCGACCTGCAGCCTTCCAACCGAACAGACGCGCGAGAAAGAGATCGGCATCCGCCCTGGGGTTGTTCGGGCCAATACGGAACTCGCCAGGAGGAGTTCGCGGCTGCCTCCCTAGTGCTGAGCTTTGTCGAAGCACGGCGTGGTCGGACCCATCCAGGCCCAGGGCTGAGGTGGGTGGTCGCCAAGCAGCAGGTCGCATCCACGCGAGCCGGAAAGCTCCAACGGGTCGTCGGCTGCAGCGAGCTCAGGTCTCGTCGTGACCGTTCGCCTGCGGTCGGCGCCTGCCGCGCTCGAGCTTGCTGCGCTGGCTGATCTTGGTCGACACGTCGTCGACTTTGCGCAGCGCCGCCTCGAAGGCATCGCGCAGCGCCAGACCCAACTCCTCGGTGGCGTCGCTGCCCTCGCGCTCGTGGCTGACGACGATCGGGCTGCGCCCCGGCACGCCGACCTCGATCTTGATCTGATAGATTTTCGGCCGCTGCGGGTTGCGATGCGGCGCCTCCACCACCACTCGGCAATGCGTCATGCGGTCGAAATGCTTGGCGAGCTTGCCCACCTTGTCGCGCACCCGCTCCTCGACGGCTGCACTCTTCTCCAGTCCGTGGAAATGCACTTCGACAGGCATAGTCATGGCTGACCCCTTCTATGACAGGAACGGCCGCCCTCCCTATTGTGCACGTGGGGGCCAACTTGGCCAGCATCAAGGGCCCCTCCCTGCACGATGTGTAGTTTCGCCTGTTTTTCGTAACGGGGTCCGCCCCAGGTCCGCAGAGCGGCAGTGCAAACCAGGCCATCGGCAAGGGCCTGACCCCGTCAGCGCGCGCAAGTGCGCTCCGCCGGCACCGGCGGCGCGGCCGTAGTTCCGGCGGGCCTCAACCGGCACACGCGCCGTGTCTCCCTGACGATCGCGTTCCACGATTGTCAGCTTGATAAAGTGAGGGAGCGGGGCGTCCGACGCCTGGCTCTGTTGCAGTCGGGCAGTCCATGCTGGCACGGACGCCCCGCGCCGTATCCTGCTTCCGCTGCGCGGCTCCAGCGAGTGACCCAACTGGCCACATGCAGCGGAGAGCCCGTTGCGCGGGCTGCCCGGACACGACCCCCGGCTCGCACCATCGAGACGCCTCGCGATGGCGCCCCTCGTTGAGCCGACGTGCCAGCATGGTCGCATGGCCGACATGCGCGGGGATATATCTGCACGCGGACTTGTCGGCGATGGTGAACGCCACCGCCCCTTCACTTGCTCGATTGGCATCCAAGGGGTCAGACTACGCGCTGACACGGGTGCTTTGATTTCGCTCGCTGCGCCGAGCGGTCTGGACCTCGAACGCGCGCAAGCTCGGAGGCGTGACCCGGCAACACCTGCCGAGCAACTCACTGCAACACTCACCCGTCATTGGACAAAACGGCGGGCGCGCCCTACACCTCAGCAGCAAGAGCGGCACGCATGGGCACCCAGGTCAAGATTTGCGGACTGAAAACCGAGGTCGCGCTGGAGGCGGCGCTGGCGGGCGGTGCCGACTATGTCGGCCTGGTGTTCTTTCCACCGAGCCCACGCAGCATCGACCCGGCGGCCGCAACCGCATTGGTCGCCAAAGCGCGCGGCCGGGCCAAGGTTGCGGCCCTGCTGGTCGATGCCGAGGACGCGCTGATCGATGCCGTGGTCAAGGCCGTCGGGCCCGATGCCCTGCAACTGCACGGCGATGAGAGCCCTGACCGGGCCGTCGATATCCGCCGTCGCTGGGACCTGCCGGTCATCAAGGCCATCAAGGTGGCGACCGCCAATGACGCCCGCCAGGCGCTCAACTATCGCGCCATGGTCGACTACATCCTGTTCGACGCCCAGCCCCCGGATGGTGCGACGCGTCCGGGCGGGCACGGCACAGCCTTCGATTGGGGCGTGCTCAGTGGGGTCAAGGAGCACGTGCCCTTCATCCTGTCAGGTGGCCTGACCCCCGACAACGTCGCCGAGGCCATCCGCGCCACCCGTGCCTCGTTCGTCGACGTTTCCTCGGGCGTCGAATCCAGCCCTGGCGAGAAGGATCCGGCTCTCATCCAGCGCTTCCTTCAGGCGGCAAAGGGCGTATAACGTCCATCCCGCCGCCCGCCCCTTCGCCAATGATGGGGGCGTGGGTGTGCGGCAGGTATTGGCGTTGCTGGGTTCTCAAGCAGATGGCGACCAGGAAGAAGAAAGCCGAAGGAACGAAGCTCAACACGTTCCGCGCCGGCCCGAACGAGCAGGGCTTCTTCGGGCTGTTCGGCGGCCGCTTCGTCGCCGAAACCCTGATGCCGCTGATCCTCGATCTGGAGAAGGCCTACGAGACGGCCAAAGCCGACCCCAAGTTCCGGGCCGAACTGACCAGCCTCGGCACGCACTACACCGGCCGGCCCAGCCCGCTCTATTTCGCCGAGCGCCTTACTGACCATCTCGGCGGCGCCAAGATCTACTTGAAGCGCGACGAGCTCAATCACACCGGCAGCCACAAGATCAACAACTGCCTCGGCCAGATCCTGCTCGCCAAGCGCATGGGCAAGACGCGTATCATTGCCGAGACCGGCGCCGGCCAGCACGGCGTGGCGGTGGCAACCGTCTGCGCCAAGTTCAACCTGCCCTGCGAGATCTTCATGGGTGCCGTCGACGTCGAGCGGCAGAAGCCCAACGTGTTCCGCATGAAGCTGCTGGGCGCCAAGGTCAACGCGGTGACCTCCGGTGCGCAGACGCTCAAAGACGCCATGAACGAGGCGCTGCGCGACTGGGTCACCAACGTCGCACAACACCTACTACATCATCGGCACGGCCGCCGGGCCGCATCCCTATCCGGCCATGGTGCGCGACTTCCAGTCGGTGATCGGCATCGAGGTGCGCGAGCAGATGCAGGCAGCCGAGGGCCGCCTGCCCGACACGCTGGTGGCCTGCATCGGCGGCGGCTCCAACGCCATCGGCCTGTTCCACCCGTTCCTCGACGACAAGGGCGTGGCCATCTACGGCGTGGAGGCGGCCGGCCACGGCCTCGACGTGCACAACGGCCATTGCGCATCGATCAGCGGCGGCCGGCCGGGCGTGCTGCACGGCAACCGCACCTACCTGCTGCAGGATGCCGACGGTCAGATCCTGGAAGGCCACTCGATCTCGGCCGGCCTCGACTATCCGGGCATCGGTCCGGAGCACAGTTGGCTGAAGGATTCGGGCCGCGTCACCTATGTGTCGGCGACTGACAAGGAGGCGCTCGACGCCTTCCAGCTCTGCACCCGCACCGAAGGCATCATCCCGGCGCTGGAGCCGGCGCACGCGCTGGCCTACGTCAGCAAGTCTGGCGCCGAAGCTGCCCAAGGACAACCTGCTGGTCATGAACATGTGCGGCCGCGGCGACAAAGATATCTTCGCCGTCGCGGACCACCTCGGCATGAAGATGTGAACGGAGGGAGTAGGCAGTAGGCAATAAGCGAGTGGACGACTGCCTATTGCCCATTGCCGGCGCACTATGACGAACACATCCCGCGTCGATCGCCGCCCTTGCCTCCCCCTTGAGGGGGGAGGATGGAACGCCACGGGCTTAGCTCGCCAATCGCGCGCGTCATTTCGTTCGCCGACCGGCGAGCTAAGTCCGATGGCGTTCCTGGTAGGGGTGGCATCGCCGCGCGCGAAACGAACACCCCCACCCGGCGCGCCACGATCACTTAGCCCCGTTGCCGGCGTTCGTGCGCCGCGAGTCCATGCGGGGCTAAGTGATGGCGCGCTGCCCTCCCCCCTCAAGGGGGAGGCAGATCCACTCGTCGGGACGGCATCCACTCAATGATAACAAAGCATCCCGCATCGACCGCCGCTTTGGCGCGCTCAAGAAGGAAGGCCGCGCCGGCCTTGTCGCCTTCGTCACGGCTGGCGATCCCGACTACAAGACGGCAGAGAAGATCCTGCTTGGCCTACCAGCCGCCGGCGCCGACCTGATCGAGCTCGGCATGCCGTTCTCCGATCCGATGGCCGACGGGCCGGCCATCCAGGCCTCTTCGCTGCGCGCGCTGAAGGCCGGGCAGACCATGCACAAGACGCTCGACCTGGTGCGCAGCCTGCGTGCCCGCGACCAGGACACGCCGGTCGTGCTGATGGGCTACTACAATCCGATCTACGTCTATCCGCGCGAGCGCTTCCTCGACGATGCGGCAGCTGCCGGCGTCGACGGCCTGATCATCGTCGACGTGCCGCCCGAGGCCGACGACGAGTTGTGCCTGCCAGCCATCGAGCGCGGCTTGAACTTCATTCGCCTCGCCACGCCCACCACGGATGCCAAGCGCCTGCCGGCCGTTCTGAACAACACGTCGGGCTTCCTGTATTACGTGTCGATCACCGGCATTACCGGGGCCGCTGCCCCCGACGTGAAGCAGGTTCACGCACAGGTTGCACGTATCCGCAAGTCCACCAAGCTTCCCATCGCCGTCGGATTTGGTGTAAGGACACCTGAGCAGGCGCGCGGCATCGCCGCTGGCGCCGACGCCGTGGTGGTCGGCTCAGCCTTAGTTAATACCATTCGGACTACGCTGGGCCCAAAAGGCGAACCGACTGGAAAAACGGTTCCCAGCGTCCTAGATCTGGTGAAAAGCTTGGCGCGGGCCTTGCGAGCAGACTGATACGGCGCGGAAATCCATTCCAGGCCGCTCGGATAGCAGCCGGGATCGGGAATTTGGCAAAGTGACGAGGGGCCAGGCGGTCCGGTAGGAGCACGAGTGGCGTGAACTGGATCAACAACGTCGTCCGTCCGAAAATCCGCAACCTGCTCACCACCAAGCGGGAGCTGCCGGAGAACCTCTGGGTCAAGTGCCCCGACACCGGGCAGATGGTGTTCTACAAGGACCTTGAGGCCAACCAGTTCGTCATCCCTGGCTCCGACTACCACATGCGCATGGGCGCCCAGCAGCGCCTGCAGCATCTGTTCGACAGCGGCCAGTATGAGAAGGTGCCGGTGCAGGATGTCCCGCAGGATCCCCTCAAATTCCGCGACGGCAAGCGCTACACCGACCGCATCAAGGCTTCCAAGAGCGACACCGGCCTCGACGACGCCGTGCTGATCGGCGAAGGCCAGCTCGAAGGCCAGGACGTGGTGGTGGCCGCCCAGGACTTCCGCTTCATGGCAGGCTCGCTCGGCATGGCGGCCGGCGAGGCGGTCATCACCGGCATGCTGCGCGCAGTCGAGCGGCGCACGCCCTTCATCCTGTTTGCGGCCTCGGGCGGTGCGCGCATGCAGGAGGGCATCCTCTCGCTGATGCAGATGCCGCGCACCACCATCGCCGTGCAGCGCCTGCGCGACGCGCGCCTGCCCTATCTGGTGGTGCTGACCGATCCGACCACCGGCGGCGTCACCGCCTCCTACGCCATGCTGGGCGACGTGCACATCGCCGAGCCCGGCGCGCTGATCTGCTTTGCCGGCCCGCGCGTGATCCAGCAGACCATCCGCGAGCAGCTGCCAGAAGGCTTCCAGAAAGCCGAGTATCTGCTTGCCCACGGCATGATCGACATGGTCGTGCATCGCCACAAGCTGCGCGAGACGCTGGCGCGCTTGTGCCGCATGCTGTCCACCACCACGGCCGTCGTCCGCCAGACCAAGCCCATCGCGGCCAAGCCGGTGGAGCGCGGTTATGTCAACGGCAACTCGGTCGACGGCAAGACCATCGAGACGCTGGCCCGCGGATCCGACGCGATGGAGCCCGAGCCGCTCGACGACGACGAGCGCTTCGAGACCCGCGACAAGACCGAGGCGAGGGGCAAGCCCAGGCCAACCCCCGGCCAGCGCGGCTGATCCATCCGCATCTGCAACAGTGACCACAGGCGGGCCAGCACCCGCCGTCCCAATGCTGTGCTAATCTTTGGCCTTCCTGGCAGCCGCGCACCCCGATGCCCACGAGCGATCACATTCTGGCCGAGCTGAAGACGCTGCACCCGCGGCTGATCGATCTGTCGCTCGGCCGTATCGAGGCCCTGCTGGCCAAGCTCGGCCATCCCGAGCAGCGTCTGCCGCCGGTCATCCACGTCGCCGGCACCAACGGCAAGGGCTCGGTGGCGGCCTTCCTGAAGGCCATGCTGCAAGCAGCCGGCAAGCGCGTGCACGTCTACACCTCGCCGCACCTCGTGCGCTTCCATGAGCGCATCGCCATCGCCGGCGCCGACGGTAAGGCACAGCCCATCGGCGAGGACGAGCTGGTCGAGCGGCTGCGCCAGACGCAGCGCGTCAATGCGGGTGCCCCCATCACGCAATTCGAGATCACCACGGCGGCTGCCCTGCAGGCGTTTGCCGACCACCCGGCCGATGCGCTGATCCTGGAGGTGGGGCTGGGCGGCCGGCTGGATGCCACCAACGTGGTCGCGCGCCCCGCGCTCAGCGTCATCACGCCGGTCGCCATGGACCACACGGAAAAGTTGGGCGACAGCCTCGCCAAGATCGCCTGGGAGAAGGCCGGCATCCTCAAACCCGGTGTGACCGCCGTCATCTCCGCGCAGTCCGGCGAAGCGATGGAGGCGATCGCCGCTCACGCCAAGTCGCTGCCGACGCCATTGTTCGTGTGGGGCAGCGACTACGAAGCCTTCGAGCAGCGCGGTCGGCTGGTCTATCAGAGCGCCGAGCGGCTGATGGATCTGCCCTTGCCGGCCCTGATGGGACGCCACCAGATCATCAACGCCGGCACCGCCATTGCCGCCGCTCTGCACCTGAAGCCGCTCGGCCTTGCCAACTCGGAAGCCATCGAGCGTGGTCTCACGGAGGTGCGCTGGCCGGCGCGCATGCAGCATCTCTCCGGCGGACCGCTGGCGCGGCTGCTGGTGCCGGGCTCGGAGCTGTGGCTCGACGGCGGCCACAACCCGGCCGGCGGACAGGCAATCGCCCAGACGCTTGGCCGACATGGAGGAGCGCTCGCCCAAGCCGGTCGGTCTGGTGCTCGGCATGATGGGCAACAAGGACGCCCTGCACTTCCTTGCCCATTTCAGCGGCCTTGTACGGCGCATCGCCACCGTGCCGATCTCCGATACGCCCGAGGCGGCGCATGATCCAGCCAAGCTCGCCGCCGTTGCCCAACGGGCAGGCTTCGCCGCAGCGCCGGCTGCCGACGTGGAAGGCGCTATTCGCCACTTGCAGGAGGCCGAGGGCGGACCTTTGCGCATCCTGATCTGCGGCTCACTGTACCTTGCCGGCCAGGTGCTCGCCCTGCAAGAAGGCGTGCAGGCGCAAGCCAACTAACCGCGCCCTCCGCCCTCGGGATTAGCACATGTCCGCGCAAGACACGCTGAAGCAGCCCTTTCCCTATTCGCTGCCCAAAGAGAAGATCAAGATCCTGCTGCTCGAAGGCATCTCCGAGACGGCCGTCGGCGTGCTGCGCGCTGCCGGCTACACGGCGATCGACCGCCGCCCGAAAGCCCTCGACGGCCCGGCCTTGCGCGAGGCGCTCCAGGGCGTGCGGCTGCTCGGCATCCGCTCGCGCACGCAGATCACGGCCGAGGTCATCGACGGCATCCGTTCGCTGGTTGCGATCGGCTGCTTCTCGGTCGGCACCAACCAGGTCGATCTGGCCGCCTGCCGCACGATGGGCATCCCGGTGTTCAACGCGCCGTTCTCGAATACCCGTTCGGTCGCCGAGCTGACCATGGCCGAGATCGTCATGCTGATGCGGCGCATCTTCCCGAAATCGGTGTCGGCGCACGCCGGCGGCTGGGACAAGAGCGCGGTCGGCTCCAATGAGGTGCGCGGCAAGACGCTCGGCATCGTCGGCTACGGCAACATCGGCACCCAGCTCGCCGTCATCGCCGAGGCGATGGGCATGCGCGTCATCTACTACGACCACACCGACAAGCTGCGCCATGGCAACGTCGAGCCGGCCGACAGCCTGGACGAGCTGCTCGCCAAAGCCGACATCGTCACCCTGCACGTGCCCGAGACGCCGGCCACGCAGGGCATGATCGGCGCGCGCGAGATCGCGGCCATGAAGAAGGGCGCCATCTTCATCAACAACGCGCGCGGCACCGTCGTCGATCTCGAGGCGCTGGCGGCGGCCCTGAAGAGCAACCATCTGTCTGGAGCCGCCGTCGACGTGTTCCCGGTCGAGCCGTCGTCCAACGCCGAGAAATTCGCGAGCCCCCTGCAGGGCCTCGACAACGTCATCCTCACGCCCCACGTCGGCGGCTCGACCGAGGAGGCGCAGGAGCGCATCGGCGCGGAGGTGGCGCGCAAGTTCGTCGAGTATTCCGACGTTGGCTCGACCACCGGCGCCGTCAACTTTCCGCAGGTGCAGCTGCCGCCGCGTCCGGCCGGCACGCGCTTCATCCAGGTGCAGCGCAATCTGCCGGGCGAGCTCGGCCGCCTCAACGAGGTGTTCGCGCACCACAAGGTCAACATCGCCGCGCAGCACTATCAGACCGATGGCGAGCTCGGCTATGTCGTGCTCGATGCCGACGGCCAGGTGCCCGACGCCGAGGACATCGTGCGCGAGATTCGCGCCATGTCCGGCACCATCCGCGCCCGCATGCTGTATCGGCGGACGTAGCTTGTCATCCCGGGCGCCGCTTCGCAGCGAGAAACGGCATCGCGACGTTTGGCTCCGGGTCCCGGATATTCGCCTGCGGCAAATTCCGGGATGACAAGGTTGGCGCAAAAACAAAAGGCCCCGGGATCGCTCCCGAGGCCTCGTATCAAACTTGCGTGGCTATGACTTCAGATCGAGCCGTTGATCCAGTCGGCCAGTTGCTTCTTCTGCACCAGCGCGCCGACGCGCTGCGCCGCAACCTTGCCGTCCTTGAAGATCATCAGCGTCGGCATGGCCTGGATGTGATACTTCTGCGTGACGGCCGGGTTGGCATCGACGTCGAGCTTGGCGATCTTCACCTTGCCCTTCATCTCGGTGGCGACCTGCTCCAGCGCCGGTGCCATGGCCTTGCACGGCCCGCACCAGTCGGCGAAGAAGTCGACCAGCACCGGCTCCGACGACTGCAGCACGTCCTTCTCGAAGCTCGAGTCCGAGACAACAAGGGTCGCTCCAGACTGCATGGTATTGGTCTCCTTGGTGGAACGCCCCGGCGGGCGTGAGGAATGTGTCGGGCGGAACGTAGGGAGGGGGGCCTCAGGCGTCAAGGCTGGCCGGATCGAGTTGCCAGAGCCGGTGTTGATAGGCGTCGAGCGTCGCCTGCGGGATTTCCATGATGCGCGGCCCGTCGGTCCAGAGAATCGCGGCCCGCACGCGCCGGCCGGGAAATATGCGGCCGACGCACAGCCGGTATGCGGCAAGTTGCAGAAGGTAGGCATCGGCAACGCGGTCAGGTGCATCGGGCGGCGGCCGGTTGGTCTTGTAGTCGACGATCAGCACCGAATCACCGTCGCTCGCCAGGCGGTCGATCTTGCCGGTCAGCCGCAGCGCCGGCCCCTTGCCGTCCGGCCGCGGCACCTCGGCGGCGATCGCCACCTCGGCCCGGCTGTCCGGCCCGAACAGCGCCGCGAAGGCCGGCTCGCGCAGCACCGCCAGCGTCTCGGCGACGATCGCCTTGCGCGCCGCGCGCGGCAGGGCATCGCCGCGGGCGGCGACGAATGCCTCGGCAGCCGCCTGCCAGCCTGATTGCGGCAGAGTCGGCAGATGCTCGAGCAGCGCGTGGATCAGCGTGCCGCGCAGGAAGCGGCTGTCGTCGGCCAGCGCCAGCGGGCCGAGCGGCGCGGGCTCGGCGTAGCGTCGGCGCGGCGCCTCCTTCGGGTCGCCTTCCTCGTCGGTCTCGAGCGGCGCCAGGCGCGACGGGCTGAGCGGCACGGTCAGCAGCGGCTCGGCCGGCGCCGCCTGTTTCGCCCAGTCCGGCAGCCGCATCGCGCTGGCCGCGACTGTGGTCGCGCCTTTGCCGGCAACCGGCTTGGCCGTCTGCCTGCCCTCGATGCGCCACACCGGTCGCCCGTCGCGATCCGCAACCTCGCGCAGCTCGCCGTCGAGCCCATCCCTGATCAGGCGAAACCAGCTGTTGGGCGACGGCGCCCCCTGCACGCTCTCGAAGCCCGCCACATACAGCCGGTCGCGTGCGCGTGTCAGCGCCACATACAGCAGCCGGTTGCGCTCCTCGGCCTCGGCGCGATCCGCATCCCCCCTCGCCGATTGCACGGCGGCGACCTTGCTGGTGCCCTTCACCGGCCACAGGAACGGCGGCGGCAGTCCCGACGGCCGCGTCGCGGATTCGAGCCGCAGCAGCCCGCCCGGACGTCGTGCCGACCGCGTCGAGCAGGTATCCGGCAGGAACACGATCGGCGCCTCCAGACCCTTGGCGCCGTGCACGGTCATGACGCGCACCTCGTCGCGGCCCTGCTCCATGTCGCGCTTGATCTCGGGCGCCCCCTCGCGCAGCCAGCCGAGAAATCCGAGCAGGGTCGGCGGCGCACCGGCATCGTAAGCCAGCGCCTTGTTGAGGAACTCGTCGATCGGCTCGGCCGCCTCCGGCCCCAACCGCTGCAGCATGGCCGTGCGCATGCCTTCGCTATCCAGCAACCCGGCGTAGAATTCGAACGGCGGCACACGCTCGGCTCGCGCACGCCAGCGGCGCAGCTGTTCTGCCGCCGCGTTGAGATCCGCGTGGCCGGCCGCCGCACCGAGCAGTGCCTGCCACAGCGAGCCTTTGCGCTTCGGGCGCCAGCGCCAGCAGGTGATCGTCATCGAGGCCGATGAGCGGCGACTTCAGCACCGCGGCCAGCGCCAGGTCGTCGTCCGGCAGGCAGATGAAATCGCCGAGCGCCATCAGGTCCTGCACGGCGATCTGATCGAGCAGCATCAGCCGGTCGGCGCCGGCCACCTTGATGCCGCGTGCCTTTAGCGCCGACACCATCACCGGTGCGAACGGCGCCCGCTTGCGCACCAGGATCAGGATGTCGCCAGCCCGGATCGGCCGACCTTCCGATGCCAGCATCTCCTTCGACTTCAGCCAATGCGCGATCTCGCCGGCAATGCGCGTCGCCAGCCGCACCACCGGCGAGGACGCACTATCGTCGTCCAGCGGCGACCACGGCTCGCCGCGCTCGACCGTCTCCGGCTTCTCCGTCGGCCAGATCTCGATCAGGCCGGCATGGCCCGAGCGATGCACGGCATGCCGGATCGCCTCCGACGCCGCCGTCAGCCCGGGCACCCGCGCGGGGTCGGCAAAAATCTTGTCGACCGCCTGCAGCAACGGCGCCACCGAGCGGAACGACAGCGTCAGGGGAACAGTGCGCCACGGCAGCTTGGCGCGCCCGGCGTGCTCGGCGAACGCCTTGCCGACATCGGCGAACATGTGCGGCGCCGCACCCTGGAAGCCGTAGATCGACTGCTTCTCGTCGCCGACCGCGAACAGCGTGCGCGCCACCTCGCGCGCGCCGCTACCGGAGAAGAACTCCTCGGCCAGCGAGCGCACCACCTGCCACTGCACGGGGCTCGTATCCTGCGCCTCGTCGACCAGGATGTGGTCGAGCCCGCCGTCGAGCTTGTAGAGCACCCATTCCACCGCCGCCGACGTACCGAGCAGGTTCGATGCGCGCACGATCAGGTCGTCGAAATCGAGCGCCGCGCGCCGCGCCTTGGCCTCGCCGTACCTCTGCATGACGGCATTGCCGAGCCTCAGCAGCGCGATGGCCGCATCGAGCAGCACCAGCCGGTTCCGCTCGGCATGCAGGGCAGCGAACCGGTCGCGCACCCGTACCAGCAGCGCATCCACGTCAGGGTGCTCGGCGGCCAGCGGCCTGCGTCATCATCGATTTGCGCGGTTCGCCCGACGAGGTGAGGAACGCATCTTCGAAGGCCTCGATGCGCCGCGCCGCGCCGGCGGCCTTGAGAGCCATGGCCATATGCGCAGCCATCTTGACGTCGGTGGTGCTGCCGGCGCCGAGCACGTCGCGCGCGCGTGTCAGCTCTGCCTTGGACAGCAGCGCATCGAGCTGCTTGCCGACCTCCTCCAGGCTGGCGCTCTCGTCGAGCCCCAGCGCCACGCGGTAGATCGCTTCCGCACCGGCGAAGTCACCGGCCTCATCGTCGTCGAGGCGCAACGCTGCCGTCAGCCAGTCGCGCTCGCGCAAGGCCTCTCCCAGCAGCTGGTCGAAATCGCCCTCCGTGGCGAAGCCGATCGCCGATCGCAACGCCTTGGCGATCGGCGACCTCTCCTTCGAGGTCGCTTCCGTCAGCACCTCGTCGATCGCCTCTCTGAGCAGGGCGTTGCGCTCCTGGTCGTCGAGAATGGCAAAGCCCGGCGCCACGCCGGCCTCGAGCGGAAAGCGCTGCAGCAGCCGCTCGCAGAAGGCGTGGATGGTCTGCACCTTGAGCCCGCCTGGCGTCTCGATGGCGATGGCGAACAGCTGCCGCGCGCGCTGCATCTCGTCCCAGCTCGGCGCCCGGTCCAGCAGCTCCTCGAGCTTGGCTTTCAGCTTGGCGTCGGGCGCCGTCACCCAGCCGGCCAAGTGCTCGAACACCCGCTTGGACATCTCGGCCGCAGCGGCCTTGGTGTAGGTCAGGGCCAGGATCCGCTCCGGCGGCGTATCGGCCAGCAGCAGGCGCAGCACGCGCATGGTCAGCACATGCGTCTTGCCGGTGCCGGCGTTGGCGCTCACCCACGCCGATGACTTGGGATCGGCGGCGGCGCCCTGGTTGCGGCGCGTCTCGTCCAGAACCGTGTCAGGCTTGTTCCAGTTGAAGAGGCCCATCGCTAGTGTCCCGATTGCGAAGTTCGCCAACCCTCACCGACAGCGTCCCGAGCGAACTTCGCAATCATAAGGGACACTAGAATCATAAAGTCGGTAGTGTGATTCAGATCGAGAAATTCGCTCTGAACCAGGCCGCGAACTCTGGCGAATTTCTCGATCATCACACTACGCCTCCTCCGCGTCGGCCAAACTCTCGACCGACCACTCCGCCACGCGAGCCAGATGCGCATAGTCGTCGTAGTCGTAGCGGAAGCGCGGTCGCCGCACGGCGCGATAGGGCGTCGTCTCGCGATCGAACTGGGCGATCAGGCGCAGCAGACCTTCTCGCGCTGCGTCAGCGCTGGCGGCGACATCGTCGATATCGAGATCGAAGTCGCAGCCCGGCGGCTCGCCGCCCGAGGTCGAGATGTAGCGTAGCAGCGCCACACGTCCCGCTTCGACGTCCGTGAAGCCGCCGGCAGCGGCAATGGCTGCCTCCAGGGGAAGCTGCGGCGCCTCGCCCGTCTTGGCGCGGCCCACCAGCGTTTTCAGATTGGCGCCCGACTTGTAGTCGGTGATAACGACGCCGCCGGCGCCGCTATCGATGCGGTCGGCGCGCGCCTTCAGCGTAAAGGCGCCCGCCGGCCCCTCCAATGCCATGCTGCCGTCGACCTCGGCATGCGAGCGGCTGATACCCGCCCGCCGCGCGGGCTCCGTCTCGGCGAACCAGCCGGCGAAGCGCGCAAAGCGCGGCGCCCAGAACGCGGCGACGCGAGGCGAGCCGGTGAAGTCTTCCAGTGCATCTTGCGCGAACTTGACCAGCTCCGCCTGCACGTCCTTCGGCAGCCGGTCGGGAAACCGCCTCGCGAAACGCCCGAGCGCCTCATGCACGATCTGGCCGCGCAGCGCCGCATCTGGCTCACGGCCGAGCACGGGCAGGGCCTCGAGCCCCAGGATGCGCTCGGCGAAGATGGCGTAGGGGTTGGCGATCCATTTCTCGATGGTCGTCACGCTGAGCTGGCGCGGCCGTAGGTTGACCGCCGGGCGCGGCTCGGGCGCCCGCACGGGACGCGGCGATCCTTCGATGTAGTTGCGCGCCTGTGCCCAGCCGAGCCACGGTTCGCTTTCGGCCGCCGTCTGGCCCAGCCCCGCCAGCAGCGCCTGCAGGCGCAACAACCAGCGCGACGGCACAGTCGGCACGCCGTCGATCTTGGCGGCCCGCGTGAGATAGACGCGTTCGGCCCCAAGCAGCGACACGAAGGCATGCGCCTCCTCGCCGATGCGCTCCTCCGGCGCCGGCAGGCCCAGCGACTGCCGCATCGGCCGATTCAACCACGGCCCCGGATCGGCGGGCTGCGGCCAGGTCCCCTCGTTGAGCGAGCCGAGGATTGCGACGTCGGGCTGCTGCAGCCGCGCCTCGAAGGTGTCCCAGATGAAAATGCGCGGGTGAGTGGGCCCAGCAGGACGGATGCTCTTCTCCGCCACCAGCGCGCGGTAGAACTCGGCATACTCAGCCGCCTGCATGGCCGGGGCCGCGGCACGCTCGTCGAGCAGGCTGGCAAAGAACTTCGCCGCCCATTCCCCTTCCGTGCCCTGCCACAACTGCTCGCTGCCGGCAGCCAGCGCCGTGGCCGTCTCGACATGCGCGCGCGTCAGGTCGCGCAGGCTGCGCTTGGCCGGCGAGGCGAACAGCTTCATCAGCGGCGCGAACGCCGCTTCGAGGCTCGCCACCAGCTTGCGCGCCGCCTCCATGTCGACCCGCTGCAGGCGCTGCACCGCGCGATGCCGCCGGCGGCCGAAGTTGACATCTCCTTCCACGCTGTCGAGCGCCGCGGCGATGCCGGCCAGCCCCTTGCCGAAATAGGGCGCGCGGAACACCATCAGCTCGAGCGTGCGGGCGCCGCGGCGTACGTCGGTCGCGCTCATGCCTGGCCGGCACAGGCGATGCTTGAGCAGGCTCATGGCGGCGACCGGCTCGAACTCGCGCGCCGCCGCTTCGGCCGTCAGGTCCAGGAACGCACCGATCTCCGTCTTGGCGAACGCACTACCGGCCGACGGCACCACGTCGATCCGCCACGCCGCGAGCCGAGCTGCCACGCGTCGTCCCTGCGCCGGATCGGGCGACACCAGGGCCGCTGTCTTGCCAGGCGTCTCCACAGCCTTGCGCAGGATCAGCGCTATGGCTTCCGCCTCGTCCTCGCCGTTGGCTGCCTCCAGGATGGACAGGCCAGACAAGGCGGCCTGCATATCGCGCTTGCTGGCAGCCGCGACGAACCGGTGCCAGCGCTGCGTGGTGCCGGCCGGCCGCATCGCTTCGCTGGTCAGCGAGGTACGCGCCGCCTGGGCCGCAGTAACGTTGGTGCCCGGCAGCGCCTGCACCTGGTCGCGCGCGATGCCGAGCTTGCCGAGCAGCTCGGCCATGCCGAACTGCGGATGCTCGGCATGGCCGGGGGCGATGGTGTCCCAGCTGTCCGCATCGAGGGATTGGTCGAGCGCGGGCAGGACGAGCGCGCCGTTTTCGAGCCCCAGCACCGCTTTGATGAGTTCCAGCGCCGCCGGATCGGCGCTCGTCACGCCGGCAACGATCACCGGCGCCTTGGGCGGGTGCGCTTTCAGCCGAGCCACCTCGGCGCGCAGTAGCTGCTTGCGATGCTCGACCGGCGAGGCCAGTCGCTGCTCGGCGAGATGCGCCGGCCAGAACTGCGTGACGATGCGCAGGAACTCCAGCGTGCGCGCCCAATGCTCGGAGAAGTCCTCGGGCACCAGCTGGTTCAGCCGCTCCGGGCTGACGCTCTCGGCCTCCAGGGTATCCATCAGGCGCGCCAGCTCCTTGGCGAGCCGAGCTGCCTGCGACGGCGTTGCCGCGCCCGCTCCTGCGTAGGCGGCGATATCGCCATCACGCGCGGGTTCGGCGCGCTGCGCCGCCGCCCAGCGCAGCACCAGCTCGGTGAGGACCAGGTGCCGGTTGAGCATGCTGATCACACCGGGCGTGCCGGCTCCGGGACCGGCTGCCAGCTCCTCGACGCCTGCGATCAGGTCCAGGTCCTCCGACCCCTCCGCCAGCGCCTTGAGTTTGGGAAGGAGCACGGCCGCGCCGTTGGACGCACGCAGGAACGCCTCCTGCAGAGCGCGCGTTGCCCGCCGCGTCGGCAGCAGCAGCGTGGACTCGGCTAACTCCAACGGAGCAGGGCGCGCGCCGCCGGGTGCCGGCAGGTCGCCGGCCAGCAACGCGCGCGCCACCGCCGTCAGGAACGGCGTGCCAGCTGCAACCGTGTAGACGCGTGGGGCCACCCGCCACCCCCTCTCAACCTTCGCCAACTCGCACCGCGAAACTACTGCACGCTGACGTCCTGCAGACAGGCCTCGGCCTGCGCCAGGGCGTCCGGCGTGCCGACGTGCATCCAGATGCCGTCCATGCGCATGCCATAGGCGCGGCCCGCCTCGATCGCCCGGCTCCACAGCAGGTTGAGCGAGAAGGCGCCCTCCGGCGCCCCCTCGAACAGGCGTGGATGCGCAATCGACACGCCCGTGAAGGCGAACGGCACCAACTCCTGCTCCACCTTGCGGCGCCGGATACGGCCGTCGCTGCCGAACGCGAAATCGCCGCGCCCCTGATAGCCGTAGCTGGCCGAC
>CAWIZC010000034.1:0-22849 GCA_963840445.1 uncultured Alphaproteobacteria bacterium | reverse complement strand
CGAGGCGGCTCGTTACTTGGGCGCTGGAATGAGCTTGGCGTGCAGTGCCGGTCCGGTCGGCCGCCCCGTCGGCGACCCACCGGCCGGCTCCAGGCTGACCCCGAAGGTCGCCTTCTGCACCACCGCCGGGTCGTAGGCGCTGAGCACGGTGCGCGTGATGTCGCTGCGATCCTCGATCAGGCCGAGCGATTGCGGGGTGCCGCCGCTCTGCTCAGTGGCGATCCACAGCTGGTAGCTCTTGCCCGGCTGCCGCTCGGCCGCCACCATGCGGATCGACAGCGTGCGCGTTGCCAGATCGACCGATAGCAGGAAGGCCGGGGAGACGTCGTCCTTCTGGAACACCGCCACGTAGCTGGACGGCACCTGCGGCCGCACCATCTCGCGCACGCCGATCACCACCAGCAGGCAGGCAGCGATCGCCGAGGCCGCGGCTGCCAGGTTGCGCCAACGCCGCACGCGCTGCTGCAGCTCGATGATCTGCCCCGAACCTGTTGCGCGGGCGCCCGCATCGGCGAGCCGCGCCTCGATCCTGGCAAACAGCCCCGGCGGCGGCTCGAGCGGGGGAACGGCCTCGGCCAGGGGCGACAGGCGGCGCTCCCACGCTCCGATCGCAGCGTTGAGGTCATCCTCGCGCTGACGTCGAGCGGCCACGGCCGCGCGCTCGGACGCATCGAGCGTGCCCAGCACGTACTCGGCCGCCAGTCCGTCCATGTCCTCCCTGTCGGTCATGCGCCTAGGCAGTCTCTCAGTTGCGCCAGGCTGCGCCGCAGCCAGGTCTTGATGGTCGGCACGGGCCGGCCGTAGCGCTCCGCCAACTCCTCGCGGCTCAGCCCCTGCCGGTAGGCCAGCAGCACGATGTCACGCTTGTCGGGCTCCAGGCCGTCCAGGCACCGGGCAAGACGCTGCATGTCCTGGCTCTGGTTCAGGTTGTCCAGCGGGCTCGGTTCGTCACTGGCCACATCCAGCGTCTCGGGGGCATCCTCGATCGACACCGGGGCCTTGCGCCGCACCTCGTCCAGAGCCCGGTTGCGGGCGATCGCCGCCATCCAGGCGATCGGGGAACCCTTTGCCGCATCATAGTCCACCGCCCGCTCCCAGATGCGAATGTAAACCTCTTGCAGGATGTCGTCGGCGAGATCCCGCCTTTGCAAGATACGCACCACCACCCCGTAGAGTTTCGCAGAAGTGAGATCGTAAAGAGCGGAAAACGCCGCTTTGTCCCTGGCTGCCACGCGGGCGAGCAGGGTCGACAGGTCGCTGGCGACAGTCTGGGCTTGTCGTTGCAAGGCGGTTTCCAAGCTTCCTTGTCAGACAGCAGATACGCACCGCGAACAGGGTCGGATCACCCTGCCAGGCCATTCTGGCCATCCTTCGGCGACACCGGGGCAAGCCCAAAATGGCGCGAATCCGGCGCCTACGCCGCATCCGCCTGGGCTTCGGGCGCGGCCTGCGCGAACGCCGGCACCGTCCGGCACGCCTCATCGATCGCCACGATGCGTGGCACCCCGGAGAGGTCGGACTGGAGGCGGCGCGCGTTGTAGACTTGCGGCACCAGGCAACAGTCGGCGAGCGTCGGCTGGTCGCCGAAGCAGAACCGGCTCTGGCCCGCCGGCAGCAGCGCCTCGCAGGCGGCGAGCCCCGTCTCCACCCAATGCCGGTACCAGGCATCAATGGCAGCCTGCTCCTGCTTGAGCGGCCCCTTGAGGTATCTCAGCACACGCAGGTTGTTGATCGGGTGGTGTCGCAGGCGATCGCCAGCGCAAAGGCGCGGATGCGTGCGCGCTGCAGCGCATCTCCCGGCAGCAGCTTCGGCTCTGGATGCATCTCGTCCAGGTACTCGATGATGGCCAGCGACTGCGTGATGGCGTCCCCGCCCAACTCCAGCGTCGGCACCAGGCACTGCGGGTTGAGCGCGCGGTAGGCCGGCGCGGTGTGCTGCCCGCCGTCCTTGATGAGATGCACGTAGGCCATCTCGTGGGCGAGGCCCTTCAAGTTGAGGGCGATGCGGCAGCGATAGGCGGCGGACGAGCGGAAATAGCTATGGAGCTTCAGCATGGCGGGCGGCCCTCGCGTTCTCCGAACGAGGCCGATCCTCGCCGCGCCGCATCAGCTTGGTCAAGACGCGATCTAGCGTTTTGCGTTCGGCCTCACTGAGGGGGCTGAGGAACTGCCGCTCCCAGTCGAGCGCCAGGGCGGCGATCTCGCGGAACATGGCGCGTCCGCGCCGGGTCAGGGCCAGTCGCACCTGGCGGCGATCCTCGGCATCGACGGCGCGCTGCACTATGCCGCCGGCCTCCAGCCGCTGCAGTGCGCGCGTCACCTTCGGCTTGTCCATGCTGGAGCGCTCGGCGAGCTCGCCGGCGTAGAGCGGCCCGAAGCGGCCGAGGTTGGCCAGGATGCGCCACTCCGGGATCGACAGGCCGAACCGCTCACCGTACACGCCGGACAGCTCGCGGCTCGTCTTATGGGCGAGAACGGCCAGCCGGTAGGGCAGGAAATCCTCCAGCACCAGCAGTGTTTCGGCTTCGGCAGCGACTTCAGCCATGCGCCCCTCGAGGCTATTGATTTCGTTTCAAACGAAACTATCATGGTCCGCCACACGTGTCATCCTGGTTGGCACGTACCCAGTGCTGAGCTTGTCGAAGCACGACATCCCCAGAGCGCCAAGGCCCTTCGACAGGCTCAGGGCGGGGCCTGCGGCCGAGCATACGAATTCGAGGAGGAACGTCATCATGGCAGATGGCACCAAGATCGCGGCCAGCGGCGGCGGCCAGTATTCGCAGGCGACACCGGTCGGCTACATGCCGGGCTTCGGCAACGACTTCGAGACCGAGGCTCTGCCGGGTGCCCTCCCCGTCGGCCAGAACTCGCCACAGCGCACCGCCTACGGCCTGTACGCCGAGCAACTGTCGGGCTCACCCTTCACCGCGCCGCGCGGAGCCAACGAGCGCTCTTGGCTGTACCGCATCCGCCCGTCGGTGCAGCACGGCACCAAGTTCCGCAAGACGACGCTGCCGTTCTGGAAGACGGCGCCGTCTACGGCCGAGCACGATCGGCCAATCGGCCAGCTGCGCTGGAGCCCCGTGCCGATCCCCAAGGAGAACCTCACCTTCCTCACTGGCCTGCGCACCATGACCACCGCCGGCGACGTCAACACGCAGGCCGGCATGGCGGCACACATCTATCTCGTCACGCAGTCGATGCAAAACGAGTACTTCTACAACGCCGACGGCGAGCTGCTGATCGTGCCGCAGCAGAATTCGCTGCTGTTCTTCACCGAGTTCGGCAGGATCGAGGTGGAGCCCGGCGAGATCTGCGTCATCCCGCGCGGCATGAAGTTCAAGGTCGAACTGGTGAACGGGCCCGCGCGCGGCTACGTGTGCGAGAACTACGGCGCCAAGTTCACTCTGCCCGACCGTGGACCGATCGGCGCCAACTGCCTCGCCAACCCGCGCGACTTCAAGACGCCGGTCGCCGCCTTCGAGGACAAGGAGCAGAAAAGCCGGCTGACCGTGAAATGGTGCGGCGGCTTCCACATCACCGAGCTAGGCCACTCGCCGCTCGATGTGGTCGCCTGGCACGGCAACTACGCGCCCTTCAAGTATAACCTGCGCCATTACGCACCGGTCGGCGCCATCCACTTCGACCATCCCGATCCGTCGATCTTCACGGTGCTCACCGCCCCGTCGGAGACGGCCGGCACGGCCAACGTCGATTTCGTGATCTTCCCCGAGCGCTGGTCGGTGGCGGAGCATTCGTTCCGCCCGCCCTGGTACCATATGAATATCATGTCGGAGTTCATGGGCCTGATCTATGGCGTCTACGACGCCAAGCCGGAAGGCTTCACGCCCGGCGGCATCTCCCTGCACAACTGCATGCTGCCGCACGGTCCCGATAAGCAGGCCTACGACCACGCCACCAAGGTCGATCTGAAGCCGGTCAAGCTGACCGGCACCATGGCCTTCATGTTCGAGACGCGCTTTCCCCAGCACCTGACCAAGTATGCCGCAGAGCTCGACACGCTGCAGGAGGACTACGCCGACTGCTGGGCCCCGCTGGAGAAGAACTTCACCGGCAGCCCGTAGGTAAGGTGCGTTCAGGAGACGTGCCATGCACTGCCGGGCCCATGGGCCACGTGCAGGGCTGCCTTGCGCCACGAATCTGCGATGATGCGACGGCGGCTCGCCTCTCGAGCCGTTGTGTATGGATCGAAGGCCTCGGGAACGTCGTCACCGCATGCCGCTCTTGGACAACCTGCTCGACCGCTTCGGCCGCTGGCTGGCGCATCATTTGCGCCGCGAAGCGCCCGGCGAGGAGCCATTCGTTCCCTCCGACGCGGATGCCCTGCGGCGCACACTGCGTCCCGGCGACGTGCTGCTGATCGCCGGCAGCAGCAAACTCTCCACCGCCATCAAGTACCTGACGCAGTCGACTTGGTCGCACGCGACGCTCTTCGTGGGCGATGCGGTGCCGGCCAAGGACGGCGGCGAGCCGCACAGCCTGATCGAGGTCACGCCGGTCGACGGCTGCGTAGCGGTGCCGCTGGGCAAGTATGAGCGCTTTCACACGCGCATCTGCCGGCCGGTAGGGCTGACGAACTCGGACCGCGAGGACGTCGTCAGGTTCATGGTCTCTCGGATCGGCCTGCAATACGACATGCGCAACATCTTCGATCTGGCGCGTTACCTGCTGCCGACCCCGCCCGTGCCGACCAGGTGGCGCAGGCGCATGATCGCGCTCGGCTCCGGGGTACCGACACGCACGATCTGCTCGACGCTTATTGCGGAAGCCTTCGGCCGAGTGGGGTATCCCATCCTGCCGCGAGTGGAAGCCATCAACGACAGGACGCCAGGCATCAGCCCTTTCCGACGCCAGGAAATCCTGCATATCCGCGACTACAGCCTCTATACGCCGGCCGATTTCGACCTCTCACCATACTTCGAAATCGTCAAGCCTACGCTCGAGCAGGGCTTCAACTACAAGGGGCTGACGTGGGCACGCGAACCCTCGCGGCGCGCAAGCGCGAAGAAGAGCAACCTATAGTCCTAGTCTGAGGCATGAAAAAGCCGGCGCTCGTGAGGATGAGCGCCGGCTCTGCAGCATTCAAGCCTTGGCGGCCTGGCCGATGGCACGCGCCATCGACACGAACTCGCTCGGCATCATCACGATCGTGGTGGTGTTCTGCTCAGCGCCCACCTCGGTGATCATTTGCATGCGCCGCAGCTCCAGGCCGGCCGGGCTCTGCATGATGACGGCCGCCGCCTCCTTCAACTGCGTCGCAGCCTCCAGCTCCGCCTCGGCCTTGATGATGCGGGCTCGCTTTTCGCGCAGCGCTTCGGCCTCCTGCGCCATAGCGCGCTGCATCGATTGCGGGATGACCACGTCCTTCATCTCCACCATCTGCACCTGGATGCCCCACGGCTCGGTGGCGTGGTCGATGTACTGACGCAACTCCTCACTGAGCTTGTCCTTCTCCTTCAGAAGGTCGTCGAGCGAGTGCCGGCCCAGCAGGTTGCGCAGCAAGGTGAGGGCCACCTGCGTGACGGCTTCATGCACCTTTTGCACCTCGATTACCGACTTGCCCGGGTCGACCGCGCGATACCAGACAACGGCGTCGACTTTGACGGGCACGTTGTCCTTGGTGATGGCATCCTGTTCCTCGACATCCGCCGTGACCACGCGCAAGTCGATCGTCACCTGGCGCTCGATCATGGGGATCAGGAAGTAGAGCCCCGGTCCGCGTGTAGCGACGAACCGGCCCAGTCGAAACACGACCGCCCTTTCATACTCGTTGGCGATGCGCAGACTGGTAGCGAGCAACACAACAACAATCACAACGGTCACAATGACGGCCAACGCCGCAGATGGATTGCCCATGGTGGGCCTCCTTTGGGAAGTAATGACCCCAGCGCTCGTCAAGGTAGGAACCGACTTGGGCGTAAGCAGTGCGCCGCACGCATAGGTCGCATGTGGCGGGTCTACTTGCTCTGCACCACCCGGCCACCACGCGCCGCACGGCCTGCCCCACGCCATCATTCGACCGGAATGGTCTTGGACGGCGGCTTTGCCGGCTTTATCCCTTGCGCGTGCTGATCATGAAGGTGTCGAACGCGTACTCGGCGATCTGCCACCAGGGCAGCTGCTCGCGGCGGAAGGCGTTCATGGAATCGAGCGTCTTCTTGAAGTGAGGGTCCTTGCTGGCGATCTCGGCGAACAGTTCGTTGGTGGCCTTGTAACAGGCGTCCATCACCGGCACGGGAAACGGTTTCAGCACCGCGCCGTTCGCGACCAGGCGCTTGAGGGCCGCGGCGTTGACCGCATCGTACTTGGCAAGCATCCAGGTGTTGGCCGCATCACAAGCCTGGCGAACGAGCGATTGATAATGCTTGGGCAGCGAATTCCACTTTTCCAGGTTGACGCACAGGTGCAGCATGGCGCTGCCCTCCCACCAACCAGGGTAGTAGTAGTTCTTGGCAATCTTGTAGAAGCCGAGCTTCTCGTCGTCGTAGGGGCCGACGAACTCGGCCGCATCGATGGTGCCGCGCTCCAGGGCCGGATAGATGTCGCCGGGCGCGATCTGCTGCGGCACGGCGCCGAGCCGGGCGAACACCTGCCCACCCATGCCGCCGATGCGGAACTTGAGGCCCTTGAGGTCGTCGACGGTGTCGATATCCTTGCGGAACCAGCCGCCCATCTGCGTCCCGGAATTACCGGCTGGGATACCATAGGCGTTAAGCTTCCTGAGCGAGGTGTTGACGAGTTCCTCGCCGCCCGCAAAATCCCACCACGACTGCTGGTGGCGAGTATTGAGCCCGAACGGTAGGCCGGTGCCGAAGCCGAGCGTCGGGTCCTTGCCGAAATAGAAATAGGTGGGCGTATGTGCGCACTCCACGGAACCGCTGGTCACCGCGTCCAGCGCCTGCAGTCCGGGCACCAGCTCGCCGGCGGCGAACGGCTGGATCTGGAACTTGTTGTCGCTGGCCTCGGCGATATACCGGCACAACGTCTGGGCCGTGCCGAAAATGGTGTCGAGCGACTTCGGGAAGCTGGACGTGAGGCGCCATTTCACCTCAGGTGCGGATTGGGCGATGGCCGGCATGGCAACGGCCGAAGTTGCCAGCGCCGCCGTAGCTCCGCCCTGCAGGAACGTTCTGCGCTTCAAGACTGCTCCCTCCCCGGTAGACTTTTTCCAGTTAACCTAGCCCACATGGCACCAACATGAAATTCGCGACCTACCGTAACGGCACACGCGACGGCGCTCTGGCCGTCGTGTCGCGAGATCTGACCAAGGTCGTCATTGCCGAGAGCACCATAGCAGGGCTCGCCACCCTGCAGCAGCTGCTCGATGACTGGCAAGATACGCATCTCAAGGCCGAGCGGATTTACGCGGAGCTGAACGAAGCCGTGGAAGGTAGGCGGACGCCGCCATTCGCGATAGTCGACTTTGATCCACGATGCTGCATGGCACCATTGCCGCGCGCCTATCAATGGGCAGATGGATCGGCTTACGTCAATCACGTCGAACTGGTGCGGCGAGCGCGCGGCGCCGAGATGCCGGCGAGCTTCTGGACCGACCCCCTAATGTATCAGGGCGGATCGGACACCTTTCTTGGCCCCTGCGACCCGATCGAGGTGGCTGATGCGGCCTGGGGCATCGACCTGGAGGGCGAGTTAGCGGTCATCACCGACGACGTGCCGATGGGCACAGAGTCGCAGGCAGCGGGCGACGGCATCCGCCTCATCATGCTGGTCAACGACGTGTCGCTGCGCAACCTGATCCCGGCCGAGCTGGCCAAGGGCTTCGGCTTCTTCCACGGCAAGCCGTCGACGGCGTTCTCGCCGGTGGCGGTAACGCCCGACGAACTGGGCCCCGCCTGGCAGGGCGGCAAGGTGCACCTGCCGTTGCTGGCGTCCATCAACGGCAAACCGCTGGGGCACCCCAATGCCGGACGCGACATGACCTTCTCCTTCCCCGACCTGATCGCGCACGCGGCCCGCACGCGGCGGCTCGGTGCCGGCAGCATCATCGGCTCGGGCACCGTCTCCAACAAGGACGGCGATGGGCCGGGCAAGCCGGTGGAGCAGGGCGGCGCCGGCTACACCTGCCTTGCCGAGGTGCGCACCGTGGAGACCATCCTCGAGGGCAAGCCGAAAACGCCGTTCCTGAAGTTCGGCGATCGCGTCAGGATCGAGATGACGGATGTCGCCGACCGCTCGATCTTCGGCGCCATCGACCAGGAGGTGGTGCGCTACGCCAAAGCCTGAGCGGTTGCGTCAGCGCCTACATGCAGCCGCTCCGACAGGTAGCGTCTAACGGCGCCTGCCTCCAGACGCGGTCCGCACAAGCCGACGTGGCCGTCGGGACGCAAGAGATAGAACGACGGCTGCGGGATCTGCGCACGCGCCAGCTCGGCGTCATTGACCGGATCGGCGGGAAGCACATGGATGCGCAACAGTTCGCCGAGACCCGGGGCTAGGCCTACCGGCGCAGGCTGGCCGATCACGATCAGGTTGAACTGCGTATCGTCGAGTTTCTCGAACAGATCTTCGACGGGGCCGCTCGGCCGCAGCTTGAGCCGCAGCCAGGGAAAGCGATCGCCGGCACGCGGCGCGCCTTTCGGGCAGGCCTGACAGCGACTCCGACAGGGAGCTGGCGGGGTAGTGGATGCCGGTCTGCGAGACGGTGCGAAAGGCGAACTCGCGGATCCGTTCCCGGCCCATCGCAAACGCCGCGATCCTGGCCAGGATCTTGGTGCGCATCAGGCCGGCGAGCCAGCTGTCGGACACCACCAGCCGGAATGCCCGATCGGTGGTGTCGAGCAGGCGCTGCGCGACCGGGATGCGCTCCTGCTCGTAGGAATCGAGCAACGCCGCGCCCGCCTGCCCCTTGACGACCAGCGCCAGCTTCCAGGCCAGGTTATAGGCGTCCTGCAGGCCGGTGTTCATGCCCTGCGCGCCGACCGGACTGTGAACGTGCGCGGCATCGCCGAGCAGGAAGCAGCGACCGTCGCGGAAGCGCTGCGCGCTGCGATGATGGATGCGGTAGGTGGAGAACCATGAACAGGCCTTGATGGACAATCCGGCTCCCGCCTCATTGCGCAGGGACGGGAGCACGGCCTCGATGCCGATGTCGCGCCTGTCGCGCAAGTCCGAGGGCAGGATGCCGACGATGCGCCAGTGGTCCTTGCCGCGCATCGGGAACAGCAGATGAAAGCCGTTCTGCCACAGGTAGACGTTGATCTCGTCTGGAACCATGCTGCCCGTCGCCTCCGTGTCGGCGACGTAGAAGACGTGCTCGTAGGGTGCGCCTGGAAAGGTGATGCCGCTCAACTCGCGTACCGAGCTGTGCGCGCCGTCGCATCCCCCCACCCACGCGGCGGTGATGGTTCGGCTCGAGCCGTCCGGCATCTTCAGCGTCGCGGTCACTTTGTCAGGCTCTTGCGCGAGCCCGACCAGCTCGGTCTCCCATTGCACCGACACGCCAAGCTCGCGCAGCTTGTCGCCCATGATCTTCTCGTTGTCGTCCTGGCCGAGGATGAGAATGAAGGGATAGGGCGTGATCTTCGCCCCGGTCTCGCCGATCGGCACGCGCGCCATTTTGCGGCCCTGCGCCCACAGGTTGGCGCCCGTGCCGCGCTTGCCGAGTTCCAGTGCACGGTTGACGATGCCGAGCTTGGCGTAGATCTCGAGCGTGCGCGCCTGCACACCCAACGCGCGCGTCTGCTGCGCCGGACCGGCATGGCGATCGATGATCGCCACGCGCACGCCTCGCCTGACCAGTTGATCGGCCAGCATCAATCCGGTCGGGCCGGCGCCGACCACCAGGACGTCCGTATCCATTCAAGCACCCGCTGCCACGCGATCAAGCCACGCGCCATCATAGACGAAGGGCGCTTTGCCGCGTACCCGCGTGCGCCTGCATTTGCTTGCCCTCACGTGTCGTCTTTGCGTGACGAGGCAACAAACAGTGAGACAGGGAAATCCGCCGCGTAACGGACGCCGCGTGGGCGCGGGCGATACTCCGGCCGCGGGCTCGGATCCGGCTCGACGACCTTGCGATAGAGGTGCCAGGTCGAATGGCCAAGGATCGGCATGACCACCGCGAGGCCGATAAAGAACGGCAGCGAGCCGATCACCAGGGCGCCGGCCACGAACAACCCCCACAGCGCCATCGTCAGGGGATTGCGCAGGATCGCCTTGATCGAGGTGATGATGGCCACGGCCACCCCCACGTTGCGATCGAGCAGCAGCGGGAACGATATCAGGCTCAGCGCGAACGCCAGCACAGCAAACAGGAAGCCAACCGCGTTGCCGACTACGATCAGTCGCTGGCCTTCCGGGGTCGTGAACACCCGGCGCATGAACTCGCCGAAGGCAATCTGTTCGTCTGGGCCGAAGTTGGCGATGTAGATGGCGTCAGCAACGGCGAGCCAGACGCTGAAAATGACCAGTAGAATGGCGCCCAGCGCCGCAATCGACGGCAGGGACGGCGAGTGCGCGACATCGAAGACGTGCTTCCACGACGTGTCCATGCCCAGCTCGCGGCGGCGGCTCAGCTCATAGAGCCCGATCGCGGCGATCGGGCCGATCAGGGCAAACCCCGCCGCCAGCGGATACAACAGCGGGATGAAATTGTAGCCGAAGGTCGCGCCGGCAAGCGCCAGGCCGATCAGCGGATAGATCAGGCTGAGAAACAGCACATGCGTCGGCATGGCGCGGAAGTCGTCGACGCCCTTCGCCAAGGCGTCTGTGAGATCCGACAACCCGATCGAGCGCACCACCGGCAGCTCGCGCGCGGGTTCCGTTGGCAAGATGACGTCTGTCTGCGCAGTTTGGGCCATGGCCGGTTCTCCTGAACTCAAGAGTTCGAGGGCCACGGCAGTGCGTGATCTCACTGGCCGATGACTATGACCGCGGTCACGCTAAAGCCGCGACCCGCAACAATCGCCACTATAGCCCGCTGGCTGAGCATTGTCGCTCAAATATGAGCCAAGGTTAGAACGCGGTAACCGCGGCCGGAACCGGTGCAGCTGCACTTCATGGTCCCGCATGCTGCAGCAAGGCCCGCAACCGCCAGCTACTGACGACGATCTGGATTGACAGCAGCGGTGAGGAAGGGGAGCGCATTACTTGCGTAGTAGAGGTTGGCAACGCACTCCGTGGTCAGGCCTGCGCGGCCGAACAAGTCGTCGGCATCGAAATACTGAGCTTCATGGCGGCTCCTGCCTTTCGAATGCTGAAGCTTGCGCATCTTGCGGATGATTTCCTTGGGATAGCGGTAGAGCGTCGTTTGCAATGCTTCGCGCTTGCGCCCTTGCGCCACAGCGCGCCTTCCGGCGGCTTCAGCGCCCGCAGCGAGTTCATCGTGATCAAGGTCGACAAGACCAGCGAAGAATAGCTGTGGTTTGCCCAAGCGGGCGAACTCGCGGCACAAGGCGATGGGAACTAGGCCGAGTATGCGAGATCGAGGAACGCGCAGCTCTTCGTCGATTTCTCTCAACATGTCGCCAACGATCAGATTGTCGAAGGATGGCACATCCGTGTCGCTCCACCATTCGGCGGCGCCGGAGGAGGAGCAATGCCAGCCTCCCTCGAAAACGGCCAAGTCCTTAGCCCGCGGCCAAAGCGCGGGTGTCCAGACATCCTTGTGCCTATAGAACAATACCGTCGCAATGCCGAGTGTGTTGGCAAGCCTTGGATCCGACAGCGGCGGCAGTCTGGATCCGTACTCAGCGGCAAGCAACCTTCGCAGCGAGCACTTTTGGCCGCTCGCGAGCTGATGCTCGAAGTCAGCGATCAGGTTCGAACGCACCTGATCTCCGTACATAGCGGGACGAACGCGCAAGACGATCCGACCGTCTCGGACATAGACGCGCTCCAATCGTATCAGCGAGCCGTCCTCGTTTGATACCTTGCCACTACTCATCAAGGCGTCCCGTCCGGCCTCCACGATCTCGTCGCCAATTCCGCCCCATCGCGAAATCTCGAATTTCTCTTTTACAACCTCGAGCTCGATCTGTGGCTCGATGTGATTTGCTGCAAGCTCAGCAAAATCGAACAGCTCGCTGTAGGGCTGCTCTCCGAGAATGGGATGCTCGCCACGGTAGAACAATCGCAGGATCGCCGGATCGTAGGTCAGAAACCGGGTGGACGCGGGCGGTTTGTGACTAGGCCACGGCGAACGATCAAAAAGCCCCGCCAACGGCCCTCGTGTAGCGGAGCCGGCTCGGCCAGCGAGCGAGGCAAGAAATCTTCCAATCAGTGACCCGCTACGGGGCGAGGGAAGGCCGATGGGTTCTGTGGGGATCACCCTGCCAAATCTAAGCATCTGGGCAGTGATCGCTTCTTCCGCGTGCTCCTTTGGCTGCACGCCACGATGTTTCAGCGCGTTGAGAATTGCGGCCCGATCCGTTGCTAACGTCGTGTGTCGGGATTGATAAGGCGTTGGTATCCGATCCGCACTGAGGTTGGCGGTTCTGATTGGCACATAGTTGCCTACGGCCTTAGCAATCGATGCTTCATGCTTCACCCAATCGCGCCCAATCGAATCTGGAGACCACACCACTATGGCGGCCTGCGCGGATTTCACGGTGTCCTCTATTGCATCATCGAAGCGCTCTCCGGCGATCAGCTTCTTGTCGTACCAGGCGTCGTAGTGAAGTTCGCCGAGCCAGTCGAACAGCGCTTCAACCAGCAGTCGGTCAGTATCGGAATGCGAATAAGAAATGAAAATATCGCTCATGGAGTCCTGCCTTATAACGCCGGCGCATGTTGCAGCACCGCGCGCACGGCACGCTGCCAGCCGGCATACTTGCGCTCCCGCTCCGCGACAGCGAGCTTGGGCTTGAAGGCGTGCTCGAGCTTCCACAGCTTGGCGAAGCCCGCCGCATCCGGCCACACGCCGGCGCGTTGACCGGCGAGCCATGCCGCCCCCAGCGCCGTCGTCTCCAAGATCGTCGGCCGCTCGACCGGCGCGTCGAGCATGTCGGCCAGGAACTGCATGGTCCAGTCGCTGGCCACCATGCCGCCGTCGACCCGCAGCACCGATTTGGCATCCGCTGACCAGTCGCCGCGCATGGCCTCGAGCAGATCGCGCGTTTGGTAGCAGACCGCTTCCAGCGCCGCTCGCGCCAGCTCTTTGGGTCCGCTGGCGCGTGTCAGGCCGAACAATGCGCCGCGTGCCTCCGGCCGCCAGTAGGGCGCGCCGAGCCCGACGAAGGCCGGCACCAGGTACACATCCTGACCAGCATCGGCGCCGGCGGCCAAACGGTTGCTGTCCTTTGCCGACTCGATGATGCGCAGCCCATCGCGCAGCCATTGCACCGCCGCGCCGGCGACGAAGATGGCCCCCTCCAGCGCGTAGGTACGCTTGCCCGACAGCTGATAGGCGACCGTGCTGAGCAGGCGGTTTTTGGATGCGACGGGCTCGGCTCCCGTATTGAGCAGCGCAAAGCAGCCCGTGCCGTAGGTCGCCTTGACCATGCCGGGCGCAAAACAGGCCTGGCCGATGGTGGCGGCCTGCTGATCGCCGGCAACGCCGAGGATCGGCACGGCGGCACCCAGAATGGACGGCTCGGTCTCACCGTACGCCGCATCGCAGTCGCGCACGTCGGGCAGGATCGAGCGCGGCACGCCGAACAGGGCCAGCAACTCATCGTCGAAGGCACCCTTGCGGATGTCGTACAGCAGCGTGCGCGAGGCGTTGGTGGCGTCGGTGGCGTGCACGCGCCCGCCGGTCAAACGCCAGAGGAGGAAGGTGTCGATGGTGCCGAACGCTAGATGTCCGGCCCGCGCAAGGCCGCGCGCACCCTCGACATGATCCAGCAGCCAGGCGATCTTGGTGGCCGAGAAGTAGGGATCGAGCAGCAGGCCGGTCTTGGCGGTCACCGTCGGCTCGTGTCCTGCCGCCTTGAGCGTGCGGCACATGTCGGCGGTGCGCCGATCCTGCCAGACGATGGCGTTGTAGATGGGCTGCCCGGTGCGGCGATCCCACAGCACGCAGGTCTCGCGCTGGTTGGTGATGCCGAGGCCGGCGACATCGCCGGCGCCTAGCCCGGCACCGGCCAGCGCCTGCCGCGCCGTCTCGACCGTCGTGCGCCAGATGTCCTCGGGGTCGTGCTCCACCCAACCGTCGGCAGGAAAGTGCTGGGCGAACTCGCGTTGTGCCAGGCCCCGGATGCCAAGATCCGCACCGAACACGATGGCGCGGCTCGACGTGGTGCCCTGATCGATAGCCAGGATGCAGCCGGACTTGCCCATGCCTTCCTCCCCGGGTTTTGCCAGTCACAATGTCCACTCGCCACCACACCGGCAAGACGCGCCGGCCGGCTGCGACCGCCGCAACTACCTGATTGGTCGAGCCGTCGTCACAATTGCAGCCGTTTTGCGCTGCTAGGCCGCTAAGTCACACATGCGATTCGTGCCAACAGCTCCCGGACAGCCCCGATATGGCAGTGCGCAAATTTAGCATACGCCATGTCAAAGCCTGCATCGGCCGCAACCTGACGCGCGCGGTTCCGCGTCTGCGCAGCCGGTTGACGTTCTTCGATACCGCTCGATGCATGACGGACACCGGCCGTACGACGGCCTTCACGGAACGCCAAGCCGTGCGGCTCAGTGCCGACAACCGCGCATTCGCGGCCAGTCTGCCGAGTGGCATACCCCATCAGATCGAGCGTTCCGTTGCGCTGGTCGAGCTCGAGGATGTCACGCTGATCGGGCCGACCGGCGCCATTGTCGACGAGGAGCGCGGGGTATTGCTGAAGCCGCGCGGCTGCGAGCTGGTTACCCACAACGATTTCAGGCTCGTCCCAACCCGCGTCGTGCACAAATCCGGCGCCCACTACTTCAATATGATGGATCTGCATCGCGGCTACCGGCACTATTTTCACTTTCTCTTCGATCGGTTGCCGAACCTGTACTACCTCCTGCACCGGTTCGATCTTGGCCGCGCGCCGCTGACGGTGCTGCACAACACCGATCTGCCGGAGTTCCAGCGCGACATCTATCGTTTCATCGGCCGGCGCTTTCCCAACCTCCGATTTGAAGCCGTGCCCCAGGGCGAAAGGTGGCGCTTCGACCGCCTGTATCATCTCGACAACTTCCAGCCGGTCTCCCGCGCACTCGCCAGCGCCGAGTTCCTCGAGTTCGTGCGGTCCCTCGTCACCGAAGGCTACGGCTTGGCCGGGCCTGTGCGCCGACGCCGCCTCTATGTCAGCCGATCCGACACCAAGCTGCGGCGCATCTCCAACGAAGCCGAGCTGATCGGCGTGCTGGCCCGGCATGGGTTCGAGGTCGTGGTGCCCGGAGCACTGTCGTTTCGCGATCAGGTGGCGCTGTTCATGGGCGCCGAAACCATCGTTGGGCCTCATGGGGCCGGGCTTTCGAATATCATGTTCGCCCCGAGCCATGCCCGCGTGCTCGAGATCCTGCCGGCCAACATGCTGCGCGAGCACTATTTCCTGCTGGCGATCGCGATGGGACAGACCTACCGCGCATCGGTCGGCGGGCACGTCGGCTTCCACGATCGCTTCACGGCCAACCCGAGGCACGTGGAGGCGTCGCTGCTGGAGCTGATGGACCCACCAAGATCGCTTCAGAGGGCTGTTGGTTAGGCTCGTCCCCCCTCGCAACCGGCCTTCTTCCAAGCAACAGGGATATTAGGTTACGCTAGCGGCGAGGCTGCTGCCCGCCGGGCTGACATGTCTCTGTTATGGGAAGGCTGCAAGTAGCGTCCACCGAGAAGTCGCTACGCTCCCATCTGGAGGAGAAATAGATGCAAGATCTCAGGCAGTTGGGCTGGCTGGTGGCCGGCGCCGTACTATTTGCGGCCAACGGCGCCGCCGCGCAGACCGAAATTCAGTGGTGGCATGCCATGACCGGCGCCAACAACGACGTCATCGTCAAGCTGGCCACCGACTTCAACGACAGCCAGAAGGACTACAAGGTCGTCCCGACCTATAAAGGCAACTATCCCGATACGTTGAACGCCGGCATCGCCGCGTTCCGCGCCGGCAACGCCCCGCACATCATGCAGGTGTTCGAGGTCGGCACCGCCACCATGATGGCCGCGACGGGCGCCGTGAAGCCGGTGTACGTGCTGATGAAGGAGGCGGGCGAGACTTTCGATCCGAAAGCCTATCTGCCGACCATCACCGGCTACTACTCGACAACCAAGGGCGAGATGCTGTCGTTCCCCTTCAACTCGTCCAGCACCGTAATGTGGTACAACAAGGATAGCTTCAAGAAGGCCGGCCTCGATCCAAACAGCCCACCGAAAACCTGGCCCGAGGTGTTCGAGGCCGCCAAAAAGCTGAAGGCGGCCGGCCATTCCAACTGCGGCTTCGGCAATGCCTGGGTGACGTGGGTCAACCTCGAGCAATTCTCGTCCTGGCACAACGTGCCGCTCGCCACCAAGGCCAACGGCATGGATGGCTTCGACACCGAGCTGAAATTCAACTCGCCGCTGCACGTGAAGCATCTGGAAGCCCTGGTCGAGCTGCAGAAGGACAAGACCTACGACTACTCGGGACGCACCAACACCGGCGAGGGACGCTTCACCTCCGGCGAATGCGCGATCTTCCTGACCTCGTCGGGGTTCTTCGGCAACGTGAAGGCCAACGCCAAGTTCGAGTGGGGCAATGCACCCATGCCCTACTATCCCGACGTCGCCGGCGCGCCGCAGAACTCCATCATCGGCGGTGCTTCGCTGTGGGTGATGGGCGGCAAGAGCCCGGCCGAATACAAAGGCGTGGCCAGGTTCTTCACCTTCCTGTCCGACACCGATCGCCAGGTCGAGCTGCACAAGAAGTCGGGCTACCTGCCGATCACCAAGGCGGCCTATGAGAAGACCAAGGCGTCCGGCTACTACAAGGAGTTCCCCTACCTTGAGACGCCGCTGCTCGAGCTCACCAACAAGGAGCCGACCGAGAACTCACGCGGTTTGCGGTTCGGCAACATGGTGCAGCTGCGCGACGTTTGGGCCGAGGAGATCGAGGCTGCGTTGGCTGGCAACAAGCCCGCCAAGCAGGCGCTCGACGATGCCGTAACGCGCGGCAACGCCATGCTGCGGCAGTTCGAGCGGCAGGTAGCACGCTAGTCACGCAACACTCCTCTCCTCGTCCTGGCGGGGAGAGGCAGGTGAGCCTTGGGGGAGCATGGAAAAGCGCGCAATCTTTGCCGGCCAGTCTCTCCCCTATCTGCTGCTCGCGCCGCAGTTGCTCATCACGCTCGTCTTCTTCTATTGGCCGGCCAGCCAGGCTGTATGGCAGTCGTTCCTGCTGCAGGACGCATTCGGCCTGCGCACGGAGTTCATCTGGCTCGAGAACTATCGCGATCTGTTCGCGCAGCGTGACTACTACCGGGCGATGGGCACCACGGCGATTTTCGCCGTTTCGGTGACCACGCTGTCGCTGTCGATTGCCCTGCTGTTTGCGGTGCAGGCCGACAAGCACATCGCCGGCGCCGGCATCTACAAGACGCTTCTGATCTGGCCCTATGCGGTGGCACCCGCGATTGCCGGCGTGCTGTGGCTGTTCATGTTCCAGCCCTCGCTGGGGCTGGTGGCACGCGGCCTGCGCTCGCATGGCATCGACTGGAATCCGCTGCTCAACGGCAACCACGCCATGCTGCTGGTGGTGATGGCCTCGACCTGGAAGCAGATCAGCTACAATTTCCTGTTCTTCCTGGCCGGGCTGCAAGCCATCCCGCGCTCGGTGATCGAGGCGGCCGCCATCGACGGCGCCCGCCCGATTCGCCGCTTCTGGACCATCGTCTTCCCGCTGCTGTCGCCCACCGCCTTCTTTCTTCTGGTGGTCAACATCGTGTACGTGTTCTTCGACACCTTCGGCATCATCGATGCTACGACCGGCGGCGGCCCGTCCAAGGCCACCGAGACGCTGGTCTACAAGGTGTTCTTCGACGGCAGGCTCGGCGGCAATCTCGGTAGCTCGGCGGCGCAGTCGGTCGTCCTGATGGTGATCGTGGTTGGGCTGACCGCATTCCAGTTTCGTTACATCGAACGCAAGGTGACCTACTGATGACCCAATCCATCCTGTGGCAGCAGCTGACCGCCGAGGACCTGCGCGCCAAGGCCAAGGCTGATGCGGTGGTGGTCCTGCCCGTCGCGTCGATCGAGCAGCATGGGCCGCATCTGCCGGTCGGCGTCGATACGATCTTGTGTGGGGCAGTGTGCAAGCGCGCAGCGGAAGCCGTCAGCAAGACGGCCGTTGTTGTTGCGCCGGTGCTGTGGTGCGGCATGGCCGAGCACCACATGGCGTTCGGCGGCACGTTCACCTTCGACATTCCGACCTATCGCGCGGTGCTGCTGTGCTTCCTGAAGAGCATCCAGCGGCACGGCTTCAAGCGCGTGTTCATCGTCAACGGGCACGGCGGCAACATCACTGCCCTCAATGCCTTCCTGCCCGATTTCGCTGTCGAGACGGGGCTCAACATCCGCACCGCCACCTATTTCGGCGTCGCCCCCGGTGCCATGAAGGAGATTCTCGAGGACCAGGAGGGCGTCCGGCACGCCTGTGAGGCGGAGACCTCGATGATGCTGGTGGCAGCGCCCGAGACCGTGAAGCGCGAGCGTTTCGCCGAAGCGTTCGGGCCCGCCTTCTCGCACGCGCCCAGCGGTCTGCCGGTTGTGCAGCGCTTCGCCTCCTTCAAGGAGTTCTCCGCTAGCGGCGTGATCGGCGATGCACGCAAGGCGAGCGCGGAAAAGGGCGAACGGCTGTTCACCGCCGTCACTGCGGCGTTGGCCGAGGCCATCCAAGACCCAAAGACCTGGGGTTGAGGGGAGACGGCCGCGATGGTCGAGCGCCGGCGCTTCGGCAACCTGTTCGCCTATGCCGTGCTGTCGCTCGGCGTCGTCATCGTGGCGTTTCCGGTGTATCTGTGCCTGATCGGTTCGACGCACGAGCAGTCGGTGATCGCCAACGGGCAGATGCCGGCCACGCCGGGCGGCCTGTTCTTTCAGACCTACTACAAGACGCTGTTCGTCGGCACCAGCGGCACCACACGTCAGCCGGTCAGCAGCATGCTGTTCAACAGTTTCGTGATGGCCTCGGTGATCGCCGTCGGCAAGATCGCCATCTCGATCCTCTCGGCCTATGCGGTCGTGTACTTCAAGTTTCCGTTCCGCATGGCTGCGTTCTGGCTGATCTTCATGACGCTGATGCTGCCCGTCGAGGTCCGCATCTACCCGACCTACAAGATCGCCGCCGACCTCAAGCTGCTCGACAGCTACGCCGGCCTCACCATGCCGCTGATCGCCTCAGCCACGGCGACGCTGTTCTTCCGCCAGTTCTTCATGACGATCCCCGACGAGCTGATCGAAGCCTCCAAGCTGGATGCCGCCGGTCCCTTTCGCTTCTTCAAGGATACCGTGCTGCCGCTGTCCAAGACCAACATCGCCGCGCTGTTCGTGATCCTCTTCATCTACGGCTGGAACCAGTATCTGTGGCCGCTGCTGATCACCACGCGCGACGACATGCAAACCATCGTCATCGGCATCAAGAAGATGATCGTCACGGCCGACGCGCTGACCGAGTGGAACGTGGTGATGGCCACCGCCATGCTGGCCATGCTGCCGCCGGTCGCCGTGGTGATCCTGATGCAGCGCTGGTTCGTCAAAGGCCTGGTGGAGACCGAGA
Source organism: uncultured Alphaproteobacteria bacterium (assembly GCA_963840445.1). GTDB lineage: Bacteria > Pseudomonadota > Alphaproteobacteria > Rhizobiales > Hyphomicrobiaceae > AWTP1-13. The sequence goes on along the minus strand of CAWIZC010000034.1, from coordinate 3,194 downwards.
AGTGATGCGTGCAGCCATCTGCAAACTGTCATCCCGGCCGGAGCGCGACAGCGCGCAGAGCCGGGACCCGGAGGCACGTGAACGCTCGCGGTCCGGGGTCCTGGATATTTCGCTGACGCGAAATTCCGGGATGACAGGTCGGAGGTGACAGCATGGCGTCGGTGACGCTCGACAACGTGCGCAAGGTCTATGCGGGCAGCATAGAGGCCGTGAAGGGCGTGTCGCTCGCCATTCCCGACGGCTCGTTCACCGTGCTGCTGGGGCCCTCCGGCTGCGGGAAGTCGACGCTGCTGCGCATGATCGCCGGCCTCGAGACCATCACCGACGGCACCATTTCAATCGGCGGCAAACGCGTCAACGACGTGGAGCCGGCCGATCGCGACATCGCCATGGTGTTCCAGAACTACGCGCTCTATCCGCACATGAGCGTTTACGACAACATGGCCTACGGCCTGCGCAATCGCGGCATGCCGAAGGACCAGATCGAGGTGCGGGTTGCCGAGGCCGCCAAGCTGCTCGGCATCGAGACCTTTCTCAAGCGCAAGCCGCGCGAACTGTCGGGCGGGCAGCGCCAGCGCGTGGCCATGGGCCGGGCCATCGTGCGCGAGCCGCAGGCCTTCCTGTTCGACGAGCCGCTGTCGAACCTCGACGCCAAGCTGCGCGTGCAGGTGCGCATCGAGATCCGCAGCCTGCACAACCGCCTCAAGGCCACCTCCATCTTCGTCACGCACGACCAGGTCGAGGCCATGACGCTGGCCGACACCGTGGTGGTAATGAACAAGGGCCGCATCGAGCAGGTCGGGGCGCCAACCGAGGTCTACCGCCGGCCGGCTACGCAGTTCGTCGCCACCTTCATCGGCTCGCCGGCCATGAACCTGATGCCGGGCCGCATCGTCGGCCCCGGCATGGTGGAGACCTCGGGCGGCCGCATCGTCTTCGATCCAGTGCTGTTCGACGTTGCCGACGGTCAGCCGGTGGATGTCGGCATCCGCCCCGAGGACTTGCAGTTCGCAACACCGGGTGACGGACGGCTATCCTTTGCAGGAGCTTTTATAGAGGAGCTGGGGGCTACCCGCCTTGTGCACGGCACGTCGGGCTCGGCGCAGCTGGTGGTCGCGGTGGCTTCCTCCGCCCAGCACGGCCAGAGCGTAAGCTTGGCCGCAGAAGCGGGCGCGGTTCACCTGTTCGACCCTGCGAGCGGCGAGACCCTGCGCCGTGACATCCGCGGCACTTCACCAGCCGCTTGACAAGCCGCGCCCGAAATTCGGACCAATAGCGCAAGACCGCGCGGGGGCGTGATCCGGTTGCCTCGTGCATTCGTATGTTCTCCCCGGCGCAAACGAGAACCAAAACCCGGGGGAGAAATGCCCGAAATGCGCGCCGCGGCGCTCAGCCTTGCGGAGCTTCTGTCGTATAGCGGCCGCTACACGGTGCCGGAGTTCCAGCGCGTATACGGCTGGGGCGAGACGGAGCTCGACCGACTGTTCAGCGACTTCGAGACGGCCATGCTCGACACGTCCGGTCGCCTGTTTCTGGGCACCGTCTTTCTGGCGACGCCCGACAGCAGCAGCGAGGCACTGATTGCCGACGGCCAGCAGCGCATCCTCACCGCCACCATGATTTACGCCGTCGCCCGCGACCTTGCGCAGGACAAGGCAGAAGCAGACCGGCTTCACGCCGTGCTCACCGCACCTGGAGGCAAGGATTTCCGGTTCGCGCCACGCGACTTCGACGCCGCATTCTTTCGCAAGTGCGTGCAGGAGCGCGGGGCCACGCTGCTGCCGTTCCCGGATGAGGACAGCGAGGACGAGGCTGACGCAGCGGAGCTGCCGGAAAGCCAGCTCAACGTCATCCGCAATCGCGATGCCATCGTCGAGCGGCTGCGCAAGCTTGGACCGGACGGCCGTAAGCGACTGATCAAGTTCCACGACAGGATCACCGTGGCGGTCATCACTACCGGCACGATCGAAGAAGCGCGCAACGCCTACGCCAGCACCCAGACGCGCGGCCTGCGCCAATCCGACACCGACAAGCTGAAGGCCGAGTTGATCGGCGACTGCCCGCCGGCATTGCGCGCACGGCTGGCCGGCCGGTGGGAGGAGTGCGAAGCCAAGCTCGGTCGCGACGACTTCACCGAGCTGTTCCACCACCTGATCATGATCGAAGCCGAGCGGCGCCCGCTGCACGCGCTGGAGGCCGACCTGTTCGCGGTCTTCGACCTGCCGCGCAACGTCGTCTCCTTCATCGAGGACGTGCTCGTCCCGTCCGCCAACGCCTACCACCGCATCTGCACGGCCGGCGAGGCCACCGCCCGCAAGACGCGCAAGATCGACGCCACGCTGATCTCGTTGCTGCGCTGTACCCACAATGCCTGGCGGGGCCCCGCCCTGCTGGCCGCACGCGAATTCGCTATCCTGCCCCGGCAGCTCGAGCAGTTCCTTGCCGGTTTCGAGCGCCTGGCGTGCATCTTGATGGTCAACGGCACCGATCCGCATCGCATGCTGGAGCGGTATGTTGCGGTGATCCGCGACCTCAAGAAGAAGATATTCGCCGGGGCTTCGCTGCGGCTCAGCGCCACCGACCTCGATCTCGCGCGACGCAGCCTGCAACATCCTCGCTTCGCGCTGCGCGACCGCTTCCGTATGCCAGTGCTGCTGAAGCTCAACGACCTGCTCGCCAAGCGGGCGCAAGCGATCGACCCGCGCAACGTCTCCTGCGAGCACATACTGCCGGTCAATCCGCCCAAGCGTGGGCCCTGGCGCACCGCCTTCCGCGGGCGCAACGGCCAGTTCAACGGTGCCACCTTCACGCACATGCTGGGCAACATCACCATCCTCACGCATCCGCAGAACCGCGAGGCCGACAACAACCCCTATGACACCAAACGGCGCATCTTGAGGAACTCCGGCTTTGCCCTGTCCAGGCACGCGGCATCAGAAAAGACCTGGAACGCCCAGGTCATTGCCGACAGGTCGGACGAGCTGTTCGAGATGCTGGTCCGCTGTTGGCGCTTGCACGATACCGGGTAATATTCGCGTATGACCGACCTTGCACAGCTGCCCACGCCGATCCTGGTATTCGGCGGACCCTACTCGAACGTGCGCGCGCTTTCGGCGCTGCGGGCTCGCGCCGAGCAGCTCGGCATCCCGGCATCGCACTCGGTGTGCACCGGCGACGTGGTCGCCTATTGCGTC
>CAWIZC010000033.1:0-115023 GCA_963840445.1 uncultured Alphaproteobacteria bacterium | reverse complement strand
GCGCGAGCGTCCAAAATAGCAGGGGTCGTCAGTGGGTCAGCCCAAGCGCGGCGCCAAGCGGGCGACAGGGCCAGCATGAGAAATCGGGTACCGTCGCGATGGCCCAAGATTTCAGCGTGATAGCCCCAACGGAATGCAGGTGTGTGGGGCAGTTCCCAACCCAGATGCGTCACAAGCTTGTGAACGAGGCCGCCGTCTTACTGGCCGCGATTGGACCTACAGTCAGCTGACGATCCCAAGCTGGTTCCGCCTGAAGTCGGCTGCGCGACTCTGCGCTGCCGGGCGGCCGGTGCACAGTAGCTTGCGGCTGCCGGACATTGCCGCTCCGACCGTCGCCAACAAGAGGATCGCTGCTGCCGCCCGGCATTGCCGAAGCGGATTGGACAATCGCGCCATGGCTGTCGGGTTCGTGAGCACCGCACGCCATGCACCAACGGAGGAAGCGATGACCGATCTCAGAGTGAATGGCCAACAGCGGGCATACAGTGGCGACCCCACCATGCCGTTGCTCTGGTACCTGCGTGACGAGCTGCAGATTACCGGCACCAAATTCGGCTGCGGTGTCGGCCTGTGCGGAGCTTGCACCGTGCACATCAACGGGGAAGCGGTACGCGCCTGCCAGGTGCAGATGTCGGAGACGGCGGGAAAGGCAGTAACGACGATCGAGGGACTGCATCCCAAGCACGAGCATCCCGTGCAGGTGGCCTGGCGGGACGTTGGTGTGCCGCAATGCGGCTACTGCCAGACCGGCCAGATCATGAATGCCGCGGCCCTGCTAGCAAAAACGCCTGCCCCGACGGACGCACAGATCACCAGCGCCATGGCGGGCAATCTCTGTCGCTGCGGCTGCTATCAGCGCATCCACGCGGCCGTTCGCGCCGCTGCCAAGGGGGCCTGACATGAACGCTCTCAGCACCCACGACAAGATCGTCATCAGCAACGTCAGCCGCCGCGGCCTGCTCAAAGGTATCGCCGCCACCGGAGGCCTGGTGCTCGCCGCACAGATCCCGGCAGTTCGAGGCGCGCTTGCGGCCTATCCGACCGGTGCCGCCAGCATGCCGAACGGCGTGGTCAGCAATCCCAAGATCTTCGTCAGCATCGGCGCCGACGGCATCGTCAGCATCGTCGCGGCGCGCGCCGAGATGGGCAACGGCGCGGCTCGCACCGCTCTCCCCATGATCGTCGCCGACGAGATGGAAGCTGACTGGGCAAACGTGCGCGTTGTCCAGTCGCCCGGCGATGAGCAGACTTACGGCAACCAGGACACCGACGGCTCACGCAGCGTTCGCCACTTCATCCAACCAATGCGCGCATGTGGTGCGGCCGCACGCCAGATGCTGGAGACGGCGGCCGCGGCCAAGTGGAAGGTCCCAGTCAGCGAGGTCGAAGCGCAGTTGCACCAGGTCGTGCACAAACCGTCAGGCCGCAAGCTGGGGTACGGCGAACTGGCGGCGGATGCCGCGCTCCTGCCAGTACCGGCTGAGGACAAGATCAGGCTCAAGGAAGCGAGCGCCTTCCGCTACATCGGCAAGGGCAACGTCCGCATCAGCGATATCGTCGACATCACGACCGGCAAGGCGATGTACGGGCAGGACATCGTGCTGCCCGGCATGAAGTTCGTCGTGATTGCCCGCCCGCCGGTGGTCGGCGGCAAGGTCGCCACGCTCGACTCGAGCGCGGCCATGAAGGTGCCGGGCGTGGAGAAGATCGTCACGCTGGCGCCGACGCCCGCGCCGGCCAAGTTCGCGCCTTTGGGCGGCGTCGCTGTCATCGCCAAGAACACCTGGGCGGCATTGCAAGGTCGCGACGCGCTGAAGATCACCTGGGACGACGGCCCCAACAAGGTCTACGACTCCAAGGCCTATCGTGCGCAGATCGAGGAGGCCGTGAAGAAGCCTGGCAAGATCGAGCGCAACGAGGGCGACGTCGACAAGGCGCTGGCCTCGGCGGCCAAGGTCATCACGGCTGAGTACTACGCCCCGCACATCCACCACGCCACTATGGAGCCGCCGGCTGCAACCGCGCGCCGCCAGGACGGGAAGTGGGAAGTGTGGGCGCCGGTGCAGAGCCCCGGCGGCACGCGCGACGACGTTGCCAAAGCGTTGGGCATCAAGCCCGAGGAGATGGTGTTGCACACCACGCTCCTGGGCGGTGGCTTCGGCCGCAAGTCCAAGTGCGACTACGCCATCGAGGCGGCGCTGCTGTCCAAGGAGATGGACGGCACGCCGGTCAAGGTGGTGTGGACACGCGAGGACGACGTACAACACGGCTTCTACCACACCGTGACCGCGGAGCGCTTCGAGGCCGGCCTGGACGCCTCCAACAAGGTGATCGCCTGGCGGCATCGCAGTGCGGCGCCGAGCTTCATGGCCAACTTCGTGCCCGACCCGAAGCATCCGGGCGACATCGAGCTTGGCATGGGGTGGGTCGATACGCCCTTCAACGTGCCCAATATGCGCATGGAGAGCGGCGAGGCACAAAGCCACGTGCGGGTCGGCTGGTTCCGGTCCGTCAACAATGTGGCTCACGCCTGGTCGATCCAGTCCTTCATCGCCGAGCTGGCCGGCCAGCTCGGCAAGGACCCGAAGGACTTCCTGCTCGAGATGATCGGCCCGGCGCGCATCGTCGACGTGGCGAAATCGGTCACCACGCCGTGGTGGGACTACGGTGAGCCACACCAAGTGTACCCTGTCGACACCGGGCGCCTGCGCAAGGTGACCGAGCTGGCGGCTGAAAAGGCTGGCTGGGGCAAGACGCTGCCGAAGGGTCAGGGTCTCGGCATCGCCGCGCACCGCAGCTTCGTCAGCTACATAGCGACCGTCGTGCACGTGGAGATCGGCGACAAGGGGAAAATCACCATCCCTCGCGTCGACACCGCCATCGACTGCGGCTTCTGCGTCCATCCGGAGCGCGTGCGCTCGCAGATTGAGGGTGCAGCGGTCATGGGGCTGACGCTCGCCAAGTACGGCGAGATCACCTTCAAGAACGGCGCGGTCCAGCAGAGCAACTTCAGCGACTACCCGCTGGTCCGCATCGACGAGTTGCCCACGCAGACCAACGTGCACATTGTCGAGCACGGCATCGAGGTGCCGGCGAGCGGTGTCGGTGAGCCGGGCGTGCCGCCCTTCGCGCCGGCCCTGTGCAACGCCATCTTCGCCGCCACCGGCAAGCGCATCCGACAGCTGCCGATTGGGGACCAGCTGGCTACCTAACACCTGGTGCGACTGGGAGCGGTCACATGACCGCTCCCAGTCGACGATTGCGGTTTAGGCCCGGATGCAGCGACCGTGCGGCAGAAAGGCCCCAAAAAAAGCGGGCGAACTGGGCGCGCGCCGCAGGGGCACGTTCGTTCCAGCAGTTGTTGACCCACTGTCGCAACGTGAGCGCGCGCTCGGTTTCGGGCCTCTAGATGGTTGAAGATCGGCCGGAAGCATCCGGGCTTGGTCTTTAGCTGCGTGTGCGCGCCGCCCATTTTCATGGCAAGACTAGGCAATTGCTCGAAGACTGGCAGCCAGCCAGCCGGAGTGCGAGCGGTTGCCGAGCTGATCGTGGGACGGGGCGAGGGGCATGGGAAAGCCAGCAAATTTGGTTTACGGCGTCGAGGAGGAGCCCCCCTCGTCGGTGATCTGGATCAGCGCCATCCAGCATGTCGGCGTGATGGCCATCTTCATGATCTACCCGCTGCTCGTTGGGCGGGCCGCCGGCGCCTCCAACGAGCAGCTCGGCAGCATGATGCGCATGGGAATGCTGGCGCTGGCGATCGCCGCGCTGTTGCAGGCACAGCCGCGTGGCCCGATCGGCAGTCGACTGCTGGCGCCATCGATATTCACCGGCGTCTATCTCGCGCCGTCGCTCGTTGCAGCGCAGATTGGCGGCCTGCCGCTGGTATGGGGCATGACCATCTTCGCCGGATTGACCGAGATCGTGCTGGCGCAGTTCTGGCCTCGCCTGCGCACTTTCATTCCGTCTGAGACTGCCGGCCTTGTGATCATTCTGATCGGGATGATCATCGGCATTGCCGCGCTCCGTGTCCTGCTCGGCAACAATCCAGCGGGCTCGGTCTCCGGCACGAACGCGCTGGTTGCCGGCTTGACGCTGGCGGTCATGATCGGGCTCAACATCTGGAATAAGGGAAGGCTCCAACTCTTCTGCATCCTGATCGGCATGGGAGTCGGCTACGTTCTGGCCGGCGCCACCGGCCTCCTCCCCGCCCAAGACGTCTGGGCGGTCCTGCGGCAGCCGGTACTTGCCCTGCCGTCCGTCGGTCATCTGAGCTGGGCGTTCGATACCTCGCTGATCGTGCCGTTCATGGTCACTGGCCTCGCCGCTGCGATGAGCACGACCGCGGTGGTAACGACCTATCAGAAGATCACCGATGCCGATTGGGTGCGCCCGGAGCCGACGTCGATCCAGGGCGGAATTTTCGGCGACGGCATCGCCAATACCGTCGCCGGCGTGCTCGGTACCTATGGTATGACCGTGTCGACCGCGAACGTGGGCCTTGTCGCCGCCACCGGCGTTGCCAGCCGCCGGATAGGCTTCGTGATTGCCGGTATCCTTGCGCTGCTGGCGTTGCAACCGGCGCTGATCGGCTTGCTCACCATCATGCCGCTGCCGGTGATGACCGCGGCAATGTTGTTTACCTCGGTCTTCATCATAATCAGTGGCGTCCAGATCATCACCTCGCGCGTTCTCGACGCACGCCGGACGCTGGTGATCGGGCTGGGGCTGGTGACGTTTCTCGCAATATCCGTGTTCCCGGCGGCGTTTGCAGGCGTGCCCCATTGGGCACAACCACTAGCCGGCTCGCCACTGGTGCTGGCGACCCTGGTGGCGCTGTTTCTCAACCTGGTTTTCCGCATTGGCATCCGCCGTCAGGTGGCCACGACCGTTGACCCGGTCCGCGTCGACTACGACGAGTTGCGCAATTTCATCGAGCGCAACTGCGCGACCTGGGGCGCACGCCGCGACGTTGCCACGCGCGCTGAATTCGCGGTGCTGCAGGCGGTTGAAGCCATTGTCGCGTTTGCCGCTGTCGAGACGCCGATCAAATGCGAAATCTCTTACGACGAATTCGACATTGATGTCGTCCTTGCCTACGGGGGAAAGCTGCTGAGCCTATCCGACCCGAGGCCCACGGCGGATGAGATCATCGAGTTGGAGCAGGGCGCCGCTAGCCTGGCAGGCTTTCTCATCCGCCACCAGACGGACAAGGCGCGAGCATTTGTAGAGGAGGGAACAGTCAAGCTCCTCCTGCACTTCCGGCAATGAACCGCCAGGGGCACGACGCACAACCGTCAGAGGGCATCGACATCGCGCGATCCGCTCCTAACACAAACCGCTCGTTGCTGCGTGGCGCCAAGCTCGTCGGATATCTGGGGGCATCTCAGACCTGCAGCCGCGCCTCCGGGCTGGTCAATCATGATCCGGAACAGACACCTCTGTGCGATTGAGCGGACGGCCTCCGGCCAACTGACAGCAACGGCAACTCCTGACCCACATGAGATATTGGCCGCGATAGCTCTGACGCCTACCTGGATGTCGCGCCGATCTGACACCTAGGCCGCGACGCGGCATCGCGCTCCGAGCCGCGGCCTAGTATTTGATGAGTGTGTGCAGGGTCAGCACGGTCGCGTCGGGTATTGCCGCTCCGCCGGGTCCTGCAATGTTGCCACCCGGGTGGATGATCTGCTGCAGATCGAGATCTACCTGCAGGCCGGGTAGAACCTGAATTTGGTAGTTGGCCTCGAACAGCGCTTCGAAGTCGCGAACGAGGTTGCCGCCGCCGAACATCGCAGCGTCGGCGTCGAGCCCGCGCGCCCGGCTGGAGATACGCGCATAGGCCCCTCCAAAGCTCAGCACATCGTCGGGCCGACCCGGCATGAGCCCGCGAACACGATTCCTCCGTCAAAGTACAAATCTATCAGGTTCCTATCGGCGGGACTTGCCGAGACGCGTGCGAAGACGCCGACGCCCTTGTTCGCCTCCCCGCTCGGTGGTCGCCACACCTGCTGATCTATGACGGCGTAGGCACCCTGATCGCCGCGGTGCCGGGCCGGATCGCCTGTGCTTGCCGGGTCGGCCAAGGAGACGCCGCTGCTATCGAAGCGCTGATCGTCAAAGCGCCCGAAATGACGCCATGCACCCAGCTTGATCGTGCCGGCAAGCCCCGCCGCCGTCTTCTCCTGATTGTACCGGTATTGGCCCTCGGCGATGACGAAGGCCGGGTCCTGCACGCGGAAATTCAAGCCGTAGCGGTTGCGCGTTTGCGGATCACCCAAACCGGGGCCCGCCGGATCGCCGTTGAACACACCCAGAAGCAAGGAGGTACTCTTATCCGGATCGAACTTGATCCTTACGGCAGGCGTCGCGAAGGGATAGGCAGGCCCTCCGCTCGGCAGGTCCACGGCCATGATGGTGGGCCAACCAAACGTACTGTTGATGAACTGGGTCGCGTAGCTCGACGTGTTGAACTCCGTGTCCGCTGCCAGCTGTCCGAAGCGAACGGCAACTTTGTCGCCGAGTGCTTTCTGCTCGAGCCAAAGTTCGGAGAGCCGCGTTGTGGGCAGCGCTTCGATGTAGCTGACGGTCATCAGATTGCCGATGTGCTCGCTGCTCAGACCATCGCCGTGGATCTGAAAGCCATTCGCGTGCAGGGTCAGCCCACGCCAGCCGGTGACCTTCGCAAGGTCGACGTCGACGACGCCTTCTAGGCGGCCGATGTAGGTGACGCCCCGGCTCACTCCGCCGGAAACGTTGCCCTGCACCTCGCCGACGTAATTCAGTTCATAGGTGATGCCCCTTGCCGCCAATGCCTTGCGGCTGCCATCGGGATCGCCGTTCTCAGGCAAGATCGCTGCAATGGATTTCGGCGGGATGCCATTCTCTGAAGCACCGTTCTGGGCAGAAGCCGCCAGCGGATCCGCGATGCACGTCGCAATCAACACCAGCGCGTAGAAGGAAGCCGTGGACAAAGTCGCAGGCGCGCCGAGGCCACATGGGCGATGGAACGTCATGCCGCAATCCCTGAACGTCGATGCGCATAGAAGACCCGGTCTCCAGGGCCTCACTTGCATGATTCCCCCGAATCACCAGTCTTTTATCGGACTATTCCACGACAGCTCGATGAGCGCCTCGTGCACTCCGAGTTGCGCTGGACGGCGTTCGCAGCCGCAGGAAGTGCCGTTCTCCGCGCCGCAGGAAGTGCCGTGCTGCGCGACGTCGGCGCGCCGGCTTCCGCGAGACCAACACGGCTGCGCGGTTGTCCGATACCTTCGCCGACCTGCGTACGCAGGGGGTGGGCCTGTCGCCAGTCGCCGTGCTGGCGCCGCAAATGGCGCAGGCGCCCACCGTGGAAGCGAACAACATCTTGCGCGTGAAGGGGTATGTTCCGGGCCAGCCGGTGCAGATCAATTTTGAGCGCTGTTCGTGCCCACGGCGGGTCAGTGGCGCCTGTTCGGTTTGGGCGTGGCTGCCGTGCCGTCAAACGGGGGCGCCCACTCCGAAGACGCACCGGTGCAGAAGGACGTGCCGAAAAAAGCCAGTGACACCAGGCAAGACGCCGTAGACAGTCCGCACCGACGCAGCATCAGGCGGCCGGACGAGTCATACCGACGTCTTGCCCTATGGTGACGCCGACACCTTGGATTGACCGGAAGACGAATTCGCGCTCTGCGGTTTGGCGCTTCTCTCTTGCGCCAGTTGTCGTTGCGCCTCTCTGGCGGCCTTCTCGGCCACCACCTTGCCGATCCACGCCTTCATGAGCTGATCGCGCGTTGCCTGCGCAGTCTGCTCTGCCGCGTCCCGCTCTTTGAGCGCCTGAGTGAGCTGCTCGCGAAGATCATTTGCAAACTGATCCTTGAGCGCCCTGGCGATCACCGACTGCTTGATTTCGCTTGCCTCGCGATCCTCGGGCCGCTCGGCAGCATTGTCTGGCCGTTGCGAGGTTTCCGCCGATGGCGCCTCACGCGTCAGCGAGATGCTTGCGGTTTGGATGTCCGAGAACGAGGTGGCGCCAACCTCCACTGCATCGGGTGCGCGTCTTGTGGCGAAAACACCAACGCCGGCGGCCGCCAACAAACCGATGACGAGCGCAGCAACACGCGCGCCGCGCCAGCTGCGTCCCGGCGAGGCCGGCTCGCCCATCGGGGCCACCTGGCGCTGCCAGGGATCGTAGGTCCCGAAATTCCACAGATGGCCTTCAGGGTCGCGGCAGGAGTAGCTGCGACCGCCTTTGACCTGGTCGGCGATGTCGAACACGACCTCCGCACCCGCCGCCTTGGCGCGAGCGCAATGGGTATGCGCGTCAGCCACGAAGAAATAGCAGACCTGCGTTTCGGCGCCGCCGATCTCGTCCGGCTGCTTCAGGAATTTGTCGAATGCCGAGTCGCGTACCGGGCCGAGCATGACCATGGCGGAGCCGAACGTCAGCTGCGCGAACATCACACCGCCATTGCTGTCGGTCGTGATGCGGTGCTTTTCGAAACCGAATGCCGCGCAGAGCCAAGCGATGGCCGCCGGCAGATTGCGGTACCTGATCACCGGAACGACCGGTGCTCCGCCCGCCTTCAGGACTATCGGCGCTTCGTTCGCGGTGGATGTTATCTGCGTCATGGCATCCGCATGCTGGATCGCCAGCGGCACCGCACTGGCTCGGAACAAATCTGGTTACGCTCGCGTCTCGGTACGCTGCGTGCACTTCACCCGTCGCGTCGGGCGCCGCCCCGGCCGAACAGGCGACCGAACAACGAGCCCTTGCGTGACGCAGGCTGGGCTTCATTCGCGTGCGCAACGCCTGCGTCGACGGGGTCCGCAGCCTCGCGTTGTGCGCCGCGCACCGTTTCGCCCACCGCGGCCCATTGCTCGGGCCACCCCACATCCGGGGTAGCCTCAAGCACTGCAGGACCCTCGATGGCCAGCTGTCGCCTGCGCGCCGGTCGCCCAGCGGCCTGTGCCGCAGCCGCCATCGGCGGGCCCCAGTCGCTGGCCGTAGGACGCTTGCCTCGCTTTGGACGCTGGCCCGCCGCCTCCTCGTCAGCCATATCCTGCGCCTGCGGGCCATCTCTCGGGTTGGAGACCACCGCAGCCCCATTGCGGCCGCGGCCGCGCGGCTTGGAGTTCTTGCGCGGGCCGCCGTGGTTGCGTTCGGTGATCGCCTCCGACAAACGACGGCCATAAGCAGTGGTGGGCGCGACAACGGCCGCCGATGCGGGCTGCGCACGCGGCGACCATGTAGGATGGTCAGCCTCGCTATGCGGCGAGATCCGACCGGCGCTGGGCATACCGCTCGCGACGATCGCTACGCGAATCTTGTCCTGCAGACTCTCGTCCAGGATGGCGCCGACAATGATGTTGGCGTCCGCATCGACTTCCTGGCGCACACGGCTGGCTGCCTCATCCACTTCCCACAGCGTCAAATCGCGCCCCCCGGCAATCGACAGCAACAGGCTCTTGGCCCCTTTGAGCGTGATGTTATCGAGCAGGGGGTTCACGATGGCCTCTTCAGCGGCCACGATCGCGCGCTGCTCATCGGAAGCTTCGCCCATGCCGATCATGGCCGAGCCCATGCCTCGCAGGATGGTGCCGACATCGGCGAGGTCCAGATTGATGAGCCCCTCCTTGACGATCAGATCCACCAGGCAGGCAATGCCCGAGTAGAGCACCTGATCGGCAACTACGAACGCCTCGGCGAAGGTCGTCTTGTCGGTCACGACCCGGAACAGGTTCTCGTTGGGGATCACCAGCAGGGTGTCGACGTAGGGCATCAGGGCTGCAATGCCGGCCTCGGCATTTCGCATGCGCTGCACGCCCTCGAATTGAAACGGCTTGGTGACCACGGCAACGGTCAGGATGCCGAACTCGCGGGCCTTGCGCGCCACGACATAGGCTGCACCCGTACCCGTCCCGCCGCCCATGCCGGCGGCGATGAACAGCATGTGGGCATCGGCAATGTGCGCTGCGATCTCGTCGATCGCCTCCTCGGCCGCGGCCTCGCCAATCTCGGGTTTCGAGCCCGCGCCAAGGCCTTCCGTCAGGTGGTGACCAAGCTGGATCTTCTGCTCGGCGCGTGAAGCAGCAAGCGCTTGCACGTCAGTGTTGGCAACAATGAACTTCACGCCACCCAATCCGGACGCGATCATGTTGTTGACGGCGTTGCAGCCGGCACCACCAACTCCGATCGCGACGATGCGCGGTTTTGTGCTCAGCGGCTCTGTCATGTCGCGGTCGCTCGCAGCGGCGATCGACTCTTGAGGTAGCTGCGGGCCATGTGGGCGCCGCATCTGATGGTGAATTCGTCGACGAGCTGCTCGACCAATGCGCTGAGCTGGCCATAGCGCTCCTCGAAGGTCAGGCGGCGCACCTCTCCGTCGCGCCAAGTCGTCGTCTCGAGCTCCCGGCAATAGGGCAGATATGGCTTGAGGATGCGGAAGCCGGGTGCCGCCCGATCCAGTAGGTTTTCGATGGACTTGATTTGCTGGCGGTAGTGCTCGCCGCCGCTGCGCGGCCTCAACTTGGAGATGACGGTGCCGATGAGTATGTCTTCCAACTCGCGGTCCGGCCGGCTTCTCGAGATTTCGCGGCGCAGGTGATCAACCGCCGCAAGCGATATTTCGCTCGGCAGCGTCGGAATTATGAGCCCATCGGCGGCCTTGATTGCTGCCTCCGAGAACAAGGTCAAACCGGGCGGGCAATCGATCAGGATGAAATCGAAATGCGGCAGCAACGACCGATACAACTCGGCGATGCGCGCGGAGGCCTTCTGGTAGGCCGTATGGATGTCGGTGCCCGATAGAAAGGCCGCCAGGATCTGCCGCTCGCGCCGTGGCATATCGGGACTGCCCGGCAGGACGAACATCAGGTCCGATGCCTCCTTGACGCAGTAGCGTGCCGGCACCGCCGCCTGGCTGAAATGACCCGTGATGTCGCCGGCTATCTCCCTTTGCAGCTGGCAATCCAGCGTAGCGTCCCGCGCAATTAGATCGTTGAGCGTCCTTCTCCCGAGCAACGCGATCGAAGCGCTACACTGGAAATCGCAATCGATTATGAGGATGCGTTTGCCCAGCAGATGGCACAGTCCTTCGGCAATGGCGATGGCGACAGTGGTCTTGCCGGTGCCACCCTTGAAGTTGATCGCGGGCGCTACATATCGCGGCAATTCGATTGCGGACATCGAGCCACCCCCGTGGAGTTAGCTTCCGTGCGAGCGAGCCAACCGGAACGACTTCCACAACGCGGCCGAACAGTGAATTTACGGGATGAACGCGGCGCACAGGCCATGCGCCACACGGCGTGGGCTCGCCAGCAGAACAGTGCGAGCCGCGGCCAACTCGCTGAGCCATGCAGGGGCAGCTGGGAACGCGCCGACCTGCGGGCTACATACATCTGCGAGTCACAAATGGGTCTAGCAGGAATAAATATATAGGGCAACGCGCGCCGGATATCCCACAACAGCAAACCTGTTTGCTGCACAGGATTTATAGGCCGAGCATGGCCGGGGCGCGACCGCACTGCCCCGGCTGGGCGCAAGTCGCGGAGCCGCGAGGGTCGGCACGCCCGTTACGACGGCTCCGCGACTTCGAATCGCGGTGCCGTCGCGGCCGCGCGAGCGGCTCACGTCCGGCACCGACGACCGGCTTGTTGAACCGCCAACAGCCTAATTGGATTTCCGGGAAGGGCTCTTCAGGCTGGAGTTGCGTCGAAGCCGACGCGGCACAGCCTTCGGCGACGCCTCCTTGGTGCCAAACTGCAAGACCTCGCCCCTCGGCTGGCAATTGGTCCGAAACAGGGCCCGGGCAATCGTCAGCAGATGCTGCTGACCGGCGAAGTCGAGCTGGCGAAAGTAATTGGCCATGCACTGCACGCGCTCATCCGGAGTCGCAACCATGTAAACCGGTGCCTGGCCGACGGAGGGCGAGACTTCGTCCTGCGCGTCGAGCGCGGTGACGTCCTGAAAGAACCAAAGCAAGGGAACACCGAACTTGCCCGCCGCCTCGGCAAGCAATGCCGCGGGCGGCTGGTCGCGCCCTTCCTCATAACGCTCATAAACGCCAGGCTCGACTCCCAGGTCTTCGGCTACGGCCTCCATGGCCAGACCCAAATGGGCGCGGCGCGCTCGAAGCCGGTCACCGACCAATACCCAAGCTGAACGGTCATTCTGCGTGGTCGCAATACCCTCAACGATACGCTTCATCCTGTTTTCCCTCTGGAACAAAACGCACAGCACAATGCACTCGCAAAAACGGAGGCCTCCTCCATTTGCGTTCACGCCACGAACTGATCTGGAAGTGGACCGGCCCGCCCCAATCCACGCCCCAGCCTGACAGCAGCTCGAAAGGTTTGTCGCGCTCGAGCCGTGCCGCGAAGGGGTTCCCCGCTCCCTTCGACGGCCGCGACCATGCGGCCAAAAAAGTGCCGCAACAAGCAACCTCGTTTTCACATCGCCGTTTGTGGACAGCTGACAACAGATTGGTCGATGTCCGCAGTTATGCCATGATTGTCTGCTGACACGCAGATCATGGGTGTGCTGGGACTTGGCACCCAGCGACATAAACCCCGGGGTGGCCCACCATCTTGTGCAGCTAAACTAATGACTTCCCTGCACATGGTCTGCCCCGACAAGACGCCGCCGGAGGCGCAGGGCAAAGCCCGCCATCAACACGCCGGCGGCGATGGCATAGGCGCCGATCGCCCAGATCAGCGCCAGCGCGCCGGTTCCAGGTGCGAACAGGACCGCAAGACCGAACACCACGGAAATGATGCCCGACAGGATCAGCAGCCACTCGTCCTCGATCTCCTTGCGCAGCCGGATCGCGCCTGCGATCTCGAAAATGCCGATCATGAGCGCCCAGGCGCCGATCAAGACCACGAGGGTGAAAGCGCTGATCCCCGGCCATGCGAAAGTAAGAACACCAACCGCGACGCCCAAGATACCGACCAGCACGAGCCATCCCGTCGACGTGGATTTGTCGCTGCCGGTCACCGCAGCCGTCAGACACAGGACGCCGTCCACGAAGGCAAAAGCGCCGTACATCAGCGTGAGGGCGAGTAGGGTCAATCCCGGCCATATGAATGCCAGCACGCCGAAGATGACACTGATGACCCCGCGCAGAAAAAGTAGCCACCAGTTGCGGGCCAGGGCCTGCAGATCGTGGCCGAGAAACATGGACAACGGCATGCTTTCGGTGTGCATAGCCATGGCGAGCCTCCGGTGCGAGCGGCCGGGCCCGGATGCCGGGCCGCAATGAAAAGTCCGTCGCACGAGAAGACATCATCCGGAGCGGATGGCCTATTGGGGTTACCCCTGATAGCGATGGGGGAACGCACCCTAGGAGCGGCCCGGGAGGATCGCGTCAGGTGCAGAGCCCCGACATCGGCCGCACT
Organism: uncultured Alphaproteobacteria bacterium; assembly: GCA_963840445.1. GTDB lineage: Bacteria > Pseudomonadota > Alphaproteobacteria > Rhizobiales > Hyphomicrobiaceae > AWTP1-13. Next base: position 101,643 of record CAWIZC010000033.1, on the reverse strand, counting down.
GCCCCCGATTGGGGAAAGACCGACTCGCCCAACAGCGCAGGCGTTAGCTCGAATTGCTCGAGCAGCAGCCCCTTCAGAACGGCGCGCAGATCGGTGGTCGGCCTTAGGTCGCGTCGCTCGAACAGCTGCTCGTCCTTCAGGCCCGGCCAATCGGCGATGATGCGCCCGCCTTTGATGGCGCCGCCAGCCAGAAACGCCACGGTGGCGGTGCCATGGTCCGTGCCGACCGTGCCGTTGATGCGGGCCGTGCGGCCGAACTCGGTGATGGCCACGACGGAGGTATCCTTCCAGCGGCTGCCGAGACCCTTCTGCAGGGCTTCGAATGCGGCATCAAGCCCGCCCAGCAGCTCGGCGAGCCGGCCCGTGGCACCTCCTTCGTTGGCGTGCGTATCCCAGCCGTCGAATGCAAGGGCGGCCACTCGCGGCCCATCGTCAGCAGCCATCAGCTTGGCCGCACCCTCGGCCGTGATGCGCATGCCGGCAAGAGCGTCCCTTGGTCTGGCGGCTGGAGTTGCCCCGCCCATGCCTTCCCGCGCGGCGATGCGCTCGGTCTCGAGCCCCTGGGCGAGCGCAACCTTCAGGATGGGGTCGCGATCCGCGTAAAGGTCGAGCACGCGGCCGGCCAGATCCTCGGACGCGGCGTTGGCGATCTGGGGTGCCCAACCGAGCACCGGCACCGAGCCGCGCATGATCAGCGCCGTCGATGGTCCAACGGCCAGGCCGCCACGGCCGGCGACACGGCCTTCCACGGGCAGGGCGGCGATGGCTCGGTTTAGCCAGCCGGATTGAACATGGCCGGGAGCGGGGTAGCCGCTTTCCAATACATCCTGTCCATCGAAGTGGGACCGCTCGCGGTAGCCGGTCGCTGCCGCGTGTACGACGGCGGCCTGGCCCTCCCTGAACAGCCGCGCAAACACCGGCATGGCCGGGTGCAGGGCAAAGAAGGTGTCGAGCGGAATGGCCGGGTGCTCACCCGCTAGCGATAGGGCGATCTGGCCGTGCAGTCGGGCATAGTCGGGATCGCCCACGGGGGCGACGGCGGCCAGGCCATCGAGCGCGCCGCGCAGCACGATGACCACCAGGCGCGGATCACGCGCGCCGGCGGCGCTCGCCAGTCTTGGCAGCTGCGCCCAGGCAAACATGGCCGCACCGCCAGTGAGAAGCCGGCGTCGCGACGGGGACGGCAGTTGGCAGCAATCCCACACGGGCTACCTCCATTGAAACTCGGGCGACATGAGCAGCAACGCCAATGCCTGCTGACGCGACTCGGCCCGCGTCACGGCCTGCCGTGTCTCGCGTGAGGCCGCTTCGCCGAGTGTTGCCTCCAACAGCTCGGCGGGGTGGAGCGAATCCTTGAGCCTTGCGGCAACCGCCGCCGAAATGTCGAGGCGCGACTTCATACCTTTCGGCGTTGCCCAGGCCGCCACCGTATCGGGCCATCCGTTGGGGCCCGGCGGCTGCCACAGCGGCATGCCCATGACGACGAGTGGACCGAGCAGCAGGCCGGGGTCCTCGGGCACGCGGCCCACCGCTCGCACGGTGGCCATCAGGAATTCATGTGGCGAACGCAGTTTCGTGCGCTCGCCGTTCCACGCTTCGTCCGATTCGAGCAGGGCCAGCGCCAGCGCCTTGAGATCGCCGCCGGATTTCTCGAATGTGCGCGTGAGCCTTTCGACGAGTTCCGCGGGAGGTTCGTCGGCGACGAAGTAGGCAGCAAACTTGCGCGCGACGTGCTTCGCCGTTGCCGGATGGCGAGCGAGATCGGCGAGGGCAGCCTCGCCCTGCTGGAGGCCGCCGGCCTTGTACACCTTGCCGAGCAGGGCATGATCGCCCGGCTCGTGGCCGTTGGGGAGGAATGTGAACTGGCCCGGCTCGCCGATGCGCCCTTCGCGGCCGGCGAACGTCCAGCCGGTCAGGATGCGCGCCAAGGATGTCACGTCGGCCTGCGTGTAGCCGGCACCGACACCCAGTGTGTGCAACTCGAGGATCTCGCGCGCCAAGTTCTCATTGAGGCCGCGGTTGCGCCTCTGCCCCGCAATCGAGGTGGGGCCGAACGACTGGGCATTGTCGAGATAGACCAGCATGGCGGGATGGCCCGCCACGGCCCGCAGCATATCGGCGAAGCGCCCGAGCACATGCGGCCTGATCGCCTCGCGCTCGAAGCATCCGGCCGTGGCGCGAACTGCACCGCCTTTGGCGGCCGATACACAGAAGTGGTTCGACCAGAACTGTACGAGCCGTTCGACGAAGCCGACCTCGGAGGCGGCGGTGGCCTGAAACCGCGCGAGCGCGTCGGCCCGAAACAGCTGCTGCGGGAGTGGTGGCTCCGCACGCATGGGCTTGGCCTCTGCCGGCTTTTGTGCGTCCTGGCCGGCCATCGCCTCGGAGGGCGGTTCTTTGGCGGCAGGCATATCCGACGGCTTGCCGGGTGCGTCCGCCTGCGCCTGCTTCCTTTCCTCACGTTGTAGGCGGATGCGCTCCTGCTCGGCATAGAGGGCCTGCAACGCCGTCTTTGGTCGCCGGCAGACTGGCCCGCTCCAGCAAGGCGATGCCCGGCACCTCCAACTCCGCCTTGAGGAAGGCGCGAGGGTCGGAGATTGCGTGTGCGAGGTCGTTCGAAGAGCCGCGGGCGCCGTAGCCAAACCGGCTCAAGGCGAGAAAGCCAGAGGCACGCTTGGAGTCGACCGCCATGTGCAAGGCATCCTGACCACCGCGCGCGACACCCGCTCACGGCATCGGCCAAAGGCTGATCCGCCATGGTGGCGAAATTGGGTGCGCGGCCGGCCAGTTCAAGGCAGCTTCGGTGGCTGGCTCAGCGCACGTAGTCGTATTTGTGCAGCTCAACGCAGATACCATCGGCGAGCTGCTTCTCATTTTCGGTTTCCTTGAGCGTGCCGCTGCCATGCTCGATATGGCGTTGCCCGCAGCGCGCGGCCTGCTCAGCTTTAGCTCGGTCAATAACCGACAGATCGGTTTTGGCAGGCTCGGGTTTGGTAGACTCTACCCTAATGGATTCCGGCTTGGCGGGCGCCGACAGGGCATGCGCAGGCTTTGCCATATCGTCCTTCAGCGAGGCGACCGGCTGGCGGTGCATTAGATCCGAGCAGCCGCCGAGCATCGCCGTCAGCGCTGCGCAAACGACGATTGCCAACCCTTTGCCCATAGTCGCGCCCCCTTTGGAACGCGACCCTAGCTATCTGATTCCGTCCCGGCAGGAGCCCCGGCCGGCCGTCTGTGAACAGCTTCGATAGGAGCGACGACTACGTGCCGACGGCGTCGCTCGTGCACTTCTTGACGTTGCTGGCCTTGGCGGCGCCCGCCAGCTTCTTGTCGGTGGCTACCTTCGTGCAGGCGGCCGCCGCGTCCTTCTCGCATTTCTTCAAGAACGAGGTCAGCGCCGCACCGGCCAGTTTCTTCTCGGTGGCGGCGGCCTTGCAGGTGGGCGTGGTCTGGGCGTGTGCTGCGGCGGCAAGCAGGCCGACGAGCATGGCGGCGACGAACAGGCGTTTCATGGGCAGGCTCCTTGGCTTTCCAGCTCCCGGCCCGAGAACGCTAGCCAAGCAACACGGCTCCAGCAAAGCCTACAAAATGGCAGGGTTGCGGGTTTGTTACTCGCGCGATCGTCGTCTCTGCAACTCTAAGCGTAGGCGATCAGGTCGAAGTCGCCCTGCAGGACGACGTCCAGGCGGCCGGTGCGACCGCTGCCGTTCATGTTGCGCACCAGCGGCGAGGGATCGTCCCGGTACCGGCGGACGATGCTCTGCGGCCGCGTCTGCTGCTGCAGGGCCTGCAACAGCAGGCCGCGCACCCTGTGCGCCGGCACGTCGCCGAGCGGCGTCACCATCAGGCAGACGCGTGCGGCGGCGCGGCTGCCACGCTTGTCATCCTCGGCGAGGTCAAGCACATGCAACCCGACCTCCTGCGCCAGGCAGCGATGGGCGCCAAAGCCGCTGACCAGCAGCAAAGGTGGATCACCCGGCCGCTCACCGGCGATCTCAGAGAGCTGCATGTTGCGCTTGGCCGCCCAGGCCCGATACATGTCCTGCAAGCGCACGCACCAGTCGCGGGCCAAGCGCCCATCGCTTGTCTTGTCGCCCGGCTTGTCGAACGCCGGCTCGACCAGCAGCGCCACCTCGATCGGCGCATCCTCGCGCATGTCGCGCATGCCTTCCTTGATCAGATGCAGCTGCTGGGCGAGGCGAGAGACGAGTTCGCGGGATGACTTGCCGGTGTGCCTGGTACCCTTTGCAAGGCGCTCGCGCAGCGAGCTTGCGGTGCCCGCCGCCGCCTTCACGCGGTCCATCAGTGCGAGCCGCGCCAGGGTGCGATGGCGGTCGGGCCGGCTCCAGAAGTCGGCCGCGTGCATCGGCTCCGAGATGGCGATCTTGAGGTCCTCCCATTCGGGTGCATCCAGCATCTCCTTGATGGCGGCATATTCGCTGTCGAGCGCGCTCGCCTCGGCCGTCGTTCCAGCCGGCGCCAGCATCATGGCGGACAATGCCGGCGGCTCGCCCGATGCGCCGTTCCAAGCCGAGCCGACTGATGTCGCGTCACTGTTGGGATCGACGAATTCGGCTTGGATGGCACGGCCGTCGCTGCGCATGAATACGAACTGGTCGCCCTCGGGAAACCGCTTCTCGACGATGGTGGCTGCGAGGGGGGCAATCACATACTGGTCGATCGCGCGCTTGAGGGGCCGCGCGCCCATCTCGGGCGAGAAGCCCTTCTCGAGCAGGAACTCCTGGGCGGAGGCTTCCCATTCGACCGCCCACACGCGGTCCTTCAGTCCGCGCCGCTGCAAGATGAGGTCGAGCTCTTTCTTGAGAATGCCGCGCATCAGGTTGCGGGTGAGCGGGTGGAAGACGATCACCTTGTCGAGGCGGTTCTGGAACTCCGGTCGGAAGGTTTGGCCGATCGCGCGCAGGATCTGCTCGCTCGAGAAGGTGTCGGCTGCCGCCGTGCCGAAGCCAAGGCCGGAGGTGCGGTGCGCCGTGGCGCCGAGATTGGTGGTGAGGATGATGATGGTGTGGCGGAAATCGGCGACGTGTCCGAGACTGTCGGTGAGGCGGCCGTCGTCGAACACCTGCAAGAACAGGTCCCACACGTTGGCGTGCGCCTTTTCGAACTCGTCGAGCAGGATGACGGAGAACGGCTGCTTGCGCACCCGGCTGATGAGCGAATCCGTAGCGACCGGCGCTTCCGGGCTGCCCAGGATCTTGGCGGTGGAGTCCGGTGTCTGGAACTCGCTCATGTCGAGACGGATCAGGCGCTCGACGGAGCCGAACAGGAATTCGCACAGTACCTTGGCCAGTTCGGTCTTGCCCGTGCCGGTCGGGCCCGCAAATAGGAACACGCCGATCGGCTTGCCGGGATCGTTGAGGCCGGCCTTCAGCATGGCGATGCGCTCGACCACGGCGGTGACGGCCTCGCCCTGGCCGATCACGCGGCTTGCGAAATGCTCACGCAGGGTGGCGAGGTTGACGCGCTCTTGGTGATCTAGGATCGACACCGGCAGGCCGGTCAGCTGGGCCAGCGTGGCGATCACTTGAGCCGCATCGATACGTTCGCCGGCTTTGGCTCCGCGGGTGACGGCTAGCTTGATCAGGTCGAGCACGGCGCCGGGGAAAGTCGACGTGCTCAAGTACTGACGGGCGGTGCTTACCGCGACCTCGACGCACCCTGCTTCAATGACGATGTCCAGCTCGTTCGACAGTCGTCGCACCAAGGCGTCAGCGAGGACCTGCGTCTCCTCGAGAGTTTGCGGCTCCAGCCGTACCACCTCCAGCGCCGACTTGAGGGCCGGCCGCAGCCGCAACAGCCGCGCGGTACCGGTGGAGGAGGCTTCTGTCCACACGATCAGGCGGCCTGAGGAGATCGCGGGCAGGATCTGATCGAGGATACTGGCTGCCTGGCCCTGGTGTGTGCCGGACAGGGCAACCTGCAGCAGGTCGGGGATGTACCAGATCAGCTTCTTGGAGGCGGCAAGCTCATCGATGGTTCGCTGGATGCGGGCCTCGAGCTGGCCGAACCACTGCTGGCCCGCCATCAGGTCGGCGTTGCCGGCCTCGAACACCTCCCAGCCGTCGGCAGCAAGCTGGCGGCTTAGCAGGCGCAGGAAGGAGGTCTTGCCGACGCCGGAGTCGCCGCTCAGCAGCAGCGAGCGCACGGACGGTTCGCAGGCCGTGGCCAGGCCCTCGCGCCACGCCTCTGCTTCGATGAGAATGTCGGGGCCGGATCGGGCGTCCCAGAAGCGGCCGAACGAGGTCAGGAATACCCGGTCGATGCTGGCGCGCTGCTGCCGGCCTTGCAGCGCATCCAGCAGCCGGTCGGCATAGGACAGGTTGAGGCGTGACAGGAAGCCGCGTACCTCGGGCAGTGTGGCATCGGGGACCGTGACGATGGATGCGCCGAACTCGGGCGCATCGCCCAGACGCTCGCGTTCAAGGAAGTACTCGCGAAAGATGATCGGGATGACCGGATTCTCGCCCCACCACTCGCGGGCGCCGACAGCGGGTGCTCCCGCCGGTGGGCGCGGGTGGGCGACCAGGAACAGACGCAGTGCGAAGTACATCGCGAATGGGGCGAGCTTGTCGAAATGCGCGACCACCTCGGGCGCCGCATGGCCGCTGTCGGCGCGTTCCTCGAGCGCGGCGAGGGCGACGCAGTTCAGCTGCCAGTTGACGCCGACGGCGTACTGCATGACCGTCTGCAGAGGGACGTCCGGGCTGCGCAGCAGCTGCACGCCCTGCTTGAATTCGGCCTGCTCGCGGAACTCGGCCGGGTGCGACAGGCTCTGACTGAAGGTCTGGATGGCGCCCTCCAGGGCGTGCAGCTGGGCCGACAGGGACGCAGGTGCTTCGACCTGCTGTGGCGTTACAGTGGAGCCTGGGCCGCGCCAGGCTTTGCGCGCATCAGCCAGCAGCGTCCGCAGTCGGCTTGCCGCAGCACGCATGTCCCAATCACGCAGGGTCGGAATGCGCTGCCAGGGCAGCAGCCAGCCGACTGCCAGCCCGATCAGAATGCCAACGAGGTACGCCAACTGAGTTCACCCCGTGACGGGTCGCCTGGATGGATGTCGGGCAGACTGTTAGAAATGTCCCCGACGGTGTCAACGAGCATGCCGGCCACCTCTGGCTACTCCGTGGCGGTCGAGAAAGATAAGGAACTATCGCATGACCAAGCAAGATGAGGGCGGGGGAGATGCCGAACGCGGGTTCCTGCGGGGGTTGCAGACGTACGGGGATCGGGATTTCTCGATCTACATGCGGCGCGCGTTCGCCAAGTCGATGGGCTACTCGGGCGACGAGCTCAGCCGCCCGGTGGTCGGCATCGCCTTCACGCACTCCAAGTTCAACCCCTGCCATCGCCACTTCCCCGAACTGCTCGACGCGGTCAAACGCGGCGTGACGGCGGCCGGCGGGCTGGCGCTCGAGTTCCCCACCATCTCGCTGCACGAGTCGACGTTGGCGCCGAACTCCATGAAGTTCCGCAACCTGATGGCGATGGACACCGAAGAGATGATCCGCGCCCAGCCCATGGATGCAGTGGTCCTGATGGGCGGCTGCGACAAGACCGTGCCGGCACAGCTGATGGGGGCGGCGAGCGCGGGCAAGCCCGCCATACAACTTATCGGCGGGCCGCAGATGACCTCGCGCTACAAGGACGATCGCGTCGGGGCCTGCACCGACTGCCGGAAGTTCTGGACCAAGTTCCGTGCCGGCGAGATCGGCAAGGCCGAGATCGAGGCGGTGGAGGGGCGGCTGGTGACGACGGCCGGCACCTGCGCGGTGATGGGTACGGCCTCCACCATGGCCGCTATCGCCGAGGCGCTGGGCATGATCCTGCCGGGCACGGCGGCCATCCCGGCCGTGCATGCGGACCGGCTGCGGGCGGCCGAGGCGACCGGCGCGCGCGCGGTGGCGCTGGCCCGCTCCGACCTGACGCCGGACAAGATCATCACGCAGGGGGCGGTGGACAACGCGGTGCGCGTGCTGCTGGCGCTGGGTGGCTCGACCAACGGAGTGATTCACCTGGCGGCGATCGCGGGGCGGCTCGGCCTCAAGCTCGATCTGAGGCGCCTCAATGAATTGTCCGACACGACGCCGGTGCTGGCGGCGGTGAAGCCAGTCGGCAACGAGTTCTACATGGAGGACTTCTTCGCGGCCGGCGGCATCGGCGCGGTGTTGCGCGAATTGAAGCCGCTGCTCAACCTCGACTGCATGACCATCACCGGCGAGACGCTGGGTGAGCGGCTGGCGGCGGAGGAGGGGGCCTATGTCGACCGGCGGGTGATCAAGTCCGCCGACGCACCTCTCGAGCCGCAGGGCGGGCTCGTCGCGCTGTTCGGCTCGCTGGCGCCGGATGGCGCCATCCTGAAGCGGTCGGCGGCGACGCCGGCGCTGTTCGAGAAGACGGCGCGCGCGATGGTGTTCGCCTCGCTCGACGATCTGGGCGCGCGTATCGACGATCCCAAGCTCGACGTGACGGCCGACGACATTCTCATCCTGCAGAACGCCGGACCGCGCAGTGCGTACGGCATGCCGGAGGCGGGCTTCCTGCCGATCCCCAAGAAGCTGCTGGAGCAGGGCGTCAAGGACATGGTGCGCATCTCGGACGCGCGCATGTCGGGCACCGCCTACGGCACCATCGTGCTGCATGTCGCACCGGAGGCGTCAGCCGGCGGGCCGCTGGCGCTGGTCAAGACCGGCGACAAGGTGCGGCTGTCGGTCAAGGAGCGCCGCCTCGACCTGCTTGTGGACGACGCGGAGCTGGCAAAGCGCCGCGCTGCGCTCAAGCCAGCCACGGAAGCCGGCCTGCGCGGCTACGACAAGCTGTTCCGCGAGAGCGTGATGCAGGCCCCCGACGGCTGCGATTTCGCGTTCCTGCGGCGCTGACATGACCGAGTCGCTGCGCATTTTCGCGACGCTGGCGGTGCAGGGGGCGATGCCAGCGCTCGCGGCTGGCTATGAGAGCCTTGCGAGCGCGCGGCTGCTCGTCGAGTACGCGCCGACCAACGGTCTGATGGCGAGGATAGACGCGGGAGAGCGGGCGGACGTTGCCATCCTGACCCGCGAAGGTGCAGATCAGCTGGCGGTGCGAGACGTGCTGAGGCCAGATAGTGTGGTCGACGTGGCCCGGTCCTATGTGGGCATCGCCGTACGGGCGGGTGCGGCCAAGCCGGACATCGGCTCGCCGGAGGCGCTGAAGGCAGCGCTGCTCACCGCCAAGTCGATCGCCTACTCGCGCATCGGCGCCAGCGGTATCCTGTTCGCGCGGCTGATCCAGCAGCTCGGCATCGCGGAGGCCGTCAACGCCAAGGCAACGATCATCCCGAGCGGCTTTACAGCCGAGCTTGTCGCCCGCGGCGAGGTGGAGCTGGCGGTGCAGCAGGTCAGCGAGCTAATGGTGGTGCCGGGGGTCGATATCGTGGGGCCGCTTCCTGCGCCGCTGCAGAGCCCTGCCATGTTCTCGGCCGGCGTATTTGCCAACTGCGCCGAGCCAGCCGAGGTTGAGCGCTTCCTGCAGTTTCTCACCTCGGACACTGCCGCACCGCTGCTGCAGGCTGCAGGCTTGGAACCGGCGCTCACATCACACCGCTGAGGCGGAGCAGCGCGTAGTTCAACGCCACGAGCATCGGTACGAGCACGGCGAGGCGCAGCAGGCGCCGGTGGAACTCGCCGTGTCCGACGTAGTCGCCGGCTGCGTAACCGGCGGTGACTGTGCAAGCGAATGTGAACTTGCCCCACTCGCGGCTGCCCCAGACCACAAGCGGATCGGTGTGGGATGCACCGTGGCCGAGCAGGAAGGTGATGCTGATGCCGGCGAACACCATCAGGCTCGGCCAGGTCATGTCGTCGAGCCAGCGACTGAGCACGATCGGCGCCAGCGGCGCTCCGCTCAGCCGCGCGGAGACACGGGCGCCGACTCCGATCATGGCCATGAACAGGGCAGCGGTCAGCGCGGCAACCAGGTCGCGATGCAGGGGGAGCCCGACCAGCTCCAGGGGAGGGCGCCAGAGGCCATGCGTGATCCTGCTCCAGAGGCCCAGCAGGTCCAAGAGTGGCGGGGCAATCGGGATCACTGAGGCCAGCTGCCCGAGCAGAGTCAGAGCCATGCCAAGCATGGCCGCCATCGCCAGGCTCTCTCTGCGCAGCCATGCCAGCATTTCGGCCCCAAGCCCATTCGCGTTCGCTGTCACAGGTGGTATGTGTCCTAGCACGCGCGAGCGAGCGCGGTGTGTTTCGGCGGGAACCGGGATGTTGCCAATGCCAAGTGTCGAGATCCTCGAAGTTGCGCCGCGTGATGGCTTCCAGTCGGTCAAGCCGTTCATTGCCGACCGACACCAAGATCGCCCTGATCGAGGGGCTGGCCGAGTGCGGCTTCACGCGGCTGGAGATCGGCTCGTTCGTCAGCCCTAAGGCCATCGCGCAGATGGCCGATACGCCCGAGATCATTAAGCGGGCACGGCTGCCGAAGTCGCTGCGCGTGATGGCACTGGTGCCGAACGCGAAGGGATTGGAGCGCGCGCTGGAAGCCGGCGTGCGCGAGGTGGCGTGGGTGATCTCGGTGTCCGAGAGCCACAACGCCGCCAACGTGCGGCGAACGGTCGATGAAAGCTTCCGGGATTTCACCGCGGCCTGGCAGGGGCTCGGCACGAGCAGGCCGAAGCTGCGCATGGGCCTGTCGACCTGCTTCGACTGTCCGTTCGAGGGGCGCATTGCCGAGGACGCGGTGCTGCGCGCGGTTGCGCGCGTGATCGAGGCGGCGCCGGATGTCGAGATCGGCATCTGCGATACGACCGGGCGGGCGGCAACAGATCATGTCGGCTCGCTGCTGGCGAAAGTCATGCCGCGCTTCGCCAGTGAGCGCGTGACGTTCGCCTATCACGGCCACGACACCTACGGGCTAGGTGTGGCCAATGCGATCGAGGCGTATCGGCATGGCGTGCGCGTGTTCGACGGCGCGGCCGGCGGGCTCGGCGGCTGTCCGTTCGCGCCGGGCGCAGCAGGCAATACGGCGAGCGAGGACCTGGTGTTCGCCTTCGAGCACATGGGCGTGAAGACGGGCGTCGATCTCGCCAAGCTGCTCCCGATGGCCGATCGCGTGGCGGCGGTGGCGCCGGACCAGGCCGGCGGCAAGGTGCGCATCGTGCCGCGTCGGCGGGCGTTGGCTGGGTACGGCGCCGAGACGCGAGGGATCCCGGCTTAGGCAACACCTGTCATCCCGGAATTCGCGCCAGCGAATATCCGGGATCCAGCCAAAAACCCAGAGCGCCTGTGCTGCGGCCCTGGGTCCCGGGTCAGAGCTGACGCTCCGCCCGGGATGACAATCTACCGTTTTCGCTCCTCTTCCTTCGCTTGGTCCCAGAGGCGGTCCATCTCGGCGAGGGTGGACTGCGAGGGCGTGCGGCCATCGGCGGCGAGCAGCGCCTCGATGCGGGCAAAGCGGCGCATGAACTTGGTGTTGGCGGCGCGGAGGGCAGCCTCGGGGTCGATCTTGAGGTGGCGGGCGACGTTGGCCATGACGAACAGCAGGTCGCCGAATTCCTCCGTCACCTCCTCGCTCGCCGCACCGTCCGGCCTGCAGCCGTCTGCAATCGCCTCCTCCAGCTCCGCGATCTCCTCCCTGGCCTTGGCAAACACGGGTGCCAGCGAGGGCCAGTCGAACCCTACCTTGGCTGCTTTGTGCTGCAACTTGACGGCGCGCGTGAGCGCGGGAAACCCAACTGGGACATCGTCGAGCAGGCCGCCGGAATCAGGCTTGCCTTCGCCGGTTTTCTCCGCGGCCTTGATGCGTTCCCAAAAGCCCGGCGCGGCGCCGGCGGCGCGCTCGGCCTCCGTGCCGAACACATGCGGGTGGCGGCGGATCATCTTGGTGGTGATGGCTTCGACGACATCGGCGAACGCGAACGCTTGCCGCTCCTCAGCCATGCGCGCGTGATAGACAACCTGCAACAGGAGGTCGCCCAGCTCTTCTTTCAGCGCGGGCAGGTCGCCCTTGTCGATGGCGTCGGCGACCTCGTAGGCCTCTTCGATCGTGTAAGGCGCGATGGTCGCAAAGGTCTGCTCGAGATCCCAGGGACAGCCGGTGCCGGGTGTGCGCAAGGACGCCATCACATCCAGCAGGGCGGTGATAAGCGCCTGGTTTTGTAAGTGGTTTTCAGGCGGGTGGTTGGCCACGTAGATCAAGCTTTCATTGCTAAGGCCGAGGGTTGTGTGCTTCTAGCATAAGATGGCACTTGCCAAGGCCCGCGCCTTCGGCTGGAGGATTTGATGCACTCGTTATTGGCCAGTGCGTGGGCAATACTCACCGCGGCGATGGTGCTGGCTGCAGGGTCGGCAGTTTTGGCCGTGGGGCCCGCCGAGCGCAGGCTGACCGTGAATGGATTGGCCGTCACCTATCTGCGGCCAGAAGGAAACGACCGGGTGCCCCTGGCGGTGATCATCGCCGGCTCCGGCCCAACGGACCGCGACGGCAACAGCGTGCAGGGCCTGCAGACCGACGCCTACAAGCAGCTGGCGCAGGCGCTGTCCGACCTCGGCATCGCCTCCGTACGCTACGACAAGCGCGGCATCGGCGGCAGCGCCGACCTCGGCAAAGACGAAACGCAGCTCACCATCGAGCATTTCGCCAAGGATGCGCAGGCGCTGGCCGCTTGGGCCAGGCAACTTCCCAATGTTGGGCCGATCGTGCTGATCGGGCACAGTGAGGGCGGCGTGCTGGCGCTGATGGCGGCCAAGCCCGCAGCGGCGAAGGGCGTTGTTCTGCTGTCAACACCGGGCAGGCCGCTTGGCCAGATCCTGCGCGATCAGCTGGCGCGTCCCGGGCTTCCGCCGGAGCTGCGCGCGGAGGCATCGGAAATCATCGCCGCCTTGGAACGCGGTGAAGAGGTCAAGACGGTGCGCACCGACCTCGAGCCGCTGCTCCGGTCGAGCGTGCAGCCATTCTTGCGTAGCTGGATCAAAACCGATCCGGCCCAGCTGCTGCGCGGCCTCGACGTGCCGGTGCTGGTGATCGGCGGCGGGCGCGACATCCAGATCGGCCGCGCCGACTTCGACGCTCTGGCCTCCGCGCGCGCCAACGTCAAATCGACTTGGTATCCAGGGATGGGACACACGCTGAAGCTGGTTGGCGAAGACCTGCAATCGCAGGGGCGCGCCTACATGGATCCGACCTTGGTGCTGGCCGACGGGCTGGCCGACGACGTCGCCCGCTTCATTCACGAGGCATCGGGCGGCACGTCCAAGGCCAAGAAATAGACCCTTCCTGTCATGCTGCGTGTTACCGACACAATCGAACTCGATCCTTCCGAGCTGGAGGAGGTGTTCCTTCGCGCCTCAGGCCCGGGCGGGCAGAACGTCAACAAGGTGTCGACGGCCGTGCAACTGCGCTTCGACGTGCGCCGCTCTCGCGCCCTGCCGGACGATGTGCGCTCGCGCCTGGAGCGGCTAGCGGGGCGGCGGCTGACAAGCGACGGCGTGCTGGTTATCACTGCCAATCAGTTCCGCACGCAGGCGCGCAATCGCGAGGACGCGCGTGCCCGGCTGATCGAGCTGATCCGCGAGGCGGCGGTTGTGCCCAAGCGCCGGCGCGCGACACGAGTGCCGTACTCTGCCAAGGTGCGCCGCGCGGACGACAAACGCCGGCGCGGGAAGGTGAAGGCCTTGCGCCGGGGTGGGTTCGATGATTGACGAGCCCCGAACGACCTACGCCTCGACCTGGTCGGCGACGGAGAAGGCGAAACCTTCGTCAGCCCAGCCGGTGACGCCGCCGATCATGATCTTGACGGGACGGCCCAGCTTGGCGAGCCGCAGCGCGGCGCGGTCTGCCCCGTTGCAGTGCGGGCCGGCGCAATAGACGACCAACAGCGTGTCGTGCGGCCAGCTCATCATGCGCTCCGCGGTGATCTCGGCGTGCGGCAGGCTGATGGCGCCCGGCACGTGGCCGCGGGCGAACGCCGTTCGTCCCCGCACGTCGAGCAAAACGAAATCGACAGGCCCCTTCTTGAGGGTCTCGTGCACGTCCCAGCAATCGGTCTCGAGCGACAGCTTGCGGGCGAAGTGAGCAGCCGCCTCTGATGGGGCTGCCGCGGCGATGGCACTGACGTGGCTGGCCATGGATCGTCTCCTGTGCGTGGGGCGCGAGGTGCACCCCCCGTGTCCTTGCGTGCCGGCATTTGACGCCAAACGCAGGGTAGGCGACAAGTGGCGCAGATGCCAATGAGCGTAAAGATCATGCCAAAACGTTCCGTACAACCCAAACCGCCCGAAAACCGCCTGGTGGTGGCGCTGGCATACGACAGGCTGTGCACGTTCGAGTTCGGCGTGGCAGTCGAGATCTTCGGACTGGACCGCCCGGAGATGGGCAACAACTGGTACCGGTTTCGCGTGGGGGCTGCCGATGCGGGTCCGATGCGCGCCATGGGTGGCATCCGCGTCAGCGTCGACGGCGGGCTGTCCCTGCTGGAACGGGCCGGCACCATCATCGTGCCAGGCTGGCGAGGGGCAGAGGAGCCGGTGCCGGCGCCGCTGGTGCGGGCGCTGCGGCGGGCGCACGCCAAGGGGGCGCGGCTGCTGTCGTTCTGCTCGGGCGTGTTCGTGCTGGCCGCGACAGGCCTGCTCGACGGCAAGCGAGCCACCACCCACTGGCGCTACAGCGAGCGGCTGGCCAAGGCCTATCCGCGCATCGGCGTGGTGGCCGACGTGCTCTACGTCGACGAGGGCAGTCTGCTGACGGCTGCGGGGACGGCGGCCGGCATCGACCTCAGCTTGCACCTCATTCGCCGCGACTGGGGTACCGCGGCTGCCAACAGCGTCGCCCGCCGGCTGGTGGTGCCGCCACATCGCGACGGCGGCCAGGCACAGTTCATCGAGGCACCGGTACCGGCGGCGAGGGAAGGGGGACGGCTCGGCCAAGTACTCGACCGCCTGCGCGCCGAGCCCGCACGCGATACCAGCATCGCCAGCATGGCCCGGGCGGCAGGGATGAGCCGGCGGACGTTCCTGCGTCGTTTCAAGGCTGGCACCGGCGCGACGCCCGGCGTTTGGCTGGTGCGCGCCCGGCTGGCACGAGCCCGGCACCTACTGGAAACGACGCAACTAGGGCTCGATGACGTAGCGACGGGGGCAGGCTTCGGCACGCCTGCCACTCTGCGCCATCACTTCCGCAAGGAGCTGAAGATCAGTCCGTCCAATTTCCGGCGCCGTTTCGGATCGCCGGCGGCTTGATCGCGCCGGCCTTCAGCTGACGCCACTTTGGTGCGCACATCGTTCGCATAATATATATTATGGAAAACTATCATATTTCAGTTATCTACAACAGTTAGAAAGGCCAAGGAACACACGTCCGGTCCTGGTTACTTCTCGGCCTTTTCGAAATTGTCGGCGACCAGGCGGTCGAGCAGCCGTACGCCCCAGCCCGATGCCCAACTCGGGTTGATGTCCGTGCGGTTGGAGTCCATCGCCGTGCCGGCAACATCGAGGTGCGCCCAGGGCGTGTCCTTGATGAAGCGCTGGATGAACTGCGCGGCCGTGATGGATCCGGCAAAGCGCCCGCCGATGTTCTTCATGTCGGCCGTCTTGCTGTCGATCAGCTTGTCGTAGGCCTTGCCGAGCGGCATGCGCCAGACCTTCTCGCCGGTCACCTCCCCTGCCGCCGACAACTCGGCGGCCAGGCGGTCGTCGTTGCTGAACAGGCCCGCGTACTCCTTGCCCAGCGCGACCAGGATGGCGCCGGTCAGCGTGGCGAGATCAACGATGAAGCGCGGCTTGAAGCGCTCCTGCGCGTACCACATCACGTCGGCCAGTACCAGGCGGCCTTCGGCGTCCGTGTTCAGCACCTCGATGGTCTGGCCGGACATGCTGGTGATGATGTCGCCGGGGCGCTGCGCCGTGCCCGACGGCATGTTCTCCGTGAGACCCAGCAGGCCGACGGCGTTGACCGCGGCCTTGCGCTTGGCGAGCGCCAGCATCAGGCCGGCAACGCAGGCAGCGCCGCCCATGTCGCCCTTCATGTCCTCCATGCCGCCAGCCGGTTTGATGGAGATGCCGCCCGTGTCGAAGCACACGCCCTTGCCGACGAAACACAGCGGCTTGGTGCGCTTGGACTTGGCGCCGTGCCACTGCAGCACGACCACGCGCGAGGGCCGCACGCTGCCCTGCCCGACCGCCAGCAGCGCGCGCATCTTGAGCGCGGCGAGCTGCTCCTGGTCGAGTATCTCCACCTCCAGGCCGGACTGCGCGAGATCGCGCATGCGATCGGCGAACTCGACGGGGCCCAGCACGTTGGCCGGCTCGTTGACGAGGTCGCGCGCGAGGAACACGCCTTCCGCCAGCGCCTTGCGCATCTGGAACAGCTTGCCGGCCGCATCGGACTTGGCGCATTGGATGACGAGACGGGTGAGGCCGTCGCGAGCAGGTTCGCCCTCGGCGCCGTCCTCGGGCGGCTTCTTGGTGCGGTATTTCTTGAAGGTGTAACTGCGCAGGAGAGCGCCGTAGGCGAGATCGGCGGCGAAGGTGTCGGCGCCCACCTCGCCTGGGTCGGCCGGGTCGACGACGATCGAGGCGGCGTCCCCTTTGCGGGCGCTGATCTGGGCGAAGGCAAAGCCGCCGAGGAGGAGACGGTCGAGCTCTTTGGGCGCCTTGCCGGTGCCGAGCAGGATCGCGCGCTGGGTGTCGAGGCCGGGCGGCACCAGGATCTCGATGGCGCTCTTGGCCTTGCCCGAGAAGCCGGCGGCCGTCGCCGCCTTCTTGAGTGCACCCTTGCTGCGCTCGTCGATGCCGCGGGCGGTGCTGCCGAGCGCCAATTCCTCGCCGGCCAGCACCACAAGCGTGCCGACTGGCGCCGCTGACAGGGGGGCGAATTCGATCTCGAGCGGGTCGGACATGGATCGGCATTCCGGATGGGTTGCAGAGACGCCCCGATGGGCTGCGGCCTGTCGGCCCCCGGACGCGCTCATGCAAATCCGAGACCGGAAGCCGCTTGAAGCAAGGGAAGGACAGGGCGCGCAACAATAGCCGCTTGCGCCGGAAGAGCAAGGCGGGCAATGCCCTCATGGCGGCCAAGGGCGGGACGTGAATGGTCCCGGCCTAGTCCCGCTTGCCCGGCTTCGCCTGCGAGCGGCGCCGGGAGACGTGTTGGGTTGCGGGCGCAAAATACCGCCCCAGCAACGAGCCGCTCAGGTCGCGGGTGTGCGGAAGACCTGGATGTCGAGGTCGCGGATCTTCTTGCGCAGCGTGTTGCGGTTGAGGCCGAGCAGAGCTGCAGCACGGATCTGGTTGCCGCGAGTAGCAGCCAGCGCCGCCATCAGCAGAGGCCGCTCGACGTGCTGCAGCACGCGGTCGTAGAGACCGGGTGGCGGCAGCTCGCGACCGTAGCCCGCGAAGTGGCCGGCCAGATAGCGCTCGACCATCTCGGACAGCTCCTTGGGTGTCTTGCCGGTCTCCATCGACGGAGCGGGGACCGTCTCGGCCAACTCGGCCTCGACGATCTCGGCGGTCAGCGTGTCTTCCGGATGCAGCGCACCGAGCCGGCGCACCATGTTCTCGAGCTCGCGCACGTTGCCCGGCCAATGATAGCGCTTGAGGCGCTCGATGGCGGCCGTCTCGATCGCCTTGTGGCCGAGGCCGGCCTTGGCGGCCTGGCGCAGGAAGTGGCGCACGAGGTCGCCGATGTCCTCCAGGCGCTCGCGCAGCGGCGGCAGACGCAGCGGCACGACGTTCAGGCGGTAGTAGAGATCCTCGCGGAACAGGCCCTGCTGAATCTGTGTCTTCAGCTCGCGGTGCGTAGCGGCGATGATGCGCACGTCGGTCTTGATCGGCGTGCGACCGCCGACCGTGGTGTATTCGCCCTCTTGCAGGACGCGCAGCAGCCGCGTCTGCGCTTCCATCGGCATATCGCCGATCTCGTCCAGGAACAGCGTGCCGCCCTCGGCCTGCTGGAAGCGGCCCTCGGTGCGGGCTTGGGCACCGGTGAAAGCGCCCTTCTCGTGGCCGAACAGCTCGCTCTCGATCAACTCGCGCGGGATCGCCGCCATGTTGATGGCCACGAAGGGACCATTGCGGCGCTTGGAGAAGTCGTGCAGCACGCGCGCCACCAGCTCCTTGCCGGTGCCGGATTCGCCCGTGATCATGACGGTGAGGTCGGTGCGGGTGAGACGCGCCAGCACGCGGTAGATTTCCTGCATGGCCGGCGAGCGGCCGATCAGCGGCAGCTCCTCGGCCTCGCCCTCCACCGCAACTTTTTCTTTGCGCTTGCCGGGCTCGGCCAACGCGCGCCCGACGATGCTGACGATCTGGCTCAAGTCGAACGGCTTGGGCAGATATTCGAAGGCGCCTTTTTCCGCCGCCGACAGCGCCGTCATCAGCGTGTTCTGGGCGCTCATGACGATGATGGGCAGGTCGGGGCGCAGCTTCTTGATGCGCGGGATCAGGTCGAATGCATTCTCATCTGGCATGACGACGTCGGTGATGACCACGTCGCCTTCTCCCTGTGCCACCCAGCGCCATAGCGTGGCCGCGTTACCGGTGGCGCGCGGCGCATAGCCGGCCCGAGCAAAGGCCTGGTTCAGCACCGTGCGGATGGCACTGTCGTCGTCGGCAATGAGTATGGTTCCGCCAGCCATGGGATGTACTTAGCCTTCCTATTTCTCTCGCCGCTTTCTGTCCTGCAGCGGCAGCAGCACGCGGAACACAGTCCGCTTGGGCTCCGATTCGCATTCGATGACGCCACCGTGGTCACCGATGATCTTGGCAACCAATGCAAGACCGAGGCCGGTTCCGGTGCGTTTCGTTGTCACAAAGGGGTCGAAGAGGTGGGGTTTGAGCTGCTCCGTTACCCCGGGCCCGGAATCCTCCACCTCGATCATCAAGGGCAGACTGACACGCGTGCCGGTCCCTGGAACGGCCAGCCGCACCCCCGGCCGGAACGCCGTGCGCAACATGATGCGGCCGTGCTCGCGCCCCTCCTCGATGGCTTCGGCGGAGTTCTTGACGAGGTTCAGAAACGCCTGGATCAGCTTGTCGCGGTTGCCGGCCACCGGCGGCAGCGAGGGGTCGAACTCGACGCTGATCTTGATCCTCTCGGCAAAGCCGGACTCGGCCAGGCGCTTCACATGGTCAAGCACGGAATGGATGTTGACGGGCTCGGCCACCAAGGGCCGCTCGTCGCCGAACACCTCCATGCGGTCGACCAGCATGCGGATCCGGTCGGTCTCGGTGCAGATCAACTGGGTGAGCGCACGGTCCTCGTCCTTCAGGCCGGGCTCCAGCAGCTGGGCGGCGCCACGGATACCTGACAGCGGGTTCTTGATCTCGTGTGCCAACACCTGCGCCATGCCCGACACGGAGCGCGCAGCGGCGCGGTGCGTGAGCTGGCGCTCGATCATTTGCGCCATCGAGCGCTGCTGTAGCATCAGCACGATCAGGCCCGGATTGTCGGGCAGCGCGCCGCCGAACACATCGACCACGCGATTGACGCCGCTGCGTGGCAGTCCGACGTCGACGCCGTACTCGTTGACGGTAGCGCCGGTGCGCCGCACCTGCCCGACCAAAGCCGCGAGTGGGCTCGAGAAGGCGATGATGTCGGGCAGCGTCTGCCGCTTGAGCATGCCCTGGCTGAGCGAGAAGAACGACTCAGCGGCGCCGTTAGCATAGACGACACGGTCATCGTCACCTAACACCAGGATCGGATGCGGCAGGGCGGCAAGCAGCAAATCGTACTCGATATGCCGGCGCGGGGCGGTGCCAGAGGGGGGCCGCTCCCGGGCGGCCTCGGCGGCGCTCATGCGGCCATCTCCCCAGATATTTCCGCACTTTCCGCGTAGAAGGCGGCTAGGCCGCAGATCACCTCGCGGGCATTGTCGGTGGTGCACAGACGACGGCGCCAACCCTTCACACGCTGGTCCGAGTGGGGCAATTGGCCGGTGGCGGACGCGAGGTACCAACCAATGTGCTTGCGGGCAACGCGCAGGCCGTGGACGCCGCCGTGCTCGATCATTGTCGCGACGTGATCATGGGCGATGGTGGCCTGCTCGGCTAGCGTCGGCGGGCCGGGATCCTCACCGCTTTCGAGCGCGATTGCGATGCGCGCCGGCATCCACGGCGCACCGTAGGCGCCGCGGCCGATCATGACCGCGTCAGCACCGGAAGCTTCGAGCGCCTGTCGCGCGGTGGCCGGATCGACGATGTCGCCGTTGATGACGATGGGGATGCGCACCGCGTCCTTCACGCGCCGCACGAACGCCCAGTCGGCGGCACCGTTGAAGAACTGATTGCGCGTGCGTGCGTGCACGGTGAGGAGATGGATGCCCGCGGCTTCCGCACGGCGCGCCAGCTCCGGTGCGTTGCGAGACGCATCATCCCAGCCGAGCCGCATCTTCAACGTGACGGGCACCTTGACGGCGCCGATGGTAGCCTCGATCAAGCCGAGCGCGTGGTCGAGGTCGCGCATCAGCGCCGAACCCGACTGCTTGCCTGTCACCTCACGCGCCGGGCAGCCCATGTTGATATCGATGATGTCGGCGCCCAGGCCCTCGGCGACGCGCGCGCCCTCAGCCATCCAGCGCGCCTCGCAGCCGGCGAGTTGTATGACGAAAGGGGTGAGCTCGCGGCCCTCGGCGCGGCGACGGGCATCGTGGCGTTCGCGGACGAGGTGTTCGCTCGCCACCATCTCGGAGACTACGAGACCGGCGCCCAGAGCATGCACCAGACGGCGAAACGGCAGATCGGTAACGCCCGACATTGGCGCAAGCAGCACGGGCGCACGCAGGCAATGCCGGCCAATTTCGATCGGCCGACGGGTTAGACCCGAGAAGGCTGGCTCCCCATCCATGCCCATATTTTAGGCACTTTTCCTTGTTGCTCTAGTCTTGGGCAGATTATCCTGGCGAACAAAGGTTCGCAAGTGCGAAACCATATTCACCTGCGGCCATGCCCATGTTGTGAAGCTCCATGGACCGAGCGTAATACCGGTTGGAGGCCGCCCCGCAACCCCGCGTAGGAGCCAAGCTTGAAGACTGCCGCGCTGATCGTTGCCGCCGGGAAGGGCACGCGGGCCGGCGCACCGGTACCAAAGCAATACGCCCGCATGGGCGCCGACACGGTGCTCGGCAGAACCGTGCAGGCCTTCCTTGCGCACCCTGGAGTGGATTTGGTCGGCGTGGTCATAGCCCCCGAGGATGCCCAGCTCTATGACGGCGTTGCTGCCCCTTTTTCGGGCAGACTGCTGCCTCCTATAGCTGGTGGAGCAACCCGGCAGGCCTCCGTCCGCGCCGGCCTGCTGGCCCTGGCACCGGTTGAGCCCGACTATGTGCTGATCCACGACGCCGTGCGCCCGTTCGTGTCCGCCGCCACCATCGGCGGCGTGCTGGAGGCGCTGACCCGCGGCCCGGCTGCAGTGGCCGCGGTTCCCCTCGCCGATACCCTGAAGCGTGCAGACGCGCAGGGCAGGGTTGTAGCCACCCTTGAGCGGTCCGGCCTGTGGCGGGCTCAGACCCCGCAGGGCTTCCGCTTTTCCGACATCCTGTCAGCCCACGATGCCGCTGCGTCCTCCGGGCTCGACTTGACGGACGACGCTGCGGTGGCTGAATGGGCGGGCATTCCCGTGGTCCTCGTTGCCGATAGTGCCGCCAACATCAAGCTCACCACCTCCGAGGACCTCGCCATGGCCGACGCCAGAGCCCGCGCCGCATCCGATGTCCGTACCGGCACAGGATTCGACGTGCATCGCCTTGTACCCGGAGACCACGTGTGGCTGTGCGGCGTCCGCATCCCGCATGACCATGCCTTGCTAGGGCATTCCGACGCCGACGTTGGCCTGCACGCAGCCACCGACGCGCTCCTCGGTGCCGTCGGCGAAGGCGACATCGGTCAACATTTCCCCGATAGCGATCCGGGCTGGAAAGGCGCCTCCTCGCACATTTTCCTCAGCGAGGCGGCGCGGCTGGTGCGCGCCCGCGGAGGTGTCATCTCCAACGTCGACATCACCTTGTTGTGCGAGGCACCAAAGATCGCTCCGTATCGCAATCGCATGCGGGAGCGCATCGCCGAAATACTTGGCATCGATGCGGGTCGGGTCGGCGTCAAAGCCACCACCACCGAGGGCCTGGGGTTCACCGGCAGGCGCGAGGGCATTGCCGCACTTGCCTCGGCAACTGTGATCGTCGAGGCCCTGCCCGCCCCGACGGCTGGCTGACCAACGCCAACTTGCCTGGCTGCAGCGTGCTTTCGCGGTCATTGCGCTGGCTCGCCGAATCGCGGCATTCAAGCCAAAGTTTGTTGAAAGGTTATCGGTCGCAATCAGGCCAGAACTCGGGCCAGAGGGACGCGCCCCATGAACATCATGACAACGGCTGTCACGGCCGCACCGGCTGGCGTCGGCGAAATTGCCGAGAGCACATGCGCCGCCTGCATCTCTACGCGCGTGCGCCAACTCAGCCGCATCATCACGCGGGTCTACGATGACGCACTGCGGCCGCTCGGCATCACGGCGAGCCAATTCACCCTGCTGACGCAGCTGGCTCAACAGGATGGAATTACGGCGGTGGAGATCGGCCACTCGCTGGACATCGAAAAATCGACACTGTCACGCAACCTCAAACGTCTGTTGGCACTGGGCCATATCACCATGGATCCACCCGCCGGCCGTCGGGGCCGTGGCCTCCACCTGACGCCGAAAGGCGAGCTGGTCATCCAACGTGGTTTTCCTGTCTGGAAGGACGCGCAGACCCGGACCATCCGCGTGATGGGACCGGAGAGCCGCACGATTCTGGACGATCTGCTGGCCCAAGCCGAGAAACTTGCTGCTGCCTGAAGCTTTTCTGCCCTCTCTTTGCTCTCTATCTTGAACGGCGCGAGGTGCCCGCTCGCGCCGTTCGCTTTTGTGCGTGAAGGAGGTGCTGCATGTTCGACGAGCATCTGATCCGGGAGGCAGCGGGCCTGCTGGAGGCTTGCCGACAGCGCAAGCTCATGTTGGCAACGGCCGAGAGTTGTACCGGCGGGCTGATCGCCGGCCTGCTGACCGAGATCCCGGGCTCATCCGACGTCGTCGAACGCGGGTTCGTCACCTATTCCAATGCGGCCAAGACCGAGCAGCTCGGCGTGCCGGCCGATCTCATCGCCAAGCACGGTGCCGTCAGCGAGCCGGTGGCACGGGCGATGGCCGAGGGTGCGCTTGCCCAATCGCGAGCCGACCTGGCCGTGTCGGTGACGGGAGTGGCAGGCCCGGGCGGCGGCACGCCGACCAAGCCCGTGGGCCTGGTGCATGTCGCCGTGGCGCGGCGGGGCGGATCGACCGTTCACCAGGAGCTGCGCCTCGGCGATCTCGGTCGCGGGCCGATCCGCATGGCAACGGTCGAGGCGGCGCTTGCCCTGCTGCGGCGCGGGCTTGAAAGGTAAGTCTGGATCAGCGGCACCGCACACGGACTGTCGCTGGCGTTCGCGCCGCTCCAGATTGCGATCCCAATCCTAGCCCGGCGCCGCGCCTGGCTTGGCGCTATTGCGTTGGCGCTTGGCAATCTTGGCACCGCGCTTCAATTCGTTGGTGGCCTTGCGCTGTTTGGCCTGTATGCGTTTCCGGCGATTGTCCGACATCTTGGGCATGCAGCCTCTCCACACGTGAATGCGCTCGCAAGCTTGCACTATATCGGGAAGGCTCGCGGCGGCCTACGTCCATTGCGCCGCGTTATCAGGCGCGCGGCTTCAGCTTCAGGTACGAGCGCAGCGTGAACCGCCGATGCCGATAGTGCATGTCGGGGATCATCCACACGCCTGTTGATTGGTAGAACTGGAAGTCGATCGCGCGGGCCGTCCCCAAGTTGTTGAACCGCGCACGCACGACCGCCGTTGCTGCCGTTGCTTCGAGCGGTTCGATAACCAAGTCGGTGAGCTTGCAGTCCTGACCGTCAACGAAAATGTCAAAGTCGACTTGGCTCTTGTGCAGGCGCGCCAGGTATCGATCAGCGACCGGCTTGTCGAACACCTCGCGCATGAACTTGTCGGTGTAGGGCGGCGCCACATCCTCGCCGTTGCAGAATATGGCCGCCTGCTCGTAGATCTTCTTCACGATATCTGCCGGCAACGGTTCGGCCGCAGCCGGGCCAGCGACCAGCATCGCCAACACAGGCACCGCAAAACGCCAGGCAGGGCGCAGCATGGTCACCTCCGACGGAATCGCAAAAGCGTCAGGAGGGGGTTAGCGGGCCGGTGAAGCGCAGACAAGCCGCGCCTGCCGGGTTGGTGTAGGCACCTTTGCGGGCTGCCCGCCCCTCTTGCCGCTACTTGGTCGGAAGCGTGGCGGAGAATTCCTTAACCAGGTCCTCGGCCTTGCCCTTCTCGATCCCAGCCTTCTGCAGCAGCCCTCGATATTCCTCGATCAGGGCGGTGCGCCGTTGCGTAATGGAAGGCTGCGTAACGCCGCGCGTGGCGACCACCTCGGGCTTGGGATAGACGCGGCTCAGGAAGGCTCTGTCGCCCTCCGAGATTTCGTAGTTGGGTTGCACGAAACACGGGCTCTTCTCGCGCGCCTTGAAGATCCACACCGGCAGGCTGTAGTGCATGATCGACTTGCGGTCGACCTCCGTGGCGTTCAGCTCCGGGGAAGCGGAATAGGGGATGAAGTTGCTGAGTGCCTTCTCAGGAGACCAGCCAAGCAGCGCGCCGTAAGCCAGCAAGGCCTGTTGATCGTACTCGGGACCACAGCCGCCGGTCGGGCTTTGATGTTCGTGCAGCATGCCCAGAGCATGCCCGAACTCGTGCATCGTCAGGCGGCGCGCCTCGGCCTCGGGAAACGGCAAGGCATCCTTGCCGATGTCGCCGAGGTTCATCGAATGGACAACCTTGCGACTGTTGGTGCCGACCTGCGACCAGTATCCGGCGGCGGCTCCTGTCTCGACGAAGTCGATCTTGATGGCCTCGCTGTTGTCGCCCTGGCAGGAGCGCGGATTGTCCTTGTCGCCGAAGTCGAGGACCACATTGGCATAGTTCATCCATTCGCTGGCATACTTGGCGACGCGAACACGCGCTTTCTGCGTGCCGGCGCGGAAGCAAACTTTCACTGTCTCACCCGGCCGCCAAGTGATCGCCTTGACGACCACACCCCTGATGGTGGCCCGAGCCGGTGCGGTCGCCTCAGCCGGGACGAAGCGTGTCAGAGCTGGATAACCTGCCCCGAACGGAGCGGTGCACGGCTGGTCCGGACCGATCTCGACTTTCGGTTGTGCGAGGGCCGGCACGGAGGCCGTCACGAGCACGGCAATCGCTGCAAAACCGAGATGACGCTTCATGTCTGTGATCCCCCTGCGTACAAATCCGGCGCCGAAAACGGCTACACTATTGAAAGCCGGCTCATACCCTGTCAATCGGGCCAGAGGCCGGGTCAGGAGCGGACTGGCACGCTGGCAGGCGATTATTTCGCAATGATGGCGCAGACCTATTCTGCCGCCGCGCGGGCGCCGCTGGCCGACCGCTCGGCTTTCAGGTGCTCGGCTATGCCAAATGCAAGCTCCAGGGACTGTCCGGCATTGAGACGCGGATCGCAGCCGGTGTCGTACTGGCGGGCGAGATCGGCCTCCGAGATCTTGGTGGCACCGCCCGTGCACTCCGTCACGTTCTGGCCGGTCATCTCCACGTGCACGCCGCCGGCATAGCTGCCCTCGGCGCGGTGGATGGCGAAGAACTGCTCCACCTCGCTGACGATGTTGTCGAACGGACGCGTCTTGTAGCCGGTCGCCGCCGTGATGGTATTGCCGTGCATGGGATCGCATTCCCAGACCACGGTGCGGCCGGCCTTCTGCACGGCACGGATCAGCTTGGGCAGATGCTTGTCGATCTTGCCCGCACCGAAGCGGCCGATCAGCGTCAGACGACCAGGCTCGTTGCTGGGGTTGAGAATATCGATGAGACGCAGCAGCTCGTCCGCCTCGAGCGACGGGCCGCACTTCAACCCGATCGGATTGACGATGCCGCGGCAGAACTCGACGTGCGCGCCGTCCGGCTGACGCGTGCGGTCGCCAATCCACAGCATGTGCCCACTGGTGGCGACATAGGCGCCTGAACTTAGCAATTCGTCACGCCGCGTGAGCGCCTGCTCATAGCTCAGCAACAGCGCCTCGTGGCTGGTGTAGAAGCTGGTGGTACGCAGCGCCAAGGTGTTCTCGGCCGACATGCCGAGCAGCCGGTTGATCTCCACCGTGCGCTTGATCTCACTCGCCAGCTCGTCATAGCGCTTCTCGACCGGCGTGCCCTCCATGAACTTCAGTTCCCAGCGATGCGCGTTGTCGAGCGAGGCGTAGCCGCCATCGAGCAGCGCGCGCAGGAAATTGAGCGTCGCCGCCGACTGCCGTAGGCCTGCAGCTGCCGCTGCGGATTGGGAATGCGCGCTTCGGGCGTGAACTCCGGCCCGTTGACGATGTCGCCACGATAGCTCGGCAGCTCGACGCTGCCCTGCTTCTCGACGTTGGACGAGCGAGGCTTGGCGAATTGTCCGGCCACGCGCCCGACCTTCACCACCTGGCTGTTGCCGGCGAAGGTGAGGATCAGCGCCATCTGCAGGAACAGCTGGAAATAGTCGCGAATGTAGTCGGTCTTGTGCTCCTTGAAGCTCTCCGCGCAGTCACCGCCCTGCAGCAGGAAGCCGTTGCCGGCTGCCACATCGGCCAACCTGGTCTTCAGGTCCTGCACCTCCTTGATAAAAACCAGCGGCGGAAAATTGCGCAGGTCGGCCGTCACCTCCTCGAGGGCCGCCTGATCCGGATACTCGGGAACCTGGACGATCGGCTTCGATCTCCAACTGTCTGGCGTCCATGGCGCGGGCATGGGCACAACTCCTCAGCGACGAGCCCTCCCTCCGATGGCTCAAGCCAGCCGGCGGGAATTTCGACAATTGTTCGTTTGCACTGCGCCGGCCTTATAGGCGAAAGCCGCGCTCACTGCCAGTTTACCGGCGCCCCCATTGCCAAGCCTCTGGAGTTGTCCTAGTTGACGTTAACGTCAACTTATGCGGAAGGGCCACGTCATGCTCGATGCGCCCGGTGCAGAGACCGCAACAGCATCGGCCAGCGGTCGCCCGCTCACCATTGCCGCCGGCGATGGCACACCGCTCGGCGCCACTCTGTTCGAGCCGGGTACGGGCAGCGCCGACGCATCGCTGATCGTCATTGGAGGTGCCGCCGGAGTACCGAGCCGCTACTACGCGCGCTTTGCCAAATACTTGGCAGACCACGGCCATCCCGTCCTGACCTTCGACTACCGCGACATCGGCCTGTCGCGCCGGGGCTCCTTGACGGGGTCGCAAACACGCATGCGCGACTGGTGCACGAGCGATACGCCAGGGGTGATCGACTGGGCAACCCGCACCTACTCAGGGCGTCCCCTGCATTGGCTCGGCCACAGCCTGGGCGGCTTTGCCACCGGCCTCGCCTACAACAACGCGGCCATCGCCCGCCAGCTCAGCATTGCCACCCTAAGCGGCTACTGGAGGCTGCTGTCGAGCCCCGAGCGCTATCGCGTCCGCATCCTGATGGGCATGGCGGCGCCGGTGGCGGTCCGGCTGGTCGGCTATTTGCCCGGCTGGATGATGGGCGGCGAGGACATGCCGGGTCCAGCCTTCCTCGAGTGGACCCGCTGGTGCATGGACCCGGAGTTCATGTTCGGCGACCCGACGCTAACTGAGACCGAATACCTGGCACGGTTTCGAGCGCCTATCCGCTTCGCCCAGATCGAGGACGACATCTGGGGCACTCCGACAGCCGTCGGGCACATCGCCAGCCATTTCACGGGCAGCGTCAACCGCTCGACCTGGACGATCCGACTAGCCGATGTTGGCGGCAGGCCGGTCGGCCACCACGGTTTCTTCCGCGAGCAATTCCGCGACACGCTGTGGCGCGCGGCATACCAGTGGCTGGTGGCTCCGCAGATCTCGGGAGGCGGCCATTGAGGCCGCCGACCCGCATCAGCTAAGTCCGCGAGTTACGTCGTCCGCGCGATCTCACTTCAAAGGAGCCGGCGCCGGCTCGTCCCCAAACTTGTAGCTCAGGCGCATGAGAACGTTATGCATTCCGTTGTCGAAGCCTGAGTAAGTAAATCCCTTGTAATCGGGCAGCTTGCCGTCCCGCCCGCCAATGCCGAGATCCACATAGTTGTATTCCACGCCCAGGACCAACCCGCGGCGGCACATGAACTCCAGGCCCGCGCCGACCGTCCAGCCGTGCTCCCATCCGCTCGTGGCTGAGATCGGACCGGCAGGATCGGCGTAAACCTGCGTGTCGACATCGGCCCCTGCATACCCGCCCTTGACGTAGGCCAGTGAATGGTCGAACGCGTAGCCCAGCCGCCCCGTAACCGTCACCAGGTTGTCAATGCCGATCTGACGGAAGCGGCCTGGGATAAGGGTGGATGCGACCGTGTCGCTGAAATCCAACCGCGAATAAGAGGCCTCGATCCCGGCCACCAGCCGCCCCCTCTGGCGCTGGACGCCCAGATGGCCGCCGGCAATCCAATTGCCAAAGTCGTGGCTGAAGTGCTCGGGCCCTTTGAAGGTATCGAACGTGTAGCTGGTATTGCCCCAGCCATAACCGCCGTGCGCGCCGACATACACTCCGGACCATATAGGCGCAGGCTCCGGCTCTCCCGCCGAACAGGGCGCCGCTTGCGCCAGCATGAGGATCCCGAATAGCGCATAGCCCAGGACATGCAGCCGGTTCCGCAACCCCATGTTGGCCTACTCCATACAAATGGACGCCCCGCACATCCGTCTTTCCATGGGCAGCGCGGAATTTCACGCGGATTTGTGAATGCGGCCGAGCACAGTGCCCATTTTCTGATCGAATGTTGCGCAAACACCACCACAGCATAGCGGCCGTGTCACCCTGGACTCCGGACAGCTCGGCCAGGCGTTTATGAACGGCACGTCGTACAAGCCCTTGCGATTCATGGCACCATGCCGGCATGCCCCTCAAGGACCCATCGTTCACCATCGGCATCGAGGAGGAATATCTTCTCGTCGAGCGCGCCAGCCGCGATCTGGTGCGCGAGATGCCGCAAGGTCTGTTCGAGGCAGCCAGCCGGGCGCTCGGCGACCAGGTGGCGCGCGAGTTCCTGAAATCCCAGATCGAAGTCGGCACCAGCGTGCACCGCACCCCGGCAGCCGCCGGCGCAGAGTTGGCTAAGCTGCGCAAGGCGATAGCCCAGGTGGCTGCCAGCCTACGACCTTGCCCCGATCGCCGCGTCAACACACCCGTTCGCCCGCTGGAGCATCCAGCAGCCGACCGAGCGCGAGCGCTACCAGTCGCTTGCCCAGGACCTCGCCGGCGTCGGCCGCCGCCTGGTGATCTGCGGCATGCACGTGCATGTCGGCATCGAAGACGATGAGTTGCGTATCGATCTCTTCAACCAGGCCCGCTACTTCCTGCCCCACCTGCTGATGCTGTCGACCTCCTCGCCATTCGCGGAAGGCGAGGACACCGGCCTCAAGTGCTACCGCCTGGCCGCTTACCAAGAGCTGCCGCGCACCGGCATGCCCGGCCGTTTCGAGGGCTGGGCCGAATACACACAGACTGTGGACCTGCTGGTGCGCAACGGCGTCATCGAGGACGCCACCAAGATCTGGTGGGACCTGCGGCCGTCGTCGCGCTTTCCGACGCTGGAGATGCGCGTAACGGACGTGTGCACCCGGCTCGAGGATGGCGTGTGCGTCGCCGCCATGTACGTGTGTATCCTGCGCATGCTGTTTCGCCTGCGCCGCTCCAACCAGACCTGGCGCACCTATCCGCTATTCCTATTGGCGGAAAACCGCTGGCGCGCCCAGCGCTACGGCGTCAAAGGCACCCTGTTCGATCTCGGCAAGGGTGAGCTGGTGCCCTTCGGCGATCTCGTCGACGAGTTGCTCGCCATGCTGCGCGAGGACGCCGAGGCGCTCGGGTGCGTTGCCGAGCTCGAGCACGCCCGCAGCATCGTCGCGCGCGGCACCAGCGCCGACCGCCAGGTCGCCCACTACACCACGCTGCTATCGCAGGGCATGTCGCCACCGGACGCACTCAAGGGCGTCGTCGATCAACTGATCGCCGAGACCGCCGGCGAAAGCGCGGCCGCATCGGCCGGCCGCAAGAAGCGCAATCGTCGGTAAATTCATACTCCGCCTCGCCCGTTGAGGGGTGAGGGCTGCGCGCCATCACTTAGCTCCGCCCTGCTCAAACGCGCCTCTTGCTCGACAGCGGCGCTAAGTGATCGCCGCGCAGGGCGGGTTGACCGGCGGCATGCGCGGCGCCTTCACCCCCACCTGGAACGCCATCGAACTTAGCTCGCTTGTTGGGTTCGCGGATCGCCTC
Organism: uncultured Alphaproteobacteria bacterium; assembly: GCA_963840445.1. GTDB lineage: Bacteria > Pseudomonadota > Alphaproteobacteria > Rhizobiales > Hyphomicrobiaceae > AWTP1-13. The sequence continues at coordinate 71,324 of CAWIZC010000033.1, read as the reverse complement.
GCGATGGCGAGCTAAACGCGTGGCATTCCTTGCCTCCCCCCTCGTGCGTGACGAAGGCCGGCTCGGCTCTCATCACAGGGGGAGGAAACCGGCAGCTTCGCCCGAAACGACAGCAGGCCGAACTAACTTGCTGCCCCGCCTCCACTACCCGTCTCGCGACGTTTGCGCCGCGCCCGGCGCGCCAGCATGTTGAGGCACTCCACACCCACCGAGAATGCCATAGCCGCGTAGACGTAGCCCTTGGGCACGTGCGCGCCAAAACCCTCGGCGATCAGCACCATGCCGATCATCAGCAGGAAGCCGAGGGCCAGCATGACAACGGTCGGGTTGGCGTTGATGAAGTTCGACAGCGGCGTCGCCGCCACCAACATGACCAGCACCGCAACCACCACAGCGATCACCATGATCGGCAGATGCGGCGTCATGCCCACGGCCGTGATGATGCTGTCGATCGAGAACACCAGATCCAGCATGACGATCTGGCCCATCGCCGCCGCGAAACTGAGGCCGGCCTCCCGGCGGTTGAAAAGGTCTGGGGCCGGATCGGGATCGACCCGATGATGGATCTCCGTGGTGGCTTTCCACACCAGGAACAAGCCGCCGGCGATCAGGATCAGATCGCGCCAAGAGAAGTCCTGGCCCAGCACGCTGAAGATCGGCGTGGTCAGCGTCACGATGACGAAGACGGTGCTGAGCAGGGCGAGGCGCAGGACCAGGGCGAGGCCGATGCCCATCCTGCGGGCCCTCTGCCGATGCTCCTCGGGCAGCTTGTTGGTCAGGATGGCGATGAAGATCAGGTTGTCGATGCCGAGCACGACCTCCATCGCAATCAGCGTCACCAGCGCCACCCAGGCCGTGGGGTCGGCAGCGAGGATCAGAAGCGAGTCCATGACAGTGGGTATGTCTCCAGGGCTCCAGGTTCGCCGCGCACAGTGCACGGCCCGCCCGCAAATTGCCAGATGAGACGGCCAGCAAAGCCGTGCGCCAGCTCAGCGCCGACCGAGCACGGTGCGCAGCGCCGGCAGGAAGTCGCGGTAGTGATCAATCACAACATCCGCGCCGAGTTCCCGCATCGGCCGCGGTGTGTAGCCGAAGCTGACGCCGATGCACGGAACTGCCGCGGCGATGGCTGTGGCAACGTCGACCTCACTATCGCCGACCATCACCGCGCGCTGTGCGGTGCCGCCGGCCAGAGCGATGGTGCCCGTCAAATGGCCGGGATCGGGCTTATAGACGGCGAAGGTGTCGCGGCCAGCGACGGCAGCCAGCTTGTCGTCGAGCTGGAGCTGGTGCAGCAGCGACTTGGACAGGGCCTCGAGCTTGTTGGTGCACACCGCAACGCGCGCACCCGCCTGTCGCAGCGTGTCGAGCACGTCGGACGCCCCTTCGAACGGCCGGCTGAAGACGGCGATATTGGCTTCGTAGTAGGGCAGGAACAGCTCGTGCAGCTTCGTCACCTCCGCTTCGGATTTGGCAACGCCGTGCAGGCGCAGTCCTGCCTCGATCATGGCGCGCGAGCCGCGGCTGATGAACGGGTGCAGTTCAGCCGGCGAGACCGGAGCCAGGCCGATCCGATCGAACACGTAGTTGGCCGCCGCGGCGAGATCGGGCGCCGTGTCGACGAGCGTGCCGTCGAGGTCGAACACGATGGTGGTGTCGGAGAGATCGATTGGCATGACCGATTGGGTTCTGGGACGAGAGGCGCGGCAACCTATGCGCATTTCACGGATGTGTCATCTAACCCGGCGCACCAGCGACTTCATGCCTCAAACTTAAGCAGGCACGCAGTCGAATTTCTGTCCACCCTCTCCGTCAGTGGCGATGGAGCAACGGAATGCGCCGAACGACGTGTCACAAACTGACATCTCCTGTTCTTTGCAAGTCGGGCGATGCTACCACTGCGGCACGGCAGGAGAAGAGGCTTCACTCCCGCAATTTCGTAGTCGTGGCGTTGGTAGAGTACCAAAGTGCATTCCATGGGGGCGTCATCTCAATTCGGCTCGGCACGCGGCAACTGGCTGCGCTGTTTTGGCTGGGCTGCATATCGGCGACGAGCGCGTACGCCCAATCCTCCGACATCTGGTCGCGCTCCATCCTCGACGAATTGCGCCTCGGGGTGATGGCACACGACATCGAGCCCAACGGCGACGAGCATGGCGTCGACTTCAATGTCGAGTTGCTGTTCAAACGGCCAACCGTCGTGTACCGCAGCTCCTTGGCCAACATTCTCCTGAGGCCCCGCTTCCACATCGGCTCCTCCATCAACTTGAGCGGCGACACCAATCAGGTCTATGCGGGCCTGACGTGGGACGTGCCGCTGGCGCCGAAATGGTCGCTGGAGGTGTCGTTTGGCGGCGCGCTGCATGACGGACCGACCGGCGACACCAGCACCTACTCGTTCGGCTGCGCGCTGAATTTTCGCGAGTCGCTGTCGATCGGTTACGCTGTGAACGACCGCTGGCGCGTGTACGGCACCGTCACGCACATGTCTAACGGCAACCTCTGCGACCAGAACAGCGGCCTGATCAGCGCCGGCGTTCGCCTGGGCTACACGCTGAATTGACCGTCGGGCGCGCTGTCCCGCGCCCCTGCTCACACCGAAAAGGCTGATCCGGCAAGGCGCCGCTGCGGGCAGCGGCTTGCTTGAGCCTGTGCCTGGGCCTACACAAGTGGCAGCAATTACGGGGCACGCAACCCAAGCGGAGCTGCTCATGGACAAGCCCACCATCCTTGCCAAGAACCAGTGCTACGTGGACGGCCAGTGGGTCGGCGAGCCCAAGCTGCCGGTCACCAACAAAGCCACCGGCGAAATCATGGCGCGCGTCCCCGAGTTCGGCGAGGCGGAAACCCGCCAAGCCATCGCGGCAGCCAGCCGCGCCTTCCCGAAGTGGTCCAAGCTGCTGGCCAAGGAACGCTCCGAGCTGGTGCGGCGCTGGTATGACCTGATCATCGAGCATGCCAACGAGTTGGCCCTGCTGCTCACCAACGAGCAGGGCAAGCCGCTGGCCGAGGCCAAGGGCGAGATCCTCTATGCCGCCGGCTTCATCGAGTTCTTCGCCGAGGAGGCCAAGCGCATCAACGGCGAGACCATCCCGACCTTCAAGTCGGATGCGCGCATCGTCGTCGTCAAGCAGCCGGTCGGTGTGGTGGCAGCCATCACCCCCTGGAACTTCCCGGCGGCGATGATCACGCGCAAGGCCGGCCCGGCGCTGGCCGTGGGCTGCACGATGGTGCTGAAGCCTGCGTCCGAGACCCCACTCACGGCACTGGCGCTGGCGGCATTGGCCGAGAAGGCTGGCATTCCCAAGGGCGTGTTCAACGTCATCACCGGCAAAGCCGGCGTTATTGGCAAGGAGCTGACCTCCAACCCGACCGTGCGCATGCTCACCTTCACCGGCTCGACAGAGATCGGCCGCACCCTGATGGCGCAATGTGCGCCGACCATCAAGAAGCTGGGCCTCGAGCTCGGCGGCAACGCCCCCTTCATCGTGTTCGACGACGCCGACCTCGACAAGGCCGTGCAGGGCGCCATTGCCTCCAAGTACCGCAATGCCGGCCAGACCTGCGTTTGCGCCAACCGCATCTATGTGCAGGACAAGGTGTACGACACCTTCGCCGAGAAGCTGGCTGCCGAGGTCAAGAAAATGAAGGTCGGCCCCGGCACCGAGGAGGGTGTCACCACCGGCCCGCTTATCAACAAGGCGGCCATCGAGAAGGTCGAGGAGCACGTAGCGGACGCACTCAAGGGGGGCGCGCGGGTAATCCTGGGCGGCAAGCGGCATGAGCGCGGCGGCAACTTCTACGAGCCGACCATCCTGGCCGACGTCACTTCCAAGATGATGATCGCACGCGAGGAGACGTTCGGCCCGGTAGCGCCGCTGTTCAGGTTCAAGACCGAGGAGGAGGTGATCGGCATGGCCAACGACACGCCGTTCGGCCTCGCCGCCTACTTCTACGCGCGCGATATCGGTCGAGTCTGGCGTATCGCCGAGGCGCTCGAATGCGGCATCATCGGCATCAACGAGGGCATCATCTCCAGCGAGGTGGCTCCATTCGGCGGCGTCAAAGAATCCGGCGTCGGCCGCGAGGGCTCCCAGCATGGGGTGGAGGAATTCCTGGAGATGAAATACCTGCTGATGGGCGGCCTGTGATCGTGCCTGCCCTCTCCCCGTTGTTGCGAGGAGAGGGGTGGGGCCAGGGACAGTTACTGGTGCCGAGCAAGCGTCTGCCGCTCTCCCTGCGGAAGGGCGGGGATAGGGAAACCGAGGCCACACATGAGCGCAGACACCTGGAAACAGCAGGCCGCCGAGCGGGCGCTGGAGTTCATTGAGGACGGCATGACGCTCGGCCTCGGCACCGGCTCAACAGCGGCCAGGTTCGTGGACCTGGTGGGACAGCGCGTCAAGGCGGGCCTGCGTGTCAAATGCGTGCCGACCTCGCAAGCCACGCACGCGCACGCCGAACGGCTCGGCATTCCGCTGACCACGCTCGACGAGACGCCCTTCCTCGATCTTGCAGTGGATGGCGCCGACGAGATCGACGGGCAGTTGCGCCTGATAAAGGGCGGTGGCGGCGCCCTGCTGCGCGAGAAGATCGTCGCCACCGCCTCGCAACGCATGATTGTCATCAGCGATGCATCCAAGCGGGTTATCACGCTCGGCCAGTTCCCGCTGCCGGTCGAGGTGGTCCGCTTCGGCTTGGCAGCCACCCGCAACATGGTCGAGGTGCTGGCCGCCGATGCCGGTTGCGAGGGCACCATCAAACTGCGGCTCGCGCCTGACGGCCGACCGTTCGAGACCGATAGCGGCAACCTCATCCTGGATTGCGCGTTCGGCCAGATTGCCGACCCCGAGGCGCTGGAGGATGCACTGAAGCTGGTCCCGGGCGTGGTCGAGAGCGGGCTGTTCCTCGGTATTGCCGACGCTGCCGTCATTGCCGGACCCGACGGCGTCGTGGTCCTGGACCGCGACGCCGATTCTGACGACACCTGAGCTTGGCACCTGTCCCGGCAGAAAGGAGCATCGCATGCAGCTTCGCGCGCGCTTACTGGCTATTGGCTGGTCGCCTTGGCATTGCCCGCCGTCACAGCTGTAACGCTGGCGCAGGCGCCCGACCCCGCCCGGCTCGCGGCGGCCAAGGCGATGATGGAAGCCTCCCGCGTCGACCGGCAATTTGAGCAGGTCATCCCACTGTTGCTTGATCGCCTGAAGGAAAGCTTCCGCAACGTGGCTCCGGAACGACGCGCGATCATCGACAATGTTTTCGAGCAGATGCAGTCGAGGTTTCTGAGCCGTCGCGGCGAGCTGCTCGATGAGATTGCCGGGCTCTACGCGCGGCGGCTGGAAGCGGCCGAGATGCAGGCCGTGGCCGAGTTCTACAGGTCGCCTGTCGGCGCCAAGCTGATCGACGCGCAGCCGCAGATCATGCAGGAGTCCATCATGGCCGGCCTACGCTGGGGCCAGCGCATCGGCCGCGAGATTGAGGAGGAGGCGCGCCGCGAACTCAAACGGCGCGGCGTCGACTTGTAGATCGCAAGCCGACGCATCATTTAACCTCGCGCGCCTAAGCCGTTGCTGCCAGGCGGCATAAGCGGCTATGACGTGACCATGAGCCAATTCGACTTCGACCTGTTTGTGATCGGCGCCGGCTCCGGCGGTGTGCGCGCCGCCCGCATTGCAGCGGGCCACGGCGCCAGTGTGGCAATCGCCGAAGAGTACCGTTACGGCGGCACCTGCGTCGTACGCGGCTGCATCCCCAAGAAGCTGCTGGTCTACGCCAGCCGCTTCCGCGACGAGTTCGAGGACGCCGAAGGGTTCGGCTGGAGCCTGCGCCAGCCGTCCTTCGACTGGCCGACCCTGATCGCCAACAAGGACAAGGAGATCGAGCGCATCTCCGGCGTCTACAAGGCCAACCTCGAGCGCTCGGGCGTGCAGCTGTTCTCGGCGCGCGCCGAACTGATCGACCGCAACACGGTGCGCATCCAGCCTGGTGACCGCAAAGTCACGGCTGCAACCATCCTGATCGCCACCGGCGGCCGCCCGGTCATGCCGGACCTGCCCGGCGCCGGCCATGCCATCACCTCCAACGAGGCGTTCCACCTCGAGGCGCTGCCGTCTTCCATCGTGATCGTCGGTGGCGGCTATATCGCCGTTGAGTTCGCCGGCATCTTCAACGGCCTGGGCGCCGAGACCACGCTTCTCTATCGCGGCGAGAAGATCCTGCGCGGCTTCGACGAGGACTTGCGCGACGCCCTAACCCAGGAGCTGTTCAAGCGCGGCATCGACGTGCGCTGCAACGCCCGCATCGCCTCCATCGAAAAGGGCTGGTCGAGCCACACGATCACGCTTCAGGACGGCAGCACGCTTCAGGCCGACAAGATCATGTTTGCCGCCGGGCGGACGCCCAATACTGCCGGCTTGGGTTTGGAGGCCGCCGGCGTAAAGCTGGGGGGGCTCGGCGAGATCCAAGTCGACGAGCAGTCGCGCACCTCGGTCGACAACATCTACGCGGTCGGCGACGTGACCGACCGCGTCAACCTCACCCCTGTCGCCATCCGCGAAGGCCACGCGTTCGCCGACACTCTGTACGGCAAGAAGCCGGTAAAGGTCGACCACGAGCTGATCCCCACCGCCGTCTTCGCCACACCCGAGGTCGGCACGGTCGGCCTCCCCGAGCACACCGCGCGCGAGCGCTGCACCAAGGTCGATATCTACAAGGCCAGCTTCCGTCCGCTTAAGAACACCGTATCCGGCCGCGACGAGCGGACCCTGATGAAGCTCGTCGTCGACGCCGACACCGATCGCATCGTTGGCTGCCACGTACTCGGGCCAGACGCGGCCGAGATCGTGCAGATGGCGGCTATTGCCATGCGCATGAAGGCCACCAAGGCCGACTTCGACAGCACCATGGCCCTGCACCCGAGCGCCGCCGAAGAGCTGGTGACCATGCGCGAAAAATGGCAGCCGCCCGTCAAGTCCGCCGCGCCCAAGCCTGCTACCGAGCCGACGCCCAAGCGAGGCTACGATGAAACGTCTTGAGGGCCGCATTGCCCTGGTGACCGGATCGGGCGCCGGCATCGGCCGCGCGATTGCCGAGACCCTGGCTGCCGAAGGCGCTCACGTCTACGTGACGGACGTCGACGGCGCTGCCGCCGAGACGGTGGCGGGCCAGCTCGTCAAATCCGGCGCCTCCGCGCGCGCTCTCGCAGTCGACGTATCGCGCGGCCAGGACGTGGCGGCCATGATCCGCGAGGTGGAGAAGGGCCACGGCCGCCTCGACGTGCTGGTCAACAACGCCGGCCTCAACGTGCGCAGCGACTTCCGCCACCTGAGCGATGCCGACTGGGTCAAGATCCGCGAGGTCAATCTCGACGGCGTGGTGCGCGTGGCGCGGGATGGCTTCGGCCTGCTGAAGGCTTCGGGCCGCGGCTCGTTGATTAACGTCGCCTCCATCATGGCGCATCGCGGGCTGCGGCAGCTGACCGCCTACTCCGCCACCAAGGGCGCCGTGGTGGCGCTCAGCAAAGGGCTGGCGGTCGAGTACGCGCCTTTCAACATCCGCGTCAACGCGCTGGCGCCGGGTTTCGTCGAGACTGCGCTCACCAAGCGGGCGCTCAGCAACCCGGGCATTCACAAGGCTCTGCTCGACCGCACGCTGCTGAAGCGCTTCGGCACGGCGGAGGATATGGCCAAGGCCGTTCTGTTCCTGGCCAGTGACGATGCCTCCTATATCACGGGTGCAGTGCTCGCCGTCGACGGCGGCATGTCCGCGGGTTTGTGATCCGCCTGCATAACAGGCGATGAACCTGGTCATAACGAACATTCGATTTCGCCCGGGCTGGGATGGGCATAGTCGATCGCAGGAAACGGGTCGACGAGGCATTCCCTAGCGCTTAGCAGGCTCTGCTGACAGCAAGAGAGGCTCGGGTTACATGCGCGGTTTCGACTGGCTCCTGCTCGTTTTCTTGTCCGTCCTTTGGGGCGGCGCATTCTTCTTCATCGGCGTCGCCGTTGCCGAGGTGCCGCCGCTCACCCTGGTATTTGCGCGCGTCAGCATAGCGGCGCTCGCGCTGCTGCTGCTCGTACCTTTGCTCGGGTACCGCCTGCCCGCTACGATTGCCGGCTGGCGCGTGTTCGCAGTGCAGGCCGTCATCAACAACGTAATCCCCTTCTCGCTGATCGCCTTCGGGCAGACGCGCATCGCCAGCGGACTGGCGGCCGTGCTCAACGCCACGACGCCGCTATTCACGCTCATCGTCATGCGCGTGCTGGCGCAGGAGCCGCTCACGCTGCACAAGATGGCTGGCGTTGTGCTCGGCATCGTCGGGGTCGCCGTTCTCATGGGTCCTGAGGTGGTCGTGGCCAATGTGTCGAGCCTGCTCGGCATGCTTGCCGTGCTCGGCGGCGCCCTGTCCTACGGCTTGTCCGCCTACGGGATGCGGCGTCTGCGCGAAGTGCCGCCGCTGGTCTCGTCGGCCGCACAGCTGTCCTGCTCCGCCCTTCTGCTGCTGCCGGTTGCCGCGTATGTGGATCGCTTCTGGATGCAGCCGCTGCCGGGACCGGCCGCCATGGCCTCGATCATCGCGCTGGCGCTGGTGTCGACCGCGCTCGCCTTCATCGTGTTCTTCCGCATCAGCGCAACGGCAGGCCCTTCGAATGTCATGCTGGTGACCTTGCTCATTCCGGTCACGGCGACGGCGCTTGGCGCAGCCTTCCTGGGCGAGGCCTTGAAGGCCAACGAGATTGCCGGCGCGCTGATCATCGCCTCGGGGCTGCTGATCATCGACGGGCGCCTGTTGCGCAGGATCGTGCCGGCACAGGCAGTGCCCTAGGTAGGCCAACCCAACGCTTCTTCCGATGCGCGCGTCGAAGCGCGATCAGCAGCTCCTACCCAGTGCTGAGCTTGTCGAAGCACGGCATGGCCGGGCTCATGCGCCCTTCGACGAGCTCAGGGCTGTGGGTTTTGGCTTTTGCGTGAGCCGGAAAGGCTCTAGGCCTCGGCGGCGCGCTTCAGATCACCGGCAAACTGGTCCACTCGCTCGGCCGTCATATCCCAGGCGCACATCAGGCGGCAGCCGGTCTCGCCGAGGAACGTGTAGAACCGCCAGCCTTTGGCCCGCAGCTGCTCCTGCATCGTTGACGGGGATCTCGGCGAATACTGCGTTGGCTTGCACCGGAAACATCAGCCGCACGCCCGCCACCTCGCGCAGGCGGTCAGCGAGCCGCTGCGCCATGGCATTGGCGTGACGCGCATTCCTGAGCCAAAGGTCGTCCTTCAGCAGCGCCAACCATGGTGCCGTGACCAGGCGCATCTTGGAGTTGAGGTGCCCGCCCTGCTTGACCCGCCACTCGAACTCCTGGGCCAGTGCCCGATCGAAGAACAGCACCGCCTCGCCGACCGCCAGCCCGTTCTTGACGCCGCCGAAGCACAGCACGTCCACTCCCGCGCGCCACGACGCTTCCGCCGGGGAGCAGCCGAGCGTGGCCATGGCATTGGCAAAGCGCGCGCCATCCATGTGCACCTTGAGGCCATGGCGGCGGGCCGCGCCGACCAGCGCGGCCAGCTCTGCGTGCGAATAGACCGTGCCGAGCTCGGTCGCCTGCGTCAGCGACAGCACGCGGGGTTTGACGTGATGCACGCCCCTCCCCTTGGCGGCCAACGTGTCGACGACTTCCGGGGTCAGCTTGCCGAGCGGCGTTTCGGACGTCACCAGCTTGGCGCCGCCGGAATAGAAGCCGGCTGCGCCGGCCTCGTCCTCCTCGATGTGGCTGACCGCATGGGCAATGACCGCGTCATAAGGTTTGCAGAGCTGGGCCAGGGCCAGCGCGTTGGCCGCCGTGCCGTTGAACACGAAGAACACGGCGCAATCCGTCTCGAACACCTCGCGCATGCGGACCGAGGCCTGCTCCGTCCAGCGATCGTCGCCGTAGCCCGGCGCATGGCCCTCGGCGTTGACGCGCACAAGCGCCTCCAACACCTCGGGGCACATGCCGGCGTTGTTGTCGGAAGCGAATTGTTGCGGCACGGCGGGACCCCAGGGCGACCCTCGCAAGAAGTGGCGGCACCATAGCGAGCCATGCGCCGACCGTCACCCCGTCACGACCGCGCATGCGCTCCCGGCAGGGTTGCCTTGCACGCACGCGGAACCCGTTGCAGTGAGGGCCGGAAACCGCCAAACATCGCTGCGTTTGCCGGAACGGGAGGAAACCTTGGTCAACGCGCCGCTGCGGCTGGGCGCTCTCGAGTGGGGGCTGATCGCACTGCAGTCGATGCTGTGGGGAAGCTCCTATTTCTTCATCGCTGTCGTGCAGGACCAGGTGCCCGCCCTCACGGTCGTCGCCCTGCGCGGCGTGGCTGCTTCGCTACTGCTGATCGTAATCGTGACGTCACTCGGCTACCGCATGCCGGCGACGCTGGCCGAGTGGTGCCACTTCGCCTACTTCTCCATCTTCAATACGCTGCTGCCGTTCCTGCTGATCGTCTGGGGACAGTCGCGCGCGACCGGCGGCATGGCCGCCATCCTGAATGCCTCGGCGCCGCTGTTCGGCATCCTCCTCGCGCACATCCTCACCCAGGACGAGAAGCTGTCGCCCAACAAGCTGGCAGGCATCCTGCTCGGTATGGTTGGGGTGGGCATCCTGGTCGGCTCCGACCTCGCGGTCGTGTCATCGGCCGACCTGCTCGCGCGCCTGGCACTGCTGGCTGCCCCGCTGCTCTACGTGCTTGCCAACATCTACGCCCGCAACAAGCTCGGCGAATACCCGCCGTTCGTGATCGCCATGATGCAGATGGCCGCCTCGCTCTTCATCTCCGTGCCGGTGGCTCTGGCCGTCGACCTGCCATGGACGCTGCCCATGCCGTCCCTGACGGTGCTCGGCGCCATCATCGCCACCGGCGTGTTCGGTTCGGGCCTGGCTGCCCTGTGCCACTTCACCGTCCTGCGGCGAGCCGGCGCCACCAATGCCATGCTGGTGACCCTGATCATGCCGCTGACGCCGATCGTGCTCGGACGCGTATTCCTTGGCGAGCATCTTACCGGCCGGGAGGTGCTTGGTGCCCTCATTATCGCCGCTGCCCTGCTGATCATCGACGGCCGCGTGCTGCGCCTGCTGACGCGACGGCCGGCCGCCTGAGCTACTTGCGATTTTCGAGGCCATTCTTGTGTCGCGTCGCGCGTATCTGGTCGGCATCCTTCAGCAACTGCGCTTTCATCTTGCCCAGGCCGTCCCGCACGCTGACGTAGACGTGAGGAAACTGTGCCGGCGGCGTGAAGCGATCCGGGTTCGCCGTATCGTAGGCAAGCACCGCATCGATGATGTCGGCCAGCCCCGACACGTCGCCGAACGCGTATTCGTTAAGCGGACGCCCGACCACCTCCGACAGCGATGCGAACAGCGCCGGGTCGCCGTCTGGCCTGAGGTCGCGTCGCGCCAGCAGGTGGGCGCGGTAACGCAGCTGCCCGAGATAGAAGATGAAAACCGCATCCTCCCTGCGGCCGTTGCTGAACAAGTTGGACGCCCGCTGGTAGTAAGCGGACGGATGCTGCCCGGTGAGTGCGGACGTCTCGGGCGGTGTGCGCGCGGTGCCCTGGGCATGCAGCTCGCTTCCCAGCAGTGCTAACAAGGCAAGCACCGCCGGCACGCAAGTCATCGCGTGGCGGATCATGTGTCATTCCCCCAAACCGGCGCATTTGCCAGGGCAAAGCCGGGCAGCCATCCGGCAACGAACCATCCGAGCCTGCCATTGACCCGACACGGCCGGCAAGGGGATTCCGGCGGAATGACGTAGGAATGGGAGACTGCTTTCTAGGCTCCCTTGTCGGGCAATTTCCTGCCGATCAGGCCTTTGCTTGGCTTGGCGGCCTTGATGGCCTGCGCCGCATCAGGTTTGCGCAGTGCCAGCCAGCGACGGCAGCTCGGCAGACCCGGATTGCAGGACGTACCATCCCGTTGAGCTACCGGCCGGGACCCGCCGGTGCTGCCTTCCCGCGTTGCGCTTGCAATGGCATCAGGCCGCCAGCGGATATCGCGGTGCGCTCGCTCGGTAACATCTGCCGCCGTCATGCCTGTCATGAACGGGTTGGCGCGAATGACAGACACGCTCAGCAGTTCGGCCACGGGCGTCTGCGGCTGCGCTTTCATCACCTTGGTTGCGCCAACCGCGCCCAAGAGATACGCTAGGCGCAAATGCCCGAACGTCGGCTGCAAACCCTGGTTGACCAGGTAGGCCGCGTTTTGCTTGCAGTAGGCCGCGGCCGCCCGGCGGGAGAAGTTGCGATTGGTGCGCAATTCGAGCAGGCGCTGGTCGGACAAGCTCGGCGACCTCGCGCGCGAAATGCTCGCGTGCCACCATCAGGAATGTGCTCTCGATGAACTGAAAGGCGCCGAGCGCTGTCGAGCGCGGATTGGTGGCCGTATCACGGCCATTCAACTCGGCACGCATGAGGTAATCGAGGAACAGCTCGAAAGAGGTATCGGACGCGCCCTGCACGGGTTGCGCCGCCAGCGGCTCAGTCTCGGCGGCAAAGGTCTTCAGCCCGGCAGCCGTCGCCAGCACGCAAAGCAGGGCGGCGATGCCAGCTCGAACATGGTGACGCAACGGTAACCCCGATTGGCAAACGGGTGCGGGACTGGATCGCGCCGGTGGTGCGGCACCATCCTTGCGTCTAGGTCAACGCCAAAGCGTTGACGCCCTATTAATTCGCGACAGCAACTGCGCGTACACGGCGCAATCTTCCCGCGACGCTTTCAGCTCAGCCGGGTGCCCGCCAAACTCTGCGCACCAGCATGATCAGTGCCGGCAGGAAAACCAGGTCTGCGATCAGCGAAGCCAGCAGCGTGGTGCCGCACACGAAGCCGAAGGTGCGCAGGCTGGGCAGGTCGGAGAACACCGTCACGCCGAGGCCGAAGGCCAGCACGAGCGTGGTCAGGATGATGGCCGGACCGACCAGCACCCGCGCGTTGCGGATCGCAATCTGCGGACGCGGCTCGACCCGTTCCTCCAGGCGCAGGCGGTTGAAGAAATGGATCAGCGCATCGATGGCAAGGCCGAACACCACCAGCAGCGCCACCACCGAGGCAAACTCCAGCCCCCCGCCCATGAACCACAGGATGGCGCCCGAGGTCACCACCGGGAAAAGACCCGGCAGCAGGCTGACTAGCCCGACGAACACCGAGCGGAAGGCAAGGGCCAGCAGCAGCGCGGCAAAGGCCACGCACAGGGGCAGCGCCTCGTTGAGCTGCTGGATCATGCGGGCGCTGTTGCGCGCAGCGATGGCCGGCAGACCGGTGACCGAAATGGTGAACTCAGGATACTGCTTGCGCAGCTCGTCGAGCGCACGGTCGATCTTCTCGACCACGGGCAGGATGCGGCTGGAATCGATGTCGGGCAGCCGTCCCGTCACCAGCACGGCGTCCTCCTCCTTGGCGATGAAGCGCCGCACCAGATGCTCGGGCAGGATGCCCACGTACTTCTTGACCGTCTCGATGCGCTCGTCGCCCGCCTCCTTGAGCCAGCGACGCAGGCTTTCCAGCGACCAGACGTTGCCTAGACCCGCGGTCTTCTCCAGGATTTCGTGCGTCTTGGCGATCACCTCGAGTGGCTTGTCGGAGTAGAGCGACTCGCCCGTCTTCCACTCGATCATGATGTGCACCGGGCTGGCTCCGGTCAGCTTTTCGTCGATGCGGCCGGTGGCGCCCAGCGCCTGCTCGCGGTCTGGCACTTGGTCGGCCAGGCGGTATCGCGGTTCGAGTTTCAGATAGGCGGAGGTGAACAGCGCGAACAGGGCAAAGCCGATCAGGCTGGTCACCAGCGGGCGCGCCACCACCCGATCGACGATCCAGCCGACCAGGAGGCCGAGCGCGTCCATCAACCGATCCGCCGGCGCGTGCGCACGCGCCAGCGATGCCTCGTTGCGGATGAAGAGGAGACCCAGCAGCGGCAGCACCAGAATGATGGCGACGAACGAAACTGTCACGGCCAGCATGCCGGCCTCGCCGAAGGTGCGGATCAGTCCGGACTGCGAGAACAGGAGTGCCGCGAACGAGAGCATTGCCGTGCCGTGCGCCAGCACGCAGGCCGGCCCCACCACCTTGCACCGCGAACTGCACGGCCTGCAGCCGCGTGTCACCTTCGCGCAGGCGGATGCGAATAGCCGACACCATCTGCATGCTGTCGGCAAAGCCCATCACCATGACCAGCGGCGTCATGACGTTGAGGAAGAGATTGAGCTTGAAGTTGAGCAGGCCCAGCAAGCCGAGCGACCACAGCACGGCCAGCACCGGCGGCATCGCCGCCGTCAGCATGAGCGAGACGCGGCGGAAAAACACCACGGCAATCAGCGCACCGAACAGCAGGCCGAGACCGTTGTATAGTAGCTGGTCTCGCTCCACCGCGTTGCGGATCTCGAGTTGCATAACCGGCGCGCCCGTGAGCTGCACTTTGAGGCCGAGCGGAGCGACCTCATCCTCCACGGTCTTGCGCAGGTTGCCGATCACGGCCTTGGGGCCGAGTTCCTGCACCGCCTTGCGGTCGAGAGCCACCACGGTGAGCGCCAGCTCGCCGTCAGGCGACAGGAACTTGCCGGTCACAATCTCGTTCGCACGCAGCGACTTGATGATGTCGTCGTAGGTCGGTCCGTCAGGCAGGTCGTCCGGCACGATCGGCGCTGCGTAGCCGCTGGCATCCGGCTTGCCGCGAGCCGACAGCATGGAGACCAGCCCCTCGACGCCGTCCGCCAGCTGCAGATCGACGATGGCCCGGCGGAACGCCTCGATCTGCGGCTTCTTCAGCAAGTCTTTGCCTTCCACCACCACCAGCACGTCGTATTCGCTGGAAGGGAAGCGGCGATCGATCTCCTCGTAGCGGCGGAATTCCTCGGTATCGGTGCGGAACAGCTCGGACAGCGAGTTGTCCACCTTCAGGCGCGTTACACCCCAGGCGGCGACCACGGAAAACAACACGACCAGCACGGCGGTCAGACGCGGCACCTTCAGGGCGAGCAGACCCACCCGCTCCAGTCCCAGCGTGAACGCAAAGGACCCGTGCGCTTCGCTCGGCGCGGTCTTGGCGTCCATCTTCCCCCCGATCGACCCTTTGTCTCGGTCCCTTATAGCCGGTCGCCGCGCCGTGGCGCGACGTAAGATGCGACGTGGACACGAAAATTCCGCGCATGGTGGCCTGCTGGCGACGCCCGCGCAAGGCGCTGCGGCGTTCATGCCGCATGGCCCCCCGCGCCGTTGCCAGGCGGCTCTATTCGTTGCTAAAGCTCGGCGCTTGCCGCTTTCCGGAGACCGCCACCATGGCCGACCAGACGCTCGATACCAAAGGTCTCGCCTGCCCGCTGCCGATTCTCAAGGTCAAGAAAGTGCTGGCCGGCATGCCCAAGGGGGCAACGCTGGAGGTGTTTGCCACCGACCCGGGCTCGGTCCCCGATTTCCAGGCTTTCAGCGAGGCGACCGGCAATGCCCTGCTCGAGCACAGCGAAGCCAACGGCGTCTACCGCTTCGTCCTGAGGCACTCCGCCGCCTAGCGGCATCCACCAACCGCCTGGAGATCAGCGATGGCTACTATGAAGTACCGCGTGCTCGGCCACAGTGGCGTGCGCATCTCCGAGCTGTGCCTCGGCACCATGATGTTCGGCGGCCCGGCTGACGAAACGCAGTCGCGGCGCATCACGGACCATGCGCTCGAACTCCGGCGTCAACTTCATCGACACGGCCGACGCCTATACGGACGGCCACTCCGAGGAAGTGATCGGCCGCGCGCTAAAGGGCACCCGCCAGCGCTGGGTGCTGGCCACCAAGGTCGCCAATCCCACGGGCAGCGGCGCCAACAATCGCGGTCTGAACCGCATCCATGTCCGGCGCGCCATCGAGTCCAGCCTGCGCCGGCTGCAGACCGACCACATCGACCTCTACTACATGCACAAGCTCGATCTCGACACATCCTGGGAGCAAATCGTGCTCACCTTCGGCGAGTTGATCCGCGAGGGCAAGATCCGCGAGTGGGGCGTCTCGAACGTGCGCGCCTGGCACATCCCGCACATCCACCATTTGTGCCGCGCTGCCAGCGTGCCAGCGCCCACCGCGCTGCAGCCTTATTACAACCTGATGAACCGCCAGCCTGAGGTCGAGTTGCTGCCGGCCTGCCAGTTCTTCGGCCTTGGCGTCGTGCCCTACAGCCCCATTGCGCGCGGTGTCCTATCGGGCAAGTACAAGGTCAATCAGGTGCCCGAGGCCGGCAGCCGCGCCGCTCGCCAAGACCAGCGCATGATGGACACCGAGTGGCGCCCCGAGAGCTTGTTGATCGCCGAAAAGCTGAAAGCGCACGCTGAAGCGCGTGGCGTCACGCTGGTGCACTGGGCGACCGCTTGGGTGCTCAACAACCGGACGATCAGCTCGGCGATCGCCGGCCCGCGCACCTTCGAGCAGTGGACCAGCTACTTGGGCGCGCTTGACTACACGTGGACACCCGAGGACGAGGCGCTGGCCAACAGCCTCGTACCCGCCGGGCACGCCTCCTCCCACGGCTACACCGATCCGCAGTACCCGGTCGAGGGGCGGTTTGCGCGGGTGGGGTAGGCGGCCACCCCGCACAAGAAGCAGCGGTCCGTTCTGCGCACTCGCGCGCTGATGATGGCTGCGGCCAGGCTCCAATCAGATGCGATCAGGCCGCGCCTTTTATGAGGGAGCCAATCGAGCCCTCGTTCTGCGCCGGCACTGCCCTGGGCCATCCCACGCTGTTTGCATACATCACCGCCTGCGAGCGCAAGCTGTAGGTGCTGTCGTCGCCGAACGGTTTGGAGGGCGTTTCACGACGCATCAGAATCTCCGTCTTCTTCGCCAGCTCCAGCACGTTGCCGATGTCGAAGCGCTCACAATTCCTGTAGCGGATCAGGCGGAATAGCTCATCGAAGGCAAATGACGTCGAGCACAAGACCCGCGGCGCCAGCTCGAGACAGATCGAGGCGATACCAGACCCATCCTGCCCGTTCTCATAATATGGCAGCCACACGACATCCACCGACGCAGCTGCGGCCAGAAAATCCTCATGCGCGAGCTCGCCCATAAAGAACACTCTGTCCGCGATTCCATCCTGCAGCACCTTCTTCTGCAGGCTCTTCAGATATTCGTCGACCTTGCCATCCGTCTTCAGCGTCTGCGGGTGCTGGCGACCAAAAATGAGCAGCTTGAAATTGGGCGGCAACAGCCGGACGGCGTCCAAAGCATCCAGGTGCCCCTTGTAGGCGCTGAGATAGCCGAACATGCCGATAGTCTTGTCGTCCGCAGCAAGGCCGAGGTCGCGACGAACCTGAGCGATGAAGTCCGGCCGGCCCGCATGCGGATGCTGGATCAGCCTGAGCGGGTGAACGTCGACATTGTCATAACCGAACAAGGCCTTGATCTGGTCACGGGCCCGTTCGGTGTGAACGATAATGCGGCAGCTGCGGCGTGCCAGAAAGCCGATGACGCTTGAGTTGATGCGGATGTTGGTCTTCTTCAGTTGCGAGCCCACCAGCTGCCGCAGTCCCGAGCCGACCTGCAGCTTCACCAGTTTCTTTATGCCGGCCCGGACATCCGGAGCACTGCCGCTGGCGAGGCGCGGCGCGTGCAACGTCACCGACGTATTGCGGTTGGCGCTGGCAAGCACCTTCAGGCGCCGCACGATATCGCCCGGGAATGTGCCATACAGCCCCGCCTCGAACTGGATGTTGACGCCGTCCGCCTCGCGAAGGCGCTCGCAAAGCTCCTGCACATGGCGCATGGCGGCGTTGCGGAATGTCTTGTCCGTCGATTGGGTCAAGGCCAGGTTGAGCTCGGCCACGTCGACGCGGGTTGGCGTGAAGCGCTCAATCGAGTCGCGCAGTATCTCTGTGAATGCCGCGTTGCCGCAGCTGTCCGAAAAGCTGGAGACGATGACCAGGCGATGGCTGGCGTTGCTCATGTTCGTGCGCTCGCTGCGTTTTGTGCGTACCATTGATAGACGGCTCTGATCCCATCCTCGAGCCGGACGCTCGGTTCGATACCGAGGCTCCGCATCCTGCTGTTGTCGACCACACGGCGAGGAATGCCGGTGGGCTTGGTCGGCGTATAGACCACGCCCGGCAGTCCCGCTGCGCCAGCCACGCACTCAGCCAGAGTTCGCATGCTGACGCCCGTGCCCGAGGAGATGTTCAGCAGCAATTCCTTGTCGCTGCCGGCGAGGCAGGCGACCACGGCCCGCGCCGCGTCATCGGCGTGCAGAAAATCGCGCTCTGCGCTCCCGTCACCCCAGACTTCCAAGTAGCTGTTGCTCTGCGCCGCCGTATAGGCCTTGGCGATCAGCGAGGGGATGACATGACCATCTTGGATGTTGAACCGGTCATTCTCGCCATACAGGTTGGTAAAGATGCCATAGGCAAAGCTCAATCCGGGGTCGTTGGCCAGCAGGTGCAAGTATGAGTAGGCATGCCGCTTGGCTGCCGCGTAGCCAAACTCTCCAGCGTGTGGCAGCCCGTTGAAGAACTCAGCTTCCCGCAATACGTCTGATTTATAGGGAAACGGATACGAGGCTACCGTACCGGCGAAAAAGCATTTGCGAACCGGGAAGCGGGCGATGGCGCTGAAGATATTGTTATTGATCTGGGTATTTTGCACAAGAATGCCGGTTTGATCCCGGAGATTGCCGCCCAGGCCAAAAACGACGGCCGCCAGATGCACGACGGCAGCTGGACGGTGCGTGGAAAAATATCGCTGCGTCGCGTCGGCATCCAGAAGGTCGAGCTCAGCTCGCGATGGAGCAAGGATGTTGGGCATCTCGATGCCCCGCAATGCCCTCCCCAGCGCAGATCCCACAAGGCCGCGTGAGCCCGTGATTAGAATCGGCGACAGAGCAGCAATGGATGCGCGCATCTCACCCGTCCAGTCGATAGGCCCCTGCAATCCCCAAGCCGTCACGCTACGCGCATCCTGCCGGTATGCGTCGTGCAACTCTACTTTCGGCCGCGACTCATCTGGCCGTCCCTCCTAGCCACCGAAATACTCACGCGCCACATCCGCGGCAGGACCGTCCCTTCGCACTTGTCCGTGCTCCATCCAGATGATGCGGTTGCAGTTCGCAAGCAACAGCTCCTTGGAGTGACTGGCCAAGATCAAGATCTTGGTGGAATTGACGATCTCCTGCAGCCGGTTGTTGGACTTCTCCTTGAATTCCTCGTCACCCGTGGAAAGCCATTCGTCGAGCACCAGGATTTCGGGCCGAATTGCGGTTGACGTCGAGAACGCCAGACGCATCTGCATGCCCGTCGAGTATGTACGGAAGGGCATATCGAGGAACTCGCCAAGTCCACTGAACTCCGCGATCTCGTCCATGCGATCGCTAAGCTCTGGCGCCGGGATACCCATAATTGCAGCGCGCAGACGGATATTCTCGCGTCCGGTCGCTTCCGGATCTATTCCGAGCGACATATTGATCAGCGACACGCAGTCGCCCTCAATTTCCGAGGTCCCCTGCGTCGGATGATATATGCCCGACAGCACGCGCAGCAGCGTGGTCTTGCCGGCACCGTTGTGTCCCACCAGCCCAAGTCGGGCTCCCTCGGTAAGGGACAGGGTCACATCTTGCAGGCCGCGAATGATGACGTGGCCATCCCATCGCCGATCGATCATGCCGCCGGTGGCAGCGCTCAGCAGTCTGTTCTTGAGCGATCGCGTCACCGCGTTGAAGACGGGAAATTCTACCGAGACGTTGGTGAGGTGTATTGAAGCCATGTGCGTCCGATCAGAGCCAGTAGGCGATACGATGTCTGTAGCGGCCGTACACGTACAGGGCGCAGGTCCATCCGGTGATGGCCAGGGCCACGCACACCATCCAGTTCGCCAGCGTCGGCAGCTCGCCGAACAAAGGCGCACGCACGATCGACATCAGGTGGAAGAACGGGTTCAGCTCAAGAACGATGCGGTACGGCCCATCGGGCAATGTCTGTGGCATCCACATCAGAGGTGTCAGATAGAAAGTCACCTGCAGGACGTTCTGTATGATCTGGGTGAGGTCGCGATACCTGGTGCATACGACGCTGAGGATCAGCATCATCCACAGCACGTTCACCGCCATGAGCAGAACCGCGGGAACGGCGAGCAGGGCGTACCACGTCGGCACTTGGCCGACTGCCAGCAACACGAACGGAAGAATGACCAGGTTATGAGCCAGCACGATCCCATTGCGGTAAATGGTCCGAAGTACATGGACGAATAACGGAATGCGGACTTGGAGAATCATCCCTTCAGAGCTGATGAAGCTGGTGCAGCCCTCTAGAATGCACGACGAGATAAAGCCCCAAAAGATCAGGCTGACGCAGATGTAAGGCAGAAAGTCGCCCATCCGCACGCGAAACAGGGTTCCAAAAATAAGGCCCAGTGCCCCGATGGTGACGCTCATGTTGAGGGTGAGCCAAAAGGCTCCAACCCTTGATCTGCGATACCGGTGGGCTACGTCCTGCCAACCGAACATGGTTGCCAGGTGATGCGCGTGCACGGTGGCCCGAATGTCCGCCAGGGCGCGGTCGAAAGTCGAAGCTGCCTGATCGCTCATGGGCCGTTCTGATCGGTTAGCATTATCGGCGCGCGCATCGTCGTGCTCGGTACCGCATTCAACGGCGACCATCAATGCGCCGGGCCGTGCACAGCGTGGGTATGAACAGATTTGACGAGACAGCGTGGCAAAAAAAATGCGCTGCCTTGTCCGCGCCAATCAAGAAACAACCAGCGAAAGTCCCTGCAGCGGCTCGCAGCAAGTACTGGCTGCTTATTCGATCTGCGATAACCTCTGTCATTCAACAGATAGCGTTCGTTGCGCCCGCTTTCGCTGCGACGCGCGGCTCGCGCTTGCGGCGGGCTCACACCTCGATGGTGCCCTGGGCAACGCGCACGGCGTGGCCGCCGACGCGCACAGTCGTCAGCTTGCCCGCTGCGATTTCCAGAGACAGCGAGATGAGGCTGGGCCGGCCCATCTCGAAGCCTTGCTCGACGATGCGCTTATGGGCGCCGTCAGGCAGCACATCGAAACGGTGCACTACGCCCGCGAACGCCGCCGCCGCCGAGCCGGTGGCGGGGTCCTCCGGAATGCCCGCGTCGGGCGCGAACATGCGCGCGTGGAATGCCGACGTCGTATGCACGCTCTGGCGGCAGTACAGGAAGGCGCCCTGCCCCTTCACTGCTTCCCAGTGTGACGACGAAACCCTCGCCTTCTCGATGGCCGCCAGCGAGGCAACCGGCACGAACAGGAAGGGATTGCCGGCCGAATAGCGCGTCGGACGGTGGTTCTCGAAGCCGATCTCGGCTGGGATCAAGCCCAGCGCAGCCGCCAGCAGCTCTGTCGATGGCGCCGGGCCGCTCTCCTCGGGCAACTTCGGCGCGTCGAACTCGGCATGGGTAACTGCGCCCGGTCGCATGCGCACCCCGACTCGGACGATGCCGATGCCCTCCTCGAGCACGATCAACGCGTCGCCCTGGGTGCCGTTGTCATTTGCCGCGGGTGTACGCAGTTCACCAAGCAGCGCGGCGGCACCTACAGTTGGATGTCCCGCGAACGGCAACTCCCGCATCGGCGTGAAAATGCGCACCCGAGCCGTATGGGCGCGGTTTTGCGGCTTCAAGACGAACACGGTTTCCGACAAGTTGAACTCGCGCGCGATGGTCTGCATGCGCGCGCCGTCCAGCGCATCGGCATCAAGCACGACGGCTAGCGGATTGCCGCCGAACCTCTTGTCGGTGAACACGTCGACGACGTAGTAATCGAGCCGCATGGTCGAAGCCCTCTGAGTTGGAGCGCACTCTGACGCATTCCCGTGACGCCTCCAAGCGTCGTCGCGTCGTGCCGTTCAAGGGTTCTTTCCAAATATTGCTCTCAATCAAATATCGGGGTGGAATAGGAATAACCTGAATAAGCCGTCTTATTGCCGCGCTATTGCCACCATCGAGCGCACTCTGTGCAGCTAGGCAAATCAATTGCCGGAACATACGGGTGGATCACAAACTGCAGGTGCACGTTGCCTGCTAAGCAACGTGGTGTAGGCGCGCGACCGACTTTCTTCGCCGTCTGGACCACTTGGGCCCGTCTCGAACGGGGGAGTGCGCTCAGCGTACTAGCCCGAAGGGGCGGTGGAGGCTCCCCGCGTCTCTGCCGCCCCTGCTGTCCAGCCTGAGTTCAGGCTGCTCGCATCGAATATCTATTCTATGACTTTAATGAGATCACGGCTTCTGCCGGGGTCCTCGCCAGCGGCCCGACCAAGCTCGGTCCGACTATGGAGACCGCGCCATTCGGTCTCAACTTGAAGTTCTGAGCGGTCCTAGAAGGTCGCTAGCGTAAGTAAGCTTAGGGGCGATGCCTATCGCCCCTATTTTTTGCGCGCGCTTGCTGCCAGCCCGTCACTACAGGCAGTTGAGGCCCGGACTGCCGCACTTCACGTAGTTGATCTCGTGCCAGACGCAGCAGAGCTCTTCCTTCTTGCACACCCAGGTTTTCACCACGCCGGTGTACTTGAATTTGGTGCGGCACACCTTCTCGCCTTGGCCGACCTTCGGCGCCGCCGTTTGCGTCTGCGCCACAAGCGCGGCCGGCGCAACACTCAGGCTGAGCGCCAGCGCCAGCGAACCAATCAACAGCCTCATGTTCCACTCTCCATCGCTGATTGTTGTATGAACCGCAGCCATTATCGCCACCGCGAGTGCGCTGGGATAGGCCGCGAAAGCCTCAATGCACGTCCTTTTCTGTGGCTGGTTCTGTGGCTGCCCACCGCTGCGCGCATGAACGGGCGCTAAACACTCGGTTCATGCAAGCTTTAACGCAGGAGCAAGAGGGCGCCGCATTGCTCTGGCTTACTGCTCTCACGCCTCGACGTGAGGACGCAGCCCGAGACCAAGAAGCCGCAACAAGCCGCGGGATGCTGGCGCTGCCCCCGTGCGCCATCCCCGCTGTCTCGGACGACCCCGGCGGCCACCCCTCCGCCGGGGTCTTTCTTTTCAAGACGGTTCCGGCCTGTGCGTGCACAAACCCGCCAGAGCAGAGCAATGACAGAGGTAAGACTGCCATTGCTTAGAGGTTAGCGGCAGCCGCCCACGACCTTGCCGTTGTATCCCTGGTAGCACTGGTAGCTTGTACCTGCTGGGCACGCCGCCAACGCCGGGGTGGCAAGTGAAGCAAGCAAAGCAGCGATTACAATTGCTTTCGCCATGATATCTCCTCCATCAAAGGCGACATGCGTCGCGTCGAAATTGTATGCGCATAAATGTAGGATTGCCGACCAAATGTTGGCCGCTCGCGCCCATTAGCATGGCACCGCCGCGCTCATACGCCCTTCACGGAGCGCGTCGCGATCATATCCTCAAGCAGGCGCTGCTTCTTGTTGGCACGCCACACGTTGTGGATCTCGAAGGTATCGCCCGAGGCCGGCTTGACCACGAAATCGCCGGTGCCGAAGCCCAGTACCCGGTGACGGAACAAGTCGTCCGGCAGCCGCTGGATGATCATGCCTTCCGTGTTGAACGCATGCCCCGTCGCCTGTCCGACGCGGTGCTCCTCGATCACCTGGCCCGGCGCGAAGCGCCACCAAGTGAAGCGGTCGACCAGGAAGATGATGAAGAACCAGACCAGCATCAGCAGCGCCGAGAAGGTCAGGTAGAACGCCAAGTTGAGATGCACGCGTAGCAGATTGACCCAGCCGTACGCCGTCTGGATACCCGGGATCTTCTGCACGGCCCAGATCGCCGCCCCGGTCAGCAGCAGCAGCACGATCGAGTAGACGCCGCGCGCGCGTACGTTGGTGAAGATCACCACGAACAGGATCAGCCCGATGAACGACAGCCCGAGCCACGGTGAGGGGTGGAACAGGATGCCCTTCTCCGCGCTCGCCGTCCCCACGGCCAGCTCCTTTATGCCGATCCCCCACACGTACGTGAGCCCCGCGCACCCGAGCCCGTACACCCACACCACCCACCAGTAGGCCAGGTTGGAATGCTGATAGATGCGCAGGTCGGCGGCTTTCTTGGGTTTGCCGGCCTCGGCCGGCCTCGCCGCCGCCTGCTGCCGGAACCCGCTGAGCACTTTGCCGCCCGCCACCACGTCCTGCGTCGTTACCGGTGCGTTCACAGCCAACTGCCCTCCGAGCTACTGAACAAACGGCGAAATGACACCGTGCAGCTGATCGATCCAGGACTGCGCCCATACCGGGAGCCGGCTGTACGCGAAGCCGCCTGCCTTGTTCGCGAACGCGATCACCTGGCTGGTGCTGGCCAGGAACACCAGCAGGATTACGATCGCCAGCGTCGTGGTTCGGCGCAGAACGGCCGTGTTGTGTCGGGTGGCCGCCGATTGGCCGACGAGTGCGCTCGTCTCGATGGTCTCGCTGGTGGTAAGCAGGCGCGAGCGCACGGCGCGCATGCGCCTACCGACGCTCGACATGTACTCGAAGGCCGGGGCCAGCCCCCGCTGCACAAACTGCTCGTAGGATATCCAGGACTGAATGTTGGTGACGTGCAGCGTCTTCAGCAGAACCTTGAACTCGCGCACGTAAAAGGCCGAGCGGTTCAGTCTGAAATGCAGCCCGCCGACGGTGCCGAACCCCAGTTCGTCGAGCTTGGAGGAAATGTCGATCAGATCCGTTTCGACCTCGTTGGAGATCTCGTAGAGCGCCGAATGTCGGATATCGGCGACGAGGTCGTTCTCCATGCCCTTCAGCAGCTCGGAGTATCGGCTCCAGTTGTAGAAGAAGCGTAGAAACAGCAAAACGCGGATCACCAGCGGGGCCGGCCGTCGCGGCGTGAACGTCGGCATGGCCCGCTTGAGCCGCATAAGGTCGCTGCCCGACCAGCGTTTATCGCCGGTGCGCGCGACGTGCGATGCGATCAGTGCCTCGCGCTCCGGCTCGCTACCGCACTTCGCCAGTCTCGCATCGAGCCGCCGGATGGCTGTCTTGGCGCGGCGAACAACGGCGAGGTTGGTCAGCCCGTTGATGAGCTTGCGATCGCTGCCCCATCGCTTGGTGATCTGGTCGAGTTCCTGTCCGAGGATGCGGATGTAGGACTCGACGTTGCGGATCGCCGACCAGTCCTTGAGCGCATACAGGCGCATGGTGCCCATGGTGTTGATGCGCTCGGCGATGCGTCCGATCTGGCGCGGATGCGGCTCGTGCTTGGTCAGCAGCAGGTAGCGCACCGGATGGTTGTTGCCCGTCCGTGCCTCGCGCTTGCTGCACGAGGTGGTCGAAGTGGCCATCGGCGGACGCCTGCGCCCGACCTTTTTCCGTGTCATCCAGCAACGGTTCGGGAACCCGTATGCCAGCTTCGCCCGCTTCGACGCCGGTCGCTTTCCTGCCGCCCGATGTACTGGCTGCTCGATCCCAGTGCGGTGATGTAGATAGCCCGCCAGTTGAGCACGCCGCAGGCGATGAACTCGCGGAAATCCGCGCGCGGGGTGATGCGGCGCACGAACGGCCAGAATGCCTTGACCACCGCATTGGCCTCTGGCGCCGTCGGCGGTGAAGGTCGGGATCGCGGCTGAAGTTGGCGAACGGCACGGTTCCTACCGCTGCCGTTTCCGTGCTCCGCGGGTCGCGGTCGGCGGTGCGGCCCGACAGACCATTCGTTGACATCACAAGGCCGCGGAAATTCGCGAACACCTCGCCGCGGCGTCGCCTTCCCTCCCGGGCCGCCCGCCGGTGATGTCCTCCAGGCGGCAGCCCATCTCCGCCGAGAACCTCTCCCAGATGTCGACGTAGAGCAGGTTGCGTGCGTCCCGCAACGACACGTCCAAGCCGGAAGTGACTTGCCCGTCGGCACCATGAAGAGTCTCCGGCAAGGCCGGCAGATCGACCGCTGCCCTTCCGTCGGCGCCGGACTTGAGCTGCTGCTCACAGATCGTGCGCACTGTCTCGACGGCCGCCAGCAGGCGATCGCGTCTCATCCGCTTGGGCTCGCCGGGCACTGTACTGTGCGAACGGCTCCAGCGTTGGCCAATGTCCATGTAGAAGCTTATGTAGGCATAGTCCGCATTGAGCTCGGGGTGCACGCACACCCGGATGGCCTTGCCTCGTCGCTGTCCGCCGGTGCTTGGATCCGGCCACCACAGGGTGAAGGGCAACGTGTCCTGCTCAAGGATCGTCAGAGGCTTGAAGAACTGTTCGGGATCGCTGCGCGCTGCCTGCCACGGCAGATCATGCGGCATCAACGGCTTGAACGTCCTGGGCACCGGGCCCACGCCCGATCCCATCGCGCGGCTCTTGCCCTGCAGCGCCTGCAGGAAATGGTTGAACTGCCCGATCCAAGGATTGCGCCGCTCATCGAACGTGTACCTCGCCTCGACGTGGCGCTGCCCGGCCGTGTCATGCGGATCGCACGGCTCCAGCGTTCCGTCCTCATCCTCGACCATCCGGCGTGGCCAGAAGCCGACGTGCCAGACCAACGCGGGGGCGTTGAACGAGGGCGTCGGCCGCGTGTGCCCGCGCGCAACAATGGTCTCGTACTGGCTGGAGTAGGGCGAGCGGGCGCTGCTTCGCTCGTGTTGGCCTCCTTCCGTACTCGGCCGATCCTGCGGCTCGGTCAGGGGCTTTGGAACCTTCAAACTCATGACGCGGCGAACCTGGATTCTCTGCCTCTGGTGCCGGACAATACGCATTTTACGCACAATAACAAGAGATCGTGCATTATTGGCACGCCGCATAGGCGCACATCCGACAAAAAGCGCGCCGACCCGGGCCGGCGCGCTTCTGTCATTCGCGCTGAAGTCTTGCCGGCCCGGCTAGTTCCGGCTCTTGTCGACCAGCGCCTTTTCCTTGATCCAGGGCATCATGGCGCGCAGCTTGGCGCCGACCTCCTCGATCTGGTGCGCGTCGTTGAGGCGGCGGATGGCCTTGAACTGGGGCTGGCCGGCCTTGCACTCGCGGATCCAGTTCGACGTGAACACGCCCGTCTGAATGTCCTTCAGGATGCGCTTCATCTCGGCGCGCGTCTCGTCCGTGATGATGCGCGGGCCCGACATGTACTCGCCGAATTCGGCCGTGTTGGAAATCGAGTAGTTCATGTTGGCGATGCCGCCCTCGTAGATCAGGTCGACGATCAGCTTCACCTCGTGCAGGCACTCGAAGTAGGCCATCTCCGGCGCATAGCCCGCCTCCACCAGCGTCTCGAAGCCGGCCCGGATCAGCTCGACGAGGCCGCCGCACAGCACCGACTGCTCACCGAACAGGTCGGTCTCGCACTCCTCCTTGAAGCTCGTCTCGATGATGCCGGCGCGGCCGCCGCCGATCGCCGCGCCGTAGGACAGGAACAGGTCGTGGGCGTTGCCGCTCTTGTCCTGGTGGATGGCCAGCAGGCAGGGCACGCCGCCGCCGCGAGCGTACTCCGAACGCACCGTGTGCCCGGGGCCCTTCGGTGCGATCATGCCGACGTCGAGGTCGGCGCGCGGCTCGATCAGCGCAAAATGCACATTGAGGCCGTGGGCGAACATCAGCGCCGCCCCGTCCTTCATGTTCTTGTGCAGGTGGTCCTTGTAGATGTCGGCTTGCAGCTCGTCCGGGGTGAGCATCATGATCACGTCGGCCCACTTGGCGGCTTCCGCCACCTCCATGGTCTTGAGCTTCTCCTTTTCGGCCTTGGCGATGCCGGCCGAGCCCTTGCGGAGGGCCACAGCCACGTCTTTGACCCCGGAATCGCGCAGGTTCAGCACGTGGGCGTGACCCTGGCTGCCGTAGCCGACCACGGCCACCTTCTTGCCCTTGATCAGATTGATGTCGGCATCACGATCGTAATAGACGCGCATGGGCTTCCCCTGGAGTTCCCGGTTCGGAGGTTTGGATGGAGGCGATTTCGGCCTATTGGGGTAGCGGCTTGGCGCTTGGCGGGCAAGGATAATCGGCTTTTCCGCAAGGGGCGGACCGCTCACGGGATGGCAGCGCGGTAGAGACCGGGCGCTTGCCCTCCTCCCGGTCAACCCATGTGGCCCGCGCTGCCATTGGCCGTCCGAAACCGGACAATCGGCACCCGGTCCACGCTATCGCATAGTTGACATATGACGAAAGCGTGACCGACAGTTGAGGGCGGGAGCGTTTCGTCTTTGGGGGAGGACGTATCCTTGTATCGCGTTGTTGCGTTCGTCATCAATCTTGACAGATCGCCTGAGCGGCTTGCGCTCATGGCCAGCCAGCTCGAAGCCCTGAACATGCCGTTCACGCGCGTGCCGGCCATCGACGCGCGCCTCGTCGTCGGCCGAGGGCAAGTTCGACCCTCGTCTCTACCGGCGCCGGCACGGCCGCGAGGTGCGTCTAGCGGAGGTCGGCTGCTATCTGAGCCACTTGGCGGCCATGCAGGCGTTCCTGGCCACCGAGGCCCGCTACGCCCTCATTCTCGAGGACGACGCGACGCTGCTGCCCGCGCTGCCTGACGTGCTCGCCCAAGCCACTACCGGCGGGACCGCCTCGACCTGGGACGTGCTGAAGCTCGAGAGCAGGCGCAAGGGATTGAAGCTCGCCCTGCACCAGCTGACGTCCAGCCACGCGATCAGCGTCAACCTGTTCCGCTCCACGGGCTCCGCCGCCTACGTCCTCTCCAGACACGCCGCGCAGGTCTATCTCGACCGGCTGCTGCCGATCAGCCAGCCGTTCGATCACGCATTCGACCGCGGCTGGTTTCTCAATCTGCGCATGCGCGAGATCAGCCCGCTGGTGGTTTCCGCGCAGATCGGCGAGAACGCTGGCAATTCGACGATCAGCCCACTCAATTCACCCGTCGTCAAACTGACCGGTCTTGCCAAGCTGCCGTGTCTGGCCTTCCGCACCTTGACGGAAACCATGCGCGTCGTCTCCGGCATCGGCGCGTGGACCGCGCGCCACGTGCTCAGCTGGCCGAGGCCTGCAGTCTGATCCCCGGTCCACGCCACCCATAGCCGGTGCATCGACACCATTCCTCCCCATTTCGGCCAACTCTGGCGCGCATGACCTTGCGCGGGAGGCGGTTCAACGATTTTGGGGTGTCCCATGTGGAACCGCATATTGCATTCGCTGTGCCTGCTGGCTGTTAGCCTGTTGTTTTCGTCCCTTGCGTCGGCTGATCCGAAAACCGGCCAAAAGATTGGGCTGGACGCACGTCTCGCCCTGCCGATCATGAAGGGCGGCGAAGCGCAGAAGAATTATCTGCGCGTCGCACTGCAGGGCTGCACGCCCGAGCCCAATCAGTCGCGCACGCCCGTCAACGTGGCGTTCGTCATCGACCGCTCAGGCTCCATGAGCGGCGAGCGCCTGGCCCAGGCGAAAGCGGCTGCTATCATGGCCGTCAGCCGCCTCGACCATCGCGACATCGCCTCCGTAGTCATGTTCGACGACACCGCTGACGTGGTGATGCAGGCGCAGCCCGTCCATAACTCCGCTCTGTTCATCAATGCCATCCAGCAGATCTTTGCGCGTGGCTCGACGGCCATCCATGCCGGCGTACTGACGGGCGCCGGCGAAGTGCGACGCTACAAGGAAGCAAAGCGGCTCAATCGCGTCATCCTGCTATCGGACGGCCAGGCCAATCGCGGCCCATCGCTGCCGGCAGACTTCAGCGTGCTCGGCAGCGCTCTGCTGCGTGAGGGTATCTCGGTCAGCACCATCGGGCTCGGCCTCGGCTACAACGAGGACCTGATGCTAGCACTGGCCCGCGCCGGCGACGGCAACCACGCCTTTGCCCGCGAGCCGACTGATCTCATCCAGATCTTCAACAAGGAGTTCGACGACGTGCTGGCCTCGTGTGCCCAGACCGTCTCCATCGACATCGAGCTCAAACCCGGCGTGCGGGTGGTGCGTGCGCTGAGCCGCGACGGCACCATCGACGGCAATCGCGCGCAATTCCACATGAACCAGGTCTATGCCGCCACCGAGCACTACGTGCTGATGGAAATCGAGGCCGACAAGGATCTCAAGGCCGGCGAGCAGGAGATCGGCATCGTCAAGGTGGCCTACACCCTGCCCGGCAACGGGGCACGCGAGGCGCAGGACATGACTGTACGTGCCCGCCTCGGCGGCAGCGAGGAAGAAGTGAAGGCGGGCGCGGACAAGACCGTGGCCGAGGCCGTGGTCGAGCAGGTCACGCGCAACCGCACGCAAGAGGCGATCCTATTGCGCGACGCCGGCAAGACCGAGGAGGCCAACAAGCTGCTGCTGCAGAACGCTGCCGAGATCAACGCCTTCGTCAAGACGCAACCGGAAGCTTCGCAGCGACTGCGTGACATGGAAGGGCAGTACTGGTCGATGGGTTCTGCTCCGGCCTCGCCGTCGCAGATGGGCATGCAGCGCAAGGTGCTGCGCAGCCTCGATACCTATGGTGCGGGCTCCGCCACGCGCTACTGACCTCGACCCGTCATCCCGGCCTGAGCAAAGCTCAGAGCCGGGACCCGTGGGCCGACGCGCTGGGTCCCGGATATTCGCTGGCGCGAATTCCGGGATGACCTTGAACTACGCGCGTTCTTCACCACCGCGTCGATGGCCATCAGCTCGCGCATCAATCCTTCGAAGGAGGCGAGCGGCACCATGTTGGGCCCGTCGGAAATAGCGGGGTCTCGGTCAGGTGCCTCGTGCGTCTCGATGAACAGGCCCGCCACGCCGACCGCGACGGCGGCGCGTCCCAGCACCGGCACGAACGTGCGGTCGCCGCCCGACGCGGTGCCCTGCCCGCCCGGCTGCTGCACGGAATGCGTGGCATCGAAGATCACCGGACAGCCGATGCGTGCCATGATCGGCAGCGAGCGCATGTCGACCACCAGCGTGTTGTAGCCGAACGAGGCACCACGCTCGGTCACCAGCACGTTCGGATTGCCGCTGCCGGTGATTTTCGCAACCACGTTCTGCATGTCCCAGGGCGCCAGAAACTGCCCCTTCTTGACCTTGACGACGCGGCCCGTCTTGGCCGCCGCGATCAGCAGGTCGGTCTGCCGGCACAGGAAGGCCGGGATTTGCAGGACGTCGACCACCTCGGCCAGTGGCTCGCATTGGCCGACTTCATGCACGTCGGTGACGACCGGCAGACCCAACGTCTCGCGGATTTCGGCAAACACCGGCAGCGCGCCCTCGAGACCGACGCCTCGCTTGCCCTTGAGAGAGGTACGATTGGCCTTGTCGAAGGACGTCTTGTAGACCAGCCCCAGCCCGAGCCGGTCACAGATCTCTTTCAGCGCGGTGGCCATCTCCAGAGCATGCGCCCGGCTTTCCATCTGGCAAGGACCCGCAAACACGGCGATCGGCCGGTCGTTGGCGAACGTCACGTTGCCGACGGTGACGACGGCATTGGCTTTGGCTGAGTCGCTCATGTGGGCTTTATATCATGGGTCGAACATTCTGGGGTTGCACCCGTCTCGGCGGCCCCAGGCCTCCGGCAATCACGGCTGTGCGCATCAAGCTACGTGGACCACCATGCCGTCGTAGGCTGGCTCGATGTGGTCCGGCAGGTCACGCTGCAGCGCTGCGTAGTCGAGCTCCACCGTCATGTGCGTAAGGATGCCGCGCTTGGCGCCGACGCGCTCGATCCACTGTACGGCCTGCTTGAGGCTGAAATGGCTCGGATGCGGCATCGGCCGCAGCGCGTCGATGATCCACAGATCGAGCCCGCTGAACGACGCTAGCGACGTATCGGGCACGCCGCTGATGTCGGGCGAATAGGCCACGTTGCCGAACCGAAAGCCGAGCGAGGCGATGTCGCCATGCTCCTGCACGATCGGCACCGCTTCGATTGGGCCGCCCGCCCCATCGATGCGCACCGGCTCGGGCGCACGGATGTCGTGCGGATCGAGGATGGCCGGATAGGCTGAGCCGGGCGGCTGCACGAAGCAGTAGTCGAAGCGCTTTGTCAGGATGCCGCGCGTAGAGGCATCGAGATACACATCGACCCGTCGGCCCAGAACGAAGGCAATGCCGCGCAGATCGTCGATGCCGTGCGTATGATCGGCGTGGTCGTGCGTGAACAACACGCCGTCCAGCCTGTCGACGCGCGCGTCCAGCAGCTGCTCGCGGATGTCGGGCGGCGTATCGACCAGCACCGTCGTGCGCCCGCCCTTGCCGAACCGCTCGACAAGCAAGGCGCAGCGCCGGCGCCGGTTCTTCGGGTTGCTCGGATCGCACGCTCCCCACACGTTGCCGACGCGCGGCACGCCGCCGGACGAGCCGCAGCCCAGGATCGTGAAGCGCATGCTCATGCGGCCACCGACGAGCGCGGCGTCTTGCTGTACAGGCGGAAGAAGTTCTCGGTGGTAGCGCGCGCCAATTCTGCTTCCGACACGCCCTTCACCTTGGCCAGCTCCGCCGCCGTGATGGCCACATAAGCCGGCTCGTTGCGCTTGCCGCGGAATTTGCCGGGCGCCAGATAGGGCGCGTCGGTCTCGACCAGCAGCCGGTCCAGTGGGACGCTGCCTGCGATCTCGCGCAGTGCATCGGACTTCTTGAAGGTGAGAATGCCGGAGAACGATACATAGAGCCCAAGGGCCAGCCCGCGCCGGGCGAGGTCCGCACCGCCCGTGTAGCAGTGCAGCACTGCCGGAAAGGCGCCCTTGGCCGCCTCCTCCTCCAAAATGGCCGCTGTGTCCTCATCGGCATCGCGTGCGTGGATGACCAGCGGCAGTTGCGTGGCCCGCGCCGCGGCGATGTGATTGCGGAAGCCCTCGGCCTGCGCCGCCTTCGGGCTGTTGTCGTAGAAGTAGTCGAGCCCCGCCTCCCCGATCGCCACCACCTTGGGGTGCCGAGACAGCCGCACGATCTCTTCGACCGGCACGTCCAGCTCCTCGTGCGCGTAGTGGGGATGCGTGCCGACCGAGCAGTACACGTTGTCGTAGCGTTCGGCGATGCCCAGGATCTGATCGAAGCGCTTGATGCGCGTCGAGATGGTAACCATCAGCCCGACGCCGGCCGCCATTGCCCGCGCCACCACGCCGTCGAGATCGGCCGGCAAAGTCCGGGAAAGTCGAGATGGCAGTGGTGGTCGATCAGCATGATTGGCTGTTTGAGTACCGCACGCCCACGACATTCTCCAACGTCATTGCCGCGAAGGCGGGAACCCAGGTCACCAAGCCGCACCTGTGAGGAGAGCCGCATGCATCCCCGACTGCGCGGGGATGACGACAAATCATAAAAGCGCACGCCGATCCCGTCGAGGGGCACAGGGCCGGACCCACCGGGGCCGGCCCACTGCTCGCTACGCTTTCTTAGCCTTGCCCTTCTTTTCGGGCTTCGGCTTCGGTTCCGCCTCGCCCTCGCCTCTCCGCCTCCGGATCTACGTAACGCGGAAACACGCCCGCCGGCGGCGGGATGGGCGTGCCAGCCTTCAGCCGGCCGCCCACGCCCAGAGCCGCGAAGGTGCGCGCATTGGCAGCCTGCCCGAGGCCGTCGAGCAGCTTGTCCGCCGATGACCGGCATCACCGGAGCGGCCAGGATCGCCACCTGCCGCACCACCTCGGCCGTCACGTACAGAACCGTCTCCATGCGCTTGAAATCGGTCTTGCGCTTGGCCCACGGCTCCTCGCCCGCGAAGTAGCGGTTGGCGTCTGCCACGACGCCCCACACGGCATCGAGGTACTGCTTGATGCCCTGCCGGTCCATGGCCTCGCGCGCCTTGCCGTACATGGCGTCGGCGGCCGCCAGGATCGCCTTATCGGCCTCGGTGAACTCACCGGGCTCCGGGATCCTGCCATCGCAGTTCTTGGCAATCATCGACAGCGAGCGCTGCGCCAGGTTGCCGAGATCGTTGGCCAGGTCCGCGTTGATGCGGTTGACGATGGCCTCATGGTTGTAGTTGCCGTCCTGGCCGAACACGACCTCGCGCAGGAAGAAATAGCGCACCTGATCGACGCCGTAGGCCTTCACGAGGTCGAACGGGTCGACCACGTTGCCGACCGACTTCGACATCTTCTCGCCGCGGTTGAACAGGAAGCCGTGCCCGAACACGCGCTTGGGCAGCTCGATGCCGGCCGACATCAGGAACGCCGGCCAGTACACGGCGTGGAAGCGCACGATGTCCTTGCCGATCACGTGCACGTCGGCCGGCCAGTAGCGCCAGCGCGGCGCATTCTCATCGGGGAAACCCGCACCGGTGATGTAATTCGTCAGCGCGTCGACCCACACGTACATGACGTGACCGTCCGCGCCCGGCACCGGGATGCCCCAGTCCAGCGTCGTACGTGACACGGACAGATCCTCGAGCCCGCCTTTGACGAAGCTCACCACCTCGTTACGCCGCTCCAGCGGCAGGATGAACTCGGGGTTCTTCTCGTAGTGCGCGAGCA
Source organism: uncultured Alphaproteobacteria bacterium (assembly GCA_963840445.1). GTDB lineage: Bacteria > Pseudomonadota > Alphaproteobacteria > Rhizobiales > Hyphomicrobiaceae > AWTP1-13. The sequence goes on along the minus strand of CAWIZC010000033.1, from coordinate 37,055 downwards.
GCTTGTCCTGGTAGGCCGACAGTCGGAAGAAGTAGGTGTCCTCCTCGGTCCACTCCACCGGCGTACCTTGCGGGCCGACGCGAACACCGTCGTCCCCGACCTTGGTCTCGCTCTCGCCGTAGAAGGCTTCATCGCGCACGGAGTACCAGCCGGCGTATTTCTTCTTGAAGATGTCGCCGTTGTGCGCCTTCGCCATGCGCCGCCAGATCTCCTCGGAGGAGCGATAGTGGCGCGGCTCGGTGGTGCGGATGAAATCGTCGTTGGACAGGTTCAGCGCCTCGACCATGGCGCGGAAGCGCGCCGAGTTGCGGTCGGCGAGCTGGCGCGGCGTGATGCCTTCCTTGACGGCCGTCTGCTTCATCTTGAGCCCGTGCTCGTCGGTGCCCGTCAGGAAGAACACGTCCTTGCCGTCGAGCCGCTCGAAGCGCGCGATCGCATCGGTGGCGATCGCCTCGTAGGCATGTCCGATATGCGGCGGCCCGTTCGGATAGGAGATGGCCGTGGTGATGTAGAATTTCTGCTTGCCCGCTCATGGTGGCAGGTTCCGTTCGTTGGCTGTGGCAGAAAGGGGCTGCGGGTGTCCGGGCCGGACGCGCACGCTCAGCACATTCGGCCGCGGAGCCGGCCGGCCGCCACGGGGCTAAGGGAACGGAGAGGGGTAGCCTCGAAGGTCATCGTCTCGCGATCGCTGCAGCAAACGGCGGTCACCTATCACGAACGCCGATCCGTGTCATCCCGGCCGAGCGCCCGGCGCGGAGCTCCGGAACCCGGAACTACCGAGCCATTCTCTTGGATCCCGGGTATTCGCCGGCGCGACTTCTGGGATGACATACCGATCTACCCCCGCGCCACCGCCTCCAGGCGGGCGATCGCGCCGAGGATCAGCGCCTTCTTATCCAGGTTGAGTTCCTGCGCCTCGTTTTTGTCGCGCAGGAGCTGCTCCCACAGCGCCGCCCAGGCGGGCAGGCGGTGCTCCGCGATCAGCCGCTCGGCCAACGCCCGCTGCTCCGCCCCGCCCTGCCCCTTGGCCCGCACGGACGTCAGCCGCGCCAGCGTATCCAGCAGCAGGTCGTAGAACGCCTCGAAGCGCTGCTCGTTGGCGCTGACCGCCAGCTGGTCGGACAAGGCATGCGCCGCAGACCAATCCACCTTCGGCAATGCCTTCAGCATCGCCTCTATGCGCTCGTGCAGCTCCAGCCCGCCGCTGGCGGCGAGTTGCAGCGCCCGCCGCGCGCTGCCCTTGGCGAGACGCTCCAGCCGTGCCCAGTCCTGGTCGGATGGCACATCGCGATCGGCGGCGGCCAACGCTGCCGATACGGCCCGTTGGAGCGGCTCCGGCGCCAGCGGGGCCAGGTCCAGCCTGCGGCTGCGCGAGCGGATGGTGGCGAGCAGCCGGCTCGGCTCCGACGACACGAGCAGGAACAGCGCGCGTGACGGTGGTTCCTCCAGCGACTTCAGGAGCGCGTTGGCCGCGTTGACGTTGAGGTCGTCTGCCGCATCGACGATCACCACCCGCCAGGCGCCGTCGCCAGCCGTCAGCCCCAGGAATGACTTCAGCCGCCGCACCTCATCGATCGGAATGCCGGTTGCGAAACGCTTGGCGCGCGTGTCGTAGGGCCGGCGCAGCACCAACAGCCCCGGATGCGATAGCGCGCCGACCTGCCGTGCCGCCGTGCTGTCCGCCGCCACCTCCAGGCTTTGCGCCAAACGATCGCGCTCCTCGGGCCGCGCCAGAACATGCCGCGCCAGGCGGTAGGCGAGCGTCGCCTTGCCGATGCCCTCGCGACCGGCCAGCAGCCAGGCATGATGCATGCGCCCGCCGGCGAAGGCCTGCGCCATCCCGGTTTCTACCGCCTCATGGCCGTACAGCGCGCGCGTCGCGCGCGGATGCGGCAAGTCATCGAGACGGTCGGCCTCGGGCAGCGCTTCGATCTCCTGCACCGCAGGCGTGCGCGGGGCCATCAGCGCGGCTTCGCCAGCATGCGGCGCTCCACGTGGGCCCACACTTGCGCGAAGATCTTATCCGGCGCCGCAGTGCCATCGATGACCACGCAGCGATGCGGTTCGGCCTTGGCAATGGCCAGATAACCCTCGCGCAGACGCTCGTGGAATTCCACGTCACGCTTCTCGAAGGCATCGGGCGCCTCGCCTGACAGTGCCTGCGCCAGCCGGCGCGTGGCCGCGCGGCTCAAGCCGACTTCGGCCGGCACATCGAGGATGAAGGTGAGGTCCGGAAACGTCAGGCTCACCACCATCTGCTCCAGTGTGTTGAACACGTCGAGCGGCAGGCCGCCGGCATCGCACTGATAGACGCGCGTCGAGTCCGAAAAGCGGTCGCAGATCACCCAGCGCCCCACGCCCAGCGCCGGACGGATGGCCTTGTGCAGGTGATCGGCGCGCGCGGCGTAGAACAGCAGCGCCTCCGACAGCGGCGTATGCGAGGCCACCGCGGGGTTCAGGATCAGCTCGCGAACCAGCTCGGCAAACGGCGAGCCGCCTGGCTCGCGCGTCAACAGCACGTCGACGCCGCGTGCGCGCAACCCGTCGTGCAGCAGCCTGGCCTGGGTGGATTTGCCCGACCCCTCGCCGCCCTCGAACGTTATGAACCTGCCCGATGCCATGCCAAAGGCCCGCCAGTGCCGCTCAAGCGCCGGCCACAACTCCGTGTTGCCAATACCTTACGGGATCCAGCGGGTAGCCAAATGCAGGATGGAGTCAAGCCCGCGCCGCATCACTCCGCCTCTTTCCACGTCCTCGGCGATCACCAGCGGCGCTTCGCTGGTCGCCTCGGAGGACGTGGTAATGCGCAAGGTCGCCACCTGGTCGCCCTTCTTGAGGGGCGGTTTCAAGGGCCATTTGTAGACGATTTCCGCCTTGACCTTCTGGTTGGCCGGAAACTTGGGCAGCACCAGGTGCACGTCGCCGTTCCCGGTCAGGGGAACGAACATGCGATTGCCGCCCCAAACCCGCGCATAGCCAACCACCTCGCCGGCGTTGAACAGCTTGACCTCGGAGAAATTCCTGAAGCCCCATTCGATCAGGCGGCGCGCGTCATCCCTGCGATCTTCCGGGGTCTGCGCGCCCATCACCACCGCGATCAGCCGCCGGTCGTCGATCTTGGCCGACGCCACGATGCCGTGCCCCAATTCCTTGATGAAGCCGGTCTTCAGTCCATCGACACCGTTGACGACGTTGAGCAGCGGGTTGCGGTTGATGAATTTGTATTTCTTGTACTGGTACTCCCGCATGCCGAAGATCGGATAGTACTCCGGATAGGTGTTGATGAGGTGCCGCGCCAGGATGGCAAGCTCGCGCGCCGTCATCAGGTGCTCGGGATTATAGAGCCCGGTCGAGTTCTTGAAGACCGACTTCTTCAATCCAAGCTGGCGGGCTTCGGTCGTCATGCGCTGGGCGAACGCGCTTTCCGAGCCGCCGACGTTCTCCGCTACCGCCATGGCGGCATCGTTGCCCGACTGCACGATGATGCCCTTGATCAGCTCCTCGAGCTTCTCGCGCGTGCCGACCGGCACGAACATCGACGAGGTGTTGGACGGGGCACCGCCCTTGCGCCAGGAGTTCTCGCTCATCAGCAGTTCGTCGGTGAGCTTGACCTCCCCGGCCTTGAGCGCCTTGAACACCACGGCGAGCAGCATCAGCTTGCTCATGCTGGCCGGCGGCACCAACTCGTCGGCGTTGCGCTGGAACAGGATGGCGCCGGAGTCGGCGTCCATCAGCATCGCCTGCGGCGACTTCACCACCACTTCGCCGCTGGTCTGCGCCAGGGCAGGACCTTGCCGCGCCAAGCCACGCGGCCATGACGACAAGCGCGGCCGCCAGTGCCGCGACCGGGAGCCGGTGCCTTGCCATCGGCAAGTCGAGTTCGCATGGGCTTAACCCCGCATCAGGTGGGAAAAGTGCGCAACGGCGGGACTATCGGCGCAGCGGCCTTGCCAGTCAACGGGCCACTGAGTGTGTGCTTGCCAACAGATTATTAGAGGTAGCCCGAGCGCGGATGAGTGCGGTAGTGCCGTGTTTCGACAAACCCCGCACCTCGGCAGTCGCTGCGACGCTAATGCGTCCAGGAGCCAATGCGACCGAAGCGGAAGTTGTCCGAATAGGACTTGCGCACGGGCTGACGCGGCTTCGGCTCGGCGACGCGAAACGGGATGCCGTTGCGCTCGGCATAGGCCACCGCCTCGCCTTTGGTGTCGAAGCTCAGCAGCAGTTGCTGCTTCATGTCGCGCGAGCTGGTCCAGCCCATCAGCGGATCGATCTCGCGCAGCCGCCTCAGGCTCATACTCCAGCACCCACTCTTTGGTGCGCGCCGGTCCCGACTGCATGGCGGTCCTCGCCGGTTTGTAGATGCGGGCAACCATGTGGGGAGACATCCTCCAAGGCTAGGTCTGGACGGCCTTAGCATGGATGACGGTTTTCAGAAAGATAGTCCACCTAGGCGACAGCTGGTGCAGTGGTCCCGTGCGGCCGTTCTGGCGCGGGCCCTCGCTTGAAGGCGCGTTGGGCGGCCGCCTGGACGGTCAGGTGCACAATGATGGCCCCGGCGAACGTCCACGCGACCACCGATAGTGTCCCCGAGACGTATTGCAGAACCGGAAAGTGCAGGAGGTAGACCGCGTAGGACAGCTCGCCGATCCAGCGGTCCGCCGCAAAGTCGCGCGTCAGGGCAAACACAAACGGCAGAGAGGCCAGTACGGCTGCGCTGATCGGCACATAGCGAGCCGTCGGGGGCAGGTGTGGATACACGAGCATGGCCGCGATCAGCATACCCAGGCAGATGACGCCGATGCTCCTGGCGGCGGCGTTCAGCGCAATCCGCCGATAGAAGTGATAGGCGAGCCCGCCAGCGCAAAACACGGCAAGCTCGGCCGGAAAGAAGCGATACAGCCACGGATCGTGCGATCCAAACAGCATGTACACAATGATGCGGACGACCAAACCAAGCAGCACCATCCCCAGCAGCCGCCAGCGGCTGCGCACCAGGAACGGCGCCAGGACGTAGAAGGCCATCTCGACTGGCAGGGACCAAGCCGGCGGAACCGGATGGAACCAGAACAGCTGCGGCGGCTCGCGCCAGAAGTCGGCCGTGAAGACGAGACCTGTTTGCGTCGGCCGCACAAACAGCATCGCGTCCGAACCGATCAAGGCGAAGCTGGACACGAACACCAGGGCTCGCGCATCCCACGTCAGGTCGCCCTGCAGCGTTGCCTCGATGAAGTTTGGCCGGCCGGCCAGCATCGCCGCCGCCAGGATCAGCAAGACGACAGCCCAGTAGGTCGGAAACAGCCTGAGTGCGCGGTTGAAGTAGAACGCACGCAGGTCGCTGTAGCGCTCGTGCAGAACGAGGGCCATGTAGAAGCCGCTGATCAGGAAGAAGCATTGAACGGCGGCAGCCCCGTCGATCAGTTTGAACCACCCTTCCATGTCATGGACGAGCAGCACCGACAGGGCGAGGCAACAGCGAAGGACCCCCATAGGACAAGCAAAGCAGGGCCTGGCAAGTAGCACAATATGTAGGAATATCTTCAATAACAGGCGTATCGTTCACAAAATCGTTATATTTGTTTGAAAATGTGTATGGGCGCTAATGTCGAGGCGCTCCTAACCAGCGGCGGATGGAGCCGTCCAAGCGACGAGGGAGGCACTGGTCGGGGTCAACGTGAGTTTAACACGCGCCGTCGCCAGCCAGATCCGGACCTTACGGCAACTGCGATCTGTTGTACGCCGCGCCCGGATCATTTCAGCCAAGGGAGGCCGCAGCCACCGCGCGATGCCCCTTCGCAACCCTCAGACAGCCCGGCGCAAGACAGCTCGCGCAGCGGACAATGGTCGGCACGTCACTGCATCTTGATCCGCTGGCGCCAATAGGCCCTCTCAACGCTAGGCCATCCGGCGACGCCTTCAACGGTCCGCACGACGCGCCGACACAGTAGACAGCGCGAGCGTCGCGCATGCCAACAGGAAGGCGCAGGCCTGCAGGCTCAACGGTACGAAGCAAGCGCCTCGGGGCCGGATAGTTTACCCGAGGCGCCGTCCGCATGGCGCACGCGCGGACCGGGCCGCCGAGACGCGGTGTCCCGGCGGCACGTCCACGGCGTCCGACTAGAAATTAAACCCGATGCCGGCGGTTGCCAGATGGTAGGACGTATCGTCGAAGCGAACCGTCCAGGCCGTGGTGGGAGCATGGGTGGGATACACGGTCGGCCCGAAAATCTGATCGCTGGAGCCGACGTACAGATAGCGATACTCGCCGAACGCGTAGGCATTGCGCCCAAGGGCGACACGAACACCGGCCTTGGCTTGTGCCGCGAAGGTCCAGACGGAGGAGTTGGGGTTGGAGTTGAAGTGGTTGATTCCAGCCTCCATCGGGTTGGTCTGGAGAGAATTCGCACCGTCGACGGAGACGCGTGCGCCGCCAATGCCGCCGCCGATATAGGGCGTCATGCCCGGATGCAACGTCGGAAAGCTGAGCACCATGTTGGCCAAAAAGACGGAGTTGTGTATCGAGAAGGTATTGTCGAACGTGTGCTCATCAAGCCGGTCAGTGGGGCTGTCCACCGTCGCGCGTCGCGTCCCGCTCCTGAGATAAAAACCTTCGATCTCGAAAGCGGGCTGCACAAACGAGCCGTACGACAATTCATAGCCGACCTGCCCGCCGACGAACCCGACACCGCCGCTGTTGGTCCGTCCCGTCGCATTGACGGCTAACGGACCTCCCTCGGCCTCGGTAAAAAAGGCGGTGCCGAGCTGGTTGACGTCAGTGCTGGTGCCGAAGCCTCCACCGCCGAAAACGCCGACGTAGACACCTCGGGCCGGCGTGGCTTGTTCAGGCAACGGCCTGTCGGCAGCCACGGCCGGGGCCGCCAAAAAACTCGCGATGATCGCTAGCGTCAGTTTGAATTGCATAACCGCTCCCCGCTGATGACAGGTCGAATCGTTCCTGCCGAGCACAGAATATTGCAGCTTGGTCGCAAGCACACGGCATAGTTGCAACACACTTCAATCGTACACGCATGTCGGTGAGCGTCGCTGCCCTGGCGGCCGATCGGGCCTCGAGCGCGAGGTTTCATCCATGCTCGCGCTTGTCCTCCTGACGCACTATCTGCACGAAGGCTGCGCCGGAAGACGAGTCGGACACGGAAGCTGCGATCCTGGCAGCGATGCACAAGGCCGATTTGCCGCCAGAGTTCTCCTATGCCTTCCGGAAGACCGACCTCCTCGACCCCGCAGAGGACAAGAGCCTTTGGCCCCCCCGGAGAGCATCAAGGAATGGAACACGCAGATCACCGAGTTGCCGATCTCACCGTTCACCCAGCAAGAGGTGAGAGGGCGTATCGGCAATAGCGCCCATCGAGGCGCGCGGCATGAAGGTGGTCGGACGCGTCGAGTTGGCGGCAGCGCTTGTTAGCCTCGGCGTGCGACCACGGCTACGTCAGCGGTGAGGAGGATGTCCGGGGCGACGGTCCCAAAACTTTTTGCTCGCACTTAGGAGCTGGACCTACGACGAGCGCGGGAAATCGCACGCGCAGGGGGCACGGTTAGATTGCAGGATCTGGTGACGTAGGCTTTCCCCATACTCACGGGAATCAGTCCTGGTAATCGATCGAGATCGAAACCAGCCTCGCAAGATGCTTCCGCCTGCCCGGTTGGGTGGAGCCCAGCGGTGCGGCCGCAATTGGTTTGTGCTCAGCAATGAGCTTTAGGGTCGGATGCTCCGCTTTCCAAGCGGCAGCCTTCGCCCTGGCGTCGGCTTCAGAGGTGGCGGTGAAGGTCTCTGTCTTAATCTGAGCCATCTTCCGGACTGCCTGCATCGTCTCCAACGTGAACGCTCGCCGGGAGGGCGGCATCGAGGAAAGCGCCGCCCTATTCTGCTGAGGTAATCTCGGGATTGCGTGCCGCGCGTACAAGATACCCCCAAACAGAAGCTCTGGCTTATTGAACGATCCGTAACTCCAGGGGAACCGGCGATGCTGGCAGAGGGCGTGCCAGCGCGGGGCCACACACCTAGCTCAAATTAGCTCGCGTTCGCCTTCTGGTGGGTCGGATGGTGATGGCAGCGTGCTCTGACCAGAATCCCGATACTCCGCTCTGCGTTTAGCCGGGCAGCCGGTGCCGGGAGCGATCTGCTAAGGTCTAGCTCGAAACTCTTCTGCGCGCGCCGCGGTCTGGAATTCTTCGTTTTTGGGTAGTTGCTCCCATCGCGTTCTCATGCAAGGAACGGGTGGCAGTTGGGGACTAATTCCGACACCGCCGACACCCCCCACCCGAGCAAGAATTCGACCTGTTTGCCGAGGAACTCCTTGCAGAAGCAGAACTACCCATTTCTGACTGGTGGCGGTGAAGCCGCTGACATTATCGCTGATTTCGACTGGTCTTCCACTTCACTCGGCTCGATTGAGCAGTGGCCGGCAAACCTCAAGAGTTCGCTCGCTCTGATCCTGCGTTCGCCCGTTCCCATCGTGACGCTCTGGGGCGAGGACGGGATCATGATTTACAACGACGGCTATTCCACCTTCGCAGGCGGCCGCCATCCCAGGCTCTTCGGTTCGAAGGTGCGTGAAGGATGGCCGGAGGTCGCCGACTTCAACGACAACATCATGAAGGTAGGCCTTGCCGGAAAGACGCTCGCCTACCGCGACTTCCCGCTCATTCTCTACCGACACGACGGCAAGCCTGAACAGGTCTGGCTCAATCTCGACTACTCCCCGCTCCTCGATGAAGCAGGCAAGCCGGCTGGCGTTATGGCGATCGTCGTCGAGATCACTGAAAAGGTCCGTATTGAGCGCGAGTTGAATGCTGAACGCGAAAGCCTCAAGCGCATGTTTGAGCAGGCGCCGGGCTTCATTGCAGTGGTGAGCGGGCCGCAGCATCGTTTCACAACGGTCAACGAGGCATATCGTGATCTTGTTGATCACCGCGACGTCTTAGGCAAGACGGTGGCGGAAGCGCTGCCTGAGGTGGTTGGGCAGAGCTTCGCTGATTTGCTCGACCGCGTCTATGCATCGGGTGAGCACCACGTCGGGCAGCGCGTTCCGGTCGATCTCCAGCATCGCGGCCGCCGCGCGATCGATAGACGATATCTCGATTTCATCTATCAGCCGATCGCTTCAGAGGACGGCTCAACGACGGGCATCTTTATCCAAGGGCATGACGTCACCGAACAGCACGCGGCCGAGCATGCTATTCGCGCCGAGTCTCACAAGCTAAGTGTTTTGAACAGAACGGGAGCCGCGATCGCAGCGGAACTTGATGTCGACAAGATCGTGCAGATCGTCACCGACGCCTGCACCGAGCTGGTTGGCGCCCAGTTTGGAGCATTCTTCTACAACGTCATCAATGACAAGGGCGAAAGCTACATGCTCTACGCCCTTGCAGGGGTACCGCGCGAAAGTTTCGACAAGTTTCCGATGCCGCGCAATACGGCCGTCTTCGAGCCGACTTTCAAAGGCGCCGGCGTCGTCCGCTCGGATGATATTCTCAAGGACCCGCGGTATGGCAAGAACGACCCGCACTACGGTATGCCCAAGGGACACTTGCCGGTGCGCAGCTATCTCGCGGTGCCGGTGGCCTCCCGTTCTGGAGAGGTCATCGGCGGTCTGTTCTTCGGTCACGGCGAGCTCGGTCAATTTGGCGAAGAGCACGAAGAGCTTTTGATCGGCATAGCCGGGCAAGCTGCGACCGCCATCGACAACGCGCGTCTGTACCAGGCGGCAGAGCGGGAAATTGGCGAACGCCGACGCGCGGAAGCCGCCTTGCAGACGCTCAACAGCACGCTCGAACAGCGCGTGATCGACGAGGTCTATGCCCGCTCCAAGGTAGAAGAGCAGCTGCGGCAGATTCAAAAGATGGAAGCAGTGGGGCACCTTACTGGCGGCATTGCTCACGACTTCAACAACATGCTCGCCGTCATTATGGGCGGCCTCAATCTCTTGCAGCGCAAGCTCAAGCGCGGAGAGATGGACGTCGATCGTTTCATCGGCGCGGCCATCGACGGCGCGCAGCGTGCAGCAAACTTGACGCAACGCCTCCTCGCATTTTCGCGTCAGCAGCCTCTCGCGCCTGAACCGCTGATGCCAAACAAACTCGTCTCCAACATGAGCGAGCTGCTGACACGCACGCTGGGCGAGCAGATCAAGGTGGAGACGGTGCTTGCTTCGGGACTCTGGCAGGTGAATGCGGACCCCGCCCAGGTTGAAAACGCCATCCTCAATCTTGCGGTCAATGCTCGGGATGCCATGCCGAGCGGCGGCAGGCTGACGATCGAAACCCTGAACGCGTTCGTCGACGACGCCTTTGCCCGGGAGTACGCAATCCCGCCAGGCCAATATGTCATGATCGCGGTTGCCGACACGGGCAGCGGCATGACGCCTGAAGTCATGGCCAAAGCATTCGATCCCTTCTACACGACCAAGGGCGTTGGCAAAGGAACCGGCCTCGGCCTCAGTCAGGTCTACGGGTTCGTTCGCCAATCTGGCGGGCACGTAAAGATTTACTCCGAGGTCGGCGTCGGTACATCCGTCAAGGTCTATCTGCCTCGGTTCTATGGCGAGGCGGATGTCTCCGAGCAGGCGCGGAGCCTTTCCGGCGTCCATCGAGGGCTCAACAGCGAAGTGGTTCTCGTGGTCGAGGATGATGAGCGCGTGCGAGCACTCTCCGTCGAGGCGCTCAAGGAGCTTGGATATGGGGTTGTCGAGGCCTCGGGACCGGTGCAGGCCCTCCGCATGATCGATGAGGGCCAGGAGGTCCATTTGCTATTCACGGATGTGGTCATGCCGGATATGTCGGGGCGACAGCTCGCCGACCTTTCTCAGGCGAAGCGACCCAAACTTAAGGTGCTCTATACGACGGGGTACACACGCAACGCGATTGTTCATAACGGCATGCTCGACGCAGGCACCAATCTTTTGACGAAGCCATTCAGCCTGGAAGATCTCGCGGTTAAGGTCCGCAAAATTCTCGACGAGTAGCCGCACATCACTGTATTGCGGCCTAAGTCACGGCCGGACTTTGAAAATCAATCAAGGAACATCAAGCCGGTAGCCCGGGCGGTCGGCCCCCTAAGACCCTCCTTGGCCCGGGTCGGTTTTGATAGATCAATCAAAATAATTCAAACGGCCTACCGCTTCGCTCGGCCATCGTTCGCGCCGGCGTTGCTCGACGGTCGCCTATTATTTCGCCAGTCTCTTTCGGACATCCATTGCAGTTGCTGCCGCGAGGCTCATTCTCTGTTCGCCTACAAGGTCGCCGTCGTGGGTTATGCCAGACATGGCCCGGCGGCCCGTATTTGAGTACAGCTTAGCGTCTTACAGAGCCAAAAAAGACGAAGCCCAGCGCTAGAAGTCCCTGGACGACAACGAGGACCCAGCCCATCGAGTTCATTAGTCCCGCCGTTGTCGCATGGACGCTGACAATAAACCCGGCAGCCGCAACCACCAGACCGCCCCGCATGATTGCCGAGAGCGCGTCAGAATCCACACAATGGCGGGCCATCCACACAATGACACCCAGTCCCAGCAGCGCCGAGCCGAGAAAGCGTGAAACAAGACTGGCGCTCGGGCTACTCGTGAGGCCGTGGAGCTCGTGCACCCAAGCGGGGACTAGCAGGTTTCCGATTGCGTAAATGATCGAGACAGTTGCGGCAAACACGAGAAATGCGTTCCTGTTCACTGTTTCCTCCAAAAGCAAATATGGCAGTCGCCTGACTTTTGAGCCCCAGCCACTCTCGGCAGAGGTTCGAGACTTATGATCTCACCGCCCAGCAACCTTCCCGCAACGCCAACGTTCGATGACAACTCTTGCGCAACGATATGGCTTCCCAATGTCTCACCCGGTTTGCAATGACGCCGGCCTGCATTGCTTCGAGCCGGATACCCCGGGCACCTCGCCGTGGCGGACTACCGGATCGGGGGCGATGCAATGATGACGTTTCACACGGAGGTGTGCGTATCTCCACGCGGGTCATGGCTATGGCTACCAACTCGTCGCCGGCGCGCTGGAATAGGTGCGCCAGACGCGGAAAAACAGCCGCGCAGGCGTGCTGTCGTTAGCTGCAACCCCGGTCAAATTTTGGCAACGATCAACCGCTTGAGTTTGGCGATATGGGTCTCGTTACGCTTGTAGAACGTCCATTGCCTCACCCGCTTGGGCGTGACCAATCCGGCCTGCGTCAGGATCTTGAGATGCTCGCTTACGGTCGGCTGGCTTACCCCGAGTTTCTCGGCGATCAACACGCCGCACACACCGTCGATAACGAGGTCGCCGTCGGCTTGCCGCCGAAAATGTGCCTTCGGGTGTTTCAGCCACTCCAAGATCATGAGCCGACGGTCGTTGGCGAGTGCGCGTAGGGCTACCTCAATGGCTTCGTTGGAGTTTAGCATATTGCCAATTAGCCAAATGCCGAAGTACCGTCAAGGTCCGCTGCGCAGGGTCCCGGGAGTTTGCCATGCCAGATGTACCTATCGCGATTGACCGGGAGCAAATCACCCGATGTGAGAAGCTCATCCGGCCTTACGTGCGACGCACGCCGATTGTAGAGATCGACGGCGCTGATCTCGGTCTCAGTTCAGGCAGAATTCTGTCTCAAGCTGGAGCTGCTTCAGCACTCCGGTTCCTTCAAAGCGCGTGGCGCCTTCGCAAATCTTTTGACACGGACGGTCCCAGCGGCCGGCGTAGTCGCTGCCTCAGGTGGCAATCATGGAGCGGCTGTCGCATACGCGGCCATGACGCTGAAGATGCCAGCAAAGATCTTCGTTCCAAGTGTGTCGTCTGCAGCGAAGATACAGCGCATCCGCGAGTACGGCGCCGATCTCATCATTCAAGGGGATCGCTATGCCGAGGCACTCGCCGCGAGCAAGACATGGGAGCAGCAATCTAGCGCGATGTCCGTGCACGCATTTGATCAGTATGAGACGATGCTTGGGCAAGGCACTCTTGGATTGGAGCTAAGCGAACAGGCTCCCGACATAGACACACTGCTTGTCTCGGTGGGAGGGGGCGGCCTGATTGCTGGCATCGCTGCGTGGTATGCGGGTCTCATCAAGGTGGTCGGCGTCGAGCCCTTTGCGTCTCCGACCCTTACCAAGGCGTTAGAGGCCGGACATCCAGTAGATGCGACAGCCGGAGGCCTGGCAGCAGACTCGCTAGCCCCCGCCCGCGTCGGCCAGGGCGTATTTCCCATCGCCAAAGCCTATGTACACAATATGGTACTTGTGGCTGATGAGGCCATCAGACAAGCCCAGATAGCGCTGTGGCGCACCTTGCGTATTGTGGCCGAGCCGGGGGGAGCGGCGGCGTTCTCGGCGCTCACATCCGGCGCATACCAGCCGCTGGCAGGAGAACGCGTCGGAGTTGTCATCAGCGGCGGCAATACGACTGCGGTCAATTTCGTTCAATGACGGCCGCGAATGTCGGAGATTGCCAGGAGACGGTCTGCCATTCAGCACGGCTTCCACGCGACGAAATAAATGCTTGAAACGCCTTACATTTCTGGCCGCTAGCCACCATGTTCAGGTCACCCCCGGACAAAGGTGACCAATGCAGCTCCCCGAAGCCATGCTGAGCGAGAGTCTCGACGAGATCATCCGACGCACACAGTTGCGCCTGGATCAAGAGCACATCCATGTCAGCGAGCTGACAGAAGGCGGTGCTCAACATACGTCCGCAAAGGCCACCCTCGCCGATGGAATGCACGCTCTACACAAGCTGAAAGCCTACCGTGCGCACTTCGACAAGGAGGAACGCTGACGCCCATCGGCGGTTGTACCCTCGACTTGGGTTCAAGGAGAAAAACAAGAATGAACTTCGAGAACGATCCTAACCGTCCGGACACAGACACTCTCGCGCAGCAGCCGCCTCGCAAGGTAGCTCGCCGCGCGGATGGCAGTATGACTATCTTGCCGCTGGTCTTTGGTGCACTTGCCATCTTCTTGGCGGGCTACATCCTCTTTGGTGATCGCTTCATCGCACCAGATCGCACACCTGGCATCGAGCAGCCTGTACCAAAGACAAACTAGCATCACTGATAGTTTGTGGCCCCGCTCGAAAGGGCGAGGCCTTCCTTGTCTTGCCGTCTGCAAAACGAGAACGGGCCGGCTCCGTGTGCAAGAGCCAGCCCGTCACGCTAACGATAGGGTCAGCGTTTAACGGCGATGATGATGCCCGTGGCCGCGATGTCCGCCACCACCGAAGTACAGATTGACGCCTGGACCGTAGCCGTAGCTGTCACCGACCCACCGGCAACGCCGATGGCCGTTGTGCCACCAACAGCGGCGATAGTTGACCTGCTCCACAGCCGATGTCGCATCTCCGGCCTTGATGCCATCCATTGTACCAAGCGGAGCCGCGAATGCCGGTGCCGCGAGGAAGCCGAGTGCCAGCGCGAAGGCGCCGGAAGCAACCCATCTCATTTGTTGTTTCCTTGTTGGAGTGAGGGCGTGACCTCGTACTCATCAACATGGGAACAGCCCTACTGTTCCCTGATGACAAATGTTTAATCATCGAGGATCGGTTGGCCTGTCCCACGACCTACAGCCCTGACATTTTGGCGAACCACCCGCCTTTTGAGCGCCTTTCCGTGAGCCAGATGGCGGCCGCCTTCGTAGCTTTGCTCACCGATGCAGAGCAGATTCCGCCGATTGGGCAGCTGCGGTCCATGGTTCGAGCGGATTGCGCTCCCGCCGCCATGGCTAACCTTCCAAACCCGCCGTCCGGCCCCTGGCCCAAGTGGGACGAGCTGCCAGGCCGGCGGAGCCAAAGCCATGCGCGAACTCGCTACGGGCGGCGCGCTGCACCCGCCACTTGCTGCCCAGGCCGGTGCAAATAAGAATTAGATACGCCACGTGGGCGGTGCGCTGCTGTCGCATGCGTGGTAGCTCTTGGCCGTTGAGAGATGTGGCAAGATCTTGGAGGAGCTTATGGATGTTGGTGCCTTCCACTTTCCAACCGACTACGGGATCGATATCGCCGAATTAGCGCGAGCGCTTGAGGAACGCGGGTTCGAGTCACTGTTTGTATGCGAGCACACCCATATACCTGTGAGCCGTCGGACGCCGTTCCCAGCCGGCGGTGATCTGCCCAAGCGCTACAAGCACACGTACGACCCCTTCGTGGCACTTTCGTTCGCCGCAGCGGCGACGCGTAAATTAAAGCTTGGCACCGGCATTGCGCTGATACCGCAGCGCGATCCGATCATTACCGCCAAATCGGTGGCTAGCCTCGATCAGCTTTCGGGGGGCCGCTTCGTGTTTGCCATGGGAGGCGGCTGGAACGTCGATGAGATGGAAAACCATGGCGCCAAGCACGAGACGCGCTTCAAACTGCTACGCGAGCGTGTGTTGGCGATGAAAGAGTTATGGACGAAAGACGAAGCTCAATTTCATGGCGAGTTCGTCAACTTCGACCCTGTATGGCTCTATCCAAAGCCCAAGCAGAAACCGCATCCACCTCTTCTACTTGGCGGTGAAAGCGACCACACCCTGAAACGCGTGGTAGAATTTTGCGATGGCTGGTTTCCACGTCCGAGAAGCGGCTGGGAGCCCAAGAGCGCAGTGGAGCGCCTAAGGAAGGCGGCCACGGAAGCCGGACGCGATCCCAAGACTTTATCCATTTCCGTATTTGCGGCGCCGGCCGACGCGACGAAGCTTGCTCCCTATCGAGAAGCCGGCATCGATCGCGTGTTGCTCGAGGTGCCGGACTTGGGGCGAGACGATGTCCTGCGCCTCCTGGATTGGAACGCGGCCCTGATAGGAGCCTGAGCCGCTAGTTGCGATGCGGGCAGCGCGCAACCGAGATGGCGTATCCTCACCGTACGGCAGCTCTTGACACCGTCTTGCCGTGGCGGCCAGACTTCAGCTTTGGGGAACAAAGAATTGCTTGAGCGACAGCCTAAGCCCCCGTGAATTTTGATCCGCAACGGACTCTACCGCGGCCGCACCGGCACGAAGTCCTCGCCGAGCGCAGGGACGCGCTAACCTGCCGCGAGCCAGACGGCCGACTAAGCTCTCGTCGACGGGCACTAAAAGCCGTTCGACCAATTTGCATTCAATGCAGCAGCTTTGAGGCCAGTGGCGTCCGCGAATGGGTGGCGTTGCTGACGCATAGCGCGGAACCCAAGCCCTCATTGGTCGTTGTGCCCTCAAACCTCCAGCTGAACGGGAGTTCTCCATGGCTCGCTGCGATGTCTGTGGTAACGACTATGACAAGGCGTTCCGTGTCACCCAGGGTGATCGGACCATGACCTTCGACAGCTTCGAGTGTGCAATTCAGGCGATGGCGCCGCGTTGCGCCCATTGCGACTGCCGTGTGATCGGCCATGGCGTCGAGGCCAAGGGCAAGATCTACTGCTGCGCTCATTGCGCCAAGCATGAAGGCGTTAAGGGTGTGAGCGACCGCGCGGCCTGAGGCGAACTATGATCCGGAAACTGAGGTCCGGCGAATACAGGCTGTATTCACGAAAGCCCGATCCTAAGACCGGTAAACGCCGTAATCTCGGCACTTTCCCAACCAGGGCCAAGGCGGAGAAACACGAGCGCGCAGTGCAGTATTTCAAGCGGCGAGGATAGGTGCGGAGCGATGCAGAGCAAGTTGCTTCACCAAGCAAACGGCAAACGTACCTTCGCCCTCATCCTGCAAAAGGGCGACGAGGTGATGCGCTGTCTGCAGGAATTTGCGATCAGAGAACGCCTCGGCGGCGCTCAGATCACGGCCATCGGTGCCTTTGGCAGCGCAACGCTCGCTTTTTTCGACTGGGAGACCAAGAAATACCAGCCGATCCCGGTCAAGGAACAGGTCGAAGTGGCTTCCCTCATTGGTGACATCGCCATCGGTCCGGACGGGAAACCCAGCGTGCACGCGCACGCAGTACTTGGGCGGCGCGACGGGACCGCGATGGCCGGCCATTTGCAAGAGGGTCAGGTCAGACCGACGCTCGAGATCATCGTGACGGAATCGCCTGCCCATCTTTGCAAGGCACAGGATGCCGAAAGCGGCCTCGCGTTGATCAAAGTCTGAGCGTTACAATCGGTAGCCGCGCAGATCGACGCCGGGGCGTCGCGATCGTGCCCGTTCAACTTTACCTTATCGAACCATGTGCGCGGGCGCATTGCCTGTGTCGAGCGGGAAGCCTTCCTGCATCTGATGCTTGCATTTTGGACAAGTAATCTCACTCTGGACCATGATAGGGCTCCCCTGCGAATCGATGGATTAATGAGAGATTAGTTGGGAAATTGGCCGTGCAAAAATATAGGTCGGAACAACGGCTTGCGGCACGAGTTTTGCGGCGGAGTGATAACAAAAGAAGGGGTTCTCAAAATGCGCAGCCGCAAGCGTATCCACCGTTCTCCAGACGATATGCGCGACTGGTACGTCATTGCGATCATCGCAGCTATGACCGCCATGTCCATATGGGTGCCCGTGCTGCGCGGGGTGCACCTCTAACGAACGTCTAGTGCCGCAGTACGTGCTATCGGGGAGCCTAGAAGGCGGCGTCGCGAAATGGAACCGAGGGCGTTCGCCCAACTGGAGTCGCCGCTACCGCCGAACAGCAAGCGGGAGCCCGTCGACGCTTTGTGGTCTACATGACCATCAGGCTATGAGGCACAGCATTTCGTAAAGAAGGGTTGCTCCGTGCAGCGCGGTCAGGCCGCCAACGTCAAAGGGCGGCGATACTTCGACTAGATCACCGCCGGATAGTTTCAGGCCGCTTAATCCGCGAAGCAGACGAATGACCTCTCGCATCGTGAAGCCGCCGGCCTCAGGGGTGCCAGTCCCCGGCGCGTAGACGGGGTCGAGCGCGTCGATGTCGAAGGAGAGGTAGGCTGGCGCGTCGCCGACGACGCTTCGCGCTTCGCGGATCACGCCGTCGATCCCGAGATCTTCGACCTCATCCATGAAGATGACGCGCATGGCGTGCTCGCGCGAGTAGTCCCAACCCTCCGTGGCGTTCTGAGCGCCGCGGATGCCGATCTGGATCGTGCGTCGCGGATCAATGGCCCCGGCCTCGACAGCTCGCCGGAACGGAGCACCATGCATCACCTTGCTACCGGCAAAGCTGTCCCAGGTGTCGGTATGTGAATCGATGTGGATGAGGCCCAATGGCTGGCCGGCGCCGAGCGCCCTCAAGATCGGATAGCTGATGGAATGATCGCCGCCGACCGTGAGGGGGATGACACCGGCCGCAGCAATCGGCAGATAGAACTGATGAATCCTGTCGATCGAGGCTTCGAGGTCGAACACCTGGGGAAAGTCGACATCGCCGAAGTCCCCGATGCGCCTTCGATCAAAAGGATTTTGCCGGGTTTCAGGATGGATGGACCGCATTAGGGAGGACTGGTTGCGTACCTCGCGCGGCCCGTGCCGCGCGCCCGGCCGATTGGTCACGCCACCATCGAATGGAACCCCGATCAGGGCGATGTCGATGCTGGACAGGTCATCGACGAATGGCGCTCGCATAAACGTCGGTATCCCCATGTAACGGGGACGCTTCATCTGACTCTGGTCGGTCTTCATGGCATCTGGTCCCGTCTTGGGCCCGGGGAGCGCCTTCGCTTTACTGATTGCCCGGCACGCCGAAGGAAGGGGCGTCGGCGGGATTGAGCGCGCGCGTGACGTAGGCGTCCATTTGCGGGCGCCACAATTCCCAGATGCGCTTGAGTTCGCCGATGGGATCCGTTTCGTGCCAATCGACCCTCAGGTCGGTCAGCGGCCACGATGTTCGATCTACGATGAGCATACCCGCTGAATGCACGGGACCCTCCTCGCCGCCGGCGGCGACCCCTGCCAGCATGGCCGCCAGGACCCGATCGCCGATGTGCTCTTGCTCGGTCGCCGACCAGTTTTTCATCATCGCAGCGATTACCTGCTGCGACTTCAACAGGTTTCCGGCGCAGGCGACGTTGTGAGCTGCCAGAGCACTGTGCGTCCCGAGAGTGCGGTCTCCCGAGTGAGTTGCAGCCCGCCCCTCTCTGTCGATGACGCTGATCTGGCGAAATTCGATGAAAGGCTCCTCGCGCTTCAATTGTGCCAACGCATCAGCGGCCGAGTGTCCTTCAGCCAGAAGGTCGAGGCCACGCGGACCGAGAGCCGGATTGGTGATGTTCTGCACGGCGACAACTCCGACCTTGGCCCGGGCATGGGCGCATCGTGCCGCGACGGCAGGGGAAGAGGAGGAGACCGCGATTGCGAACATGCCTGTCGTCGGACAACGGGCCGCTATGGAGAAGGTCATGGCTTCAGTCCGGGATCACTGCGGTGGCGTCGACTTCGACCACCCACTCGGGCCGAGCAAGGGCCGAGACGACAAGTCCCGTCGACACTGGAAACACACCTTTTAAGTGAGCGCCGACCGTGCGGTAGACAGCCTCGCGATAGCGTGGATCGGTGATGTAGATCACGACCTTGCAGATGTGCTCCGGGGCCGCTCCGGCCTCTGCCAGAAGCGTCTTGATATTGCGCATGGCCTGATCGGCCTGGGCGGCCGCGTCGCCAATGCCGACACTCTTGCCCGTCTGAAGATCCTGCCCCACCTGACCTCTCAGAAACACCGTCCGGCCTTGGGCAACCACAGCCTGGCATAGATCGTTATCGAGCTTCTGCTCGGGGTAGGTATCCCGGGTGTTGAAGGGCCGTATGCGCGTGTGTGTCATGACTTGTGTCCGTGCTGATGGCTCATTCGGCCGCCTTCGGCCTTGTCTGCGAACCCCAGATCCGATCCGACAAGCCGGCGCACCGCTGTGTAAGCTCGAGGGCGCTTGGCCAATCGAATGTCCGGTAGACAGCTGCCAGATGGGCGAACGGCGGAGCCTGGGCGAAGAGCAGGAACGTGAGGCGGTGCCCAGCATAGTCGCTGTTCAAAAGATCTCTGGCAAACGCCAAGAGCTTACGCCTGTCCTCGGCCAGCCAGGAGTCGTTGATCGAGTAGTACTTCTCGAGCCAGGGCCGTGTCTCGGGCGCCTCGAAAGCGGCGACATTGGGTGTAACGCAAATCTGTCCGCCGCACAGCTCGCGAGCCAGGTGCATCATGCGGGGCAGGTGCGAAAGCGCATAGTATCGGCCTGTGAGCAATAGCGACTGGTTTGGCATCAAGAAGCCGTTCTCACTAGGTTCAGCCATTGCAATCGCCGCTGTCAGGTGCGCATTGATCCCTTCGCGCCAAACAGCCAGCTCCGCGAGCTTCTCCTGTACGGCTTGCTGCTTGTCGAGGCCCGTCTGCTTGGCGTTCCAAAGGGCAACGCCGATCATCAGGTCGGCCATTGACAGCGTCCTCTGGACGTAGGGGAACGCCGAGTATCGATGCAAGGTCGCCCGGATGAATGTTGCCGCTCCGGTGTGGCGGTAGAAGAGGACATCCTCCCAGGGGATGAGGACATTATCGAGAATGACCAGCGTATCGATCTCGTCGCAGCGGTTGGACAGCGGGTAGTCCCGTGGATCATTGCGTCCCGCAAAGCCCGATCGACAAATGTGCTTCACACCAGGCGCGGCCATGCGCAGGATACAGCCTACCGCATAATCCGAGAGCTTCGCGTCGCCCCAGTTGGCAATCGTCGGCTTGAGAAAGGCCTGGTTGCTGTAGGCCGCGGCTGTCTCGTATTTGGCGCCGCGGATGACGATCCCTGCATCGGTCTCCTTCACGACATGGACGAGGAAGTCGGGGTCCTGATCCTGCGGGCGCTTCGAGCGGTCACCCTTTGGATCGGTGTTGGCGGAAACGTGAAATGGGTCGGCGGCATAGGCGGCAGCGATGTGGCGCTCAATGTTCTCGGAAAAACGCGGGTCGATTTCGTTGAGAACTCTCTTGCCATCGGCGAGCGACCACATCTCTCCGACCGTCTCGTCACCGACGCGTGTCACAACCCCGCCGACCTCGCGCGTGACACGGTCAACCGCGCGACGCTTGGCGTGCCAATCCTCTTGTGTGCGCGGAGGCTTGAGGGCGATGGCAAATTTCTCACCGCCTTCATCGACGGTCATGATCTCACGTGTCGCCGGATCATGCGCCATGTCGTAGATGCGCGCCCGGATGTCTACCAGCGGCTTGAAGCTCGGGTGAGTCGTGACGTCCTGCACGCGCTCACCGTCGATATAGACGACGCGGCCATCACGAATTGATTGCTTGTATTGCTCGCCGCTTCTGATCATCGGGGACTTCTCTCCGATCCACGCCTCGCTTCGTGAGCAGGCCCAGGCTTGCGATCCCAGGCTTGCGATCAAATGCAAGACAATGGCCACTGTCCAGGCAGGCGGCAACACTCCCATTCGGCTGCGCGAATGCTTCGAGACTATCAGCCCTGCGCATCATGCGTAGGCGTGTTGCTGCTTTTTTGGGCGGGGGAAGGGGGGACGGAATTCGCGGGGCGGCTCTCCTGCCCGAAATCCGGGCTTGTTCTTTACCTCGGTTCGAGTGGCACGTTGGTTGCGATATCGAAAAGCGGTTTCGAGGGTCAGTCATGGCAGAGATGTTCGAGATCGACCTCAACGCAAAGAAGAAGCTTCCGTTGCGCGAGGTTCGCAGTGCCGTGATTCCCGCCAAGGGTGGTTGGGGGCACCCGCTAAAAGCCGGGCAATTCATTCGCGTGACCGACCCATGCGGAAAGCAGGCGGGCGATTTCTGGGCCTTTAACGCATCCAACCTCGACGAGCATCTCTCGGCCATGCACACCCGCGTCTGGGTCAACAAGCTGTGCCCAGGTCCTGGAGAGTCATTTCACACCAATCATCGCCGGCCGATCCTGCAGGTCATCGCCGACACGTGTGGGGTGCACGATCTCCTGACCGCCGCGTGCGACGAGCACCGCTATCGGCTGTACGGCGTGCAAGGCGAACATCCAAGCTGTGAAGGCAACCTTCGCCAGGCAATGAAGTCACACTTTCCCGGCCGCATGTATGTGCCGCAGCCAGTCAACCTGTTCTGTAATGTCCAGGTGTTTCCCGATGGCCGTGTGCTGACCTGCGATAATCCTTCCAAGCCCGGCGATTACATCGTGCTGAAGGCGTGGATCGACTGCATTATCGCAATCTCTGCGTGCCCACAGGAATTCAATCCCATTGCCGGCTGGTATCCGACCGAGCTCCACGTTTCCATTCTGGAGGAGCAGGTTTCATGACCGTGACGGAGGTTCTCGTACCAGGTGGCTTCGGACGCGCCTTGAGGGCCTCGAACGGCTCGAAAATTACCATTATCGACCTTCACGGCCAGCAGGCCGGCGACTTTGTGGCCCTCTCGGCATCCGATTTGACCGAGGGCCTTTCCGGCGTCGAGACGCGCCGGGCCCTCTTGTCGCTCTACATCAAAGCTGGCGACATGCTGGTCTCAAGCCGTGGTCGGCCCATGCTGCGGATCATCGAGGATACCATCGGCGTCCACGACTATGCGGTGCCGGCATGCGACCCTTCGCGCTACGAGGTCGATTTCGGCGTACCGGGACACCGCAACTGTCTCGAGAACATGTACGAAGCGCTGAAGCGTTACGGCGTCGATATTCTTGAGGTTCCCGAGCCCTTCAACCTCTTCCAGAACAGTCCGGTGACAGCCGATGCCAGGACTGCAGTTGTCGACCCGCCCAGTCGGCCCGGCGATCGCGTCACGCTGCTCGCCCTTATGGATTTGGTCTGCGCCCTCTCCCCCTGTCCCCAGGACATCATCCCGGGCAACGGGCTCGTTCCCAGTGACATGATTTTGCGAGTTGAGTCGGAGTAACCGCATCATGTTGCTGATGAAGGAGCCGAGTCTGACCGTGCCCCCCGAGAACGGGATCGAGGTAACGGGCGGGACCGTGTCTGCCTTTCCGGTCGCGAAAGGCCAGCTTTTGACCGTGAAGGACGTCGACGGGGGGCAGCCGGCGTCGTTGTTCGGTGTGACGGTCGCCGACACCCGCCACTTCCTTTCGCCCCATCATACGCGCGTCTTCAGCAACTCCTTCATCCTGCGTCTCGGCATGCGGGTGGTCACCAATCGGCGCCGCCCTGCCATGGTCCTCGGCCGGGATACAGGCGGCGCCCACGACCTGCTGATGCCGATCAGCGAGGCGCGAGACGCGAGTGCTTATCTCGGCGCAACGGATCGCTTCAAGGACAAGGTGCGAGCGGCGTTCGCGAAGTGCAGGGTCGACCTCGTCCGCGTGCCCGATCCGATCAATCTCTTCCTCAACGTCTCAGTCGCAAGCGATGGAAAGCTTCTTCCGCAAGGCGTTGCTTCGAAAGCCGGATCGTTGGCCACCTTCCGCGTCCTAATGGATCTGATTGTCGCCGTCGCGGCCCCTATTAGCGACGGGCGGCTGTGGAGCAAGCCGAGGCCCTCGGCGATCCGTGTTCGCGTGCACAACCATGTAGAGGGCGCTTGAGTAATCGCACGGCGCAACGTGCATCCCTGTCAAAACCGAGTTATCAGCAAGGAGTGTGTGACATGCTTCGGAATATTCTGCTCAAAGTAGGTCTTGGTTTGTTGGCCACGGTCTTGGGGTCGGCGGCCATGGCAGATGCCCTCGATGACGCTAAGAAGCGGGGAGAACTCATTATCGGAATGGAAGCCCAGTACGTCCCCTACGAGTTCTTCAAGGACGGCCAAATCATCGGGTACGACGTCGATATCCTGAACAAGTTCGGCGAAAAGCTCGGCGTCAAGGTCAAGCTCGTCGATACCGAATGGAACGGCATCATACCGGCGCTGCTGGCAAAAAAGTTCGACGCAATCCTATCGGGCATGACGATCACAAAAGAGCGCGCGCAAAAGTTGAATTTCGGAATGCCTTATGCCGAGGCCACCAACGTCGTCCTGGCTCGGGCCAACGACGACTCAATCAAGGCCGCCGAGGATCTGGCCGGCAAGAAAGTCGGCGCACAAATCTCCAGCGCCGGCGACAAGGTTGCGAAGGAGTTCCAGGAAGTACTCAAGGCAAAGGGCAAGGCCGGATATTCCGACTATAAGCTCTACGATCACTACCCGGAGGCGTATGTCGATCTGACCAACGGGCGGACCGACGGTGTCGTGAATTCTCTTTCCACCCTGGCAATCGTGATGAAGGAGCAGCCCGGCAAATACAAGACAGTTGGCGGGATACAGAACCTCAAGGCCTTCTTCGGCATGGCGTTTCGAAAGGAAGACGCGGATTTCCTGAAGTTCGCGAATGAGCAGTTCGCGGAGATGAAGAAGTCTGGCGAGCTCGCTGCGCTACAGACCAAGTGGTTCGGCTCGACCATGGAGACGCCGAACGAGGTGCCTGCCGACCTACCCTGAGATCTAAGAGACAGTAGGTGAACCGGTGGGTGCGATCGACTGGGGCGTAATGTGGTACGCCATCCCTTACATGCTGAAGGGGGCGCTCGTTACGCTCGAAATCTCGGCACTGGCTATGGTGCTGGGATCGATTGTCGGCATCATCTGCGGCTTTCTCCTACTGTCGGAACTGACGCCATTGAAATGGCTTGTGCGGGCTTACGTGTACTTCGTACGCGGAACGCCCGCGCTAGTTCAGATATTTCTGGTGTACTTCGCGCTGCCGGTGGTCGGGATTGACATTCCCGCGTTCTGGGGCGCTGTAGTCGCCTTAGGCTTCAACGCCGGCGGCTTCATCGCCGAGATCGTCAGGGCGGGACTGCAATCGATCGATATGGGTCAGACCGAGGCCGCCAAGGCGATCGGTATGACGCATCGGCAAACCCTGCGGTACATCCTATTTCCCCAGTCTCTCCGGCGGATCACCCCACCGTTGACCAACGAGCTTATCACTCTCGTTAAAGGCTCATCGTTGCTGTCGGCGATTTCGATCTACGAGCTGACCAGATCGACACAGCTCATCATCGCGCAGAAATTCACTCCTTTCGAATTGTACGCCCTTTTGGCTGTGTTTTACCTCATCATCATTTCCGTCCTTTCCAAGATCTCGGAATACATCGAGGCGAGGCTGGCATGACCGCGATGGCCCAGCCACTGCTGCATGTCCATCGACTTTCGAAGATCTACGGCGGCGTACCGGTGCTCGATCGCGTTGATATGGATGTGATGCGCGGCGAAATCGTCATGATTGTGGGGCCAAGCGGTGCGGGCAAGTCGACGCTGCTTCGATGCATGAATTGGGTTGAGGATCCAACCGAGGGCGAGGTCCTCGTCAACGGCGTCAACATGGCGGGCGAGGTCCTGAATGGAAAGCTTGTGGGTGATACCAGCACACAGACCGCGGCCAAGCGTCGGAAGATCGGGATGGTATTCCAGCGCTTCAACTTATTTGCTCATCTCACCGCGCTGGACAATGTTGCTATCGGGCCTCATCGCGTTTTGCAAAAGCCACTGAAAGAGTTGCGCGAGATCGCAATCAGGCTTCTCGACCAGGTGAAACTCAGGGCACATGCGGGGAAGCGGCCCTCGCAGTTGTCTGGAGGGCAGCAACAGCGTGTCGCAATCGCTCGTGCACTTGCGATGCAGCCCGTTCTCATGCTGTTTGATGAGCCGACGTCCGCGCTTGATCCGGAGCTCGTCGGTGAGGTGCTGGAGGTTATACGTAACCTCGCGGGAGATGGGATGACCATGCTCGTCGTAACTCATGAAATGCAGTTTGCGCGTGAGGTCGGGACGCGAATTGTCTTCATGGATGGCGGCCGCATCGTCGAGGAGGCGACACCGCATGTGTTCTTCACGACTCCAAAGCACGAGCGCTCAAGAGAATTCTTGCGCCGCGTCAGCCGCGGCGATACCGAGCCTCATGGTGCAGCCTGACGCGCTGTCGCCAACGCAACAAGTACGGCGCCTCAGCGCAGCAGCTTTCGAAAACGCTTCAGCCTTCGCAGGATCGAGCCTGAGTCCCGAAGCACTTTCCCCACATCGCCAGCATCGGCAAGTGCTTGCTTGCGTCGGCAGCTTGGAGAGCCCGCACCCCAGGTAATGCCGCGCCAGGACATTGATGTCGGGCGCCTTGGAGTTCGCTGTGGTCCGTGCCTTCTTTTGTTCGCGATGGCCCCGCGTCATGGTCGAACGGCGAGCAAGAGCCCCATCGCAACCAATAGTATCAGCATAATGATCCGGAATGCAGCGACGGGAATGCGACGCCTCGCCCGGTTGCCCAACTGAACACCGGCAAGCGCTGGGATGACCGCCCCAACGGAGAGTCCAAACATTGGCCATGTCATCAGACCAGCTGCAAACAAGGCCGTTGCCATGAACGTCGAGGCTAGGGTGACGGTCACGTTGTTCGCCTGGACAAGACGGTCAGGATCGAGCCTGAGAGATAACATGTATGGTAGTAGCGGCATCATCTGCGAGCCCGTAAGGCCAGTGAAGAAACCGTTGAGCACGCCAACCGGAACCTGCAGCGGCCTCTCAAGCCTTTCGGGCAAAGCCAGCGATGGCCGCATCAGAGCCAGGAAAGCGTAGAGAACGGTGAGGATTCCCAGGACCCTCGTGGCAACTTGCTGGTCGACCCACACCAGCAGCGTAAGCCCGATTGCGATCCCTGGTAGCGTGGCGGCGTATAGGGGCCAAAATCGGACTAGGGTCTCACGCAAGTGGCCAGTGTTGGACATCACCATCACGTTGCTCAACATGGCAGGAATCACGACCACGACAATCGCGGCTTTCAGACCGATCGCCGAAACGAGAAACGGCAAGGCGCATGACGAGTACCCAAGGCCAGTTGTGCCCTTGACGACGCCAGCCAAAAATAGGCCGAGAGCAGCTAGCGCGAGATACGGCCAATCCATTCGGAAAATCCTACTCACTGATCTCACTGCAACCGAGCAGCTTGGCGCCCAGGCGCGCTGTTAAGCATTCACGCGTCTAAGCACGCGGAGGGTGGATATTTGCCACTATCATGCATGCACCGGTCCGGATGATCCCGTGTCGACGTTGCGTGGTTTAGGAACATGCTCACTCGCCTCAGCAACGCCGACTGCCGCAAGCTCGCGATTGCGATCGTCCTTGCAGCGATCTCAGGGACAGCAAGCCTGGGCATGGCATTAGACCTTCGACGCACAGTAGAAGTCGAAACCACCATTCGGTCGGGTGTTGGCCAGGCTATCGTTCTCGCCGTTCTTCGCGCTCTATGAGCGAATAGGGACGAGTTCAGAGAGCGGTCGAGACTCATACTTCGGAAACGACCGTGCGCGCGAACCGGCGAAACGCCCACAGTCAGCATCGGCACTTGAGTTCTAATTCTTCTCGTCGTCACCGAATATGCTGTTCACCACATCATCCTTGGAGCCAAATTTCTCCAAGAATTTTTGCACCGTCGTCACGAGCAACTCTTGGGCGCGGGGATTGGTTTTGGTGTACTCGAGCCACGCAGTTCGCTGTGCCAATTGCAACCACGTCAGGAAGTCCGCAGGTGTCATTCGATGGATGGTGCCTCCGGCGCTGGTAAGCGTTGCAATCATCCTTCGTTCGACGTCGCGCTGGATCGTCACAAAATATGCATCCGATATCGTGGCGGCTTCTTCAATTGCCCCTTTCTGTTCCGGGGAGAGTTTGTTCCACGTAGTCAGCGACATCACGAGCGGAGTCAGGCTCATAAATAGAGTGGGGCCCAGGGTCGCAAATTTCGCCTGCTCGTAGAGCCGCAGAGACACAAAACCTTCGTAGCTAGTAAGGATGGCGTCCAGCGAACCAGCTTGCAAAGCCGCGTAGACGTCAGTCGATGGAATGTTTGTTACCGATGCCCCCGCCTCCTTCAGCATTCGCTCGAATAGGGGGTCGGCGGCGCGCATTCTGAGGCCCTTGACCGACTGGGGATCGGATATACCGCGGCTCTTCGCGAAGAACGCCCCGGGACTCCACCACCATGTCACAATTCGAATACCGTTGGCCTCGGCAATGGATTGCAGCGTCGTGTAGATTTCGGTGTCTTTCAGTGCCCGCGCAGCCTGCAGATTGGGAACCAGTCCAGGCAGCCCGGCGAGCGAAAATTCGGGCACCGTGGCAACGGCATAGGTCAGGGGATAGACGGCCATCTCCAAGGAGTTGTTTTGCAGGGCACCGAGCAGCTCGGGCGGCTTGATGTTGAGTGATGAGCTGGGATAGATGCGAAACTTCAAGCCCGCAGCGCGCGATTCCACTTCTTGCACGAACACGCGTGTCGCGCGATCTCGACCATCAATGCCCTCTGTCCACTGGTGTGAGATCTTCAGTTCTTGTGCAAGCGCACCGCCGCTTGCTGCTGCCATAACTGCGAAAAGCAATAGGACACCGCTGTTGAGAACGCGCATCGTGGCCCTCCAGTCACTGTTCTCACGTCCCGCAAGTTGAGTTCGACACAACATCGTGTCTGGGTTGCGACGCGAAGAACACTCTCTTGGGTCCGAAAATCATTCCAATGAATGTCTCTGCATGAGCACCCGACTGCCAATCCATTGAGAAGCCGAAGACTTGAGAGTCCAAAATGCGTGCTTCGCGGCGGGTGCGCCGGAACACTCGTCGCTGATCACTTCTTCTTGATGCGCCAACCAGCATCTTCCGTTGCTGCTTGGCTTGCGAAACGGGCCTGGACAATACCCGCGCCTAGGTCTTCAAGTGCCGGCCAAGGAAGGTCGCGTTTTGTAGCTTGTATCGGCCAGACGCACCGCAATGTGGTTTCATCCTCCGCCCTGCTTGCTCTGATCGCCATGGATCGGCCTTTGCCGGCTGTGGCGGTCACGGTGGATACAGAAGCCGTGGGCAGCCACTCTTGGGTCCATGATCGCGGTTCCCAGCTCTTGAGCCGCAGACGTGCCCAGGGTCGTGGTAAATAGTAGGCCTTGGTAGACCTTTGAATAGTAATTGGCGCATTTACCCGCGCGAAAGCACGCGACTTTATTGTTAGTGGCAGCACGCCCGGGTCCTGATCCCTTAACTCTTGCTCTGCATGCTGGCGATCGCCCGCACGATTGCTGTCTTCAGGCTGGAAGACCGATGCTCAAGACGCTTGCGCGTTGCCTGCTCTTCTCGTTCGCGCTGTTTCCGGTCGCGGCCTGGGCCACCGAACCGGTCAAGCTGAAACTGTCATTCTTTTCGTCTGACAACGCCATTCTTTACAATGGCGGAGTTAAGCCGTTCGTCGACGCCGTCAATTCCGAGGCGAAAGGTCTCCTGGAGATCGAGGTTTTCTTCCGCGGCGCGCTCGGGAAGGCGCCTGCACAACAGCCTCAACTGGTGCGCGACGGGGTCGCGGATCTCGCCTTTATCGTGCCCGGCTATACTGCGGATCAGTTTCCAGACAATGCGGTCATCGAGTTGCCCGGGTTGTTTCGTGACCAGCAGGAGGCAAGCCTCGTCTACACGCGGATGATCGCGGCTAACGCCCTCAGAGGGTATGAAGACTTTATCGTAATCACGGCCTTCACCGTTGAGCCCCACAGTATTCAGACGCGCCGGCCCATAGCGTCCCTGGATGATCTGAAGGGCCTCAAGATACGCGTAAACAACCCCACTGAAGCGGCGACCTTCGAGAAACTCGGCATGCAAGGAATTGTGATGCCGGTCAATCAGA
Organism: uncultured Alphaproteobacteria bacterium; assembly: GCA_963840445.1. GTDB lineage: Bacteria > Pseudomonadota > Alphaproteobacteria > Rhizobiales > Hyphomicrobiaceae > AWTP1-13. The sequence continues at coordinate 7,596 of CAWIZC010000033.1, read as the reverse complement.
TTGCCGACGCGATCGGAAGCGGGGCGATCGACGGCGCAGCGCTTCCGCCAGCAATGTTGGCGGAATTCGGCGTGGGGCGTTTAGCCACCTATCATTACATGATCCATGCCGACGCTCCCTCACTGGCACTTGTGATGAGCCGTGCAAAGTTCGCGAGTTTGCCGCCACGCGCCCAGGACATCATCCGCAAACACAGTGGCGAATGGTCGGTTTCTCAGTCAAATGCGTTCTTTGAAGAGATCAACGCCAAATCCATGCAGCAGTTGCTCTCGGACCCCAAACGCCATGTCATCTTTCCATCGCAGGCAGAGCGGATTCGGATTGATGCGGCCTTCAAGGAGGTCATCGGAGAGTGGGTCGCGAGACAACCGCGCAACCCTGGCCTGCTGAACATGGTCAGGTTGGAAATCGGAAAGATGCAATCACGCCACTAGGATGGGGATGACATCGCCCCTCACCGCCTCGGTCCTGCGCAATGCTGCCATCTTCGCTGGCATGCTGTGCATTCTCCTTGGTGGCACCTGGGCAGTGGTGAACGCGACCACTGGCCACCTGCTTTATGAAAACGCCACATCCACTGCGCGCAGCTGGGCCCAATACCTCGCTTCGAACGCTACCGATCTAGAGCAGATCGCCGCCGGCGAAAGACCATCAATCGAGAGCATGGCGTTTTTCCACCATTCGCAGAAGTCAGATCAGGTTTTCCGCTACGAGATCTATGATCGTCATGGCTTTTCTCTGCTCGTATCGGAGCATGACAGGGTGGGGCTTGCCGACATCTCTGAGTTCAACTCGGACGCAGCCCGTGCTGGGAAAACGGGCCAAGCCGTGGTTGGCACGAGGGAGGGCGTCGGGCCCGAGCAGCCATCTTTTTATGCGCAGGCCTTCGTGCCTGTGTTGGCCAACGGTCGCGTCATCGCTGTGGTCGCGGCCTACGTCGACCAGACCGAGCAGCACAACAGTTTCAACGCCACGTTCCTGAAAGCTGCGGCAGCACTCTGCCTATTGACCGGCCTATCGTTTGGCGTTCCGACGATTGCCTGGTACCGCCGAACGAAAGAAAAGCAGATTGCCGATCGGCGCGTCCGTTTTCTTGCCCACCACGACGCGCTGACGGGCCTGGCCAACCGAGCCTACCTCCTTGAGCAATTGGAGAAAGCGCTGGCCATCCTTCCCGTTCGGCGGGGGAGCCTTGCTCTGCACTTCATAGATCTCGACCGCTTCAAGGAGATAAACGATGTCCTTGGCCACGACGCCGGCGATTTTCTTCTGAGGACGGTGGCCGAACGTCTGCGTGCGGTGACCCGCATCGACGACGTCGCGGCGCGATTTGGCGGTGACGAGTTCGTGCTGGTCCAGACCGGAATCGTCGACAAGCGCGAGGCCGAGGATTTTGCAGCTCGTCTTGTTTCGGCGGTTACCGCCCCCATGATGCTCAAGGACCACGAGATCGTGACCACGGCCAGCGTCGGCGTCGCATTGGCGCCGGCGGACGGAACCGACCCGGAGAGGCTGCTGAAAAGCGCCGACCTCGCCCTTTACAAAAGCAAGGCCGACGGCCGCAACCGTATCCAGTTCTTCGTGCCCGAGATGGACGCGGCGCTGCAGACACGCATAGCAATGGAGAAAGCCATTCGGGATGCCGTCCTGCACGAGCGCTTTGTTTTGCACTATCAACCGGTCTTCGAAGTCTCCAGTCGCCAGCTCACCGGCTTCGAGGCTCTTGTTCGCTTGCCTGCACCGGACGGTAGCCTGATTCCGCCGGCTACCTTCATTCCTCTCGCCGAGGACATGCGCATGATCGACAAGATCGGCACCTGGGTCCTGCGCGAGGCCTGCCGCGCCGCCGCTGCCTGGCCGGAGCCGCTGACGGTTGCCGTAAATTTGTCGCCAGCGCAATTCGAAACCGGCAGGGTTAGCACCATTGTGGCCGCTGCCCTCGAGGAAGCGGGCCTTGCTGCGCATCGTCTTGAGCTGGAGATCACCGAGACCATGCTCCTCGGCAACAGTGAAGCCATCATGATGGAGCTCGAATCCCTGAAGGCGATGGGTGTCGCCATCGTCATGGATGATTTTGGAACCGGGTATTCAAGTCTCAGTTATCTGTGGCGGTTCCCCTTCGACAAGATCAAGATCGACCGCAGCTTTATGCAGGGCTTCGATGTCCGCGGCGGGGATGCGGAAACGGTGGTGAAGACGATCATCGCGCTCGGACGTGAATTGCATATGCGGGTCACTGTCGAAGGCGTGGAGACGGCGGAGCAGGCAACATTCCTGGATAGGATCAATGCCGATCAGGTGCAGGGATTTTTCTTCGGACGCCCAATGTGCGGTTCCGAAATCAGCGTCGAATTGCTGAAGGACTTTCAGAGAAGGCATTCAAGGCAATCGACAACTATCGCACCCGAGGCCGATGGCATACTGGAGCAATCGACCTCACCGCAAGCAGCATATGGCCTTATCGGGCCAAATCGGTGAAGCCCTGTGCGCACCTCAATAATTGACCGACGGAACATCCCTGGACGCGTATATTGTCAAGTCAGCCTTTGAGCAGCGAAGAGAAATAGCGCGGGACAGCTCCGGCTTAGTGCGCCCCTGGCGATATCCGCGCTGCGGCCGTCGCGACGGCAGCTGGTGGGATGCTGCTGGACAAACTGCGCAACGAAAGCGCCCCGGCAACGTTGGAGGACGCAATGAGAAAGCAGAAAGCCGCCGGAGATCCAGCCTTTTTGAACCAACAGCGCAAGCGTCTCACCGCTATGCGCAATCAGCTGCTGGGTACAGGCACCTCCAGGAATGCGGAGCGCGCGCCCAAAACCAGAGAGGCCAAGGAGATCGAAGACGACGCCCAGGCTCTGGCTCAAAACGAAGTCGATGAGAACGTAGATGCCGTGGAAGGACAGCACTTGCGCGCGATCGATCGTGCGCTCGCGAAGATCGACGAAGGAACGTACGGACTATCCGATTTGAGCGGCGATCCGATACCAAAAGCCCGACTGGAGGCCATGCCAGAGGCTGCCCTTACGATTCAGGAAGAGGAAGCACGAGAGAGGCAGCAACGGCGCTAGCATCGCATGCCAACTCGGTCCTGCGTTGGGCACCGCTAGGTCTTGCTTGCCCCACGCCACCTGCGATGTTTGCGTCATTATGGAGGGGGTGATTGCGCCCGCGAGCGTTTCGCGCGTATCAAGTTGCCGTTGTAGATGGGAACCTACCCCCAACGTGCTGTTTCTCATGGGACGCTTGCGGAGGCAGGATATGACGCAACAACCAGACCTAGAGCACATTGATCCCGTGATGGCTGATCCGGTGGAGCCGGCCCAACCATTAGCCGGCGGCGCCCGGATGACCACATTCGGTCGGACCAGGCACGGTGGAACATGACCCCTGCGCTCTTGTTTATCGTCCTTCTTCTGCTTGCTGGCTGCTTTCTTCTATTTCTTCGCGGCGACATCTTCTTCGGCATCAGTCAAGGCGCCGGACATTGGTTCCGACCAAAGCGCGGGGCAAAGAGACCCCAATGGCCCGCAAAGCCGCCCATAGCAACGTTGCTTGGTTGCGAGTTGATCTATGTCCGGCGTGCAAGCCCCAAGAGCGAATGGGAGCGCCCAGCGTCGGCGAATGCGGCCTGCGATCGAAGGTTCCGCTCAAGTTTGGAGTGTTGCGCTATGAGCGATGCGCATCAACGCGATGGGACCCTCACCACCACGAAGATTGACCTTGTCCGTAGGGCGAACGTTGGTACGGCCGATAGCCTCGGTAGTAGTCGCTGGGCTTGCGCTGTCGAATTTTAATGCCGCCTTGCGGTTCTCCGCTCATGAGCACCACGAAATCAGTGCCCTTGCTTGTTTCTTGGCTCATCGGCTCATCGGAGACAATCAACGCCGAACCGGGTGAGATGACTTCCGAAATTCGATCGACAGCCTCCTGCGGAATGGTGATGCGATCAAGCGCGGCCTGGGCATCTCTAGTGTCTGCAGCGCTCGCGTTTGTGTTGCTGTCACTGGCGTGATGCCGACGCCCATTCGAGCGCGCCTCGCCAGAAACCGCGCTCTTTGACATTGAGACGGCACTCCACCGTATGTCCGCGCCCGTGTCGATGTAGGCAAGGGCCGTGTACACGTGCGTGCCGATCGGGCTGCTTGCCTCGCTAATCTTGATAGGTGCGTCGAACACGGGCTGAAATGCCTGCCGCACGTACAATCGCTGCGTTTCGCGGCTGATGAAGACCGATACGGGTAACATCTTGGCGTTCGCCTCACGCGCAGCAACTATGGCGACCACTCTTGCAGCCTCTGCCAGATTGGCGGCTTCGCGCGCGGCTATTGCTGCGTCGAGTTTCGGTTGTCCTCCGGATTTCAGACTATCCAGCCGGGTTTGCGCTTCCGTTAGCCGACTGGTAGCGGCAGCCTTCACCTCAGCAGCTTTTTCGGTCGTGCCGGAGGAGCTAGCTGTCGCCTCGTCGAATGCTTTCTCCGCCTCTTTCAACTGGGCCTCGGCAAGTGTTCTTTCACGTTCTGCCATGCGCAGCGCTCTCGTGAACCGAACCGCTTCCGCGCCCGCCGCAACGGCGGCTTGACGCGCTTCCTCCGCCTTCTTGGCCGCGGACGAAACCTCGGACGCCTTGGCGTCGGCGATGGCCCTCAGGGCCTGCATATGCTTAGGAGCAACACCACTGACCTGTCCGGTAGTGCCAGCCACCGTGAGCGCCGGCAGCCCCACGTCGACGATCTTGGGCTTGAACAGGCTGGGGTGGGTGATATCCGCTGGCGCAACGTCGCGCGGCATCACGATCACTCGCATGCCCTTGCTGGTCTTGTCGAACAGGTGCTGCGCAAAATCATAGGGCATACGCACGCAACCGTGCGATGCGGGATGTCCCGGCAGCACACCGGCATGCAGCGCAATGCCTGACCAGGTGATACGTTGCATGAACGGCATCGAAGCATCGTCGTAGAGATTGGAGTAGTGCTCCGCCTCCTTCTGTATGACGCTGTAGATTCCGGCGGGCGTTTCATAGCCGGTTTGCCCGGTAGAGACTGGCGCTTGCAGTACCTTGCCCTGAGCATCGTAGACCGTTATGCGCTGCTCCCCGAGAGCAACGATCGCCATCAAGGGCACGCCTGCAGGGCGTGCCTCCACGATCTCGCGGCTGCTCCGTGCGGCAACACTGTCGGGGCAAGACACCATCGCACCTGCAGCAAGTCCCGCAGCCAAAATGATGGCCGCCCGGCGTGGGGACGAAACCGGCTTAAGATGCGCGTCCGAACCCATGGAAAAACCCTAAGATTGCAACTGTCTGACCGGTCGCTCGATGCAACCACCCTAGCCTAAACGCCTTAATCATATAATCGGCTCCCGCGATAAGGAGCGGGCCGACACAGACCCGCTGAGCGTCGCCCACCTCAATGGTAATGCCGATTTGCTGACAAAGGAGCCCGAACTCATCCAACGCTTGCTGAGATCGACCGCCTTCAGGCCTTCGGCGGCCCACCAGCTGCGATAGCCCTGGATCAAATCCCGCATTTCCAGCCGTGAGCCCTGAGCCGTCGACACGGTCTCGTTGATCAATCGGCTGATGCTTCCGCCTCGCCCCGGTTGTCGCGGAAACACGCGCCCTGTCTCGTCTGGAGAACCCGCGTTCACGCCGGGCGGCAGTTAGCCAGGCTAGCATGAGAACTCACCCAAGTATTGGTCGGGGCAGCAGGATTCGAACCTGCGGCCCCCTGCTCCCAAAGCAAGAGGGCAGCAGGCGACCCCGCGTGATGACAGGGACGAACCAGCCCTGAACCTAGCGCAAGATACCGATGTGGTCGTGCAACTCTGCCGTGAGCAGACAGCTTAACCGTGCGCACGGGACGACGACCCCATCAGAGCAGTTCTGAGGTCGGAACCGGTGAACCAACGTTTTTCGGTGTGACCTCGTGGCACCCTAACGTTACCCCACACGTCCCGATCCAGCGCCACGGACAGAAATCGGCCGTCCGATGGAGCGGTCCAACCGCTGCCGGAGATGAAACCGAGGGTGTGCAACTAGGAGACGGCCAAACGGATCGATGCGTCGGCCAATTGCGTCGCTAACGCCCGGCGTTAGCGTAGCCTTCGGCATGCAGCATCGGGTGCTGGTGGGGATATCCACAACCGTGTTGCAACTCATTCGGCAGTAGTGCGTTAGCGCGGGATGAACCCTCTTCGCGACCCCCTCATCGTGCTGCTGATCGTCACCGCAGCTGCCACGACGTTCTTCTTCGTCTTTATGACCGCGTAGATCCTAGACGACGAACTTGAACGCCTCGTCACTGGCGTGGCCCCGGCAGCGTCGAAGCCAGTTCGCTTGCCGGGCTGCAGTCGGAACGTCCGCAGGAAGCCGAGCGGGCTTGGTGTTTATGCTGGCAAACGAGGCCAATAGGCGTCTGTGACCTCGCGCCTTGCAAGTCGCAGGGCTTGCGGCGGACGTCAGCCCGAGACGGACACAGCATTGAGGCCGCCGCGCCTGCGGAGCTAAAAGCGCGACGGCCAAACTACGCGTCGGGGTTTGGAGGCTGACGCCGCACCCGTCTCACTTCATTGGCGCAACGTCACGATTGAATTTGATGTTGAAGCCAACCTTCACGGTGTCGAAGTCTTCGATATCATGGGCGAACCGGAAGGACGAACCAGTGTTGGATCTTGCGATGTGCGTGAGCGTGTCGCTGATATCGAAGTGGAGGTACTCAACCTTCAGCGAAAACCAATCGCTCAGGGCGTATTCTAGGCCGCCACCCCATACTCCACCATCCAGGGTGCGATTGCGCTCTAGCCCGGAGACCAGCGTAGTACCAGTCGGGTCTGAATCGGTGAAGCTGGCGCGCGCGCGCACCCAGCCCCAACCCGCCTTTCCGTAAATCAGCAGGCGTTCCCCGGCCGTAAATCCCAATCGACCGGTGATCGTGCCGTAGTAGTCCATATCGACGGTCGCGGCGCTATCGGTCGGCGAGCGTACAGCCAATGAAGGGTGGGAACTGCCCTGCACCAGTGAGCCCCAAGAACCCCCCATCACCCTCGATGCCGACTACAATTCTCTGAAACTGCTGATTGTAGCCAGCCTGCAGACCGAAAGACGCGCCGTCGGTGTCACCAATGCGAAAGTTACCGTTGGGGTTATACCCGTCAAGGTCACGTACCCGGTTGTTGTCCCCCCAACCATAGCCGACGTTGCCACCAACGTAGAAACCGGTCCATGTAAAGGGACGCACGTAAGCTGCCTGGGCGCCGCGATCCATGCCGTCGGCCTGAGCGGCGCTGGCAGCGCCCAACGTCGCACCAGCAATAATGGCTGCACCAACTGCAATTCTATTCAAGTGGCGAACAATTCTCATGATGACCTCCGCGTTGGATCATGCCCAGTCCGACGCCCTGTCGGACGAATCATTGTCTGTGGTCGGAGTGTGGGGGCCGGTGGCTTGAAGAAAAGGCAGATCGCGCGTGGCCAAACGCTAAATGGGGATCCGCAGTGTCTGTACCAACACGGTTCCTTGAATGTATGCCGATATCGTCTATCGGCTAGCCACGACAGGAGGCTGCTGGTCCGGCATGACTGGACGATCGTCGCAATCG
>CAWIZC010000032.1:0-720369 GCA_963840445.1 uncultured Alphaproteobacteria bacterium | reverse complement strand
GCGACGGGGTTATGTCTCGGCCGGCTACGTCGGTGCGCGGCGAGGCGTTGTCGGCGCCAGCTACTATGGTGGTGGACGAGTGGCACGGGTCGGGGGAGTGACCCGTGTAGGACGGGTGGGCCGTGTGGGTTTGCGCCGGTAACAATCGGCTATGCTCCAGCGTCCGCCAATTGCCTGCGGGCAATTCTGAATGCACGGATTGACGTCGCAGGGGGTGAAGCCTGCAATAGCGTGCTCGCATAACTCAATGCGAGCGCTTGTCCTTTTATGAGTTCGCCCTAAGACGGCGGCCGCGACAAGGCTCTCGGATTGGCACCGCCCTCGGTAATCCGCAGCACATCAAATTCAGTACACCTGCCGATAGAACAGCGCGTGGAAGGTGAGATGCTCGCGTGGCAGTGTCACGTTCTCCTGTCTCTCTCCCCCAGACAGGCAGAAGCGATCCCCCCGAGCTTCCTCCAGAGGACCGCGCATTGCTGCGTGTGACCCTGCGCCTTGGTCTCGAACCGATGGACGGTGCAGTATGTTACAGCTTCCTCTTGCCTTTCAGGAACGCCGACTAAGCGTTAGGCGGCGGGTTCACATCGTTGCCCTCCTGCACTGCCACCGGCTTGTCCGCAGCGTGGTCATCGAAGACTACTCTCATCACGGCCTTCGGCTTGTAAGCAGCTTCCCAGCCGCCATCGGCGAACGCGTGACGGTAGAGCTACTGTCCGGTGCTCGACTGCCTGCCCAAGTAATGTGGGTTGCGGGCACCCACATCGGCGTTCGGTTCTTAGCACTACAGATTGGGCATCCGGCCATGCTTGCTCTTGGGGAGGCCGTCAGAAAGTACGAAGACGAAGTAGCCTGACACCTAGCAACCGCTCGTTGGACATGTGGAGGGGTCGCGGAGGCCCTTGCCAGCTAGGAAGGTTGCCCGTCTCCCAAAGAGGTGACAGGGAGGTCACCGCCTCAAGGGGAGGCTCAGTCCAAAAAGAGGCGGCTTGCTGGGCGGCAGACCTCCCTCGCTACTTCATCTCTCGACGAAGATCGTCACTCGTCAATCAGGGGAATCCCGTAGTGCGAGAAAGGTCTCCACCTTCCAACCGGGCATGGAGCAAACCAGGAGGAGGCGGCCATCTCGGCCTCTCCCGCTCGACCGAGCAGGGCCGATGCAGCAAGATCATGCGCAGCACTGCCATTGCTTCCTGCACTTCGAGGATGACTAAGACGTGGACCCCCCAGCTTTAACCCTCACCCAAAATTGGGGACCGGCTGGGGGCCATCGTCATGTAGGTATCGGGCTTCATTCCAACCACCTGACAAAACCAGAAACAAAGTCCGGCGGGGGGCTCGCACATACATGAACTTGCTTGATCCTGGCCTACTTATGATCGTCGCCTTCGGCTTCGTCGCCGTTGGCCTCTTCGTGCAGATCGTCGTCGCGATCATGCACGACTGACGATGGCAGACGTCCTCTCCATCCTCTTGTTGATCGTGGCCTACGGCTGCCTGATCGTGCTGGTCCCTCGCAGCGACGCTTAGGGGTGCTGCCTCACGTAGACCTTGCGCCGGTCCATCTCACTGCTGGCGCTGAAGACTTTGAATGCCTCCTGCTCAGCGGCCCGTTGGGTGTCGGCGTAGATCACCCCTGCGTACCGCTCAGACCTTGAGCCCCTGACGCGGAAGGCCAGCCACTTTTTCGTGGGGTGTGGGTCTCTGGTCGCTCGCCAGGGGTCTCGATGGGTACGCATCCTTTCTGGCCTCCTTCACTTGGCCTTCTAAGGTGCCCTCGCACCTGTACGGTAGCGTACGCCTGAAGAGACACGCAACGGATGCATTGGTCTAGGCTTAACCCCGGGTAGTTTGGTGCGCTCGACTGAAGTCGGCTCCGACTGACCCCGAACGCCGGTTCCCCCCGTGGAGGCGTTCGCTGCGCCCGCAATCCCAGGCAGATGCCGGCCATCGCACGTTGCCAACCGCTTCAACTACGTCCCAGTGGCCGCTGCAGCACTGGCGACGAACTTTTAGGGTATCAACTGCTGTCTGACCGCCTCTGCCGTCGCTTGAGCACGGTTACGGACCCCCAGCTTGCTCTGCACCTTCTTAAGGTGACTACGCACGGTCTCCTCGCCCAGGCCCAGCACCTTCGCAACCTCTTCTGTGCGATTTCCCAGCGAGACGAGCCGGAGGACAGCTAATTCACGAGGGGTGATACGCACCTTCTCCGGCCATCTCGGATCATCGCTGGTCAACTGCTCCAGGCGCAGCGCCGCAAAACTCGCGACAGCGAAGAGGATGATTCGCATGGGTTGCGTGAGTGCGTGGCTCAGCACCTTGGGAGACCAGTAGACGACGAGCCACCGCCGCCCGACTGGGCAAGTGAGCCCGTCACGCATCCCGTATCGGCGTGCCAGATCATAGGGCCAACGGTCGATGCCGATCGGCTCGAGCATCCTCATGGTCTCAGTCCAGGTGCAGGACATGAGGCTGGACTTGGCCATTATCGAGCCTACGTCCTGCTCATGCTTAGCCATCGCAGTGTACTCATCCCACCAACCCTCAGGGGCCGACGAGTGCAGGAACACATCCCTCTCAAGCCGCGTCGAGCGCCAGTCCGATGCCTTGACCGGGAAACGTGCCGCACCGAGCACGGACAACGGAAGGCGCTTTGACACCAATTCATGCAGGGCGTCGAGCACCTGGCTCGGGGTGCTCCATTCCATGACATGGGCGGTGAACTCGGTCAGGAAAGGCGTGACCGGGAACTCTAACCGTGCGGGAGGTGTGTGGGACGCCATCGTTGGCTCCTTGCCAAGAATGACACTGTAAGCTCGCAGCGGTCGAGAACTCATAAACTTGGTCAGACGCTTGCGTGGGTCCGCTACTTTCACGCGACCCTGCGATGCGGCGGTTTCCGCTCTGTCGAACCTGGATCCATGTTCGTCAACTGACGTTGATACGCTTCGGCCGCCTGCATCCAGAACCTGAAGGGAGGAAACAATTCCCAGAATTGCATCATGTCCTTCATCGGATCATTGGACCCCGACACGGACGAGCCTGGCATCGGAAGCATAGCCGCCCCTTGCAAGGCGCCTGGGGATTTAAGCGTCTGTTCCCAGGTATCCATGATCTGGTCGATCATCTGTGTCTGCATCTTGGACGCTTTGAGAAGCTGCTCTCGTCCGGCTGCACTCCACTGGGGAGGCCAGCCCATCGCGCGCTGAACCTCGGTCATCTGATCGACAAGCTTTGGCAAGCAGCGATCGTTCGTGGCCGAAATCTCATCTCGCCACTTCGCCATAGCATCGAAGGCAGCGGTCAAGGCTTGGCGTGCGTCATCGCTCAAAGACGTCATCTTGCGTATGTCGACCATATTCATGATCTGCTCCTTTCCGAGCCTGAAGAACCGATAAGGAAGCCCGCCGGTCGTGTGCCTACTACGAAAGCCGCGGAGCCGAGTGCGAAGGCGCGGGAGTGGCCCGGGCGGCGACTTCCCGTTTCACACGACTAACCACCGATTGCAGTGCGGAGTTCCGGCAATGGTCCCACTCAGGTACTTCACCCGCCTGATGTACAAAGTTCACCTGATTTTCCCTGCTGCGGAAGCGAAAGAACATCACCCAGGTTTGCGAACGTGAAAGACCTGACCGGGCTCCCATCAGGACGGTAGCCGCAATGACCACCATTCTTATCGCCGATGATCATGAGGTCGTCCGGCGCGGCCTGCAGGCACTGCTATCCGAGCGGCCAGATTGGGTGGTGGTGGCCGAAGCGGCGGATGGCAATGAAGCCGTCACTCAAGCCACCAAGACGACGCCAGACGTCGCCATCATCGATTATTGCTTGCCCTTCCTGAACGGGGTGCAAGTCACGAAACAGATCCGCGAGCACAGCCCAGACACCGCGGTCATCATTTTCACCATGCACGACCAGAACAACATCATTTACGATTCACTTCACGCGGGTGCCCTTGGCTACGTTCTCAAATCCGATGCGCAACGCCTGCTGATGGCGGCCATCGACACGGTCGCCCAGCACAAGCCGTTTTTCACAGGCACGGCTTCCACAACCTTGTTGCATGCCTTTCAGACCAAAGGCAGCGACAGCCCGCTGAGCGCGCGCGAGCGCAGCGTGCTACAGCTCGTCGCCGAAGGTAATAGCAACAAGAAGATCGCATCCATCCTCAATCTCAGCGCAAAGACCGTCGAGACCCACAGGCTCACTGTCCATCGGAAATTGGAACTGCGCACGACGGCGGATTTGGTTCGCTACGCCATTCGCAACAAACTCATCGAGGCCTAAAGGATTGGAAGGGAGTGATGCAACTAATGTGGGCTCAGGAAGCCGTAACGACGATCACCGCCGAGAAGGCCGAGCCTAGTCTCCTAATGAAAAAGGCGACGTCGGTGAAATCCGACGCCCCCATTGGCCAGCTCGCGCGGGCTTTGCTCGCGGCTTCTAATCGAGAGCGTAGATGCTCAATGGCGGCGTCAAATTGCGCGCCGTCGCTCCCCCTCATGCCACAGGCCGGCCAGCCTGGTGCGGTCCGCGATCCGCGGCAGCACCAGCGCGACCGATCGGTGCTCCTCCTTCGGGCGCAGCCTCCCGGCGAGACAGAAGGATGACCACGGCCTGCGCCGCCACGCACAGCATTTGGATGGAGCGGTGCACGCCATCCAAACCGGGCCCCACCGTTTCGCGCCTATTGCAACACGCGACGCAGCGTCGCCAGCAGCACCGCCACGCTGAATGGTTTTTGCAAGATGGCAGCGGCCTTATGCGTCGACTTCGGCAGCACGGCGTAACCGCTGACGATGATCACGCTGACGCCGCGGTCATGCAACAAGTCGATCAGGCCGTAGGCCATCTCACCCTTGAGATTGACGTCGACCACAGCTACGTCGGGCTGGCGCTCAGTGACCAGGCGTTCGGCCTCGGCGATGGTCGCGGCGGGTCCTGCAACGTCCATACCCACCTCGGTGAGTGCGGACTTCAGGGCCTTGGCGAGGTGCCAAGCGTCTTCGACTACGAGGGACTGGTCGAGCACGTCCTTGAGGATCACTACGCTGCGCTGCACGGTCGGAAGCTCCGCGAACCGTGACACCGCGGTCTCGACCGCCTCCCGCCGCATCAGCGCCTCCACAGGATCTGGGCTCTCCGGATCGGCGACCTCGTGGGCCGACTCAATGGGCTCGGCCGCGCGGATCGCGCGACTGCGCAGCAGGTCTAGCGCGCGGTTGTGGGCGATCCGGAACAGCCAGGCGCGGAGCGGTGGGGCCTCATGCAGCTCGTCCAGGGCTACGAAGGCCCGGGCGAAGGTGTCCTGCACCACGTCCTCGCCCTCGATCACCGAGCCCATCAGGCGGGCGCAGTAGCGGTGAAGCTCCGGCCGCAGCGCGCCGGCGAGCGCCTCGAGCTGCGCGTGGCGCTCCGTCGGCGGCGCGGATGGAACCTCGCTCAAGCCGCCGCTCCCTCGAGGACGGTGATCCCCGTCTCGCCCTTCAGGCCGAAGGCGAGACCCGTGGCATACTGTGGATCGTCCAGCACCGCGACCACATGGTCACCGAACTGGCGGGGCGGCATCGGGGCGCCAAATCGAGCCAGGAACGTTTCCTGCGTGACACCCAGGGCGTTCGGCATATGCCTGAGAGCCCGCGTCGCCGGTGCCCGTGCCACCGACCATCTGCTGCGGCACGATGGCCTGGAAGCGGATTCCGAGAGCCTTCTGCTCGGAGACGCCGTTGGCGTACCTGGCCATGAACCAGAGCATACGCTTGGCGCCGGCGTAGCCGCCCGAGAGTGGCGATCCGTTCTGGGCCGCGCCGCTGGAGCCCACGAGGACCCGGCTTCCGGGCTCGAGCGGCAGGTTGAGGGCGGCCTGCATCCAGTAGAGACTGCCCTTCACGTCGGTCTCCCACGGCGCGGTGAAGTCCGCCCAGCTCAGCTGGTCGAGCCGCCCCATGCGCGGAGGCGTGCCGGCGTTCAGCACCAGGACTTCGGGGCGAATGTCCCGCGAGGATGCGCTGCGCGGCCCCCTCGTCGGTGACGTCGGCCGAGATCACGGCGACGCCGAGCCTCTGCTTCACTGCGGCGAGGGCGGCTGGGTCGCGCGCCACGACGGTCACCTTGGCGCCTTGGTCCAACCAGGGCCTCGACGAGCCCGAGGCCTAGGCCTCGGCTGCCGCCGGTCACAACGATGGTCTTGTCCTTGAGGTTCATGGGCTGCTCCTGCGTCTCGTGTCTGCTCAACCTAGGACGTTCGGGGCCGCGGAAAAGAGTCACCGTGGTCCGCCCGGTTCCTGGCCGCGCCTCCACGAGGCTGCTCTCGCGCCCTGCAAGGCGCCGACCTGGGCGCGGCCGCCGGTCCCCGCCTCCCGCGCACCGGAGCCACTGGCGTTAGCAAGAGCTCACGCACCTGCGGGCGGCCCCAGCACTGCGATTGGCTTTTCGAGTGTCGGGGACCGAACCGATGCGCTGGCCTGCGCCAATCGATAGGCCTAATGTTGTGGTTCTGAAACGGTGGCTGCTCTCGTGTCTCGACGTTCGCGCGCAATGCTGCTCCTTTCACTTCTGCTGGCTGGTGGCATCGCGCTCAGCCTGCACGGCAGGGCCATGGCGCAGGAGCTGCGGCTGGCACCTGACCGGCCATTCACATTTGTCGATGCGGATGGGCGGGAGGTGCGCAGCAGCGATTTTTCTGGCAAATGGCTGCTCATCTACTTCGGCTATACCCACTGCGCGGACCTGTGCCCCATGGGCCTCAGCGCCATGGTCAACGCGCTGGACCAGATCGGGCCGGCCGCGGATCACGTGCAGCCGCTGTTCGTCACCATCGATTCCGGAGCGCGACGAGGGGTCGATTCTGCGTAGCTTTGCGCAGGCGTTCGACAAGCGGCTCGTGGGGCTCGGCGGCACGGTAGACAAAATCCGCGAGGCAGCGACAGCGCTCGGCGTCGCTTTCGAGAAAGTAGCGCAGGGAGCGGACTACGTCGTCGACCACAGCTCGACCTACACGCTGATCGATCCCGGCCGCTCGCGCGCGCTCGCCTTGCGCATGGCCGAGCCCCATCTGATCGCCGCCAAGCTGATCGAGGAACTGACACGGGCCGGCGTGCCGCTCGGCAACGTCAACAATGTCGGCGCCTATCGCTAGGACATCCACTCACTTCGCAAACTTGGCAATCCGCCGCGCCGCGCCCGACAGCTCCAGGATGTGCAGGCCCGTATTGGCGCGGTCCACCGCGTAAATGTAGCCGCGGTCATCCACCTCCACGTTGTTGGTCTCGATCGCCACCTTGCAGCGCTCCTGGCCGTCCGAGGGCTTGATACAGCGCTTGTCGGTGTTCTTGGTGACTGCGGGAATGAAGTAGGCCACTTCCTTGGGGTGGTCGGGATCGCGAATGTCCACCGCTCGTACGCCGGCATTGAAGTGCGAGAAAAACATCAAGCGCCGGTAGTAGATGTCGGTGACCGGGAAGGTGGTGTGGGCGCCCGTCAGCGGCGACATGTCGAGCCGCCCGACCTGCGGGGCGAGCAGGTTCTCCTCGGTCGGCTCCTAGGACCAGTCAGCAGCTTTTCGCGATCGACGATCTGCAGAACGCCGCCCTCGTTGGTGCCATAGGGGAATTAGACGCGGTTGCCTTTCGGACCAGTCGAGATCGCGCCGTGCAGCCTGGTGGGCACGGGTCCACCCGCGCCCAGTTACTGGCCGGGCAACCCGAAGTCACGGATCTTAACGGGCTTGGCGGGTCAGCGAGGTCGTAGACATCGGTCATGCGCGGGACGCGCCATCCCGGCACGCCGGAGACAAGATAGGCGATTGCAACGATGGATCGCACCACGGATCGCTCGAATGCTGTCGTCCGCCCGCCGGTGGCGCTTGCGATCGCATTCCTCGCTGGTCTCGCCGCGCAATGGCTATATCCATTGCCGTTCCTCCCGTCAGAATGAGAATTTGATGCACCTCTCGATGTGCGTGGGTTATGGTGATTGGGTTGGCGGCAGGCCACCCCGCACCGTCTGCCGCAAACGGGGGGGCCGGTCTCGCCCGCAGTGGGGACCGGTCCCTGTCCCCTTTTTTCGGGTTGCGGCGAATGGATGCGCTGACTGGGCCCGTCGAATCCAATCTGGAGCAGGCCTGCGGCGAGCAAGTGGGTTTCTCCACCTCTGCGCTCTACGGCACAGGGTGAGATTGACGCCTTGGGGTGCGACGCTGTCCTAGCCTCGCACCCCAAGCCCCGCACCCGGAACCCCGCGTAGATCGCGGCAGCGCCGGTCTCGCCCGCAGTGGGCAAGCGTGAAGTCTTGCGGAAACTGCGATGTAACGGTCATATCTCAACGGTGTAACGGCGCAGTAACAATTGCGACTTTGGCAGTGCGCCTCAAAGGCGCGAAAATACCTGGAAGGGGAGCCCAAGCGGATGATTGGCGATAGGTCCGGAATCTGACGAGCGGTTCGGTCGGGCAACCGGCTGGGCGGGCGCCTTCGGTAGGCCGTACGAGTGAAGCCTATGCAGTTCCGCCCCATCTCGAAAGTGACAATGCGGATGCCGACCCTGCTGCGATTTGGGGAAGGCTGCAAGTCGAACAGCTCAGGACGCGGGAGCCTGAGATGAAGATGCGCGTTCTGGTTGCGGTGGAAGAGTTCCCGCTTCGCGCCAGATTGGCGCGGGTCGTTCAGTCATGTGGCTATGTCGCGGCACTTGCGAGGGGAGCCCGACGCGAGCCTACGCGCAATCTAGCTGCCGCCATAGTGGCACCGACTTCTTTCGACGACAAAGGTCTCGCGCTTGCTCGAGAGTTATGCGCCGACGGCTGCAAGGTCATCGTGCTCACAGACTCACATGAAGCCGCCCAAATGGGGGCCCGTATACTTCCAGATGCGCACGCATTTCTCGCGCAACCAGTGGATGAGCAGAGGCTCACAGCTCTCCTTGCCGAAATTGCAGCGGCGCAGGCGAGCGAAGGAACCGCACCAACAACGGTTCTGCGGTTTGAGGGACGATCGCTTGATCTGGGGGGCCATGCGTTTGTCGATGAGAACGGGCGCGAAGTACCGCTCACGCATGCGGAGTTCGAGCTGTTGGCACTATTCGCGCGCAGTAGTGGCCGAGTCCTATCGCGTGATCAGCTGCGAATTGGGATCTCAGGGCGCGACCTTGAGCCCTACGACCGTAGCATTGACATGCTCGTGGCGAGGCTGCGGCGTAAGATTGAGCCAAATGCGAAATCCCCGTGCTTCATCCTCACTGTGCCGGGCGTGGGGTACAAATTTGCGCCACGAGTGCGGCAAGCCGACTTGGCGACGACACCGCCGATCGAGCCGCAGCTGAAGAAGGCGAGCGACGCGCCGCGCCCAGCAGAGCTTCGGCAGCTGAGCGTCCTAGCGTGCCAGATCCGCGGATGGGCGGCCTTATCGACCCAGCTCGATCCTGAGGACGAGGGCGAATTGATGAGCTCCATTCACCGCGCGTGCGCTGATGTTGCCGCGCGGTTCCGCGGCGTGGTGGCAAGAATCCTGGGCGATAGCCTGCTCATCTATTTCGGATACACGGAAGCACAAGAGCATGATCCCGAGCGCGCGGTCCGGGCAGGGCTTGAACTCATTGGTGCAATTCGCAACTTAGATCTTCCAAGCGCGCTGCATCCCCATATTGGCATAGCCACAGGTCTGATGATGGTCGGGGCATCCCCGGGGCCTCCTGACGAGTTTGCAGCGACAGGCCAGGCGCTGAATCTCGCGTTGCGCCTCCAGTCAGCGGCGCCATCGGACAGTGTGCTGATCACCAGCCGCACCCGCGAATTGGTTGGCGATTTCTTCAATTATCAAGAGATGGAGCCTCTCTGTGCTGGCAGACGACCTCGCGCCGGTTACAGTGTGGTGTGTGACCGGCGAGAGCAACAACGCCGGACGGTTCGAGGCACTTCGTCGAACCGGCATGTTGGAATTAGTGGGTCGCAGGCAGGAGATGGACCTGCTGCGGCGATGCTGGTCAAAAGTTCTAACCGGGGCTGGCCAAGTCGTACTAGTCACGGGAGAGCCCGGTATCGGCAAGTCGCGGCTCATTGCCGAATTCGAAGAGGAAAGGAACGCCGAGCTCTACAACAACCTGAAGTACTTTGGCTCGCCGCACCAGACCGACGCCTCCCTCTACGCTGTGATTGGGGAGTTGCAACGGGCAGCCGGTTTCAAGCGCGCCGATACTCCGTCCGAGAGGCTTGCCAAGCTCACCGCGCTGTTAGAAGGGGCCGGCCACTCAGCGACCAAAGGGGTGACGCTCATAGCTGACCTTCTCTCTTTGCCCATAGAAGATCGGCACGCTGTTCAACAGCTAACGCCGCAACAGCGCAAAGAGAGGACGTTGGCGGCTTTGTTGGCGCGCATCGAGGACTTGGCGGCGCGCCAACCGATGCTCGTGCTAGTCGAGGACGCGCACTGGCTCGACCCGACCTCGGTAGAATTCCTAAGCTTGCTCGTCGAGTTGATCCCGAAACTGCCCGTTATGATGCTCATCACCGCACGTCCGGAATTCGTGCCGCCTTGGCCAGTATATGCGCATATGACATGTGTCACGCTCGCGCGCCTGAGTCGTGAAGATGCGGGTCTGCTAGTCGAACGTGTTGTTGGTGGCAAACCACTGCCGAAGGAAGTGATGAGCCAAATCCTATCGCAGACGGATGGCGTACCACTTTTCATTGAGGAACTGACCAAGACGCTGCTGGAGAGCGGAATTCTATGCGAAGGCCCAGATAAGTATGAAATGATTGGCCCCTATCCATCGCAGGCGATTCCGAAAACACTGCACGGTTCGCTCTTAGCCCGATTAGACCGGCTCGGGCCAGCAAAGGAGATCGCACAAATCGGCGCAGTCATCGGGCGTGAGTTCTCTTATGAACTCCTCAGCGCCGTATGCACTTCCTCAGAGAGTGAGTTGAAAAGAGCCCTACAAGAGCTGATTTCGTCTGAATTGATCTTCCGCCGAGGCTCGCCACCGAACGCGGTCTACAGTTTCAAGCACGCGCTAGTGCAGGACGCGGCCTATGGCACACTGCTGCGCGAGCCGAGACGGGCGCTTCACGCTCGGATTGCAGAAGCCCTTGAAAGCCAATTTGCGGAGATCGCCGAGAGCCGGCCGGAGCTGCTGGCGCGTCACTGTCACCGAGGCTGGCCTGATCGAGAAGGCCGCGGGCCTGTGGGGCAAGGCGGGACTGCAGTCACTGACGCGCTCGGCGCTGACTGAGGCCACGGCCCAGCTGAACCGTGCGCTTACCCAAATTACGGCCTTGTCCGGCACGGCAGCCTTGCGCCGCCAGCAGATCAAGTTCCAGGTCGCGCTTGCGAACGCTTTGATGCACACTAAAGGCTATGCGTCGCCGGATACTAAGGCTGCTTTTGGTCAGGCACGACTGTATATCGAGCGAGCGGTGGCGCTCGGAGAGCCTCCCGAAGACCCGTTGCTGCTGTTCGCGGTCATTTACGGATTCTGGGTCGGGAACTATGTGGCGTTCAACGGTAACGCTCTGCGCGACCTCGCGGCGCAATTCCTGGCGCTCGCCGAAAAGCAAGGAGCGACAGTCCCGCTCATGATTGGGCATCGCCTCATGGGCACTTCCTTGATGTGTACGGGAGACATCGCGGAAAGTCGGGTCCACTATGATCAGGCGATCGCGCTTTACGATCCTGCCGAACATCGTCCGTTGGCGACGCGATTTGGCCAAGACGTTGGCGTGGTCGTCTTGTCCTATCGGTCGTGGACCCTGTGGTTGCTTGGCTATCCCGAGGCCGCGCTCGCCGACGCAGACCGCGCGCTCAAAGATGCGCGCGAGATCGGCCAAGCCGCCACATTGATGTACGCGCTGGCCCACGCAACGCGGACCTATTTCTGGACCGGAAACTACGCCGCAGCAAACACGCTCGTTGAAGAAGTCGTCGCTTTGGCGGACGAAAAAGGCGCCTCGGCGTGGAAGGCGTTCGGAATGATGCATCAAGGTTCGCTATTGGCCTTGACCGGCCAAGCCTCGAACGCAGTCCGAATTGATGTACTCCGGAATCAGCGCATGGCGGTCCACGGGATCAACATTGTGGATGCCGTGCTATTTATCAAATTTGGCGAGAGCCTATGCGGAGCTTGACCAATTCGATGATGCTTGGCGCTGCATCGGCGAAGCGATGACAGCGGTGGAAACAACCAAGGAAAGCTGGAGCGAAGCCGAGGTCCACCGCACAGCTGGCGAAATCGCGCTGATGTCGCCCGAGCCGGATGCGGCGAAAGCGGAAACCTGCTTCGAACGTGCGCTCGCAACCGCGCGTGAGCAGCAGGCAAAGTCCTGGGAACTGCGTGCAGCGATGAGCATGGCGCGGTTGTGGCGCGATCAGAGCAAGCGACTGCAGGCCCGCGATCTTCTCGCCTCAGTCTATGGCTGGTTCACCGAGGGTTTCGATACGCTCGACTTGAAGGAGGCCAAGGGCTTGCTCGACGAGCTGGCGTCATGAGGACGCTGGCTCGCTCGCCCCGCGCGTTCAAGTGACGGCCCGGTTCGCTGCTCGACGTCAAGCAAACTTCCAATCCGGTCAAGATTCGCCGGCTCTGCGGCGGCCCGCGGGCCACCTGCGCAGGCTAAGTGACAAGCTGTGGGTCCCGATAGCGCATCGGCTCCGCGTGCGCGCACGAACTGCGCGAAAACTAAACGGTGGCAGAAGTACCGGGGCGGCACCCCCCCGCGGAACCCCGCGCGAGAACGCCCTCGTATGTATGAACTCCAGAACGGAACTAACCCGTCGATCAAGCCAAAGACCCGACATTTCGAAAGTTTCTTGCAATTGCATATAAAATTCCAGTAGACCGCTGGCGATCGGCTCGACATTAATGCTCTGGGCTTAATTAGTCCGACAATCGGACATGCGGTGTTCATGGCCGCTGTACAAGAAAGTTTGGGGAGCACTCGCCCTTCGATCGATCCGCACGACGCAAGGCGCGTCGTGGGTGATGATCCGCTACTGAGCGTGCGGAATATCTCCGTCCGCTTCGGCAGCATCATCGCGCTCGACGGTGTGTCGTTCGATGTTGCCCCTGGGCACATCGTCGGACTGATCGGTCCGAACGGTGCGGGCAAGACCACGCTTTTCAACTGCCTGTCCCGCCTGTACGTGCCCACCAGCGGCGAGCTCCTGTTTGAGGGACACTCCATCCTGTCGCAGCCGCGCTATGCCATTACCAGGCTCGGCATCGGACGTACGTTCCAGAACGTAGCGTTGTTCGACACCATGTCGGTGCTGGACAATGTCAAGGTCGGTTGCCACAGCCGCACATCGACCGGCTTCGTCACCAACACCTTCCGACTTCCCGCCGCAGGTCCCGAGGAGCGCCGCATAACGGAGCGCGCCCAGGAGCTTCTCGCCTTCATGGATCTGAGGGCGGCGGCGCAACTACCGGCGGGCGGCCTTCCGTTCCCGGTGCGCAAGCGTGTGGAGTTGGCGCGTGCGCTTGCCGGCAGCCCAAAGCTGCTGCTGCTCGACGAACCGGCTGCCGGGCTCAATCACGACGAGGTGGACGTGCTGCGCGACCAGATTCGCCGCGTGCGCGATCTCCAGAAGGTGACGGTGCTGCTGGTCGAGCATCACATGAGCCTGGTCATGTCGGTCTCCGACAAGGTTGTGGCCATCGATTTCGGCCGGAAGGTCGCGGAAGGGAGCCCGGCTGACGTGCAGCGCAATCCGGATGTGATCCGGGCCTATCTCGGCACGGAGAGCTGACGTGGTCAAGCTGCTCGAGGTGACCGGTCTGAAAGCCTACTATGGTCCGACGCAGGCGCTGTTCGACGTCAGTTTTTCTCTGGAGCAGGGCGGCGTCGTTACGCTGTTGGGCGCCAACGGTGCCGGCAAGTCCACAACGCTGCGCGCGATCTGCGGGATGGTACGGGCGGATGGCAGCATCCGCCTGGACGGCAAATCGATCGGCGGCAAGGCGACCGAGGACATCGTGCGCCTCGGCGTAGGCCACGTACCGGAAGGTCGCGGCACCTTCGCCCGCCTGAGCGTGGACGAGAATCTGCGGGTCGCCGGGCATGTGCGCAAGGACAAGCTGGCCGCCCAGCGCGACCGCGACATGGTCCTTGAGTATTTCCCCCTTCTAAAGGCGCGCCTGTCTCAGCAGGCCGGCACGCTGTCGGGCGGGGAGCAGCAGATGCTGGCGGTCAGCCGCGCCCTGATGCTGGGGCCTCGCCTGATGCTGTTGGATGAGCCATCGTTCGGTCTCGCCCCGCTGATCGTGCAGGAGATCTTCCGCATCATGCGCCGGATCAATGCCGAGTTTGGCGTAAGCATGCTGCTCGTGGAGCAGAATGCGGCCCTCGCCCTCGACCTTGCCGACCACGCCTACGTCCTGGAGACGGGACGCGTGGTGATGTCGGGCGCGGCATCGGCAGTCAGAAGCGACGCGGCGATCCGCAAATCCTATCTCGGCTACTAGGGAGGACCTGCGGGAATGGAACAGCTCATCCAGCAGATCGCCTCGGGTCTCGCCAATGGCGCCATCTACGCCAGCCTGGCGCTGGCGCTCGTGATGATCTTCGTATCGACCGATCACATCAACTTCGCACAGGGTGAGATGGCCATGTTCAGCGCCTATGTGTGCTGGCAGATGATGCAATGGGGTCTGAACTTCTGGGTCGCGTTGCCGCTCGTCGCGCTCGGCTCGTTCTTCGCCGGTGTTGCCATCCAGCGGATGATCCTGCAGCCGCTGCACAACGCTCCTGTGCTGTCCGTGGTGGTCGTGTTCATCGGGCTGCTCACGATCTTCCATTCGCTGGCCGGTGGAATCTGGAGCTTCACCATCAAGGAGTTTCCCTCGCCGTTTCCGAAGGTGAGCTTCGCCGGCTCCGGCTATCTCGGCTCGCACCAGGTCGGCATGATCCTGGTCACGCTTCTGCTGTTGGTCGGGCTGTACGCCTTCTTCCGTTTCACAACGCTGGGGCTGGCCATGCGGGCGGCAGCGCAGAACCCAGCCTCGGCGCGCCTGGTCGGTGTCCGAGTCGACTGGATGCTCGCGCTTGGCTGGGGTCTTGCTGCGGCAGTGGGAGCGGTAGCAGGAGCGATGGTAGCACCGGTCGTCTATCTGGAGCCCAACATGATGGCGAGCATCCTGCTCTACGGATTTGCCAGTGCGCTGGTTGGCGGCATCTCCAGTCCGGGCGGGGCCGTCGCCGGCGGCTTCATCGTCGGCGTGCTCGAGAACCTGATCGCCTATTTCGGCAACCTGCTGGAAAAGACATCCGGCCTCTATCTGATCGGCAACGGCGAGAAGCTGACTGTTGCGCTGGTCCTCGTAATCATCGTCTTGACGCTAAAGCCCGAAGGCCTGTTCGGCCAAATCACCATCAAGCGGGTCTGAGCCATGGCAACGACGACAAATCCCGTCAGCGAGACGACGGTCGTCAAACAGCCTGGCCTCGCAAGCCAGAATTGGTGGATCTGGATCGGGTTGGCCGGGCTAGCACTGCTTCCCCTGGTTGGCGGCAAGACCGGCCTGATCAGCAATTTCGGCTTTCTGCAGCTCAGCCTGATGATCGTCTATGCGATCGCGGTGCTGGGCCTCAATCTGTTGACGGGGTTCAACGGTCAGATCTCGCTCGGCCACGGCGCGTTCTTCGCCGTGGGCGCGTATACGGCTGCCATCCTGATCGATCAGGCAGACTGGCCGTTCTGGGCGACGCTGCCGATGGCGGCGCTGGCCTGTTTCATCGCCGGCTACCTGTTCGGCCTGCCGGCGCTGCGCCTCGAGGGCCACTATCTGGCGCTCGCCACCTTCGCGCTCGCGGTCGCCGTACCGCAGATTCTCAAGTATCGGCATCTCGAACCCTTCACCAAGGGCGTGCAGGGCATCAACATCTTCAAGGCCGACCCGCCGTTAGGACTGCCGCTCAGCAGCGACCAATGGATGTTCCTGGTTGTGCTGGCCGTGGCAATCCTGATGTTTTGGGCGGCTCGCAACCTGTTGGACAGCCGCATCGGCAGAGCCTTGCGAGCCATCCGCGATCAACCGCTGGCGGCAGACACCATGGGCATCAATTCCTCCCACTATAAGGCTGTGACGTTCGGCATCAGCGCCCTTTACACCGGAGTCGCGGGAGCCCTGCACGCGATCATCTTCGAGTTCGTTTCTCCAGACAGCTTCCGCTTCGAGCTGTCGATCGCGATCCTCGTCGGCGCGGTGGTCGGAGGCATCGCATCCCTGCCGGGCGCGGTGATTGGCGGAGTGTTCGTGCAGGCCATCGAGAAGTATGCGGACGCGCTGACCAAGAAGATCTCGGCCACCATATATCTGCCGCTCGAGCTGCAGCCGTGGACCATCTACGGCATCGCGCTGATCATCCTGATTTACACCATGCCCACCGGCGTCGCCGGCGGCGTCAGCAGCCTGCGGAGGCGATTTAAGCGCTCCTGATGATGCGTAGCAGTTTTTTGAAGAAGGCAAACCAAGGAGGAAACTCAGATGATGCAAACACCGCGTCGACTTCTGCTGGCGAGCGTCACTGGCCTAGCGCTTTCCATGGCTTCTCCTGCGACAGCTCAGAAGACCTATGATGAAGGCGCGTCCGATACGGAGATCAAGATTGGCAATACCAATCCGTATTCGGGCAATGCTTCTGCCTATGGCCAGATCGGCAAGACGATCGAGGCCTATTTCAAGATGGTGAACGACAACGGCGGCATCAACGGCCGCAAGATCACCTTCATCACCTACGATGACGGCTACACGCCGCCCAGGGCTGTCGAGATGGTGCGCAAGCTGGTGGAGGACGATAAGGTTCTGCTTGTCTTCCAAACGCTGGGCACTCCCAGCAATTCCGCCATCCACAAATATATGAACCAGAAGAAGGTGCCGCAGCTGTTCGTCGCGACCGGCGCCTCCAAGTGGGGCAACCCGAAGGAGTTTCCCTGGACCATGGGCTGGCAGCCCGATTACGCCACCGAAGGCGGCATCTATGCCAAGCATATCCTGGCCACCGTGAAGGACGCCAAGATCGGCGTGCTGATGCAGAACGATGACTACGGCAAGGATTACTTCAACGGCTTCAAGGCGGGCCTCGGCAACGACGCCGCCAAGATCGTGCAGGTCGCGACCTACGAGGTGGCCGATCCGACCGTCGACAGCCAGATGATCCAGCTCAAGAACTCCGGTGCCAACGTGTTCTTCAACATCACGACGCCGAAGTTTGCCGCGCAGGCCATCAAGAAGGCAGCGGAGATCGACTGGAAGCCGGTGCACTACCTGAACAACGTCTCCATTTCCGTCGGATCGGTGATGAAGCCAGCTGGTCTCGATGCCTCGCAAGGCGTCATCACGGCTCAGTACTTGAAGGATGCGACCGATCCACAATGGAAAGCATTGCCGGACATGATCGAGTGGAACAAGTTCATGGACAAGTACATGCCGCAGGCTGACAAGAGCAGCTCGTTCCACTCGTACGGCTATGCGGCCGCTGCGACCATGGTACAGGTACTCAAGCAATGCGGCGACAACCTCACGCGCGAGAACGTCATGAAGCAGGCGGCAAGCCTGAAGGGTTTCGAGAATCCGATGCTGCTGCCGGGCATCAAGATCAATACTAGCGCGACGGATTTCTATCCGATCCAGGCCGTCCAGCTGTCGCGCTTCGAAGGCGAGAGCTGGAAGGTGTTCGGCAACGTGTTGTCGAACGAGGGCGCAAGCCAGTAGACGTCTCGCACAGCATCTCGGCCGCCGGGAAGGCCCGGCGGTCGAGCCTCAACACGCAGATCGGACAGATGACACAAGCCACCTCGCCCTTCGAGCGCATCAAGTCCCGTCCGGCCTACGAGCTGGTGGCGGAAGCGATCGAGCGCAAGATCCTGGGTGGGCATATGCTGCCGGGTGATCCGATCGGCACGGAGTCCGAGCTGGTCCGCCAGTTCGGCGTCAACCGCTCAACCGTGCGCGAGGGTATCCGCCTGCTCGAGAACTCAGGCCTGATTGCTCGCGAGGCCGGCCGGCGCCTGTTCGTGGCGGTGCCGCACTATCACCAGCTCGCAACGCGCATGAGCCGCGCCCTCATCCTGCAGCAGGTGACGTTCCGCGAGCTCTGGCACACGTCACGCGCGCTCGAGCCGGCCTGCGTGGACCAGGCCATGGACAACGCAACGAAGGAGGATTTCGCTGCCCTGGCAGCCAATATCGAAGAGATGCGCAAGGTGCAGAGTCGATACCAGCGCCGTCGGCAAGCTCGATGCGGAGTTCCACAAGCTGATCGGCAAGGCGGCCCACAATCGCGTCCTGCTCCTGGCCAAGGAGCCATCCGGCATGCTGGTGAGGCCGGTGACCGCGTTCATTATCTCCAAGAACGCGCGTGGAATTCCGCGCCTCATTGAAGCGCATCAGAACATCCTCGATGCCCTTCAGCGCCGCGACAGGGAAGCCGGCCGGTTGTGGGTGATCCGGCACCTCAATGATTGGAAAGTGGGGTTCGAGCTGTCCGGCATGAACCTCGACAGTCCGGTCGATCAGATCGTGAAATGATATATGTCGCCGCTGGAAGAATAGCTCGCCGCGCCCCTGGCTTCTACATCGGGCGGCGGCTAGACGAACCGGTTAGACACCTGGACGCCTCGCCCAAAACGCGTCGCTTCGTACTGAGGGTAGGGGCTCAACGGGATCGATGACAACGCATTTTCCGTTGGATTTCGGATGTGCGAGTTTGCCCTGTTTTTTCATGCGCAATAAAGCCTGCTCCAGGTGGCGGAGTTGATCTTCCAAACCCTGAGTGGGCGTGCCTTGCACGATCCTGCGCCGCACCAGCGCTTTCTGTTGTGCGACGCGTTCTTGGGCTTCGCGGATTTCATAGCCTGGTTGATCTGGGTCCTGAGGTCGGGCCATGGAAGTCTCCTGCCCTCGTCTGGATGATTGGCGTAGCGAGAGCTACGCGAGCCCAGCACGCCATTTCTTGGTCGATTTGCACCGACTGCAGATGCGTTCGCCAGCCCAAGCGCTCGGAAATGGCGTCTTACAAATCAGACAGCTACGCGTTTTGGCTTCAACGTCGCTGTCAGTCTCAGGGGTTTTGTACGTGTGCTCGGTCATCGTTGCTCCTTTGTAAATGGGGTTGGGGGAGTGTTTTTGCAACCCGTGCTTCCCACCATACCGCATGCACGCCATGCCCAGGCACCCTCACAGATAGCGGGCTTTCGCGGTGGCCAACGCGACGGATTTTGGATGAGGAGTGCACGCATTTGGATGCCATGCGGCTGCCCCTACGTGTTCACGACTACCGGCACAACGTCGATTTCCGGCTTCTCCAGGGCCAAGCAGAAGCTGGATGACTTGATGGGCATCGTCACTGATCCGGCCGCTGACGGCTACGATCTTTGCGAAGCAATGGCGTGGGCACGATCTGAGGCGGACGATCACGTCCATCCTTGCTGAGCTAGGTGTCTCGACTAAAGTAGCCGATAGGCTGCTCAATCATGTCTCCGGCTCTAGGTCGGGAGTTAAGGGCGTCTATCAGCGCTACGAGTTTCTAGCCGAGCGCAAACGTGCAATCGAGACGTGAGGCAAGCACGTACCGCGATTGGTTTCGGATACCACTGGCGACAACGTCGTTTTTTTGCGAGCGAGCTGATTTTCCCCTTGCTAGTGCGAATGCAACTGACAGAAGTATTGGAACGTGGGAGGAAAACTCTCGCTCAGCGATCTTCGCTGGTTGGTGGCGCAGGTGTTTCGTGGCGACACGTACCGTCCGAGCCTAGGGTTGGCAAGGTGGAGACGCATCGAAGATTGAGAGGCCGAAAGGCCGACCGACATAGGTGCCACATAGGCGCTCAACCTAGATCGCCTGTAATGGCAGGCGTCGGGGAGAGATGGGGCCAGCACTCGGAATCGTCCTGCTGCGACCAAGCAGGATATCGCTATCCGAGGCAGCTTCGCTGCTAGACCTACTCGATAGGCGCGAGCTTGCTCGCTCAGAGCGGAAGCAACTCAGGGCCGCTATGTGGAGCGCGACTGAACAGACCCAACAAAGGGTGCAAGTACTTCAGAGTAATGGGCTTTGGCACAAAAGTGGCCTTGAGTGCGCGGGTCCTGTCGGTGATTTCCCGCTGCAGGTTCGCAGTGATGACTGCGGTGGGAATGTTGATATTGAGCGCCCGCATCTCCGCGAGGAGTTCAAGCCCGTTCTTGCCGGCCATGTTGTAGTCAATGAAAGCAACGTCGATTTGCTGGAAGCCGATGATAACCATCGCCTCGGCTGCACCTGATGCCTCGACGCACTTCCAGTCCGTTTCAATTCAGACAGAGCCCTGCGGACGACGATCCGCGCAAGCTTGCTGTCATCAACGATGAGTACGGTGGTCATGCTTTCCTCGTGCTCCCCGCACGGAGGTGCACATTATACCTGGGTTGCCTGTCTGTGTCCGACGCGAGCCATGCGCTACGCCCTAGCCCTGCTGGCCCTAGTGGGGTATCCCTACAGGGGTGCGCGCTGCCCAACACCGAGGCCAAAAGCCGGACCATATAATGAATCCTCGTGGGTAGGTGGCAGAGATGGTCAAACGGTAGGTGGAAGCTGGCCAGTCTTGGCTATGGCCACCTGAACAGTCCCATGCTCCCGCGTTTTCATCATGCAAACTAGACGTGTCTCGCCGTCGGCAAGCACCAAGAAATGCGTGTCGAGCAACTTGGCGAGCTTCGTCGTCCATTGTGCAATGTCGTGATAGCGGGTTTCGGCAGGAGCCTTGGCGGTAAGCAGCTTCTTGTTGCTGCCCCGATGGAGTGCGTCGCGGCACTTGCCAACAAGCACAGGCAGCTCGCCCTTTTGCAAGAAGCCAGCATCCTTCGAGAGAAAGTTGGAACGTAATCTGAGTACCGCGTTGAAGGTGGTTGGCGGGCTGCGGATAAAAATCAGGATGGAGAGCCTCTAGTTCCTCCATGATGGTTTCTGCCGACCACTGTTTTTGCATCTTTGGCGTCTGGGTGCCTGGAATACCTCCGTGTGCCGTGAGGCAGCCTAGTGCTATCAGCTCGCATATCATCCGAAGTTGTAAGAACGAAAACTCCCGAACGAGAGGGCTTGGAAGTCCGGTGTGACCATTGATTGCCCCCGCTATTGCAGACACCCGAACCTTCACTTCCCCATCAGCTTGACGTAGAGCTGGATCGAATCCAGGAGTCTTTGGCTAGTCATCGATGCCCTTCAAACCTCCTAGAAGTGACCCCTACTGAATTTCTGTCAGTAGTTTTCCAGATCGAATTCTTCGGCGCGTAGCCCCCTACCCCGAGTGCCACCCCGTGCGTTTGCAACCGAGAAGGATTTGGCCGTAGCTCAGCTGGATACAGTCAGGCCTTGGTGAGCGCCAGCGAACGAGGAACCCGGAACGCAGTGAAGGCGACGAAGCCTGACGTTAGCGGAGTGAGCGCCAGCGAACGACGCGAGCACCAGGAGTGAGGCTCATCTGGTGACGGATTATGGGCCTGCGAAACCTGTCTGCGTCATTACAGGGTCATTACATTTGGGAGGTATCAAGGGCGGAGGCTAGGGGCGATATCCCCGTAAACCCTCGAAGAAATTGGCGCACCGGGCAGGAAAGTCTGCCTCCAGCGATCTCAAAGACTTAGATCTCCCTAATCCGCTGGTCGCTTCCATTGAGTTGTAAGGATGATTTCGCCGATTCCCTAATGGAGGTGGTGGCATTGCGGTCCAATGAGAATAGCCAAATGATTTCGTCAAAAACCCGGAGCGCAAGGTGGGCGGTCTAGGCTCGGGGCGCACCTCACACGTCGGCGCTGCTGGCAAGTGTGAGCATTGGCGCAGCATCGACTTGGTCGATCTCAGGCGCATGGGGTTACTTAGGCCTATAGTTGGAGGCAACATCCGCGCCATCGTCTGGCAGGTCGGTGGGCGGGTCGACGAGCTTGGAGTAATCCCAGGGGCGAAAGGCGTACGCTTCATCAAGCGCGATGCTGACGGCCAGCTTTGGGGTTTGTTCGTCCCCTACGTCATCACGACGACGATGTTCGGAGGGCAGCGAAGGTGGTTCGAATGTCCTGGCTGCCGACGCCCCTGCCGCGTGCTGTACGGTACTAACAACTTGCGATGTCGCCGGTGCCGCCGCCTCAAGTATGCGTCGCAATCTGAAGCCCCACCCTGGCGAGCCCAGCGGCGTGCTTGCAACATCCGGCGACGCCTTGGCGCACGCGGGAACTCGCTCGATAGTGCCTTTCCATCGAAACCTCCCGGGATGCGCTGGACGACCTACGACCGGCTTCGGTCTCTCGATGCCGCGCTCCAGCAGCAATGGTTGGCCGGCTTGATGGCCGTTGTTGGCAAGCTCGATTGTCGCCTGAAACGCCCGTGACCAGTTTGGGCCTGCAGCCGTACCTTTATTGTTGCAGATGGGCGATGAAGGCTTTGTGTTCGGCCGTGTTCACAGTGAGCGGCAAAGCCCCGAAGCCAACCAGCGGCGTGAAGCAAGACTATCGCGAAGCTGAGATTCAAGTTACCGCGAAATCACAACTCGGGGGTGCAGCCATGAGAGTGCCGAACCAGGACGAAGTCGTGAACGCCATCTGGCGGGCCCTGATCCAGGGGTGCGATGATGGCACGTATTTCGACCGTGATGGCGACCTGCTCGTCGTTAACGGTCGCCTTAACCTCCCGATCGTCGCCCAGGACCTGCAGCAGCGGCTGGCCGAGATCAACAACAAGGGGAAGCCGCACTGAAAGTACACGGATGCCGGTCTGATAACCATTTCGCCCGGCTGGCACTGTTGCGGGGCGCATTCTGCGGTTGCTCGGACTGGCGTTGTCTTTCCTAGGGCCATTCTAACGGGCACAGACGCCTGAGTGCGGAATGGAGGTGCGATCCATATGCGCGCGCGGCGCTGCTCGATCAACATGCGGCGCACTTGGGAGCATATCTCCTTGATCTCACTGGCCTGTGCCGGCGTGCCGGCTCGTATCACTGCTTGAGCATTTTGAGCACGCTTGGCGCCGGGCGGCCACTGGCTGGCGAGCAGTAGGACTGCCACGCCGCCTCGAACTGGCTGCGGTAGTATCCCTTCGCGCTCCTGCCCAGGGGTCGCTGCCCACGCCACATCGAACGAGGCCGTATGCCAAAGGGCCAGAGGAGCTGGGCTAGCTGCGCCTGTGACAGTGGTCGCGGCTGCTGGTTGCTGTGGAGGCCGCGCCATTCGGACCACGGCGCGTCGTCGAGGTCGATCAGCGCCGCCACGAGATCGCGGCTCGAGACGCGGTCCCCACCCAAGCGGGCGAAGGCGTTGCGGATGTCCTGGAGGAGCATGACGCCGAAATCCTCGTCGGCATGCTGGCCGGACATGATGATGGCCGCCTGGCGTGCTCTCAAGCCCCAATCGCCGCCGCACGCATCCGCAATTGCGATGAGCGGCCGCCAGTTGTCTGCGGCGCGGTTCTTCAGCTCAGGCGGCATCGCGGGGTTTCTTTCGAGCGTAGCCGTCTGTGTCCACCTGCCGAGACGGCTGCCAAGCACCTTCAGCGCCGCCTCGGACATGTCGTCGAGACGCCTGAGCTCACGCTCACCGTCGGCCCTGCGCATGTGGATAATGACGGACCTTTGCTGGAGCGGCAGTGGCAACGTGTCCAGGCCAATGGTGGCCAGCGCCACGGGCGCGAACGTCGAGAACTCGTGATGCTCGTGCTGGCCGGACGTACCGCGCCCGGATCGAGCGATCCGGCCCCCACGAGAGTGGCCGCCGTTGAGCACGGCGCGGAGCGTGCCTTGACTGTTGAGGTTATGAGTGTCCACCTCGTCGAGCAGGAGCGTCGGCCGCGTTGGCTCGATCATGCGGAAGAGCGCAGGCGCGGATACGCTATCGTACTTGCGTCCGTGCTGGCACACGCCGTCGAGCAGGTCGAGCAGCGTGCTCTTGCCACAACCTCTCACCGGGCTGACGACGGCCAATCGGGGGGTCACGGCGTAACGGTCGAAAATGTACGTGTGAGCCACCCACAGCGCTACCGCCAAGTACTCGTGCTCTTCCATCTGCGTATGATCCCGGAGGGCGCACAGGACGACATCGAGCAAAGCCGATGGCTCGACATCCTGCTCGTGATGGCTGGTGTCTGCGTCGACATCCGACCATGCCGTTGCGGCATCAATATCAGCGGTCGTCTCGACGCCTATCAGGTCGGGCAACTCGTTCCAGGTGCGCCCTTTCGCCCGCAGGATGCGGTCGATAGCAT
The DNA here is from genome assembly GCA_963840445.1 of uncultured Alphaproteobacteria bacterium. Lineage (GTDB taxonomy): Bacteria > Pseudomonadota > Alphaproteobacteria > Rhizobiales > Hyphomicrobiaceae > AWTP1-13. The sequence goes on along the minus strand of CAWIZC010000032.1, from coordinate 696,156 downwards.
CCCAGGCGTTTGCGCGCTCGCCGGGCTGGTCACTGCCGAGCATCCGCATAAGCGTGACCAGTCTGGCGCGGGTTGCAGCGTCCAAGGCGTCGCTCATGGCCGGCACCCCGGCACACCTACGCCGCCGCCGAGCGTTGGCCGCCATGTTGGCGACGGGAGTTGTGACAGGCCGCCAAGGTTGTCAGGTTGGTGGCTATTGGCGGCATCGGGCAAACCCCTGGGGTCGGTGATGTTCTCGCGAGTAGTCATAGGTGGCCTTTTCCGTGGAAAGACTACCGAACAGCTGTGGCGATGCGCGACGTCCATGCCGTTCAAGCATGTCCGTGGTGCGCATCGAGGCGCTCGGCAAAAGGGCTTTCCCGGCTCCACTTCTATCTGGCCTGTGATGCCCTGAGGCGTGAGGCTCTGATCTCGGCAGGAGACGCCGGCTCGCGGGTGCGGACGTTGTGGCTCCGAAGATGGCGGGCTGTCAAGCCCACCACGACATAGCGCTGCCTGCAGGGAGGTTGTGGCGAAAAGCTGCCAAAGATGGCTGTGCCTGCAATCATGACGTTCATCAGCAGGAAGATCGTAGCCAGAAGGAGCACGCCGTCAGTTTGGGCCTGCAGCCGTTACCTTCATTGCAAACCGCGCGGGCGCCGAGCGACAACCTCTATGCCGATGATGATCCCTGCATTCGCCCTGACTGTGCCGGGCGAGATAAAGACGCTCGACGCTCTGGATTGATGCGCGCTTGGTCTCTATATAGGCGCAATTGCCCAATATCGGCGCGCAGTTGCCCAGCTCTGAACGCTGCGCGCTCACTGGCAAGCCGTAACAGGTCATTTTCGCAATCCCGATTGCGCCGCGAGGGGCCGCGTGTGAGCCCCGATCCGGTTAGAGTTCCGTTGTGTTTGTAGAAGCCTCAGCATTGATTGCGGAGCCGGCCGACGTGCCGGACAGCAAGGCCACGCGCATCGTCAAGTCATCGCCGGAGGGGAAATCCTGTATCCGGCAGATGTGCTCGGCTCGCGCCAAGGCGAACGTGCTGCGGGTCAACTCTATTCGAATGCGTCACTCCGAAGGGTGCGGCGGATAACGCCGCGCTGAGTACAGGCTTGGAAAGCCAGTCATCATGACGGTGTTCACCGTCACCAACGGAGTGCGTAACATGAGTGATAACATCTATCTGTTGCCGCCAGACGCGACGGCCCATCGGGTCATCCGTGCGTGCCATACCTGCAAACACCACCGCAGGAGCGAGAGTGACCATCGCTCGTGTGATGCTACCGGCGAAGACCTCGAATTTTCGCGGGAGGATGACTATTGCGGCGAGGAATATCGCTGGTGGGAACCCGCTCCGCCTGCGCTGCCCGAGCCGCCGAAGTTGTCGGTGCTCGCGAGACTGCGCAGATGGCTAGTGGGGTGAGACCATGAGCAAGCGCTACGGCTACGCCCGCGTCTCGACGGGCGACCAATCACTGGAGATTCAGCACGATCTGCTGACCAAACACGGCTGCGATATCATCAGATCGGAGAAGGTTTCAGGCAAGAGCCTAGGTGGCCGCGAACAGCTGCGCGTTCTGCTGGATTTCATTGGCAAGGGCGACGTGCTGGTGGTCACCAAGCTCGACAGGCTCGGCCGCAACCTGCTGGATATCCTCGTCGTCATCCAAGAGATCGAGGCCAAGGGTGCTCAGCTGGTGTCGATTGGCGAGCGCTTCGACACCACGTCGCCGATGGGTGTGGCGATGTTCCAGGTCGCTGGCGTGTTCGCTCAGCTTGAGCGTGCCATGATCAGGCTTCGTCAGCGCGAAGGCATCGAGGCTGCCAAGAAGGCTGGTAAGTACCGTGGCGGCAAGAAGCGCTTCGACCCGGCCACGATCCGTCAGATGTCGGCGACCGGCATGCGGCCTCACCAGATCAAAGCCGAACTAGGCTGCAGCTTCGACACCATAACCCGAGCACTCAGGCAAGGTACTCGACCGCAAATGGCGGCTCCCTGAGCACCTGCCCTCCACAGTTCGGCACCTGAAGCGTGGTCACCGTGCTCGGCTCTGTCACCCAGCCGCGCGGTGGTGCACTTGTATTAGCGGCGCGACGGGCGATGGCAGTTTGTTGTCATCGATACTGAGCAGCGGTCCGGAAGGATCACTACATACAAACCACGTCGCAACTCGATGAAACAGCCGATGGACGGCGTTGCTCAGGAAGACGAAGCTTGGGTAGCAGGGTCACCTTCTCCTGTCCCTCTCCCCCGATGACAGGCAGAAGCGATCCGCCCGAGCTTCCTCCCACGGACCTGCGCATTACTGCGCGTGACCCTGCCCCTCGGCCTCGTGGCGATGGACGGTGGACATGGCACACCGACGGTGGAGACGCATTCTCTCTTGATCCCAAGTGTGTGCCATGGCTTGCCTCCTGCTACCTCAATCGAGGGTCTCGTCAGCAGCATCAGAAGCTTTCGTGCATAGATAGTAGAGATCGCGCCAGTACGTGCTCGCGGTAGCCTGCCAGCGGCCGTACTGATAGGCGCAGGAGGTGAGAGAGTGAGCGCCTCCAACAGCGCGCGCGACGACGTGCACGACCGCCCCGGCAGGAGCACGGTAGGCAACGTGGCCGCCGCCATCCGCCTGCGCACCACCTCCTGCTTGTCTGGCATCAGCAGGCGACAGGAATGGCGCCACACCGACGAAGGCAGCAATGCCAATGCCATGATATGTTAATGATGACGAACGCCCGGTGGGTTGGGTCAGGCCAATTGCCAAATACAGCCCGAACGCCGCCAGCCCAATCATCTTGGCGATCACGATGCCACGCATGGGGGCGGTTCCTTAGTGGGCTGCAGCTGCGATCGTCGGCCACTCTTCCATCTGCACACGCGCCACAAGGCGATACTTGCCGCCTTCCGGCTTGAAGATGGAGGCCTCGCCCTCACGGACATCGAACCAGTCCTTGCCGAGCGCGTCGACGATATTTGGCTTGTGAGTGATGAGAATGTTGTTCTTGCCCTTTTCGGGCTCGGTGGCCAGCATGTCGCGAAGCGCCTTGGCCCGCCGGCTGTTCTCGTCCGGCGTGACCACCAGTCCGCCTTCGCTGAGATCGGGGGTCGTCTCGATGTCCTTGAACCCGGCCAGCACTGCGGTCTCGTAGGCGCGATTGAACTGACTGGTATAGACCTCTCCGACCGGTACGCCCGCTGAACGGATCGCGTCGCCGAAGGTCCGCGCCAGCTCCTTGCCTTTCTCATTGAGATTGCGTTGTTTGGCGATATCGCTGAGATTGAACGGATCGGTGTCGGCTTGGTTGCTTTGCGCCATGCCGCACGAGTACAACATATCCACCTGCTCGCAGCGCCTGGGCCAGTTCCTTGTTGGCCGACTGCGCAAAAGCTGGGGCCGGAGCTAAGGCCAAAATCGCCAGCATCAAAGCAGACAGGATGATCTTCATGCAGAGGACCCTTTGGTTTCGAGGCCAACAACGTCGGCCTTACACCACAGACTGACTCTCCGAGGCCAACAAATATTCTGCGGCATCACCCGCTTGTGACGAGTGTTGATGTGGTGCGGGAGAACGTGGTGTTCGGGGGGCCTCGCCCCAAGACCCATAGGGCCCCTCACGTTGAGCGATCATGGCCCTCAAGCGTCCTCCAAAGCCAACACCACCACGCTGTGGCCGTGATTGCATCGTTCACGTCTTCGCCCACACCTACCGCCGAAGCCGACGCGGTGGTTGTCAGCGCGCAGAATACTAGACGCTTTCAGACGCCTACGCGTGATGGACCGCTTGCACGAGGAGCGGCAAAGACACCAACAATAGAGTGCAGAGGAAGACGGCCCCGATAACGAGCCAGGTCATGACGGCGCGCTGACACGATCTGCGGAGACCCACGCAAAAAGCAGACAATACGGAAGTACTGGGCCGGACCTATCAAGGCGGCTACGTCCCAATTCCTGTGCCGAATTGTGGTTATTTCTGGCCACACATCGCCGTTACCGACCGAAACGCCGCAGTACGTCCGGCTGATTTCGGTCCGAGGCAAATTCTGGTTGATGAGGCGATGCGCGGTCATGCGAGTGCGCTACCGCCAAAAAAGCGCTCGCGCCGATCGGGTCTGCTCCAACATTCGTTCAGGCCGGAGCCCCCGACTATCAACGAACACGCGCGATGGAGACGGTAATGAGCACGAATTCGAGTGCAGCGGCGCAAGGCATGTTTTCACCTTCCGGCCTTGGCCGGTTGCGGGCCATGCTAACGCGCTGGTGGGTGGCCTATATAACTTGGCGCATCGAGCAGGCGGCAATCGCCCAGCTCGGGGTACTGGACGACCGGCAGCTTAAGGACATCGGCGTCACGCGCTCCAGCATCACGGGCGCGGTGAGGGTAGGCGCCGCCCGCGACCGTGCGTTCAGCCGCTACTACTGAGCCTAGAAGGCATACTGCCATCACCTACACCATCCCCCGGTATCCGGTGCACCTGATCGACGTGGTGCGTGTGGCTGACGGCAGCCGCGTCACCATTCGCCCCACCCTGCCCCAGGACGCGGAGTTGCTGCGCGCGTTTTTCCGCTCCCTGTCTGCCCAGGCGCGCTACTGCCGCTTCATGACGCGCCTTAACGAGCTGCCCGAGGCACTGGTACAGCGCTTTGCCTGCATCGACTACTACAGCCATGTAGCGCTGCTGGCCGAGGTGTTCGATGACGGACACGAGACCATGATCGGCGAGGCGAGATACGTTATCGACGATAGCGACCCGGCCACCTGCGAGTTTGCCATCTCCGTCGCCGACGATTGGCAGGCCTTCGGTATCGCCCGCGCCCTGCTAGATCGTCTGGAGCGGCAGGCGGCCGCATCAGGCATCTGCCGCATGGTTGCCGACACACTGCTCACCAACGGGCTGATGATAGGGCTTGCTCGTCGTGCCGGGTACACGGTGAGGGTGAGCGGCGAGGATGTTACGCTCGCCAAACTCGAGAAATCCTTTCCCACGGTACACGTTGCCGCGCCCGCCAAGCCTCGGCCGTCTGACCAAATCACATCAGGTTCATGAGTAAACCAAGCAGCAGAGAAGACGACGATTGGGAAGAGCTAACAAACCCGATGACTCTCACCCCGACGGGTACTCATTCATAACGAGAGTCAGTTCTGGTTGTGGCCATGGTGGGACCTCCTAACAAATTCGTTCGGCGTCAGTCCCTTGAGGCTCGTGTGGGGGGTTCTGATTGAAGTCGGCGTAGCAGCGAGCCGATTTTCAACAGAAGCAAGACGGAGCAAGAGCATGAGCTCGGTGCGCGGTTTCGATAGCGAGGTGCCGATCCGGTCGGACAGCTGGGCGCAAAGTGTCGTCAGCGGCGTGAGGACCCGCATCAACGCCGTCGACCTGCTGCGGGGCCTGGTCATGGTGGTGATGGCGCTGGATCACACGCGCGACTTCTTCGGCGCCAGCGGCGCCAACCCGCGCGACGTGGCCGATCCGGCGCTGTTTCTGACGCGCTGGCTCACGCACTTCTGCGCGCCGACCTTCATTCTGCTTGGCGGCGTCTCCGCCCATCTATATGGCGCGCGCGGACGCAGCACCGCCGAGGTGAGCCGCTTCCTGCTGACGCGCGGGTTGTGGCTGATCGTCATCGAGCTGACGGTCGTGCGGTTCGGCTGGAGGTTCAACTTTACGTTCGATTTCTTCGTCTTCCAGGTCATCTGGGTGCTCGGCGCCTCGATGGTGGTGCTGGCGGCACTCGTCTATCTGCCGCGCTGGGCGATCGGCACCGTCGGCGTTGCCATGATTGCGGGACACAATCTGCTCGACAGCATCCACGCCCAGGCGTTCGGCTCGGCCGCGTGGGTCTGGAACTTCCTGCATCAGCCGGCGCTCCTGAAAGCGCAAAGTGGAGGCGTGTATCCACTTTACTCGCTCGTCCCGTGGGTCGGCGTGATGGCCGCAGGCTATGCACTGGGCCCGGTCATGCAGTTTGAGCACGAGGCTCGCCGCCGCTTGCTGATCAGGCTGGGTGCTGCAATCACGCTGGGATTTGTCGTACTGCGCGCGACCAACCTCTACGGCGATCCGGCAGCATGGGCGATCCAGGATGGTTGGCTGGCGACGCTGCTGTCGTTCATCAATTGTGAGAAGTATCCGCCGTCGCTGCTCTATCTGAGCATGACCCTGGGCCCGGCGCTGATGCTGCTGGCCGTGTTGGAAAGCGCGCGCGGCCAGCTGGCCGATTGCATCACCACCTTCGGGCGCGTGCCGTTTCTCTACTACATCGCCCACATCTATCTGATCCACCTGCTGGCGCTGATCTACGCGGCGGTGGCGTTTGGCGATGCGTCTTTTCTGCTCACTGGCTTTCCGCTGCAGAAGCCTGCCGGCTATGGCCTCCCGCTGTACGGTCTCTATGGCGTTTGGCTCATCGTCGTGGTGGCGCTCTACCCGCTGTGCCGGTGGTTGGCGGCGCTGAAGCAGAGCAGCCGGGAATGGTGGTGGAGCTACCTCTGATTGACCCGTGTAGGACGGGTGGGCCGTGTGGGTTTGCGCCGGTAGCAATCCGCTATGCAGCAAATGAGCCGTGCGCGTAGAGAAGACGACCAGCACGATGATATCCGCCGCCACGGCCAGAGATCGGCCGACCGATGGGGCGGGTGCCACCGCTGCCCGAGATGAAGGGGTCGGCAACTACTAGCCGACCGGAAAGCGCGTTTGCGTCCTGCTCGCAGTATTCGTCTCGGTCGTACGCTCGCGCTATCGTGAGTGGGCGCGCCCGATCGCATTGGCATAGTCTCGCGTGGGGCATCTCAGGGGCTAGAGAAACTTCTTCGATTGGCGGGGGAAGCTATGCATTTTCCAGAGGCCGAACATCTTGCGGCAATCAAAATAAGCCTGACGAAGTTTGAGGAACAGATTTCAGCGTTGACGGATGATCCGTCTAGTCGGCGGCAATGCCGAGCTGCGGCAAACGAGCTGATGATCGTGCTGCAGGCACTCGTAAACCGATTGCGGGAATAGAAACGGCGTGATCAGTGCAGTGTGCTGATGTGGCTTTCGACGCGCCAAGCCTCGTGGTGATCGAGGACGCAAAAACCGTTGGCATTCAAGGTCTGCATGGCGTCGGCAAAATGAGACCGAACCACTTGTGGTGACAGCTCCGTTCGAAGGAGCCAGAACCCGTCGCGATCCAAACGCACGACATTGGCGCCGGTTTTGTCATTCGACAACGCGAACAAGCCACAAGACGCGAACTCGAACAGATAAATCATTTGCGATTACGCGGACGCAACTTTCGGTGGCTCACGCTATCGCAGCCTACCTAACAAGTCGAGGCGAATGGCGGCTCGTGAGCGCTGCCATATGGCCTATCGCGCGTCTGCATTGTCGGCATGGTTATAGGATGTCCGCTATCGCACACTCTCGTGCAGGTTCGCGTTCGTGTAGCGCGACATCGCATGTGAGGCTGACAGCCGCTAAATAGCGTCTATTCCTTGGCTGGCTTATAGCCCCATCGCTTCATGCACTCTTCGACGCCCCCTTCGGGCGCGTCCTGACAATTGGCGATTGCAATTTTGACCGTTCCTTCATGGGCGCGGCGACCGTCGAGGCGCTCCCATTTATCGGGCGTGGAGGTAGCACAGCTCGTCAGGAGCGAAAGGACAACGCTCGCAAAAGCGCGGGGTTGGAACATGGGTACCGCTCCCCCTTAACAAGCAGGGGGCAGTCTACGGACTTGGTGGTCCGAAACATGGCGGCCAAGCCCGTGCACAGCGAAGCTAGTGCGCTCATCACTAGAAGATGCGTCTCGTGGCCTGGGCCATGATGAGCAACAGCGAGCGCTACAGGGAGCCTGCCGCGTTGGCGCGATAAGCGAGATCGCGTCGGTCAGCCGACGTGATGTGAAGGTTGGAAAGGACAAACAGCACGTAATGCAGATCCGGTCGATCCGGAGATCAGAACAACCCACTAGTGCCAGAGCATCTCAGAATGCGAGGTTTTGATCGGGACCTGATCCGCGGAGGGCATTATGGCCAGCGGCCATGCGAGCTGCATCAACAGGCCGAACACATGGCTGCTCCGACCAGACCTGCGACGTACAGAAAAAGTCCTTGCCAACACGGAGCCGTCCACACATGGCACAAAGGGGTTGTCGACTTCCGCGCCGAAGCGCTTCGTCCGGGAGACCAGGCCCCAGCCAGGCATCCGAAAATCGGTTCTGTGTGTCCCACGAATCACTTGTGTCACCTTGAGGTTCTCACCGTTCGTGCCACGACGAAGCCTGTATTTCACGCAACGGACCTAACACGTAGTCGATGGCGCGGCGTTGCCCAGTGCTGATCTCAGCGGTTACCGCCATGCCGGGCAGCAACCTAATTTCTTTACCGTCGACCAAGATCGACTGTCGAAGGATGGCAATTCGTGCTGGGAACACCAAGTTCTGCGCTGACGGTGTTGCGGCGGACGGCGCCTGCGGTCGGGTGACTCCTGCCGCGTCGCTGAGATTGGCAGCGGTCTTTTCGTCGACGCCATCTCTGGAGATATTCATGATGGTGCCCTGTATCGTGCCGTAGCGAGTGAAGGGGAAAGCGTCGACCTTGACCGTCACTGTCTGGCCGATTTCGACAAAGCCGACATCCTTGTTCTGGACGAGTGCTTCGACTTCGACAGGCGTGTCGAGTGGAACAATGGTCATCAGCGGATGGCCGCTGCTAACAACTTGGCCCACGGTGGCGATGGCGAGTTGCTGGACGATGCCATCGGTTGGAGCGCTCAGCCGCATTCGCTCATTCTTGCTCTGCGCCTTGATGAACTCCTGTTCGAGCTGGTCGCGTTTTCGCTCCACTTCGGCCAGCTTCTGCGTCTGCTGCATTGCGAATTCGGAAACAAGCTCTTCGATCTTCCGCTCTAGCGAATAGTGGGCGGCATCATTCTCGATAAGCTGACCCTGCTCTCCGGCGAGATTGGTTCTTTCGCGCTCGTATTCCTGCAGCGCGTCGATCACCTTGCCCCGGTATCCCTGCCATTGGGTGTCAATGGCGTCGCGCATGGCGACGCGCTCCTGCAAGAAGGAGACAAGCTTTGTGCGGGCGCTGATGCTCATCATGAGGCGCTGTCGTTGCGCCGCCCGCTCGTCTAGCTGCGCCTTAAGACTGTTGCGGGCGGATGCGAGCTGCGAGATCTCGGCTGCTAGCACGCTCTGCTCGCGTGTTCTGACGCTGTCGGTGGTTGTAGGCTTGAATGGAATAGATTGAAGGGCGAGACTCGTGCTCCGTGCGATTGCAACCGCAATTCCACGCCGCGCCGCTTCCGCTTCTGTCGCCTCCAGCTCCCGTGCTTGCGCAGTCTGGTCGGCCGAGGTTTCCGTGGCGTCGAGCTCCAGCAGGGTGTCGCCCGCGCTTACCCGCATGCCATTCTCGACCAGGATTGCGGCAATCCTCCCAGGCTCCAAAGACTGCACGATTTTCGAACGGCCGCTTGGCTGGATCTTGCCTTGAGCGACCGCGTGGATATCGAGATGGCCGAAATAGGACCATGCCAGCGCGCTGGCGAAGCCAAGGCAAATGCACCAGATCAAGGCAACGGTGATCGGCGAGGTGGGTGTTTCCACGAGCTCCAGAGCAGCCGGCAAGAATTCCCGGTCGACCGGGGAAAGCGGTGGCTTTTTGGTGGCCGCCGCGCGTAACGGGACCTGTGAAGGTGGGGCACCCAGGGTGGTCTCAGGCGCAGGCGTGCCTGGGCGCGGCGGCATCCTCCACGTCATCAGGGCCGCCTTCGGCCACCACACTGGGGCAAGAACGATAAGCAGCAAGCCGAGCGCGGCCGGGATCATGGCGGCGGGTAATTGCACGCCAAACTGCCGTGCCGCGTCTGGCCCCGCAAGGAAGCAGATTGAGGCCGGGACAAGCACACCAGTGGTGGCCAGGAGCCACGTTTTCACTTTCACTCCTTCGTACTAAAGACCTGAATTTCCCAGAGCTTGGCATAGGCTCCGCCCGTGCGCTCACGGAGCTCCTCATGAGTGCCCTGCTCGACAATTCTCCCACCCTTAATAACTACGATACGATCACAACCGCGCACGGCGGCCAGCCGGTGGGCAATGATGATAACGGTCCTGCCCCGTGCCATTTCACGCATGTTGGTATGAATAATCTGCTCGCTCTCGTAGTCGAGCGCGCTGGTCGCTTCGTCGAGTATCAATAGGCGTGGTTGCGTGACCAGTGCGCGGGCAATGGCGATCCGCTGCCGCTGCCCGGCCGAAAGATTCGCTCCGCGTTCTTCGACCGGCGTGTCGTAGCCGAGTGGGAGATCACGAATGAACTCGTCAGCGCCTGCCAGCCTTGCTGCCGCGATTACTGCGTTCCGCGACAGCCCCGGACTGGCCAGTGCGATGTTGTCGTGAATAGAGCGATTGAACAGGAGATTTTCTTGCAGCACTACGCCAATTTGGCGCCTAAGCCAGGCTGTATCAACTTGGGCAGCGTCAATACCGTCGATGAAGATGTGGCCGCGCTCGGGCCGATAGAGGCGCTGAATGAGTTTCGTCAGTGTGGATTTTCCAGAGCCTGAGGGACCGACAATGCCGACGACCTCTCCCTCGTCAATTTCGAGGTTTATGCCCTGGAGAACGACTGGACCATCCGCTCGATAGCGAAAATCCACATTGGCGAACTTGATGGCTCCCCTAACGGCCGGCAGACTGTTAGATGCGAGCGGCTGGGTCTCGGGTGGGCATCTCAAGATGTCGCCGAGGCGGTCGACCGAGATTTGCACCTGTTGGAAGTCTTGCCAGAGCTGAGACAGCCGTAAGATCGGCGCTGTCGCGTTGCTCATGATCATGGTGAACGCCACCAAGGCGCCAATGGTCATGTCGCCGCCTATGACTGCGTGAGCGCCGAAGAGGATGACAAGGACGGTCGTTACCTTGTTGACGTACTGGATCGCGTTCTGTCCCAAGCTCGCCAGATTGGCCGCCTGGAATGACGTTTTGACATACGCGGCTAGCTTGTCCTCCCACTCGTTGCGCAGCACGGGTTCCACCGCCGCCGCTTTCAGCGTCTGCATGCCGACGACCGACTCGACCAGGAATTGCTGACTAGCAGCCCCGCAACTGAAACGCTCATTTATGCGCTGCCGCAGTATGGGCCGGACTATCATTGCAATGAGAATGTAAAAAGGGGTGCATGCCAGAACAATCAATGTCAAACACGGCGAGTAGATAAATAGAACGGAGACAAAAATGACCGCGAATAGGAGATCGATAATAGATGAAAGCCCCTGACCGGTCAGAAACGCACGAACCGTTTCGAGCTCGCGGACGCGAGCCACTGTTTGACCCGCCGGTCGCGTCTCAAAATAGGCGAGTGGCAGCTTCAGCAGGTGGTCGAATAGCCGCGCACCAAGTTCCACATCGATGCGACACGTCGTATGGTTCAGCGCATAGGAGCGCAAGAATTGGAGAACGACGTCAAAAGCTCCGACCAGCAACAGGCCAACAACCATAACGATGAGGGTGGAAAGACTCTTGTGTGGCAGCACTTTGTCGATGACAACCTGGAAGAACAAAGGGGTGATCAGCGCGAACAGTTGAATGAACAAGGAAGCCAGAAGCACATGGGCAAGCGGGCGCCGATAACGCCCGATCGAAGCAACAAACCATTGAAAATTGAAGGTACCGGGATTGGCACCCGCACCGCCGATGCGGCGCGTTACTAGAATGATCCCGCCTGACCAGCGCTTGACCAACGACTCCGGAGTATCAATCCTGCCGCCCGGCATCGTCGGGTCCACGAGCCGGTAGCGGCCATCCGCAAGTCGATGGGTGAGAATGACAAAACCGCCATCCGAGAGTGCTAAAATCACAGGCAACGGGGTGGAAGTTAACCGCACAAGGTGCTGTCCTTGCAGCAGCTTGGCCTTCAATCCGAGGCGTCGGGCCGCACGAACGATGTCCTCATTGTTGCTTAGACGCCCTCGCAGGCCGAGGTCGTGCGCTAGCTGGGCGGGGTGAGCAGCGATTCTGTAATGGCTTGCAACTGCCGCAAGCGCCCATAGGCCGCTATCGACTGCGGGCGCGGCCTCTGGTGCTAGCCAACCGTTTGCGGGATCCCTGCCGGAAGCGTTCTCAACCCGCGAGAAGGTGCCCGGTGCAGTCCGGCCTGTCTGCTCTGGTGTGTTTAGGTACTCCGTTGCTGTAAGGGTTGCGTTGATGACCGACGCGCTGCGCATAGTTCCACACACTCAGCCAAACGGCAGTAATATCGATCCGGATGATCGTCGGATCACGCTGGCGCGATACACTGGCTTGGTCCCGCCACACAGAGAATTACTTAGCATCCGCGAGTAAATTATTCGAAAAAAGGAAGCAGCAGTTCTTGCCCGCCTTGAATAGCGTGATCAGGCTCGCAAGCTCAATAATTGCCGAAAGCCGAAGAGGGCAGTGCCGCCCTCCATGTCCGGTCTTGATGCTGTGGACGTGAGCCGGGAGACCGCTAGGTGCTGACGGTGGACATGCTCGTTTCTAGAGTATTGATCCGTGTACATATGAGCGCCCGCGCGACCGAAAGCACCCCGGGCCTGTTTTCGCGCCTGGCTTGCTCGCGGTCGACCGATGTGCGGACCAAAACCGCAGCACACCCCACCCCTGGTTGACATCCCAAAAGTTTAGGAAACATTGGCTACCAGCCGAGGAGATTAAGCATTACGAGCGAGTGCGCGCATCGCGCAAGATAATGATAATGATCGAGCGCATACCCTGTGTCGCGCAAGATAATAGGGAGTGAACCAACTCGACCGGGTCGCAGACTGTATTGCATGCAATTCGCAACTTACCGCTCGACTTCCGAAAGAGGTGATAAAGGCTAGACATGGCAAACGCAATCACTCTGGAAAACCAGAAGCGGGGCAATCCTGAGAGCGAATGGGGCCTTGAAAACGGTGCTAGCACGAGCATCGAGGGCTTCACCACCGACATGAGCTTCAACATAGGCTCAACGGTTGATTTCAAGATCAGTACCGACACCGGTGACTACCGCATCGATATCTACCGCTTGGGGTACTATGATGGCCTGGGAGCAAGGTACATCGGCACGGTCGATCATCACGAGGATCCGATTTTCCAACCGAACCCTTTGTTCGACGCCTCCACCGGAGTTGTCGACGCCGGGAACTGGCAGGTGACCGACGGCTGGAAGATTCCCTCCGACGCAACCTCGGGCGTCTATATTGCGAAGCTCGTGCGCGAGGACGGAACGTTCGGCGAGAACCACATTCCCTTTATCGTCCGCAACGACGCCAGCCAATCTGACATCGTCTTCAAGACATCCGACGAGACGTGGCAGGCCTACAACTCGTGGGGCGGAAACAGCGTCTACGAGAGTACCACCACCCCGGCTGTTGCGATTTCCTACAATCGTCCCTTCACGACTGCCACGGGCGGGGGCAGCGTCCGTTTGGGCTGCGACTGCGGCCGTGGAATATGTGCGGACTGCGTCTTTGTCCAGAACGAGCAGGGTCAAAGCATCGCCCCGGACCGGCCGTGGTGTTCGCCGTCAGCACTTACCGGACAGATTGAGCTGATTGCGTAAGCGAGAGTTCCTGGCTCATCGTAACCCCTCGGAGGGATGACGATGACGGACAGGAATGGGCGCAAACCGGACGGCGCCGAGAAGTTGGTTCGGGACATCCGTAGAGCCACGCCCCTAAATCCCTGCCCTCAATCCTGCGGGAAAAGGCGCTGCTCTGAGGGAGTGTCTGCCTCGTCTACGCTGTGGCGATATTGGGCTGCGGCATGGCCTTGCACCCAACGCTGTCCTTTCACCAGCTCGAGCTGTTCGTGGTTGTTCTCCTCGGCGTTCCCGTCTTTGCGGTGATCGCCACCGCGCTCGGTATGTTCGCCTGTGGTCCTCTGGATCAGCTCGTGCAGCGGCGCCTGCATCCCAGCTACGTCTATCTTTATATGCTGCTGGCCTCGCTCTATGCTTTCGCGATCTTCGCGGGCAGCATTTGGCAGCGGACGGGATTTGTCGTGCTGACCGCGCTGCGTGGGCTGGCGCTTTGGCAAAAGGCAAGGGATCACCTCCCTTTCTGCTTGACCTAGGCGCTTCGCCGCCGGCGAGCGTGTCTGTGGCCGACGGACTTATCGCGGCGCTGCTGTTCTTCGTTCTCCAGGGCGTCGTCGCGGCGCTCCTAGCCTTGCCGGACTGCTCTGGCTGACAGCCCTGGCCGTGCATTCGCGGCGAGCCGGCCCACAACCTGAAGAAACGATTGCTCCCTACCGGGCGACTCGGACGCTGCAAACGCGCGAGATCCGGCCGCGTGTCCGGGCACGAACGCAAAAAGGGCTTTCATTACCGCAGCCATTTCGAGATCGACGTGATCGACCCACGCCGCATTCAATACTCGCCTTGAGCATATGACGGGAGTGCTGCGCCTTGATGGCGGCACTACCTCGTCGCAACCTCCGCTCGCAAATACTCGGCCAGGAAACAGGCGAACGACCATCTCAATACGCCTCCGACGCGCGTAGCGCGGACACATCCCGGACCTGCGGGTGGATGACGCCTACTCGCTTCTTCCGTCACAATTCCGCAACATCACGCTGCCGATCAACTGTGCTCCACAGCCATAGCTAATGGCTCCCGCGAACCATATTGCCTCAACACTGCCTGTGCTATAGGCGATGCTTGATGTCATATGATTGTTGGCGAGGTGTTGGAGGTTAGAATTCCATGCCTTCGATTGATCGAGCAAATGTTGATATGGGCGCCAAAGGCCGCGGCAGGGCCCTTGAGGTTGCCACACCGGATTGCATTGCCGATAACTTCGACGGCGAAGTTGTCGTCCTCAATATCGCTAGTGGCGTCTATTTCAGCCTTCGGGACCTTGCCGGTGCAGTCTGGCGGGACCTAGAATCCGGGCATCTGCCTTCGGACTTGGTTGCCGAGATCGGAGCGGTGGACGCTCAGCTGACGACCCGGGCGCGCGAGTTCATCGCACAGATCGAGCAGCATGGGCTGATGCGCCCGCGAGAAACTGGCGGGACGCATCCCGTAGTTGCCGCAGAAAGCGTAGCCCTTGCCCGGAATGGCCATCGCGGGCTCCTGCTGGAGACCTACGAGGATATGAAGGACCTGATCCTGGCCGATCCCATCCACGATGCCGATGAGCAGATGGGTTGGCCGGTTGTGCAGCCGAGAGACTGATTGGGTGGTCGGGTGCAGGGCTCAGTAGCAGCAGGGCCGTTGCCGTCGACAACGGTGGACGCCGATAGCGTGCGCCGGATCCTTGATCGTGCCAGCGCAATCCGCGACGAAGAGCTCACGACCTTCGACGTGCGCGTTGCAGACTGGACCGTGCGTCTGCGCTCCACCGATGCGCAGGCAGCCTCTCTCTACTGCACGCGGCTCGGCGGCTCTCTCACCCAGGGCGGGGCTCCCCGTGTTGATCTGACCTTCAATCTTCTGGAGACCAAGGCGCTGGGATGGCCGGCGCCGTCTGCGCAACGCGGATGGTATGGGTCGCCTCGCCGCTTTGAGGAGATGCTCAAGTCTCTCGGACTGAAGGGTGCATTTCCTGCAGCCGAGATGCCGGCGCCCGCAGACCCATTCTCGATTTTCGACCCTGCTGCTCGCGTAGGCGTGCAGTTGGTCGATAAGTTGACGGACCTTCCGCCCTGGGACAGCGGCGCGCCGTTCCGGATCTTGTTGCATTTTGCCGCGGCGTGCCGGGGCTGGCGGCTGATTCATGCGGCCACGTTGGCGGTCGGAGGCAAGGGCATCCTGATCGTCGGCGCGGGCGGCGCCGGCAAGTCCGGCACATGCCTGGCGGGACTCGCCAGTGGTTTGAACACGGTGGGTGACGATTACGTGCTCGTTGCTCCCGGTGCGCCCTTGACGGCGTTCCGTGCCTACCGGCTCCTGAAACAGGATCGGGAAGGGCTCGCCCGCATTCCCGGCCTTGCGGCACATGCAGCGCACGCGCAGGTCAACTGGCAGAACAAGCTCGAACTCGACCCCGAGCTGCTGTTTCCCGGCTGCATGGTCGAGGAGATGCGCGTGAGGGCGATCGTAATGCCGGCGATTGCAAGGGCGCGGCACACGCAGTTCGTGCCGGCCGACGCGCAGACCGCCTTTCAGAAGTTTGCACCGTCAATGTGGGCGCAGATGCCCGGCGCCCGCGCGTCAGGCTTCATGTTCTCGGCGTGGCTGACCCGGCACCTTCCAGTGTTCACGATGCTACTCTCGGAGAACAGCAGCGAGATCGCAGACAGCGCACGTCGTTTCATCGAGGAGTTGCCCGCGTGAACCACCCGCGTGTCAGCATCGTCATGCCCGTCTACAACGGGGCATGTTTTATTGCCGAGGCTCTCGCATCGGTCCAATCGGAGCCGGGTATCGATTTGGAAATCATCGTCGTAGATGACGGCTCCACCGACGAGACCACACGTGTCGTCTCATCCATTTCCGAGCGCGACCAGCGCATCCGCCTGCTGCAGTGCGAGCACAGAGGTGTTTCGCCGACCCGCAACGTCGGTGTCACGGCAGCTACCGGTGAGTACGTCACCTTCCTCGATTCGGACGACCTATGTCCTCCAGGACGTATTGCACGTCAGGCGAAAAAGCTTGCAGACCGCCCTGACGCTGCCGCCGTCATCGGCGAGACTTTGCTGTTCGAAGAGCTAGCGGAGAATTTCCAGCCGGCACCTGGTACCCGCCATCTGCAGATCCTCACGGTGACGCTGCACAGCGCCCTTTTTCGCCGAGATGTTTTCGACAAGCTCGGTCTTTTCGACGAAACTCTTGCCTTCTCCGAGGACTTCGATTTCTTCCTTCGCTTGGCCGAGGCCGAGGCGCCCCTTGTTATCGAGACAGAGATTGCGTCTCTCTATCGGCGCCACCCCGCCAGCATGACCACGAATACCAACGCAGTGAAGGCCGGCATGCTTGTCGCTTTGCAGAGATCGCTCGCCCGGAGGCGGAGCACTGGCCGCACCGCGCCGGTCAATCATTTCTTCACCCGACGCCTTGCGGCAGAGAGCGTCTTCGCTACGGCCGCTGCGCCTTGAGCAGGCGATGCCGGCATTTCAGGTGAATAGTCAACGCGCAAGCAGGCGCGCGCCGCTTACGGTTGGAGAGTGTTGAGGACCGATGTCCAACTCATACAGCGTTGTCATCCCCGCGTACAACGCCGAAAGGACCATCGGCGAGGCGATCGAGTTCTGCGCTCAACCAGACTGTTGGCCCGGAAGTCGTGATAGTCGTCGATGACGGGTCTACCGACACAACAGCGCACTGCGCGCGCGCTTTGGGCGAGCGGGTCATCGTCATCACTCAGTCCAACAGCGGCTGTGGAGCAGCAACCACCCGTGGTCTCGACACCGTTGCAACTCCATTTGTCGCCTGCCTCGATGCCGATGACCTCTGGGTTCGGGAAAAGGTCGCGCTTCAGATGGAGCGGCTCGCGGCGGTCCCGGAATTGGATGGCGTGTTCTCTCTCGCGCGCTTGTTCAAGCACGGTGAACAGCCTCACCCTAACGCACCTGTGCAGGAGTTCTGGGGTCGCACGACCATGTTGATGCGCACCGCCAGTGCCCGCCGCGTAGGGCCCGTGATCGATCCGGCGCACAGCAGGGGTGATATGATCGATTGGATCGCACGGGCACGCGAGCGCGACCTGCGTCTCGAGATGATGCCGAAGGTACTGGCCCTGCGTCGCATCATTCCCGGCAGCCTCAGCCACGGACGGGACAGCCGCGACTACGGCTACCTCCAGACAGTCAAGGCCGCGCTCGACCGGAGACGGAGGGGAAAGACATGATCAAGCGCCTCGCAATCGAGCACGGATGGCCGCCGTCGCACATTGATCTCCTCCTGCGCGCCAACTTGGCGGAGGAAAGCACGGCGCGCGCAGCCTGGCAGGCGTGGCGGAACACGCGTGTGCTGGAAGACGCCGAGTGGCGGGAAATCCGGCTGCTTGCGCCGCTTGCGCGCCGGGTGCGCGAGCTCGAACCGGGCTCCGAGCTGCTTCCGCGACTGGAGGGCATGGCCAAATCGCACTGGACACAGACCCAGCTCACGTTGGCGGAAATCGTGCCCGCCCTGGATGCACTTAATGGGGCCGACATTCCATGCCTGCTTTTCAAAGGCGGCGCAGACTATGCCGAGGGGCTGGCGCCGGCGACCCGCCGCATCATGGGAGATGTCGACGTTCTGGTTCACCCCGGCGATGTCGTTCGCGCCACCGATGCGCTTTGTGAGTGCGGATGGGAGTCGAGCAGTGGGGAGTCTCGGCAGTATCTTCGGCTGCTTGCTCCAGTTCGCGCGAGCACCAACTTCCGCAGAGGACGGTTCGGCGACATCGATCTGCATCGGGTGGCGTTCCACTTTTCCAAGCGGGACGCCGAACTGGATGCTGCCCTCTGGAGCCGTGCGCGCCCTCTCCTGTTCGGGGGCAAGAAAGTGCTGGTGCCGAGCGGTGAGGATAGCATCGTCATTAGTCTTGCCAGCGGCGTCGGCGGCAATAGTGGCGACTGGGCGATTGATGTCGGTCACAGGATCTCGGCGTCCAGTTTGGATTGGGACCGAATAGTCGAGACTGCTGCGCGCCGCGGCTTGGTTCCGACAGCGCTTTCCGGATTGATCTATGTGCGCTCACTCGGGGTGGCGATACCGGAACAGGCAATAGCTCGGCTCCACGCCTTGGCTGTTCCCGTAACAGAGTGGTTGAAATACTGGTCCAATGTCCGCGGGCTAGGCCGCAGGCGGGGGCTCGCGAAGAAGGTGCTGAACGGCATTGCCGATCTCGGCCTGCCGCATCGGAGCTATGATTATCGCGTCAGGGGAATTAGGCCCGTACCGGTCAGACGGCCCATCATGGGGCCCCGACTTTGGGGGGAGCCGGTTACCGTTGCTGGCGGCGCGCACGAGTGGCGAACTAGTCACAGTTTACATGTTAGCAAAGCCCGGGCCGCGTGCACGATTGCGCTTTGCGTTCCCTCTTCTACCCCATCCCGCCGTGTGTTCTTCGACGTCCGCATAGGCGATCTGGCACTTGCCAGGCTGCGCGCCCGATCGGGCGGTCGGCGGGAGGGCGAGCAAGTGCTGCGCTTCAGATTCCCTCTCCCGTCCCCAAATGGCCGCTCTGTCGACCTAACCATTAAATCACGCCCTGTCAGGTACGTGGACGCCGGAGCGGCTTCAAACATTCGCGACACCTTTGGAGCTATGCCATTTCGGCTTATTGGAGCTTGGTTGCGCTGACTGCGGTGGCTGTTTGTTGCCCAGGCGCACCCTCGGTTGCCGTTAGTGCGAACTCGCGGGCCTGCCCTTCCGAACTTGATGCTGTGGACGGCCCGCCAGGTCGACGCCGCCACATGGCCGAAATGAGACCAGCTAGTCCTGCCGGATAGGCGCGCATTATCAGGATGACGATGGCGGCGAACACCACCATGCTCCACTCGCCCCAGGCCGCGAGCCAAGTGTTGAGCGCGTAAACCGGCGGCGCCCCTATGACCGGCGCAATGAACGAGCCCAATCCGCCGATCACAACCATCACTATGATCCGCGCCATCTCGCCGAAGTCGACGATCGAGGGCGTGAGGGTGAGGACGTAGTGCGCATAGAGCGCTCCGCCGAGCCCTGCCATCGCACTCGAGGCGATGAAAGCGAAGAGCTTCACCCGCGTGGTATCCACGGCCAGCGACTGCGCGCGCATCGGATCGTCTCTGACGGCACGCATGAAGTAGCCGATCGGTGATTTCAACATCACGTAGATGAAGAGCAGGCAAAGGGCGGCCACAGCCAGGAACGTGTAGTAGTAGACCACGGGCCTCACATGGCCGTACAGCGAGGGAACGCTCAGGCCCAGATCCCCGCGGGTGAACTCGTAGGCGGCAGTGAGAGTGATGCGAAGTGTCTCGGCGAACGCCCAGGTAGCAATCGACAGATAGATCGCGCGCATCCTCAGCACGAGGACCCCCAGAAGAAGGCCGCCGAGGGCGGCAGTAAGGACGCTCGCGGGAATGCTGATCCAAAGCGGGGTCTGAAGATGATAGACGAGCAGTCCTGAGGTGTAGGCGCCTAGCGCGGCAAACGCGTGCTGAGCGAGCGAGAATTGGCCGGTAAAACCGGCCAGCATGTTCCAGCTGGCGGCCAGGATGACATAGTAGGCGCTGATCGCGAGCACGTGCGCTGTGAACTCGCTCACGAACAGTGGTAGGGCAACGAGCGGTGGCGCTGCGATTACCAGGACGGCAGCAACGCGCCGCCATCTCACGAATGCGCCCACGCCGCCTGTCAGCCCAGCAGACATTCTTGCACCAGTGCGCGCACGCGCGAGTTGTCGAAGTCTCGCCCTGCTCCCTCCGCCTTCACCTGTCCGAGATTGAGAAGGTAGAGATAGTCGGCCAGCGGCAGTGCCTCCTCCACGTTCTGCTCCACCAGCAGGATCGCCGCTCCAGTTGCGGTCTTCGCCGCCGAGAGAAGGCTATAGACCTGCGCCGCCAAGTTGGGCGCCAGGCCCACCGTCGGCTCGTCGATCAGAAGGAGCGAGGGCTGCGTCATCAACTCGCGTGCCACCGAGAGCATGCGGCCTTGCCCGCCGGAGAGCGAGCCTGCACTGTCGCGCCGTTTATCCTTCAGGATCGGGAACATGGCGTAGACGCTCTCGAGCTGCCGACTCAGGCGGCGTCGGTCGCGACGGAACACCCACGCGCCCATCAGCAGGTTCTCCTCCACCGTGAGCAACGGGAAGCTGTTGATGTCCTGTGTCACGTAACTGACGCCGGCAGCCTTGAGCTTGCTCGGGTTGGCACCGGTTACGTCCTCGCCGCGGAACCGCACGCGGCCTGCGCTGGGCTTGAGGATGCCGAAGATCGCACGCAGGAGTGTGGACTTGCCCGCACCATTGGGCCCAATGACGAGAGTGACGGCGTTTTCCGCCACAGCCATCGACACTGTGGACAGGATGTCGACGCCAGGCACATACCCTGCTCTGAGGCCTGAAACCTCCAGGATGCCAGCCGTGCTCATGCCGCGGCGCTTCCCAGATAGGCTCGGACCACCTCGGGGCGACGAGCGACTTCGTCGAGCGTACCCTCGGCCGCAACCTTGCCCTGGATCATCACCGTAACGCGCGGACACAAGCGGCGGACGATGGCCATCTCGTGGCTGACGATTAGGAAGGCCCGGCCATTGCCCTTGTTATCGCGCTCGATCAGGGCGATCAGTGTGTCCTTGACCACCGGATTGATGCCGGCGAACGGCTCGTCGAGGACGTAGAGGCGGACAGACGGGACCATAAAGCCCGCGCAGGCCTGCAACAGCATGCGCTGGCCTCCCGACAGGACGCCGGCGGGCTCTTCGGCGAGATGCTCCAGCGTGCCGGTCTCAAGTAGGTCTCGCGCCCTGGCTTGCCCTTCCCGGACGCCCCCCGGGCTGCCCGCCGCGAGAAAGGGAAGAAGCAGGTTTTCACGCACGCTCATGTTTGAGAACACCCGTGCGACCTGGAAGGTGCGCACGAGCCCGCGCGCTGCGATCTGGTTTGCAGGCAGCCCCGTAAGGTCGGTGCCGCCTAGACTGATGCGTCCGGCGTCCAACGCCTCGAAGCCCGTCAGCATGTTGACGAACGTGGTCTTGCCGGCGCCGTTGGGCCCGATTAGACCGCGCACCTCCCCCGAAGCGAGCGTCATTGTAACGGCATCGTTGGCAACGAGGCCGCCGTAGCGCTTGGTGACACCCTCAGCCTCGAGCAAGGGGACCACCCATCACGCTTCCCTTCCGCGCTCGCCAAAGAGGCCGTTAGGCCGGATGATGAGCACCAGGATAACCAGCAGAAACCCGTAGACGTTCTGGTAGGGCGAGGAGATGAAGGCCGCGCCGAGGCTCTCGACGAGCCCGAGCAGCAGACCGCCGGCGAGTGCGCCGGGAATCGAACCCAAGCCGCCGATGACGATGATCTCGAAGCCCTTTACCGTCGTGACCGCGCCGTTGGTCGGAAAGACCATGAACAGCGGCGCAAGCAGGGCACCAGCCAGACCGGCAAGGGCCACGCCGATGGCGAAGGCGATGGCATCGAGCCGATAGACGTCGACGCCCGAGGTTTGCACGGCCACGCGGTTTTGCGCGGCGGCCCGCAGCGCCAGGCCGACCCACGTCTTCTTGATGACGATCCAGAACACGGCGAGGGCCAGCAACGCGCAAACAAAAGCTGCCACCCGCGCGCCCTCCTGCGGCAGCGGACCAATCCACACGACCGGCAAATCCGATTCAGGCCTGTATTGGTTGGGCCCTCCCAGGGCAACCGCCAGGCTACGCAGCAGGAGAAGCAAAGCGATGGTGACGACGGTTGCGTAGTCGTCGCGACGTTGCATGGGCCGCGCATACATCGGCTTGATCAGGATCGGCTCCAGAATCAGCCCGACGAGGAAGGTGCCGGCCGACGATATGATCGCTGCCAGCCACCACCAGCGAGGCCCTAGCAGATGGTGCACGGCCACGAACTGAATGTAGCTGCCGATCATGTAGAATTCGCCCATCGCCCAATTGATGGTCCTCACGATGGAGTAGATGAAGGTTATGCCCAGCGCCATCAGCGCGTATAGAACGCCGACCATCAGCCCGGAGAGGACGGTCTGCACCAGTAGCTCGGCGCTGAAAATCACCGGCGGCCTCTCGTTTGCGCCGCCGAGGTTAGGGGTGGCGGCGCCTCAAAGGGACGGCGAGCAAGCCAGTGGAGCAACAACGCTTATTGCCCCAGGATGTAGGCCACCTCGGCCGTCGCGGGCGTCTGATCCTTGGCTGAATAGTGTAAGACCATCAGCGGCGGCGACCAGTTGTGCCACAGCGCACCCTCTGCACGCGGGAACGTCACAGGGGTCGTCGACCAGCCTATGAACGATCCCTCCTCTAGCGCCTTGATCATCGCCTTGGGCTCGGTGGAGTTCGCCTTCTTGATCGCCTCTGCGAACACGATGGCGTTGGCGAAGCCGTTCAGCGCAGCGTACACCGGCGGCTCGTTGAACTTGGCTTGATAGCGCTTGGCGAACTCCTTGCCGAGATCCGACAGTTCCGATTGGGGCGCGTAGAACGCGATGAAGTTGATGCCAACGCCCTTGTCGCCGTGGAGCTGCCAGAACTGCGGTCGCGCCGGTGCATCATAGGACGTCACCATTTGCGCCCCAGGCAAGAGACCGGCGGTGTGCGCCTGCGTGATCATGAGATCGAGCGGCTGGCCGACGCCCACATTGACGATGGCGTCGGGTTTGAAGGCTTTGACCTGCAGAAGCTGCGGCAAGAGATCGGTCGTCGTGCGATCGAACATGATCGTCTGGATCTCGAGGCCGAGGTTCTTCTCCTTGTTTTGCTTCTCGGTCTCCTTGGCAAGGCCGATACCGTAGTCGGTGGTCTCGGCAAGGACGGAGACGCGTTTCCACTTGTTCTTCTGGATCCAGCCCAGCCAAGCGGCCGCGCGCGGAGCGTCGACGGCATGGGTGCGGAAAGCGATGTCGTATTTCTTGGCGGTGACGTCGCTGGCGCCCGTCTGCGTGCCCATCGTCGGGACGCCCATCTCCTTGGCCACCTCGTTGACGGCGATGTTCACGCCTGAATGGATGAAACCGAACACTGCGACGGCCTTCTCGCTCGACACCAGCCGGCGATAGGCGGCAACCCCCTGCTCGTTCTTACCGGCGCTGTCGTGGATCGAAAGCTCGACCTTGCGTCCGAGCACACCACCCTTCTCATTGATGTACTCGGCGCCGATCTCGGCGCCGCGCTTGGCGAGCTGGCCCAGCGCCGTCTCGCCCGGTGGTGACAGCGGGGTGATGACGCCGAATACGATCGGCTCCTGCTGCGCCATGACCGGCGCAAGCCCAAGTGTGACCAGCACTGCAAGAAGTGAAGCTGCGCCTAGTAGTCCCCGTCGCTGCATGGATCCCTCCCGGGCTCAGGCTCAAAAAGCAGGAAAGCCGCGATGGTGACGGCGATCCAGTGCATTGAGCCATTCTGCCGTGTCCTAGGGCGGGATGTCGAGGCAATCAATGGCGCACTTCTGAGGAGGGCTCCACAGGTCACGCCGGACGCGCCAGCATCCGCTCACGCAGCGCGCTCATCTCCTGCCAGACCTGTTCGAGGTCGGCGACGTCAAATCCAGCAGCAATGTCCGGGCTCTCGGCTTTCAGGGCATCATGCAGACGGCCGGTATAGCGGGCATGACCGCCCGGGGCGACCACAAGCCCATTGTCGGCCTCAAACCGGACATTCCACGCAATTGCGGCTTCGCGATCGATGCCTTCGGGAAGATCAAGATCGATACGGCCGCCCTTCAACGCGATCGCATAGCCGCCGGGCAAGCCCTAGGGCCCCGGCACGTGGCCCGACCAATCCTGGCCGTGCGCCAACGTGAGCATCAGCGTTACGCCGCTTGCGGCTGAGATGTCGATCACCGGCTCTGGGGTCAGCTGCACGGCGGTGAAGCGGGCGTAGACATCTGCGACCTCGGCCCCATCGAGCCACACCCGGGCCGTTGGGCCGGACCTCAGCGTCGGGGCGCGGCGCCAGGCCGCGATGTTCTGGTAGTGGCAGAGCATTTGCAGCCTTGGCCTTGGATTACGATCGAGCATCCCTGCAAAGGCATGCGCGAGAATGGCGATATTGCCGATACCGCAATCCACCGGCAGCCCCATCGCCGCCACGATGCCGTTGGCGACGTCAGGAAAGCAGCAGTTGATCAGGCGGCTGTGCGGAGAGACCTGCGCCAGCGTGCGAGCGACACGAGACGTCAAGACGGCCTGGAAAACGGCCGTCGCACTCAATCCACCCTCTGAGACCAGGCGCGTCCAACCATTGCCGGCCCCCGAGATAACGGAGGCCGGCTGAAGGGATGCGGCCTGCACGATGACGGTGGCGCGCAAACCGGCGAGCAGCTCGGTGACCCGTCCACTCTCTCCCAGGTCTATCTCGTGGCCCTCGACCGCGACCGGGCGCACGAACATTTCCGCGCGCGCCCGTGCGGCCGTCATGATCCACGCGAGGCGGAATGAATTGCGGCCCGCAACCGCGACCCGCGTCGGCTTCGTTGCCGTTGCGGCCAGATCGCAGGCGATCCGCTGGGCAAAGGGTCCGGTCCCCAAGATGAGTATGTCGCAGGGCTCTGCCATGTGGTTTTCTCGGTTGCCGATGCGCAGTCGAGCTGCTGTGATCTGGATTCACGAGCGTACAGAAGACCAAGGGGACGCGGAATGGCCTCCATATCGGCCGACGTGGCGATTGTCGGTGGCGGACTGATGGGCTGCTACTCGGCCTATTTCTTGCGCCGGCGCGGTCGCTCGGTCGTTGTGATCGACAAGGGCAGCGCTTGCGCGGCAGCGAGCGGCGTCAACTTCGGCAATCTGCGCCTGCAAGGGCGCGCACCCCAAGAATTTCCGCTTTCTCTTCGGTCGCAGGCGATTTGGGAAGACCTTCCCCGCATCACCGGAGAGGATTGCGCCATTGTTTTCTGCGGGCACCTTTATCTGGGATTTGCGGCAAGCGATCAGCCCAAGCTGGAACGCGCCGCGCACGATGCGCGTGCGGCCGGTCTTGACGTGGAGCTTCTGGACGGGCCCGCGGCACGCCGCCGTTGGCCCGTGCTCTCGGGGGCAGTGACGGGCGCTTTGTGGTCGAAGCGCGATGCGGTGGCCGATCCTGCGATCGCCTCCCCCGCCGTTGCACGGCTGGCGCAACGGGCAGGCGCACGGCTGCTCGAGCATACCAAGGTTACCGCCGTGCAGCGGATGGGCACAGGGTTCGCTTTGCGCACCGAGCAGGGGAGCACCGTGACGTGTGGCCACGTTGTCAATGCGGCGGGCGCCTGGGCGGGGGACGTTGCCCGGCAAATCGGCGAGCCCGTACCCATGTTCGCGGCCGGACCGCCGCTGTTCACGATCAACCCGCAGAACGCCTACACCGGTCCGTCGCTGCACGCAGTCGATGGCACGCTGCTGTTAAGGCAGGGGCGCAACGGCGAGGCGGTGGCCGGCTCCTTCCCACGCGTGAAGGCCGATATCGCCACAGGCCTGGCCACCGTTCCGGGGGATCGCGTCGAGCGAGGGCTTGCTCGCCTTGCCGAAGTCGTCCCGGGTCTCGGGCGCATTCGCGTAGGCCGCATCTGGTCCGGCGTCGAAGGTTATCTGCCGGATATGTTGCCCGTCATCGGCTGGAGCAAGACCACGCCGGGGCTCCTGCATGCGTTCGGCTTCAGCGGCCACGGGTTTCAGCTCGCGCCTGGCGTTGGCGCTATCGTGGCCGACCTCATCGTTGATGGCTCGTCGGAGACCCCGATCGAAAGCTTCTCGATTGAGCGGTTCGCTGGGGGTGTCACCCCAGACGAGAAGTTGTGGAGCGAATTCGATCCCGAGCTCGTCGCCACCTTCCGGCAAACGCGACAGGGGGCCAATAATGCCTGACCGCAACCGGATCTACCATGGCGTCAGCATTGGCATCCTCATGCTCGATACGCGCTTCGAGCGGTTCAACGGCGACATCGGCAATGCGCGCACCTGGCCGTTCCCAGTGCAGTACCGCGTGGTGCGCGACGCAACGCCGAACCGCGTCACGCGGCCAGAAGGGCCGGCCATGCTCGACGCTTTCAAGGCAGCCGCGGATGAGATGATCGATGCCGGCGTTGACGGCATAACCACCACCTGCGGCTTCCTCGCGCTCTATCAGCGGGAGCTCGCCGACCACTGCATTGTACCGGTAGCCACGAGCGCGCTGCTGCAGGTACCGATGGTAGCGCGCATCTTGCCGAAGGGGAGGCGGCCAGCGATCCTTACCTTTTCGGCAAAGTCCCTCACCACGCGCCACCTCGAAGCGGTTGGCGCCGATGCGGCGACTCCCGTCTGCGGCATGCCTCCTACCTCCGAGTTCCAACGCGCGATCCGCGAGGGTGACGCGTCCGTACCATTCGCCACACTACAGCGCGAAGTGCTCGAGACCGCCGAGCGAATAGTTCGGACCGACGCCAGTATTGGGGCATTCGTTCTCGAGTGCACGAACCTCGCGCCCTATGCGCGAGATATCGGCCGCCTGACCGGCCTGCCGGTGTTCGACGTGGTAACCCTGGTACACTGGTTCCATCGCAGCCTGGTCCCTGAGCGATTTATGCAGGATTAGAGAGGTCCTGTACGCGTTGGCGTTGACAGGCCTCCCGCGGGCCGCACAACGTTGGCTGAGAAACAGCGGCCCGAATGTGGAGACATTTGCGCATCATGCCGAACACGAACGAGCGACCCGTTCTGACCGATGTCAGCGACGGCATCGCGACCGTCACGCTCAACAAGCCGTGGAAGCTCAACGCCTGGGACACCCCGATGCGCGCTGAGATTGCCGAGGTGCTGCGCCAATGGAACAAGGACGCGCGCGTGCGCGCCGTGGTCATGACTGGAGCCGGCGACCGAGCCTTCTCGGCGGGCCAGGATCTCGACGAGACCGAGAAATTTCAGTCCGGCGGCGAGGGTGCAAACTGGTTCCAATCCTGGCGCCAGTTCTACAATTCCATCCGGGATCTCGACAAACCCTGTCTGGCAGCGCTCAACGGCGTTGCCGCGGGCTCGGCTTTCCAGGCGGCGATGCTGACTGACGTACGCGTCGGCCACCCCGGCGTGCGCATGGGACAGTCGGAGATAAACTCCGGCATCCCGAGCGTCACCGGGCCTATGCTGATGTTGCCCCGCATCGGACTCTCTCGCACGATCGAGCTCACGCTGACGGGACGCATCATGGATGCCGAGGAATGCCGCGCGATCGGCCTGATCCACTATCTGGTCGACCGGCCGGAGGAGGTAATGGCCAAGACGCGCGAGGTAGCCGAGATGATGGCGGCCAAGCCGGCCATGGCCATGCGGCTGACCAAGGCGCGCTTCCGCCAGGTCACACAGCCCGCCTTCGACGAGGCCTTCGAGAACGGCGGCGTCTATCAGGCGGAAGCCTTCGCCTCGGGCGAGCCGCAGGCTGCGATGCGCGTGTTCTTTGCCGAGCGCGCCGCGCGGCGCAAGGCGCGCACAGAAGCGCAGCGCAAGGGCTGAGCGGCAATGCCGCCTCAGTCCGACGAGATGTCAGCACCTGGGCTGCCGGCGACAGACGACGGCTTTGCGCCGCTATTCGAGCGCCTTGCAGCCGCTACGCCTGAGCGCGTGTTCGCCCGCATAGGGGAGCGCGCGCTGACCTTCGGTGTCCTCGACCAGCGGTCGGCGGTGCTGGCCTGCTGGCTTCGCCACAACGGGGTGCATCCGGGGGACCGTGTCGCGCTCATGTTGCGGAACGGCGAGACAGCGCTCGCCGCAATGCTGGCGATCGCACGTACAGGTGCGGTTTGGGTTCCCGTCAACACTCAAGCCGTTGGCGACAATCTCGCTTACGTGCTGGAGCACTCCGGTCCGCACATCGTCATTGCAGAGCCAGACCTGATGCAGGTCATTGCGACCTGCGGTGCCGATCTGCGGTCGGCAATGACGATCGAAGCCGGCGCATTGCCTTTGGGTCAGCAATCCCCCACTTCGGGCTTCGCCGCCGCATCCGTTGCCGTCGATGCGCCCTTCGCCATCATGTACACATCCGGCACGACGGGTCGGCCCAAGGGCGTGCTCGTCTCGCACCGTATGCTGCGCCTCGCCGGCGAAGCCGCGGCCCTGGTGTCGGGTGCGCGGGATGGCGATGTGCTCTACCTGTGGGAGCCCCTCTTCCATATTGGTGGCGCGCAAATGATGGTGCTGCCGCTCATTCGCAGCGTGATGCTTGTCATTGCCGAACGCTTCAGCGCAAGCCGCTTTTGGCTCGACATCAAAGCGAGCGGCGCCACGCACCTGCACTTCCTCGGCGGAATCCTGCAGATCCTGCTGAAGCAGCCTCCAGCCCCCCTCGATCGCGCGCATGGCGTGCGCATCGCCTGGGGCGGGGGATGCCCTGAGGACGTCTGGCGGCAATTCGAGGAGCGTTTCGGCGTCGCAATTCGAGAGTGCTATGGCATGACGGAATGCTCGAGCTTCACAACGGCCAACCTCGACGGCCTGATAGGCTCGGTCGGCAGGCCCTTGCCTTGGTTCGACGTTGCTCTTGTTGACGAGGCGGGCGGGCGGGTCGCGGTGGGCGAACGGGGCGAGATGGTGGTGCGCGAGCGCTTGCCCGGCGCACTCACGCGAGGGTACTTCAAAGAACCCGAAGCAACGGCCAAGGCGTTGCGCAACGGTGCATTCTACACGGGTGATATCGCCTCCGCCGACGCTGCCGGCAATCTCCACTTTCATGGGCGCATGACGGACAGCGTGCGGGTGTGGGGCGAAAATGTCTCCGCGGCCGAGGTCGAAGAGGTTGCCCGCAAGCACCCGGCCATCGAAGACTGCGTGATGATCGGCGTGGCGGCCGACGTTGGCGAGGCGGCGATAAAGCTGTTCGTCAAGCCGAAGGCGGGAATGAGCCTCGCCCCGCACGTGCTTTCCGACTGGCTCGCACCCCGTCTCGCGCGCTACCAGCGGCCTCGCTACATCACCATCGTCGAGGAGTTCGAGCGCACGCCGAGCCTGCGCATCATGAAACACAAATTGTCGAAGCGGACAGATGATGCCTGGGATGCGATGGTGCGCGACGAATGAGTTCCTCACGCCAGCGTGCGAATAGTAGTACTCCGCCGACTTGCCCCACTGGCCGTGGATGCGCGAACGCAGAGCGCCGCGCACGCTAGCTGCCGACCCTAGTCTAGCTCGAAATTGGAGCTAGGGGTCGCGCATGCGTTTGCGGAAATCCGCCACGGCTCGTCCAGCAAGCCTGCCGAGCTTCGACGCCTTTGTCTCAGGCTCGTGCTCCGGCGGCCCAGCCTCGCACTCCGCCAGCCAGAGGCGCAGCTTGGCGCGATCCTCCAGCGAGAGCTTGGCGATGGCCCGTTGAATATCTTCGAGTGTCATTCATGGAGAATAGCACTTCGAGTGCTCGGCCCAAACAGGGCCCGATCGACTAACACCACGGCTCTTTCGGCTCGACCATCGGTCACAAACTCTTCTCAGCAAGCTGACGGAAATCGTCCGGAACCGATCGCGGGATGCCCAGCGCGATCGGTCCATAACCGATCGCCTCCCATCCGAAGCGATCTCGAACAGCATCGACCGCGCGGTCGGCCAACCCTCGCGCCATGCCCCGCTTCGATCCGGGTCGCCGCGGCTCATCTTCCAGACCGATCGGCAGGTCGAGTTGGACGAACGGATCCTCCTCCAGATTCGAAACTGAAATTGCCAGCAACGAGATGACCCTCTCTTGCGGATGATCCGCCAGGGCCGCATGGACCAGTGCCTCGGCGACCTCGGCGAGCATTCTTGTTGCGGAAATTGGCGCCGACAGCGTTACCGAGCGGGAGATCGATCGCATATCCGCGAAGCGCACGCGCACCGTCACCGTCCGTCCCGGTCGCGATTTGGAGCGAAGCCGGGTGGCGATCCTGTCGGCAAGGTGGAGTAGCGTCGGTCGAATGACCCGTTGCTCGGCGGGCTTTCTGCCAAGCGCAGACTGGGCTCCGGCCGAGTGCGACCGCCGCTGTGTTCTGATTTCGCGCGGATCGCGGTTCCACGCCAGCGCCGAGAGCTTGTGGCCCAACGCAGGCCCCAGAAGGTTCTCGAGCCGCCATGGCTGAACGTGCGCCAGCTGTCCGATCGTGACCACACCGGCATCGGCCAGCCGGGCCTTAGTAACAGGACCTACGCCCCACATCAGCTCGACAGGCAAGTCGTGCAGGAAAGCAACCTCGGCAGCCGGATCGACAACCACCAACCCGTCCGGCTTGGCGACCTGCGAGGCGATCTTGGCGAGATGCTTGGTGCGTGCCACGCCCACGGAGATCGGCAGCCCCACCTCTGCTCGGACGCGCCGACGGATCTCTTTGGCGATCATGTCCGGCGGGCCAAAGAGACGCTCACATCCGGCGACGTCGGCAAAGGCCTCATCAATGGAGAGGCGTTCAACGAGCGGCGTGAAGTCACCCAACACCTGTATCGCAGCATCGCCCAGGCGCTGGTATTCTTTGAAGTTCCCGCTCACGAACTGCAGCTGCGGGCACAACTCGCGGGCGCGCCGTCCCGACATGCCGCCGCGCACTCCGAAAGCCTTCGCTTCATAAGAGGCGGCGAGCACGACACCGCCGCCCACGGCAATCGGCTTGCCCAGCAGCGACGGATCGAGAAGCTGTTCGACGGAGGCGTAGAACGCGTCCAAGTCCGCATGCAGGATGGTGCCGCGACGCATCTCGTAGCGCTCGTTCATGGTCCACCATCCGATCAGTGTCGCGCTTCAGGCTTCTCCCATTGGGCAATCTGCAGCGACAGTTCGAATCGTCGCTGGCCGACTCTCATGGTCTGCGCCTGCATGAGCATGAACGCGGTCGCATCGCTACGATCGGCCCTAGCGCGCGCGACCGTGTTCATCGCGTCATGCAGCCATGGCCATTTTCGGCCTCTCGCGCCCGCAACTCCGCTAGGCTCTCCATTGCAAATCGCCATGCGTGTTCGCTTTTTGTTCTCTATCTCTATTTTATGCATGTGTCCAGGTCTGCGAAGGCATTGAACCCTTGATAGCCCCTGTGGCCGGGACGGAGGGTTGAGCCCTGACTTACCGGGTTATCCACCGGTTTCACGTATCTGCATGTTGCGCCGGACCTGGCCCAGACGCCGCTTTGTCGGTGCGCATCAACAAGAGCGACCTGAACGATGCGCGAGGTCTGACCGGGCTGATGCGCATGGGCTGGTATCGGCAGGTGCGGGTCAAAAGCGCGGAGAGCCGGCTGGTCCGGTCTCTGCTGGTGGCGCGGCCCCGTCTGGTCGCCATTCGCCGGGATCTCTAGAACCAGGCTCCGGTTAGTCGGACGTTGTCGAGAGCGGCCGGGCTCACCTAACTGCTGATATCGCAACGTGGGGAATTTGCTACATTGGAGGAGTTAAAGCGAATCGACGCCCCACCCGACAATTGCAGCGGCGTGTGCAACTCCTAGCACTTGCGTTTAAGCCGCTAAGCCGCCGCTTGCGTCCATGCACCCCACCTTGGCGACGGACCGGATCCTTATTCGTGGACGCTGGGTGATGAAGCCGAGAACACCATCTGACTATGAGTTCATTTCATATCAGCCCCAGCTCAGGCCTCTGATTATTGAATTGCAGAAGAATTTATGGAGTTCCAGCACCGCCTTGAATGCTTCGTATTTCGATTGGAAGTACGGGCGCAATCCGTATGTCAAGGAACCGTTGATCTACTTGGCCATGCGCAACGGCAAGCCTGTCGGCATGCGAGGCTTCTTTGGCGTGCGATGGGAGGGAGGCAGCCCCGCCCGGCAGACGGTGTGTCTGTACGCTGATGACATGGTGGTCGCGCCCGAGCACCGCGGCAATGGGCTGATGTCGCAGATCATGAATGCGGCGTTCCGAGACTTGTCGGGGCGGAACTTTTCTCACGCATTCAATTTGAGCGCGGGCGCGGTCACTCTTCGCTCATCTCTGTCGATGGGTTGGCGAAGCGCCGGATGGGCGCATCCGATCCGCAGGCGGTCGTGGACCGCTTCCCTGCAGAGAGGCCTGTCGATTGTCGAGCACAGGGGGCCGTCACTGCAGGGCCGGTTGCGCTCGCTTGTGGCGGGTGCCCGCCAGTCATTGCGAGGCCTCGGGGCGAACCGTATGCATCGCCATCTGCGCAACAATTCTGCCATCAGGCTTGAGCACGCCCCGCGCTGCGCGGAGATGGCGGAGTTGGTGGCGCGGATGCGAACGAACGGCAAGATCAGGCATGTGAGGGACAGTGAATACTTTCACTGGCGGTTTCAAAATCCGCTCAGCCGTTACTGGTTCCTTTTCTGGGTTGAGGAGCGGCTCGAGGGCTATCTCGTTCTGCAGGAGTATACGTCGGACCTTGCGGATCGCGTCAGACTGAACATCGTGGATTGGGAAGGGACCACGCCTGCGGCTCAATCGGGATTGCTCGAGGCCGCCAGTATTTTCGCCAATGATCGCCCGCTTTGGATCTGGGCCGCGACACTGCCACAACTCGCGATCGATATGCTAAAGCAGCGAGGCTTCCGGACGCCAGGAATGCCGCCAGACCCTCCATTGCCGCCATCCATCCTGGTTCGGCCTCTTTGCCACGATCCATCGGACGGCGAATGGCGGCTTGTTGGGCAAACCATGCTGGATCTGGCAAACTGGGATTTGCGCATGCTCTATTCCATGCACGGCTGAATGCCGGCCCTGCATCCGCTATCGCCAAGCCAGCTTGCCGATCAGATCAGAAACCAGCCGCCTTGTCGGGCCAGCTCTTTCCAGGATCAAGGCTCGCACATCATGCCAAGCAGCTAGCCTGAACAGGCTGACGAGAAGGCTGTAGACAACAATGCCGCCAAGCACGTGAACGACAAGGCGTAGCCAATAGGCCTCGCCCGCGAAGAGCCCACGATCGGAAAGCCAGATGAGCGCGGCCATGCCTACTGCACAGCAGAATGGCCCGGCAACATTGCTCACCATCTCGCCGAGACCAACACCGATCAGTCGTCCTGCGGCGGCCCAGGTCGGAAGCATGAGGGCCAGGAAGCCTCCCGCAACATACGCCCAGGCAATCCCAAGCAGTCCCCAGTGCATCCCTACGAGGACCCCGACGCCTCGCACCAGCATCGAAAGAACGCCGAACCGAAACAGGATGTCCGACCTTCCGCGGGACAAGAATATCCATCCCGCGGTGTTGTAGACGGACTGGGCTAGCCCCGCGAAACACAGCACCTGGACGATACCCACGGCACTCTGCCATTTCTCACCGTAGATCAGCAGGACCAGTGGCTCAGCCAGTACGCTCATCCCCAGCATCATGGGGAACGTCAGCAAGGCGATCATTCGGTTTGCCCGCAGGTAGGCTCGCTTCACGGCATCGATGTCGTCTCGAAGAGCAGCTAGCGCTGGAAACATGACCGTGCCGGCGGTGCCGGTAATGTTCGTGAGTGGAAGGCGCATGAAGCGATCGGCAATGCCGTAGACGCCCAACGCAGCACCTCCGAGCTGGCGCCCGATGATCAGCTTGTCGACGTTCTGCGCCCAATAGACGACGATGTTGAAGGCCAAGAGGTGCCGGCCGAATTTGAAGAGCTCCCTGATTGTGGTCGCGTTGAACACGCGCGCGGGGCGCCAGGGCAACATGAGCCACATCAATGCCGCGCGCGCTGCTGCCTCGCTGAGCCACTGCACGACTAGGCTCCAGACACCGGCTCCTGCCAGAGCTAACGCCAGCGCGACGATCACGGATGTTGCAATCGCAAACCCCTCGATCCAGAAGCGCGTGCGAAAGTCGAGAGACTTCGCAAGCAATGCCGATTGCACAAAGCTGAACGCTCCAAGAATGAAGCTCAACGCCATCGCGGCGGTCAGCAACACAAGCCGAGGTTCGCCGTAGAATCTTGCAACCAATGGTGCCGCGAGCGCCACAGTGATCGTCAGGGCACCGCCGACGCCCAAGTTCAACCAGAAAGCCGAACTCAAGGTCTCGTTGGATGTTGCGTCGCGCTGGATGATGGCAGCGCCCAAGCCCAGGTCGGCGAAGGTCGTCGCGAACCCGGTAACGACAAGAACCATGCCGATCAGGCCGAATTCGTCCGGACTGAGGAGCCGGGCGAGCGCCACAGTGGCGGCAAACTGGAACGCCTTGCTCACGACTTGGGTGGCGGCATTCCAGCCCAATCCTGACACGGTTCGCTCTCGGACCGTTTCAGGCGGCATCTGGTCTGCAAAACATCGCGCCTGCGTTCGACGGAGCCCTTCGGCTATCCCGAGCAGAGTGCGCTTGCGCGTTTCTCACCGATTGCATGTTGGGCATCGTTATCGAATTGCTGACATAGTCAATGGCCTTAGGGAGATGGCGGGCAAGGTCCGGCGAGGTGCGTGGATATCGAACGGGCGGCTGAAGGAGGCTGTCCTTGAGCAAGCCCGACACGTTGATCCTGAAGAAAGCCCTGTCGTCAGATTGGCGGGCAAGCCCAGATCAGGCCGAACACATTCGCAGAGTGATCGGCCCCCATCTCACCCCTGTAGCGGCGGCGGGCCGGTCGAGCCCCGTACGACGAGCTTGATCGGCAGCTCGATGCGACGCTCAGCCTTCTCGCCCGCAAGTCGCATCGTTCGGAGCCAATTTCTCGACCCGAATCACAATCCGCATGAGTATGATTGTAGCGTACCGCTCGGGACACCAGCGGCGAGGTTTGGCAAACTTCGGAATCGCTTGGACGCCAGCTGGCGACGGAAGAAACGCCGATGAGCCGAAAAATCCTTATCATGGGCTTGCCGGGCGCGGGCAAGACGACACTGGCTGGCGAGCTTGCTCCCCTGATCAACGCCGCCATGTTCAATGCCGATGAGGTTCGTGCCAACATCAACAAGGACCTCGGTTTCTCGCACGCCGATCGCATCGAGCACGCGCGGCGCATGGGCTGGATTTGCGATCGGGTGGTGGAAACCGGCGGGACGGCCATCGCGGACTTCATTTGTCCTACACCCGAAGCCCGCGCGGCCTTTGGCCCTGCCTTCACGATCTGGGTGGACCGCATCAAGGAGGGTCGCTTTGCCGATACCAATGCGATGTTCGTGCCGCCCGAGCGCTTCGACGTACGCGTGACGGCACAGGGGAGTGCTCGCCATTGGGCCGAGAAGGCGCTGGCTTTGCTACGTCCGACGTTCGACGCGCGGAAGCCAACAGCGCTCCTGATGGGGCGCTTCCAGCCCTTCCACGACGGACACCGCCGACTGATCGAGTTGGCTATCGTTCGCCTTGGCCAAGCGTGCATTGCCGTCCGCGACACGCATGGCATCGACGACCAGAACCCCTTGTCTTTTTTCGACGTGAAGAGCCGTATTGAAGCGGGCCTGCGGGATCATGCCGGACGCTTTGTGGTGATTGCGGTGCCCAACGTCACGCACATTTTCTATGGCCGGGATGTCGGCTACGCCATTGAGCGCATCGATTTGGACGCGAGTACGGAGGCCATTTCGGCAACCGCAATCCGGGATCAAATAGGCGGCGCTGGCCGGTAAAGTCGGAAAGCGCACCCGTCAGGTTTCGAATGTATAGAGCCGATGCATCTCATCGTTGAGGAAGCCGGTCGCTATCGGCCACCGCACGGCCGGAATGGCGGCGACGTCGAAAACCTCGCTTACGTCACCCTCCAGCCTGATCCATTCGACGATGTCGCCGGAGGCGAGATTTACGATCTGCACCCCGCACCAGGGATCGGCATCACGCCTCTTGAGCTCTGCATCGAGTGCAAGGCCGCCGAAGGTTCCGTCGCGTGGCAACGACAAGCCCACAATGGCGTGACCATTGTGGAAGGCGAGCCCGCGCAGAAACCCTGGACAAAACGCGCGCGGCTCGAATGCGCCGCTGCCCGGGTCAATCGTGCCGAGGTGCCCGGTGCCGGAGTTGAGCACCCACAGCCTGCCATCGAACCAGCGCGGAGAATGCGGCATCGAGAGCTTCTCCGTGATGACCGCATTGCTGGCCACATCGATCACGCAGCCGCCTTCGGCGCGACGATTGCGCCATCCGCCAACCACATCGCTTCGGCTAGTGGCTGTCACGTAGGCGGGGGCGCCATCCTTCATGGCAAGGCCATTGAGATGGCAGCGATCTTCGGCGGCGAGCTTGGAAATGAAAGGGGGCTTCCAGAACAAACGAAAGGAGTGCGTGGGGCTCAAAGTGGCGAGACAAGAAAAGAGAGTATTCACGAACACAATGCGACCGTCAGCCATCACATTGATCTCGTGAATGTCGAGATCGCCGGTCGTGTGCGCCACGCGGGGCACATAGTGCCGATCGGGGCCGGTGTTGCCGGTGCTTGGCACCGGCAGAATGTTCTCGAAGCGCCAGACCTGCGAGATCGCGGCAACGAGCATACGCTGCTGGTCCGCCCACAAACCCATGGCCCGCGCAAGGAAGCGCTCCTGGAAAGCCACGCGCTTCTGATCATCGACGCCGACCAGATAAAGCCGCCCTGTTTGGTAGGACGTGAACGCCAGGCTGACGTTGTTGCGCAGCAGCCAGTCGGCCAGTCCGCGGGTGCAGGAGATGTTGACCGGCCTCAGCTCGCCGGCCGCATCCTGGGGCGTGGCTTGTGAAGACTGGTGGCCCTGAGCAGGCGTATGCCTTTCACTCACCATCGCATTTTCCCGTTCGCTTGCAGGTCAGGTGCCGGCGCATCAAAACTTGATACTGCCTTTTAGGCCGAAGCCGTGCAGCTGCTGCGTCTGGCCGATCTGTCCGTCGTAGGTGATGCGCAGCGCAGTATCGTTGCCGCTGATGACATCGAGGCCGGCACCCAGCACTCCCATCACATCGTCCAGGTGCCCGAGTGTGGTGAATGGGGCCACACCATCAGGTGCTGCCGAGAACGAAGCGGCAAGCTTGAGGTCGGCGCCGCCGTACCAACTGGCGCCGCCGCGGGCGAACGCCCGGACAAGCATGCCGCTGCCTATCCACCATTGCGTGCCGATCTCGAGCGTCGGCGACACCGCAGATACGGTCTGCGTGGAGCCTTGCACGACAAGGGCTGCACCTCCACCACCCGATTCCTGCATGTCGCCGGCACCGATGCGCGTCACGCTCGCATCGAGCACCGGCTTGAAATAGAGGCTCGGCGTGCCGAACACATAGGCGGCGCGCAGGGAGCTCGAGAGAATGTCGAAGTTCTGATCTCCTTCAGCGACCGCAGCGAAGCCGCCGAATGCCATGGGCCGCCGTGTGTCGTTCCAGGCGCGGCCAGTGGTCAGCGCACCTGCCAGCAGCAGCGGCCCCGGATTGTACTTGAGAGCTACGCCGGCTTGCGCCTGCTTGCCATCGCTTTTGGCACCGGTCGACGTTTCGAGCGTGCTCGATTGATAGCCGACGGCAAGGCCCAACCGCCACACCTGATCGAGCGCAACCTGCGCGCCGGCCGCGAACATGCCTGCATTCTCGTTGAAGCCGATGTTCTGAAACGTGGTGTTGCTGTCGAGGAAACGCGCGGCGGCACCGGCCCACAAGCACTGCCCCTCGCGAATGATGGAGGCGGTGTCGGTACCGGCTACGCGGCAGCTCAGCAGAGCATTGGAAAAGGCAAGGTTGGCCTGCAACGCGGCGATCTGGCTGTCCAGGTAGATGGCAGGCAGCAGCTGATCAAGCCCGGCCTTGTAGGCTTGGAGACTATCGGTATTGAGCAGCCCGAGCAGCACAGGGCTCAGGCCACCGCCCCCAGCGGCGAAGGCCGAGTTGAGATTGTTCGAGACCGACGTCTGGTTGCGGTTGAGACCGCTCGCCGTGAAATCGACGGCAATGCCGAGTTCCACGGTGTTGGGGTCGGGAAACAAGAGCGCGGCGTGCAGTGCCGGGCTGGTTGCCAGGCCGAGGCCGTTGTCGGTGACGCCGCCAGGGGCGGTGAGGATCACGTAGCGCATCGGCCCGGGAGCCGGCAGAGAGAGAACGTTCACAGCCACCTTGCCGGCGAGCTGCGCGGTGTCGGAGACGGCGATCTGGTCAGACGAGCCCTGTCCGTTGATATCCACGGCGAAGGTGCCGGTCCTCGTCTGCACGAACTGGTCGCTGAGCAGCGTCTGGGTGATGAAGCCCCGGCCTCCTGGCGCGATCGTGCCCTCGTTCGTAACCACGCCGGCCTGCACGAGCTGACCGGAGTTGAACAGCGCGCCGAAGTGGTTGTTGAACACGCTCGGCCCATCGAGAGTGACGTCGCCCGTGATGATGCCGAAATTGTGGACCGTATTGGTGCCGCCCAAAGTCGCAGAATAGATCGCCAGTCCTGACAGGGCCGATATCGATCCGCGGTTTACGAGGACGTTGTCGCCGTTGCTGTACATGAAAACGCCGGCACCCCCACAGACACACGACGTTCCGCCGACCAGCGTGCCGGTATTGATCACCAGGTTACCGGTGTAGCCCCCGGCGCGGATGGCAGCCGAGTCCACGCCCGTCGCCAGATATGTCGCCGGTCGAGATGATCTGCACCGAGCCAGCCGGGCTGACTGCAAAAATGCCGTCGGAGCCGGCACCCGTCGTACTGATGCTGCCAGTATTGGCGATGGCCACGCCGGCATAGCCCATTGCAACAATGGCCGGTGAATTGTCTCCGCGCGTCTGGATGCGACCGCCGGAGAACACCGAAACTCTCGCCCCCGCCCGGCCATAGATTCCAAGCGCGGTGTTTCCGGCGGTTGCGATGTCTCCCGTGCTGATAATCGTGACATTGCCCGCCTGGGACAGCGCCAAGATGGCGACCGAGCTGTCAGGACCGGACGTTATGCTACCGGCAGAGGTGATGGTGACGTCGCCCTGGGTCTGCGCGTTGATGCCCACGGAGGCAGTCCCGAACACGGACACGCTACCGAACGAATTGATCGTGATGGGCCCATAGACGCTGGAGGCATTGATGCCGAGAGCGTCGATGCCGGATGTCGTGATATTGCCGAACGAGTTGATCGTGATGGCCCCGTCCGTAGTGCCGAAATGACCTATGCTGCCGGCATTGATGCCAGCGGCAAAGGTACCGCGGGTCGTGATATCACCGGTCGAGGTGATGGTTACCGGCCCATAGACGCTGCCCGCAGCGATACCGAAGGCGTTGTTGCCGCTGGTCGAGATCTTGCCGCTGGACGTGATCGTCACCGCGCCCGACTGCACCGAGCCTTGAATGCCGGTGCTGCCACTGCCGAAGGTCGTGATGTCGGCCGTCGACGTGATCGTGACGAACCCACCATTCGAAGAGGCAAATATGCCATTCGCATCCGTGGTGATGATGCCGAACGGCCTGGGATCGACATTCAGTGTGACGTTGCCGTTGCTGGTGAATTCGACCCCGGTCACGCCCGAAGCTGGCGCGATATTGGTCGTGAGGTTGCCGATGTTCAGCACCTCGAACGGGCCTGAACCGTTGGGCAGGCTCACCCCGCTCGACACATTGCCGGAGCAGGTGACGATTGCACCTGTGATGCCGCTGATCTGATTGCAGGGCGGGGCTGGCGGCACGGTCTGCGCGCGCACGGGACGGACGCCATAGGCACAGAGAGCTGCGCTGGCGACGCCGGTTGCGAGCGCCGTGCGCCAAGATTGGATGGGGAGGTGGCGAGGCACCTTGCGCGGACTACATGGGCTGAAGGTCAAGCCGGTCGCTCCACAGCACACGATGGCGCAAGCAGAACAACGACGCCTGCAGTAGTCTCGCAATATCCTTGAGCGCTTATGTTGGCCAATCAGCCTTGTGTCAAAGCGTTGCTGCGCAGGACGCGTGACGACGAAAAGAATTGCTGCGGACGGATGAAACCAAGCATCACCACAGCTTGGAAGATGCGGCAGGTTGCGGCCATTCTCAAACAACGGAGTTCCGATATCCTAGAGCGGAATGGAACCGTTGCTGTTGCAGACCTCGTCGATAAGAGCGCCAAATAGGTCGGTCAAAGGCTAGGTTGATGTCGATCGCGGTATCGTCCCACACGCCATGCCGGGAGATGATTTTCTGGCGTGGGTGATCCAACCGAAAATATTGCAGTGGGCGTAGGTCGCGCTTGGCGCGCACTCGCCAACCGACACGAACGGCGCCCAGTTTGCTGGATGGGCTATTCCCGCCCCGGCCAATCGGCGACAGCGTGGACCCGCGGTTGTCGCGCGTACAGCGAATGCGTCGGCCATGTTCGTGGAACGCCAATGGTGCCACGAGAGCGGGTCGGCAAACGAGGGCACGGGAGCGTGACTTGCCGCCGGAAGGTGATGCTCTAGTCTGTTGGGCTTACTGCAACGGGGGACGGTACTCGGCGTGATGACGTTGGGGCTGGACGCCCGGCTCAATGGGCGGGGATGCAGCAGGTCTTTCCAGAAGGTCAGGTGGAGGAAAAGCGTAATGCAACGGCATCTACTGGTTCTGGCGTTGAGCATCGGCGCGAGCGCGCTGGCCGGCAGCACGGCTTTGGCGCAGGCGCCCCCCGAGGTGACGCTCACCCGCCTGGAAGGCGGCACACCGATCGCGCCGGTCGACGTCAATACGCGCTTCTCGGACACCTACGCTTTCCCAAAGCTGAAACTGCAATTTGTCTACAGCTGCTATCTGATCAAGCACGGCGACGACTACATGATGTGGGACACGGGCCAGGCGACCACAGCCGGCGCCGTCGCTCCCAAGATCGCCGCGGCAGACTTGCTCGCGCAGCTCAAAGTAAGTCCCGACCAGGTGAAGTTCGTCGGCATCAGCCACTACCACGGTGACCACATCGGCCAGGCAAACGCCTTTCCGAAAGCGACGCTGCTGATCGGCAAAGGCGATTGGGATGGCTTGACCAGTGCCAAGCCGCCGATGGGGGTGAACCCAGATCTCGTCTCGAACTGGATCAGCGGTGGTGGCAAGGTCGAGCCGGTGGCCGCGGACAAGGACGTGTTCGGCGATGGCACGGTGATCATGCTGAACACGCCGGGGCACACCCCTGGCCATCACAGCCTGATGGTCAAGCTGGCGCAGATGGGGACCGTGATCCTGAGCGGCGACGCAGCGCACTTCCACGAGAACTATGATGCAGGCGGCGTGCCGGCCTTCAACAGCGATCGCTCCCAGTCGCAGGCATCGATCGAGCGCCTGAAACAGATCGCAGCCAATCTCAAGGCAACCGTCATCATCCAGCATGACCTGCGCGACGTCGGCAAGCTTCCGACATTTCCCGCATCTGCGAATTAAATGGCGCAGCTGCGAGGCTGCTGTCGGGGGCATCGAGATGGGTGTAGGTAGGAAGCGCTGGCGACATAGGTCGCCGGCGAAAGTGCATGATGCCTACAGTGTGGCATGCCCGCTGTTGGGCTACGCGGCGTTTTGGGACTGCTCAAGACGAAGGATCGTCTCTCTCACTTCAGCCGCCGGAACTGGCGGTGACAGAAAGAAGCCTTGGACATCAACGATGCCGAAGGCGCGAACCCAGGCAAGTTGCTCGGCGGTTTCGACCCCTTCGGCCGTTGTTGTCGCTTCCAGAACGACGCCCAGGTTGGCGATAGCTTGCACGATCGCGGCGCACTGATCATGGACGCCCAGGCCTTGTATGAACGACTGATCTACTTTGATGTTGTCGAAGGCAAAGCTGCGCAGGTTGCTCAGGCTCGAATAGCCGGTGCCGAAATCGTCCATGGCGATGCGCACGCCAAGCGCGCGCAGACGCCGCAGGGCGGCCAGCGTCTGTTCCGTGTTCTCCAAAAGGACGGACTCCGTGATCTCAAGCTCTAGGCGCGTGGCCGACAACCCAGCAGACGACAGGGCTTCGGACACAAGGTCGGTTAGGCCTTCCTGCTTGAACTGAAGAGGCGAAAGATTTACCGCAACACGCAGATGCTTGGGCCACTTGGTCGCTTCGCGACATGCCTTGAAGAGCACCCATTGCCCGATCGCACAGATGAGGCCAGTCGCCTCCGCCAGAGCCACAAACTCGCTGGGTGGCACCCAACCGCGTTGCGGGTGGTTCCACCGCAGCAATGCCTCCAGCCCCGTGACCATGCGTGAATCGATGTTGACGATCGGCTGATAGTGCAGCTCAAAGGCGCCTTCGGCCAGTGCGCTGCGAAGGTCGAGTTCGAGCGTGCGGCGCGCATGCATTCTTGCATCCATGCCGGGCTCAAAGAACCTATATGTACCCCTGCCGTCGCTCTTGGCCCGGTACAGGGCGAGATCGGCACTCCTGAGCAGGTCAATGGCATTCAGACCGTCGTCTGGCGAAACGGCTATCCCCACACTCGCCCCGATGATGATCTGATGATCACCTACCCGGTAGGGAGAACTCAGCGTCTCGATAATGCGCGAAGCCAGCGATGTGGCATCGAGTGGCTGCTCTGCGCCGGCCTGTATGACGGCAAATTCGTCGCCACCGAGCCGCGCAACCGTGTCCCCATCGCGGACACAACTCTTCAAGCGAGTTGCCACGGCCTTTAGCAAGCCATCACCGATAGCATGTCCCAGCGTGTCGTTGACCTCCTTGAAGCGGTCAAGATCAAGCCAAAGCGCCACCACTGACTCACCAGTCTCGAGCGCCTCCTCCAAACGCTGGCGCAGAAGTGTGCGATTTGGCAGATCGGTCAGAGCGTCATGATGCGCCATGTGGCGGATGCGGGCCTCGGTACGTCGCTGTTCGGTCACGTCCTCATGGGTCGCGACGCCGCCGCCATCCGGCATGGGGCGTATGGCGTATGCGATGGTTCGGCCATCGGCAAATTCATGGAAGGCGTTGGCAGGAACGACAGGTCCTTCAATCCGCTGGCGCACATATTCACCGTTCGGAGATCCGGTTTTGAGCCCAAGCGATAGGCGATGCTCTATCAGGTCGCGCACGGGCGTGCCTGGTTTGACCTGATCTGGCGTCAGTCCATAGATCTCCATATAGCGTTTGTTGCAGATGACGACTCGTCGATCACTGTCGAACAGTACGAGGCCCTGCGACATGTTGCTGAGAGCTGCCTGGAACCGCGTGTTTTGCACCTCCAGGTCTGCGCGTGCCTTGGTGAGGTCGTCATTTGCGACCTCCAGCCGTCGTGCGTGGCGGGCG
This sequence comes from uncultured Alphaproteobacteria bacterium, assembly GCA_963840445.1. Lineage (GTDB taxonomy): Bacteria > Pseudomonadota > Alphaproteobacteria > Rhizobiales > Hyphomicrobiaceae > AWTP1-13. The sequence goes on along the minus strand of CAWIZC010000032.1, from coordinate 652,612 downwards.
GATCCCCACATGTGGGCCAGCAACAGTCCGGTCAGAAAGAGGCCGCTGATCAGCACGATCTGGGCTCTCGTGTAATCAACCAGAGCGTTCTCAGAAACTGGCGCTGCGACTAACGACCAATTCCGGTCGCCAACTCGAAGGTCGGACCTCCAATGCGAAGCGGCGCGTAGCGTCGCTTCGTCCAGCGGCACTTGCGGAGCGTCACGGGCGCGGGCGGAGTGGAAGTACAGCAGTTCCTCACCTGGAGCCGAACCCTGAAATACGTAGAGATCCAGACCAGCGGGTGCTGCGGCCTTCTCCAGAATGGTCTTTATCATCACATCGATTTGGAAGACCGCATTCACAAAGCCTAACAGGTCTTGGGGCTTGGCGTTCGGAGGTTCGACGAGGGTATCTCCGCGACGATAGACGGGCAGCAATACGAAGAATCCGTTCCGATTGCCGGTTGCCGTGTCCAGGTTGATGCGCGGCGATGTTGTCGTTCCACCGGTATCGGCCGCGCGCTGCAGAGTCGCCCTACGGTTTGGTTCCGATCCAACGTCCAGGCCGTAGAGCCCCGAACTGGGCTCAATGCCGGTCGAGTAGAAGACGGGAAAATATTCCTCCCGCACTGGCGAGGTTGTGCGCGATGCAAAGTCATGAATTTGGTAGTCCGGGAGGCCTTCAGCCTTGCCCCGCGCTTCGTGTGCCGCGCGGGCGTCTTGGGTCACGCGCGGCAGCCAAGTCACGCGCAGGATCGCCGTGTGGTCGCGCAGGAGCTGGTCCGTAAACAGCTTGAACTCACTGCGATCAACGTCGACGGAGGCCTCGAAAAAGGCGCGAACCGCAACGATACGGCTGATGTATTCATCGACGCCATTCTGCAAGATCAGAGCGTGGCTTCTCGCACGGCTGGAGAGCTCGACTTCCGCGAGACGGCTTTCCCTTGCCAGCGTCGCCTGCCAGGCGAGCATCGTGAGCCCAAACCCGACGGCAGCTGCGAGCAAAAGCGGGAGAAGGTGGCGATATTGTCGCCAAGTTGCGAGGGGATTTCCGGGTCGCATGTATGTCGCAGCAGCAGCGAGCCGGCTTCGGTGGGAAATCGGCGCGTTCCGACGTTTGCATAGTGCCCGGCAGCCATCTCCACTGGCTTAAGGCGGATGGCCAAAAGCGATGTTCACTGTTAACTCATTGCACGGATGGCCAGACCGCCAACTGGACGAGCATAGCGCATGCTCGTCGTGCGTGTGCGGCGAACGATCAGGCCTTCAGCGCGGTCGCTCCATCATCCGATGGCGTGGGACCGGCCTGCGGATACCTGCTGATGGTGCCGGTCGATCAGACAGCTACCGGCCGATGGTGGTGAGTGCCCTTTGGTAATAGGAAAGGTCGACATATTTTTCGGGTAGCGGCGGCGTGCCGCCCCACGCTCCCTGCAACTCGGCGCGCAGCGCCAGTACATTGCGAAAGCCATCCATGTCAAAGCGCCCGTCGGGAGCCAGGCCGTTCACCGGATCGGAGGCGACATCGTATGTGGCCGCAGCGATGTCGGACGATATCTTTAGGCGATCAGCGAGCAGTGCCGCCGACTCGGCGCGGTTGGCAGTGTTGAGTGCCCACCTGAGCGACTCCACATAGGCCGCGAGATAACGCTCAAGCGTCTTTGTGTTGGCTTCGGCCCAACTGCGCAGTACCCAACAGCCTGTTCCCTGATAGGGGCCGACGAGTTTGACGACCGCTCCGAGGCTGTGCAAGCCGTCGCGAATTGCCGAGATCGAGAATGGCGGATTGAGCATGCTGGCAGCATTCTCTTTGCTCTCTTTCATGAGGCCATAGCGTGACGCCGTTCCCCCCGTCGGCTTCATGACGTAGTCGCGCCCCTCCTGCAGGCCCTCCTTCAACAGGGTCTTCTTGACGATCAGGGCATAGGCTGTGTTGGGAGCGTCTACGATGACGGTTCGGCCCCTCAGGTCGGCAATCGATTTGACCTCGGCCTGCGCAAACAGTTCCTGCAAGCTGCTGTCGCCGCCCATCACAATTATCGCACCAACTCCAGTCTCAGCCAGCGCAACGGAGTTATCCACGCCGGCATGAGCGATCTCGAAAGCGCCCTTGGTGAGCCCCTCTCGCTGAGCGGGCGAGTTCGGCGTGAACTGCAATTCGACCTCGAGGCCGTAACGCGTGAATATGCCCTTGGTCTGCGCGACGAAGATTGCCAGGTTCTGGATGCCGGCGAACACATTCACCCGCAGCTTGGTCGTTTCCTGGGCTGTCGCGGGAAGTCCGCCGAGGAGAACAAACAGTCCCCGCCATCGCGAGTTGTCGTATCGACATCTCCCCCTCCTCGAAGCCACCGCCTGAAGTCGGTGCGGACGGTGCCAGCAAGTGCAGCATAGGCGCCTATTTGAAGAGCGTCGACAACGGACGTTCGTGCCGGTCGTGTTCCGGACACCTCTGCGCCGCCCGCTGCTCGATCTGTTGCGCCAGTCGTGTCCAGAACACAACCGCCCGACGCAGTGCCGTCGACAAGGGGCCCACCGAGTTGCTGTGCAGAGGCTCCTCGGCTTACAAAGGAGCGGCCAAAGGATGGGGCAGCATAGGGTGCCGCGTAGTTGGGATGGCAGCCGTACCCGTTTGGGTCCGGCCAACCGATCTGCGCGAATTACCGGTGTGCGATAAAAGCCACGTCTCTGGTTCGGCACCGAGCTGACCAAGCGGCCCTTGAGCGGCTGTGCGTCGGTGCAGCAACAGAAAACGGAAAAAGGGGGAAATTCGCCATGCCGGGAGATGTGATCAACCCCGTTCTTAGGTTGGCCGGCGTTGCCCTATGCGCGCTGCTGCTGACCCATGGGGCCGCGATGAGCCAGCAACCCAAGCGCGGCGGTGTGCTAGTCTACGGCATCAATTCCGGCGACCTGCCGACGTACGACTGTCATCAGTCGGCGCTGTTTCCAATAATTCACCTGCTCTCCCCGCATTACTCAAATCTCCTTAGAATCGACGTCAAGAACTATCCCAACGTGGTTGGCGACCTGGCGGAGAGTTGGACCGTTGCGGACGACGCGAAAACCTATGCGTTCAAACTTCGCAGTAACGTGAAGTTCCACGATGGCTCACCGTTCTCGGCCGAGGACGTGAAAGCAAGCTACGACCGCATCCGCAATCCACCGCAGGGCGTGACGTCGGTGCGCCAGGGCTTGGTCGCCGACATTGACACCATTGACACGCCCGATCCGCTAACAGTCGTGTTCAGGTTGAAGCGGCCGAACCCGGCTCTGCTTTACGCGTTCGGCAATCCTTTCAACTGCATCTTTAGCGCGGCCAAGCTGAAGGACAATCCGACCTTTCCGGCGCGCAACGTGCTTGGCACAGGACCGTTCAAGTTTGTCGAGCACGTCGCCGGCTCGCATTGGAAGGGCGAGCGATTCAAGGACTACTTCAGACCAGATTTGCCCTACCTTGACGGCTTTCACGCGATCTTCGTGCAAGGTGCGGCTCTTATCAACGCACTGCACGGCGGGCAGATCCTGGCCGATTTCCGCAGTGTGACCGTCCCGGATCGCGATCGACTGGTGAGTGCGCTCGGCAACAAGATCACTGTGCGGGAGGGCCCTTGGCTCAACTCGCTGCTGGTGACCTTCAACACCAAGAGAAAGCCCTTCGACGATCCCCGCGTGCGGCGTGCGCTTTCGCTGGCCATCGATCGCTGGAAGGCAGCTGACGCGCTGGCGAACTCCACCATCATGCGCTACGTCGGCGCCTACCTGCGGCCGGGCTTCGCACTTGCGGCCAGCGACGATGAGCTGGCCAAAATGCCGGGCTTCTCGCGCGATATAGAAAGCTCCCGCGCCGAAGCGCGGCGCTTGCTGGCCGAAGCCGGAGTGGCGAATCTGAAAGTGAAACTCACCAATCGCACAATTGCCAACCTGTTCACCGGTGGCGGCGTTTACGTTATCGATCAGTGGCGGCAGATTGGCGTCGAGACGGAGCACTTGCAGGCCAATGACGCGCTCTACAACACTGCCCTGAACGAGGGAAACTACGAAGTCGCGCTATCGTTTCAAGGGGACTCCGTGGATGAGCCGACCTATCAGCTTGCGCGCTATCTGTCGGCCGACCTGTCGTCCAACCAGGGCAAATATGTCGACCGCGAACTCGACCGCCTGTTCGAGCAACAGAAGGACGTCGCCGACCCCAAGCAGCGCGCGCGCATCCTGCGAGACTTTGAGGCGCGCATGCTGACTGAAGCCTACAACGTGCCTTTGCTGTGGTGGCAACGAATCGTGGTCATGGACGCGCGGGTCAAGGGATGGGAGATGTCGCCGAGCCACCTGATCGGCCAGGATTTAGAGCGGGTGTGGCTGGACTAGCGCGTCATTCAATTGCACCGAATGCCGGTGGATCCTTTCACCGCTTCATCGTCTCCTCAGGCAAACGTCAAACTCGGCTCGAAACCCAAAAGATACGCGCCGACCTCTTGCAGATGTCTTTTTTGACCCTGGACCTGCTGCGTGATGGTGTGAATATCGCGGAAACGACGCTCAAAAGGACTGGAGACAAATATGGCGCTCGCTGCCGCGACCTCCCACGCCGTGTCAGCGACCGCCTTCGCCTCGTGAATGGCAAAGGTCGCAGCCATACGGATATCGATGCGCTGCGAGATGGTCAGTTCGCCTGATGCCACGACCGCGTCCCAGGTGCGCTGCGCGGTCGTCTCGACGTAAGTGCGGGCGGAGCGCAGGCGGGCCTCGGCCTCGCCGAGCTGGAATTGGACCATATGGCTGTCGCGTAAGGACATCCTCGTCATGCTGGGGTGCTTCTTCACGGCGAGCGCCATGCAGGCGTCCAGCATTGCCCTGGCGATGCCGAGGGCGGCGCCCGAGAAGCCGGTCGCAAAGAAGCTACTCAGTGGGAATTTATAGAGCGGCGAGGTCAGTTTCACGTCGGGCAGATGGTCCCGGCAGGCCGAGTGGCCGCTGGGAACGAATAGACCGTCGGCCTTGAAGCCGCCGCTGTTGGTGGCTCGGAGGCCGATGACATTCCAGCTGTCGACCCAGGTGACGGCGTCGGCCGGCACGAAGAAGATGCGCACGGCAGGGCCATTGCGCAGCTGTACGGCGGCACCGTCCTTGTCGAACACCGTGGCCGTAAGGCCGAGCCAGGTCGCGTGCCGGCTGCCGCTCGACATCATCCACTCTCCGGCTAAGCGATGGCCACCTTCGACCTCGTCGGCCCGCGCCTTCATCGGGGGCCCCCAGCTGAGCGCTGCGCGCGGCTCGCCCCAGATTTTTTCCGCCACGGCCGGTTCGACCGCGCTTGCTATGGCGGCGCACCCGTTCATTTGGCCGATACACCAGGCAGTACTCGCGTCAAGCTTGGCGAGCGCTTCCATGACCCTGAACCAGGTGACGAGGTCGACTTCCTCTCCGCCGTAGGCGCGTGGCAGCAGCAGGCGGAAGAGTTTCTGCTCGTGCAGCCTGTCCACGACTTCTGGCGTGAGTTGTCCGAGTACCTCGTTCTGTTCGCCGGATTTTTCGAGTGCGGCAGCGATGCTGCCGATCCGCTCGACCGGCCCGATAGTGTTTGGCGACACGGACATTCTTGTGGGCATGATGTCGGCTCTCCCAACTATTGGCTATTCATACCCCTGATGCTCCGGCTGATAGCGCGTGCATCGCGCATAGGTCAGCGGTCGGCGTGCTCCTGTGCGGGGAATTGCTGCAAGTGGTCGACTACAGACCCGCGGCGGCAAGAATGTGTTTGCGCATCGCAGCGTCAGGTAGAGGTCCCGAACCCGCCTTCGCGTTGCTCTTCATGTGCTCTGGATTTCTCGTCGCCGGGATGACGCACGTAACCGCTTCATTGGCGATGAGGTACTTTAGCGCGAGCTGCGTCCAGTCCTCGCACCCTAACTCAGACGCGAAGGCCGGCAGAGGAGTACGGTTAAGTCGCCTGACCACGGCGCCCTGTCCGAAGGGCCGGTTGATAAGAGTTGCAATGCCGCGCTCAATTGCGAGCGGAAGCAGGCTGCGCTCGGCGGCGCGATCGTCCAGCGCATAGTTGACCTGCACGAAGTCGATCGGCTCCGAACGCATGACGGCCTCCAGATCAGCGTGCGCGCTGGCGGTGTAGTGCGTGATGCCCAGATAGCGCACGCGGCCACTCGCCTTCCAATCGCGAAGTGTCTTCAGATGGGTTCGCCAATCCACCAGATTATGGATCTGGATGAGGTCTATGGGGTCGGCCCTCATGAGCTGGATAGAACGCGACATCTGCGCCACTCCTTCACCCTGGCCGGTCGTCCACACCTTGGTGGCGACGAACGCGCGCTCTCGTGCCTTGAGTTCGGACACCAGATCTCCAGACACGGCCTCCGCCCGGCCATACATCGGCGAGCTGTCGATCACCGCCCCGCCGTTGTCCAGTAGCGTCTGCAGAACGGTGCGGAGTGGCTGCCGCTCCGCGGCAGACGTCCCTACGTCAAATGTCTGCCAAGTCCCGCACCCCACCACGGGAAGCATTTCACCTGTCGAGGGAATAGGCCGCTTCAGCATGGTTCGATCCCTTTCGGCACGCGCAGAACGCCTCCTGCAAGACCGCGCGTGCACGGTGATCGTGGACGCACGGCGCATCAATCCTACGGTGAGTGTTGGCGCACCTGCTGCTCGATCCACGCGTAGGTCTTCTCAAGCCCGGTCTTGAGCGGTTGCGTCGGCCGCCAGCCGAGCCTCTCGCCGATAAGCGTGTTGTCCGAATTGCGTCCGCGCACGCCGGTGGGACCGGGCACATGGCACTTGTGCAGCGTCTTGCCGGCGATCCGACACACGAGGTCTACCAGCTCGTTGATGGTGACCATCTCGTCCGAGCCCACGTTGACCGGCCCTTCGAAGCCAGACCGCATCAGGCGCGCGGTACCTTCGAGACATTCATCTATGTAGAGAAACGAACGTGTCTGGTGGCCATCGCCCCAGATCTCGATGTCGGCGTTGTCGGACGCCATTGCCACCTTCCGGCAAATGGCGGCGGGCGCCTTTTCCTTGCCTCCGGTCCAAGTCCCTTCGGGCCCGAAGATGTTGTGATACCGCGCGATGCGGTTCTGCATGCCGTAATTGCGATTGTATGCGATGAACAACCGCTCCGAAAATAGCTTCTCCCATCCGTATTCGCTGTCCGGTGCTGCGGGATAGGCCGAGTCCTCCGTGCATCTGGGATTCTCGGGGTCCTCCTGATTGTAGGCGGGATACATGCAGGCCGAAGACGAGTAGAAGACCCGTTTGATATTCCGCTTGTTGCAGCGGTCTACGATGTTCAGATTGATGACGGCTGAGTTGTGCAGAATGTCCGCGTCATGTTCTCCGGTAAAGACATAGCCAGCACCGCCCATATCGGCTGCAAGCTGGTAAACCTCGGCAAAGGAACGATCGATTATCCGGTTGCAAGCTTCCTGGTCGCGCAGGTCAGCAACCACAAAATCATCAGCCTGCGTGTCCGAGAACGCCGGGAGATCGAGATCCACGCCCCGCACCCAAAAGCCTTCCCGCTTCAGGCGCTTCACAAGATGACTGCCTATGAACCCACCCGCGCCGAGTACAAGAGCTTCCTTCGCCATTCAGGACCCTACACATCTCGGTGTCGCAAAAAAACCAAAGTACCACAGCCGGGAATGCAGGGTGTAGTGACCAGGATCGAGCCCTGCGTCGGCAATTCTAACCGCAGAGATTGACCCGGGCGAGGTCGCACGCGGCAAGTACAACTTCGATGTGACCACCCCCTATGCGCGACCGGACGTCTTCCGCCTGACGGTCAACGAGAGCGCGCAAGCGGCCGTGCAGACCAATGCGCCGGCGGTATTCGGTCTGAGTGAAGATGCCTGACTACTGTTGGTCGCGCCGGATCTGACCGGCGCGCTTCAGTGCATCGGATCCCCATCTATTTGCTTTCTGCCGGCTTGGCGTCATCCGCCTTTGGCGGCTCCCCCTCCTTTGACTGTTCCTCCTTTGGCTGGGCGTCCTTCGGCTCCTCCGCCTTTGGAGTTTCAGCTTTTGCCGGCTCGACTGGCGTGGCATCTGGGGCCTTTTGCGTGCCGCCGAGATCGGGTGCTGTAGTGGGCAGAGTCGGACCAAAGTTGGGCGCTGGAATATTCAGGCCGGAGGAACCGAACTGCGGCAGCGGAATCTCGATCTTGCCCGGGTCGATCACGGGTCCCTTGTCGATCCAATAGGTGACCGATCCCGGCCAGAAGATCACGACGATGACGAGGATGACCTGCAGGAACACCCAGGGAATAGCGCCCCAATAGATATCCGATGTCTTGATGGACGGCGGAGCGATGCCTCGCAGATAGAACAAGGCAAAGCCGAATGGCGGATGCATGAAGCTGGTCTGGATGTTGGCGCAGATCAGCACGCCGAACCAGACGAGATCGATACCGAGCTTGTCGGCGACGGGCGCCAGCATCGGGATGATGATGAAGGCGATCTCGAAGAAGTCGAGGAAGAATGCGACCACGAAGATGAATGCGTTGGCAAACACGAGAAAGCCGACTTGCCCACCCGGCAGCGACGTGAGCAGGTGCTCGATCCAATCCCTGCCGCCGAGCCCCTGGAACACGAGGCTGAACACGCGTGCACCGATCAGGATGTAAACCACCATGGCGGTGAGGCGCATGGTGCTTGCCATGCCCTGGTAGAGAAGGTTCCAGGTAAGAGTGCCGTATGAAGCAGCCAGCGCGATTGCCCCCACCACGCCCATGGCTCCCGCCTCGGTTGGCGTGGCCAGTCCCAGGGCCATTGTACCCAGAACGAGGAAGATCAGTCCGAGCGACGGGATAATGCCGCGCAGGGCCTTCTTCCAGAGGGCCCAACCATGCAGGGTGCGCGCCTCAAGAGGGAGCGCCGGCACGTCCTTGGGCCAGATAACACTGACGATGGCAACCCAGAGGCAGAACAGACCGACCTGGATGATGCTCGGGCCGATGGCGCCGGCATACATATCGCCAACCGATCGCCCGAGCACATCGGCAAGCACAACGAGGACAAGTGAAGGCGGAATGAGCTGGGTGATGGTGCCCGACGCGGCGATCACGCCCATCGTGTGCCGCGTAGAATAGCCGTACTTGATCATCGGCGTCATCGAGATGACGCCCATGGCGATCACCGAAGCAGCCACTGTGCCTGTAATCGCGCCGAGGACGGCACCCACGAAAATCACTGCATAGGACATGCCGCCGCGTACGGGGCCGAACAGCTGGCCAAATGAATCCAACATGTCCTCGGCAAGACCGCAGCGCTCCAGAATCGCTCCCATGAACGTGAAGAACGGGATGGCCAGAAGGAGGTCATTCGAGAGGATGCCGAACAGCTGATAGGTGAGATTGCCGAGAAAGGCAGGACTGATGAGGCCGAACTCGATGCCGATGAAGCCGAAGAACAGGCCGGTGGCCGCCAGCGAGAACGCGGCCGGATAGCCGATCAGCATGAAGACAATCATGCCGGCGAACATCAGGGGCGCGAGGTTGTCGTGGATGAAGCTCATTGCAGCGGCTTTTCGTATTTGAATTCGATGTCGATGACATGCTCGAGCGCGGCAATGCGCTTGATCAGCTCCGAGATGCCTTGAAGGATCATCAAGCCGAAGCCGACCGGCAGGAGCAGCTTAACGGGCCATCGGAGAAGTCCGCCGGCGTTCGAAGAGGCTTCGTTCAGGTTCCAGGATTGTACGAACCAGGGCCAGGTGAAGTAGGTGAAGATCACGCAAATGGGCAGGAGGAACAGGAACCCGCCGACAATGTCGATCCAGAGGCGGGTGCGCTCGGAAAGCATGCCGTAAATAAGATCGACACGGACGTGCTCATTCATCTTGAGGGTGTAAGGTCCGCCGAGCATAACGATGCCCGCGAACATGTACCATTGGATCTCGAGCCAGGCGTTCGAGCTCTCGCTGAACAGATAGCGGCTCCCGGCATTGCCCGCGCTGATCAGGCAAGCCAACAGCACGAGCCAGTTGGCAATCACCGCGATCCGCTCATTCACCCAATCGATGGCGCTGCTTAGTCTAAGTAGAATGAACATCTCGCTCCCCTTGTCGTCAGCGCCGCCCCAGAGCCCCATTCGCTGAGCCTTTCGCGGCATAGGCGAGCCCGCCGCGCACCGTCCCGAACAGCTGCCCGATGGTATCGAGCAGATCCTCAGCCATGCCGGACGCGCCTAGGAAGCGCGTGCTCATTGGAAAGCAGCGTCCATGCCGAACACGGGAGAAAGACCGCGCCGAACAGGGCCGACTGGATCTCGAGCCAGGAGTTCGATGATGTGCTGAAGACCTTGCGGCCGATGGCGTTGGCCGCACTGACCAACACTGCGCCCCGGGATGGCCCAGGCCACTATGCTACCAATGCGCGTGCTGAACGCGTCAACGGCGCGGCTGAACCTCAGCAATACCCTCAACACTTCCTCCTTCATTTTTTGATGTGTTTTTTTTGTTGCCAGCTCGTCCGCGGCCAGCCTGAGCGTGGGTTTATGTATAGCTCTTGCCTGCCGCAACATCCAGGCGAAACACTGTGCTAGCGGGTGCCTGGCGGGTCATAAATACCACGCTGTCCCAGCCGCTTAGTACCCACGGTCGGTGCTCTCGTACGAAGTCCGAGATGCGCTAAAGAGCAGCATCCTGCCGATATCGCTCCTGGCAACCCACCATCTTTCTGTCGATGGATTGGAGCCGTCCCGGAACGCGTGTGGCAAGCGGTGCAGCCCGCTGATCAACGCAAGCGCACCCGTGGTGTGCCGTGGGCGCGCTGCAAGAAAGTGCCTACGAAATGAGCAGAGCCCACGTGCTTGCGCAAAGCCTGGTTTCCTGCAGCCGGCGGATCGACTTTGTCAACGAACGTGGAGGATGCGCGCTTGTAGGGGCGTGCGATTAACCAAACGCGGCGCCGGGCCAACAGGCGGTTGCCGTCACTCATGGTCGTCGTCGCCGCACGAAAGCGCCATTCGCCGCAATTTCCGCATAGCGCCCCCTAAGGGCAACGGCAAGAGATACCTCGGCAGTCGCTACTCCGAGTTGCTTGGTTCAACACGCCAACGCTCCCTCGTGTGTCGGTGGCGGCTTGCCGATGTGCGCAGGAGCGTGACATGCATCTCAGCCGTCGAGGCTTCATCAAGCTCACCGGTGCCAGTCTTGCGACGTCCAACCTAGCTGCTCTCGGGTTCGGTGATTCCGGCAGGGCGCTGGCCGCAGCGGTGCGGCCGTTCAAGCTGGCGGCGGCAACCGAGACGCGCAACACCTGCACCTACTGCTCGGTTGCCTGCGGCATTCTGATTTACAGCATGGGTGATCGTGCCAAGAATGCCCGATCCAGCATTATCCACATCGAGGGCGATCCCGATCACCCGGTCAATCGCGGCACGCTGTGTCCGAAGGGCTCGGCCCTCCTCGACGTCGTGCACGCGCCGACGCGCCTGACCGCGCCGCGCTACCGGGCGCCGGGCTCCAACCAGTTCAAGACTGTCTCCTGGGATTTCGCACTCGACCGCATCGCGCGGCACATGAAGGACGATCGCGACAAGAACTTCATAGCCAAGAATGCGGCTGGGGGCCACCGTCAACCGCTGGATCAGCACCGGCATGCTGGCCGCATCTGCCTCTTCCAGCGAGACCGCCTACCTGACCTGGAAGGTCGCCCGTTCGCTCGGCATGGTGGTGTTCGACAACCAGGCGCGTGTCTGACACGGACCGACGGTGGCCAGTCTGGCCCCAACGTTCGGTCGCGGTGCGATGACCAACACCTGGCAGGACGTCAAGAACGCCGACGTGATCATCGCCATGGGCGGCAACCCGGCCGAGGCGCACCCGTGCGGCTTCAAATGGGTGATCGAGGCGAAGATCGAGAACCAGGCGAAGCTGATCACCGTCGACCCGCGCTATACGCGCACCGCCTCGGTAGCCGACATGCATGCGCCGATCCGCCCGGGGACCGACATCGCCTTCCTGAACGGCCTGATCCGCTATCTGCTGGCGAAAAATGCGATCCAGCACACCTATGTGCGTGCCTACACGAGCGCCGGCCTGATCGTGCAGGAGGGCTTTGGCTTCCAGGATGGACTGTTCACCGGCTACAACCAGGATAGTCGCAGCTACGATAAAACCTCCTGGGACTACGAGCGCGACGAGCAGGGCTTCGCCAAGGTGGACGACACCTGGCAACATCCACGTTGCGTGATCAACCTGCTGCGCAAGCACGTAGATCGATATACGCCTGAGATGGTGTCGCGCATCTGCGGTACGCCGCAGGATGTCTACCTGAAGGTTTGCGAGCTGATCGCCAGCACGGCGCCGCCCGACAGGGCGATGACGTGCCTGTTCGCGCTCGGCTGGACACAGCATTCGAGCGGCTCGCAGAACATCCGCACGATGGCGATGGTGCAGCTACTGCTCGGCAATATCGGTGTGGCGGGCGGCGGCATGAACGCGTTGCGCGGCCATTCCAACATCCAGGGGCTGACGGACGTCGGGCTGCTGTCGAACCAGATGCCGGGCTACCTCGCCCTGCCGACGGATCGCGAGACCACCTTTGCCGACTACATGAAGACACGGCAGTTCAAGCCGCTGCGCCCCGGCCAGGTCAGCTACTGGCAGAACTACGGCAAGTTCTTCGTCAGCTTCCAGAAGGCGGTCTATGGCGATGCGGCACGCGCCGACAACGACTGGGCTTATGATTGGCTGCCGAAGCTCGATGTTTCGACCTACGACATCATCCGCGCCTTCGAGATGATGGCGAACGGCGAGATGAATGGGTATCTGTGCCAGGGCTTCAATCCGCTGCAGGCGTTTCCCGATCGGGGCAAGATCCGCCGTGGCCTCGGCAAGCTGAAGTTCCTGGTCACCATGGATCCCCTGGATACGGAGACCTCGCGGTTCTGGGAGGACTTCGGGCCGCAGAATCCATCCAATCCGGCCAACATCCAGACCGAAGTTTTCCAGCTGCCGACGTCCTGCTTTGCCGAGGAGAACGGATCGCTCGTCAACTCGTCGCGCTGGCTGCAGTGGCATTGGAAAGCGGCCGGGGCGCCCGGTCAGGCGCGATCCGACATTTGGATCATGACGCAAATATTCCACCGCATGCGCGAGATGTATCGCAAGGAAGGCGGCGCATTTCCCGATCCGATTCTCAATATGACCTGGAATTACACCGATCCGACCAGTCCCGATCCGGAGGAACTGGCCAAGGACATGAACGGCCGTGCGCTGGTCGATCTCAAGGATGCGAATGGCGCGACCACCGTGCAGGCCGGCAAGCTGCTCGATGGCTTTGCCCAGCTCAGGGATGACGGCACGACCGCGTGCGGCTGCTGGATCTTCTCGGGCTGCTATACCGAGAAGGGCAATCAGATGGCGCGGCGCGATGCCACCGACCCGCGCGAGCAGGGCATCGCCTCGAACTGGGCGTGGGCCTGGCCGGCCAACCGGCGCATCATGTACAACCGCGCCAGCGCCGATCTCGAGGGCAAACCCTGGAACCCGAAAAAGCCGGTCATCGAATGGGATGGCAAGCAGTGGACGGGCATCGATGTGCCCGACTACACCCCGACGACGAAGCCGTCGGATGGGGTCGGTCCCTTCATCATGAACGCGGAGGGCGTCGGACGCCTGTTCGTGCTCGACCAGATGGTAGATGGCCCATTCCCCGAGCACTACGAGCCCTTCGAGTTGCCTTCCGAGAACGTCCTGCATCCGAAGGTGCGCACCAATCCTGCAGCGCGGGTTTTTGCCGATGACAGGGCAGCGTTCGGCGACGCGGCGGAGTTTCCTTATGTCGCCACCACCTATCGGCTGACCGAGCATTTCCATTTCTGGACCAAGCACGCTCTGATCAACGCGATCCTGCAGCCCGAGGAGTTCGTCGAGGTCGGTGAAGCGTTGGCCGAGGAAAAGGGCATCGAGCAAGGCGGCTGGGTACGTGTCTCCTCAAAGCGCGGTTTCGTCGTGTGCAAGGCCTATGTCACCAAGCGCATCGGCATTCTGCAGGTCGACGCGCGGCCCGTGCATGTGATCGGCGTGCCGTTGCACTGGGGGTTCACCGGCCAGGCGCGCAAGGGATACGGCGCCAACACGCTGACGCCGTCCGTCGGCGACGCCAATACGCAGACGCCCGAGTTCAAGGCGTTCCTGGTCAACATCGAAAAGGCGAGCCCGCCCGTGGCCTAGTGTGATGATCGAGAAATTCGCCGGAGTTCGCAGCTTGGTCGGGAGCGAATTTCTCGATCTGAATCACACTGGCAAATCTATGCTTCTAGTGTCCCTTATGATTGCGAAGTTCGCTCGGGACGCTAGCGGCGACGTCAGGCGAACTTCGGAATCGGGACACTAGGGAGCATTCCGTGTCGGATCTCCAGTCGCAGGACTACATTAGACGCTCGGCATCCACCCTGACGCCGCCGTCGGCCCGCAATTTTGAACAGCAGGTGGCCAAGCTCATCGATGTGACGCGCTGCATCGGCTGCAAGGCTTGCCAGGCCGCCTGCATGGAATGGAACAACCTCCGCCAGGACATCGGCTACTTCGAGGGCTCCTACGAGAACCCGATGGATTTGAGCCCCGATGTGTGGACGCTGATGCGCTTCACAGAATGGGAGGACGAGAAGGGCAACCTCGAGTGGCTGATCCGCAAGGACGGCTGCATGCATTGCGAGGACCCCGGCTGTCTGAAGGCCTGCCCGGCACCCGGTGCGATCGTGCAATATGCCAACGGCATCGTCGATTTCATCAGTGAGAATTGCATCGGGTGCGGCTATTGCGTCAAAGGCTGTCCGTTCGACATCCCCCGCATCAGCCCTATCGACCACAAGTCCTACAAGTGCACATTGTGCTCGGACCGTGTCGCCGTCGGGTTGGAGCCGGCCTGCGTCAAGGCCTGTCCGACAGGCGCCATCATGTTCGGATCGAAGGCCGATATGACCGCTTGGTCCGGAGAGCGCATCGAGGACCTGAAATCGCGCGGCTTTGCCAATGCCGGCCTGTATGATCCTCCGGGGGTCGGCGGCACGCACGTGATGTACGTGCTGCATCACGCGGATCAGCCGTCGATCTACGAAGGGCTGCCAGATCGGCCGAAGATCAGTGCGTTCGTCGATCTTTGGAAAGGCATGGTCAAGCCACTTGCTCTGGCAGGTGTTGCCGCCGCGGCAGCTGCAGGCTTCCTGCACTGGATCACGGTGGGACCGAACGAAGTGCAGTCCGAGGATGAGACTGAGGCGCAGCGCGCGATGCGTTCCGCGGATGGACAGCGATGACATACCCCAAGGGAACCATTGTTCGTTACTCCATGGCGAGCCGGATCAACCACTGGATCACCGCCGTTTGCTTCGTGCTCTTGGTGCTGTCCGGACTGTCGATGTTTCACCCCATGCTGTTCTTCCTTTCGCAATTGTTCGGGGGCGGGCAATGGACGCGCACGGCTCATCCCTGGATCGGGGTGGTGCTGATGCTCAGCTATATGGGCCTCATAATTCAGTTCTGGCGCGACGAAATGTGGACGCGTGACGACCTTGCCTGGTCCGAGTTGATCGCACAGGTTCTTGTCAATGAAGAAGAAGGAGTTCCGCAAGTCGCGCGGTTCAATGCCGGCCAGAAGTTCGTGTTCTGGGCAATGGCTCTCCTGGTGCCGGTTCTCTTCTTCACCGGTCTTATCGTGTGGGAGGTCTATTTTGCGTCCTACACGACAATCGAACAGCAACGGTTTGCCTTGCTGCTCCATAGCCTGGCTGCCATCGCCGCGATCATCGTTTGGATTATCCATGTCTACGCGGGTTTTTGGATCAAGGGCTCCATGCGGGCCATGACGCACGGTTACGTCACTCCGGGTTGGGCCTACCGGCATCACCGGAAATGGTTCCTTCGTCTCCTCGAAACGCGATCGCGAGGTCCGGTGCCGAATGCCGACACCTCCTCCTCAAGGAAGCAGGCATGAGGCAAGGCGAAGTCGCATCCAAGGGAAAGTGGCAGGGCCGTGCGCAAGGCGGCGTTTCGGCGCCAAGGCCGCTGATCCTGCCCGACCCCGGCCAGAGATTTGCCGACACGGCGGTGCGTCTGGATAAGTTGGCGAGCGGGCACCCGATGCAGGATTGGCTGCGCTTCATGTCGCGGGTTGCGCACGCCCAGCATATGGCCGCCAGTACCCTTGCAGCTGGCGCGCGGCCACTCCTGTCCGCAGTGGCGCAAGCGGTTGCCGCGCGGTTGCCTCCGCTCGCGGCCGATAGCCATCGGCGAGATCCGAGCTGGCGCGAGGCGCTAACCCTTGTGCTCGATAGCGTCGACGCCAGCTCAGTCCACGGGAGGCGCTGGCGGTCGCAGAACGGCTGTGCCGATACGACGCTGATGCAATCGAAAGCATGGCCGACGCCTTCCTTGACGGCCAAGTGCGGTCAGAAGATGCGGGTTTGGCGCTGTACGTGGCGGCAGCATTGCAAGTCTACTTCACATGCCTGGCGGCCAGCCTTCCTGCCTCGGCGCTGCGGCTGCTGCCGCAACGCAATCTGTGTCCCTGCTGCGGCTCTCCGCCGAGCGCCGGCCTAGTGACTGCGTCTGGGCAGACGCCCAGAGCACGCTACCTCTATTGCTCGCTGTGCTCGACGGCATGGAACCATGTGCGTGCGGTGTGCATCACGTGCGGCGAAGCCCGCGGGCTTTCCCTGCAGGGCATCGAAGGCGATGCTGACATCGTCAAAGCCGAAACCTGCACCCTCTGCCAGACCTACGCAAAGATGCTCTATCAAGCCAAAGACACGAACGTTGATCCATTCGCCGATGATCTGGCCTCACTCGGCCTCGATATTCTCGTTGCCGAGGCTGGCTTTGCACGCCACGCGCCCAACGCGTTGCTGCTTGTCGGCTAGGTGATAGGCTGGCCGAGGGCGTGGGCCACGCAATGCGCTCGCTTGAAGGTGGCCGTTGCCGGCTGCCCGGTCGGCGCCAGGCTCAGATCCGCCGGAACTTGGCCATGGCTTCGCGGAACGTCAGGCCCTTGGCGAGCTCGGCGGCGGCCAGCTCGTCGTCGCGGCTGTAGGTTTGCGCCAACTCGGCGACCTTGGCGGCATGCTCGGCCGGGATGCAGCACACGCCCGACCCGTCGCCGACGATGACGTCGCCCGGGCGCACCAGCACGCCGCCGCACGCTACCGGGACGTTGATGGCGGTGATCGCCAGTCGCGTGCGGCCGGTGAGCGGCGTCATGTGACGGGCGAAGACGGGCAGCTTGTGCTCCAGCATCTCCTCGCGATCGCGCACGCCGCTGTCGGCCACCAGCCCGCCGAGGCCCTTCAACTTGGCGGCGAGCGTGGCGAGCCCGCCCCAGGTCGAGACGCAATGTCCGCCGTTGTCGATGACGATGATGTCGCCGGGCTTGGCAGCCTCGATCATATCGCCGACCTTGAAGTCGGCGGAGGTGAAGTCGCCGCGCTTGCCGGTCGTCTCGCGCACGGTGATGGCGCGGCCGATGCAGCGCGTGCCGGGTACAACCTGGGCGAGACCCTGCATGACGCCCTCGAAGGCGACGTCGTCGAGTGCGTTGGCGATGGTGGGCGTGGCGAGCGTTGCGAAGGCTTTCAGGACGTCGTCGGACACGGTCATGGGCGGGCTCCTGCACAAGCGGGCGTCACGTTATTGATGGAGGGCCGGCGCGTCCATCGCCAACCCATGTTGTGGCATTGCGCAGGCAGGCAATCTGCTATGCGCGGCGCGGCACCGCAAAACCCTAGTGCTGAGCTTGTCGAAGCATGGTGTGGTGGACTCAATCGCCCTTCGACACTCGGGACAAGCCGAGTGCAGGCGGGCTCAGGACGAGGTTGCGTTTGCGGATCCCAGCGCCTGCTCCAGGTAGGCGGCGATCTCGGCCTCGTGCCAGTACTTGACGCCCACGGCTGGAGTGGCGACGGCCGGGCGACCGGCGCGGCGCACGGGATGGCCGGCGGTGGCCTCCAGCTTGGACCGCAAGTGCAGGAAGTAGCCCATGTTGTCGGGCTCCTCCTCGCACCAGACCAGCTCCGCGTTCGGATGGGCGGCGAGCACTTCGGAGAGAGCGGTGGCCGGGAACGGATGCAGCTGCTCGATGCGCACCAGCGCGATGTCGGATTCGAGGTTGCGCGTGGCGCGGGCGGCCTGCAGCTCGTAGAACACCTTGCCGGTGCATAGCACCACGCGGCGTGCGTTGCGCACCATCGGATCGGCGATCACGGGGCGGAAGCCAGTGCCGGTCTCGAACTCGGCGAGCGGCGAGACGCAGGCCTTGTGCCGCAGCAGATACTTGGGCGACAGCACGACCAGCGGCTTGCGGACCGGCCGGTGCATCTGCCGGCGCAGCGCATGGAAGAAGTTGGCCGGCGTCGACGCGTTGACGATCTGGAGGTTGGCACCGGCGCAGGCGGCCAGCAGGCGCTCGGGCCGGCCGGTCGAGTGATCCGGTCCGCCACCGTCAAGACCGTGCGGCAGCAGCATGACGAGGCCCGACGCGCGCAGCCAGCGGTCCTCGCCGCAGGCGATGCACTGGTCGAACACGGCTTGCGCAACGTTGAGGAATTCGCCGAACTGCGCTTCCCACACCACCAGGCGATGCGGATCGGCCAGGCTGATGCCGTACTCGAAGCACAGCACGGCATTCTCGATCAGCGGCGTGTTGTGGATCTCGGCGGGCACGCCGCCCGCTGCCGCGGCGCCGGCGAGCACGAGATGGCGCGCGCCAGTGGCCTGGTCGTGCAACTCGAGATGGCGCTGGGTGAAGGTGCCGCGCACGCTGTCCTGGCCGCCGAGACGGACGGGCGTGCCTTCCGACAGGAGCGATGCCAGCGCGAGGGCCTCTGCCGTCGCCCAGGTGATGCCTGCGCCAGTCTCGATCGAGGTGCGCCGCTCGTCGAGGAAGCGCGCCACCTTCGGATCGACGGCCATGCCTTCGGGTATGGCGGTAAGCGTGCGGCCAAGCTCGCGCAACGCGTCGCGCGCAAGGCCTGTCGCGGTGGCGGCCAGCAGGTCAGCCTCGCTGCCGGCGGAGAGGCCGGACCAGCGGCCCTCGAACCAGTCGGCGTGATTGACCTGATAGGACTTGGCGGCTGCGAAAGCACTGCGCATGTCCTGTGCAACTTGCGCGATGGCGGTTTCGGCGGCGCTGGTATCGATGCCGCGCTTGGTCAGCGCGTCGGCGTAGAGCCGGTGCACCGGTGAGCGGGCATCGACGGCCTCGTACATGAGCGGGTGCGTGAAGCGCGGCTCGTCGATCTCGTTGTGACCGGGCCGGCGGTAGCAGACCAGATCGATCAGGATGTCGCCGCCGAACTCGGCGCGATAGGCCGCCGCCACCCGTGCCACGCGGGCGACCGCCTCAGGATCGTCGCCGTTGACGTGCAGCACCGGCGCCTCGATCAGCTTGGCGATGTCGGTTGCGTGGCGGGCAGAGCGGCCCTCGTCCGGCGTGGTGGTGAAGCCGACCTGGTTGTTGATGACGATGTGGATGGTGCCGCCGATGTCGAACGGCCCGAGGCGCGAGAGCTGCAGCATCTCGGCGACCAGGCCTTGTCCGGCAAAGCTGGCGTCGGTGTGCAGCAGCAGCGGCAGCACGGCATGGCGGCCGTGCGCGCCGGCGAGCGATTGCTTGGCGCGCGCGCGGCCCTGCGAGATGACGGGGATGAGCTGCAGGTGCGAGGGGTGTGCGCTGACCGACAGCCTGAGCTTGCGCCCGCCGATGGTGCGCTCGCCGGAATAGCCGAGGTGATAGGAGACGTCGGAGGACACGCCCAGGCCGGCTGGCACGGCAGGCTTGCCTTCGATCTCGGCGATCAGCGCCGTCAGCGGCTTGCCCATCACGGTAGCCAGCATGTTGAAGCGGCCGCGATGCATGCCGCCGACTACCACCTCTTCCACGCCGTCGCGCGCCGCTTCGGCTGAGCAGTGTCTCCAGCAGAACGATGAACGTCTCGGCGCCGCCGAGGCCGAACAGCTTGCCGGCCGGAATGCGCGTGCGCAGGCCTTCCTCGAAGGCGTGGGCGCGGGCGAGCTGGGTCAGGATCTGCACACGCTCGGTATCGGATGGAGCGTCGTGCTGTGGGGTCTCGGCCTGCGCCTGCAGCCAGGTGCGCCGCGCCGTGTCGTGGATGTGGCCGATGTCCCAGCCGATGCTGCCGCAGTAGGCGGCCTCCAGGGCGGCGATGCGGGCTAGCCGCGGCTCCGGGATCGACGCCGTGCCGACGCGGATCGAGCTCCGGCACCTCGACCGACGGGGCGAGGCCGAGCGGATCGAGCCGGGCCTTGAGATAGCCGCGCGCGCGATAGGCCTCGGTGAGCGATGCCTCGCCCCGGCTGACGGCAGCATCGCGGCTGAGCCGTGCCGGTGCCTCGCCCAGCACGTGCGCAAAGCAGGCTTCGAGCGCTCCCGGATCGCCGCCGCCTACCAGCGGCGGGTCGATATCGTCGGGTCGCATCGGTCGGTTCATCGCTGGCCCTTTGATCGAGGCCGGGTGCGCCCGACCGGCAGGCAATCTAGGGGCCAGCACGGCGGGCAGGCAACGCGCGGTTTGGTCAACAAGAGGTTTCCGGGATCACTAAAATCTTCAGGAAATTGTCAGCGCATTTGTTACGCATCCAAGCATTAAGCAATGCAAGGTTGCGGCATTGCTCCCATATGTGCCGCACGCGAGCACTCCGCAGGGATGGGAGAGGGAGTGCCCGCGCCCGTTGTCGGCAGCGTGTGCGTCCCTCCCAGCGCGCAGCTCCGTATCCGGAGGCGGCGCAGTCATGTCGCGCTTGAGACCAAGAAGAGTTGTTGCTGACGGAGCTGCGCGCGGCGTTCGCAGCGCATAGGCACGGCTTCACCGCCCAGTCCGAGCGGCCATCGGAAGTGCTGATCCTGAGCAGAGGGCATTTCCGCGGCATCTGGCGCTGCGGCGACGGCCAATACTCGTTCACGCCGGGCGGCTACGGGGTGGCGACGTACCGGGCGGCGAGCGTGGAGGAGGCGGTGCACTACACGCTCGAGCATGTGTGCGGCGATGGGCGGGAGAACCGGGCGTCGGCGTGAGACGTTGCGCGAGCTGACGCAACTATGTCGTCCCGACATTTGGTGCCGGGATTCAGTCAACCGCAAATGCCGGAGCGAGCCGATAGCTGGATCCCGGGGACAAGCCCCGGGATGACGGCGAGTCCTAGAACAGGCCTTCGATCTGGCCCTTCTCGTTGAGGAAGATCTTCTCCGACGACGGGACCTTGGGCAGGCCGGGCATGGTCATGATCTCGCCGCAGATGGCGACGACGAAGCCGGCGCCGGCCGACAGCCTGACCTCGCGCACCGGCACGACGTGGCCGGTCGGCGCGCCGCGCAGGTTCGGGTCGGTCGAGAAGGAATACTGCGTCTTGGCCATGCAGACCGGCAGGTTGCCGTAGCCGGCCTCCTCCCAGGCCTTGCAGCTGGTCGCGCACCGACTTGTCGGCGATCGCCTCCGAGCCGCGATAGATGCGCTGGACGATGGTGTTGATCTTGTCGAACAGCGGCATGTCGTCGGGATAGAGCGGCGCGAACTGCGAGGCGCCGGATTCGGCGAGCTCGACGACCTTGTGGGCCAGCTCCTCGATGCCGGCCGAGCCCTTCGCCCAGTGCTTGCACAGGATGGCCTCGGCGCCCATCGAGGCGACGTAGTCCTTCATCGCCGCGATCTCGGCGTCGGTGTCGGAGATGAAGTGGTTGATGGCGACCACCACCGGCACGCCGAACTGGCGTCACGTTCTCGATGTGGCGGCCGAGATTGGCGCAGCCCTTCTTCACCGCCTCGACGTTCTCCTTGCCGAGGTCTTCCTTCTTGACGCCGCCATTCATCTTCATGGCGCGCACGGTGGCGACGATGACCGCCGCCGCCGGCTTCAGGCCGGCCTTGCGGCACTTGATGTCGAAGAACTTCTCGGCGCCGAGATCGGCGCCGAAGCCGGCCTCGGTGACGACGTAGTCGGCGAGCTTCAGCGCCGTCGTGGTGGCGACCACCGAGTTGCAGCCGTGCGCGATGTTGGCGAACGGACCGCCATGCACGAAGGCCGGGTTGTTCTCCAGCGTCTGCACGAGGTTGGGCTGCATGGCGTCCTTGAGCAGCACGGCCATGGCGCCGTCGGCCTTGAGGTCGCGGGCGTAGACCGGGCTGCTTGTCGCGGCGATAGGCGACGATGATGTCGCCGAGGCGCTTCTCGCAGGTCCTTGAGGTCGGTGGCGAGGCACAGGATCGCCATCACCTCGGAGGCGACCGTGATGTCGAAGCCGGCCTCGCGCGGAAAGCCGTTGGCGACGCCGCCGAGCGAGCAGACGATCTCGCGCAGCGCGCGGTCGTTCATGTCCATGACGCGGCGCCAGACGACGCGGCGGGTGTCGATGCCGAGCTCGTTGCCCCAGTAGATGTGGTTGTCGATCAGCGCCGAGAGCAGGTTGTGCGCGGTGGTGATGGCGTGGAAATCGCCGGTGAAGTGGAGGTTCATGTCCTCCATCGGCACGACCTGCGCATAGCCGCCGCCGGCCGCACCGCCCTTGACGCCGAAGTTCGGGCCGAGCGAGGCCTCGCGGATGCAGACGATCGCCTTCTTGCCGATGCGGTTCAGGCCGTCGCCGAGGCCGACCGTGGTGGTCGTCTTGCCTTCGCCGGCCGGCGTCGGGTTGATGGCGGTGACGAGGATCAGCTTGCCGTCCTTGTTGCCCTTCACCGAGGTGATGAACTCGGCGGAGATCTTCGCCTTGTCGTGGCCGTAGGGCAGCAGGTGCTCGGTCGGGATGCCGAGCTTGGCGCCGATCTCCTGGATCGGCTTCTTCTTGGCGTCGCGCGCGATCTCGATGTCGGACTTCACCGACATGTTTGCTTTCTCCCGTGGAGTCTCATTCCTGGTTGTCTGCCCGATGGATTGTGCCGCGCCGGCGGTACCGTTGCGCGGTCCCCCGAGCCAGGCAGGAAGCCATGATCGTCCGGCCGTCAAATGCGCTCTCCTGGACCCGCGCTCGCTTTATTGCCCACCGGGCGACACGATTGCCGGGATCGTCACGCCTGCGGCTTGGGTGCGGGCTTGTCGAAGGTGTCGCCTTTGCCGACGCCGGCCGCTTTGGCCCAGTCGCCGGCCGCGATCTTCTTGCCGTCGGCGTCCGCGCACGCGCTTGGCGAGGATGGCGCCGCCGCCGGCCGCGATCGTCATGCCGTTTGCATCGATGGCAACGATCTCGCCCGGCTTGCCAGTGCCTGCAACCTTGGCGCTGTCGAAGATGTCGACCTTCTGGCCTTTGATGGTGCCCCATGCGCCGGGAGCGGGGTTGGCGGCGCGGATCAGGTTATAGACGTCCGCGACCGGCTTCGACCAATCGATCTCGGCGACGTCCTTCTTGAACCAGCTCTCGTAGGTCTTCTTGGAGTGGTCCTGCGGCACCTTCGGCGCCTTGCCGGCGCGCACCAGATCGACCGCCTCCATCATGGCGTCGACGCCGATCGGGAACAGCTTCTTGAAATAGACGTCGCCCAGCGTCTCGTCGGGGCCGATGTCGACCGTCTTCTGCAGCAGGATCGGTCCCTCATCGAGGCCCTCGTCGGGCCAGAAGATGGAGAGGCCCGTCTTGGCGCTGCCCCAGGCGATCGGCCAATTGATGGACGAGGGTCCGCGGTGCAACGGCAGCAGCGAGGGGTGGTATTGGATGGTGCCGAGCTTGGGCGCATCGACCACCGGCTGCGGCACGAACAGCGTCACGTAGGCCATCACGCACAGATCGGGATTGAAGGACTTCATCAGCTCCAGCGCTTCCGGCGTCTTCCAGCTCTTGGGCTGCTGGACGGGCAGTCCTTTTTCCTTGGCAAACACCTTGAGAGCGTCCTCGGCGCGTCCGGCTTTATCGGGCGCGCAGAACACGGCGACCACGTTCTCCTTGCGCTCGAGCAGCTTCTCGAGCACGGCCTTGCCGAAGGCCTCCTGTCCATGCACTACGATGCGCATCGTGTTACTCCCCAAATCGGTTGCTTCCCTCTCCCCATACTTCATCTCGCCGGCGTGCGCGCCCCTCACCCCGCCGGCGGGGAGAGGGAGAAGTCCTACTCCGCGGCTGCCTTCTTCGCGACGGCCGTTGCGCCAACCTCCTTCAGACCGGCGATCTCGTCGGCCGAATAGCCAAGCTCGCGCAGCACCTCCGCGGTGTGCTCGCCCAGCAGCGGCGAGCGCTTCACCTCGGAGGCGCTCATCGACAGCTTGATCGGATTGCCGACGGACAGATATTTGCCGCGCGTCGGGTGATCCACCTCCACCATGGTGCCGGTGGCAAACAGCGACTTGTCCTCGGCCAACTCCTTCATGGACAGGATCGGCCCGCAGGGAATGTCCTGCTTGTTGAGGATGTCCATGGCCTCGAACTTGGTCTTGGTCATGGTCCACTGCTCGATGCGGCCGAAGATCTCGTTGAGGCGCGGCAGCCGCGCGGCCGGCTTGGCGTAGTTGGGATCGGTCTTCCAGCCGGGCTCGCCGATCACGTCGCAGATCGCCTCCCAGACGGGCGCCTGCGTGATGAAGTAGATGTAGGCGTCGGGATCGGTCTCCCAGCCCTTGCACTTGAGGATGCGGCCCGGCTGGCCACCGCCGGAGTCGTTGCCGGCGCGCGGCACGGCCTTGCCAAAGGGGATGCCCTCGCCGAACTGGCTGTATTCCTTCAAGGGGCCGTGCGCGAGGCGCTGCTGGTCGCGCATCTTGACGCGCGCCAGGTTGAGCACGCCGTCCTGCATGGCGCAGGTGACGCGCTGGCCTTTGCCCGAATGGGTGCGGTGATAGAGGGCGGTGACAATGCCGAGCGCCAGGTGCAGGCCGGTGCCCGAGTCGCCGATCTGCGCGCCGGTGACGAGCGGGGGCCCTTCGCGGAAGCCCGTGGTGGAGGCCGAGCCGCCCGTGCACTGGGCAACGTTCTCGTAGACCTTGCAGTCCTCGTAGGGGCCGGGGCCGAAGCCCTTCACGCTGGCGTAGATCATGCGTGGGTTGAGCTGCTGGATGCGCTCCCAGGTCAGGCCCATGCGATCGAGCGCGCCGGGGGCGAAGTTCTCGACCAGCACGTCGCACTTCTTTACCAGCCGCTCGAGGATCTCCATGCCCTTCTTGTTCTTGCTGTCGATGGTGATCGAGCGCTTGTTGTGGTTGAGCATGGTGAAGTAGAGGCTGTCCGCGTTCGGAACGTCCTGCAGCTGGCCGCGGGTGATGTCGCCCACGCCAGGCCGCTCGACCTTGATCACGTCGGCCCCGAACCAAGCGAGCAGCTGGGTACATGTCGGTCCCGACTGCACATGGGTGAAATCCAGGATCTTTACGCCTTCCAGTGCTTTGCCCATGCGGGCCTCCCTAGTCCCATTTGCTTGGCCTTGCGGCCTTCCTGCTCTCAGTTTGTCGAACCACGACATCGTTGCTCTCCGACGTCTCGGCGTGCGTTGCCGGAATTCCCTATTTCTTTTTCAATGCGCTTTGCGGATTGAGATTGCCGATGCGGCCGCTCTCGCTGCCGGCCTTCGGATCGATCACCGCGTTGATCAGCGTCGGCTTGCCGGAGTCCATCGCCGCGTTGACGGCGCGCCTCAGGTCGTCCGGCGATGTGGCATTGACACCGACGCCGCCGAACGCCTCGATCATCTTGTCGTAGCGGGCGCCCTTGACGAACACGGTCGTTGCGGGGTCGGAGCTCGGCGCTGTTGACGTCGGTGCCGCGATAGATGCCGTCGTTGTTGAAGACCACGACGCAAACGGGGAGCTTGTAGCGGCAGATGGTCTCGATCTCCATGCCCGAGAACCCGAACGCCGAGTCGCCCTCGACCGCCAGCACCGGCTTGCCGGTCTCGACGGCGGCGGCGATGGCGTAGCCCATGCCGATGCCCATGATGCCCCAGGTGCCGACGTCGATGCGCTTGCGCGGCTGGTAGACGTCGATGACGCCGCGCGCGAGATCGAGCGTGTTGGCGCCTTCGTTGACGAGCATCGCGTCGGGGCGCTCCTTGACGATGGTGCGCAGCACGCCAAGCGCGCCGTGATAGTCCATGGGCACGTTGTTGTTCATCAGCCGCGGCGCCATCTTGGCCACGTTCTCTTCGCGCTTGGCGCTGACGGTCTTGACCCAGTCGGCGGGAGGCGCGGGCCAGGTGTTGCCCATGCCGTTCAGAAGGGCTGAGACGCAGGAGCCGATATCGCCGACCACGGGAGCGGCGATCTCGACGTTGCTGTCCATCTCCTTCGGCTCGATGTCGACCTGGATGAATTTCTTGGGCGCATCGCCCCAGGTCTTGCCCTTGCCGTGCGACAGCAGCCAGTTGAGGCGGGCACCGATCATCATCACGACGTCGGCGTCTTTCAGCACGGTGGAGCGTGCCGCGCCGGCGCATTGCGGATGCGTGTCGGGCAGAAGGCCCTTGGCCATGCTCATGGGCAGGAACGGCGCGCCGGTCTTTTCCACCAGAGTGCGGATCGCCTCGTCGGCTTGCGCATAGGCGGCGCCCTTGCCCAGGATGATCAGCGGACGCTTGGCACCCTTGAGCACATCGAGTGCGCGCTTCACCGCATCCGGGGCGGGGATTTGCGCCGGTGCCGCATCGATGACTTTGACGAGCGACTTCTTGCCGGCCGCGGCGTCCATCACCTGGCCGAACAGCTTGGCCGGCAGGTCGAGGTAGACGCCGCCCGGCCGGCCCGAGACCGCCGCGCGGATGGCACGCGCGATGCCGATGCCGATGTCGGCTGCGTGCAGGATGCGGTAGGCCGCCTTGCACAGCGGCTTGGCGATGGCGAGCTGGTCCATCTCCTCGTAGTCGCCCTGCTGCAGGTCGACGACCTCGCGCTCGGAGGAGCCGGAGATCAGGATCATCGGGAAGCAGTTGGTGGTGGCGTGCGCCAACGCCGTCAGGCCGTTGAGGAAGCCCGGGGCCGACACGGTGAGGCAGATGCCGGGCTGCTTGGTCAGGTAGCCGGCGATCGATGCGGCATAGCCCGCGTTCTGCTCGTGGCGGAACGAGAGCACGCGGATGCCCTCGGCCTGCGACATGCGCAGGAAGTCGGTGATCGGAATGCCGGGCACGGCGTAGATGGTCTTGATGCCGTTGAGCTTGAGCGCGTCGATGACGAGATGGAAGCCGTCGGTCAGCTCCTGCTCCGCCCCTGGATTTGCATCGATGCTCTGCACTGTCGCGGACATTTCCCTTCCTCCCGCAGATTTGTTTTCTGTAGTCCCTTGGCCAGGCTCCAGACGGCGCGGCACCTGCGACGCGCTCGCGCCGAGCGTCGACCCGCCAGCCTTCGAGCGCTTAGGCCACCACATGGCCGCCCGAGAGCACGCCGCCGCCCTCTATTCTCACCTTCAGCGTGTTTTCAGCCGCCATCGGCAATCCTCCCCTATCCCGTTCGTTGCGGGCGTTTCGTTCCAGTTCAATCGATTTCTACGAAGCGATCGACATGATCTCGCAGTCGCAACGTGTGCTCCCGCACCAGGCGCTCGGCACGCTCGGTGTCGCGGGCTTCGAGCGCCGCCACGATCTCCTTGTGATCGACGATCGAGCGCTTGGCGCGATCCTGTTCGAAGATGGTGCGCTGGCGAATGGCGCGCACATGGAAAAACAGCTTGTCAGTGAGATCGCCAATCAGCTGGCACTTGCCGAGATTGATGATGGCCTGATGGAAGCGAATGTTGGCGTCCGAGTACTCGCCCATCTGCCGTGCCACCGCATCGGCCGAAAACGTGTCGACCAGCTCGTGCAGCTTGGACAGCTCGGCGTCGGAGGCCTTCTGGGTGGCGAGCCGCGCCGCCATGCTTTCGAGCGCCGCCCATACCGTGATCATCTCCAGGATCTCGGCCTTGGTCTTGCGCACGATGAAGATGCCGCGCCGTGCAACGATCCTGACCAGACCCTCCTGGTCGAGCTGCGCCAGCGCTTCCCGGAGCGGCGTGCGGCTGACGCCGAAGCGCTGCGAAAGATCGCGCTCGTCGAGGCGCAGCTCAGCCTCGTGGGCGTAGATATTCATGTTCATGATGGCGGCCTTGAGCGCCTCGTACGCGCGCGCCTTCAGGCTGATGCCCTCGCCAATGGGGGCGATCTGGAGCTGCGTGTCAGCCAACTCGGTCACTCGATTTTCCATGCACGCTTGGACCGCCAGAGCACTCGTGGTTTTTGGTATACCATACACCACAGATGTCAGATCGGAGCAAGTTCGTTTTCCAAACTCTGCAACAGGAGATGGTTGAGTGGGCCGCCGGCCCCTGTTAATGTGCCGTGGTATACGAAATACCTGCAGGCCAAATCAACAAGACCGGCGTGCTCCAGCCTACCGAGGGCAGCGCCACTAGGGTGGGAGACAGCAAATGCAAACGGGATCGGCGCCCCGCGCCAGTAATACTTTCCGTTGGACTCAGCTCATCATCGGCGTGATTTGCATGGTGATGATCGCCAACCTGCAATACGGCTGGACGTTCTTTGTCCCAGACATTCAGAAAACATTCAAATGGGATCGGGCCGAAATCCAGATCGCCTTCACCTTGTTTGTGCTGTTTGAGACCTGGCTGGTCCCGATCGAGGGCTGGTTCGTCGATAAGTGGGGTCCCAAGCTCGTCATCCTGGTCGGCGGAATCCTGTCTGCCATCGGCTGGATCATGAATTCCTACGCCACCGAGCTTGGGGGGCTGACCGGCTACTACGCGGCGCAGATCATCGCCGGTATCGGTGCTGGTGGCGTCTACGGCACCTGCATCGGCAACGCGTTGAAGTGGTTTCCCGACAAGCGTGGTCTGGCTGCCGGATTGACAGCGGCCGGTTTCGGCGCGGGTTCGGCGCTGACGGTTGCGCCGATCCAGAACATGATCGCGGGCAAGCCCCTTTTCGATTTTTCATTCTTTGGCGTGCCGGTTTTCTATCAAACCTTGGCCAAGGGCTTCCAGGACACATTCTTCTGGTTCGGACTGTGGCAGGGCGTGATCATTATAGTGCTGGCCTTTGCTCTGCGGGCACCGCGCTCGGGCGAAACGCCGGAGGCAACAGCAAGTGCTGCGGTCCTTCAAAGCCGTCGGCAGTACAGCCCAAGCGAATTGATCGGTCCAACTGCCTATTGGGTGGTCGGCTCCATCGTCGCGCTAGTCGGCGGGCTCGCCATGTGGTTCGCGGGGCTTCAGTTCTACATTCCGCTGGCACTCGCAGGCTTGATCTTCTTTGCAGGCGGCGCCGTCGTACTTGCAAAGGGCCAACCGATCTTCACGCTCATGTATCTCATGTTCGTGCTGGTTGGCGCAGGTGGCCTGATTGTGACCGCCAACCTGGCGCCAATTGCCAAGGACTTGAAGGTTGATGCGATACCTGTCGCGCTGCTCGGCCTCACCATGCCGGCTCTGACCTTCGCGGCTACCATCGACCGCATCCTGAACGGTTTCACCCGACCCTTCTTCGGCTGGATCTCGGACCGGATCGGCCGCGAGAACACCATGTTCATCGCCTTCGGCATTGAAGGCGTGGGCATCTACATGCTGTACCTGTGGGGTGCCGATCCGTTCTGGTTCGTGGTGCTGAGCGGTCTGGTGTTCTTCGCCTGGGGCGAGATCTACAGTCTGTTCCCGTCAACGGCGACAGACACGTTCGGGTCTCGATTTGCGACCACCAATGCCGGCCTGCTCTACACGGCCAAAGGCACGGCGGCGCTGCTCGTGCCTTACGCGAGCACCATCCAGAAGACCACCGGCAGCTGGGATATGGTGTTCATCATCGCGGCGGCGGCAAATATTGCGGCAGCCTTGTTGGCTATCGCGGTGTTGAAGCCATGGCGTTCGCGGGTCATCCGCAACAGTGGCGAAGTACCGGTAATGGCTGACGGTATGGTCGCAGCGCGCGCCTGATACCTTAGAGGCAACGGCTCTAAACAAGAGCGTCGCGGATGCATCGCGCATCGGCGGCGCTCTTGGCACATCAGGGGCTCGGCGAAAGCAAACCGGTGTCGGTTCGTTGAGGTCCCGGCGAAAGCTATTCGGCCGGACCACCTTCGTGGCCAGGGACCCCGACCGCGCCGCGGCTGCGCCTCCGCATCAGGAACCATCCGACAACCAGCACCAGGAGCGTGCAGAGCAAGTGCATGGTATGCAGCACCACCCTGTGGGGAATGCCGTAGTCGGCGGCAAAGGCATCCAAGAAGGGACCGCTGATCGGATCCTCAACCATGAGCTCGCCGGCGATCCAGCCGAGCAGGCCCGCGCCCGCCCACACCAGGATCGGGAAGCGGGTCAGAAGCGCCATGATCAGCGTGGCGCCGGCGACGATCAGCGGGATCGAGATCGTCAGTCCGAACACGATGAGCATCATGTCGCCGTGGGCAGCGGCCGCGATGGCCAGCACGTTGTCGAGGCTCATGACGATATCGGCAATGGCCACCGTTCGGACGGCGCCCCACAGATTGTCGCTGCTTTCGACGGAGGCCTCGTCGGCCTCGTCCTGGACGAGCAGCTTGACCGCGATCCACAGCAGCAGGAGGCCGCCGACCAGTCTCAGCCAGGGCAACTCCAGCACGTAGGCGAGGATGACGGTGAAGAAGATGCGCAACCCCACGGCTGCGGCGGCGCCCAGCAAGATGCCCCAGAACCGCTGGCGCGGCGGCAGGGCGCGGCAGGCAAGGGCGATAACGATGGCGTTGTCGCCGGAGAGAAGGATGTTGATCCAGATGATCTTGAGGACCTGAACACCGGTCGGCCCATACTCCCCCAAGGCCGCTGCGAACTGCGCGATCAACTGGTCAGTCAACGTTCCTAGCCTCCCACCCTTCTTCTTTGGAGCCGCGATGGCTCCACGCCAGTGTCATTGAGGACACGCTTATAAGCGCAATTGGCCACGTGTGTATATGTTCACCATGAGCTCCGGGCGGCAAACCGCCCTGGCTGGGTGCGTCCTAACCGCTGAACACACGTGCAACCCCTCGAACGGAGGGGCCGGATGGGTATAAGTTATGCCAACCATCGTGTTCTGCAAGTTGTCATCTGAGCGAGACTTCTGCGTTCTCCGCAGAGAGCGCCGAGCCCGCTCAAGTCGGCCGTGAAGTTTTCCAGGAGAACCTCAGTGAGCAAGCTTCCGCAGGCCGTCCCAACGCAGCAGGTGGACAACGAGCGCGTACGTGTCACCGAATGGCGGTTCGCGCCGGGGGCGGAAACCGGCGAGCACATCCACCAGATGGACTATGTCGTGGTTCCGTCCGGCAACGGCCGGCTGAAGCTGATCTCGCCGCAGGGAGAAGAGAGCTTTGCCGACCTCAAGCACGGCGTCTCGTATTTCCGCAAGGCCGGCGTGCACCACAACGTCATCAACGTCAACGACTTCGAGTTCGCGTTCGTCGAGATCGAGCTGAAAGACTGAGTCCGAGCCCGACCACCAAGATCGCTTGCGAGCTGGGGGGCAGGCAGGTCGAGGCGGAGTGAGAAGCCGGCTCAGGCCGGAGTGGGCCGGACGGCGGGGGCGGTTTGCAGCATGGATCGCCGCTGCGCCATCGGCGCGAGCCAAGCTGCCAGCTGCGGCCGGCCAAGCGTGAGATCGCCCAGCTTGCGTATGCGTGCGGTCTCGAGCGCCACCGCCAGCACCCACGGCGCCATGCTCGCCTGGTCCCGCAACTCGGGCCGTGCAACCTCGTCCTCGAAATGATCGGCCATGCGCTGCGAGCGTGTGGTCTCATGAGCAAGCGCCTTCGGCGACCGCTCGCCTTCCGGCCGGCCCATCTCGCGGGCCCACACCGCGATGCCGTCGAGCATACTGCGCGCCGAAGCCTCGAGCCGGCGGCGCGACCACTCCGGAGCCCCGGTGGGATGAAAGCGCGGCTGGCCGTCGAGACCATCGAGAAAGGCGCAGATGACCTGGCTATCCTCCATGCCGACACCGGCATCGTCGACGAGATACGGCACGCGGCCCGATGGATTGATGCGATAGTAGGGGCTGTCGGGCGTGCGCGTCTTAGCCTCGACGACCTCGACCCGGTCTTCGAGACCCTTCTCGATCACCACGATACGGGCGAGGCGGGCGTAGGGCGACGTGAAGGTGACGTAGAGCTGCATGAGATTTGACCGGCTGCGAGGCTGCGCGTTCCTACCATGCGCCAAATCGACAAGATATCGATTGCAGCGACTGGGCAGCGTCAGGCGAGACTCACGGCGCTCAAGCTTCTGCGGTCAGAGCGCGGTGCTCTCCCATTCCAGATTGGCGCGGGCGGCCGCCTCCCATGCCTCGCGCAGGCCAGGCGTAGCGTAGATGTGCGGCCTCCCCAGGAACTCGGCCAGCACGCGGCGCCGGCCGGGCCGGTAGATCGTGTCCGGCACGATGGCGTATTCGCTGCGAATGGCCTGAGCGTAGGCGGCATAGGTGGCGCGCTCGGCGCCTAGGATGGACAGATCGAGATCGAGCAGCAGCGCCAGATCGGGGTCGCTGTCGGCGTCGGCGACAGACTGGCCGTGGCGGGTGGCGAGGATCAAGCGCTCGACTTCGGCAATCAGATCGTCCTGGACGCCCAGCCCGGTCAGCTGCTCGCGGGCGAGTGCGGCGGAGGCCGCCTCATTGTCGGAGCGGGTCGGCACATAGACGGCGTCATGGAAGAAGATGGCGAGCTCCATGGCATCGCGGTTGCGCACGTCGTGCCCATGCCGGTCGAGCAGTTCGAGCAGCGCGGCAATGTGGTCGAGGTTGTGATAGTGCCGGCCGGGCTGCGCATAGGCCTGCGCCAGTTCGTCGAGGAGCGCTGCGGCCGGCGCACCCTGCGCGATACCGAGCCGGACCGCCAGCGCTTGCCAGCGGGTGCGCAGGTGGGCTCGTGGCTGATCAGCGTGCATGGGTCACGGGCGGCGCTCGACGTGCGGTGCGGAGCATAGCCGCACTTGTCGTGCGCAATTGCGGCGGCTGCGCACGCTGGCGCCGCCCGGCGGTGCTGGCGGCGGCGAATTGAACTTGTGGCCTCGGGCACGCTTGCGGCAGTGTTGGGAGCAACGGGAGACACGGGAGACAACGGGAGACAACGGGAGACAACGGAAGGGAACACCATGGCGGTTGTGATCTTTGTCGTGCGCGCCAACATCACCAAGGATCAGGAGGCGGCGTTCAACAGGTGGTACAACGAGGAGCACGTGCCGCAGGTGCTGCAGTACAACGGCGCGGTGTGCGCGCGGCGCTACAAGAAGATCCTCGGCGATGAAAAGTACGAGTACATGGCGGTGTACGAGTTCGCCAGCGAGGCCATCTTCGAACGCTTCCAGCAGTCCGATCACCTGAAGACGCTGGTCAAGGATTACAACGCCAACTTCGGCGAGGCGTCCCAGCGCGAGCGGTCGGCCTACGTGCAGGTTTGGCCATAGCGTATTGCGCTGCCCGTCCCGGCGGGGATTGTCACACGTGAAACATCTATCCCCGCTTGCGCGCAGCCAGTCCGGTAAGTTTCGCGGCTACTCGGCGGGAGCCGTCGCCGGCGCCTGGCGCCTGTGCCACATGAGCCAGACCGCGGCGCCGGTGACGGCGGTCATCAGCGGCAGTGCGGCAAGGTTGATCACGGTCCAGCCGGCTTTGGCGGCCAGCACGCCCGACAGGGCGGCCGCGCTGGCGGTGGCGGCATAGACGGCGAAGTCGTGGCTGGCCTGGGTCTTGGCCCGCTCGGCCGGCGTATAGGTGGTGGTGAGCAGGGTCGAGCCGCCGATGTAGGCGAAGTTCCACCCCATCCCGACCAGGACGTTGGCGACCAGGAAGTTGGCGAAGTCGACGCCCGCCAGATTGACGATCGCGCAGCCGAATTCGATCAGCCCGCCCGTGGCGATGACCGGCAATACGCCGAAGCGCGCGATCAGGTGGCCGGTGAAGAACGACGGCAGGAACATGGCGATGATGTGCGCCTGGATGACCGTGGCGCTGTCGGCAAAGCCGAAGCCGCAGGC
Organism: uncultured Alphaproteobacteria bacterium; assembly: GCA_963840445.1. Lineage (GTDB taxonomy): Bacteria > Pseudomonadota > Alphaproteobacteria > Rhizobiales > Hyphomicrobiaceae > AWTP1-13. The sequence goes on along the minus strand of CAWIZC010000032.1, from coordinate 618,717 downwards.
CAGCATGGCAAGCGGCGTGGCCGACATGGTCAGCGTCATGACGGCATAGCCGAACACGGATGAGGCGACCGCCACGCGATAGGCGGGCTGGCGCGCGATCACGGCGATCGGCCGGCCGCCGCCGCTGCGATCCTCCAGGCTCAGGCGTGGAATGCGCAGCAGCTGCACCAGGACGAGCACCGCGAGCGAGAAGCCGGCGGCGGCCAGGTAGATGCCGGCGAACGTCACCGGCGCCAGCCAGTCGACCGCCCATTTTGCGGTCTGCGGGCCGATGAAACCGGCGAGCACGCCGCCGGCCATCACCAGCGAGATGGCCCGCGAGCGGTAGGAGGGCTCGGAAGCGTCGGCGGCGGCCAGGCGGAAGTACCAGAAGAAGGCCGCCTGCATGCCCTGGAACACCGAGGCGAGGCACAGCATAGGAAAGCTGTGCCGGTACATGGCGAGGCAGCCGAGCACGCCGAAGGCAGAGCCGAACACCGCGCCGAGCGAGAAGCCTGCGCGCCGGCCGATCACGCCCATCAGCAGCGAGGCAGGAATGGTAGTGCCCATCACGGCGAGGTGCACGAGGAAGATTGGCGCGGTCGCGAGCCATTGGTCGTCCGGGGCCAGCAGCGCGTGCGCAGCCAAGCGGTGAGGCGGCAATCCCCATGCCCTGCACCGACATGAACAGCGCCTGCGCCAGCGACAGCACCGAAATGTTGCGGCGCTGCGAGGCGGCGGGTTGGCGGGCGGGCGTCATGCACTGTTCCTGCGCCGGCCGCATCCGATGTGGACATGGCGGGCGATCGATAGCCGGGCCGGCCGCTGCAATAGCCCAAAGCAGTGCGGCTGTCTCGCGCGTCTTCGGCATAGCGCCTGTGCAGCCTTAACTGTGCGCCGCGGCGGCCGATTGCAACGTGCGCCGCCGCTCTGCATCATGCATACGCTGGGGAGGAGGGGAGCCTTTGGCGCAGCCGGCAGACGGCAGGAGCGTGGCGAACGGGACGGCGTATCGCGCCCTGGTCCGGGCGGCAGCGCGGCTGGCCGTGCGCAGACGCGTGCTGCGACGCCAGATCTACGAGATCGTCGAGATCGGCCGCGGCGACGACCAGGCCAGCCGCCTGTTCGACGCCTTCATCATCGGCCTCATCTCCCTCAACATCGCGGCATTCGTGGCCGAGACGGTGCCCGAGCTGGCGGCTGCCTACGGACCCTGGTTCCGCGCCTTCGAGGCGTTCTCGGTCGCCATCTTCACGATCGAGTATGCGCTGCGCCTTTGGACGGCGGTGGAGATGCCGTTTCTCTCGCGCATGCGGCCGTGGCGGGCGCGCCTGTATCTCGCCACCCGGGGCTACCTGATCATCGATCTGCTGGCCATCCTGCCGTTCTATCTGGGTGGGTTGCTTGGCCTCGATCTGCGGGTCCTGCGCGTGTTGCGCCTGCTGCGCTTCTTCAAGCTGTCGCGCTACTCGCCGGCCATGCACACCCTGCTGCGCGTGTTGCGCAACGAGCAGCGCTCGCTGATGGGGGCCGGCCTGCTGCTCGTCGCCGCCCTGCTGCTCAGCGCCACCGGCATGTACTACATCGAAGGGTCGACGCAGCCCGACAAGTTCGGGTCGGTGCCGATGGCGGCCTACTGGGCGATGACCACGCTCACCACCGTCGGATACGGCGATGCCACGCCCATCACAGCGCTCGGCAAGCTGTGGTCGATGGCCACCATGCTGTGCGGACTGTGCGTGCTGGCCCTGCCAGTCGCCATCATCTCGAGCGGGTTCGCCCAAGAGGTCGGCCGCCGCGACTTCGTCGTCACCTGGGCGCTGATGTCGCGCATCCCGCTGCTCGCCGAACTCGATGCCCGCGAGGTGGCCAAGGTCATGCCGCTGCTGCATGCCCACAACCTGCCGCCCAATGTCGAGGTGATCGCCGAGGGCGAGCCGTGCAAGGCCATGTACTTCGTGGCGGCCGGCCAGGTCCGTCGCACAGGCGCCGAGCACGAGCACACCTACCTGACCGGCGACTTTTTCGGTGTCGTGCCGATGCTCAACGGCATGGCCACCGAAGGCGCCTTCGTGACCATGTCGCGCTGCCGGCTGCTCAAGCTGTTCCGCGAGGATTTCCACCGCCTGGAGACCACCAATCCGGACATTGCCGCGCATATCCGGGCGACGGCCGCGCGGCGCAGGGCGCTGCGCAAGCCGGGTTCGTCACAGGTCTGACTGCGGCGCAGAGAAGAACCGCCGCGCAATCGTGTCGCCCTGTTGGCGTCGTATGAACGTGCGAGAAAGATGCGCGTGCAGGCACAACCGGGGTGGCAGGACATGGCGATGCTTCGATGGCTGAGGGCCAGGCGCGGCCTGGCGGCTCTGCTGATTGTCTGCTTTGCGGCGCTGCTGTGGTGGCGCTTCGGCCGCGCGCCCGAGCTGGCGGCGATCGTGCCGACACGCGGCACGGCGGTCGAGATCGTGTACGGCACCGGTGCCGTCGAGCCGGTGCGCTGGGCCAAGGTGGCGAGCCTGATCCGACAACGCATCGTCGAGCTGTGCTACTGCGAGGGCAAATCCGTCTCCAAGGGCGACGTGCTGGCCCGCCTCGACGACAAGGAGGCGCGGGCGCAGCTGCACGAGCTGAAGGCGCGCGAGGAATTCGCCAAGCACGAGTTCACGCGCGTGACCGAGCTGATGGGGCGCGGGGTCGCCAGCACGCAGGCCTATGAACGAATCTCCAGCGACCTGCGGCAGGTGCAGGGCCTCATCTCGGTGCAGATGGAGAAGCTCGATGCCTACACCATCACGGCTCCGATCGAGGGCGTTGTGCTGCGGCGAGACGGCGAGGTCGGCGAGATCGTCGAGCAGGGGCAGATCCTGTTCCGCGTAGGCGCGCCCAAGCCGCTGCACGTGGTGGCCGAGGTGAACGAGGAGGACATCCCGCGCGTGGCGGTCGACCAGACCGTGCTGTTCCGCACCGATGCCTTTCCGGGGCAGCGACTGGAGGGCAAGGTGTACGAGATCACGCCCATGGGCGATGCGGTCGCCAAGACCTACCGTATTCGCGTCTCGCTGCCGGGCGATACGCCCCTGCATATCGGCATGAGCGTGGAAGCCAACGTCGTGACGCGCGAAAAGGCCAATGCGTTGCTGGTGCCGGCCGATGCCGTGCAGGGCACGCGCGTGTTCGCCATCGACGGCGATCGCGTGCGGGTGAGGCAGGTGGAGGTCGGCATCCGTGGCGCGCGCAGCGTCGAGATCGTCTCCGGCCTCACCGACGGCGAGCGCATCATCGCGCAGCCGCCCGACGCCTTGCGCGATGGCCAACGCGTGCGCGCGGTCGAGCGCTGGCGCGACAACTCATGAACCTGGTCCTCGACATCGCCCTGACGCACGTGCGGTTTCGCTTGCGCCAGACGCTGGTTGCGGTGGCCGGCGTTGCCACTGGCGTCGGCTTCTCAATCGTGATGGCGGCGCTGATGGAAGGCTCGCAGGCCGACTTCACACGGCAGCTGATCGATGCGCTGCCGCACATCACGGTGACGGACGAGCGCCGGCAGGCGCCGATGCAGCCGGCCGAGGCGGTGTTCGATGTGGTCGAGATGCACGGACTGACGCCGGAGGAACGCCGGCGCGGCATCAAGAACCCGATGGCGATCATGGCCTCGCTGGAGGCCTGGGTGCCGGGCGCGGTGGCGCCGGCCACGAAAACGCAGGCGTTGATTCGCTACGCCAGCCGCGACGTGGCGGCCAGCGTTCAGGGCATCGATCCGCATCGCGAGCCCAAGGTGTCGATGCTGGCCACACATATGCGCCAGGGCACGCTCGCCTCGCTCTACCGCGCCAACAACGCCATCATTCTCGGCACCCGGCTGGCAGAGAAGATCGGCGCCCGCATCGGCTCCAACATCACCGTGCAGACCACGGACGGCGCCAATCTCAATGCGCAAGTGGTCGGCCTGTTCCGGTCCGGCGTGCGCTCGGTCGACGAGAGTACGGCCTACGTGCTGGTCAAGACCGCGCAGATCCTGGCCCAGCAGACCGGCCTCGTGAACGAAATCCGCATACGCGTCGCCGATCCGATGGCGGCCCAGTCCGTGTCACAGCGCATCGAGCGCGAGACCGGCTACAAGTCGGTGTCCTGGCAGGAGGCGCACGAGGACCTGCTCAGTGCCTTCGTGGTGCGCAACATCATCATGTACACGGTGGTCGGCGCCATCCTGCTGGTGGCGAGCTTCGGCACCTACAACATCATCTCCACCATCACGCATGAGAAGACTCGCGACATCGCGATACTGAAGTCGCTCGGCCTGCGCGAGGCCGCCGTACGCCGCATCTTCGTGCTCGAGGCGCTGATGATCGGGCTGATCGGCGCGCTGGCCGGCTGGCTGCTCGGCTATGCGCTGACACGCGCGCTCGGCACGATCGAGATCAAGAACCCGATGATCGATGTGACCCGCCTGCCGCTCGTCTATTCGTTTCTGCACTACGTTCTGGCGGCCGTGGTGGCGCTGGTCTCCTCATTGGTTGCGGGCTACTTCCCGGCGCGCAAGGCTTCGCGCGTGTTCCCCGTCGACATCATCCGGGGGGCGACATGACGGAGGCGCACGCGGCGAGCCAGGCGCACGGAAACGGCGCCGTCGCGCCCCTGATCACGGCAAGCCGCGTCACGCGCATCCTGTCGGGCGTGGTGCCGACCACGCTGGTACGCGACATCGACCTGACGATCGGGACTAAGCAATGCGTCGCCATCACCGGTCCGTCGGGCTCGGGCAAGTCATCGCTGCTCTACCTGCTGGGCCTGCTCGATCTGCCGACCGAAGGCGAGGTGCGCATTGGCGGCCGCGCCACCGCGCATATGGACGAGGCCGAACGGGCGCTGATGCGGCTGTCCATGCTGGGGTTCATTTTCCAGTTCCACTTCCTGCTGCCGGAGTTCTCGGCGCTGGAGAATGTGACGCTGCCCATGAAGGCACTGGGCGAGTTGTCCGCCGAGGCCATGCGAGAGCGGGCCAGCACGCTGCTCGCTTCGCTGGGCCTCGCCGATCACGTGCTCGAAGCGCCCTGACCAGCTTTCGGGCGGACAGCGCCAGCGTGTGGCGGTGGCCCGTGCGCTCGCCAATGATCCGCCGGTCATCCTGGCCGACGAGCCGACCGGCTCGCTCGACTCCAAGTCCAGCGAGCAGGTGTTCCAGATCCTGCGCGACCTGGTCGATCAGCGCGGCAAGACGGTGGTCGCCGTCACCCACGACCTCGATCTTGCCCGCCGCATGGACCGCAGGATCGTGCTGCAGGACGGCCGCATCGTCTCCGACGAGTCATAAGCGCTGTAACACTTGCGGAGGTCGTCGCTCAGCGCAAACTGCGAGCCGATTCCTCGCTCTCGCCACAGTTTATCGGTCGGATGCTTTGCGCCGTCGGGCGCGAGGGGCTCCATCAGGACAAGGAGAGACTGCATGCTGAAAGTCGCGTCCATGCATCGGCTCGTCATCGGCGTTGGCGGTTTCGCACTGCTCGCGCTTGCGCCGCTGCCGAGCCTTGCCGCGGGCGACCCGCCCAAGCCCACCGATAAGTGCAGTCAATATGATGAAGGCAGTGCGGAATGGAAGCGCTGCAAGGGCAAAAAGTTCAAGGACGACGAGGAGACCTATTCGGTCGGATACTGGATGGCCAAGACGGGAGAGTATGCCGAGGCGCTCGACGTGCTGCGCTCGGCACGCAACCAGGCCGATCCTCGCATCCAGACCATGATCGGCTTTTCGCTGCGCAAGCTCGGCTTGGTCGACGAGGCGATGGGCTACTATGCGGCCGCGCTGCGTGCGGACCCGAGCCTGACCAGCACGCGCCAATATCTGGGCGAGGCTTACCTTCACAAAGGCGAGCGTGCGAAGGCCGTCGAGCAGTTGGCTGAGATCGGCCGGCGCTGCGGCACGACCTGCGAGCACTACAAGCTGCTGGCAGACGCAATCGCCGCAAGCTGATTGGCGGCAATGTTCGGGCGGCGCCTCGGGTGCCGCCCTCCTCACACTAACGATCGGCCAGCGGCCTGACCTCGGTCAGCGTCTCGAGAAAGCTCGCCAGGTCGTTCACATCCTGATCTGCAAGCGGGCTGACACTCGTGGTGTGGCTGCGAGCGGCATCGATCAGGCTGGCGCACGATCCGTCATGCAGGTACGGGCCAGTGCGCGCGACGTTGCGCAGGGAGGGCACCCGGAAACTCACGGGGCCTGTCGACGCGGCGGCCAGATCTTTCGCCTGCCAGGGGACGATACGCCGCGGGTCGTCGTTGAAGCGGCCAGCCAGGTTATAAGGACTCGCGAGCAGCCGGGCCGCGTCCGCATGACGGCCGGCATCGCCTTGTTCGCCAGCCGTGTTGCCTGCCCGGTCAGCGCAGCTGCCGGCGATCTCGCGGAATGAGCCGTCTGTGAAGGCCGGCCCAGCGTGGCATGTGCTGCAGCCACCGCTGCCAACGAAGACGGCTAGTCCGCGCAGCGCAGCCACGGGATATCGCTGCGCGGCCGCGCGATCACCGACTTGCAGCGCATCGCGAAACGCGTCGAATGTCGTTCGACCGCTGACAATGGTCTCCTGGTAGGCGGCGAGTGCCTTGGCGGCGTCCACCAGCGCATCTTCGGCGCCGACGCTTGATGCCTCGCGACCGAATGCGGCCCGGTAGGCGTTGGCGAGTTCCGCGTTGGAGGTGAAGTACTGTCTCACATGCGCCGCACTGGAGCCCATCTCGTCTGCATCGAGCATCGGTCGCAGAGTTTGTCCCCACAAGCTGTCGCCGCCGCCGCCCCAGCCAAACCACCGGTTGAGCCGCACGTCGTACAGGCTCGGCGTATTGCGCCGGCTGGGGCGAAGGCCCACGCCGAGCGGCCGTCCGTCGCTCCAGGAGCGCTCCGGTCGGTGGCAGCTCGAGCACGAGATCCGACCCGATGGGGACAGTCGCGCATCGAAAAAGAGCTGGCGTCCCAGATCGACAGCGGGTGTCTGTCCAGACACGCGGTTGGACGGGTCGCGTCGCCGGACCGGTGGCCACGGTCCATGCGCAAGTACCGCGCCGATCTGATCGTCGCTCAAGGCAGCGAGAGCCGTCGTCGTCGGCGGGTCCTGGGCGGCGGCAATGGCGCCGCAGGCGCTCAAGCCGCCGATGAACCACAGGATCGCCACGCGCATCATGTGTTACAAACTCTGGCACGGCCTCCGCGACATGGCGGAATGCGTTGGAGCATCGGCGATCTATAGCACTGCCAAGCGGCTGTGCATCATTGCTCGCTGCGATGGTAGTTCTCCTAATTCTGACGCAAACGGGGGTAGGATGCCGGCCATGCAACAAGCCGCCCCCAAGTCCCTCATTCCGCGCGCCAAGCTGTTCGGCAACCCGACGCGTGCGCAGGCGCAGCTCTCGCCGGACGGCAAGTGGCTGTCGTGGCTGGCACCCAAGGACGGCGTACTCAACATCTGGGTTGCGCCGACCGGCGAGATGGATGCAGCCCGCGTCATCTCCGACGACCGCAAGCGCGGCATCCGCTTTCACGGCTGGGCGCCGAACGGCACGCACGTGCTCTACTTCCAGGACGAGGGCGGCGACGAAGACTTTCACGTCTTCGCAGTCGAAGTGGCGACCCGTGAGGTGCGCAACCTGACCCCGATCAAGGGCGTGCAGGCGCAGATGCACGGCTTCAGCCTCGACTTTCCCGACACCATTGCGGTCGGCCTCAACGAGCGCGACAAGTCATGGCACGACCTGTTCCGTATCGACATCCGGACGGGCAAGCGCGAGCTCTTGTTCGAGAACCGCGAGCAGCTCTCGCGCATCGTGCTCGACCGCCAGCTCAAGCCGCGTCTCGCATCGAAGGCGAGAGCCGCCGAGGGCGGCCGCACCCGCTATCGCATCGACGACGATAAGCTCGAGCCGATCGGAGTCGTCGAGCACGAGGATGACCTCACCACCTACACCATCGGCTTCACGCGCGACGGCAGCACGCTCTACGGCGTGTCCTCCATAGGTCGCGACAAGGCGGCTCTGTTTGCCACCGATGTCGCGTCCGGCAAGCAGCACCTGCTGGCCGAGCACCCCAAGGCCGACATCGGCCAGGTGCTGACGCACCCTGAGACCAAAGTCATCCAAGCGGCCAGCGCCCTGCACCTGCATCTCGACTGGATTCCGCTCGATGAAACCGTCGCCGACGACCTCAAGTTCCTGCACGGCGAACTGCCGGGCGAGGTCGACGTCTCGGATCGCACCCTCGACGACGCGCTGTGGATCGTCAACGCCAGCGCCGCCGAGACGCCGGCCACCTACCACCTCTACGACCGCGGCAAGCGCAGCCTGCGCGAGCTGTTCACCACCCGTCCCGAGCTGAAGAGCTATCGTCTCGCGCCGATGCACGGCGAGATCATTCGTGCCCGTGACGGCTTGGAGCTGCCGTCCTATCTCACGCTGCCGCACGGCAAGCGGCCCCGACCCGTTGAGCCGCTGCCTATGGTGCTGGCGGTGCACGGTGGCCCGTGGGCGCGCGATGTGTATGGCTTCGACCCGGAGGCACAGTGGCTGGCTGATCGCGGCTTTGCCGTGCTGTCGGTGAATTTCCGCGGCTCGGTCGGCTTCGGCAAGGCGTTCGTCAATGCGGCCGACCTGGAGTGGGGCCGCAAGATGCACGACGACCTGATCGACGCCGTCGACTGGGCCGTAGAGAACGGCATCGCCCGGCGCGATCGCATCGCCATCATGGGCGGCAGCTACGGCGGTTATGCCGCCCTGGCCGGCCTCACCTTCACGCCCGACGTGTTCTGCTGCGGCGTCGACATCGTCGGGCCCTCCAACCTGGAGACCCTGCTGGAGACCATCCCGCCCTACTGGGCAGCGTTCTACGAGACGCTGTGCCGCCGGGTCGGCGATCCAAGGACCGAGGCCGGCAAGAAGATCCTGTACGAGCGTTCGCCGCTCAACTACGCCGGCAACATCCAGAAGCCGCTTCTGATCGGCCAAGGCGCCAACGACCCGCGCGTCAAGCAGGCCGAATCCGACCAGATCATCGCCGCCATGCGCGCCAAGGGCCTGCCGGTCACCTATGTGCTGTATCCTGAGGAAGGCCATGGCTTTGCCGTGCCCGAGAACCGGCTGTCGTTCCAGGCCATCGCCGAGGCCTTCCTGGTCGCCAACCTGGGCGGCGAAGCCGAGCCGATCGGCAAGGACTTCGCAGGCGCCAAGCTCGAGGTCCGTGAGGGAGCGCGCCACGTGCCGGGCCTCGAAGGGGCCCTTGGCAGCCGGTCCTGACACGGATCGCCACGCGGTTGTGGCAGCCTTGCTGCCGTTCCTCTAGATTTCCGTACTGGGATCGCCGCCGGGCCAGGAAGCAGGAGCCAAGACAATCCGATGGATGCGAGCGTCGCTAGAACAGGGGCGGTCACCGTCCTCGTTGCCGGCTTGGCCGTGGCCGGGCTCTCGGTCGTGCACAATGCCCAGCAGCTCGACAGGGCCGGCAAGATCGTGCTGGCCGCTGCCAATCCACAATATGCGGAACTGGCCGCGAAATATCAGGCCGACCTCAGGCGCTATGGCGTGGAGATGGAAATCCGTAGAGACACGGAAGGGTTCGCAACGCTACGGGCGCTGACGGACGACAACTCCGGGATAACCGCCGGCTTCGTCAAGGGCGGGCTGATCGGCAGCCTGCAGGGCCGTCTGGCGACCGAGAAGGCCAAGGGTCGCCATACCGAGTACGCGCAGCTGCGATCCCTGGGCCGCCTGTTCTATGAGCCGATCTGGGTGTTCACGCGCGGCGACCTGCCGATCGACTTCGCTGCGCGACCTGGAGCGGAAAAAAATTATGGTCGGCACGCGCGAGGGTGGCTCCCGGCGTATCGCCTCCCAATTGCTGCGCGCGAACGACATCACCAGTGAAAACACCACGTTCATCAACGAGGAGTTGGGCGCAGACGCGGCGGCTCTAAAGAGTGGTCAGGCCGATGCCGCCTTCCTCGTGCTGGCGGCGGACTCCGACAAGATCCAGAGTCTGCTGCAGGTCGAGGACATCCGCCTGATGAATTTCGAGAGGGAGTCGGAGGCCTACGTCAACCGTTTCCCGGCGCTGACCAAGGTCATCCTGCGCACGGGCTCGATCGATTTCAATCCGCTCGTACCTTCGGCCGACATCACGCTGTTGACGACCAGCGTGGGCATCGCCGTGCGTCCGAGCATGGAGCCGGCGCTCGTCAGCCTGCTCACCCACGCCATCATCAAGAATCCCAAGTCGGGCTTCGACAAGAACGGCGATCCGGTGCTGTTCTACAAGCCGGGCGAGTTCCCATCGCCCAACGATCCCGAGCTGCAGGTCGCCGACGATGCCAGCTACGTCTACAAATCGGGCGAGCCCCCGTTTGCGCTGCGCGTGCTGGCGCCGGTCAGTCAGCGCATGGGTGTGCCGTTCGCCTACACCTCCTACGCCAGCAACCACGCCTCCAAGCTGGTGCTGCTGATCCCGGTGCTGGCGGTGTTGCTGCCGCTGGCCCGCGGCGTGCCGGCGCTCTACATCTGGTTCGTGCGGCGTCGTCTGCTTTACTGGTACGATCAGCTCAAGGCCATGGAGCGCAATCTCGACGCGGGCGGAGCACGCTTCGATGCGGAGGTCCTGCAGGGTGAGTTCGATCGCATCGACTCGCACGTACGGGCCATTCGCGTGCCAAGCTTCTTCTCGCACGAGCTGTACAACTTGCGCAGCCACATCGAGCTGATGCGCCAGCGGCTTGCCCGTCGCTCGCTTCGGGCAGAGGCTCTAGCCTGACACGCCCCAGGAATGGTGCAGCTTTAGGTCTGGGGATTGATATCGGATAGCGCTTACCTGGCGCTGCGCGCACGCCTAGAGCTGGTTACGCGACCGGATTCCAGCGCGTGGCCGGCTCGCAAACCAGGGAACAGGGCGACCCCGGCTTTGGGGCGCCCTGTTTTTTTTTGGGTTTCCGAGCCGGGGAGCGAATTGTGTTAAATCTGCATCAGTCGAGCTAAAATAGCACAGTTTTAGTCACTCCGAGCTTGGGCCGCTCGCAACGGGGTGGCATGATTAATTTGGTTATGTTGACAACTGGAGGTAACCCCGTGAACGCCAGCAAGATCGCCGTTGTGGCGCTGCTTTGCACTGTGGTCGCTCTCGTAGCCTGCCGCCGCGAAGAGCGGTTGAAGCTGGGTGGTCCGGAGCCCACGATGGAGCAGCCCACGAAGTAAGGGCCGTCTCTCTTCTGACACACAGGCATATCGCTCGGGCCCCCTCACGGGGGCTCGATTCATTTCAGGGTTGTGCTCGATTCGCGACTTGGCGGTTTAAACGATGTCTTGAGATTGCTCACAGAGGCCTGCGGAACAGGGATCCCAGCAAAGCCAGGCCGATTGCGACAGGCAAGACGATCAGCAGCACGGCGCCGACAGTGATCGCGACGCCGAGCAGCACGAATGCGATCACACCCAGCAGCAGGGTGGTGAACAGGAAAGCGGCGGCGCCGATCAACCAGGCTCGCCAGCCGGTGATGACCGTCGTCTGCCCATTACGCTGGATCACGAACATGCTGGACCTCTCATCGGCTCGTTGCTTGTCGCTCAATCGGCAACCCGTACGTCGGCCTTGAACAGGGCTTGGCGCGGCTCGACGCCGTCGAACAGCGAGCCTTCCTCGAACCAAGAGCGCGGCGCGGGTTGGCCCCACAGCGTCTGCCGGCGCGGGTCGCGCAGGCTCCAGCGCAGCGGCTCGTGGTCGGGATCCATGGTCTGGTAGTCGGACGTATAGATCTCGGTGCGATGCCCGTCCGGGCAACGCACGTAGAGGAAGAAGGCGTTGGAGATGCCGTGCCGGCCCGGGCCGCGCTCCATGTTGGCCAGATAGCCGGTGGTGGCCATCACATCGCACAGGTGGATGATGTTGAGCGCGGTCGGCACCCAGTAGGCGAGGTGATGCAGCCGCGGGCCGGCGCCATTGGTGAAGGCAAGGTCGTGCACGTTGCCCTTGCGGTGCATCCAGGCGGCGGCGATGCGCCCGTCGGCGCCGTCCTCTTCGGCGTACTCGGTGAGGCGGAAGCCGAGCGAGGCATAGAAGTCGACGCTGCGTTGCACCTCCGGTGCGAAGACATTGAAATGGTCCAGCCGTTGCGGCTGCACGCCCCTGTAGCGGCCGTACTGGCGAAGCAGGGGCTGGCGCTGGTCCATCTTGAAATAGAGCTCGATCGGCATCCCGCACGGGTCGAGCGCGCGCAGGGTGCGGCCCTGATAGGGCGCCTCGATGAAAGCGTGCGGCGTGCCCAGCGTCTTGAAGTGGTGCGCCGCCTTGTCGAGGTCCTCCTCGCTCGCAACCTTGAGGCCCAGTGCTGCGCGCTTGGATTGGCGGATTTTTTGAGCACGAGCGAATGGTGCTGGCGCTCCTCGACAGCGCGCAGGTAGAGCGCATCGCCTGTCTCGTCTTCTACCTGCAGGCCGAGCGTGCCTTCGTAGAACGCGCGCGATCGTCCGAGATCGGTGACGCCGAGCGTGATGTGGCTCGAGCGGACGATGTTGAACGGCGGATCGAAAATGTGCTTCGGCACCGGCATAAGTGGTCCTCCCGGTTAACCATGGAATACGGTGTGAAGCCGCTCAGGCCAAGGGGGAAGCCACTTCCTGGTGTCGGCTCAGCCCTCGCTGCCGCAATTCGGGCCATGTTGGCCGTAAGGGTCGGCGCAAGGGAAGATGGGGAAGCAGGGAATGAGGTTGCAGCGCGTATGCGCTGGCGCGGGTTTGCTGCTGGCGAGCGTCGGGGTTTTCGGAGATTTCGCGCAGGCGGGACCGGCCGTCAGCACACGGCGGGACGGCGGTGTCGAGATCGCCGGCCGCAGCGTCCAGTGCGGGAACGTGCGTGCCCGGCTCGATTCCAACCTGCCGGGGCTGGGTGCCGCCGCGCCTGGCGCGCGTTTGCTGATCCTCAATCCTGCGCGCCTGCAACGCCAGCCCGACACCGTCCGATTGTTCGTCTACTATCACGAGTGCGGCCATCACCATGTCGGCGCCAGCGAGCTGCAGGCGGATTGCTGGGGTGTCGATCGCGGCGTGCGCGAGGGCTGGCTCGATGCGGCCGGCCTGAAGCAGGTGTGCGCCTCCTTCGGCGGCATGCCGGAAACACCAACGCATCCTTCGGCCGCGCGCCGCTGCCGAAATCTCGACATGTGCTTCAGCGCGGCCACTGCCTCGGTTCAGCGCGAGGCCGCAAGGGCCGGTGACGTGGCTTCAAAGGTACCGCGGCCGCAAGCTCCCGACCTCGTGGCCGCGCCCAAGCTGGTGCGCAACGGCGTCTCGCACTAGTGCGATGGTCGAGAAATTCGCCGAACTTTGCGTTACGGTTCGGAGCTAATTTTTCCATCTCAATCACACTGGCAAGTCAATGCTTCCAGTTCGCTACCGCTTCTGCTGCTTGGTCCACTCCAGGAATTGTTGAAAGTTGCGCTCCTGCTCGGCTGAATTGGCGGGCGACACGCGGATCGCCTGTGCTCGTGCAAGCGCTGGATCGATGGCAGACAGCGCCCCGGCCCTGTTGAGTATCTCCTGGGCGGGAGCGAAACGTGTCCAGCCCGGGATCGTGCCGGCCAGGTTCATTTCCTTCCATCCTTGCTGGAAAGGCGCGGCGCGCAGCCTGTCGAAGCGATCGAACAGGTACTCGACAAAGCGCACGCAGCGGCGGTAGCGGTCCGACTCCTGCGGCCAGTTGTAAACGGCAAGAAGCGCCTGCACCGAAATTGTCCGGATGGGGCGACCCTGCACAACAAGGTTGGGATAGTCCACGCTCGAGATCTCGGCGGGAACGTAGTAGTCGCGGAATTTGTCCGAATACTCGACGGCAAGAAAATGAAACCCTGAGTCCGGGTTGAGCCTTGCCAGCAGCTCGTTGGGTTTGCTGCCCAGGTGGACGATCCCCGCAAGCTCGTTCCTGCGCATTGCCTCAAGTGCAAGAGCGTTGTTTAGAGTGACCTTTTCGACGTCCACTCCCAAACGCTCGAAGACGATGGCGCCGGTGTGGTTGGCGCCGCTGCCAAGCACGTCGAAGCCAACCTTCTTGCCGGCCAAGTCCTGGATCGTCTTGATCTCCGACCGCACGAGCAGGTGAAAGTCGCCCTGAAACATCGGGATTACGTAGTGGAGACGCTGCTCAATGTTCGGGATCTTTTCGACGTTCTTGAAGTGGTCGAGCGCGTCGGCATAGGTTATCGCAACGTCCACACCGTTGAGATACAGCAGATCCATGACGTTGCCGACCGCGCCGTAACTTGCGATCGGCAGCACGCGCAGGTTCTCGCCGTCGTCCAGGGCCTTGGCGAGGTCAGTGGCGTAGCTGGACAAGCTGTCCTCAGGCTGTCCGCCAGCCAGGCCAATAGTCGAACTGTTGCGCCGGGCGGCCGCGGGTTGCTCTTGACTGCTCACCAGCTTGTCGATCGCTGGCTTGGTTGCGTCCTTCACGGTCGCTGGCGCGCGAGGGGCGTTGCGCTGCGAGTTGTTTGCCGATTGGGCCTTAACCGATGTTTCAAATGCGGTCTCGGCCGCAACAGGCAGCGCAAAGAGCGCGGCGCCGAGACAGCAAAGTCCAGGCAACCAGGGTGACATGCCATGACCTCTCATTCTCGTTCAGGCTAGTCCGGTCGTCGTGCCGCGAGGTTTGGTGAACGCCCTCGCGACCTCCCCACCGCTCAGCGCGCTTCAAGTCGTTGCAAGCGCTGCTCGGCATCCGTTGCGCCCAGCTCGCGCGCTTTGCGATACCAGCGCAGTGCGGCGTCGGCATCGGGAAGAGGGCCGAAGGCGCCAAACTTGCCCAGCTCATGGGGATCATAGGTGGCGGCCAGCGCCATAACACTGGGCGCCAAGTCCGACTCCGCCGCGAGTGCAAAGAATTTACGCGCGGCGACGATATTGCCGATCCTGAGCTGCTCCACACCTTGGGCGTGGAATTGCAGAGCACGCTCGTGGTCCTCCGGCGTCAACGAAACGCGGGCGCTGGCTGGGACCACGTCGTTGGAACGTGAAGCAATAACCAGTTTTGTTTTCGCCTCCGCCAACACGGGCCCGTCGGCAACGACGACGGTAATGGCGATTTCCGACCACCCCACAAACCCTTCAGGTGCACCGATCGTAAGATCCGGCAAAGCCGCTACGGGTATCGCCCAGACCCCGGGCGCGATGGCGTGCCCCTGCGACACTGCAATGGACGGTGGCAAACCACGAATGCGGACGAAACTGTTTTTGGGAAGCGCCTGCTGAGGGCCGACCTGGATCTGTAGCCGCGCTCGGCCACCGGGCTCAACCAGGGTGAATGGCGCAACGACTATGCCGGGACGTTCGCCTTTGAGCGCCCCGCCGCCGGATGCCGGCGCCAAGGCAACCGACCCGATTGCGGCGATGCCACGCATGAAATCGCTGCAAGACGGGTCAGCAGGAAGGCAATCCTTGCGGTTGGCGGGCTGAGCCACCGTGGCATTCGAGACAAGACTGCACGCAAGCAAAATCAATACACCCAAGCGCATCATGTTCCCCGCTTCCTTTGTATCGGCTCACGGACGTGCGGCTCGCGCCAAATGCAGTCCGTTTGGTCACTCGGCTTGTGCGCTCTGCGCGCCTTTGGCTTGTGCCAGCTGGCGCGATCCTTCCCTGAGCCAGCACGCTGTGAGGCCGCCTAGTTGCTAGCAGATAAGAAGAGAGCACCCATCTCAAATGGTTGTATGTGGATGCGCGCGCACAATACCCGACAAAGGCCATCGCAATGTCGCAATTGCTGGTCCCGGGTCAGGCGCGCGCTCAATCGTCCGGCCGCATTTGTCAGCCGGTCACGACCGAGAAAAAGCCGGTCACTTGGCTTCCGGCGCAGCGATTTTCATGACGAACGAGGTCGGCTTTTCGGTCGGGCCGAAAGGACCCGGCACCTTGTTGCGGACCGGCGGCAGGCTTTGGAGATAGGCGGCGATCGCCAGCGCGTCCTCCTTGGTGAGGTTGGCCAACGCGCGCCACGGCATGATGGGCGCCAGCATGCGTCCGTCCGGGCGCACGCCTTCCTGCATGGCCTTGACGATCTGCTCCTTGGTCCAACTGCCGAGCCCGGTCTCTTTGTCGGGGGTGAGGTTGGGCCCGTGGAATACGCCAAGGCCCGGTATCTCGAAGCCGACCTCGGAGCCCGCCAGATAGTTCGCCATGTCGGGTTTGCCGAAGAAGTAGCCCCGCGTATGGCAATCCATGCAGCCGCCGAATGATGCGAGATACTTGCCGCGCTCGATCTGCGGATCGGCGGCCCTCGCGGTGGCCGCGAACACTGCACCGAGCGAGGCCGCGGTTACGAGGGCAATGGCGATGAAGCGGCGTGGCATGGAAATGATCTCCCCTGAAAAGCGAGTGATGATGATACGGGATGTTGTGGATGGGTCCAGCGTCAGCCGCTTGACGACGTGCGCGGCGGCGGCAGCCAGCGGCGCCGCACCTCGTTCGGATCGTCGAAGGTCGCCTCGAAGATCGGTGCCGCCAGGATGGCCTGCACGTGCAGCGTCGTCTCCCCGATGTTGCTGAAACCATGCCGGCGGCCGGCCGGGATGATCATGGACTGGCCCGCCTTGAGCGTGGTCCGCTCGTCCTCGATCCACATCTCGGCGGTGCCCTCCAGCACGGTCAGCACCTCCTCGACGGCATGCAGATGCATGGGGGCGCCGCGGCCGTGCTCGCACCACTGCTCGAACAGGCAAAGCTGCATCGAGCCCATCACGGAAGAGACGTGCATGCGCGTGGTCACGCCGAGGCGCCATTCCTCGATCGGCTGGCGCTGATGATCGATCGTCTGCATGAATACCTTCCAGTTCACTCAGGTGCCGAGCTTGGGAATGTGGTGGCTGCCCTTGGCGAGGCAGATGTTCTTCGTCTCCATGTAGAAGTCGAAGGAATAGTCGCCGCCGTCGCGGCCGAGGCCGGACTCCTTCACGCCGCCGAACGGCGTCGGCAGGTGGCGCACGTTCTCGGAGTTGACCCAGATCATGCCGGCCTCGAGCGCGTCGGCGACGCGCAGGGCGCGGCCGGAGTCGTTGGTCCACACATACCCGGTGAGGCCATAGCGCACCGAGTTGGCGATGGCCATTGCCTCGGCTTCGTCCTTAAAGGGGATCACCGTCAGCACCGGTCCGAAGATTTCCTCCTGGGCAATGCGCATGCTGTCGGTGGCGCCGGTGAACAGGGTCGGTTTGACATAGTAGCCGCCGCCAGGGCCCTCGTGCAGCGTACCGCCGGCGGCGATCTTGGCACCGTCGTGCCTGGCGACGTCGAAATACGAACACACCTTGGCGAGGTGGCGCTCGTGGATCAGCGGCCCGATCTCGGTGGCCGGATCGAGCGGATGGCCGACCTTCAACTTGCCGACGCGCTCGGCCACGCGGGCGGTGAATTTCTCCGCGATGGATTCCTGCACCAGCAGGCGCGAGGAAGAGGTGCAGCGCTCGCCGTTGAGCGAGTAGATCATGAACACCACCGCATCGAGCGCGCGGTCGAGATCGGCATCGTCGAACACGATGACGGGGTTCTTGCCGCCGAGCTCGAAGTGCACGCGCTTCAAGCTGGCCGCACCCTGACGCATGATGGCCGAGCCGGTCGCGCTCTCGCCGACGAAGCCGATGGCCTTGATGTCGGGGTGCTCGGTCAGCGCACTTGCCGGCCTCTTCGCCGTAGCCGTGCACCGTATTCATCACGCCGGCCGGCAGCCCCGCCTCGTTCATCAGGCGCACCAGCAGATCGGCGGTGACGGGCGACCACTCGGCCGGCTTGTGCACGACCGTGCAGCCGGCTGCGAGCGCCGGTGCGATCTTCCAGGTCGACAGCATGAACGGCGTGTTCCACGGCGTGATGATGCCGACCGGGCCGATCGGCACGCGCGTCGTCACGTTCCAGTGGTCGGCGGTCGGCAGGTTGAGGCCGTTGCGCGCATCCGGCACGCGGTCGGCGAAGAAGCGGAAGTTCTCGGCGGAGCGGACGGCGGCCTTCGACATGAAGCGATACGGCTGGCCGGTGTCCCAGCTCTCCAGCACGGCGATGTCGCCGGCGTGCGCCTCGATGGTGTCGGCAATCCTGTGCAGCAGGGCGCGGCGCTTGGCCGGGTCCCATGCGGCCCAGGACTTGAAGGCCGTCTTGGCTGCGGCGGCCGCGCGATCGATGTCGGCGGCTGTGCCGCGCGCGACCTTGGCGATCAGCGATTTGTCGACAGGCGAGATGGTGTCGAATGTCGCCTTGCCATCGACGCGCTGGCCGGCGATCGAGTGGCCGATGCCGTCGGCGCGGAGCTTTGCCAGCAGCGGCTCGAGCCGGCCGAGGTTGCCCGCGAAGCTCTCGTCAGCGTTCTTGCTCATCAGCGGTCCTGTAACGCGATTGCCCGCTTATTGGTGAGCTTTCCGACGGTATTTGTCCACGCCAAGCGGTTGCGGAGGTGGGCGGATCGCCATCATGGCGCGAGCGCTGCTCTGCGTTCAGGCGGCGGCCCGCACAGTGGGTTCATTCATGCGACCGGCACCACCTCCCCCGGCTTCAGCCGAAGCACAACGCTCACGGCTCTGTGGGAAAGCATCCTCACCGCTTCAACATCTGCTGTCGCGGCGCCCACGACGCGGCGCCTGACCGCGCTCACGGCTTCCACTCTGTTTCTCACCGCGACATGGTATTGCTTGACCCCTGAGGGACCAGTGACCGTTACGGTCCAGCCGAATGCTTGTTCGCTCATGCACGGAACATGGCAGCCTTCGCCGTGGCCTACAACCCTGAGTTCGAGCTGCCCTATTTTGAGACTGACTGACTGCCGGAAGCCGGTGGCGCGCCGCGCCGTCGCCACTGCATGAATGCAAGGTAAGCTGCGCGCGATGGCGCAATGCACCAGGGAGGCAACCATCATGAAGCTCTATACCTATTGGCGGTCGCTGGCGACGTTTCGGGTGCGCATCGCACTCAACCTGAAGGGGCTGGCCTACGAGCCCATCTACGTCGATCTCGATGCCGGGCAGCAGCAGCAGTCGGGCTACAAGTCGGTCAACCCGCAGATGGTGCTGCCCTCGCTGGTCGAGGACGACGGCAACGTGCTCTACCAATCGTTGGCCATCATGGAATATCTGGATGAGGTCTATCCCGAGCCGCCCCTGCTGCCGGCCGATCCCAGAGGCCGCGCACGCGTCCGCGCGCTGTCACAGATCACGGTTGCCGACTCCCATCCGCTGATCGTGCCGCGCGTGCGCAACCATCTCGCCGCCACGTTCAACCTCGACGAGCAGGGCAGGATCGCCTGGGTGCGGCACTGGCTCGCCGCCGGTCTCGACGCCTACGAGAACCATCTCTCGCGCGACAAGGCGACGGGCACCTATTGTCACGGCGATCGCGTCACCATGGCGGACCTTTGCCTGGTCAGCCACGCCACCGGCTATCGCGTCTTCAAGGGCACGCTCGACCAGTATCCAACGGTGCGGCGCATTGTCGAACGCTGCATGGCGGACGAGCGCTTCGCCAGCGCGCAGCCGCTGCGCCAGCCGGGAGCACCGGCCGCACATTGACAGCGCGATCGGCTGGAACTCGCGTCGATCATGGAATTGTCACGTTTCGATTGAACACAGCGGCTCGTTTGAGGCATCTGCCCAAGGCAGCGCTCATGCTTGCGGCCACGCATCAGTTTGCGCAGTCTGGGCGGAACTGATTCGTGCGCTGTCGGTAGAAGTTCAGACAACGGTCGGCTATCCTGGAAGGAGAAATCGGATGGAGAGCGCAATGGTTGAGAAGACCCTCCTGGCGCTGCCCGGGAAAAAGGTGTCGGTCCCCCGCGTTTTCAAGCGCGTGGTTCAGGTGGCACTTGCGGCGGGGTTGACGGCTGCCGTGATGCTGGTCGTCATGCTCGGCAACGGCCTGCTAACAGGGCGCGGGGCCTCGCTGCAGGGCGGCGTTGCCGCCTGGCTCGCCTTCATCAAGCGGCCCGACATCTACACCACGATCGTTCTGACGGCGCTGGTGACGGTGCTGTTCGTGTACTGGCAGCGCGACCACGAGCGCAGGTGATGCGCTCTATGCGAGCGGTCTAGGTCTCTTCCCCATCGTCATCGTCGCTGTCGTCGTCTTCGCTGCAGGCGATGGGGAACTCGACGTCGGAACTCCAGCAGAACATCTGGTGCTGGACGCGCGCGTAAGCTGTGTCCGCCGTTGCCAGACCGGCGAGGACAATCGCGAGCATTCGTAACCAAGTCATTGCCACCTCAAGGGTTATGGGCCTAATCCGACAGCCCCTTTATGTCGTAACTCAGGCGGCCGGAGGCGTGACGGGATTCGCCGACCACGACGTGCGTACCGGCCGGCGGAATGATGGTCATCTGGCTGAGCGCATCGACGTCACGCCCGTCGTCGAGGTGGACGTGGGCGATGGCGCTGCGCGGGCCGGCGCGCGTAATTCCGGTCACGGTGCCGGCATGGGTAAGCACCTCCAGCGTGCGGTCCGGTGCGTCTCAGCTGGTTGGCGAGCATGTAGGTGGCGCCTGCAAACAGCAGCACGAGCGCCAGGATGATCGGCACCCACCGCCGCGCCCGCTCCCGCCAGACCATGACCATCAGGCGGCGCGACTTATCCTCCGACATCCGCATGGCTCAGAAGTCCTCTGCAATGGGTGTGCCCAGCGAGTGTCCCGATTTCAAAGGTCGGCCGGTGCTTGGGTTAACGCTGGCCCAGCCCGCCGCTGCTGGTGTAGCGCGGGCGGGCCTTCGCCGCTATCCTTTTACCTCTAAGGACATGCGACATATGGCGAATATAGGTGCCGGCGGCGCGCCTATGCGGCATTCGTGGCGAGGCCGGTGTAACGCGCAAGCGGGGGCCTGCGTAACATTGACGTGAGAGGGATTGTATGGCGGGTCCGGCATCGATCCGCCATCGTGCGGTAGGTGAGATGCGACCGCGACGCCGACGGTGAAATTGGGCAAGCTCGCAATCGGGATACGAGAGCCATGCTGATCAAATACCCTTCTGACATTGCTCCATCGAGCATTACCCCGCGTCAGACATATTTGCGGCGGCGGGACTTCATAGCCGGTGCTGCAGGCCTCGGGCTTGCCGCGATTGCGCCGTCGAGCGCGGGCGCAGCGCCGCTCGCAGCGGCCAAGAGTCCGCTGTCGACCACCGACGAGCCGGCGACGCCGCTCAAGGACATCACCAGCTACAACAATTTCTACGAGTTCGGCACGGACAAGGATGATCCGGTCAAGAATGCGCACACACTCACCACCAAGCCGTGGACAGTGAAGATCGATGGGCTGGTCGGCAAGCCTGCCGACTACAACCTCGAGGATCTGGTCGACACGGCGGCGCTCGAGGAACGCATCTATCGCATGCGCTGCGTGGAAGGCTGGTCGATGGTCATCCCGTGGATCGGCGTGCCGCTGGCGGCCATCCTCAAGAAGGCCGAGCCGCAGGGCAGCGCCAAGTACGTCGCCTTCGAGACTCTGGTGCGGCCGTCCGAGATGCCGGGCCAGAAGGGTTTCGGCCAGCCCCTGCCGTGGCCCTATGTCGAGGGTTTGCGCCTGGACGAGGCCATGCATCCGCTTACCATCATGGCGGTCGGTCTGTACGGCGAGACGCTGCTCAACCAGAACGGTGCGCCGTTCCGGCTGGTGGTGCCGTGGAAGTACGGCTTCAAGAGCATCAAGTCGGTGGTGCGCATCAGCCTGACCGAGAATCAGCCGCCGACCACCTGGAAGAATGCCAACGCGCGTGAGTACGGCTTCTATTCCAACGTCAATCCGGCCGTCGATCATCCGCGCTGGAGCCAGGCGACCGAGCGGCGTATCGGCGAGAGCGGCCTGTTCGTGAAGCGGCGCCCGACCCTGCCGTTCAACGGCTATGGTGCGCAGGTGGCGCAGCTCTATTCGGGCATGGACCTCAAAGCCAACTACTAGTGCGATGATCGAGACATTCGCCGTGTGTTGGCGGCTTGGCGCTGAGCGAATGCCTCGATCTGAATCAAGCTGGAGAAGCTATGATTCCAGTGTCCCGTATGACTCCGAAGTTCGCTCGGGACGCTGGCGGCAGGTTGGGTGAACTTCGCAATCGGGACAACTAGAAATGCCGCGCGCGCCTGCTGCCTCCGCCTCGGCCAAGCGCCTGCTGCTGGGGTCGGACCCGATCCGGCGCTCCGTCTACATTGTCGGCCTGATGCCGGCGGTCTGGACGTTCTACCTGGGCCTCACCGATCAGCTGGGCGCCGATCCGCAGAATGTGCTGGAGCGGACGCTCGGCTTGTGGGCGCTGCGCTTCCTCATTCTGACGCTGGCGATCACGCCGCTGCGCCGGCTCGGCGGCCCCAACTGGGTTCGCTATCGCCGCACGCTGGGACTGCTCGCCTTCTATTACGCGGCCATGCACCTGAGCGTTTATCTGCTGCTGGACAAGGATCTCGACCTCGCCGCTATCTGGGCCGATATCGTCAAGCGGCCTTACATCACGGTCGGCATGCTGGCGTTCACGATTCTGGTGCCGCTGGCCGCGACCTCCAACAGCATGTCGATCCGCCGGCTGGGTGGCGCGGTGTGGGCACGCCTGCACAAGCTGGTGTACGTGGCGATCGCGGCGGCGGCCCTGCACTTCATCATGCTGCAGAAAGTGTGGGCGACCGAGCCGCTGATCTACGCGGCGATCGTGGCGATGCTGCTGGGGTATCGGCTGGTGGCGTATCTGATGAAGCCGCAGCGTCGGCGCCCAGTTCCCTCTCCCCACTCTTCAGTGGGGAGAGGGTTAGGGTGAGGGGCTGCCGCTTGCTCCGGCGTACGCTGCTGCCCCTCACCCCGACCATCTCCCCGCGCTGATGCAGAGAGTGGCGATGTCGGCGGAGCGCGGGGAGAGGGCCCGCCCGACTAAGCAGGCACCAGCAGGTCCGGCAGCTCGGCCAGCGTGCGGATCTCGCGGTCCGGCGCGCCGGGCAGACGTTCGCGGCGCTGGCCGTAGCGGTTGCACCAGACGACGCGCATGCCGAATGCGGACGCCGCGTGCGCATCCCAGGCGTTGGAGGACTGGAAGCTGATCTGCTGGGCGGGAACGCCCAACCGGTCGACGGCCAGCTGGTAGACGCTCGGATGCGGCTTGAACACGCCGACCTCTTCCACCGACAGGACGTGATCGAGAAGCCCGCCGAGGCCGGAGCTGGCGACCAGATCGCGCAGCATGTCGGGCGAGCCGTTCGACAGGATGGCGGTGGCGAAACCTGCAGCCTTGAGGCGGCGGAGCATGTCCGGCACCTCGGGGAAGCGATCGAGCTTGCGGTAGAGGCCCATCAGGCGCTCGCGCACGGCGGGATCGGAGATGCCCATCGTATCCAGCGTGAAGTCGAGGCCGTCGCCGGTCACCTGCCAGAAATCCGCGTGCAGGTTCTGCGCCGCCCTGAGCCACGTGTAGGTGATCTGTTTGTCGCGCCACAGCGCGGCGACCGCGGCCGCCCTGCCGCCCAGGACGTCGTCGCAGCGTGCGGCGGCGGAGGCGAAGTCGAACAGCGTGCCGTAGGCGTCGAATACGCAGGCGCGCACGGCGAGCTTGTCCTGCGGCATGGACGACCTCCCGCTATCGGTTGCCTCCACTGTCCCGAAATGCGTTTTTCCGGGGAGAGTGGTCAGGGGGCTCGAGTGGCAGCCGCTGCTGTATCCCGGCGCTTGTTGCTGCCCCTCACCCTCCACGATCTCCCGCAAGCGAAGATGGCATCCGGGGACTAGCCCCGGGATGAAGCAGGTGCCCTGTAACCTACTTGCGTTCCTGGGCGCGGCGCAGAGCGGCGGCAAACGCATTCTCGGCCGGCGGAGCGTTGCGCGGTGGCGTAGCGGTCGCCGGACCGCGGGCCGATGGCGAGGACGGGGCGGGTCGCGGCGAGCCGGCTCCGGCGCGCGCATCGATGGCGCCCGACTTCATGGTGAGGGCGATGCGCTTGCGGGCGACGTCGACGTCCTTGACGCGCACCTTGACGACGTCGCCGGCCTTCACCACCTCGCGCGGGTCCTTGACGAAACGGTCGGCCATCTCGGAGATGTGCACCAGACCGTCCTGATGCACGCCGACGTCGACGAAGGCGCCGAAGGCGGTGACGTTGGTCACCACGCCTTCCAGCTGCATGCCGGCCTTCAGGTCGGCGATCTTCTCCACGCCGTCCTTGAAGGTGGCCGTCTTGAACTCGGGCCGCGGGTCGCGACCAGGCTTTTCCAGCTCGGCCAGGATATCGGTGACGGTCGGCACGCCGAACGCGCCGTCCGCGAACTGGGTGGGTTTGAGAGTGCGCAGGAACGCGGTGTCGCCGATCAGCGACTTCAGCGGGCGCTTGGTGGTCTCGGAGATTTTCTCGACCAGCGGGTAAGCCTCCGGGTGCACGGCCGACGCATCGAGCGGGTTCTTGCCGTTCATGATGCGCAGGAAGCCGGCCGCCTGCTCGAAGGCCTTGGGGCCTAGGCGCGGCACCTTCTTCAAGGCGGTACGCGTCTTGAAGGCGCCGTTCTCGTCACGGAAGGCGACGATGTTGGCGGCGAGCGTCTGGTTGAGGCCGGATACGCGCGCCAGCAGAGGCGCGGACGCAGTGTTGACGTCGACGCCCACCGAGTTGACGCAATCCTCCACCACCGCGTCGAGCGAGCGGGCGAGGCCGGTCTGATCGACGTCGTGCTGGTACTGGCCGACGCCGATCGCCTTGGGGTCGATCTTGACCAGCTCGGCCAGCGGGTCCTGCAGGCGGCGCGCGATCGACACGGCGCCGCGCAGGGACACGTCGAGGTCGGGGAATTCCTTGGCGGCCAGCTCGGAGGCCGAATAGACCGAGGCGCCAGCTTCCGACACCATCACGCGCGTGAGCTTGAGATCGGGCATCTTGGCGGTCAGCTCGGCGACCAGCTTGTCGGTTTCGCGGCTGGCGGTGCCATTGCCGACGCTGACGAGGTCGACCTTGTGACGCAGGCACAGGGCGGCCAGCGTGGCGAGCGAGCCCTGCCAGTCGCGCTTGGGCTCGTGCGGATAGATGACCGCCGTGTCCAGCACCTTGCCGGTGGCATCGACGACGGCGACCTTGACGCCGGTGCGGATGCCGGGGTCGAGGCCCATGGTGACGCGCGGGCCGGCAGGTGCCGCCAGCAGCAGGTCTTTGAGGTTCTTGGCGAACACGGAGATGGCCTCGGTGTCGGCCCGCTCCTTCAGGCGCGCCAGCAGGTCGGTATTGAGCGAGAGAGCGAGCTTGGCCTTCCAAGCCAGCCGCACGGTTTCGCCGAGCCACGCGTCGGCCGGGCGGCCACGATCGGCCATGTTGAAGGCCGCGCGGATCTTCAGTTCCGCAGGGTGTGGCTTGCCCTGCTCGTGCGCCACGTCGAGATCGAAGTCGAGCACGCCCTCATTGCGGCCGCGCAGCATGGCGAGCGCGCGGTGCGAGGGCAGATCCTTGATGGGCTGGGCGAAGTCGAAGTAGTCGGAGAACTTGGCGCCTTCCTCGGCCTTGGCCTTCTCCACTTTGGAGTGCAGCACGCCCTCGCCCCATTCCCATTCGCGCAACGTTCCGACCAGGCTGGCCTGCTCGCCGATGCGCTCGATCAGGATATGACGGGCTCCGTCGAGCGCAGCCTTGACGTCGTCGACGCCCTTGCCGGCGTCGACGTACTTGGCGGCCTCCGTTGCGGGGTCGAGCGAGGGATTGGCGAGCAGAGACTCGCTGAGCGGTTCGAGGCCGGCCTCGCGGGCGATCTGCGCCTTGGTGCGGCGCTTGGGCTTGTAAGGGGCGTAAAGGTCTTCCAGCTCGACCTTGGTGGCGGCGCCGGCGATGGAGCGCGACAATTCGGGTGTCAGCTTGCCCTGCTCTTCGATGCTCTTCAGGACCGTGGCGCGCCTCTCCTCCAGCTCGCGCAGGTAGCCCAGGCGCTCGTCCAGCTTGCGCAGTTGCGTGTCGTCAAGGCCGCCGGTCTTCTCCTTGCGGTAACGGGCGATGAACGGCACGGTTGCGCCCTCGCCCAGCAGGTCAACGGCGGCCGACACCTGACCGATGCTCACACCGAGCTCGGTGGCGATGCGCTGATTGATCCTGTCCATGCCGGCTCCTCAACGTTGCGACCGCGCTCGAAGCGCCGCTACATCCTCGATTCTCGCGCGTTGCGGAAGCCTAGCCAGCGGCTGGGGCAGAGTCACGACGGGCAACTGTGTAGTGCGGCGCGGACGCAACAACGCAAAACGCCATCCCTCGTCCACGAGGGATGGCGTTTTCAACCTACCTCAGTGTCAATTGGCCGGCAGGGTCGTCGTCGGGCCTTCCACGCGCGGTTGCGTGGTCGGCTGGGCGACGTCTTTGTCGGTCATCGCCAGCGCTACCAAGCTGAGGACCGCGAACGCGATGACCAGCACGGGAAGCAGACTGGAGGGCGCCCGGTTGGCGCGCTTGACCGCGGCTCGGGCGGCGTTGGCCGCACGCTCCGCTTCGGCATCGACGTCGTCAGCCATGAGGATCTCCAATCTGTTTCGTCATGGCGATGAACGTCCGCGTGCCAGCCTCGGTTCCGGTTGCGGCGAGGGTGCCTGGCGATCATGCGGGCGCCTACTTGAGTGCCTCAGGCATGCTGGGAGCTTGACCGGGTGCGCCCGCCAAGCGAGAAGGCCACATGTCGACGTTGGTCAAGATTCTGGCCGCCGTGGTGGGCGTGTACCTGCTGGTGGCGCTGGTCATGTACATGGGCCAGCGCCGGCTCATGTACTTCCCAGATTCCAAGCACATCCTGCCGGCCCAGGCCGGCCTTCCCAACGTCAGCGAGCGGATCCTCAACAGCCCGGACGGCGCGCGCAACGTCGTCTGGTATGGCAAAGCCAAGCCGGGACAACCGACGCTGCTGTATTTCCACGGCAACGGCGGCGGTCTTGCTGAACGCGCCGACCGCTTCCGGCACTTCATGGGGCAGGGCTGGGGCGTCTACATGATGGCCTACCGGGGTTATGCGGGCAGCACGGGCTACCCCACGGAGGCCAACAACATCGCCGATGCGCGGCGCGCCTACGACGCGTTGGTTCAGGAAGGCGTGCCGGCCAGCTCCATCATTCTGTATGGCGAGTCACTCGGCACCAACGTCGCCACCCGCATGGCGGCGGAGAAAGCCTCCGCTGGGCTGATCCTGGAGGCTCCCTATACGTCGGTGCTGGATATCGCGCTGACCGATTATCCGTTCCTGCCCGTGCGCCTGCTGCTCTCTGACCGCTACGAGACCGACAAGGTGATCCCGCAAGTGCGCGTGCCCCTGCTGATCCTGCACGGCAAGCAGGACGACGTGATACCGGTCTCAATGGCGCACAAGCTGCACCAGCTTGCCAACGAGCCCAAACGCGTGGTCATCCTGCCCGAGGGCGAGCACAGCGATCTATACGAGAGCGGCAACAATGCGCTGCCGGTGGTGCGGGATTGGATCAGGGGGCTCGGGCGGCGCACAGGGGCGAAAGAGTAGGGCGGCGCAAAACGATTAGGACCCGGAGTTGCCTCCAGGTCCTCGATCGATCAATTCTGCTGAGGTCGGAGGATCGCGCGTCAGCGCGGTCCACCAAATCCGCCACTGCCACCGCCACCAAAGCCGCCGCCAGTACGGGGTGGGCCGCCGGGACGTCCACCGCCGGGACGCGCGCCTGGTGCACCCGGACGCGTGGTTGTCGCCGGCTTGCCGGGCAGCAGACCTTCGCGCTGGGCCTTCTTGCGGGCGAGCTTACGGGCCCGCCGCACGGCCTCGGCCTGCTCGCGGACGCGTCTCTCGGAGGGCTTCTCGTAGTAGTTGCGGAGCTTCATTTCACGGAAAATGCCCTCGCGCTGCATCTTCTTCTTGAGCGCCTTGAGGGCCTGATCGACGTTGTTGTCGCGAACCTGAACCAGCAAGCGGTGCAATCCTCGGTTGTAGCCTGTGTGCCGTATCTGAGCGGGTTCGTGCGGCAAAACAACATCGCGCCCGAAGCCCGCGCTCCATGCGTGTGCGGCAGCTTCTAGCAAACGCCGGTTAAAATGTCCATGCGGGACATGACGCCGACGCCCCAGGGAATTGAGGGCTACCGCTTGGAGGTGCCCTGGGCTGCGGCGGCAAGCGGCTGCAAGCGGCCAGTTATCCGGTAAGTCATGCCGGCGGGTGCATAGTCGATGCTTGGCTCGAGGTCGACATACTGGGACATGACCTGCTGGAGCACGGTGGTGCCGAAGCCCTTGTGGGTGGGTTGGGTGACGGCCGGACCCTGTCGCTCCTGCCATTGAAAGGTAAATCGGTCAGCTGTCGGCCCCGCCCCTTCGCCCGATAGGTCCACGGTCCATTCAATGCTCACGCCGCCGCTCGCCACCGAGAGTGCGCCATACTTGGCGGCATTGGTGGTCAGCTCGTGCAGCGCCAGGGCGAAGTTTTGCGCGGCCTGCGGGTTCAGCATGACGGTCGGCCCGCTGATCGACACGCGGCTGGCGAACGGGCGCATCTCGTGGCGGACCAGGTCCAGCAGTTCGGCTCCCTGCCATTCCCGCTCGAGCAGCAGCAAGTGCGTTTGCGCCAGCGAATGCAGGCGATCGAGCACGGTGCTTTCGGCATCTTCGACTGTGCGCTTGCCGGCGAAGCTTCTCGACACCACCGCCTGCACGACCGCGAACAGGTTCTTGGTGCGGTGATGCAACTCGCGGGTCAGCATCGCCTGCCTGGCTTCGGCATGTTTGCGCTCGGTGATGTCGCGCGCGATCTTCGAAGCGCCGATGATCCGACCCTCGGGATTGCGCATGGGCGACACGGTCAGCGAGATGTTGAGGAGGGTGCCGTCCTTGCGCTGGCGGATGGTTTCGTAGTGATCGATGCGTTCGCCACGGCGGATGCGGCCGAGAATGTCCGTCTCCTCGTCGTACCGGTCTGGCGGCATCAGGATGGTGATGGGCTTGCCGATCACCTCGTCGGCGGTATAGCCGAAGACCTGTCGCGCGCCGTTGTTCCAGCTGGTGATGATGCCGTTGAAATCCTTGCTGATGATCGCGTCGTCGGAGGATTCCACGATCGAGGCAAGCTGCCGCCGGATCTGGTCGGCACGCACGCGGTCGCTCAGATCGATCAGCATGTTGACGGCGCCGATCAGCTTGCCGGACGCGTCGCGCAGCGGCGTTGGGTAAGGCATGAACGGCACCCGGGCGCCATCCGGCCGCTCGGCAACGGCTTCGACGCCCCGCACGGGCTTGCCCGTCTTCAGCGTGACGGCCATCGGACATTCATCGTGCGGCAACAGCGTGCCGTCCGGCCGGTACAGCTTCCAGGAGCCGCACCACTCGCTCTTGCCGAGCTGGGGATTATAGCCCCACATCTGGGCGGCAGCCTGATTGTAGAATGTGATACGCCCCTCGGTGTCGGTCATGTAGATGGCGGCGGGCAGCGCATCGGCGAACGCTCGCCACCAGTGCTCGTTTTCGGGCAGCGTGACCGCCCCGGGGGATGCGTGGGCAGCTGCGCGAGGCTCGGCCCCGGCCTGTCTTGCGCCTACCCCCTCTTCCACGGCCGAATTCCCATCTTGCAAAAGCGCACAGATTGCTGACCACCAGTGCGGTGCGCTCGTCCCCACCATGCAACGTTGGCTGCCGCGATTGGTTGCAGTCCGGCTGACGGCAATGCCGCTTGATTGGTCAATATTGTGCCAATCCGTCCGTGGGCGCCAGAGCAAGCCAAGCTTGAGGTGAGCTGCACACCGCCTCGAGAGCCGGGGGCGGCCTTCACACGAGCTTCGGCCTGAGGCGGGTGACGTGTCCCATCTTGCGGCCGTCGCGAGCCTCGTGCTTGCCGTAGAGATGCAGGCAGGCGCCGGGTTCGGCTGCCAGCTGCGCCCAATCGAGGGCCTGCCTGCCGATCAGGTTGACCATCTCGGCATCGCTGTGGCGGTCGGTCGAGCCGAGCGGCCAGCCGGCCACCGCGCGCATGTGGTTCTCAAACTGGCTGATGCCACACGCCTCGATGGTCCAGTGGCCGCTGTTGTGCACGCGCGGTGCGATCTCGTTGACCATCAGGCGGGCCGAAAGGGGCGCGTCGGGGCCCAGATGGAACATCTCCACGGCCAGCACGCCGACGTAGCCGAGCGCGTCGGCAATGGCGGCGGCGATCTCGCGGGCCTTGGCGAGATCGGTTGCGGGCAGGCCCGCCGGCACCACCGAGCGGCGCAGGATGCCGCCTTCGTGTGTGTTGGCGGGGCAATCGTAGAAGGCGAGCGCGCCGTTGGCCCCACGCACCACGAGCGTGGAGATCTCGAGCGCGAAGGCGATGCGCTTCTCGAGCACGGCCGGACGGGCGCCGATCTCGCGCCAGGCAATCGCCGCATCCTCGACCGAGCGCACGCCGGCCTGGCCCTTGCCATCGTAGCCGAAGCGGCGCGTCTTCAGGATGGCGGGTCCGCCAAATGCGACCAGTCCAGCACCGATGTCCTCGATGGATCGAACGTCGTGAAAGGGCGCAACCGGGATGCCGAGGGCGGCGATGAACTGCTTCTCGATGAGCCGGTCCTGCGAGACGGCCAGCGCCTTGGCGCCAGGCCGGACGGGCACGTGCGCGCTCAGGCGCTCGGCCGCCGCAATCGGCACATTCTCGAATTCGTAGGTGACTGCGTCGACCGTGTCGGCAAACGCGTCCAGCGCCGCCTGGTCGTCGAATGCGCCCTTGGTGGTGCGCGTCGCGACGTCAAAGGCGGGGCCGCTCTCCTCGCAATAGATGTGCGTCTTGAGGCCGAGCCGCGCCGCGGCCAGCGCCAGCATGCGGCCGAGCTGGCCGCTGCCCAAGATGCCGATGGTCGAGCCGGGTGGCAGAGGCGCGGAAGGCTCAGGCATTGTCCGGCGGGGCCTCGGGGACGTCGGCCGTCTGGCGCTGGCGCATGGCGTCGAGGCGCTTGGCGAGCTCGGCATCCTCCAGCGCCAGGATCTGAGCGGCCAGGATCCCGGCGTTGGTGGCGCCCGCCTCGCCGATTGCCAGCGTGCCGACCGGCACGCCGGCCGGCATCTGCACGATCGACAGCAGGCTATCCTGGCCCGACAGCGCCTTGCTGGCGACCGGCACGCCGAGCACGGGCAGAGTGGTGAGCGCCGCGGTCATGCCGGGCAGATGCGCAGCCCCGCCAGCACCGGCGATGATCACCTTCAGGCCACGCGCCTTGGCGCCTTCGGCGTAAGCGTAGAGGCGCTTGGGCGTGCGATGCGCGGAGACCACCTTGGTCTCGTAGGCGACGCCCAGCTCCTTGAGGATGTCGGCGGCGCGCTGCATGGTCTGCCAGTCGGACACGCTGCCCATGATAATGCCGACCTTGGCCTGTCGAGCCATATGCTTGTCCTGGCGCCTGCGCCCCGTCACCGATGCGAGCAGTTAAAAAGGAGACGCGTCGCGCTTGCAAGGTCGACGCTCAGGATTGGGCTAAATTGGCTGGTGGACTAGCGCGGGCGAGCCGCCAGGCCGCGTCACGCGATGATGTCGGGCAGCAGCTGGTCCTCCAGCGCCGTTATTTGGTCTTTCAGGGCGAGCTTGCGCTTCTTCAGCCGCTTGATATGCAACTGATCGGCGACGCCCAATTCCTCCTGAGCCACAATCTCGGCATCGAGATCACGGTGCTCGGCCCTCAGCCGCGCCAATTGCTCACGGAGCTCGCGCTCGTCCGGTCGCTGCATGCCCTTCGAAAACGCCGGGAAGCCGCCTGCACATTCGCGGCGCACTATCGCTACTTATGAGTTTAAGCGCAAGCCTTGCGGGGCCAGCAAACGCAAGCAGAATCCGTAAAATTTGACGGGTCTTTCCCCAGAATTTGCTCGTCGGCGCGATTCGGCAATTAGACAAGGCGTTACTCGCATGCCACACTGCAAGTCCCTTCAACGCT
Organism: uncultured Alphaproteobacteria bacterium; assembly: GCA_963840445.1. GTDB lineage: Bacteria > Pseudomonadota > Alphaproteobacteria > Rhizobiales > Hyphomicrobiaceae > AWTP1-13. The sequence goes on along the minus strand of CAWIZC010000032.1, from coordinate 586,880 downwards.
CATGAGGAGGGCCGATATGGCGCTTGCCGCACATCTTGCAGAGCTAACTGAGAAGCACCGGGTGCTGGAGCGAAAGATAAAAGAGGAACTGGCGAGACCCGGCGCCGACGATGTTCAAATTACCCAATTGAAACTGCAAAAACTCAAGCTCAAAGACGAGATGGCGAAGCTGCAGGGCGGTACCCGACACTAGCCCCGCGCGATTGTCTCAGGCCGTAACGTCCAGTCCGTCCGCGTCGGTCGGATGCGCCGGGTTTTTGTGCGCTGTCCATGCAGCGACGAAAGTAATCCCCACTCTCAGAGCCCATGCGACGATGACCAACCTCGGCTCAACGAGGGGCGTCATCGCGAGGCGTCTCGATTGGTGCGAGCCGTGGGTCGTATCCGGGTAGCCCGCGCAACGGGCCTCCGCTGCATGTGGCCAGTTGGGTCACTCGCTGGAGCCGCGCTGCGGAAACGGATATGGCGCGGGGCGTCCATGCCAGCATGGACTGCCCGACTACAGCAGAGCCAGGCATCCGACGCCCCGCTCCCTCACTATTCGAAGCTGACATTCGCGGTTTGCGAGCGTCGGGAAGAAACGGCGTGTGCGCAGGTGGATAGCCGGCCGGAACTGCGGCCGGGCGCGCACTTGCGCGCCGGCTCGCTTCGCTCGCTGAAATGGTGTCTGGCGGGAGCGGCGCGGTTCATTTCTTCTGGTTGCCGGCGAAGGCGGCCGTCAGTCCAAGGCCGATGAACAGAACGCCGCTGACATAGCGCTCGACCTCGAGATAGGCGCGGCTGCCTTTGAGCCAGTTGCCGACCGTTCCTGCGGCCAGCGCATAGCACCCGTCGGTCATAATGCCGAGCAACGTGAACACCAGACCCAGAAAGGCGATCTGCATCGCCACATGGCCGCGGTCGGCCTCCACAAACTGCGGCAGGAACGCGAGAAAGAACAGCGCCGTCTTGGGATTGAGAAGATTGACGATGAAGCCGTCGCGAAACAGGCGCCCATACCCGTTGCCTTGCGCGGTGACGTCGACGTCGGCAACCTCGCTGCGGCCGAAAATCTTCTTGAGCCCGAGCCATATCAGATAGGCCGCGCCCGCATATTTGACCACGCTGAAGGCCAGTGCCGATGAGGCAAGCAAGGCCGACAGCCCCAGCGCGGCGGCAGCGACGTGGACCAGCGTCGCGCTGTGGATGCCAACAATGGAGACCAGCCCTGCCAGCCGTCCCTGTGCCACGGAACGGGCAAAAATGTAGAGAACCGCCGGTCCGGGAACCAGCAGCAGCACCAGTGCGGCGCCAATGAACAGGCCGAGGTTGGCGGCGCCGGGGACGACGATCTCCATGGTTGCGATCCTGCTTCTGTGCAAAGGGCCGCCATCAAGCCCGAGGCCGCGCAGACCTGTCAATGGCGTCTGCGTGCCGCGGGTGATAGTCCGAACCCTCGGTCGTGGCCGATCAGGCGAGCATCACTTCTCGGTCTCGGCGGCCTTGGCCATCGCGGCCTTCAGCACCGGATTGATGCGTGCCACCTCGCTCGCGACCAGCTTCTCCGCGCCGACGGGACCGCGATCCTCGGGCTTCGGCGCCGTGCTGCCGAGCTCGATATAGCGCGCTTTGGTGTTCGGGTCGTCCAGCGCCTTGCCAAGAGCGTCGATCAGCCTGTCGACGGCTTCCTGCGGGATGCCTTTGGGAGCGACCATGACGTGCCAGGCCGTGAAGATGAAGTCGACCCCCTGCTCCTTGGTGGTGGGCACGTCGGGCAGGCCCTCTAGGCGCTCGGTCGCGGCGATCGCGTAGGCCTTGATGGTGCCGGCCTTGATCTGCGGGATGACGTTGAGCGACTGGTCGACCATGTAGTCGATCTGGCCACCGACCAGGTCATTGAGTGCGGGGCCGGTGCCGCGGTAGGCAACGAGTCCGGGGCTGAGGCCGAACTGGGCGTTGAACACGACGCCCGACACGTGTGCAGTCGAGCCGACGCCGGCGTGGCCATAGCTCAGCTTCTGATGATTGGCCTGCAGATAGGCGATGAAGGACTTGAGGTCCTTGGCTTCGGTGGAGGCCTTCGCGACGATCGCCTGCGGCGTGTAGTTGACGATGCCGATCTGCTGGAAGCTGGTGACGGGGTCGTACTTGATGTTCGCGTACAGGGCGCCCGAAGCTGCCTGCGTGCCGGTATTGCCGACCGCGATGGTGTAGCCGTCCGACGCCGCCTGCGCCGCGCGCGTCATGCCTGTCGTGCCGCCTGCGCCGCCGACGTTCTCCACCACGAGCTGCTGGCCGAGCGTGCGCGACATCTGCTCGCTGATGATGCGGGTGACCACATCGGACGGACCGCCGGCCGCGAACGGGACGATGACCGTGATCGGCTTGTTGGGATAGGACTGCGCGGCGGCCGGTTGGGCAAACCCGGTGGCCATGGCCGCCACGGCAACGATGGATAGACGAAGACGCATCGGTCGCTCCCCTTTCTCATGCCTGCACGCGGCGGGCAAAGTCGGGGCAAGCTAGCATCGCGAGGCCGCGCTTGTAACCCCGACCAGCCCGCGGGCATGCGCTGGGGCACACAATCACGGTTTCGAGGGAAGGCGGGGCTGCCCCGCGCGGCTCGTGCTCAGGCAGCGGCTGCCGTGTCCGGGGCCAGGACCGCCATGGGCTCGACGCCGCCCTCGCCTTGCCAATGCACGACACGCAGTTCGCCGGCGCGCGTCTCGATGATTGCCGTGCAGCTTTCCACCCAGTCACCGCAATTGAGATAGTGGACGCCGCTGAAGGTGCGGTCGGACGCATGGTGGATATGGCCGCAGATCACGCCGTCGACGTTGCGCCGGTGCGCCTCCGTCGCCACCGCCTCCTCGAAGGCGCCGATGAAGGCCACCGCCGACTTGACCCGGTACTTGAGGTAGGCGGACAGGGACCAATAGCCGAGCCCAAGGTGACGGCGCGCCCAGTTCAGCGGGTTGTTCAGCCACAGCGCCAGCTCGTAGCCGCGGTCACCGAGGAGGGCCAGCCACTTGGCTGTGCGCACCACCACGTCGAACTCATCGCCATGCATCACCGCGTAGCGCCGTCCGCGCGCAGTGGTGTGGACGAGGTCGCGATGGATCTCGATGCCGCCGAACTGCAGCCCGACATAGTCGCGGATGCACTCGTCGTGGTTGCCGGGGATGAATACCAGCCGCGTGCCTTTGCGCACCCGCCGCATCAGCTTCTGCAGCACGTCGTTGTGCGCCTGCGGCCAGTGCGGACCGCGGCGCACGCGCCAGAAGTCGATGATGTCGCCCACCAGATAGATCGTGTCAGCCTCAACGTGCTTCATGAACTCGAGCAGCGCCCCGGCCTGTGACGTGCGGGTACCGAGATGCACATCCGAGATGAACAGGGCCCGGACGTGCATGTGGATGTGGGGATTGGGTATGTCGGTGTCGGATGTATCGCGCATGACCGCTAACAAGCGGATTCGGATTGCAGGGGTGTGACAGGCAGGCGTTGGCGGCGTCACGTCGCCTGGGTGCGTGGCCTGCAGGGGCTTGCGCGGCGACGTCGCGGGCGAGTGACGGAGGCTGCGACCTGGCAGACCGGCCGAGGCGTTTGCTGACGCGGAGCGCGAGAGCGCGCAGGTTTTGCGCAGCGCAGGCAAAGGAAGAAAATTTCTAATAACGGGCTCGAAAGGTATGAAATTGCATTCTTATCTCGCTTGCCTGGTATTGTTAGAAGAATTTACTGATATAGTCGCGTGCCGATTTGCAAGGGCTCGCCATGCTCGCTGTGTCCGACATCGCTCTATCGCACGCTCCCGCCCGCTCGCTGCACGCCGATGGTGGGATGTGGCTGTCTGGGCACATCGCCTCCCGGCTCGCAACCGAGCGGAGCGCTGACGTCGCCTTGGAGATGGACGACGGCTGGGCTCGCGTCGGCATCGATCCGACCAGCACATGGTTCCGCCTCGTGGACCGCCTGCCCCGCCTGCCCCGCCGGACCCGGCGGTCGACCGGAGAGACCCGATGAACTTTCAGCAGCTGCGCATCATCCGCGAAACCGTGCGGCGCAACTTCAATCTGACCGAGGTGGCGAACGCGCTCTACACGTCGCAATCCGGTGTCAGCAAGCACATCCGCGACCTGGAGGACGAACTCGGCGTCGAGCTGTTCGTGCGGCGCGGCAAGCGGCTGCTCGGCCTCACGGACCCTGGCAAGGAGATGGTGGAGATCGTCGAACGCGTGCTGGTCGATACCGCCAACATCAAGCGGCTGGGCGAGCAGTTCAGCAATCGCGAGCAGGGCCAGATCGTCATTGCTACCACGCATACGCAGGCGCGCTACGTGCTTCCCCACGTGGTGGCCCAGTTCAGGAAGGCCTATCCCAAGGTGCGCCTCACGCTGCATCAGGGCAGCCCGACGGAGATCGCCACCATGGTCAGCGATGGCGATGCGGACATCGGCATCTGCACCGAGACGCTCCGCGAGGTGCCGACGCTGACGACCTTCCCCTTCTACAGCTGGCACCACGGGGTCATCGTGCCCAAGGGTCACGCGCTGGAGGCGGTGAAGCCGTTGACGCTGGAGGCGATCGCCGAGTGGCCGATCATCACCTACCACGAGGGCTTCACCGGCCGCGGCACCATCGATCAGACCTTCGCCGCTGCCGGGTTGGCCCCGGACATCGTCATGTCGGCCATGGATACCGACGTGCTGAAGGCCTACGTGGAGCTCGGCCTCGGCGTCGGCATTATCGCCGCCATGGCCTTCGATCCGAAGCGCGATGGGGGCCTGCGACTCATCGATGGCGCGCATCTGTTCGAGGCCAACACCTCGCTGATCGCAGTGCGGCGGGGCGGCTATCTGCGCAACTACGCGTATCGCTTCATCGAGCTGTGCTCGCCGGCCCTGCCAGAGGCGAAGGTTCGCGGTGCCGTTACGGCCGAACAGGGCAGGTCCGAGCCGATCGGCGGCCGGCGCGGCCCGGGTCATCCCTGGCGTTCTGGCAACGGCGCCGCAGCGGTTCGTGCCGATATCAAGCGCAGCGGTTGATCAGGCCGCATTCTGGCCGCTGACGCGCCTGGTCTTGCGGCCCGCCAGCAGCTTGTCGACCTCGTCGGCTGGCAGCGGGTGGCTGAACAGGAAGCCCTGCATTTCCGTGCAGCCTTCGGCCTTAACCACCTCGAGCTGCTCGTTGGTTTCCACGCCTTCGGCCGTGGTGGTCATGCCCAGACCCTGCGCCATGGCCGTGACCGCACGCACGATGTTGAGCGAGCCGACGCCGTCGGTGATGTCCTTCACGAACGAGCGGTCGATCTTGATCTTGTCGAACGGGAAGCTCTGCAGGTAGCTGAGCGAGGAATAGCCGGTGCCGAAGTCGTCCATGGCCACCCGTACGCCGAGATCGCGCAGCTGATACAGTATGGTCAGCGCCGCCTCGCTGTCGCCGGTCAGCACCATCTCGGTGATCTCGAGCTCGAGCCGCTCGGGCGGCAGGCCCGACGAGGCGATGGCGTTGGCAACCGCCTGTATCAGGTTCGGGCTGCGGAACTGCGCCGGCGATACATTGACCGAGACCGTCAGTGGTTGAGTCCATCTGGCGGCGGCGGCGCAGGCCTCCCGCAGCACCCACTGGCCGAGCGGAACGATGAAACCGATCTCCTCGGCCAGAGGTATGAAGGTTGCCGGCAGCATCATGCCCCTTTCGGCATGGTGCCAGCGGATCAGCGCCTCCATGCCGGTGATCTCATTGCTGCGCAGATTGAGGATCGGCTGGTAGTAGAGCTCGAACTCTCCCTCCGCCAGCGCCTTGCGCAGGTCGGTTTCAAGGAGCCGCCGGGTCTGCATGCGCGTGTCCATCTCGGGCTCGAAGAACGAGAATGTGTTGCGGCCCTCGCCCTTGGCGCGATAGAGCGCGAGGTCGGCGTTGCGCATCAGCTCGGCCGGAGTGCTGCCGTCGTCGGGACCAATGGCGATTCCAACGCTGGTACCGATTACCACCTGCTGGCCGTCGATGTCGTAGGGCCGACTGATCTCGTCGATGACGCGATGTGCGAGATTGATCGCATCCTGCGGCTGGCCCAGCGTCCCCTGCAGGATGGCGAACTCGTCACCGCCCATGCGGGCGATGGTATCGGTCTCGCGCACCAGCGCCCGCAGGCGATCGGCCACCTGGCACAGCAGCTTGTCGCCGGCCGGATGGCCGAGGGTGTCGTTGACGGTCTTGAAGTAGTCGAGATCGAGCAGGTGACAAGCCATGCTTTCGCCGCGCTTGGTGCGGGCCAGTCCATGCTCGATGCGCTCGTTGAGCAGTACGCGGTTGGGCAGGCCGGTCAGCGTGTCGTGCATGGCCATGTGCACGATCTTGGCCTCCGAGCGACGTTGCTCGGTGATGTCCTGGTGGGTCGCCACCGTGCCGCCTCCCGGCATCGGCTGCGCCGCCACGGCGATGAAACGGCCATCCTCCAGCTTGTTAATGTATTGCACCGATTCCTTGCGGCCGGAGGAGCGGGAAACCGACTGCAGAATGGCCTCGGCCGTCTTGGGCGTAATCTTTCCGTTGTCGATGTGGTGCTGCACGATCTCCGCCAGAGATATGCCGGGCCACACCTGAGCCGACGACAGGCCGTACATTTCGGTGTAGCGACTATTATAGATGATGACGCGATGATCGGCGTCGAACATGACCAGGCCCTGCACCATGTTGTTCAGTGCAGTATCGAGCTGCAGATTGCGCGTCCTGAGCTGCTGCTCCTGAACCTTCAGCAGCGTGTGCTGCTCTTCGAGGCGGCTGTTGAGCTTCTCGCGCTCGGTGATGTCCTCGTGCGTCACGATCAGGCCGCCGCCGGGCATCTTGCGGCGCCGGACGTTGATCAGGCGGCCGTCGGAGAGCTCCTGGATCTTGGAGGCGATCTCGCCGGTGTTGCTGATCCAGCTGTTGATGAAATCGTCCGCGTCCGCGACCGCATACTGGTTGTTGTCGATACGAGCCTGGAAGATGTCCCGGGAGGGGGTGCCGGGCTTCACCTGCTCGGGCGTCAAGCCATACATCTCGGCGTAGCGGCGATTGCAGACGATCATCCGATCTTCGCGATCGAACATGGCGAGCCCCTGCGACATGTTGTTCAGGGCCGTATCGAACTGCAGGTTTTGCGTTCTGAGTTTCTCTTCCTGGGCCTTGAGCTGCTCGTGCTGCTGCTGCAGCTGGGTGTTGAGCTGCTCCCGCTCCGTGACGTCGCTGACACTGACCACCCAGCCGCCTTCCGAGCGCGGATTGAACGACACCGACAGGATGAGGTCGGATCTGGGCCGGCTGAGCACCTCATTGCCCGTCTTGCAAGCGGCCAGTTGCCTGGTCGTCTGCAGGACCTCCTCGACCGTTTTTCCGGCGTACCCACCCTCGGCAACGCCCACTTCGACGATCTCGCGCAGCGTCATGCCCGGCTTGGCCGGCCGCCTTGTAAGGCCGTAGACCTCCGCGTAACGCTGATTGGTGACGACCAGGCGCTCGTCGGCATCGAACATGGCGATGCCGTGCTTCATGGTGGTGAGCGCGGCATCGAGGTCGGCGTTGCGCGATCTGAGCTCCCGCTCGCGCTGCTGGAGAAGCTCGTTTTGCAGCTTGAGCCGTGCACCGAGCTTTTCGGGCTCGGTGATGTCCTCATGAATGGCGATCAGCTCGCCTGAGCCTGTGGGCCTGCGCGTGGCCCGTATGATCCTGCCGTCCTTTAGAACCTCGATCCGCGTGGTCTCATGCAGCCGGCCGATCCTGTCGCGCACGAAGGCCTCGGGATCGAGGTTGGTTTGCACACCGCTGGCAAAGCGATGCTTGAGGATGTTTATGAGAGGTGTTCCGGGTCGAGTTCAGCTCGGGCGGTATGCCGTAGATCTCGGCATAGCGCTTGTTGCAGACCACTAGGTGCAGCGCGGCATCGAACATGCACAACCCGTGCGGCATGTTGCCCAAGGCCATGTCGAACAGCAGGTTCTGCTTGCGCAGCTCTTCCTTGCCCTGCTGCAGGTCATCCCGCTGACGGCGCAACTCCTGCTGGACCTCCCTCTGGGCCAAGCCGTTGACGGCGGCGGCGCCTAGGGCCGAAATCATGATGAGCGTAGCCCCGCCGGCAACCACCAGCGCCATGGCGTTGTCAGCAATCAGATTGGGAACCACGACGGCGGTCGGGTCGTATTCGACGCCTACTGCGCCCATGGCGGTGAAGTGCAGGAAACAGATCGCCAGGGTCAGAAGGATCGGCGAGACCCATACGGCACGACGCCGTGGCAAGCGCTGGAAAGTCTCCATGGCTGCCGCTGCCAGAGCCAGGCCGCCCACGATGGCGATCAGGCTCAACCCGGTATTCCAATGCAGGTGGCCTTGCACGATCAGGGCATGCATGCCGAGGAAGTGCATGGCGGCGACGCCGGCGCCTATGATCAAGCCACCGCGGATGGCGTCATGCACGCCCTGCCGCGCGGCAACCCAAAAGCCAGCCGTCGTCACGGCCACTGCGATGATCAGCGAGCCGACCGTGGCCCCCAGCGTATAGGCCGTCGCCACTCCCGGGTCGTAGGCAAGCATGGCCACGAAGTGTGTGGCCCAGATGCCGGAGCCGGCACTGATGCCGGTCAACGCCAGCCACGCCAGGCGGCGCATTTTATCGCCGGATGGCAGGGATCCGTCGGCGATGCGCGAATAGATGTGGAAGGACGTGAAAGACGCGACGGCGCAGACGCTCGCCGCCAGCAGGACGAAGCGCCAATCGTGCTGATTTGTGAGGCAATAGTAAACGCTGTACACGGTGCACACAGACTGATTTCCGCCTTGTGCTACCAGAACTTGTTCAAGAGGACGTTAAGTGGTGCGGCGTGGCCGCCAGGACCAAGCTACAGCCGGCAGAAAAGCCCCGCCGGAGCAGTCCCAGCGTCCCGTGCCGCACGGACGCTGGAAGGCCCCTGGATATCGGCGCGGATGCGGCTTAAGTCAGTGCCATGCCACTCAAGAATACGCGGGAAGTGCCTCTTGCGGCCGACGCGGGGCAGGCTGACGGGGCTTTGCCTCGGGCCGAGAGCGGTCCCGCGGTCATCGCCAAATACCTGAAGACCCTGCCGGGATCGCCGGGGGTCTATCGGATGATCGATGCCTCCGGCACCGTCATCTACGTCGGCAAGGCGCGCAGCCTCAGGGCGCGGGTCACTAGCTACGCCCGCGGCGGCCAGCACACCAACCGTATCGCCCGCATGATCGCGGCGACCACCGCCATGGAGTTCGTCACCGTCCGCACCGAGGCCGAGGCGCTGCTGCTCGAGGCCAACCTCATCAAGCGCTTCCGGCCGCGCTTCAATGTATTGCTGCGCGACGACAAGTCCTTTCCCTACATCCTGATCGCCCGCGACCATGTCGCCCCGCAGATCCTCAAGCATCGCGGCGCGCGCAACCGCAAGGGCGACTATTTCGGTCCGTTCGCCTCGGCAGGGGCGGTCAACCGCACCATCAACATGCTGGAGCGGGCCTTCCTGTTGCGCTCCTGCTCGGACCCGGTGTTCGAAAGCCGCACGCGGCCCTGTCTGCTGTTCCAGATCAAGCGCTGCTCGGCACCCTGCACCGGGGAAATCGGCCTCCAGGAGTATGGTGCGCTGGTGGAGGAGGCGACGCGCTTTCTCAAGGGCGAGAGCCAGAATGCCCGGCAGATGTACCAGCGCCTGATGGAGCAGGCAGCTGCCAACCTCGACTATGAGCAGGCCGCGAAATTTCGCAACCGGCTGTGGGCGCTGGCCCACGTCACGGCCGACCAGGCGATCAATCCGGAAGGCATCGAGGAAGCCGACGTGTTCGCGGCTTACCAGGAAGGCGGGCAGACCTGCATTCAGGTGTTCTTCTTCCGCGCCGGCCAGAACTGGGGCAACCGCGCCTACTTCCCGCGCGCCGACCGCAGCCTGCCGATCGAGGAGGTGCTGGAAAGCTTCATCGCCCAGTTCTACGACGACAAGCCCGTGCCGAGGCTGATCCTGCTTTCGCATGACCTGCCCGGCGTCGACTTGCTGAGCGAGGCGCTGTCCACCAAGGCCGAGCGCAAGGTGGAGGTGCGGGCTCCCAAGCGGGGCGGCAAGACCGGCATTGTCGAGCACGCCACCCAGAACGCACGCGAGGCGCTCGGGCGCAGACTGGCCGAGAGCTCCTCGCAGCGCATCCTGCTGGACGGGCTGCGCGAGCGCTTCGACCTCAGCGTCACGCCGCGGCGCATCGAGGTGTTCGACAACAGCCACATCCAGGGCAGCAGCGCGGTCGGCGCCATGATCGTGGCCGGCCCCGACGGCTTCATGAAAAGCCACTATCGCAAGTTCAACATCAAGTCGGCGGACCTGACGCCCGGCGACGACTACGCCATGATGCGCGAGGTGCTGACGCGCCGCTTCCGGAGGCTGGCGCTGGACGAAGCGCAAGCCCCGGTTTCCCCATCCGCCAACCCGGACAGAACGCTGCGAGCCGAAGGCGAGCAGGGCTTCGATCCGGGATCCGGTGCGGGCGCGCTGCAGGAGGTCCCGGATCGCCTCGGCGCAAGCGCTTCTGCTTCCGGGGTGACGTATGCCTCGGCTTCGCGCATCGAGCAGCCGCGTCCGCCGTCGCTGCAGGAGCGCGGCGCCGACGCCTTGGCGTTTGGCATGCTGCGCGCCGATGCGAATGGCGATGCCGGAGAGGTCGAGGACGCCGTCATCGAGGAGTTTCCGGACCGGCCGGATGTCGTGCTGATCGATGGCGGCCGCGGCCAGCTCAGTGTGGCCCAGGAGGTACTGCGCGAACTGGCCATCGACGACGTGGTGCTGATCGGCGTCGCCAAGGGGCCCGATCGCGACGCTGGCCGCGAGCATTTCCACAGGCCAGGACATGACAGATCGATGATGCTCGAGCCGCGCGACCCCGTCCTTTACTTCGTGCAGCGCTTGCGGGACGAGGCCCACCGCTTTGCCATTGGCACGCACCGGGCCAAGCGCGCCAAGAGCATCGGCGTCAATCCGCTGGACGAGATTGCCGGCATCGGCCCCTCCCGCAAACGAGCCCTGCTCAAGCATTTCGGGTCGGCCAAGGCCGTCTCGCGCGCAGGCAGGGAGGATCTGCAGGCGGTCGACGGCATCAGCGCTCAGATGGCGCAGGCCATCTACGACTTCTTCCACGAGCGCAATGAATGAAACGTGATCAGCCTGCCCGGCAACCGTACACCTTGTGCATATTTGGGCGCAGCCCTGGCCATTGACGGTCCAAGTCGCAAATGCTCTTGTCCGCCCGATGGAACACGCCATGACCAGGCCGGGGCCCGTGAGCCTGCCCAACGTGCTGACTTATGCGCGGATTCTCGCCGTTCCCGCCGTGGTCGCCTGCCTGTACCTCAGCCCCGACGTCAACGGGCGCTGGTGGGCACTGGCGGTCTATGTCAGCGCATGCTTCACCGATTGGCTGGATGGCTATCTGGCGCGCGCCTGGCACCAGCAGTCGACGTTGGGGCGCATGCTGGACCCGATCGCCGACAAGCTGCTGGTTGGTGCGACCCTGCTCATGCTGACGCATGACAGCACCATCGACGGTCCGCAGATATGGGCGGCGGTGATCATTCTGTGCCGCGAAATTCTGGTGTCCGGTCTGCGCGAGTTTCTGGCCGAGCTGAACGTCAAGGTGCATGTCACCCAGCTCGCCAAGTGGAAGACCACCCTGCAGATGATCGCGCTCGGCGTGCTGCTGGCCGGCCCTGCCGGCGACCAACTGGTGCCTGGCGTCACGTCGACCGGCCTGGTGCTGCTGTGGGTCTCGGCGCTGCTGACATTGTGGACCGGCTTCGACTATCTGAAGGCGGCCGTCCGCACGGCCATCGAGCGCTAGACAAACTGCGCGTGTGGGTTCGCCATGGCGGTGAAAGTCCTCTACTTCGCCTGGGTGCGCGAGAAGGTCGGCAAGGCCGAGGAGACCCTCGATGTGCCGGCCGGTGTCGAGACCGCCCAGCAGCTGATGGCTTGGCTCAAGGATCGAGGCCCCGAATATGCGCAGGCATTTGCGCGGGCCGAGGTAATCCGCGTTGCTCTCGACCGCACCCACGTCAAGCCGACCGCCAGCATCGCCGGCGCACGCGAGATCGCCTTCTTCCCGCCCGTCACGGGAGGGTAGTGTGATGATCGAGAAATTCGCTGGAGTTGGCGGCCTGGGTCTGAGCGAATTTCTCGATCTGAATCACACTACCAAATTGAGGATTCCAGTGGCCCCCATCATTCCGAAGTTCGCTCGGGATGCCGACGCCGAGGTTTGGCGAACTTCGGAATGGGGACACTAGCCATGAGCGTGCGCGTGCAGGCGGAAGACTTCGACATCGGCGCCGAGATCAAGCTCCTGACGCAAGGCCGCACCGACATCGGCGCCATCGTCACCTTCACCGGAACGGTGCGTGGGGAGGGCGGCGGCAAGCCGATCGCGCGCATGACGCTCGAGCACTACCCCGGCATGACCGAACGCGAGTTGGAGCGGGTCGAGAGCGAGGCCAATGCGCGCTGGCCGCTGCAGGCGAGCCTGATCGTGCATCGCATCGGATCGCTGGAGCCCGGCGACAACATCGTGCTGGTGGTGACCGCCTCGGCCCATCGTCAGGCCGCCTTCGCCGCCGCCGAGTTCCTGATGGACTACCTCAAGACCCGCGCCCCCTTCTGGAAGAAAGAAGAGGGCCCCGACGGCACGGGAAGCTGGGTCGACGCGCGCGAGAGAGACGATGCCGCGCTCGAGCGCTGGCGACATTAGCTCCGTCGCCTTTGTCCCGTGGATCCAGCTATCCGCACGTGCCGGAGCACGAGATAGAGATATGGCCGGGACGAGCCCGCCCATGACAGGTTTGCGCTTGGCTCGGCTGACCGACTAGGTGCCCAGCGCTTCCAGCTTGTCCTTGGAGGCGGGGGCCAGGTTGACGGACTCGCCACAGCCGCAGGAGCCGGTCTGATTCGGATTGCTGAACACGAATTGCGACGACAGCTTCTCGGTCACATAGTCCATCTCGGTGCCGAGCAGGTACATGACCGCCTTCGGGTCGATCAGCACCCGGGCTCCGCCGTGCTCGACCACCTCGTCGAACGGCTTCTGCTCGGCCGCCCATTCCATGGTGTATTCCATGCCGGCGCAGCCGCCCTTCTTGACGCCAATGCGCAGGCCGGCCGTGCCGCTGCCTTTCTCGGCCAGGATGGCCTTGATGCGCTGGGCGGCGCGATCGGTCAGCTTCATCACCTGCGGTCTGGGTCTCGGCGTGCTCATGCAAGCATCTCGGGTTGTGCGCCAGTTTGGGCCCAAGTTCGAGCCGGCATCTGAATATAGGGCGTTCGCGGGCAAAAACGAAGCCCCGCCTGCCTTCCCTGGAATAGTTCTCAACGCCTGTTCAACCAGGCTGGACGCCTGAAGTCGCGCAGGATTTCGATGGCTGCATTGCGTCCGGGAACACCCGTAACGCCGCCGCCCGGATGTGCGCCAGAACCGCACAGGTAGAGGCCCGGCAGGGGCATGCGGTAGGCGGCATGGCCCAGCACGGGGCGGGCGCTGAACAGCTGGTCGAGGGTCAGCTGGCCGTGGAAGATGTCGCCATCGAGCAGGCCGAAGCGTCTCTCCAGGTCCAAGGGCGAGAGCACCTGCCGGCCAAGCACGCTAGCCCTGAAGTTAGGCGCGTGCGCCGTCATGGTGTCGATCACGAGGTCGGCGAATTCGTCCTTGGCGGTGTCCCAGCTGCGCCCTCCCGGCAGCTGCGGCGCGACGTGCTGCACGAACAGGCTCGCCACGTGCCGGCCCTCGGGGGCCAGCGACGGGTCGAGCGTCGAGGGGATCAGCATCTCGACCACCGGCTGCCGCGCCCATCCGTGCGCGCGTGCATCGAGATAGGCCCGTTCCAGGTAGTCCAGCGTCGGCCCGATGACGATGCCCGAGCCGTGATGGTCCTGCGGCTGCTTGCCCGTGCGGCAGGTGAAATCGGGCAGCTCCGACAGCGCTACGTTCATGCGGAAGGTGCCCGAGCCCGACTTGATACCCGTGAAGCGGCGGTGCAGTTCGGGCTCGATGGTGCCTTCGGGCACCAGGTCGCGGAACAGCAGCTTGGGCCCCACATTGGCCGCCACGGCACGTGCGTCGATCCGTTCACCGGACTGCAGGCGGACGCCTGTCGTTCTGCCGCCTTCGACGATCAGCCCGGCGACGGCGGCATTGGTGCGGATGCGCACGCCACGCGCCTCCGCGGAGCGGGCCATGGCCTGGGCGATGGCGCCCATGCCGCCCATCGCATGGCCCCACACGCCGGACTTGCCGTTCACCTCGCCGAAGCAATGGTGCAGCAACACGTAGGCGGTGCCGGGCGTGTACGGGCTGGCGTAGGCGCCGACGATGCCGTCGAAGGCGAAGGCGCCCTTCACCACGTCGCTGTCGAACCAGAGCCCCAGGTAGTCGGCGGCGCTCTTGGTGAACAGGTCGAGCAGCAGCCGCTTGTCCTCGAGCGACAATCCGAACAGGCGGCTGCCGAGACCGGCGTTGCCGATCAGCTCGAGGATGCCGCCGCCGGCGTTGGGCGGCCGCCTCAGCACCAACTCGCGCAACAGGGATGCCGCCCGCTCCAGCGCCGCGTCGTAGGCCGGCAGCCGCTCGGCATCGCGCGCCGAGAAGGCGGCAATCGCCTTCTGGCGGTTGGCCAGGCCGTAGGGCATGAGCAGGCAGCGCTGCGCATCGACGGGCCAGAAGTTGGCGGCCGGCCGCTCGACGATGCTGAGGCCGTGCGCGGTGCAGATCGAGGTCGCATATGACTGTCGGATTAAGCAGGCTCACCGTGTAGGCGGCCACCGAGTTGCGGAACCCGGGGTGGAATTCCTCAGTCAGCGCGGCCCCGCCCACTACCGCGTTTTTTTCCAGTACGACCACGCTGAGCCCGGCGCCGGCCAGATAGGCGGCGCACGCTAAGCCGTTGTGGCCGCCGCCGATGATGGCAACGTCGGTCGATGCCTGCTGCATGGCCCATATGTGTGATGAATCGGCAGCGTGGGCAAATCCCTCCGCCCCAGCGCAGGAACATTGTGCGGGCTCGTCCCGAAATGCTACGACGCCAAGGTAGATATTGGCGGAGACCGCAATGCCCAAGCCCGACCTTCTGATGACTGGCCCGATGATGCCCCTCATTGCCGACGGGCTCGACAAGGTATTCACCGTGCATCGGCTGCAGGAAGCCAGCGACCGTGAGGCGCTGCTCAAGAAGGTGGCCCCTTCCATCTGCGCCATCTGCACCGGCGGGCACACGGGCGTGAAGACGGACGACGCCTTGATGGGCCGCTTTCCCGGTCTCAAGATCGTCGGCAACTTCGGCGTCGGCTACGATTCCATCGATATAGCCGCGGCCGCCAAGCGCGGCGTCATCGTCACCAACACCCCAGACGTGCTGACCGAGGAGGTGGCCGACACCACACTTGGAATCCTCCTTGGCACGGTGCGCGAGTTCTACCAGGCCGAGAAGTGGCTGCGTGACGGCCGCTGGGCCAAGGAAGGCGACTATCGCCTCACCGCGGCCTCTCTGCGCGACCGCTCGCTCGGCATCGTTGGCCTCGGCCGCATCGGCAAGGCCATCGCCCGTCGCTGCGAGGCATTCGGGATGCCGGTCAGCTATTTCGGCCGCAACAAGCAGGCCGACGTCAGCTATCGGTTCTATTCCGATCTGATCGCCATGGCGCGCGATGTCGATACCCTGGTCGTAATCACCCCAGGCGGCCCCGGCACCAACAAGCTGATCAACGCTGCCGTGCTGCAGGCGCTTGGACCACGCGGCATTCTCGTCAACGTCTCGCGCGGCTCGGTGGTGGACGAGGAGGCCCTGATCGCGGCGTTGAAGAGCCGCACCATCATGGCGGCCGGCCTCGATGTCTACATGGGCGAGCCCAACATCAACCCGGCGTTCCTGACGCTCGACAACGTCACCCTGCTGCCGCATGTGGGCTCCGCGTCAATGCACACCCGCGACGCCATGGGCCAGCTGGTGGTCGACAACCTCGCCGCCTACGTCGACCGCAAGCCGCCCAAGACACCGGTCCCGGAGACGCCGTTCAAGGGCTGGTAGCTGGACGACGGACGCTGCGGCGTCGACACCCGCCGAGGGAGTGCGGCCGACACACGCTAGGAGGCGATCGTCGGCCGGGCTTCGGGAAGTATTGCTGAAGCGGGCTGCAGATGGGCGGTGCTGACTAGGCATGCGCGTGACCGGACTTGCGTGATGGAGTTCTGGAAGCTCACTACGGAGCCCATCAGCGCACGTAAGCAAAGCTCGCAATCGGGCCACTAAGTGTTTTCCCGGCATAGGTTTCCGGGCTTGCCCTGATTGCGCGACTTGTACCCGCCACCCAGGTTGTGCACCCCGGCGCCCAAGGTCAGCGCCGTGGCGTCTCTCGTGCGCAATCGGGAAGGAGACCGGTCATGACGACTATTTCGAGGACTGCATGCATGTCCGTAGCACTTCTGGCGATGGGCGGGATGGCTTCAGGCGTGTCGGCGCAAACCCCGCTCAAGGATCGCCTGGCCGCAGCAGTCGAAACCGTCGAGAGAGCCTGCGCGACGGATATCAGCAAGCTTTGCGGCACGGTCTCCCCTGGCGAGGGCCGTGTCCTGCTTTGCATGCAGGCTCACGACGATCAATTGGGTATCAGGTGCCAATTTGCGCTCTATCGCGCCTCACGCCACCTTGAGCGCGCGATAAACCGCGTGGAACGGATTGCCGACGCGTGCTGGACTGACATCGAAAAGCAATGCGCGGACAGCGACAACATCGGCCAATGCGTTATGAGCAAGGGGCCGTCGCTTTCACGATCGTGCCAGACTGTGGTCGCAGGCCTGCGACGGGCCGCGCAAGGCTTGGCGTCCCTGAAGGGCATGCCGGCGTACAGCTCCGATGGCAAGAACCTCGGCAACGTCGTCGAGGTGGTGAGAGGTCCTGACGGAACATTGCAGGCCGTTAAGATCGAGGTCGGCCGCTTCCTCGGTATCGGCGACCGTATCGTAACAGTCGACGGCAACGCACTCGAGCAGCTGGGCGATCGGATCAGGCTGCGGCTCAATGGCGATGCCGTGCGCTCATTGCCTGAAGCGCCAAAGCAATAGCCCGGCCGCTCGCGCTTCTTCGGCAAGCAACGCTACGCAAACACAGTGTGCCGGCCGGCAGGGATGTCGGCCGGGTCAGACCTATCCGAGCGACCGCAGGTAGGCCTCTGCCGCCTGCTTCTTTTCGTGCACGGCCCAGCCGAGCGGTGTGCCGTTCCAAAGCGTGTCGCGGGTGTCGAGCCGGGCACCGTGCGCCACCAGCAACTCGAGCATCGGCAGGTCGTCGTTGATGGCTGCCTGATGCAGGGGCGTTGAGTGCTTGTGTACCGGCAGCATGTGGTTGGCGTCCGCGCCCGCGTCGAGGCACAGCCGCGCCGCCTCCACCTGCCGGTTGATGACGGCCAAGCCCAGCGCGGTCTGACGGTCCCCGGTTGATGCACTCTCGAGCAGGCTGGCCAGCTGGTCCGTACGGCCGAGCGCTGCGGCGATCGGCGCCGTCATGGCGAGGCCGTGGTTGAGCAGCGCGCGTACCGGACCCAGCTGCCAGTGCGCCAGGGCCACCACGATAGAGTGCTGCGTCGGCTTGGCTCCGGCCGCCAGCAGCGTTGTCAGCACCTCGGCCTGATGACCGCCCATGATTTCGTCGCTGTTGCTGATCACCAGCTCGAGCGTGTAGTCGAGGTCGGCCTGCTCGACGCCCCGCGCGATCATCGCCTCGGCGATGGCGGCGATGTTGGCCGGCATCTTCTGCATCAGGGTCGGATTGTTGGCGACGAACCAGAACAGCTTGGGATCGCGGAAATAGTCCCTCGGATAGCAGTCGGGCTCGACGGCACGCGCGCGCAGCAGATCCGGATGCTGATCCAGCAGGCGGCACAAGCCATCGACATCGCCGGTATGAATTGCGCGCACGGCGGCGCGGAAATTCAGTTCGCGCATCACCGGCCGGTCGAGCAGTTCGACGATTGCGTCGCGCTCGCTCGCCGTTCCCGCGCGGGCGTAGTCGAGCGCCGACTTGCCGCGCCGGTCGGCCTGCCAGGACAAGCGCTCCGCCGCGGATCAGCAATTCGACCAAAGCCAGCGGACCTTTGCGCGCGGCGGCGTGCAACGCTGTTGCTCTGCCCTCGCATTCCTGGCGCGGCGAGGCGCCTGCATCGAGCAGCAGCCGGACCACGGCGATGCGTTGTTCCGCCGGCGCATCGGCGGCGCAGGCATGCCACAGCGGCGTGTTGACTTCGCTGTTGCGTCCATTGGCGGGCTCTCCCTGAGCTAGCCGCGCGCGCACCTGGTCCTCGTCGGCTCGTCCAGCGGCCAGGGAAAGATCGCTCGGGCCGCCATCAGCCTCGGCACTCGCTGACCCATCGGCAGCGCGGAGCAGGTCGGCCCAGGTGCGGTAGCCATATTCGCCGGCCAAGCGGCGTTGTGCGGCGGCGAGACGCAGGCCTTCGGCCTTGGCCAGCGTCTTGGCCTGCTTGCGCAGATTTTCCTGAGAGGGATTGTCCGGCAGACGGCGCTGCGGCGCTTGCGGCGTGGGCATGCAGAAACCCTTTCCTCGTAGGCCCGATGTCCGCCGGACGGGCAGGAAAAGGTTTGAGGCGACGAAAGCGCAAGATGGCGGGCTTGGCCCTTTCCGCGGACAGGTGGCCGCCATGACGGCCTGTCCCGAGGTTAGGCGCTCGGCTTACGAGGATCAAGGCGCGGGTTCGCGTACACCTGGTCGGCCCAGCCTTGAGAGCGCCGTCGAAGGGCGAGTGAGGCAGTAATGCCGTGCTTCGACAAGCTCAGCACTGGGGACGAACTCAGCTCATGGCTGTAGCCAAGCACCGCTCGCGATCGCCATTTCTCGTCGGACAGAGTGAGCGGGCCGGCGCATCAACCCCAGGCGCACTTCACCTGCTGGCACACCTTGCGGGTGCCATCGATGGTGCAGGCCGTGCGGATGAACTTGCACACGCGACATGAGTAGGACGACAGGCAGCCGCGATAACTGCCGCCGCGGCTGAAGTTGCAGGTGCGGATGGTCTGGCAATCCCGCTGCGAGGCGCCGGGAGGCACCAATTGAGCGGTTGCGGCGCCCGCGACCCACAACAGCGGACCGGACGCCAAAAGTGCAAACAGGCAAATGCGCGCGATTTTCATCACGATCGCCCTGGACCAAGATGCCAGCGGCTACGTTGAAGAAGATCGACCCGTCCTGCAACGCTTCACAGCGTTCAGGGTGCACCTTGGGTGTGCGGCTGTGCCTTAGCGGCCACGCATCATCTGCAACATATAGGTCTTGCCGCACTGCAGTACCGGTGCACTGGTGCGGCCGGCCGGCGCCGCGCCCTACTCCGCAGCCACCTTTTTCGGTTGCACGTGCGCCGTGTAATCGTTGATCAGGGTCTCGCAGATCTTGCCGGGCTGGTATTTGTGCTCGCCGATCTCGGACACCGGTGTGACCTCGGCCGCTGTGCCGACGATGAAACACTCGGAGAAGGTGCCGAGTTCGTCCGGCATGATCACGCGCTCGACCACCTGCAGGCCGCGCCGTTTTGCCAGGCCGATCACGGTGCGCCGCGTGATGCCGTCGAGGAAGCAGTCGGGCGTCGGCGTATGCAGCGCCCCGTCCTTGACGAAGAAGATGTTGGCGCCCGTGCATTCGGCGACCCGGCCGCGCCAGTCGTACATCAGCGCGTCGGCATATCCCATGCGCTCGGCGCGGTGCTTCTCGATGCGTACAGATCATGTAGAGGCCGGCCGCCTTGGTCTTGGCCGGCGCGGTCGCCGGATCGGGGCGGCGATACTGCGCCAGGGTCAGGCGGATGCCTTTCAGGCGTTGCTCCATGGGAAAATAGGAGCCCCAGTCCCAGGCCGAGACCGAAAGGTGAATCTTGGTGGTCTGGGCAGAGACGCCCATCATCTCGCTGCCGCGCCAGGCGATCGGGCGCACGTAGCAGTCCGTCAGCTTGTTGGCCTTGACCACGTCGCGGCAGGCCTGGTCGATCTCGGCCACGCTGTAGGGGATGGTGAAATCCATCGTCTTGGCGCCATCCGCCAGCCGCTGGCTGTGCTGCGTCAGCTCGAAGATCTCGCCGCCGTAGGCCCGCTCACCCTCGAACACCGCGCTGGCATAGTGCAGACCGTGGCTCAGCACGTGCAGATTGGCCTCGCGCCAGGGCACCAGCTTGCCGTCATACCAGATGAAGCCGTCCCGATCGTGGTAGGGAGCCGTACTTGCCATGCCGAAGATCCTCCCGGGGTGGAGGCCAAGCGTCCGGCGCGACCGCCGAGGTCACGTTAAGTGATCCTCCAGGCAGCCGGCGAAATGCCCAATTTCAGGGCTCTGTAGCTGGTTGCGCCGCTGGCTGCCGATGACATCTCAGCCTGCAAAATGTCTTGCCAGCACTAACAATCGGGGTCAAATAAGTCAACATGGCTGACATAAATTCCGAGTTGCTGAGCAGGCATAGGGCGCCGGCTGACCAAAGGACGGGCAAGACCGGGAGCCCCGGCGCGGATCCGCAGCTCATCACCTTCGTCGAGTTGCTGTTCTTCGCCTATCGCGACTTCACGCGCGAGGCCGATACCATCCTGATCGAGTTCGGGCTCGGGCGAGCGCACCACCGGGTGCTGCATTTCGTCAACCGGCATCCCGGCCTGCGGGTTGCCGACCTGCTCGACATCCTGAAGATCACCAAGCAAAGTCTGGCTCGCGTGCTGAAGCAGCTGGTCGACGAAGGTTGGATTGTGCAGATGGCCGGGGAGACCGACCGTCGCCAGCGGCTGCTGTATGCGACCGACAAGGGCGCCGCCCTGTCGAGCCGGCTCGATGCCATGCAGATGCGCCGCGTCGCGCAAGCGCTGGAGGCCGCCGGAGGCAACCAGGATGTGGTCGCCCGCTTCCTGTTTGCCATGATTACCAAGGAGGAGCGCGCGCCGGTCGAGATGCTGCTACCCGGCCCAGTCGAGGCGGCGGCCACGCCGCGCAAGTAGCCGATCGCGACGGCCGCGAAAGGCAGACTTCGTAAATCGGGACACGAGATATGGAACAGCTGCCCGACAACGCCGCGCATATTCTCGTCGTCGACGACGATCAGCGCATCCGCGACCTGCTCGCCCGTTACCTGTTCGAGAACGGCTTTCGCGTGTCCACGGCCACCGATGCCGAGACCGCGCGCGCCTCCATGCGCGGACTGGCGTTCGACGTCGTCATCCTCGACGTCATGATGCCGGGCGAGAACGGGCTGGACCTCGCCCGCGACCTTAAATCCATCTCCAACATACCGATTTGCATGCTGACCGCTCGCGCCGAGCCGGAGCAACGCATCGAGGGCCTCGAAATCGGCGTCGAGGACTACGTGGCCAAGCCCTTCGAGCCCCGAGAGCTGCTCCTGCGCCTGCAGAACATCCTGAAGCGCGGTCGGGGGCCGTCCGGGCCGCGCGATGAGATCCGCATGGGCGACTTCACCTTCCACGTCGGACGCGGCGAGCTGAAGCGCAACGAGGAAAGCATCAAGCTCACCGAGCGCGAGCGCGATCTGCTGCGCATGTTCGCGCAGCGCCCCAGCATGCCGATCGCCAGGCATGAGCTTGCCAGCGACGATTCCACCGGCAGCGAGCGCGCCATCGACGTGCAAATCAACCGCTTGCGGCGCAAGATCGAGAGCGACCCGACCAACCCCGTCTACCTGCAGACCGTGCGGGGCAAAGGCTATATCCTGCATACGGATTAGGGGCCGCCGGGGAGAGCGGACACGATGCTGCTGCCCAAACAGGAAACCTGGCGCAAGTTCGTGAGCCGCGTGCACTCCTCGCGCGCCCGCTGGCCAGGCGTTCCGTGGTTGGGCGTGCCATGGCCAAGCCTGCGCTGGCCAAAGGTTGACTGGCGAAGCGTCCGCTGGCCAGAGCTGCAATGGCCAGTCGTATCGTGGGCCAGGATAGCCGCGGCGGTCAGCGACCTCGCGCCGAAAGGTCTCTACGCCCGCGCCTTGATCATCATCATCGCGCCGATCGTGCTGCTGGAAAGCGTCGTCGCGTTTGCATTCATGGAGCGGCATTGGAACCAGGTGACGCGGCGGCTGTCGGAAGGTCTCGCCCGCGACATCGCCTCGGTGATGGATGTCTACGAGAGCAAGGCATTCGGCAACGACCTCGACAAGCTGGTCGACATCGCCCAGAACCGGTTCAGCCTGTCGTTCCTGGTTTTGCCGAACGGTGATCTGCCGACCACCAAGCCGAAGCCCTTCTTCGATCTCGTCGACCGCGCGTTGTCCGACGAGCTGCGCAACAACCTCAAGCGCCCCTTCTGGATCGACACGGTCGGCCAGACGCGCCACGTGGAGATCCGCGTCAAGGTCGACAACGCCATCCTCCGCTTCGTTGCCCAGCGCAGCCAGGCGTTCGCGTCCAACTCGCACATCTTCCTGATCTGGATGGTGGGCACCTCCGTGGT
The DNA here is from genome assembly GCA_963840445.1 of uncultured Alphaproteobacteria bacterium. Classification (GTDB taxonomy): domain Bacteria; phylum Pseudomonadota; class Alphaproteobacteria; order Rhizobiales; family Hyphomicrobiaceae; genus AWTP1-13. The sequence goes on along the minus strand of CAWIZC010000032.1, from coordinate 564,403 downwards.
GCTGCTGACGGTGGCCATCCTGTTCCTGCGCAATCAGATCCGTCCCGTGCTGCGGCTGGCGGAGGCAGCCGACGCCTTCGGCAAAGGCCGGCCGGTGTCTGCCGAGTTCCGTCCGCGCGGCGCCCGCGAGGTGCGCCAGGCCGCTCAGGCGTTCCTGGAGATGCGCGACCGCATCCGCCATCACGTCGACCAGCGCACCACCATGCTGGCCGGTGTCAGCCACGACCTGCGCACGGTGCTGACCCGCTTCAAGCTGGAGCTGGCCCTGCTCGGCAACAGCCGCGAGGTTGCCGCGCTGCAGAACGACGTCAAGGAAATGCAGCACATGCTGGAGGACTACCTGGCCTTCGCCAAGGGCGACGGAGGCGAGGAAGCCGCGCCGACCGATATGCGCGAGCTGCTCGAGGAAGTGCAGGAGGAATGCGAATACATCGGCACCCCGATCGAGGTGCGCATGCGCAATCCCAGGCGCCGGCTCGAGCTGCCGCTGAAGCGGCAGGCCTTCAAGCGTGCCGTGACCAACCTGGTCACCAATGCCGCCCGCTTCGGCGATACCGTGGTGATCCGCGCCGGCGCGGAGGAGGATTGGCTGCGCATCGAGGTCGATGACGACGGTCCTGGCATTCCCCCAGGCGAGCGCGACAACGTCTTCCGGCCGTTCTACCGCATCGACGACGCGCGCAACCAGGATACCGGCAACTCGGGCCTGGGCCTGGCGATTGCCCGCGATATCGTGCAAGGGCACGGCGGCGACATCGCCCTCGACGTCAGCTCGATGGGCGGGCTGAGGGCTATCATTCGCGTACCCCTGTAAGGGTTCAGAACAGCCGGCCGCCGTTGGGGACGGCACGCTCCGGGGCGATCAGCACGACCTCCCCCTGTGCATCCGGGAAGCCCAACGTCAGCACTTCCGACATCATCTTGCCGATCTGACGCGGCGGAAAGTTCACGACTGCCGCGACCTGCCGTCCGACCAGGCTTTCGGGCCGGTAGTGCACGGTGATCTGCGCCGAGCTCTTCTTGACGCCGATTTCGGGGCCGAAGTCGATCTCCAGGCGGATGGCCGGCTTGCGCGCGCCCGCCAACGGCTCGGCTGCCAGGATCGTCCCGACCCTGATGTCGACCTTCATGAAGTCGTCAAAGCCGATGCGCTCCGTCATGACGGTCTCATATTGCGTGGGGTTGGCGGCAGTGTTTGCGCCGCTCTTGTGCGAGACGACGCGGAGGCTGGTCAAGCGTTTAGGCAAGCAGCCGCGCGGGCTATGGCGCCGCGTCAGTGCCGGCCGTCGGCTCCGGCTTGGTGCGACCGCGCATGGTGGAGCGGATGAAGCCTGGTCCTTCGGAGGCCAGCCGGTAGAGCGCCGTGCCGATCTGCTCCACGCCGCGCAGCGTGCGCTCGCCGCGACGCAGCCGGCGGTCGAGCGCGGCCATGGTGCGGGCAAGGCCCGGGTCGTCGTCTTCCAGCCAAATGCCGAACACCGAGGCATAGATCATGCCGAGCCCCGCCACCCGCAAAGTCCCCGCGGCGCCGTCGGTGCCGATGCCCGCGCCCTGCAACATCCAGTGCTGGGAGGCAAGGAACGGCCGCGCCAGCGAAGCGTCGGCCGGTCCCGAAGCGCGGATCGACTTGAGCGCCGGCTTGTAGGGCGCAAGCACGTCGAAGCGGTTCATGACGACGTCGAACAGGACATCGCGCTTGTCCTGTCCTTCGCTCTGCTTGGGGGTACGCTTGAGCACCTCGTCGTCGACCTCACGCAGGAAGGCGGCAAGGATCTCGGCCTTGCCGGCAAAGGCGTGCCTCACCTCGATCAGCGGCAGCTTGGCCGCCTCGGCGATGTCGAGCAGCGTGACGTCGCCCCAAGGCTTGGCGGCGGCACATGCCAGCGCGGCGGAGATGATGCGGCCCTTGGGCGTGAGTGGATCGAGCATGGCGGACCTCCTGTCAGCCAATTACATCGCTCAATAACGCCAAAGGAAGGGTGAACATGGCGGGACTGACCAAATGCCGCAAAAAAGAAGCGACGGACGCTTGCGCGCCCGCCGCCCTGACGTTCACCGCTTCGCAGTCCTGCAGCCTTAGTTGCGGCCGAGCACGGTCACCTTCACCTTGGCGACGCCCTGGCTCTGCATGCCGAGCACGCTGGCGGCTGCCTTCGACAGGTCGATGATGCGACCGGCAACGTAGGGTCCGCGGTCGTTGATCTTGACGTCGACCGAGCGGCCGTTACCCAGATGCGTGACGCGCACCTTGGTCCCGAAGGGGAGCGACTTGTGGGCCGCCGTCATGGCATTGGGGTTGAACCAGCCACCGGCGGCCACGCGCTGCGGCTCCCAGTAGAAGGAGGCCAGTCCCTGGCAGGACGCTGCTGATCGGATCCAAGTTCCGGGACGGCCGCGTTGCGACCTTGCGCTGCGTGCTGCGCGCGACGTAGCGCTTCGTGTTCTGCCGCTGCGCATAGTGCTTCTTGGCCTTGCGCTGCACGTAATGCTTGTTCTTGCCATGCTTTGCCGTGCGCACGGTGCTGCGCTTCGCGTAGCGCCGTTTCTCCGTGTACTTCTCGGAGGAATAGTGCCGGCGGGTGCGGTAGCCCCAGTCGTCGTCGTCCGCATCGTTGATCGATGAGCGGGCTACCCGCTGGCGTTGCAGATGTGAGCCGGAGTCCTGGTAGGTTGCTGAGCGATCACGGCGAGCCGCTTCGCGGGCGTCATCGCTGACTGCCGCCGATGCAGGCGCTGAACCCGCAATACCAATCGCGAGCAAGAGGACGAGAGACAACACAAACGATTTCATATCTTTCTTCTCCTTTGCGCATGACGAGCCGGCTCTGGAGCGGTTCGGCAACAGCCGGTGAATGCAGAGACGCGAGTGTGCGTTCCGAAAATCGCCGACGTTTTATTGAAGTTTCGAAGCGGTGTTTGCCCGAGTTCACTTATTCCCAGAACCAGCTGCCGGAAACCCGCTAACGCGCTGTCAAATTCCTCCTGACAGCCCCTTCCGGCGCGCGGAAACGAGCAATTCAATGCTGAATGGTCAACCCGAAATTATGAACCAGATTCATGGCTTTGCCGCACGAAGCTCAAATGCGTCTTGAAAATCTGTGCGTTTTCAACATGCGGACACAGCGCGTGGTCCATCGGCCACGCGACAATAGGTGCCAGACAATCGTCTTGGGACGAACAGCCCTGCGTTTACAGCGGTCCTGGGTAACCACCACCGTCGACTAACAGGTTCTGCGCGGTGATGAATCCGGCATGGGCGGAGCATAGGAAAGCGACCGTAGCGCCGAACTCATCGGTGGTTCCGAAACGCCCGGCGGGAACCGCCGCCTTGCGTTCGGCGTCTATGACGGAGATCGGCACGTTACGCGCCTCCGCCATCTTGGCGCCGGTGCCGCGCAGCCTGTCCGTATCGAACGGCCCGGGCAGAATGCCGTTGATGGTCACGTTCGATTTTGCTGCCTTGCGCGCCAGCACGGTGACGGCACCGGTCAGGCCGAGCCGCGCACCGTTCGACAGCTCCAGGCTCGCGATCGGGTTCTTGATCGACGCCGACGTGATGTTGACGATGCGGCCGAAGCCTCGCTCCATCATGCCGTAGACGGTGGCATGGATCAGCGCGATCGGGGTCAGCATGTTGCCCTCCACCGCCTTGCGCCAATCCTCCAGCGAGAAGTTGCGGAAATCGCCGGGTGGCGGTCCGCCGGCATTGTTGATCAGGATGTCGGGGCTCGGGCACGCGCGCAGTAGAGCTGCGCGACCCTCCTCGGTCGTCACGTCGCAGACCACCGGGGTCACCTTCACGCCGAAGGCGCCGAGTTCCTTGGCCGTGGCATTGAGGGCGTCGGCGCCGCGCGCGCAGATGGTAACGTCCACGCCCTCGCGTGCCAGCGCGATCGCACAGCCTTTGCCGAGGCCCTTTGACGCCGCGCAGACGATGGCCTTCCTGCCCTTGATGCCCAGATCCATGGATTTTTTCCTCAAGCGTTGCAGCCGGCGCAGGATGCCTGCGCGCCACGCCGCAATCAAGCCGTTGCCCCGCTGCGTCGGCGGCCTCTGCCCTCGGGAGAGGCGCGGCCACGCGATCCGGGCCGTGCAATGAACGTGCGATCGCCTAGCCAGGCGGCTTGTCGCTGAACAGGAAGCCGCCCTTGGCCTTGGAGGTCTTGGGCGATTCCACGATCTGAACCATCACGGCGTCGGGACCAACATTGAAGTTGCGCACGACTGCATCGGTGATCTCTTTCACCAGCGCGCGCTTCTGATCGAGGGTGCGGCCCTCGATGGCATAGACGTAGATTTCGGGCATCGCCTGTTTCTCCCAACTGGATGGTCGGTGATGGGGCAGACTATTACAGCCAGCCCTTGCGCCGGAAGTAGAACCACGGCAGCAGCGCCGATATCACCATCATCAGCAGAGCCATCGGGTAGCCCCACTGCCAATCGAGTTCCGGCATGTGCTTGAAGTTCATGCCATAGATGGTGCCGACCAGCGTCGGCGGCATGAGGGCGACGGCCAGCACCGAGAAGATCTTGATGATGGTGTTCTGCTCGTTGTTGATCATGCCGAGCGTGGCATCGAGCAGGAAGGTGATCTTGGCCGACAGGTAGCCGATGTGATCGGCCAGCGACTGCACGTCGCGACTGGCGGTTTTGACGCGCGCGCGCAATTGCTTGTCGTCGCCGCGCTCGCCCATGACGTGCGCGAGATAGGTGAGCAAGCGGTCGAGCGTCAGCAGGCACTCACGCGACCTGGAGGTGAGCTCGCCCTCGCGACCGATGGCGCGGATGTTGACATCGAAGCGGCGCGTGCGGGTGCGCTCGCCACCTTTGAGGTCGAAAATCGTCTGGGAGAGCTTGTCCACCTCGCCCTGGATACGCTCCACCCGGTCCGCCTCGCGATCGATGATGGCTTCGAGCAGGCCAACCAGAATCGCCGCGCCCGAGATGCAGCTGGCATCCTTCTTCTGCGCGCGAGCCAGGAACATCTGGAAGGCGCGCGGCTCGGCGTAGCGCACCGTGACCAGGCGGTGGCCCGCCAGAATGAATGTCACGGGCGTGGCAATCAGCGCCTCACTGGGCGGAGTTGATTGGTGCAGGACGATCGCCGTCATGACGTACGCGCCGCCCTCGTGGTACAGGCGGCTCGAGACCTCGATCTCGGCCATCTCCTCGCGGGTCGGAACGGAGATGCCGAGCGCCTGCTCTACCAGCAAGTCCTCGTCCTTGGTGGGGTTTAGCATGTCGACCCAGAGCGACATCGGAGACACCGACGGCGCTGGGCCTTCGCGCTTGATGAGGACGCCGTCGGCGGCATCATAGATCGTCAGCATCTTACGCTCCCCGGGGTCTGCCGCTTTTCTGAGGACCCTGCTGTGGAGCAGAATTGTTCCTGATCGAAGCACTCGCGTTCGATCATGTAACGCGCACCCTGCTCGCAAGGCTCCATGTGGAGCGCGTGGACGTTTGGGCTGCCGCGTTGTGATCGAGGTGATGCAACACGACCCTGCCTCGCAACGCGGCTCACCCGCTGGTCTTGGCCTGCCTGGCGTTCATAGCCGTCGTCACGTAGCGCACACAGCCCGTGCGCGCCATGAACGGCTGCTGAGCCCAGGCGACGAAGCAGACGGGGGCCGCATACTTCATGAGCGTCTGGCGCCAGGGATAGGCGAAGTTGATCTTCTTGTTGTAATGGCGGCGCCAGACCTTGAGGTTGCTCAGCTGCTCGTCGGCGGCCTGCAATGCCGTGTCCAGGCTCTCCTGCGAGCTGTAGTCGGCATCGCGGAGGATGTCCAAGAAGCCGTCGTAGGCGCGCTGCACCTTCGATTTGTCCCAGCTGGTCAGCACCTCGGCAAAGCCTCCTTTGAGGAGGATGAGGCTCTTGATCTCCTCGCTGGCGAGCAGGCCGATCACCGTGCCCGTGGCCACGCGGATCGAGATGTTGGCGAGCGCGGCCTGACCTTCCGGCGTGTCGGGCGCCGACCCGCCGCACAGCGCCACCACGGCCTTCTTCACGTTGGGGTTGCCGGTGCGATACGCGCGCGTGATGTCGGCGCTGATGGTGTTGGCAACGCCCTCGCGCGGCATGTAGCGGCGCAGCAGGCTCCAGGCCATGGTGGCAACCGTCATAGGACGCGCGATCAGGCCTTCCTTTTCGCGTGGCCCGTAGGTCTGCCAGCCGCGCACGTCCTCCGGGATGAACTCGAGGTAGATGGCGGTGCGCTGCGTCTCCTCGACGTGCTCGAACTGGTCCTCGCTGACGCCGCCCTTCTCGGGTCCGAGCTCCTTGAGATAGTTCCAGCCGATGATGGGGTTGCGGCGGCGTTGCTCGACGGGCATGTCCTTGTAGCCCGGCGCGGCGTTGAAGGTATCGATCAGCTTGCCGAGCGCGGTGCTGCCGAACGCGCGCTTCTTGACCAGCGAGAACTCCTGCGGTCCGAGGTTGGCGACCGTGAACTGGCCCTCCGAGCAGTAGAAGGCGCCATGCTGCTTCAGGAACTGCTCCTTGTTGAGCTTGGCCATGTTGTTGGCCACGCGTTGCAGGGTGCGCCGGTCGTAGCCCTCGAGCGGGTTGTAGTAATATTCGCGGTAGATGGGGTCCTTGTCCTCATCGACAAAGGGAACGGTGAGTGCGGCAGCTACGTCCCAAAGATCGGCATTGTGGTAATAGGCAGCCAGCGTCTCGGCCGGGATGGGACGACGCGCCCCGCCCTGATAGTCGATCGCCACGAAATGCGCGTTGTAGCTAATGTAGGCCTTGTCGGTGAGGGAGCCGTAGTCGGTCGGCCAATCGCTCCTGACCGTGGTCGGCTTGCCCTTGGAGTCGAACCCCGCGGAATAGCCGCCTGAATGCCAGGTGGCGCCGACGGAGTCCGCCAGAATCTCCTTCAGCGTGCCGCCCTGCGCGTAGGAGGTGGGCGCTGTGGGGTTCTCCTTGTCGACGAACCAGCTGAACAGGGTCATCAGCTTGATCACGCGCATGTGCTGCTTCTTCAGCTCATGCACCAACTGATCGATGTGGGTGTGCAGCACGCCGCCGCTGCCCTCGGTGCTGTAGGCGAGCACGCGGTTGCCGAGACCCTCGGGCAGGGCAAACTCGTGCGCGGGGGTGGTCAGCACCGCCAACTCGTTGAGCGCGGGCAGCAGGGCCTTGGCATCGGCGCCGGCGGGGCCGACCTGGTCCAATGCCGCCATCATGATGCGGCGCACCGGGATGAATGTTCTCGACTCGTAGATCTGCTCGGGCCGCGTGTAGGTGCCGACCAGCGGCTTGCCCGTGATGTCCTTGGGCGAGGATTTGAAGTGATTGTAGGCCGGCTGGTTGAGGGCCTCGAGCTTGAGGCGGCCGGCTGGCGTGCCGACCACCTTGCTGATCTCCGGTGTCATCGGCACGGCCTGGCCCAGGGGATCGAGGCTGCCGAAGCGAAGCTCCTTGCCGTTGTTTTCGGCTTTCACGCCGGACACGAAGATGCCGCTACCCTGGCGCTTGGGCGGTGTCTTGGACAGGACGCCGCCGTCGTTCTTCCATTGCTTGGGCAGATCCAATTTCCAGTCGGACGGCAGGCCTACGCGGATCAGCTCGGGGGAATCCTTGGTCTGCACCGGCTTCGGCATCTCCGGCGCAGTGGATTTGCCCTTGAGGCTGCCCTGCGCCAACGCCGACACGTGCATCCACAACGGGCTCGTCGAAAGTATCCCGAGCGCCCGTAATACCGACCGCCTGTCCATGAGCTCCCTTCCCCAAACACGCTTCCCGGCGCGCATCCAATCGAGCCAACAAGGTAGCGTCTCTTGTGTGGTTCTGCGAGCGCGCTGACGCAGGCATCCGCGTGACGCAACGCGCGGGATGTTTGCGCTTCAAAACGGCGAGGCGCGACAAATCCGTTGAGCCGCGCAGGGCCTTGCAATCAAACCATTGATATGCGGGCAGGTTTTTTGTGGCTTATCGCACCGCGGAACTGCGGCGCAGATCGGCAAGGCGCGGGCGCTTAGCGCTCTACGAAGGCCTTTTCGATGACGAACGTGCCGGGCTCGCTGGCCGAGCCTTCGATGAACCCGCGCTCTTCGAGCACCAGGCGCATGTCTTTCAGCATCTGCGGGCTGCCGCACAGCATGGCTCGATCCTGTACGACATCCAGCGCAGGCAGACCGACGTCGTCGAAAAGCTGGCCGGAGGTGACGAGATCGGTGATGCGGCCGCGATTGTGGAACGGCTCGCGCGTCACCGTCGGATAGTAGATCAGCTTCTCGCGCACATAGTCCCCGATCAGCTCAGCGCGTGGCAGGTCGGCGATGATGCGCTCTCCGTAGGCAAGCTCGGCCACCTGCCGGCAGCCGTGCACGAGCACGACCTTTTCGAACCGCTCGTAGGTGTCGGGATCGCGGATGATGCTCATAAACGGCGCCAGCCCCGTGCCGGTGCTGAGCAGGTAGAGGAAGCGGCCGGGCAGCAGATTGTCGACCACCAGCGTGCCGGTCGGCTTCTTGCTGACCAGGATGCGGTCCGACTGCTTGATGTGCTGCAGACGCGAGGTGAGCGGACCGTCCGGCACCTTGATGGAGAAGAACTCCAGAGTGTCCTCGTAGTTGGGGCTCGCCATGCTGTAGGCGCGCACGAGAGGACGCCCGCCATCCGTCTCCAGGCCCATCATTGTGAACTGGCCGTTGCTGAAGCGGAACGAGGGGCTGCGCGTGGTGGTGAAGCTGAACAGGCTGTCGGTCCAGTGGCGAACGGACAGCACGGTCTCCTGCGTGTAGGCGCTCATGATCGCTTCTCAGCTCTTCGTGCGTACGCGGCAGTTTTAGGCCTGCCGTCGCTATGGCAGATCGCAAGTTTTGCGGGGTTTTGCCGGGCCGGGGCGTGTCCGTCAACCGGACAGACCGCCACATGATCGGCTTGCAGGGCGCCGGTTTCGGTGCAGCGAAGATGCTAATTTCCTGGCAAGCCTGTGCGAAAGCAAAAGCGCCCGGTGCCAAAGCGGGATCGGGCAAAAACGTGCAATCCGCGGCGGCACATTGGAAACATGCGCAGCTTGCAGCATAGTCCTGCAAAATTGCTCGATCGGGGCCGGATGCGCATGCACACGTCAGGGTGCGGACCCCGACCGGCACGGCAGGACCACCTCAACGCATGGCAGAAGGCACAAGCCCCACCACCCGCGTCGGTGCGGAAGCGCCAGGCAGCCAGCCCGCTACCATCGTGGCTGGACTGGCGGTGCTGCTCATCGCACTCGTCTTGGCGGCATCGATGGTGGGTGCGTACCCGCTGTCGCTCGCCGACATGCTGGCGGCACTGGGCCGACGGCTGACAGGGGCGGCGCCAGTTGGACAGATCGATACGGTGCTGTTCGAAGTACGCCTGCCGCGCGTGCTCGCGGCCGTGGTGGTGGGCGCGGCGATTGCCGGTGCCGGAGCGGCCTATCAGACGCTGTTTCGCAACCCGCTCGTTTCGCCCGACATCCTCGGCGTTTCGACCGGAGCCGGCCTCGGGGCCGTGCTCGGCATCTTCCTGTCGCTGCCGGTGGCGGGCATCCAGCTGTTGGCGTTCGTGGTCGGGCTCGGCACCGTCGCGCTCGTCTATGCCATCGCCTCGCTGGTGCATGGACGCGAGCCGATCCTGGTGCTGGTGCTGGCTGGCGTCGTGGTCGGCTCGCTGACGGGTGCTGCGATCTCGCTCCTGAAGATCCTGGCCGATCCTTATGACCAGCTGCCGGCGATCACCTTCTGGCTGCTCGGCAGCCTGTCCGCCATCCGCAAGGGCGAGGTGTGGACGGCGCTGCCGCTGGTGCTGATCGGCCTCGTTCCGCTGGTGCTGCTGCGCTGGCGCATCAACGTGCTGTCGCTGGGCGATGACGAGGCCAAGGCCCTGGGCGTGGAGGCGGGCCCGATGCGCATGATCGTGATCGCCGCTGCGACGCTGATGACAGCCTCCGTGGTGGCGATCTCCGGCGTGATCGGCTGGGTCGGCCTCGTCATACCGCACATCGCCCGCATGCTGGTGGGGCCGAGCTTCGACCGGCTGCTGCCGACGGCGCTGCTGCTGGGCGCCAGCTACCTGCTGCTGGTCGATACGCTGGCGCGCACCATGGCCCGCATCGAGGTGCCGATCGGCATCCTGACGGCGGTGATCGGCGCGCCCTTCTTCCTGTGGCTGCTGGCGCGCGGTCGCGAGGGCTGGTCATGAGCGCCGCGACGATCCCGCCCATGCTGTCGGTGCGCGACTTGGGTTTCGGCTACGGGGCCAAGGTGGTCGGCGGCGACGTCAGCCTCGAAGTGCGCAGAGGCGAGGTGCTGTGTCTGCTGGGGCCGAACGGCTCGGGCAAGACCACCCTGTTCAAGACCATGCTCGGCCTGCTGCCCGCACAGGCCGGCGAGGTGCTGCTCGAGGGCCGCGGGCTTGCCGGACTGTCCCGGCCCGAGATCGCGCGCCGGGTCGCCTATGTGCCGCAGGCGCATGCCGCGCATTTCCCGTTCCGCGTGCTCGACATGGTGGTGATGGGCCGCACAGCGCATCTCGGCCTGTTCGCGGCGCCGGGCCGGGAGGATCGCGCCAAGGCGATGGCCGCGCTCGACGCGCTGGGTATCGCCAATCTTGCGGAGACCGAGTACACGCGCATCAGCGGCGGACAGCGGCAGCTGGCGCTGGTTGCGCGCGCGCTCGCCCAGGACGCGCCGGCGATCGTCATGGACGAGCCGACCGCCAGCCTCGACTTCGGCAACCAGGTGGTGGTGCTGGGCGAGGTGAAGCGGCTGGCGGAGCGGGGGCTTGCGGTGGTGCTCTCCACGCACGACCCCGACCACGCCTTCAGCGTCGGCAGCCGCGTGGCGCTGCTCGATGGCGGCCGTCTGATCGCCCAGGGGCGGCCGGCCGAGGTGCTGACGCCGGAGCGCTTGCGCGCCGTGTACGGGGTGAGCGTGGTCGTGGAGCGCCTGTCGCAAGGCCAGACGGTGTGCGCACCCGACTATGGGGCGGGGGCATAACCACAAGGAAGAAGCGCTTCCTCCTGGGACAATTCCTGCGCCGCGGCACGGACTTTGTTGGGTTGCGATATCAGTCATCATATGCCGTTTCAAAATATGCTGTTTCAAAAGAGGTCGCCGCTGTGGGCGAGCCGGTGAGCCGGCTTGACTGCCCTGGCTTTTGAGCGAAACGCTTTCGCCGAGATGTGAATTCGTTCCAGCACGAGTACGGCGAGTGACTGCTCAAACGGAGAGGCATATGCGACGCTTCCTTAAGCCCCAAACACTTCTCCTCGCGGGTCTGCTGTCGGTTCTATCCACTCCGTCATTCGCCCAGGAAGATGGTCGTTGGGTAAGGCAGGCTGTTCGTTCATCATGCGAGTGGTGGGAGACCTGCCCGCGCCAGCGCAATGTCTGGCGCTATGTGCGGCCGAGGCATGTCGAGCTTAGGGCGCCAAGGGTCTACGGCTACTACCACGAAGAGCGGTCACCTCTGTGCCGGGACTTCGTGACGACCGTGGGTGAGGAACGCTACGGGCGTGATCGGGCCAAGGAAGCCGCCGAGGCCACGTGGATGGAGTCGGTAAGGGCACGCTACGGCACGAAGTGGATGGACCTCCGCAACAGCCGAGGGGGCACATGGGAATGCGGTCGTTCATCGACGGGCAATCGCTCCAGCGAGAAGGCGCAGGACATGGTGGGCAAGTTCCTCGAGCAATGCGAATTGAAGGCTCGGCCATGTCGGGCGGAGCTAGAGCAGGTCAACAACAAGGAATAGCCACGCACTCCGCCTGTGGCAGCATCGTTTTCAATGCTAGTGCGGCTTCCCCCCGGTGCCGTCGCCGGGGCTCGCGGGCTCATCGCGCAGGCGGCTGCGTCGCAAGGCGCCGCCCTGTTCCAGGATGGGGTAGGCAACGGAGGCGATGTGTGCCGCGATGCGCTTAAGGTCGCGGGCGATGTCGATGTGCAGCGAACTCGTCTCGATGCTCTGCGGCCGTCCTTCGCGTAGGCGCCGCAAATGGTTGTCGGTGGCTGCCTGCTCGAGGTCGCGCATGCGATCCTTCTCGGCCAGCAGCGCACGAGCCGACTGCATGTCGCCCAGCATGAAAACGCTGGTAGCAAGATGCAGATTGGCGAGCAGCGTATTGTGCATCTCGGCGATCTCTTCCAGGCCCTCGGGCGAGAAGGTGAGCCGCTGCTTGATCTTCTTGGCGGCGATCTCGCGCAGGCTCTTGTCCAGGATGTCGCCGATGTGCTCGAGGTTGATGGTGAAGGCCAGGATGTCCGAGCAGCGCTTGGCGTCGGTCTCGCCGAGGCCGTCCTCGCGGCTAATGGCGGTCAGGTGCAGCTTCACCGCGTTGTGCAGCTGATCCAACGTGTCGTCCATCGCCGCAAGCTGGGTCAGCAGCTTGCGGTCGTCGTTCTGCAGCGCATTGAGGAACATGCGCAGCATGCTTTCCACGACGTCGACCATGCGCAGCACTTCGCGCGCGGCATCTGCCAGAGCGATGCTGGGCGTGGCCAGAGCTTTTGCATTGATGTACTGCGGCTTGCCTGGATGGTCGGCTACGGCGGAGGACGGCATCATCCGCACGCACAGCCGAGCCAGCGGGTCGAGCAGGCCGATGAAGATGATCGCCAGCGCCACGTTGAACAGGGTGTGGAAGTCCGCCACCTGGCGCGCGGGGCTCGCTTCCAGCGCGGCCATCGCCTGCGCCAGCCACGGCAGCAGCGGCAGCGCCACCAGGCAGCCCACCCCACGCACGAGCAGGTTGCCGATGGCCAGGCGCTTGGCCTCGATATTGTTGCCGGCGCTGACGTACTGCGGAATGACGTTGCCGAGGTTGGCGCCAAGCACCAGCGCCAGCGCGGCTACCGGCGCAACGATGCCCTGCGCCGTCAGCGCCATCACCAGCAGCACGACGGCAATGCTCGAATAGGCCGCCCAGGTCAGCAGCGCGGCGATCGCCACGTCCACGATCGGGTCGCTCGACAACAAGGCAACCACGTCGCGCAAGGCCTTGGCCTTCTCCACCGGCTCGATGGTGACGACGATCAGGTGCAGGGCGAGCAGGATCAGGCCGATGCCGATGGCGACGCGGCCGAGGTCGCGGGTGCGCGTCTTGCCGCCCTTGTTGAAGGCGATCAGGCCCGCCAGGATGAATACCGGAGCCAGCGCCGACACGTTGAAGGTGAGCACCTGCACGATCAGCGTGGTGCCGACGTTGGCACCGAGAATTGCGGCGAGCCCCGTCACCAGCGACATGAAGCCGGCGGCAATGAAGCTCGTGCACATCAAAGCTGTCGCGGTGCTGCTTTGCAGAACCGCGGTAATGCCGAGGCCGGCGATGAAGGCCTTCCAGCGATTGCTGAGGCCGATGGCGAGCGCCTGGCGCAGGCTGCCGCCGAACGCGCGCACGATGCCGCTGTGCACCATGTGCAGGCCCCACAGCAGCAGGGCAACGTAGCCGGCGAGATGCAGCAGTATGGCGGTAGCGGGCATTTTCCGTATTCTCCAAGCGCCGCCGCTAAATAGTACCCCCGGCGAAAACTACAATAGCCAATGCGGCCGGCTGATGCAGAACACGGGTGAGCGGATCGTTCGGGACTAGTGCACCAGCGTTCCGTTGGCGCGGCGCCAGGCGTCGATGCCGCCGTGGATGTGGCAGGCGCTGGCAATGCCGGAATCCTGCGCCGCCTGCACGGCCATCGCCGACCGCTCGCCGAAGGCGCAGTAGAAGACGATGCGCTTGGCCGTGGCGCTGGCGAGCTCGTGCAGCATACCGCCGGGCCGGATGTTTTCCTGCAGGTCGGGATAGGGGGCATGCAGCGAGCCCGGGATCACCCCGTGCTTCTCGCGCTCGGCGCGCTCGCGGAGGTCGATCAGGGCCACGCTGGATTGGCCGGCAAGCGCCATCGCCTGCTGCGGCGTGAGCGCCCAGCCGCGCCGGGCGATCTGGTCCTGGGCGAGGCCCTGGCGCAGATTGGCCGGGACCGCCACGTCCATCATCTTGGGGTTGGGCAGGTTGAGCTTGCTCATCAACTCGACATATTCGTCGACGGACTTCACTTGCAAGCGGGGGTTGTAGCGCTTTTCCTCGCCGATGGTGGAGACGGTGTCGCCCTTATAGTCGTGAGCCGGATAGACCATCGTTTCCTCGGGCAGCTTCAGGAGCTTGCCGAACAGGGAGTTGTACTGGGCCCGGGCGCTGCCGTTCTGGAAGTCGGTGCGGCCTGTGCCGCGGATCAGCAAGGTGTCGCCGGTGAACACACGGTCCTGCATGAGAAAACTGTAGGAATCGTCCGTGTGGCCGGGCGTGTACAGCACGTCCAGGCACAGCCCCTCGATGGTCAGCTTGTCGCCCTCGGTGACACGCATGGACACCACGTCGACCTTGGCCATGTCTCCCATGACGGTGATGCAGTGCGTGCGATCGCGCAGGGCGCCGAGGCCCGTGATGTGGTCGGCGTGGATGTGGGTATCCACAGCCTTGACCAGCTTGAGGTCAAGCTCGTTGACGAGCTGCAGATAGCGGTCGACCTTCTCCAGCACCGGATCGATGATGATGGCCTCGCCGCCGCGCCGGCTGGCCATCAGATAGCTGTAGGTGCCCGAGACGCTGTCGAACAGCTGGCGAAAAATCATGTTCATCTCCTCAGGAACCGCATGCGGCAAATTCTAGCAACTGGCGCCAGAAGGGTACGATTTCCTGTATTACGCTTCTGGCAGGTCGTGGCAAGATAGGGAGCTGGCGATATGCTGCCGTGGTGCGCTGCGGCGATTGCGGCCGCTCGCAAGGCTCAGCTGGACGCATATGCCAGCGGATGCTCATGCCCACCTTGCCCGTTGTTTTGGCGCAATTGATCGGCATGTAAGGCGGTACTAGACGGGGGTACTGTGGGACTGGAGCGTGTGTGCAGCACCCGCTCGACCAAGCTTGGGGCAAGTCCCATCAGTATGATCTTTTTGGAAGTTTGCATTGCGTACAACAGTCAAGTCACCTGGAACCAGGCTTGTATCGGCACTGCACTACCGCAGTGTGCCGGAGGCCGTCGACTGGCTGTGCGCGGCTTTTGCATTTGAAAAGCATCGCGTTGTCACGGGCGATGACGGCGACCTTCTTTATGCCCACCTGACCTTCGGCGACCATATGGTCATGGTGCTGCCTGTGCGCGCCTCCGATCTCGCCAGCTTCATCAAGCAGCCTTACGAGGTTGGCGGCGCCGAGACACAAAGCTGCTACATCGTCGTCAATGATGCCGATGCCCACTACCGCACCGCCAGGGCCGCCGGTGCCTCCATCGTTCTCGACCTCAACGACGATGAACGTGGCGGGCGCGGCTATGCATGCCGCGATCCCGAGGGCCACATCTGGAGTTTCGGCACCTACGATCCCTGGCAGGGACATTCGAACATCGATGAGCCTCGGGCCAGTCGCGGCGTGATCACGGCGGCGCTGCTGGTGTGCGTCGCTGCCGCTGCCGGCACTGCCGGCTGGATGCTGCCGCGGCCTCCTCGCACTGAGATGGATGCGGCGCAGCTGCGGCAGGAAGCGATGACAGCGCAGCAGAGCGCAGAGACCGGGGCGAAGCGCGCCGGCCTGCTTGCCGCGGAGCTGGCGCAGGAGCGGAGCGCCAAGGACGCCGCGGAGAGGGCGGCGCGCGAGGCACGTGAGCAGCTCGCGCAGGAACAGGGCGCCAAGAGGACGGCGGAGACCAGCGCGCGGCAGCTGGAGGAGCGTCTCGGAGAAGTGCTTCGTGCCAGCGATGCGGCCGAGCAGAAGGCCAAGGAAGCCCGCGACCAGATTGCAGCCGAGCGCACCGTCCGGGAGGCGGCGCAGCGCACCGTCTCGGATGCGACCAAGGAGCTGGCGCGCGAGCGGGACGCCAAACAGCGCGCCGAGCGCTCGGCGCAGGACGCACTCGAGCAGCTGGCGCGCGGACAGCGCGCACGCGAGGACGCCGAGCGCGTCGCCAAGGAAGCACGAGACCAGCTCGCTCAGTCGGTGGCGGAGAGAGCGGGCGCCAAACCTCAGATAGGGAGCACGAAAGAACCCGAGCAGAATCCGTAGAATTGGCACGTCTTTCGGAAATTGTAGAGCGTAGATGCAGCAAAGCGCCAAGTCAGCCGGAACGAGATTTGCGCCCGTCTTGCGCTATCGCGACGTTGCGGGCGCAGTCGACTGGCTGTGCGGCACGTTCGGCTTCAAGAGGCATCACGTCGTGGCCGGCGATGCGGGAGTTATCCTCTACGCGCATCTGACCTTCGGCCAGCACATGATCATGGTGCTGCCCGTTGGCGGTTCCCACCTCGCCAAGTTCATCAAGCAGCCCGATGAGATCGGCGGCGCCGAAACGCAAAGCTGCTACATCGTCGTCGAAGATGCCGATGCCCACTACCGCAATGCCAGGGCCGCCGGCGCCGACATTATTCTGGACATCAACGACGACGACCATGGTGGCCGCGGCTATGCATGCCGTGATCCCGAGGGCCATATCTGGAGTTTCGGCACCTACGATCCCTGGCAGGGACACCCGGGCGGCCGTGAAACGCAGCTCGGCCGCGGTGCGATCATGGCGGTGCTGCTGGTCGGCATTGCCGTCGCTGCCGGAACCGTTGGCTGGATGCTGCCGCGGGCTCCCAATCTGAGCGCGGACGAGATCCAGCTCCAACGCGATGCCGCCACCGCGCGCGAACGCGCCGACAGTCAGGCCACGCGCGCCAGCGTGCTTGCTGGGGAACTGGCGCAGGAGCGCGGCGCCAAGGACGCCGCGGAGCGGGCGGCGCGCGAAGCGCGTGAGCAGCTGGCGCAGGAGCAGGGCGCCAAGCGGACCATGGAGACCGGCGCGCGGCAGCTGGAGGAGCGGCTCGGGGAGGTGCGTCGTGTCGGCGCTGCTGCCGAGCAGAGGGCCAAGGAGGTCGGCGACCAGATTGCAGCCGAGCGCACGGCCAGGGAGGCGGCACAGCGCACGGTCTCGGATGCGACCAAGGAGTTGGCGCGCGAGCGGGACGCCAAGCAGCGCGCCGAGCGCTCGGCGCAGGACGCGCTCGAACAGCTGGCGCGCGAGCAGCGCGCACGCGAGGACGCCGAGCGCACCGCCAAGGAAGCACGAGACCAGCTCGCACAGGCGGTGGGAGGGGCGGTGGGGGAGAAGACTGAGGTCGAGCCCACCAAGGAAGCCGCTACGCCACGGCCGCGACCCAAGAAAGCCGACGAGCCGCTCTGGGATTGCAGGCCAAGAGCGCCGAGCGGTCAGGTCATTTGCTACCCGAGGACCGGCAAACAGTAAGCGGCTCTTGGCCTGCCAGTAGTGGTCCGGCGGGTTGGACGTGCGGCCGGACCCGCGCTACTTCGGCTGCGGCACGATGCGGATATAGGGCTTCGGCGCTTTCCAGCCTTGCGGATACTGCTTCTTGGCATCGTCGTCCGACACCGATCCGGCAATGATCACATCGTCGCCGTTCTTCCAATTCACCGGCGTCGCCACCTTGTGCTTGGCGGTCAATTGCAGACTGTCGATGACGCGCAGCACCTCGTCGAAGTTGCGGCCCGTGGTCATCGGGTAGACCAGCACCAGCTTGATCTTCTTGTCCGGGCCGACCACGAACACGTTGCGCACGGTCTGATTGTCGGCGGCGGTGCGGCCCTCGCTGGAGGCGCCCGCTTCGGCCGGCAGCATGCCATAGAGCTTGGAAATGGCCAGCGTGGGGTCGCCGATCATCGGGTAATTGGGGGCAAATCCCTGCGTCTCCTTGATGTCGTCGGCCCACTTCGAGTGCCGATCGACCGGATCGACCGAGATGCCGACGATCTTGACGTTGCGCTTGTCGAACTCCGGTTTGATCTTGGCCATGTAGCCAAGCTCGGTCGTGCAGACGGGCGTGAAGTCCTTCGGATGCGAGAAGAGCACCCCCCATGAACTGCCGAGCCAGTCGTGGAAGCGCATGCGGCCAATGGTGGTATCGGCGTCGAAATCCGGCGCGGTGTCACCGATTCTGAGCGTCATTTGGTGAACTCCTCTAGCTGCTATTCGATGGGCGTATGGTTGAAGACCAATTTTATCGCAATAGCCACGAATTACACACTGAGCGGCCTAGACAATCAACGTTGACGCCTCAACTGCCGCGCAGGCGCCTGTTTTTGGCCGCTCCCGGACGATTAAGGACCCACTACCGGGCGGACCGGCACTTCACAACCCCCATTAACTGCAAGTTATCCGACGAGAACTACGGTCACCTCGCCGAAAGATATGTATTTGCCGGTTGGAATCATGCTGAGCGGAACAGTAGGGCCAAGCAAAGGCAAAACCTTGATGGGGGAGTACTCGGCGCTGCTCGCACATTCGGCGCTGCGTCATCGCGCATGGCTGGCCGAGAACGCCGCTTGCCTGGAGGCACAATTGGCGAGCAAGGTGAAATCCGAATTCATTTCCAACATGAGCCATGAGCTGCGCACGCCGCTCAACACGGTGATCGGGTTTGCCAAGCTGCTGGGCGAGCACCACAAGCGACGTCTCAACGATGCGGAGATCACCGAGTACGCCGACCTCATCCACGATGCCGCCAAGCATCTGCTGGCCGTCATCAACGACATTCTCGACATCTCGCAGATGCAGAGCGGCACGTACGCGCTCGATGCCTGCGAGGTGGACATCGAGGAAATCTTGCGGGGGGTGCTGGGTTCTTACAAGCTGAACGCCATCGAGATGGGGGTGTTGCTCGACAGCCGGTTTGATCCTGCGCTGCCGGCCGTAAAGGGCGATCCCGCCAAGCTCACTCAGGTGTTCTCCAATCTGGTCGGCAACGCCATCAAGTTCACGCAGCGGGGTGGTCGAGTAACCCTGGAGGCCCGCCCGCAGCCGAGTAACGGTGTGGCAGTGTATGTGCGCGACACTGGCCTCGGCATGACCGAGGAGGAAGTGGCGGTGGCGCTGACGCCGTTCGCACAGGTCGATGCCGGCCATTCCCGCTGGCGGGACGGTGTCGGGCTCGGCCTGCCGATCGCCCGAGCCCTCGTGCAGCTGCACGGAGGTAGCATCGAGATTCACAGCGCCAAGGCCTTGGGCACGGAGGTGGCCGTGATGCTGCCGTCGTCTCACCAGGTCTCGCTGACGGATCCCGCAAACGCTGCGCTCAGCGAGAACGGCGTGGGCTAGGTGACTGGCATGGAAGCTGAGATCGGACAGGCCCCGGCCGCAGCCAGCAACCTTGGCGCGGAGCCGGCCGATGCTTCCTTCGGCCGCATCGTATCCGTCACCGGCGCGAAGGCGATCGTCCTACTCGATGGCGGCAAGCCAAGTCCCGACGCGTATCGCCCGGAAATCGGCACCTTGTTCGCGATCGATACGGCCACCACCACCGTGCTCGCCATCGTCTCGGCGCTCAGCGTGCCGGCGCCTGCGCAGCGCGAAGGCGATAGCGAGCTATGGATCGCCGAACTCGGCCTGGTGGGCGAGCTGTGGAAAGCCGGCAGCGGCGTACCGGCCTCCTTCAACCGCGGTGTCACGGCCTACCCGGCGCTCGGCGACCGCGTGCGCGTTGCCCAGCGCCAGGAGCTGGAGCTGGCCTTCTGCGGCGACAAGCGCCACTCCGTGCGCGTTGGCTCAATCCGCCAGGACCCGACCATCTCGGCGATGATCCGCGTCGATGACTTGCTCGGCAAGCACTTCGCGGTTCTCGGCACCACGGGCACCGGCAAGTCCTGCACGGCAGCGCTGATCCTGCGCTCGATCCTGCTCAACAACCCGGCCGCCCACGTGGTGCTGATCGACTCGCACAACGAGTACGCGACGGCATTTGGCGAATTGGCCGAGGTGATCAGCCATCGCAACATGCAGCTGCCCTTCTGGCTGCTGACCTTTGAGGAGCTGGTGGAGGTCCTGATCGGAAATCCGCAGGAGCGCAAGGTCGAGGTCGAGATCCTGCAGGAGCTGATTCCGATCGCCAAGGCCCGCTACGGCCGCGCTCGCGACCCGGCCGTGCGCCGATCTGCGGGCGACACCAGGTTCACCGTCGATACGCCGGTCCCCTACCGCATTTCGGACCTGGTGCAGATCATCGACGACCGCATGGGCAAGCTCGAGAATAAGCGGGACCTGTCCCCCTACCGCAACCTGCGGGGCCGCCTGGAGGCGATCAGTGCCGATCCGCGCTATGCCTTCATGTTCGGATCGCTGACGGTCTATGATGGCCTGACGCAGATCCTCGGCCGCATGTTCCGCGTGCCGGTCAACGACAAGCCGATCGCCATTCTCGAGCTGGCCGGGCTGCCTACCGAGATCGTCAACGTGGTGGTCTCCGTGGTCAGCCGCATGACGTTCGACTTCGTGCTGTGGAGCGAGGGGCAAGTGCCCGTCACGCTGGTGTGCGAGGAAGCCCACCGCTATGTACCGTCCAACCCCTGCCTCGGCTTCGAGCCCTGCAGGCGCGCCATTGCCAGGATCGCCAAGGAGGGCCGCAAGTATGGCGTGTCGCTGTGCATCATCACGCAGCGGCCGGCCGAGATCGATCCGACCATCCTGTCCCAGTGCAACACCGTGTTCGCGCTGCGCATGTCCAACGACCGCGACCAGCAGATCGTGGAATCGGCCATCTCCGATACCGGCTCGGGCATGCTGGAGTTCCTGTCCGTGCTCGGCCAGCGTGAGGCGATCGCCTTCGGCGATGGTGTCTCGCTGCCTGTGCGCATCCGCTTTGACGAGCTGCCCGCGGATTGCATGCCCAGAAATTCCGCCGCCCGTTTCAGCGAGAAATGGCGGGAAGCAGTGGGCGATGAGGGCTTGCTGGAGAGCATCGTCGATCGCTGGCGCAGCGTCGCTGCATCGGACGGTGGACAACATGTGGCGATGTTCGCCGAGTCGATGAACCTTGCGGGTCCGGCGCAGCCGGAGGGCCCCGCGGGCGTCGAGCGCCGCAGCCACACGAGAGAGCCGGCAGAGGAATTGCCCCCGCACCGCGAGTTCGCTTCGCTGCGCGGCGACCAGAGCCTATCCGAGCAGCACACCGACAACTCCCCCCGCGCCGTGCGCAAGCGACTGCGGCATCCCTGAGGTATTGCTCCTGTCACGCATCTTCGCGTCCTGGTGCGGCAGGCTGGCAGGGGTGACGAGTTGAGCCGATCGGCCCGCGCTGCTATGGGTAGCGGCGGACGAGTCGGTCGGGGACAACCATGCCATCCATCTATCCGGTCGTGCTTTCGGGCGGCTCCGGCACTCGCCTGTGGCCGCTTTCGCGCGCCATGTATCCCAAGCAATTCATCCGCTTTTTTGAAACCCAGCCGGCCAGCTTCCTGGCTGCCACCGTGGCGCGCCTGACGCCGGAGGAAGGCTTCGCCAAGCCGATCGTCGTCTGCAACAACGACCATCGATTCCTGGTCAAGGATGAGATCGGCCGGGCTGGTGTCACGCCGCTGGCCATCGTGCTGGAGCCGGTGGCGCGCAACACCGCGCCGGCCATTGCCGTCGCCGCTCTGCTGGTGGCGCGCGAGAACCCCGAGGGCGTCTTGGCCGTAATGCCGTCCGACCACGTCATTCGCGACGAGCCGGCCTTCGTCGCAGCGGTGAAGCGCGCGGCTGCGGTCGCACAGACCGGCAAGCTGGTACTGTTCGGCATCAAGCCGGACGGAGCACACACCGGCTACGGCTACATCCGCCGCGGCAATCCGCTGCCGGGGTTCGAGGGCGCCTATGCCGTCGATGCCTTCACGGAGAAGCCAGACAAGGCCAAAGCCGAGACCTATGTGGCAGCCGGCACCTACGCCTGGAACAGCGGCATCTTCGTTCTGGGCGCACAGGCGTTTCTGGACGAACTCGGTCGCCTGCAGCCGGCCATGCTGGAGGCGACCAAGGCCGCGCTCGACGGGGCGAAGGAAGACCTGGGATTCCTGCGCCTCGATGCGCGGGCGTTCGGGGCGGCACCCGGCATCTCGATCGACTATGCCGTGATGGAGCGCACCGACAAGGCCGTGGTGCTGCCGATCGACGTCGGCTGGAGCGACGTCGGCTCCTGGTCGTCGCTGTGGGAGCTGGCGCCGCGCGACGGGGCGGGCAACTTCACCAACGGCGCAGCCGTGCTGGAGGACACGCACGACAGCTACATTCACAGCGAGAAGGCGCTGGTGGCGACCATCGGCGTGCGCGATCTGGTCATTGTCGATACCCCCGATGCGCTGCTGATAGCCGACCGCCAGCGCGCGCAGGACGTGTCCAAGATCGTGGAGCGCCTGCGCAAGACCGGACGCAAGGAGCAGGAGCAGCACCTCAAGAACCACCGCCCCTGGGGCCATTTCGAAACGCTCAACATCGGCCCGCGTTTCCAGGTCAAGCTGCTGCACGTCAAGCCCGGCGGCAAGCTGTCCATGCAGATGCACCATCACCGCTCCGAACACTGGGTGGTTGTGCAGGGCACGGCCAAGGTGGTGGTCGGCACCGAGGAGAAGCTGGTGCGCGAGAACGAGTCCGTCTACATCGTCGCCACGCAGTGGCACAGGCTCGAGAATCCCGGCAAGACTCCGCTCGAGATGATCGAGGTGCAGATCGGGTCCTATCTCGGCGAGGACGACATCGTGCGCACCGATGATGTCTACAATCGCGCTCCGGAAGAGACGAAGTAAAGGCAAACACCCAGCCCTGAGCTCCGTCGAAGGGCGTGTGTCCACCAGTGCCGTGCTTCGACAAGCTCAGCACTGGGTGATGGTCGCTGATCGCGACTCGACCCGCGCCGCAAGCAGTCCAGCTCAGAACTTACTTCTTGCCGAGCGCGCGCAGCTCCTCCTCGTCGAGGGGGCGCGCCTCGTCCTCCAGCATGATCGGGATGCCCTCGCGGATCGGATAGGCAAGGCGCGCGGCGCGGCTCACCAGTTCCTTGCGTGCCTCGTCGTAGATCAGCGAGGTCTTCGTGCGCGGGCACACCAGGATTTCCAGCAGGCGCGGATCGACCTGCTCGTCCGGTGCAACTTTGGGCGTTTCATCGGCCATGACAGCCTCACTGCAGGGTGGAGCCCGAGCCACCGGCTCCGGCTGCCAGCTCCATCTCGGCCAGCGCCACCAGCATCTCTGCCCGCGTTTTCAAGTCGGGAGCCTCGAGCAGCGCCTGCTTCTCTTGCGAGCCGTAGGGGGCGACGATGGACAGCGAGTTGATCAATGTCTCGTTGGACGATTTCGAGACCGCTGCCCAATCGGCGCGCAGACTGCGCGCTTCCAGGTAGGCCTTGAGCGCTCGCAGCAGCGCCTGGCGGTCGACATCGGCTTCGCCCGCGCCCGCCTCGAAGTCGGCGAGGAAGCTGTCGTACCCGACCGTGCAGATGCGGTAAGGCTTGGCGATGTCGACCTCGCCGAGGAGTGTGCAGCGCGCCACCCCCGTCAGCGTGATCAGCAAGCGCCCGTCGTCCAGCTCCTGATAGGACGTAACGCGGCCGACGCAGCCTATTCGGCGCAGAGCGACCGTCTTGCCGACTGGCGATTCCTCCTCGCAGGTCTGCGGCTGCACGAGGCACAGCACGCGCGCCGTCGACATCACGTCTTCCAGCATCTGCAGGTAGCGCGGCTCGAAGATGTTGAGCGGCAGCGTGGCGCGCGGCAACAGGATGGCACCCTGCAGGGGAAACACGGGTAGGCGCTGCGGCAAGTCCGCGGGTCCTGCATACCGCTCCGAGAACGTCCGCAATGCCTCGCCCGCCTGTCAGGAGAACATCAGGGAAGACAGGCGCCGCCGGCCTTCGAGGGTGGCCGGGTCCTTGGGACCCCAGGCCTCGAACAGCTGCACCAGCTGCTTGCGCGCGGCTTCCTCATTCCACTTGCGGTCGCGCCGGAACACCTCCAGAAGCTGGTCCAGCGCCTCGGACTTCTTGCCTGTCGCCGCCAGGGCGAGCGCGAGATCGAGCCGGGCCTGATGGTCGCCGGGCGCGGCCTGCACCTTGGCTTCGAGCTTGCCGACGTCGCCGGCCTTGGCGGCGGTACGCGCAAGTTCCAGCGCTGCGCGCACGCTGGCCACCGGAGCCGCATCGCGCTTGTCGGGCGGCACCAGGCCGATGGTCTGCTCGGCGCGCGCCGTGTCGCCGCTCTTGATGTAGCACTGCGCCAGGCCAGCCAGCGCGGCGACGTTCTGGCCATCCTCCTGCAGGATGGCGGCGTAGATCTCGGCGGCGCCCTGCAGGTCCTTGGCCTCCAGCGCCTTCTCGGCGGACTCCAGAGCGGCTGCGAGATCGTCGGCGCCCTCATCACCCAGCAGGCGATCGACGAATGCCTTGACCGCACTTTCCGGCTGCGCGCCCATGAAGCCGTCGAGCGGGCGGCCGTCGCGGAAGGCGTACACCGTCGGGATCGACTGCACGCGCAGCTGCCCGGCGATGGCGGCGTTCTCGTCGATGTTGATCTTCACCAGCTTGACCTTGCCGCCGTAGGAGCGGACGACCTTCTCCAGGATGGGGGTGAGCTGCTTGCAGGGGCCGCACCAGGGCGCCCAGAAGTCGACGATCACCGGGACGGTGCGCGAAGCTTCCAGCACGTCCTTGGCGAAGGTCGCCGTGGTCGTATCCTTGATAATGTCGCCCGCCGGTGCCGCCGCTGCGCCGGACTTGTTGCCCAATCCGAAAACCATGTCGCTCTCCAAGCCCCAGCAGGGGCAGCCTCTCGCGAGTCCTTGGCCTGCTAATCCGACTGCGCAACAGCCACCACGCTTGGCTGATGGCCGCAGGAGCGGATGAAGCGGGCGAGGTCCTCGCGCGCAATGTTGGTCGTCGCCGTATTCTCCAGCGGATGGAAGTTGAGCCGCTCGTGCCGCATCATATCGGCATCCAGCACCACCGTCACCCGCTGCGCCCGGTCGTTGATCAGGGCGAACGGGGTGACCGAGCCTGGTGGCACGCCCAGCACCTCCATCAGCAATTCGGGCTTGCCGAAGCTCAGGCGGTCGCTGTCGAGCCGCTTGTGCAACGTCTTGAGGTCAATTTGGGCATGCCCAAGCGCCACGACAAGGAACAGCCGATCCTTCTTGTCCTTGAGGAACAGGTTCTTGGTGTGCCCGCCGGGCAGTTCGCGCTCCAGGCGCGAGCTCTGCGCTACGGTGAACACCGCCTCATGATCGAGGGTCTCGCTCTCGATGCCGAGTTCGGCCAGGCGGGCAAGCAGGTCTTGGCGGGTGGCGGGCAAGGGGCACCTGGGAAGGGTGGGAAAACGACCCGCCTCTCCTAGACCGGGCTCCCCTTGCTGCGCAACGGGTTGTCCCGGGAGCCCTGCTTGCCAACCGCAGACCTTTGTTGCATAAGTCCGGCCTTCGAACTGGATGCGGGTGTAGCTCAGCGGTAGAGCACGACCTTGCCAAGGTCGGGGTCGTGGGTTCGATCCCCATCGCCCGCTCCAAACCCTCTCTTCCTTTAGTGCGCCTGCACCGGCCGCCAGCCGGCGGCGATGGCTTCCGCCTCGCTGCAGAACCAGCGCTTGCCCTTGTCCGGCTCCATTTTGATCTGGGCGTACCAGGGGCTCCAGGGCATGTGATAGATGCGGCCGTTGCCGGTGATGTTGCCTTTGATGGCGCAGCCGTTCGGGGCCAGAGTCTCGGCCGTGTCCCAGTGGCCCTTGCGATAGTCCCAGGCCGGTATCGCCTGACCCTGCCAGATGCCCCTGCCTGCGGCCTTGGCCTCGGCTTCCTCCCTGACATAGCTCGACGAGTACCGCACGAAGGCCCAGGCATGGCCCTGGCGCACCATCTCAGCATTCATATCGCGGCCCCACACGAAGCATACCGCCAGCGTACGGCCGTATTTGTCCAAGCCGCGTGGGTCGCAGCGCACCGGGCTGTCAGCGATCAGCCTTCGCAGCGCCACCGTGGCGGCGCTACCGCAGGACCAGGCAGCGCCGTTCTTGTCTCGGCAGGTCTGGGCGGCCTCGGGCGCGTCGATCCCCTCCAGCCGGATACGCGTTTCGCCAATGCTGATGGTGTCGCCATCAATGACGCGGGCACTACCTGTGATGGCATTGCCGGCGCCCCCCGAACGGGCAGCGATCTCAGACGCAGGGAGGGAGAGAACACTCGCGACCAGCGCAAACGCCACCGGAAAACGAGTTGCATACACCAACTTTAACTCGCGCATAGGTTGAATGTGCGCGATTCGCATGGCGAAGGCGAGGCCGTCGTGCGGCGCCCGCGGCGAAACCGAGACAATGCCGTGGTGGGTCAGTCAACTATCTGATCGAACTAAGCTTTCGACAACGCCTCATGGCAAAAGCGCTTGACGCCCGGCGGTTGGCTAGCTCAGATGCAGGGTATCTGTTGCGCATGCATCACGTATCCTCAATGCGAATTCGGGAGGCACGCAATGTCGAAATCGCTTGTCACTCACGTGCTGGAAGGAGCGCGGGCTCTGGTTGGGGTTCGCGCAACCTGGACGCGTCATCACCTGGCTTTGACCCGCAACAACCGGTCCTGCGACCCGACCGATGCGAAGGCCGTGCGCTTCTGCGCCTACGGCGCGCTGGTGCGGTCAGCCTACGACCTGACGGGTGACGCAAGGAAAGCTGGCGTGCTGGCCGGCAGCGCGGCCATGTCGATGACCGGCCGCGACAGTCCGCATGAAGCGTTCGAGGACATCTATACGTTGAATGATGGACCGGCCGTGTCCTCGCGCAAAACCATTCTGGAACTGTTCGACAAGACGCTTGAACGGGTCTGAGGCGATCGCGACCAGCACGCGCAGGCGTGATCGGGAACCATGACAGCGGCACTGGCGCTCGGCGTCGGTGCCGCTTATGTTTGGGCGTCAAACAGCGTCGCTTGGCGCATGCTTCGGCGCGCCCGACATGAACGACAGCCCAGGCCCCTGACCATGACAACACCTGCACAGCCCACCCGCAGGCCAGACACCCACGACGTCCTCGATGCGGCGCGCACGTGGCTCAACGAGGATGGCCGTGTCGCGCTTGCCACCGTCGTCGGCACCTGGGGTTCGGCCCCGGTGCGGGTCGGCGGACAGATGGTGATCGCCGCCGACGGCCGCTTCGAGGGCTCGGTATCGGGCGGCTGTGTCGAAGGCGAGGTGATCGCCGAGGCCGAAGGGATTCTGGCAGACGGCAAGCCCAGGACGCTCACCTTCGGCGTCGAGGACGAGACGGCATGGCGGGTCGGATTGCCCTGCGGCGGCAAGATCAAGGTCTTCCTCGAGCGGTTGGAAAAGCAGGGTGGTTTGTCCCTGCTGGATCGGGCCATCCAGGCCGGGGCGGCGCGCAACGGCCTGGTCATGCGTACCCATCTGGCAGACGCCCGCCGCGAGTTGTTCGAGCGCACGGACGCGCGGGCCGATGCCGAGATCCGCAAGCGCTTCGAGACCGGCGAGAGCGAACTGGCGCAGACGGCCGATGGCGAAGTGTTCCTGCAGGCGCTGGTGCCGCGCCCACGCATTCTCGTGATCGGCGCCACGCACATTGGCCAGATGCTGGCCCAGGTGGTCGCCTTGGCCGGCTACGAGGTGGTGGTGATCGATCCGCGCACGGCATTTGCCGCCGAGGCGCGCTTTCCCGGCATCCGCCTCGATACGCAATGGCCGCAGGATGTGATTCCGCAGATCGGACTCGATCCTTACACGGCCGTGGTAGCGCTGGCCCACGTCGGCCATATCGACGATGAAGCCCTCAAGCTCGCCCTGCGCTCGGAGTGCTTCTACGTCGGCGCGCTCGGCTCGCGACGCAACCACGCCAAGCGCACCGAGCGCCTGGCCGCCGCCGGCTTTTCTGCCGAGGAGATCGCGCGCATCCACTCGCCGATCGGCATCAATATCGGCGCGCAGAGCCCGCAGGAGATCGCCATCGCCATCATGGCGGAGATCGTGCTCGCCCTGCGCGGGCCCAAAGAGTGGAGGGCGGCCACGGCGCCGCGCGACTGAATCCGTTTCCCGGGGCTTGCGACGCAGCCCCGATTTGCTGAGGGGAGGACCATGCTGGAAGCCTACATCTACGATGGACTGCGCACGCCGTTCGGGCGCCACTCGGGCGCGCTCGCCCGCATGCGGCCCGACGATCTGCTGGCCGGCGTCATCAAGGAGGTGGTGGCTCGCTCGGGGTTCTCGACCGATATCATCGACGACGTCTCGATCGGCTGCACCTCGCAGGCGGGCGAGGACAGCCGCAACGTCGCTCGCCACGCGCTGCTGCTGGCCGGGCTGCCGATCGAAACGCCAGGCTACGTGCACAACCGGCTGTGCGGGTCGGGCCTCAATGCGCTGGTCGGTGCTGCGCACGCCATCACCTGCGGGGAAGCCGACGTGTGCATCGCGGGCGGCGTCGAGAGCATGACCCGCGCACCGTTCGTGGTGGGCAAGGCCGACCAACCCTTCACCAAGAACTTCACCGTGTTCGATTCCTCGCTGGGAGCACGCTTCCCCAACCCGAAGATCGAGAGCCTGTTTGGCGCCGACACCATGCCCGAGACATCGGACAATCTTGCTCGCGAGCATCAGCTCTCCCGCGAGGAGTGCGATCTGTTCGCCTTGGGCTCGCAGCAGAAATACGCCAAGGCGCACAAGGACGGCTTCTTCAACAGCGAGATCAAGTCGGTGTCGATCCCGCAGCCCAAGGGCAAGCCGGACGTGGTGGTGGCCGAGGACGAGCATCCGCGGCCCGACACCAGCATGGACAGCTTGTTAAAGCTGAAGCCGCTGTTTGCGCAGGGCGTGACGACGGCGGGCAATGCTTCAGGAATTAATGACGGCGCCGCCGCCATGATCGTCGCCAGCCGCGACGCCGGCGACAAAGCAGGCGTCAAGCCGCTGGCGCGCGTGATTGCCAGCGCGGTGGCTGGCGTGGCTCCGCGCATCATGGGTTTCGGTCCGGTGCCGGCCTCGCAGAAGGCCCTCGAGCGTGCAGGCCTCGACCTCAAGGACATGGATGTCATCGAGATCAACGAGGCGTTCGCGGCGCAGGTGCTGGCGTGTCTCAAGGGGCTGGGGCTACCGCTCAACGACGCGCGGGTCAACCCGAACGGCGGCGCCATCGCCGTCGGCCATCCGCTCGGCGCCTCGGGTGCGCGCCTGGCGCTGACCGCCACGCGCCAGCTGCACAAGACCGGCGGGCGCTATGCCCTCGTCACCATGTGCATCGGCGTCGGCCAGGGCATCGCCGTGATCCTGGAACGCATGTAGCTGACTTTGTCATCCCGGCCTGGGCGTAGCTCAGAGCCGGGACCCCAGTTGCTTGCGCCGATCGCGTCTGGATCCCGGATGGTCGCTAGCGCGAATTCCGGGATGACAGGGTCAGCGCGCCGGCTTGCGCTGAGTGACGGCGGCGATCTCGTCCTCGCTCAGCCCTGCCTCGCGCAGGACTGCTGCGGTGTCGGCGCCCAGCATGGGCGGCGCGAGGTCCGGGCCGGACGCGACGTCCTCGACGTTGACCGCTTGGCGCAGTGAACGGATGACGGGCGTCTCGCTCGCAAAGTGCGGCTCGAAGAAGCCGACATCGGTGAGGTGGGGATCGCTGAGCAGGTCCTGGGGCAGGCGCACCGGCTGGGCCGGGATATCGAGCCGCTCGAAGGTGGCGAGCCAGTCCGCGGTGCTGCGCGCCGGCATCGCCTCGGCCAGGATGTCGTACAACTCGTCGACGCGCGCGCTGCGCTCGGTGGCATGGCGGAACCAGGCGGTCTCCGCCACATCCAGCCGATCGATCTCGGCCAGGATCTTGCGCCAGTTGGCCTCCGAGTAAGGCAGTACGCCGACCCAGCCGTCGCTGGTCTTGTAGGGCTTGCGGCTCGGCGACATGACCCGCACATAGCCGATCTTGCCGTCGTCCTTGAAAGTGGCGGACGCCATGTGCTCGCACAGGCTGAAAGCCGCCATCAGCTCGAACATCGGCACCTCGACGTAGCCTGGCGCCTTGCCGGTGCGCTGGCGATAGAGCAACGCCGCCATCACCGCGTAGGCCAGGTGCAGTCCCGAAACCTTGTCGGCGGCGATGCTCGGCGTGTAGAGCGGCTCGCCGTCGCGCATCTGGAACAGGCCGGCGAAGCCCGATGCCGCCTGGATCACGTCGTCGTAGGCCGGCTTGCCCGCGTAGCGTCCGTGCCGTCCGTAGCCGACCGCCGCCGCGTAGACGATGCGTGGGTTGGCGGCCTGCACGGCCTTGTAGGTGAAGCCCAGCTTGTCGAGCGCCTCCTGGCGCATGTTGTGCACCAAGCGCATCGGCCGTCGGGATCAGCTTCATCAGAGCGGCCTTGCCGGCCTCGCTCTTCAGGTCGAGCACGACGGAGCGCTTGTTGCGATTGCAGTTGGCAAACACCGCGCTCATGCCCGGCGCCGCGATGGGCGAGATCGGCCGCATGCTGTCGCCGTCGGGCGGCTCGATCTTGATCACCTCGGCACCGAGGTCGCCGAGAATTTGCGTGGCATAGGGGCCGAGAATGACCGCGGTCAGATCGAGAATGCGCAATCCTTCGAGCAACGGGATCATCGGGGACCAATGGTTTGGTGAACGGTGACGCTCCTGTCACGTAGCATGGCGCCCAAGCGGCCGCCTACGGCCGGGCTGTGCGGCGGCGAAGGGCACGCCTGCCGGAGCGTCGTGCACCGCTGGCCGCTAGGTGCCTTACCGGGGACGCACCTGCGCGACTCGCGGCGGCAGGTGCGCGGCATGCGTGTGCTCACGAAGTCGTGAGGCGGCTTTACGCGCCAGCAACATCACCGCCTCGAAGCGGCCGCTTTCCTGACAAATAAAACGGTTGTTCGTTTTATTTTGTGCAGTGCGGTCGATTTCCCTGAGGAGGGAGGGGGAAATGCCCAAGCTCAAGCCGGATACCCAGCGCGCCCGCCGCGAGCACATCCTGGAGGCGGCCGAGGTTTGCTTCGCGCGGGCCGGCTTCCACCGCACCACCATGCAGGACATCTGCAAGGAAGCCGGCGTGAGCCCCGGCGCCCTGTACGTCTACTTCGACAGCAAGGAAGCCCTGATTGCCGGCATCTGCGAGCGCGAGCGGGCAGAGTTCGCGGAGAACTTCGCCGCGCTCGCGGCAGCGCCCGACTTTCTCGGCACCCTGGCGGCCCTGGGCGAGGAGTATTTCGTCAACCAGCCGGCGCACAAGCGCCTCATGTGTGTCGAGATCGGCCTGGAATCGACGCGCAACCCGCGTGTGGCCGAGATCTTCAGCCGCATCGATAGCTTCATCAACGAAAGCTTCCTGAGGCTGTTCCAGCAGCTCAAGGACGAGGGCCGCATCGCCCCCGCGCTCGACATCCCATCGCTCACCCGGGCCTTCACGGTGATCTGCGACGGCATGTTCTGGCAGCGCGCCATCGACCCGACCTTCAACCCCAGGGCGGTGATACCTACGATACTGCAACTGATCGGCGCGCTGCTTAATCCCGTGCCGGTCTCGGGCGACAAGCGCGGCGAGACGAGGGAGCAACAGCGTGGTTAGGAAACTGCTGATCGGCGCCATCGTGGGCGCGTGCGCACTTCTGCTCGCCGTGACCCTGGTTGCGCAACCCTCGCCGAACCGCGCCGGCCCGGCGCAGGCCGGAGGATCAGCTGGCGGCTTCCGTCACGGTCGTGCGCGTGGCCCCCGCCGATTTCACCGAGACGGTGCTGGCCACCGGCTCGCTGGTGGCGCGCGAGGAAATCCTGGTCGGTCCGGAGGTCGAGGGCCTGCGCATCACCGAGGTGCTGGCTGACGAAGGCCAGCGCGTCAAGAAGGGTGACATGCTGGCCAAGCTGGTCGCCGATACGCTCGAGGCCCAGGTGGCCCAGAACGACGCCGGCCTGGCGCGGGCGACGGCTGCCATTGCCCAGGCCAGGAGCGCCATCGTGCAAGCCGAGGCGCGCCTGGTCGAGAACCGCAACGCGTTCGAGCGCGCCAAGCCGCTGCGCGCCGCCGGCCACATGGCCGAGGCCGCCTACGATCAGCGCGAGCAGGCCGCGCGCACCGCCGACGCCCAATTGCTGGCCGCGCAGGACGGCCTCAAGGTCGCCGAAGCCGACAAGGCGCAGATCGAGGCGCAGCGCCGCGAGCTGATGTGGCGGCGTGGCCGCAGCGAGGTGCTGGCACCTGCCGACGGCATCATCAGCCGCCGCATCGCCCGTGTCGGTGGGTTCGCCGCGGGCGCTGCCGAGCCGATGTTCCGCATCGTCGCCAATGGCGAGGTCGAGCTCGATGCCGAGGTGATCGAGACGCGGCTGTCCAATGTCAAGGAAGGCCAGGAGGCGCGCGTCGAGGTAACCGGCCTCGGCACCATCACCGGCAAGGTGCGGCTGGTCTCGCCGGAGGTCGACAAGGCCACCAGGCTCGGCCGCGTGCGCATCTATCTGGGTGACAATGCGGGGCTGCGCGTCGGTGCCTTTGCCCGCGGCACGATTGAGACCGCCAAGGGTTCTGGTCTGGCGGTACCCGCTTCGGCCGTTCTCTATAGCCCGGACGGAAGCGCCCTGGTGCAGGTTGTGCGCGAGGGTCGCGTCGAGACGCGCAGGATCAAGACCGGCTTGGCGGCGGCCTCGCTGGTCGAGGTCAGGGAGGGCTTGAGCGAAGGCGACCTGGTGGTAGCGCGCTCCGGCACGTTCCTGCGCGATGGCGACGCGGTGCGGCCGGTCCTGTCCCGCACCACCGTAAGCGAAGCACGCTGATGCCAGTCCACCCGCGCATGACCGGAGGTGTCATCCCGGTGCTCGTCACCGGGATCCATGGTGCCGCTTGCTCGGGCGATCGCAGATGGCTGGATCCCTGCAACAAGTGCCGGGATGACAACGTCGAGGTCTCCCTATGAACTGGAACATCTCGGCCTGGTCGATCCGGCGGCCGGTGCCGTCGCTGGTGCTGTTCATGGTGCTGATCGCGCTCGGCTACGTCAGCTTCGGCGAGCTGCCGATCACGCGCTTTCCCAACATCGACATCCCGATCGTGCAGGTGCGCGTCTACCAGTCGGGCGCCGCCCCTTCCGAGCTCGAGGTGCAGGTCACCAAGAAGATCGAGGACGCCATCGCCGGCGTGAACGGGGTCAAGCACCAGACCTCCACGGTCACCGAGGGCTCCTCCGTGACCGCCATCGAGTTCCGCCTGGAGGTGAACCAGGACCGCGCGCTCAACGATGTGAAGGACGCCATCGCCCGCATCCGCAGCGAGCTGCCGCGCACCATCGAGGAGCCGATCGTGCAGCGCATCGAGATCGAGGGCCTGCCGATCCAGACCTATGCCGCGCGCGCGCCCGGCATGACGCACGAGCAGCTGTCCTGGTTCGTCGACGACACCGTCATCCGCGCGCTGCAGGGCGTGAAGGGCGTGTCGCAGATCGAGCGTATCGGCGGCGCCGAGCGCGAGATCCGCATCGCGCTCGATCCCGACCGGCTGCTGGCTTTCGGCATCACGGCGGGCGACGTCAACCGCCAGCTCCGAGCCACCAACGTCGACCTGGCCGGCGGCCGCGGCGAGATCGGCGGGCGCGAGCAGGCCATCCGCACGCTGGCCGGCAAGCAGACGGTGGAAGACCTCGCCGCCACCATGATCACGCTGCCGAGGGGCCGCAAGGTCCGCCTCGACCAGCTCGGCACGGTCACCGATGCCATCGCCGAGCCGCGCACCTTCGCCGTCCTGAACGGTTCGCCGGTCGTCGCCTTCGCCATCTCGCGGGCCAAGGGCGCCAGCGACACGGTGGTGGCCGCCGACGTCGCCCGCAAGATCGAGGAGCTGCAAAAGGCCAATCCGGACGTCGAGCTGAGGCTGATCGACTCGATGGTCACCTACACGCTCGGCGCCTATCACTCGACCATGAAGACCATGATCGAGGGCGCCATCCTGGCCATCATCGTGGTCTTCGTCTTCCTGCGTGACTGGCGCGCCACGTTGATTGCGGCCATCGCGCTGCCGTTGTCCATCATCCCGGCGTTCTGGGCGATCGATGTGGCGGGCTTCTCGCTCAATCTTGTCAGCCTGCTCGCGATCACCATCGTCACAGGCATTCTGGTCGACGATGCCATCGTCGAGATCGAGAACATTGTCCGCCACATGCGCATGGGCAAGAGCGCCTATCGCGCCGCGCTGGAGGCGGCCGACGAGATCGGCCTTGCCGTCATCGCCATCACTTTCACCATCATCGCCGTGTTCGTGCCGGTCAGTTTCATGGGTGGAATTGCCGGCCAGTACTTCAAGCAGTTCGGCCTGGTGGTGGCCTTCGCCGTGCTGTTCTCGCTGCTGGTGGCACGCCTCATCACGCCGCTGCTGTCGGCCTACTTCATGCGCGCGTCGGGTCATGTGGACAAGGAGTCGCGCATGCTGCGCGCCTACACCCACGTGGTGCGCTGGTCGGTCGCCCATCACTACAAGGCAGTGGCGCTGGGGCTTGCCATCTTCGCCGGCTCGATCGGCAGCTTCTATCTGCTGCCCGCAGGTTTCCTGCCGGCCGAGGACAGCAGCCGCACCCTGCTGGCCATCGAGTTGCCGCCGGGCTCGCTGATGGAGGAGACCCGCGCCGTCACCGACGCCATCGCCGGGCAGATCCGCGAGCGCCCCGAAGTGAGAAGCGTGTTCGTCAACGGCGGACGCGTGCTGGGCTCGGGCAGCGAAGTGCGCAAGGCAACGCTGGTCATCAACCTGGTGTCGAAAGAAAACCGCAAGCTGTCCCAGGCTCAGATCAAGGAAGAGATCGGCCGCAGCCTGGCTGCCGTGCCTGACATCCGCTTCTGGTTCCTGCAGGACAACGGGCAGCGGCAATTCCAGCTGGTGGCTTCCGGACGCGACGCAGGCGCGGTCACGCATGTCGCAGCCGAGCTGACCAGCCAGGCCAAGCGCATACCGATGCTGGTCAACGTCGTCTCGACGGCCGAGCTCGACCGGCCCGAGCTGCGCGTAGTGCCGATCACCGACATCGCGGCCGAGCTCGGCGTCTCGACCGAAGCCATCTCGGAGGCCGTGCGCATCGCCACCATCGGCGACATCGGCGCCAACCTTGCCAAATTCGACGTCGGCGAACGTCAGGTGCCGATCCGCGTGCAGCTGGAGGAGCGCGCGCGCGGCGACCGGCATCTGCTCGAGTCGCTGAAAGTGGCGACCACGTCGGGTGCGGCCGTGCCGCTGTCGGCCGTGGCGCGCTTCGAGTTCGGCCAGGGTCCGACGGCGATCGACCGCTACGACCGGATGCGGCGCGTCCTGATCGGCGCCGACCTGGTCGGCCGGACGCCGCTTGGCAACGCCGTCGAAGCGGTGCTGGCCCAGCCTGCCGCCAAGAACCTGCCGGCCGGCGTCGCAGATCAAGCAGTTTGGCGACGCCGAGATCATGAAAGAGGTGTTCGAGAGCTTCGCCAAGGCGATGGGCGCTGGCATCATGATGGTGTTTGCCGTGCTGGTGCTGCTGTTCGGCAGCTTCCTGCAGCCGATCACCATCCTGTTCTCGCTGCCGCTGTCGATCGGTGGTGCCATCGTGGCCTTGGCCATCACCTCGCAACCGATCAGCCTGCCGGTGGTGATCGGCATCCTCATGCTGATGGGCATCGTCACCAAGAATGCCATCATGCTGGTCGACTTCGCGGTCGAGGAGATGCGTCAGGGCGTGCCGCGCATGGAGGCCATCGTCGATGCCGGCCGCAAGCGCGCCCGACCCATCATCATGACCACCATCGCCATGATCGGCGGCATGTTGCCGTCGGCGCTGGGCACCGGCTCGGGTGGTGAGTTCCGCGCGCCGATGGCGATTGCTGTGATAGGCGGCCTGGCGTCCTCGACGGTGCTGTCGCTGGTGTTCGTGCCGGCGGTGTTCTCGGTGATGGACGACATCGGCCGCCTGGTCTGGCGCGTGTTCTCGCGCTTCGTCGGCGCTACCGATGAGCCCGTCGCGGCCAAGCCGCAGCCGGGCGAGCCGCAGCAATGGCCGGTGGCGGCGGAATAACTCGAGCGAGGCGAGCCGCAAGCGCGCCAGGCGGAAGAGAAAAGTAAGGCTACGCGGCAGCCGCCATTTTCCCGCAGGCTTGGCATGCTAGGCCTTGCATCGGGGAAGGTGGGCGGGCCCAACTCCAAGGAGCATCCCATGTTCGATCCCAAAAGCATTCTCGACGCGCTGGTGCGCGGCAATGCCCAGCAAACCCCCGGGGCCTCCTCGGGCGGCGGTCTTGAAGACCTGCTACGCAATTTCCTGCCCGATGCCGGCGCCGGCCGCGGCGCATCTGCGCAGCAGGCCAATCTGCAACCTGGCGAAGGTGCGCCATCCGGCAGCGGCAATCCGCTGGGCGACCTGCTGAGCAAGCTGCAACAACAGGGTGGCGGCGGACTGGGCGAGATCCTTGGCAAGCTGCAACAGCAGGCCGGCCAGGCGGGAGGCATAGGCGACATCCTCGGCCAGGTCTTTGGCCAGGCCACCGCGGGCGTGCGCGAAGGCGCCGGCCGCGTCGATCAGGCAACCGGTGCGTCCGACCGCGCGCGCGAGGCCATGGGCCAGCTGACCGGCCGTTCGCCGGACGAGCTGGTGGCGCAAATCAAGGAGCTCCTCGCCAACAACAAACTGGGTGCGGGCACCGCGCTCGGCGGGCTCGGTGCGCTGATCCTGGGCACCGGCGCCGGCCGTTCGCTGGCCGGCAGCGCCATCAAGCTGGGCGGCCTCGCGCTGATCAGTGGCCTCGCCTACAAGGCCTACCAGAACTATCAGCAGGGACAGCCGCCGCTGACGGGCGCCAAGGCCGGAGCGCCGCAGGCTCTGCTGGCTGCGCCGGGTGGCTCGGGCTTCGAGGCCGAAGCCACTACCAGCGATCAGGCCACGCTACTGCTGCGGGCCATGATCGCCGCAGCCGCCGCAGACGGGCGCATCGATGAGGCCGAGCAAAGGAAGATCCTGAGCAACTTCGGCACCAGCGACCTCAACGAAGCTGCGCGGCAGTTCTTCACGCGCGAGTTCGCCAAGCCCGCAACCGTCGATGAGCTGGCCGATGCCTGCTCGTCGCCAGAGGAGGCGGCGAAGATCTACACTGCGGCGCGCCTCGCCGTTGACGTCGATACCGACCAGGAGCACGAATTCCTGGCGGCGCTGGCCGAGCGGCTCGGCATCGACGACGGCCTCGCCGCGCACATCGACGCGGCGGCACGCAACGCACGCTGAGCCGGGCGCGCTTCGGCATCGGCGCATCTGGCGATCGAGGCACCCAGATGAGCGCAGAGTCCAGGGGACATGTCGGCACTCGACGGCAATGCCGCCGCCGGCTTATTGCGCGAGCTGTTCGCGCTCGACGTAACGGTGGCGCGCTTCACGTGCGCCGAGTGCGGAGCGGTCGGCGAGGTGGGTGCGGCGCGGGTCTACGGCGGCACCATGGGTGCTATTTTCCGCTGCGTTGCCTGCGACGGTGTCGTACTCCGACTGGTACGCACGCCGGCCGGGCTGTGGCTCGACATGCAGGGCTCGCGCCGGCTGGTGGTGCCGGCCGGCGAGGGCCAGCTCTAGAGTTCTGGCAGTTCACTTAGAGGCATCGCCCTCAGCCCTGAGCGTGTCGAAGGGCGAATGAGTCTCCGCCAATGCCGTGCTTCGACGGGCTCAGCACTGGGTAGTTGCTGCTGACGGCGATTTGATCAGGGTTGGAAAGATCCTAATACGTGCCGCCGCGCACGAAGCGGGCAATGCCAGCGGCGACTTCCGCGTCCTGGCCAAGGAAGCCGTGCGGTGTCTTGCCTTCGCAAGCCTCCAGGCCCGAGCCGCCGCCGCCAGGACCGCCAGTTACCTTGACGGTTTGCTCGCGCTGGCCGCGGGTGCGGGCGGCGATGCGGCCGGCAGTGCTGGGCGGAGTGCGGATGCAGCGGTCCGACGCGTGTGCGACGACCAGCACCGGCATAGTGATGCTCTCGAGCGCAACGTCGAACACGGTCTGCGCCACCCACGGCTTGCGCCCGCCGGGATTGCCTACCGTGACCGCAGAGGTCAGCACCAGGCCGTCCGGCGCCTCCGTGCCTTTGAGACGTGCCGCCGCGTTGGCGGCCGAGATGGCGCCCCGGCTGGTGCCGACCAGCCAGACCGGCATGTTGGTGCGGCGGCGGACGTCGGCGATCACCTTGCCAAGGTCGGCTGCATGCTGCGCGCGACAGGCGGAAGCCGCCGAGGCCGTCCTCGCCGTGATAGCCGGTGGGTGCATCGACCAGCGCGGTGGCAAAGCCCTGGCCGTTCCACAGCGGACGGGCACGCACCAGGGAGTTGCCGACCAGCGCGCGCGGGCAGCCGTCGGCGCCAAGATCGATGAAGCCGCTGCCTCCGGCCAGCAGCACGAGGGCGATCGGATCGCCGGATGCGGCGCCGGCCGGCATGGCGAGGCTGTAGGACGTCTTGGAGCTGCCGTGCGTGGCCAGAGTCACGACCTCGCCGCAGCCCGCTGCGGCGGGCGTTGCGACGGCGCCCAGCGTTGCGAGCAGCAGCGCGGCAAATCCCAATGGCGGCAGGTTTGGCATGCAGCGCCCCCTTCGCTGAGAGAGCGCCATTGTAAGGACCTGGTGCGGGTTGCGCGAGAACCTGCCCGCTCAGGGCGCAATCCTTTGAGTCTGCAGCAATTCCAGGAACGCGGCGTTGAACTGGTCAGCCGCTTCGTACATGACCCAGTGGCCGGAGCCCTCGATCAGGCGCACGTCTAGCTCGGGGTGATGGCGGCGCAGGACGTCGAGGCGCGCCTGCAGCGACGGGCGGGCGATGGCGTCCAGCGTGCCCCAGATGGTGGCGACCGGTGCCCGCACATCAGCCAGCGCACGCGCCAGCTCGTCGGTCGCCGCGAAGCCGCGGCTGCGAAAGCGGGCTCTGCGCACGTTCTCGATCTGCAGATGAACAGCA
This sequence comes from uncultured Alphaproteobacteria bacterium, assembly GCA_963840445.1. Lineage (GTDB taxonomy): Bacteria > Pseudomonadota > Alphaproteobacteria > Rhizobiales > Hyphomicrobiaceae > AWTP1-13. Next base: position 525,701 of record CAWIZC010000032.1, on the reverse strand, counting down.
AGCGGGTCGATGTTGCGCGGGTCGGCGAACATCAAGACTTCCAGGTTCTGCCGGTAGACCGCGGCCACCTCGGCAGGGCTCATGCCGGTGCGCGTCTTGGCGAAAGGCGCGCGCGGATCGGCGCGCAGCCCGAGGCCGGCCACGCCGACCAGGGTCAGGCTCACGAGGCGGTCGGGGCGGCGCACGGCCAGCAGGCCGGCGATATGGCCGCCGAATGAGAAGCCGGTCAGGCGCAGCCGCGTGTTGGCGGGAAATAGCTGGTCGACGCCGGCCGCCACGGCGTCGGCGATGCTGGAAGGCGTGTGGGGTTCCGGCGGCATGGCCGAGTCGCCGAGGCCTGGGATGTCGGGCACCCACAACTCGAAGCGCGGCGCCAGCACCGGGATGGTCTTGATCCAATGCGTCCACGAGCCGGTGCCGCCGTGGAAGAGCAGCAGCGGCTCGCCGCTGCCCCACACGCGCCACACCATGCTGCCGTCGCCACAGGGCGTGCGGTGCCTGCGGGCGGTGCGCGCCAGGGCATCGACGATGGCGGCGGGGTTTTGCGCGGTGGCGGAGGGGGTGTCGTTCGGCATGCCGCGGTAATGTGCGGTGGCGCAGTGGCGAAGCGCAAGTGCGTACACCGTCACATCGACCCGCCCCTAGTGCGCAGCCTGTCGAGCACGGCTGGGCGGACTCATCCGCCCTTCGACAGGCTCGGCCGGGGTGCAATGCGTGGCCAGCACCACCTAGTGCTGAGCTTGTCGAAGCCCGGCCGCTGGATTGATCCGCCCTTCGACGGGCTCGGGCGGGTTGGTGGACCATGGCAACTACAGGCGAGTTACAGTGAGCCCTTGGTCGAGGGCACGCGGCCGGCCTGGCGCGGGTCGATGGCGATGGCCTCGCGCAGGGCGCGGGCGAGGCCCTTGAAGCAGGTCTCGGCGATGTGGTGGTTATTGTCGCCGTACAGGCACTCGACGTGCAGCGTGATGCCGGCGTTCTGCGCGAAGGCCTGGAAGAACTCGCGGAACAGCTCGGTGTCCATCTCGCCGACCTTGGACTGCGAGAAGGCGACCTTCCAGATCAGGTAGGGGCGGCCCGACACGTCGACGGCGACGCGGGTCAGCGTCTCGTCCATCGGCAGGTAGAGGGAGGCGTAGCGGGCAATGCCCTGCTTGTCGCCCAGCGCCTTGGCCACCGCCTGGCCCAGCACGATGCCAGCGTCCTCGGTGGTGTGATGGAAGTCGATGTGCAGGTCGCCCTTGGCCTTGAGCGTGATGTCGATCAGGGAGTGGCGGGACAGCTGCTCCAGCATGTGATCGAGGAAGCCGACGCCGGTGGCGATATCGTAGGCGCCGGTGCCGTCGAGATCGACGGTCGCCTTGATCTTCGTCTCCTTGGTGGAGCGATCGATGGTTGCCTGCCGCTTCACGGGGAGCTTCTGCCTTGCTTGCGTGCGGGAAACCAAGCCTTTATCAGCTCGGGAGCACGGTTGCCATAGGAGGCCGCACTATGGCCCCCCTTGATTTACATCGCGTTCACGCCGACATCGGCCAATGGGTTCGATCATGAACGATGTAGCTCCATCTCAGGTCTGGCACGGTACGACCATCCTGACCGTCCGCAAGGGCGGCAAGGTGGTGGTGGCGGGCGACGGGCAGGTCAGTCTCGGCGCCACGGTCATCAAGGCCAACGCGCGTAAAGTGCGCTCGCTCGGCAAGGGCGACGTGATCGGCGGCTTTGCCGGCGCCACGGCCGATGCCTTCACGCTGTTTGAGCGTCTCGAGAACAAACTGGAGCAGTATCCGGGGCAACTCACCCGCGCCTGCGTCGAGCTCGCCAAGGACTGGCGCACGGACCGCTTTCTGCGCCGGCTCGAAGCCATGATGATCGTCGCCGACAAGGGCACGACCCTGGTGCTGACCGGCACCGGCGACGTGCTGGAGCCGGAAGGCGGCGTTATGGGCATCGGCTCGGGTGGCAACTACGCGCTGGCGGCCGCCAAGGCGCTGATGGATACACCTGCCGACGCCGAGGAGATCGCGCGCAAGGCCATGCACATCGCCGCCGAGATTTGCGTCTACACCAACACCCATCTTGTCATCGAAGCGCTCGAAAGCAGCAAATGACCACCTCGAAGGGTCTCGAGTTCGGACAGAGTGCTCGCTACGAGTTCCGCGCGATGACATCTGCCGACCTGCCGATGGTGCGAGGCTGGCTGACGCGGCCGCACGTGCAAGAGTGGTGGGGCGATCCGCCGGAGCAATTCGAATTGGTCCGCGAGGACCTGGACGAGCCGGCCATGGACCAGTTCATTGTCGCCGCGGGCGGCCGGCCGTTTGCGTACCTGCAGTGTTATTGGCATGCGAATTGGGCCGAGGAGAACGGTCTCGGCGCGCATCCCGCCGACACGCGCGGTATCGACCAGTTCATCGGCGAGCCGGACATGGTGGATCGCGGTCACGGCTCCGGGTTCATCCGCACGTACGTGGACGGTCTTCTGGCGGCCGGTACGCCCCGCGTCATCACCGACCCCAACCCCGTCAACGCGCGTGCCGTCCGCGCCTACGAGAAAGCGGGTTTCCGCCGCGACCGCGAGGTCGACACCCCGGACGGCCGCGCGCTTCTGATGATCCGTGACAACCCTCAGCAGCTATCGACGCCATGACCTCATTCTCTCCCCGCGAGATCGTCTCCGAACTCGACCGTTTCATCGTCGGCCAGAAGGATGCCAAGCGCGCAGTGGCCATCGCCCTGCGCAACCGCTGGCGGCGGCAGCAATTGTCCGATGACCTCAAGGAAGAGGTGCTGCCCAAGAACATCCTGATGATCGGGCCGACCGGCTGTGGCAAGACCGAGATCTCGCGCCGCCTGGCGCGGCTGGCGGGTGCGCCGTTCCTGAAGGTGGAGGCGACCAAGTTCACCGAGGTCGGCTACGTCGGCCGCGACGTCGATTCGATCGTGCGCGACCTGGTCGAGGTCGGCATCGGCCTGGTGCGCGAGATGAAGCGCCGCGAGGTCAAGGCGCAGGCGGAGAAGAACGCCGAGGAGCGCGTGCTCGACGCCCTGGTCGGGGCCGGTTCGTCGCCCGCCACGCGCGACAGCTTCCGCAAGCGCCTGCGCAACAACGAGCTGAACGACAAGGAGATCGAGATCCAGGTCACCGACAGCGGCCCGCAGCTGCCGACCTTCGACATCCCCGGCGGGCAGGTCGGTATGCTCAACCTCAACGACATGCTGGGCAAGGCGTTCGGCCAGCGCACCAAGCCGCGTCGCACCAGCGTCGCGCAGGCCTACGACATCCTGATCGCCCAAGAGAGCGACAAACTGCTCGACCAGGACCAGATCGTGCAGGAGGCCATCAAGAGCGTCGAGAACGACGGCATCGTCTTCCTCGACGAGATCGACAAGATCTGCGCGCGTTCGGAGGCCGGACGCGTCGGCGCCGACGTGTCGCGCGAGGGCGTGCAGCGCGACCTGCTGCCGCTGATCGAGGGCACCACCGTGTCGACCAAGTACGGGCCGGTGAAGACCGACCACGTGCTGTTCATCGCCTCGGGCGCCTTCCATCAGGCCAAGCCATCCGACCTGCTGCCCGAGCTGCAGGGCCGCCTGCCGATCCGCGTGGAGCTGAAGCCGCTATCGGTCGAGGATTTGCGGCGCATCCTGACGGAGCCGGAAGCAAGCTTGATCAAGCAGTACGTGGCGCTGCTTGCCACCGAGGGCGTGACGCTGGCCTTCACGGACGATGCCATCGATGCGCTGGCCGACATCGCCGCGCAGGTCAACTCGACGGTCGAGAACATCGGTGCCCGCCGGCTGCAGACGGTGATGGAGCGGGTGCTGGACGAGATTTCCTTCGAGGCCGCCGACAAGGGCGGCGAGCAGATCCGGATCGACGCCGCCTACGTGCGCGGGCGGATCGGCGACCTCGCCAAGAACGCCGATCTGAGCAAGTTCATCCTGTAGGTCGCTGTCTACGCCACCAACTATCAGCTTGCTCTGTCGCTTGTGGATGGCTGGATCCCGGTGACAAGCACCGGGATGACGCGTGGGTTTGTGGTTTCCACTTAAAGGAAGCTACTATCCCGTGGGGATTGCAGGGAGGGGCGTCATGGTATTCGGGATATCGCTGTCCACGTACACGACCGCGCACGTGATCATCAGCCTGGTGGCGATCGTGGCCGGGCTGGTGGTGGTGGCTGGCATGCTGCAGGACAAGCGGCTCGACGCCTGGACGTCGCTGTTCCTGTGGACCACCGTGCTGACCAGCGTGACGGGCTTCGGCTTTCCGTTCGAGCGGCTGCTGCCGTCGCACTACACCGGCTTCATCTCGCTGGCGGTGCTGGCGATCGCCATCTTGGCCCGCTATAGCTTCCACATGGCCGGCGCCTGGCGCTGGATCTATGTCATCACCACCGTGCTGGCGCTGTGGCTCAATGTATTCGTATTGATCGTGCAGCTGTTCCTGAAGGTTTCCTTCCTGCAGCCGCTGGCGCCGACCCAGTCCGAGCCGCCGTTCCTGATCGCGCAGACGCTGGGCCTGCTGGTGTTCGTGTATCTGACCTATCTCGGCATCCGCAGGTTTCATCCGAAGCCGGCCTGATCTGCGTTCCCTCTCCCCATGGTGGCGCCTACCCGTCACCCCGGCCGGACGGCAGGTCGGAGCCGGGCCTGCGGCCCCTTCGCACAATGGTAATCGTGGCTGGGTCCTGGATACGCGCTTGCGCACGCTGAGGCGGTCTTGCAAGTCGTGCTTCGACAGGCTCAGGACGGGGGTTGGAGCGAGCACGGGGCTGGTGCCAGTACCCGGATGGAGCCAGTACCAAAAGGAGGCAACGCCGCAACGGAGGCGGCGGTGCTGCGACCCAGTCCCGAGCTTGTCGAAGGACGAGCGGCACGCGCCGAGCAGGGATGGGATGACACGCGGGGCTGGGGCGCCTAAATAGAGGCCGAATCCGGCCCGATCGCACCCATGACCGCCATACTGGACACTCCCGCCCCGCAGCAGCAGCTGACGCCCAAGCCGTCGCTGGCCGGCCTTGGCCGCGAAGGGCTCAAGGGTGCGCTGGCCTCGATCGGGGTGCCCGACAAGCAGCTCAGGATGCGCGTCGGCCAGTTGTGGAGCTGGCTGTACGCGCGCGGCGTTACGTCGTTCGACGACATGTTGAACGTGTCGAAAGACGTGCGCGCGCAGCTGCAGGCGGCATTCACCCTCGAGCGGCCGCAGATCGTCACCGAGCAGGTATCGACCGACGGGACCCGCAAGTGGCTGCTGCGGCTGCCCAAGCGCGGACGCGAGGCGCGCGCCCCGGAGATTGAAACGGTCTACATCCCCGAGGCCGACCGCGGCACTTTGTGCATCTCGAGCCAGGTCGGCTGCACGCTCACCTGCTCGTTCTGTCACACCGGCACGCAGAAGCTGGTGCGCAACCTCGAGCCGCAGGAGATCGTCGGCCAGATCCTGCTGGCGCGCGACCGCATTGGCGACTGGCCGGGCGCGGCGGGGCCAGGCGATGGCGGGCTCATCCCGGATGCGGATCGGAAGATCACCAACGTCGTGCTGATGGGCATGGGCGAGCCGCTCTACAATTTCGACAACGTACGCGACGCCATGGGCGTAGCTGCCGACGGCGACGGGCTCGCTCTGTCGAAGCGGCGCATTACGCTCTCGACCAGCGGCGTGGTGCCGGAGATTCCGCGCTGGGGCGAAGAGGCCGGCACCATGCTGGCGATCTCGCTGCACGCGGTGCGCGACGAGCTGCGCGACAAGCTGGTGCCGATCAACCGCAAGTATCCGATCGCCGAGCTGATGGCCGCCTGCCGCACCTATCCGGGCCTGTCCAACGCGCGGCGCATCACCTTCGAGTATGTGATGCTGAAGGGCGTCAACGACAGCCTTGCCGACGCCAAGGCGCTGGTGCGTCTGCTCGCCGGAATTCCAGCCAAGATCAACCTGATCCCGTTCAATCCCTGGCCCGGCACGGCGCACGAGTGCTCGGACTGGGAGCAGATCGAGCGCTTCGCCGAGGTGGTGAACCGCGCCGGCTATGCCAGCCCGGTGCGTACGCCGCGCGGTCGCGACATCATGGCGGCGTGCGGCCAGCTCAAGTCGGAAAGCTTGAAGCTGCGCGCCAGCGAGCGCAGTATCGCCTAGTTGTGTGGCTGCCTGCCCGGCTTGTCATGGTCGGGCTTGTCCCGACCATCCATCCAACCGCTTGCTCCGGCGTTTGTGGATGGCTGGATCCTCGGACCAAGCCCGAGGATGACAGCGGGAAGTACATGTTTGGGTCGAGAACACAGTCTTCTGGGGGAGCCATGCTGCGAGCGTTGGGACGGGTCATCTTGCTGCCGATCGCCTTCCTGGTTGCGGCAGCGGCGACGCTATTGGTGATCATCTCGCTGGGGCAGGAGCGTATCGTTCAGGCGATGACCGGCATGCGCTCGGACGAGCCGCCGATCGGGGCCGCTTTCGATCTGTTCACGCTGGCGGTGCAACTCGTGTCGGTGCAGACCCTGCTGCCGGCGCTGCTGCTGGTGATCATCGGGGAGGTGGCCCGCATCCGTGGCGCCTTCTACTACGTCATCGGGGGCGGAGCGGCGCTGGCCGTCGTGCCGCTGCTGACCCGCATAGGTCACCCAAGCGGCATCCTGGAGCTGTCGCCCGCGGTCTGGCAGGTGCTGGCCACGGCCGGCTTTGCCGGTGGCTTCGTGTATTGGGTGGTGGCGGGTCGGAACGCCTGATGGCGCCAATCTAAAAAGTCCAATTGAATTCAATGGCGCTCAGCGTGTAGATTGATAGCCGCTGTCAAGACTTGTCACGGGGGCGGACATGCTGGGGCGTGTGATCAGAGTTGTGTTCGGGTTCGTGGTTGCCTGCCTTGCGGCCGGCCTCACCATCGTTCTGTTTGTCACCACGCCGGTCGAGTTGGCAAATACGCCGTCCAACGCCATCACGGATGCGCTGAGCGCCAACGGCCTGCTGGCCCTGTTCGCGGCGACGCACAGCGCGGTGTTCGCGGCGCCCTTCGCCCTGATCGGCGCGGCGATCGGCGAGTGGCGCCGTCTGGCGCATTGGACCTACTACGCCGTGGTCGGCATCGTCATCGCCGGCCTCGGCTTCCTCGCGCAGTACATGAGCGAAGGCGGAGCGCAGGCGAGCATCGTCAACAACTACGCGTTGGTGGCCTTTCTGACCATGGGCTTCGTCGGCGGCGTGATCTACTGGCTGGTTGCGGGGCAATTCGCGCGCAAGGACGCCGACCCGCGCACGCCCGAGATCATCAAAGCGCGCGCCAACGATACGCCGCGTGCTGTGCCGTCCAAGTCCTGAGCCCTTGCTGAACCTGTCATCCCGGAAGTCGAGCCCGAGACGAGACTGTCCGGGATCTGCCGCACGCACAGAGCTCACGAAAGGTCCGGCTCAGCGCGATCTCGCGGGCCAGGATGACGGGTGAGTGCCGCTTCCCGTCAGTGCAGGACCGGCCCCTTCAGGAAGCGGCGGCGATCGCCCGAACGGACACTGACTTCGAAGGTCTTGCCGTCGCGATTGATCGTCAGCGGGACCATCACGCCGGCTCGCCCCAGCGACCAGACCCGGCGGAAAAGCTCGGCGAGCCCTTTCACCTGCGTTCCGGCCACGGCCATGATGATGTCACCGGTGCGCAAGTCCGACTGCTGCGCCGGCCCGCGGCTCGCCAGCCCCAGTACGGCTACGGTGTCGCCGATCTCGGTGGCATACAGGCCAAGCCACGGCCGCGCCGGTCGGTTGGGCCGGCCGATGGTGGTGAGGTCCTCGAAGATCGGTTTCAGCAGGTCGATCGGCACGATCATGTTGGCGTCATCGCCCTGCTGGTTGGCGACCATCTGCTGGATCTGCAGGGAGCCGATGCCTATCAGGTCGCCGCCTGGGCCGATCAGCGCGGTGCCGCCCCAGTTGGGATGGGTGGGCGAGGTAAAGATCGCCTCGTCCAGCACGTACTCCCAGTAGCCGGCGAACTCCTGCTTGGCGATGATATGAGCGGCTACCGACGCCTTCCGTCCGCCGGCGCCGGCGACCACCACCTGCTCGCCGATCTCCGCAGCTGCCGAGTTTCCGAGCGGCAGGGCCGGCAGATCGAGGCGGCCCAGCGCTTGCACCAGGCCGAGGCCGGTCTCCTGGTCGTAGCCCAGCACGTGGCCCGACACGACGTTGCCGCCGCTGCTGATCCAGACGGTCTCCGCCTCGGTGATCAGGTAGCCGATGGTGAGCACCAGCCCGTCGTCGCGGATGACGACGCCATTGCCGGCCCGCTCGGTGCCGAGCGATTCGGCGGTAAAGGCGTCGCCGGGAATGATCGTGCGAATGCCGACGATCGAGGCCAGCGCCTCGTCGAGCTCGAAATCGTAGTCCTCCGGACTAGGCTGCACGGTGCTGGCCCTCATGCGTCACCAAGCGGCTCCGAAGCCCAACACTAGAGCAGGATCGCTTCGGATTGAATCACCTCGCTCTGACCTATACGTGGCGGCCGAAGCGTGAATCCTGCTCTATCTTTTTGAGTGTAGAGTGAGCTTCACGTTCTGGTGGAGGCCGAAGTGCTTCCATCCAGAACGATCTCACTCTAGAGCAGGATCGCCTTGGATTGAATCACTTTGATGTAGGCCGAAAGGCTTTCGATTGCTAGCGAATCGCTATCCGTCGTCCTTGCGGGGCTGGGCAAGCTGGGCTGGACCACCCTCGGCCTTCTTTATGACGCTGGCAGCCGGCACATCCAGCTTCCAGCGCACTCCGCTACTCTCAAACAGGAGCTGCACATGGCCGCGCAGCGCGCTGCCGACCATGTCGGCGATGACGACGTGCCCGAAGCCTTTGCGGTCCGGAGGGCGGACTGGCGGTCCGCTATGCTCGCGCCAGCTCATGCGAAAGCGCCGGTCGTCCGGCTCGCCGTCGGCAACCTCCCAATCGACCGCCACACGACCGTCGGGCACTGACAAGGCGCCGTACTTGGCGGCGTTGGTGGCGAGCTCATGCAGCGCCAGCGTGAGGTTGTGAACCGCGTCGGGCCGCAGGTCCAGCTCGGGGCCGCTCATCTCGATACGCGTCGAGACGTCCTCGGTGAACGGAGCCAACTGCGAGCGGACCAGATCGGTGAGCTGCGCGCCTTCCCAGTTGCGGGCCACCAGCAGGTCCTGGGCCCGCGCCATGGCGTGCAGGCGCTGCGAGAAGCGCGTCTGGAACTCGTCCAGGTCGTCGCTGTAGCGCGCCGTCTGCCCGGCAATCGCCTGCACCACCGCCAGCAGGTTCTTGGAGCGATGTGACAGCTCGCGCATCAGAAACTCGATTTGCTTCTCGCGCGCCTTGCGCTCGCCGATGTCGCTTACGATCGAGGAGATGCCGACCACGCGACCGGCGTCGTCGTACATCGGTGCCACGCTGATCGACACGTCGATCAGATGGCCGTCCTTGTGTCGACGTTGCACGTCGCGATGCACTGCCGTGCCGGAGCGGACCTCGGCGATGATGTCGGCGAACTCGGACTGCTGCTCGCCAGTATAAAACATGCGCGCCGATCTGCCGGTCACCTCGGCTGCCTGGTAGCCGAACAGCCGTTCGGCGGCCGCGTTCCAGGTGCGGATGATGCCGTCCGGCGATTGGCTGACCATGGCGTTGGGTGACGAGGACACGATGGCGGCCAGACGTCCCTGCGCCTCGGTCCTCGCCCGCAGCTCCTTGGCGGCGTTGGCCAGTACCAGCGACAGCTCGTCGGCCTCGCGCAGTGCAGTCGACAGCGGCTGAACGGGCTTGCCGTGGCCGAGCCTGCGCCCCGCCCGCATCAAGTCGGCGATCGGCCCTGCCATACGGCCGCCGATGCCGAGCGCCAGCAGAAGCGAGAGGCCGAGCAGCGTCGCGCCTGCAAACAGGAAGGTGTTCCAGGCCTGCCGCAGCGGCGCTTCGACTTCCGACAGCGGCGCCCAGGCGGCGATCCACCATCCGGTCACCTTGGACCAGTGGAAGGCCTGCAGCGAGCGCTGGCCCTCGAAGTCGGTGGTGGTGACGACGCCTTCGGCGCGATTGCCGTATTGGCGCAGCCATTCCCCTGGCACGGGCTGACCGATGAAGCGATCCGACTGATGCGAGCGCGCCATGTTGACGTTCTTGCGGTCCGCCACGGCGGCGAGCCAGCCGTCGGGCAGCTCCGGCGTCCGCAGCAGCTCGGCCAGCCGTTCTGGATCCAGCGACATGATCAGCGCATAGGGAATGCCGTCGCCGACATGCACCGGCACGCCGACCGCAAATATCAGACGGCGCGCGACCGTGCCGCGGAACAGATCCGTGATGTAGGGCTGCCCGGTTTGCCGGACGATATCGGTGACAGGTGGCTCGGCCTCGCTGACTGGCAGGCGCGCTCCCAACGGCAGGCGCGTGTTGACCTGCTGCTGGCGCGTGGCGTCGATGAGCACGACGTTCCAGGATGGACGCGAGCGCAACGCCTCCAGCGCCTGCACGTGGAACGCCATGAAATCCTTGGTGGCCAGCGCCGGTGAGGTGGCCAGCGCCTCCAGCGTGGTTATGATGGCGGTGATCTCGCGATCGACGTCGGCGCTCAGTGCGCGGGCAATGGCGAGCGCGCGCCGCTCGTTGGAGGCGCGCTCCGACAGCGTGTAGCGATGGAGGATGATGGCGCTGAAGAGCAGGACCGGGACGACGATCGCCAGGCCGAACATGACGAGGTACGTGCGCAGGCCGAGCTTGACGCTGCGTTGCTCGGCCAGCCGGCGGGCCTGAGCAAGCAGGCGCGAGCCGCCGGAGCGGGCTTGCGCGGTCCACTGCCCGGTCGCCTTGCCGAGCTTGGCGCCGAGGGCTTGGGACTTGGCGACGATGCCGTTGTCGAGACTATTCTTCTCTTGCAAGCGCCCATCCCTGTCGCCGCAACCGGCAGGGCAGAGGTTCGCCACCGAGATGGCCAACCGCCTTTCCGCCTAGGGGCTACGCAGGCCTTCTTCGTCCCTTCTGCGTGAAGGGATACATCTCAGTAATGTCGGAGCCAGGCATGTCTGCGTCCATCTGCTCCCACACGTCGACCACCACGCTGGCGATTTCGTCCGTGATACCAGCCGCCCGTGCGTTGTCCAGGTAGAGGCGGATGTCCTTGAGCTGCAGCTTGGCCGTGAAGCCTGCATCGTAGCGGCCATGCATGATACGGCGCGGAAACTTGTCATCCGTCGCTGTGTTGCGGCCCGTGGAGGCGTTGACGATGTCGAGAATGGTCTTCATCTCGATGCCCTGCTGCGTGCCGAAAGCAATTGCCTCCGAGGTCGCAGCCAGGGCGGTGGCCGACAGGAAGTTGTTGAGCAGCTTGATGGCCTGACCCTGGCCCGGCTTCTCGCCGGCATGGAACGGCTTGCCCATCAGGCCCATCAGGCCCTTGAACCGCTCGAACTGCGCTGCGGGGCAGGCCAGCATGATGGCGAGCGTTGCCTTGTCGGCGCCGGCGGTTCCGCCCGACACCGGCGCGTCGATGAAGTCGATGCCGGCAGCGCCAAGGGTGGCCGCCGCGGCCTGCGCCGCCTTGATGCCGATCGTGGAGGTGTCGATCACCGTCGTCACCCGCCTGGGCGGGGTGGCTGCAATCTCCTTGGCCACCGCCTGGCTGATGTTTCCGTCAGGCAGGGAGAGAATGATGATGTCGGCCTGCCTGGCGACCTCGGCATTGCTCTTGGCCACAGTGGCGCCGGCAGGGGCGCGCTCAGTGCTGACGGCGTCGGCGACCACCACCGGGTAGCCGGCTTCCACCAGATGCCGGCTCATGCGATGGCCCATGCTGCCGACGCCGATCCAGCCGATCGTCTCTTTCATACTCTGCTCCATGCTCTCCTAACCGGAAGACGCGGCAGCCGGCACCAAACTGCTGCAATGCCGCCCAAGACGGCCAGTATCTTTATTGCACCTTAGGCGGGAGGCTGCGCAATCACGTCCTCATAGCGGTGCCGCTTCGTGATCAGCCCGGCATGCAGGAAGATGTCGACCGTGGCCTCCCAAGCGGGCCTGGTGATCTCGACGTGCGGCGTCCAGTTGCCGAGCTTCTGGTAGGTGGCGATGGTGGTGGTGAGCACGGAGGGATCGATGTCGGGGAAGAAGGCGGCCTCCGCCTTGGCGACCTCGGCCGCCGGCGTGGCGATCAGCCAGGCGCGCGCCTTGCGGTAGGCGGCCATGAAGCGCTTGGCCATGTCGGTGCCGAGCCATTCGCGGGTGGCGGCCAGGCTCGAGAAGGCGCAGGGGCCGATCGCGTCGGCGAGCGAGGTAACGATGTGGCCGGCACCATCGTGCTGCAGCTGCTGCGGCGCCGGGCCCTGCAGGTGGATGAAGTCGCCCTCGCCCTTGCGGAAGGCAGCGATCATCTTGTCGGTGGAGCCGGCATCGATGGCCGTGATCGATTTGAAATCGAGCCCGCGCTTGAAGCAGGCGTACTTGAACATGGCCATCGGCTGGCCGCCATGATCGACCAGCACCTTGCGGCCCTTCAGCTTGTCCCACGTAAAGCCGGGATCAGGGCCGCGGCCGGTCAGGAAGAAGCCGTCCTTCTCGTTGATCTGGGCGAAGTGCAGGGCCGGCGGGGTCTTGCCCTGCTCGAGCGGGGTGAAGCCCTGGCTGGGTGCCGACTGCGCCACATGCACCGAGCCGTCCAGAAGGCCGGCGATGGCGGATTTGCCGGGCGCAGAGACCGAATGCTTGGCCTCCAGGCCCTGCTCCTTCAGGAAGCCGCCGGCCATGGTGGCGATGAGGGGAGAATAGAAGGCGGAAAAGCGCGTGAACTCGATCCGGATTTCCTGACTCAAGGCGGCCTCCTCGGGGAGCGGGCTCAGCACCCGCGTTGGACGTGATTTTCCACCGCCTCAGGGACAAGCCCAAGCGGGAAAGCGGACAATAGATCGTGTTCGAGCGTGGCACATGCGCGCCAAGCATGCCCAGGATTTGGGCGAGAGAGCGTTCCCGGGCTCCCGCGAGTGGGTCGCATCCGTCTGCTTCCGTCTGGTTCCGAGCGATTCCCGGGGCTTCGACAACGATGACGCTACACCCGGGCCCGAAGTCAACGTGGCTGCGCTTCTTCGAACATGGTGGCGAGAGCGGCGGACATCTGCGATGCGAAGCGGCTGACCGCAATAGGCAGGGAACGGCCGCGCAGCTGACCCAGATAGAGAATGCCGGGCGGCACGTCGCGGTGATCGATGGGTCGGCTGACATCCTGGCCGGCTTTCGCTCCCGACGATATGCCGATCGGAATCTGGAAGCTGATGGTGCTGTCCTGGCGCGCGTAGTGGCGCAGGAACTCGAAGCTGTCGGATTCGACGGCGGGCTGCAGCTTGATCGACGATCGCAGCACGGCCGCGTCGAGCACGCTGCGCACTCCGTAAAGATGGGTCGGCATGGCGATCGGATAGCGCAGGCAATCGCGCAGCCGCAGCGGTCCTGCCTGTGCCAGCGGATGCCCGTTGGACATCAAGGCATGGATGGGCTGTTGCACTGCAAGCAGCGTTTCGAACTCGGATAGTCGAACCGGCTCGAAGACCAGCGCGAGGTCTGCCGTATGGTCGACCAGCGCCTGCTCTGCGGCCTCGCGGTCGCGCCGGTAGACCCGGAAGGTGACGGCCGGATGCTCGCGGCGGTACAGCGCGATCTGTTCGGGCAGGAACACGGGCAGCACGGCCTGCGAGCAGGCAATCGAGATGTGGCCGCGGCGCACGCCCGACAGGTCCGCAATCTGCGACTTTACTCTCTCCATATCAGAGAGTTGCGAGCGCACGTGCTGGATCAGGATCTCGCCAGCCGTGGACAGCCGCACGCCCCTCGGCAGCCGCTCGAAGATCGGCACGCCCAGCTCCTGCTCCATCGCCAGGATCCGGCGATTGAGCGCCGTCGAAGTGATGGCCAGCGCCTCGGCGGCCTTGCGGATCGAGCCGGCCCGCACCACGGCGTCGACGTATCGCAACGGCATCAGGTGACGCACACGCGTTTCCCCACTGCTGCAATTTTTGCAGCAGCTTGCTGCATTACTAGCAGAAGACGAGGACGCTCGCACATGCACAATGAGATTTCAAGCAACGGCCACGGTCGGGCGCGGGCCGTGCCGAAATTTTGGGCAGTCCAACTCCGTCAGGTCCCCTCATGCCTCGGAAACCCTCGCGACGCAGTTTTCTGAAGTCCACGACAGCGGTTGCCGCGGCGAGCGCGCTGCCGGCGCCGGCCGTGTGGTCCCCGGCCAAAGCCCAGGCCCGGCAGGAAACGCTTCTCGTCGTCTCGGAGAGCGGGCCCAACAACATCGACATCCACGGCCGCGGCACCAACGTGCCGGGCTACGAGGTGTCGTGGAACTGCTACGACCGGCTGATCAGCCACGAGATGAAGACGCTGTCCAACGGCACGCAGTACTACGACCGTGACAAGTTCAAGATGGAGCTGGCCGAGGACATGAACGTCGGCGACATGTCGGCGACGTTCAAGCTGCGCAAGGACGCCAAGTTCCAGGACGGCACGCCGGTCACCGCCAAGGACGTGAAGTGGTCGCTCGATCGCGCCGTCAGCGTCGGCGGCTTCCCGACCTTCCAGATGGGCGCCGGCTCGCTAACCAAGCCCGAGCAGTTCGTGGTGGTCGACGACAACACCGCTGCGGGTCGACTTCATCAAGAAGGACCGGCTCACCATCCCGACCTCGCCGTGATCGTGCCGTGCGTCCTCAACTCCGAGCTGGTGAAGAAGAACGCCACCGCCGAGGACCCGTGGGGGCTCGAGTACACCAAGCAGAACACGGCCGGCAGCGGCGCCTACAAGGTCACCAAGTGGACGCCCGGCACGGAGGTGGTCCTGGAGCGCAACGAGGACTGGAAGCTCGGCACCCAGCCGAAGGTCAAGCGCATCATCTGGCGCATGGTGCCATCGGCCGGCAACCGGCGCGCCCTGCTGGAGCGCGGCGATGCCGACATCTCCTACGAGCTGCCCAACAAGGACTTCGTGGAGCTGCGCGAGGCCGGCAAGCTCAATATCGTCTCGACGCCGTTCTCCAACGGCGTCCAGTACCTCGGCATGAACGTGACCAAGCCGCCGTTCGACAACATCAAGGTGCGCCAGGCCGTCGCGTATGCTGTTCCCTATCAGAAGATCATGGATGCGGCTCTGTTCGGCCTGGCCAAGCCCATGTTTGGCGGCCCGGAACAGGCGAGCGAGGCGGTTTGGCCGCAGGCCCACAAGTACAACACCGACATCGCCAAGGCCAAGCAGCTGATGGCCGAGGCCGGCTATCCCAATGGTTTCGAGACGACGCTGTCGTTCGACCTCGGCTTTGCCACCATCAACGAGCCGCTGTGTGTGCTGACCCAGGAGAGCCTGGCCCAGATCGGCATCAAGGCCGAGATCAACAAGGTGCCCGGCGCCAACTGGCGCACCGAGCTCAACAAGAAGGTGATGCCGCTCTACACCAACGTATTCTCGGGCTGGCTCGATTATCCCGAATACTTCTTCATCTGGTGCTACAGCGGCAAGAACTCGATCTTCAACACCATGAGCTACGTGTCGAAGGACATGGATGCCTTCATCGACGGCGCGGGCGCCGCCGCCACCAGCGGCGACACGGCCGCCTACGAGAAGAACGTCAAGGGCTTCGTCGATCTGGCCTTCACCGACATCCCGCGCATCCCGCTGTATCAGCCATACTCCAACGTGGCGATGCAGAAGAACGTCTCCGGATATCAGTATTGGTTCCACCGTCGCCTCGACTATCGCGCGCTGGTCAAGGCGTGAGGGTTGCGGCGCCGGCCTGAAGGACGGCTTCATGTTGAGCCTGGTGCTGAAGCGCCTCCTGCTTGCCGTGCCGAGCCTGATCGGCGTGGTGATCGTCACCTTCCTGCTGACGCGGGCGCTGCCAGGTGACCCGGCCGCTTACTTCGCCGGGCCCGCCGGCACGAAGGAAGCGATCGAGCAGATTCGAGTGAAGCTCGGCCTCGATAAATCCCTGCCCCAGCAGTTCGTGCGCTATGTCGCCGATCTCAGTCGCGGCGATCTGGGCGTGGCCCTGACCACCGGCCAGCCGGTCGCGGCCGACATCCGCGCGCGACTGCCGGCGTCCGCCGAGCTCACCCTTCTCGGTCTGATCTTCTCCATGTCGATCGCAATCCCGCTCGGCATCATGGCGGCGACCCGGCCCGGCTCCATCGTCGATCATGCCTGCCGAGTGCTGACGACGGCCGGCGTGTCGCTGCCGGTGTTCTTCACCGGCCTGATCCTGGTCTACGTGTTCTACTACCTGCTCGGCTGGGCGCCGGCGCCGCTCGGCCGGCTCGACATCTTCTACAGCTCGCCGCCGCAGGTCACCGGCTTCTATCTGATCGACAGCATCATCGCCCGCGACTGGGAGGTGTTCGTTGCCAGCCTCAAGCAGCTGATCCTGCCGGCCCTGACGCTCGGTATCTTCTCGCTGGCGCCGATTGCGCGCATGACGCGCGCCTCCATGCTGGCGGTGCTGGCCTCCGACTTCGTGCGCACGGCGCGGGCCAGCGGGCTGTCGCCCTTCACCGTGGTCGTCACGTACGCCTTCCGCAACGCCATGCTGCCGGTAGTGACCACGCTTGGCATGGTGTTCTCGTTTCTGCTCGGCGCCAACGTGCTGGTCGAGAAGGTGTTCGCCTGGCCCGGCATTGGCTCCTATGCGGTGGAGGCGCTGATCGCCTCCGACTTCGCCCCCGTGCAGGGCTTCGTGCTGACCATGGCGGTCATGTACGTGGCCCTCAACCTGCTGATCGACCTGCTGTACGGACTGATCGACCCGCGCGTGAGGCTCGAGGCATGACCGACATCGCCGCCGGCACACAACAGGCGCACCAGACCGGCCTCGCCGCAACCATCAGCCACGTGCGCTACGTGCTGGGCGAGAACCGGGTCACGGCGTTCGCCTTCGGCCTGTTCGTGCTGATCGTGCTGGCGGCCCTGCTCGGGCCGTTCATCGTTCCTTATGACCCGCTCGCCAGCAACACGACCTCTGCCCTCAAGCCGCCGTCCCTGGCGCACTGGTTCGGCACCGACCAGCTCGGCCGCGACGTGTTCAGCCGGGTGATCGTGGCCACCCGGCTCGACTTCTTCATCGCCATCGCCTCAGTCGCACTGGTGTTCCTGATGGGGGGCCTCGCCGGCGTGGCGGCCGGTTTCTTCGGCGGCTGGACCGATCGCATCGTTGGCCGCATCGCCGACACCATCATGGCCTTCCCGCTATTCGTGCTGGCGATGGGCATCGTTGCCGCGCTGGGCAACACGGTGCAGAACATCGTGCTGGCTACGGCCATCGTCAATTTCCCGCTCTACGCGCGCGTCGCCCGCGCCGAGGCCACTGTGCGGCGCGAGGCCGGCTTCGTTCAGGCCGCCAGGCTGTCCGGCAACGGCGAGTTCCGTATCCTGCTTGGGCACATCCTGCCCAACATCATGCCGATCATGATCGTGCAGATGTCGCTGACCATGGGCTACGCCATCCTCAACGCCGCCGGCCTGTCGTTCATCGGGCTGGGCGTGCGGCCGCCGACGCCGGAGTGGGGCATCATGGTCGCCGAGGGTGCGGCCTTCATGGTGTCGGGCGAGTGGTGGATCGCATTCTTCCCCGGCGGAGCGCTGATGGTTGCGGTGTTCTGCTTCAATCTGCTGGGCGACGGCCTGCGCGACATCGTCGACCCGCAACGGCGCACCTGAGGGCACGCCATGACCCCACCTGCCTTGCTCGAAATCCGCGATCTGACCGTCGAATTCTCGACACGGCGCGGCGTGGTCAAGGCGGTGCAGCATGTCGACATCTCGGTGGCGAAGGGAGAGACGCTGGCGATCGTCGGCGAGTTCGGGCTCGGGCAAGTCGGTCACCTCGTTCGCGGTGATGCGCATCCTCGACCGCGCCGGACGCATCGCCGAGGGCTCGGTGCGGTTTTCCGGGATCGACGTCGGCAACGCCGACGAGGCCAAGATGCGCGATCTGCGCGGCCGGGAGATCTCGATGATCTTCCAGAACCCGCGCGCCGCGCTTGAACCCGATCCGCAAGGTTGGGCATCAGATCGAGGACGTGTTGCGCCAGCATGCGCAGGCGGGCCCCGACGATGTCACCAAGAAGGCGATCGCCATCCTGGAGCAGGTCAAGATCGCGCGCCCGGCCGAACGCTACCACGCCTATCCGTTCGAGCTGTCCGGCGGCATGTGCCAGCGCGTGGTGATCGCCCTGGCGCTCGCCTGCCGGCCGCAGCTGCTGATCGCCGACGAGCCGACCACCGGCCTCGACGTGACGACGCAGAAGGCGGTGATGGACCTGGTGGTCGAGCTGACGCGCGAGCGCGGCATGTCGACTATCCTGATCACGCACGACCTGGGCCTTGCAGCCACCTATTGCGACCGCGTGGTGGTCATGCAGAAGGGCCTCGTGGTCGAAACGTCGGAGTCCAAGGCCATCTTCGCCGCCCCGTCGCACGCCTATACGCGCAAGCTGATGCGCGCCACGCCACGGCCTGGCGTGACGCTGCGCGACCTGCTGCCCGAGGGCGGGCTGAACGGCGAGGAGCCGCATCCCGTCAAGCCGGCGGCCAAGCTGAACGGCGCCTCAAACCCGGCAGGTGCCAATCGCGCGCCGTTGCTGGTAGTCGAGAAGCTGGTCAAAGAGTATCCGCGCAAGGGCCTCGCCAAGTCCGTGTTCGGCAAGCTGCGCGGCGGCAAGCCGCCGGAAGCCGAGCAGCCGCACACCTTCCGCGCGGTCGACGGCATCAGCTTTACCGTGCATCGCGGCGAGAGCGTCGGTTTGGTCGGCGAGTCGGGCTGCGGCAAGTCCACCACCTCGACCATGGTGATGCGGCTGATCGACAAGAGCGATGGCACTATCAATTTCGACGGCCAGGATATCGGCGCCATACCGGCCAAGAAGTTCGCGCGCCTGCCGCTGCGCAAGCGCATCCAGATGGTGTTCCAGGATCCGACCGACAGCCTCAATCCGCGCTTCACGGCCGCGCGCGCCATCGCCGATCCGATCCTGCGGCTGGGCAAGACGCGCGGGAGCCGTGCCGTGCGCGCGCGGTGCGAGGAGCTGGCGCGGCAGGTCGGGCTGCCGGTGGAGCTGCTCGACCGCTTTCCGCATCAACTGTCGGGTGGCCAGAAGGCGCGCGTGGGCATCGCGCGGGCCATCGCGCTGAACCCGGATCTGGTCATTCTCGACGAGCCGACGGCGGCACTCGACGTGTCGGTGCAGGCGGTCGTGCTCAACCTGCTGCAGGACCTCAAGGAGCAGCTCGGCATGAGCTACCTGTTCGTCTCGCACGACCTCAACGTGGTGCGCCTGCTGTGTGATAGGGTGATCGTGATGCAGGCCGGGCGTATCGTCGAGGAAGGGCCGACCGAGCGGGTGCTGTTCGCGCCGGAAGCGCAATACACGCGCGACCTGCTGTCCGCCATCCCGCATCCGCCGGTGTAGTCTGTCATTCCGGGGCTTGTCCCCGGCATCCAGCGTGCGGCTGGAGGTCGTGGCGCGGTTGGAGCGAAGAGAGAGCCGCAGGGAGTTTGTTGAACCCTGGATCCCGGGCACAGGGCCCGGGATGACTCGTGGGAGTGAGTGGTGGACGAACCAAAGGACCAGCACCTGGAGCAGTTCATCGAGGCGGCCAGCAAGGCGCTCGAGCTGCCGATCGAGCCGGAGTGGCTGCCAGCCATCAAGGCCAACCTCGAGGTGACGCTGCGGCTCGGCAACGAAGTGGCTAGCTTCCCGCTGCCGGATGAGGCAGAGCCAGCATCGGTGTTCGAGGCCTGATCGGCATGCACGCGTGGGCGACAGCGTCCGAGATCGCTGAGGCCGTGCGCAACGGCACGACCAGCGCGAGCGCCGTAGCCGATGCGGCGCTCGCCCGTATCGCCGAGCGCGACGGCGTGCTGAACTCGTTCACGGCGGTGACGCGCGAGCGTGCGCTGGCCAAGGCCCGGGAGATCGACGCCGCCAGGGCACGCGGTGAGCCGCTCGGCGCGCTCACTGGCGTGCCTTTCGCCGTCAAGAACCTGTTCGACGTCGCGGGTCTCGCGACACTGGCCGGCTCCAAGATCAACCGCGAGCATGCACCTGCCAAGGCCGACGCCACCCTGATCGCGCGTATGGAGGCTGCCGGCGCGGTGCTGGTCGGTGCGCTCAACATGGGCGAGTACGCTTACGACTTCACCGGCGAAAACGTGCACGACGGGCCTTCGCGCAATCCGCACGACACGGGCCGCATGACCGGCGGCTCGTCCGGCGGCTCTGGCGGTTCGGTGGCCGGCGGGCTGGTGCCGATCTCGCTCGGCTCAGACACCAACGGCTCGATCCGCGTGCCGTCCTCGTTGTGCGGCCTGTTCGGCCTCAAGCCGACCTACGGCCGGCTGTCGCGCGCCCGCACCTTCCCGTTCGTGGCCAGCCTCGATCATCTGGGACCGCTGGCCCGCTCCACGCGCGACCTGACGCTCGCCTACGATGCCATGCAGGGCTACGACGCCGACGATCCGGTGTGCGCCAAGCGGCCGGTCGAGCCGGCATCGCCCTCGCTGGAGCAGGGCATCTCGGGCCTGCGCATTGTGGTGGCCGGTGGATACTTCCAGCGCGGCGCATTTCCCGAGGCATTGCAGGCCGTAGATCGCATCGCCAAGGCCCTCGGCGCCACCCGCATCGTCGAGTTGCCGGAGGCTGCAAGGGCGCGCGCGGCCGCCTATGTGATCAGCGCGACGGAAGGTGCAGGCCTGCATCTGGAGCGGCTGCGCACTCGCGCCGCCGATTTCGATCCGGCCGTGCGCGACCGGCTGATCGCCGGCGCGATGCTGCCGGCTTCGCTGGTGGTGAAGGCGCACAAGTTCCGCCGCTGGTACCGCGACCAGGTGGCAAAGCTGTTCGACAGCGTGGATGCCATTCTGGCGCCCGCCACGCCTTGCACCGCGCCAAAACTCGGGCAGAAGACGCTGGTCCTCGACGGCGTGGAAATGCCGCTGCGTCCCAACGTCGGTATCTACACGCAGCCGATTTCCTTCATCGGCCTGCCGGTGGTGGCCGTGCCGGTGCCGCTCGAGCCGCTGCCGATTGGGGTGCAGATCATCGCTGCGCCGTGGCGCGAGGACGTGGCGCTGCGCATCGCTCGTGCGCTGGAGGCCGACAAGGTGGCCGTGGCGCCGAGGCCGCAGCAATGGAGCAAGGGCTGATGAACATCGATCTGCCGGAGGTGATGGCCGAGGTGCGCGAGGCGTTCGAGGCCTACGAGCGGGCGCTCGTCACCAACGACGTGGCGGCGCTCGACGGCTTCTTCCGCGATGATGCGCGCACGATCCGTTACGGCGTGGGTGAGAACCTGTACGGATACGAAGCGATCAAGGCGTTCCGCGCCGCCCGCTCAGCGGTCGGCCTGGCGCGCACGCGCTCCAAGACGGTCATCACAACGTTCGGCCGGGACTTTGCGGTCGCCTCGACGCTGTTTCATCGCACCGCTGGCAAGGTTGGCCGGCAGATGCAGACCTGGGTGCGTTTTCCAGAAGGCTGGCGCGTGGTCGCCGCGCACGTGAGCGTCATCGATGCCGGCGCATCGTAACGGAACGACGATGGTCAAACGCGATCGGTTCAGCGACGACCCGGCCATGCATATTGCTGGCCTGCACGCCGCCTACGCTGGCGGCCTCGACCCGGCCCGCGTGGTCGAGCAGGTGTTCGACTCCATCGCCAGGGTGGACGACCCCGGCATTTTCATCTCGCTCGCCGATCGCAAGTCGGTGCGCAAGGCGGCGCAGAAGCTCGGCCGCTTCGATCTGACGGCCAAGCCGCTGTGGGGCATTCCGTTCGCGGTCAAGGACAACATCGACGTCGCCGGGTTGCCGACCACGGCGGCTTCGCCGACTTTCGCCTATACGCCGAATGCCAACGCCCACGTGGTGGAGCGCCTCATCAACGCTGGCGCGCTGATGATCGGCAAGACCAACCTCGACCAGTTCGCCACCGGCCTGGTGGGCGTGCGCACGCCCTATCCCGTGCCGCTGAACGCCATCGATCCCAGCATCGTGCCGGGCGGATCAAGTTCCGGCTCGGCGGTGGCGGTGGCGCGCGGGTTGGTGGCCTTCGCGCTCGGCACCGACACGGCGGGCTCGGGGCGCGTGCCGGCCGGGCTCAACAACATCGTCGGACTGAAACCCTCAGTCGGCGCCGTCTCGACCATGGGCGTCGTGCCGGCCTGCCGAACGCTCGACTGTGTCTCGGTGTTCGCGCTGACCGTGGATGACGCCTGGCAGGCCTATGCCGTGATGGCCGGCCGCGATGCGGCCGACCCGTTCTCGAACCCGATCGAACTCGGCGCCCTGCGCGAGCCTGTGCCGCATCCGACCATCGGCGTGCCGCGGTCGCTGGACCTGCGTTTCTTCGGTGATTCGGACGGGAAGGCGGCTTGGCGCGCCAGCATGAAGGTTCTGGAGGGGCTCGGCGCACGCTTCGTCGACGTCGACATGACGCCCTTCTTCGAAACTGCGGCGCTGCTCTACGAGGGCGCATGGGTGGCAGAACGCTATGCGGCCATCCGGCCGATCATGGAGCGGCATCGCGAGGACGTGCATCCCGTGACGCTGCAGATCGTCGGCAAGGCGACCGCCTTCTCCGCCGCCGACGCTTTCAGCGGCATCTATCGCCTGGCCGAGCTGAGGCACGCCGTGCAGCCGGTGTTCCGCGGCCTCAGTGCTCTGGCGGTTCCGACCGCGCCCTGCGTGCCGACCCTGGAGGAGGTCAGCGCCGACCCGCTCGGCCCCAACGCCAGGCTCGGCACCTACACCAACTTCGTCAACCTGCTGGACCTGGCCGGCATCGCCGTACCTGGCCCGTTTCGCGCGGACGGACGTGCGGCCGGCGTGACCTTCATTGGTCCGCGCGGGCAGGATGCGGTGCTGGCGAGTCTGGGCCGCGCATTCCACGCCGCGGCTGCTACGACCATGGGCGCGACAGGCTGGTCGCTGCCGCCGCGCGAGCCGCTGCCGCCCACGGCGCCGGCAGGCTATTGCGAGCTGGCCGTCGTCGGCGCGCATTTGTCCGGCATGGCGTTGAACCACGAGCTGCGCGCGCTGGGCGGGATCTTCCTGCGGGCGATGCATACCGAGCCGTCTTATCAGCTCTACGCACTGCCCGGTGGACCGCCGGCACGCCCAGGCCTCGTACGCGTGGCGTCGGGCGCCGGTCAGCCGATTGCCACCGAGGTGTGGGCGCTGCCGATCGAGGGCTTCGGCCGCTTCGTGGTCGGCATCCCAGCACCGCTCGGTATCGGCACGCTGCTGCTGGCCGATGGCACACGGCCCAAAGGCTTCCTGTGCGAGGCCGAGGCTGTGCGTGACGCTCGCGACATCTCCTCGTACGGCGGCTGGCGGGTCTTCATGGCGGAGCGCGGCTGAGCGAACGGCGTTAGAGTCCTGCCGGTTCGCGTAGAAGGAACGACCCTCAGCTCTGAGTGTGTCGAAGGGCGAATGAGTTCGGCAATACCGTGCTGCGACGGGCTCAGCACTGGGTAGTGGCTTCCGATTCGCGACACTAAACCTTGAACTCCTCCATCTTGGAGAAGGCCAAGCGCAGCGCGTCCGACCAGGCGGCCGACAGCTTGCGGAAATACTCGTCCTCCTGCTCGATGCGCTTCTCGCGCCGCACGTCGAGGGAGTCGCGCTCGTAGATCAGCAGGTCGATCGGCAGGCCGACCGACAGGTTCGAGCGCAGGGTCGAATTGAACGATAGCAGCACCATCTTGGCCGCCTCGCCGAGCCGCATGCTGGGCTGCGCGACCCGGTCGAGGATGGGCTTGCCGTATTTGTGCTCGCCGATCTGGAAGAACGGCGTGTCGTCGGTGGCCTCGATGAAGTTGCCCTCGGGGTAGATCATGAACAGGCGCGCCGTCTCGGAGCCGACCTGCCCGCCCAGGATGAAGGTGGCGTTGAAGCCGGAGTTGGTGTCCTCCAGCGCCGCGCCATCGACGCGGCGCACCTCGCGCACCGCATCACCGACCAGCCTGGCGGCGCGGTAGAGCGAAGGCACGGTGAACAGGTTGGACTGTCCCTCCGCGGGTTCCTGCATGAGCTGCTCGTTGAGCAGGCTGACCACCGACTGGGTCACCGACAGATTGCCCGCCGACAGCAATACGATCACCCGCTCGCCGGTCTTGCGCCAGTAGTGCAACTTTCGGTACTGGGCGACGTTGGCGGTGCCGGCGCTGGTGCGCGTGTCGGCCGCGAATACCAGGCCGCGATCGAGCCGCAGCGCCACGCAGTAGGTCATGACCTCCTCCAACCGTCATCCCCGCGAAGGCGGGGACCCACGCAACTCTCGGGAACAATTCAGTGCGGTGACGTGGATTCCCGCCTGCGCGGGAATGACGTCATTGCTGGGCGTTCTGCTCGCGCACGTCGACGGATACGTCGAGCAGCTCGTGCTGGCCACCGCGCCGCGATCCGACCACGGGCGCAGCACCGCCCGCATCGAGGCCGACGGCGAGACGCACATAGCGCTCGGTCGGGCAGATGCGGTTGGCAACGTCGAAGCCGACCCAGCCCAGGCCCTCCACCCAGGATTCCGCCCAGGCGTGGTGCGCCTCCGCCCGGCTCTGCTCGCCAAGCACGAGGTAGCCGGTGACATAGCGGGTCGGCACGCCCAGCGTGCGCGCGGCCGCAATGAAGATGTGGGCGTGGTCCTGGCATACGCCCTTGCCGTCGGCGAGCGCTTCGGCGGCGCCGGTGTGGCTGTCCGTACTGCCGACCTCGTAGTCGACGCGATCGCGCACGCTGCCGGCCAGCGCATGCAGTTTGTCGAGCAGGTCCTGCCCCTTGGCCGAGGCGGCAAGCTCGCGGATAGCGGCATCGGGCCGGGTTTGCGGCGTCTCGCGCAGGAAGACGCGGCACGGCGAGGCGTTGGGCAGGCCGGCAACGACGCCGCTGCAGTCGGCAGTCTCGACCGTGCCGCTGGCCTCGATCAACACCTCCTGATGCGGAGTGTTGATGGTGGTGACCTGCACGATATTGCCAAAGCCGTCCTTGAACTGCAGTACCGGGCCGAAGCCCGGCGTGCGCACCTGCCAATCGATCACACGCTGGCCGTTGAACGACACGGGCGTCAGCCGCAGGCTCTGGATGGCATAGCCGACCGGCTGAGCGTAGGTGTAGCGGGTGACGTGACGGATGGAGATGTGCATGGGCGGGCGCTGTTGATCCGCGTCAGTCGGTGAAATGGTACGTGCTGGAGATCACGTTGCCCAGGCGATTGTTGCGGGCGATGAACTCGGCCAGGAACTCGTGCAGGCCCGATTGGAAGATGGCGCTCATGTCGCCATCCGCCAGCAGGCGGCGCGTCTCGTGCGCCAGCGACTGGCAGCCGTTGCTGCTGCCGTAGAAGCCGCCGAGCTGATCAAGGGCCGACACGATCTCCTCGTAGCAGGAATGCAGCGAGCGCGGCATCTGCCGGTTGAGGATCAGATAGTCGGCGATCTGCCAGGGTTTGTAGCTGTCCTTGTAGACCCAGCGGTAGCTGCGGTGTGCGGAGACCGAGCGCAGGATGGCTGCCCACTGCACGCTGTCGATCTCGCCGCCGACGATCTCGTTGTGGGGCAGCAGCACGTAGTACTTCACGTCCAGGATGCGGGCGGTGTTGTCGGCACGCTCGAGGAAGGTGCCGAGCTGGTTGAAGTAGAAGGTGTCGTTGCGCAGGATGGTGTTGAGCAGCGTGCCGCGGAACAGCGCCGAGCGCTCCTTGATCCAGTCGAACAGCCTTGGCAGCTCGTTGGAGCCGATCTTGGTGCGGTCGCTGCTGGAGAACTCCAGCCAAGCGCTGTTCAGGCTCTCCCACATCTCGCGCGTGAGCGCCGTGCGCTGGGCGCGCGCATTGCGCCTTGCGGTGGCGAGGCTGGAATGCACGCTCGAGGGATTGTCCGGATCAAACAGCATGTAGTTGACGACGTCGCGCGTGTCGTAGGTGCCGTACTTGGACAGGTAGCCTTTCTCGGAGCCGGCGCTGCGCAGCGTCGAGGACCACTCGTTGTCCTGGCCATCGCCCTCGCGCGGCAACAGGGCAATGCGGTAGCCGACCTCCAGCAGGCGGGCGATGTTTTCGGCCCGCTCCATGTAGCGCGACATCCAGAACAGATCGTTGGCGGAGCGGCCTAGCATTTCAGGGGTCAGGTTTCGGGGTCGGGGGCAGGGGCCTTGCGGCCATCCCTTCCTCCCCCTGGAGGGGGGAGGGCGATGCGTCCGCGGGTTAGATCGGCCGTCGCCGACGGTCTCCAGACATCGACCAGCCGATCTAAGCCGCTGGACGCGTCGGGTGGGGGTGATCCGCAGCGCATTCGGCAACGCCACCCCCACCAGGAGCGCCATGGGACTTAGCTCGCATGTCGGCGTAGTCCGCAAGCGTGCGACTGGCGAGCTAAGCCCGTGGCGCTCCAACCTCCCCCCTCCAGGGGGAGGGAGATGCTCGGCAAACGCGAGTTGAGGCGATGCGCAATCACCGTCATCAATCCTGCAAGACCCAGGTGTCCTTGGTGCCGCCGCCCTGGCTGGAGTTGACCACCAGCGAGCCTTCGCGAAGAGCAACGCGCGTCAGCCCGCCGGGCGTGAGGCGAACCCGGTCGCCGATCAGCACGAAGGGGCGAAGGTCGAGGTGGCGCTCGGCGATGCCGGCTTCCACCAGCGTCGGGCAGGTGGACAGCGCCAGGGTCGGCTGGGCGATGTAGCGGTCGGGACGCGCCTTGACCAGCATGGCGAACATCTCGATCTCGTCCTTGGTGGCGGCTGGGCCGACCAGCATGCCGTAGCCGCCCGAGCCGTGCACTTGCTTGACCACCAGCTCGGGCAGGTGCTCCAGCACGTATTTCAGGTCGTCGGGCCGGCGGCACACGTAGGTCGGCACGTTCTTCAGGATCGGCGGCCGGCCGGTGTAGAACTCGATGATGTCGGGCATGTAGGTGTAGATCGACTTGTCGTCGGCGATGCCGGCGCCGGGTGCGTTGACGATGGTCAGCCGGCCGGCGCGGTAGACGTCGAAGATGCCGGGCACGCCCAGCACCGACTCCCTGTTGAAGGTCAAGGGATCGAGAAATGCGTCGTCGACGCGGCGATACACGACATCGACCTGCTTGAGGCCCCGCGTGGTCTTCATCTGCAACATGCCGTCGACGACGATCAGGTCCTGCCCTTCGACCAGCTCCACGCCCATCTGATCGGCGAGGAAGGAGTGCTCGAAGTAGGCGCTGTTGTAGATGCCGGGGGTCAACACCACGACGACCGGCTCGCGATCGAGACCCTCGGGCGCCACGCTCTCGAGCGTCACGCGCAAATTCTCAGGGTAATCCTCGACGGCCGCCACGCGGTTGCGGCTGAACAGCTCGGGGAACATGTGCATCATGGCTTCCCGGTTCTCCAGCATGTAGGAGACCCCCGACGGCGTGCGCGTATTGTCCTCGAGCACGAAGAACTCGTTCTCGCTGGTGCGCACGATGTCGATGCCGATGATGTGCGAGTAGATGCCGCGGGCGGGCTCGACGCACATCATCTCCGGTACGAAGGCCGAGTTCTGGATGATCAGCTCGGCAGGTATGCGTCCGGAGCGGATGATCTCCTGGCGGTGATAGATGTCGTACATGAAGGCGTTGAGCGCGCGCACGCGCTGCTCGATACCGGCTGCCAGCCGGCGCCATTCGGCCGCCGAGAGGATGCGCGGGATGATGTCGAAGGGGATCAGGCGCTCGGTTGCCGCCTCGTCACCATACACGGCGAAGGTAATGCCCGTGCGACGGAACAGCGCTTCGGCTTCACCGCGCTTGCGCTTGAGATCGTCGATCTTCTGGGTCTGCAGCCACTGGTGCACGGACAGGTAGGGCTCGCGAACCCCGCCCCCGGCTCCATCCTTCATCTCGTCGAATGCGGCTGCCAACCAACCCCCCGTGCGATCGTTTCCTGGCGAGCCTTTGAGTTGCAAGCTTTGGGCAACTTCGGCGCAATCAGGATAAGGCCAATATTTTCAGTTGACTACGCTATGGGCATTAAAAAACACTGCTCAAGGACACGGCACTTGCTGCAGGGGGAGGCAACACCGACGCACACCGTCGCACATTGAGTGTGGCGGAGCGGCCATGGCGCTCGCCCAATCACCGGGTTTTGACTAGCAAACGTGCGCCCTGCCCCAATTTCACCCTGAGAAGGGACGAACTCGTCGCCTCACAAAACAAACATATGGAGCGATGATCAAATGCGACGACTGACCTGGCACGCCTTGTAGCGCTGCAACCCGCCTGATCCCGCGATCTTCGCTTGATATCGCGCGGCGGTAATGGGCCGCGATAGCAAGCGGCTCTCCACAATTCACATCGATGCAAAACGGGAGCGCCAAGGCGCTGCCCGAAGGAGAGAACATGTTCAGGATGTTGACGTTCAAGGGCGATCGGGCGTTGTGGCCCTCGCCGGAACAGTCCGCGGGCGAGGCGGCGGAGCGGCCCAGAGGGTGGCTTGGCCGTACGATTGCGGGGCTAATCGCCGAGTACAGAGCGCGGCGCGCCATGCAGACGTTGGGAGGTCTGGACGAGCGGATGCTGCATGATATCGGCATCAACCGGGATCAGATCTGGTACGTGACGCGGCACGGTCGCGAGTTGTTTCGGCGGTCCATGGACCAGCGGCCGGATTACTCGCGCTGGTCGTAAGTGTGGCGTGCATCACGGCCCCCGCGCGTGCGCCGGGGGCCGTGGCATTTCTGGGCTCTGTCTTAAGTCTTGCGCGTCAGATCCGCGGGTGTGATCAGCACCGAGAACCGCTCGCACCAGATGATCACGCTCTGGTATTTGGCAAGGTCGACGCCCGCCGGAATGGCGTAGCGCTGGCTGCCCTTGAAGGAGCGCAGGCGTCCGAGATCGACGAACGACTGGCCGGTCACGTCGACTGAGGCGCGGATCTGTGCTTTCGGCACGAGATAGACGTGGAACTTGGGTCCCGGGCCGACTTCGAAGTCCTCGCCCAGGAACACGCTGTCGACACGCACCGATGCACTGCCCTTGCCCCAGTGAATGGGATCGTTCGGGTTGGCGTGAATGAACGTGCCCTCGGCGACGACGGCGCTGGCGCGGTCGGCCGTGGTCAGCTGTTCGGCAGCCGCCGGCGGCGGAAAGATGAAGGGAAACAGGAAGAAGCCTAGCGCGACGCCAAACGCCGTGCCGAGCACTGCGCCGGCAATGAAGATGGCAAGCGAGCGCAACATGGGTTTCTCCGCGGTCTGTGTTTCGGCAACTGAAACCACATACGCGGCAGGCGAGTGACGCATTACTTCGGGGCGACGCCAACACGAGCAAGTGATCGAGAGCCCCTGCTGCTTCATTTCGGCCGGATTTGCACGGTCAGCAGCGAGCGGCCCGGATCATTGCAGTGCCCGCGAACCTGCTGCTTCAGGCTGCAGCTGCCAATTCTTGAGCCGGGTGCGCGCCGTTCCGAAGTTCCCGAGATGGTATACCGACGCCCCTACGGGCGAGAAGGTGAACGCTTCAAACTTCTCGCCGAGCATCTTCTTCAGGTACTCCCGGGAGGCAAGGCCGATCGTCACGTGCGGGTTGAACTTGTCGCCTGTTTCGTCCGGCACGAAGCTTGCCACATAGTCCATGGTCGGTTGATTGATGTCGGGATCTTCCTTCGTGGTGACGAACGCCGCCCCGGTGCCCGTCTTCACGGTGAACGGTGCGACGGCATCAATCATCTTCCGCTGGTATCTGATGAGATCTGCAGTGGGCTCAATCACGATCCCAGCGAGACCGATCTCCTTCCA
Source organism: uncultured Alphaproteobacteria bacterium (assembly GCA_963840445.1). GTDB lineage: Bacteria > Pseudomonadota > Alphaproteobacteria > Rhizobiales > Hyphomicrobiaceae > AWTP1-13. The sequence goes on along the minus strand of CAWIZC010000032.1, from coordinate 495,929 downwards.
GGGGATGTAGTAGTATTTGTATGCCTTCAGCTTCCAGGTGGTCGGCTTCTCCTCCGCCAGCACTTTGGCGACGGCCTCGTAGACCTGGTTGAGGTCCGCGGTTCTGACGTATCGCTGTAAACACGAGATGTGCGGGTGATGCGTTCTGTCCAAGGCGAAGCCCTTAGGGAATTCCTTGCGTAGGCGCTCGTTGGCGGCCTCGGCGTGCTTGACCATCGTCGCGTCGGGCTCAAGCACGATATCGATAGCCGTGACCGTGCCTGGCCCACCAGTGCCCACCGTCTGCGCACTTGCCGGCAGCGCAGTGATCAGACTGAAGCTGAGCGCGGCCAGACCTGCTAGGGATCGGCGCATGGAATCCTCCACGTCGTTGTGGCCAACCGGCTGCGTACGCGCTGCGGCTATACGGGCAGGGGGCTGTGATTTGACTGCCGGCAGCCTGCCGACCTTCGTCCGGTGGCCCCGCCGTCCCATCAAGAAAGCGACGCCACCGTCAAAGTTTACGACCCGGACTGAACTTCAGAAAATCAGGTGAAACCAGGGGATCATGCGGACTTGCCGACCTAGGTTGAGGGTGCTCCTAAACCGGGCGCCTTCGCCTCTGGCACCTGATCACGGCGGCTATTGACATGCCGTGGCCGAGCCGCTGTAGTGAACGAACGTTCACTCATGCAGCAGGGGGCTTGGCGCGTCATGGCCCAGGCAAAGCTCGCTCCGCGTGTGCGTGTCGAGGATCAGACGCGCTGGCGCATCCTTGTTGCCGCCGCCGAGCGGTTCGCCGACCACGGGTACGCCGCGACCTCCATCCGCGACATCGCCCGCGACGTCGGCGTCACGGTGGGCGCCATCTACGTGCATTTTCCGTCCAAGGACCGGCTGCTGGTGGCGGTGTCGGAGGAGGGCATCGGCCGCATCGGCCAGGCCGTCGACGCGGCCGTCGCCGATCTGGATGGGCCGTGGGAACGGCTCGCCGCGGCAGCGCGCGCGCACCTGGAGGTGCTGCTATCGAACGCGGGGTTCGCGCGCGTGATCGTGCGTGTGACGCCGGCCGAGGTGCCGGATGCGGCCCGCGATCTGCGGCAGCTGCGCGACGGCTATGAGGATCGCTTCCGCCACCTGATCAATGCGCTGGAGGTGGCACCCGGCACCGACCGAGTGCTGCTGCGGCTGATGCTGCTCGGCGCGCTGAACCACACGCAAACCTGGCATAGGCGCGGAGCCGGCCGATCGGATGCGGCTGCGCTCGCGCGTCAGTTCGTCACCACGTTGCGGCACGGCGCTGCCCAGTCGGAACAGGCATCGGAGTAAGCAATGACCACCAGCCGGACCCCTCACCCACCCAAGGTGCTTGTCACCAAGATCGGGCTCGACGGTCACGATCGCGGCAGCAGGGTGGTGGCCGCCTTCCTGCGCGATGCCGGCATGGATGTGCTCTACACGCCGCCATGGCAGGAGATCGGCCAGGTGATCCGCCTTGCCGAGGAGGAGGATGTGGACGTGATCGGCATCTCCTCGCTCGCCACCGACCATCTGCTGGTGCCGAAGCTGATGAAGGCGCTGAAGAAGGCGCAGCTGGAGCACATTCCCGTGGTGGTGGGCGGCATCGTTCCCGACGACGACGAGAAGAAGCTCAGGAAGGCCGGCGTGCGGCATGTGTTCCATCCCGGCGCATCGCGCGAGGAGATCGTGTCCAGGGTTGCGGAGCTGGCCGGCGAGGCGCGCATTGCCAAGAGCGAGGAGGCTCTCGCGTGACGACTTTTGCGCGCGAATGGAATGCGGCGCTGACACTGGTGGTGCTGGCAGCCACCATCCTGTTCGCAACCGATCATGTCCTTGCCGGCGCGGCCGCTGTTGCGTTTGGCGCCGTGGCCATCGTTGCGAGATGGACTGCGATGCGGCGGCAGAACCTCAGCTTCTACGAACAGGACAAGGGTGCCCGCTGAAGCGGGCCATCTGTGGGGAGGTGTGAGCATGGCCAAGCGTGCGAAATCGGGCGGTGCCACCAAGCCGGTACCGCTGCCGCTGTCGGACTTCGCCGAGGCGCGCGGGCGCTGGCGGGCCGAGGTGCAGGCGGGGCTCGGCGGCAAGACCAATCCGCGCAACCGCTCCGGCATCGAGGTGCAGCCGCTCTACACGCCCGAAGACTGGCCCGGCGACGCGGACGGCGAGCGCTACATGCAGGCGCTGGGCTTCCCCGGCCAGCTGCCCATGACGCGCGGCATCTACCCGACCATGCATCGCGGCCGCACCTGGACGCAGCGGCAGCTGATCGGTCTCGGCGTGCCGGAGGACTACAACGCGCGTCTGAAAACCATCCTGGCGCACGGCGGCACCGCCATCTCGCTGATCCCGTGCAACTCGGTGTATCGCGGCTACGACGCCGACGGCGTGCCGCCCGAGATCCTCGGCACGTGCGGGGTTACGGTCAACACCGCCGAGGACATGACCATCTGCCTCGACGGCATTCCGATCGGCGATATCTCGACGGCGCTCAACGACCCTTCACCGTTCACCCTGCTGGCGCTGGAGCTGACCGTCGCCAAGCGACGCGGCATCCCATGGACGCGCATCTCGGGCACGTCCAACCAGTCCGACTACCTTTCGCACTTTGTCGCCAACCACATGTTCTTCCGGCTGGCCCTGCCGGGCGCGCGGCGCGTGCTGCTCGACCACATTGCCTTCTGCCGCCAGCATGTGCCGCAGTGGAACCCGCTGTCCATCGTCGGCCAGCACATGCAGCAGGCGGGCGCCACGCCTGCCGAAGCGATGGGCCTGACGCTGTCATCGGCCATCCAGTACGCCGGCGACTGCCTCGCGCGCGGCTGGGATCCGGACCAGTTCCTGCCGCGCTTCACGTTCTTCTTCGACATCTCGGTCAGCTTCTTCGAGGAGGTGGCGAAGTTCCGCGCCGGCCGCCGTATCTGGGCGGGCCTTGCCCGCGAACGGTTCGGCGCCAAGGATGCGCGCTCCTGGCGCTTTAAGTTCCACGGCCAGACCTCGGGCGTGGACCTGACGCGCGAGCAGCCGCTCAACAACATCGCGCGCGTGACTGCGCAAGCCATGGCCGGCATCTTCGGTGGCCTGCAGTCGCTGCACACGGATGCCTACGACGAGGTGCTGTCGGTGCCGACCGAAGGCGCCGCGCGCATCGCCGTGTCGACCCAGAACATCCTCAAGGAAGAAGCGTACTTGACCGACGTCATCGATCCGCTCGGCGGCTCCTACTACGTCGAGAAGCTGACCGACCAGATGGAGGAGAAGATCCTCGAGGTGATCGGCCGCATCGACGAGGCAGGGGGCATGTATGCGGCGGTCGAGGCCGGCCTGGCGCAGCGCATCTGCGGGGAGTCGGCGCTGGCTTTCCAGGAGCGGGTCGATGCAGGCGCTCAGACGGTGGTTGGCGTCAACAAGTATCGCGTGTCGGCCGAGGAGGAGATGGCCCGCGAGGCGCTAAAACCTCCGCCGCGCAAGACCATCGATGCGCAGCTGAAGCGTCTCAAGCGCTTCAAGGCCGAGCGCAGCCAGGCCAGCGTGCGGCGCGCCATCGATGCGCTGACACGTGCCGCCGAGAGCAAGGACGAGAACGTGTTCGAAAGAGCCGTGGAGGCCGCCTCAGCCGACGTGACGCACGGCGAAATCTGCGAGGCCCTGCGCAAGGTGTACGGCTTCGGCCACCCGCTGATCGTGCCCTAGAGCCCGTCCGTTTCACGTGAAAGCAAGGACTCTCGGACCCATAGCCTTGTCGAAGGGCGAATGAGTTCGGCAATGCCGTGCTTCGACAAAGCTCAGCACTGGGTAGTGCTGCTGATCGCGATCCAACGTCGGATACTAGCATTGCGTTCCGGCTACGTGCGCAGTCGCTCGCCCTTGGGGTCGTAAAGCGGCTGCAGACTAGCCTTGGCCTTCACGCTTTCGCCGGCCACCTCGATCGCATAGTCGGAGGCGAGCAGATCGCGGGCCGTCTCGCCGGCCCCGCAGGCCACGTAACCAAGACCAACCGCGGCTCCCAGATGATGCCCGTAGGCGCCGGATGTCAGGTAGCCGGCGATGCGCCCATCGCGCCAGATCGCCTCGTTGCCGTAGAGCAGCGGGAGCGCGTCGCCGAGCATGAACTGCACGAGCCGTCGCTGCACGCCCGCCTGCTTCATCTTGGCAACGTTGTCGCGGCCGAGAAAATCACCGAACCGCCCACGCGCCTTGTCGGGCTTCACAGCGAAGCCGAGGCCGGCCTCCAGAACATGGTCGGTCGAGGCGATGTCGTGGCCGAAGTGGCGGTAGGCCTTCTCCATGCGGCAGCTGTCGAGCGCGTGGCTGCCGCACAGTCGCAAGCCAACTTCGACGCCGCGCTCCATGAGGCGGTCGAACACCTGCCGCGCCATGTCGGCCGGCATGTACAGCTCCCAGCCCAGCTCGCCGACATAGGAGACGCGGTGTGCCCTCGCGATCGCATAGCCGATCTCGACCTGGCGCCAAGTGCCGTACGGGAACGCCTCGTTGGCGAGCGGCACGTCCACCAGACCGGACAGCAGATCACGCGAACGCGGTCCCATCACGGCGAGGCAGGCCTCGGCTGAGGTGACGTCCGTTGCCACGCAGTGCGCACCTTCCGGGGTGTGGCGCTTCAACCAGCCGAGATCGCGCAGCACCGTCGCCGACGACGTAACCACGAGGAACGCGTCGCTGGAGAGCCGCGCAATGGTCAGGTCGGCTTCGATGCCGCCGCGGGCGTTCAACCACTGCGTATAGACGATGCGGCCCGGCTCCACAGCGACATCATTGGCAGAGATGCGCTGCAGCACATCCTCGGCGTCGCGACCCTCGACGCGGATCTTGCCGAAGGGCGACAGGTCGAAAAAGCCGACGCCCGTGCGCACGGCCTTGTGCTCCTCGGCGGCATGGTCGAACCAGTTCTGCCGCCCCCAGCTGTAGCGGTACTCGGCCTTCTCTCCCCGCGCACGCGCTGCCTCGGGCAGGAACCAGCCCGCACGCTCCCAGCCGGCCGCCTCTGTGAAGCAGGCGCCACGCTGCGCCAGGCGGTCGTGCAGCGGGGTAGTGCGCACACCGCGCGCTGTGGTCGGGCTGCGGTAGGGAAACTGGTCGGCATAGTGCAGCCCGAGCGCCTCGCCGATGCGGTCGGCCAGATACGTGGCGTTGCCGTGGAAGGGCTGGCAGCGGCGGATGTCGACGCTGGTGAGGTCGAGCGTCGGCTCGCCCGCCTGCATCCATTCGGCGATCGCCTTGCCTGCGCCGCCGGCCGTCTGGATGCCGATCGAGTTGAAGCCGGCCGCAACGAAGAAATTGCGTAGCGAGGGGGCCTCGCCCAGCACCCAGCGGCCATCGGGCGTAAAGCTCTCCGGGCCGTTGAAGAAGGTGTGCAGTCCGATGCGCTTGAGGATAGGCAGGCGTTCGGCTGCAAGCTCCAGCTCGCGGCTCAGGTGCTCCCAATCGTCGGGCAGGTTGAGGAATTCGCTGTCCTCGGGGATCTTGCTGTCGGGCAGCGCCTTGCCCCGGGGCTCGAAGAAGCCGATCAGCAGCTTGCCGGCCTCCTCCTTGATGTAGGCGCTCTCGTCGGGCACGCGCAGCACGGGGAGATTGCGGGCTATCTCGGGGCTCGCATCCGTGACGACATAGAAGTGCTCGGCCGCCATTAGCGGCACGTTCACGCCTGCCCAGCGCCCCACCTCTCGCGCCCACAGCCCCGTACAGTTGACGACGTACTCGGCGCTTATCGCACCCTGCGCGGTATCGACGCCCGTCACGCGCCCGTCCGCCTGGCGGATGCCTGTCACCTTCGTATTCTCGAATATGCGCACGCCGCGCTGTCGGGCCGCTTTGGCCAGCGCCTGCGTGACGTTGGCGGGATCGGCCTGACCATTGGCAGGGATGAACATGCCGCCAGCAACGCCTTTGAGGTCGATCAGCGGGTGTTTGTCGCGCGCCTCGGCGGGCGACACCATGTACGCCTCCACCCCGAAAGCTTTTCCCATGGTGGCCTGGCGCTTGAGCTCTTCCAGCCGTTCGTTGGAAAGTGCCAGCGACAGCGAGCCGTTCTGACGAAAGCCGGTGGCGAGACCGGTCTCGGCTTCCAGTTCGCCCATCAGGCTCGCGGAGTACTTGGCCATCTTGGTCAGCGTGCTCGACGAGCGCAGCTGGCCGATGAGGCCGGCAGCGTGCCAGGTCGTGCCGGAGGTCAGTCGCTTCCTTTCGAGCAGGATGACGTCACGCCAGCCGAGCTTGGCGAGGTGATAAGCGACCGAACAGCCGATAATGCCGCCGCCGATGACCACGCATCGGACCTGTGTCGGTATCTCGGCCATGATGTTTGCTCCGGGTATTGCACGTTATGGACAGAGCGTCCGCCAGAGAGCCTGCGAATGCAAGCTCCCGTCGGGACAGGCCAGGAGCGACATTGAAGCGTGGCGCGCGTCTATTCCGATCCGCGGCACAGCCTCCTCACCGCGGTGGCACAGGCGTCGTCGGCAGGCGTGTAGACCACGAATGTAACGTCTCCGTCAGGAGCTTCGACACGGAAGGTGGCATAGTCGAATGCAATGCGTCCTGCTTTCGGGTGGTGCAGGCGCTTGCGCCAGGCTGCGGGCGGCTGCACGGTCGGGTCCTTCCAAAGCTCGGCGAAGGTGGGGCTCGCCAGGCCGAGCTCGGCGATAAATTCGGACAGCTCCTCGGTGTCCACGAGGCCGACCGTGGCGGCGCGAAACTGCTGCACCGCAGAGCGCACCACCTCGTCCCAATCGACGAACAACGAGCGCCAGGATGGGTCAAGGAAGAGGCGGGCCAGCACGTTGCCGGATTGACTGCCGGGCTCACCAAACTCGCCCAATACCACCGTGGCGGCTTCATTCCAGTCCAGCAGGTCCCATCGCACATTCACGGCATAGGCTGGGTGCGGAAAGAGCCCCCGCAGCACCTTGTCGTAGGGAGCGGGCAGCGTTCGCTGGACTGCTGTCGGCTGCTGCTCGGCAGGGCGCGCCAGACGGAACAGATGCGCGCGCTCATGTGGGCTTAGCCTCAGCGCCCGCGCCAGCCGATCAAGCGTGCTGGAAGAGGGGCTCGTTGCGCGCGCCTGTTCCATCCAGATGTACCAAGTCGGACTCATGCCCGCGAGTTGAGCCACTTCCTCTCTCAGCAAGCCTGGAGCGCGCCGCCTCGGCCCGGCCGTCAGACCGACGTCTGCCGGCTTGGTTCGCTCGCGTGCAGCTTTCAGAAATTGCGCCAGCTCGCGTCGCCGTTGCCCGTCGCGTGTCCGGGGCCGCGCGATGGTGGTAGCGCCAGTACCAGCATTCTCTCTCATCTGGTGCCCTTCGCAGGAACGTCTATCTGCGGAGCTGCGCGACTGGGCCTTGCCCGGCAGCCACTACGAACGGGATCATGGGATGGACAGGATGAGTGCTCTGAGAAAGATACGCAACATCGACTACACCGTCATCTTCGCGCGCAACATGGCGGCGATGCGCAGGTTCTACGGTGAGGTCATGCAGTTCCCGGTCGAGTTGGAACTCGGGCCGCAATGGATCGCGTACCGCGTGGGTTCAGCCTTGTTGGCGCTCACCGAGCGCGGCCTGATGTTCAACGACGCGCCGACGCCGCCGGGCGCGCTATCGCTGCAAATGGCCTTTCGAGTTGCGCCGAAGGAGGTCGATGCGTGCGGCGAAGCACTGCGCATAGCCGGCGTGCCCATCATGCTACCGGCAACGGATCAGCCTTGGGGCCACCGCACGCTGTTCTTTCGCGACCCAGACGGAAACGTGCTTGAAATCTATGCTGACATCTGACCCAACAGGTGCTGGGCCGTTGACATGCCAGGTTCACGCCTTGTCGAGGCCGAGGGCGACGCGGAAGCGGTGGGAGATGTTGGCGCCGTCCTTCTCGGGCAGCTTCCAGGGATCCTCGGTGACGGCGATCTTGGCGACTGCCAGCACGGGGCCGGGCGTCTCGAACAGGAACTTCGCCAACTCGGCGACGGCGCCATGCTCGGTCACTGTCATGGTCTGGCCGATGCCGAAACCCTTGGCCACCGCCGCAATATCGGTGCGGCTGGAGGTGAGGCCGCGCTGGCGGCCGGTCTCGCCGAACTTCTCGTTGTCGAGCACCAGGATCGACAGGTTCTTGGGCGCCTGATCGGCAACAACAGCCAGTGAGCCGATGCCCATCATGATCTCGCCGTCGCCGGTCACGCAGGTGACGCGGCGATCGGGCTGGGCCAGGGCGATGCCGAGTGCGGTCGGCAGGGCTTGGCCCATGCCGCCCCAGGAATAGAGATAGTTGGGGCTGTCGCCGGCGGCGAAGCAGTCCCAGGTCGGACTGCCGAGACCCGGCACGATCAGCGCCTTGCCGCGGCGCGCGAGCAGCTCGGCCACGAACGGCCGGCGCTGGATCTTGTTGGGTGCTGCGCTCATTTCTGCCCGAACCCCTTGGCGCCGATCACGCGCTGGCTGATCAGCACGGCTGCGGAGACGCGGCTGTTGAAGGCGATGTCGGCAGCAGCAACGAATGTTTCGGCGACCTCGGCCGGCTTGTCGACCGGGAAGCAGCGCACGCCGACCGCCTCCAGCGCCGGCTTGACGGCCTGGCCCATCGGCACCTGCCAGGGATTGAATTCGCCCCACTGCCCGCGCATCGTCACGAGCATCAGGCAAGGAGCGCGAAACGCGGCCGGCAGGCCCAGCGCATTGATGCAGTTGCCGACGCCGGAGGACTGCATGGCGATCATGGCGCGCTTGCCGCCCAGCCAGCAGCCGGTGGTGATGCCGATGCCCTCCTCCTCGGTCGTCAGCGTGACCAGGCGCAGGCCGCGATCGGCCTCGACCATGTTGAGAAGGGGTGTGAGGCCCCCGTCGGGGACCGTGCAGACGACCTCGATACCGCGCGATTTCATCTCGCGGAGTACGGCGTCGGACCAACCATCGGAGGGAGCTGACACGCGGAACTCTTTGCTGTTGCCTCGTGCAGACTAAGCGATGCGGGCCAAGGATGCCAATTGCGGCATCGCGCCCATCTCCTGCACGCGTTGCGTGAAGATGGCCTTCAGCGACGTATCGATGTCAAGGACGTTGTTGGTGATGATCTCGCCATGCGGCTCGGGGAATACGAACTTATCGAGACCATCGGTGCCCTCGACATAGTCGAAGAGCCGACCCTTTCTTTCTTTGCCGTAATACACGACGAGCTTGCCGATGTAGTCCTTGTATTCCACATCTTCGATGGCATTGAACTGCCATTCTTCGCATACGAGGAATGCCAGTCTTCTACGCACATATGCAAACACGGCCAACTCGCGCTCCGTCGTGACGATGCGCTGCGCGAGGTTGTCCGGCACCAGCACCGCGGTTGAGCCAGCGGGGAGGCTGTCCCGAAGCTGACGCACTAGCGGCATTATCAGGGCTTCGCTGAAGGCCGCCCTTATCATGGGCGCGTAATGCCGCTCGATCGAGCTCTTGCGGACGTTCTTGAGACCGGATCTCTGCAACAGGCACCTGCAGAAATCCTCCGACGGCGCGTTGGCCTCGGCTATCAACGAAGCGCGCAGGCGCTTCCTCATCAGCGCAGCGTGAGCCAATTCGCGAATGGTTTCCGGATCGAACTCGGCTTTTGTCACATGCGTCAGCGCATCGACCACGTCCTCGCTCAGCTTGCCTTGAGCAACCACCTCGAGGTCGAGGGTCAGGAAGGGCTCCTCGTCCATCAGATTGGGATCAGATGAATCGACGAAGAATTCAAATTGAGTGCCATTGGTAAGGATCGCAAGCGCAGCTGTCGGAAGGGCGCTGTAATAGCTGCGCAGCTGGCCACGGACATCGGGCAGATTGGTGCCTACCTTCTTGCACTCGATGGCCATGATCGGCTTGGCATCGCGCAGGATGGCAAAATCGACCCTGTTGGGATGCCTGATATCGAAGTCGGCATCGTGCTCAGGGGAAACTTCGGACGGGTCCGCGGGGTCATATCCAAGCAGCCTGACGAGGGGCAGCACCAAATGCAGTTTGGTGCTCTCCTCGTTGCGGCAAAAGCCACGTATTTGCGCGGAGCGCGTGGCAAGATCAGCCAATTCGGCCGCCAGTTCTTCGCGGGCCAGCATCCCTATCCCCCAAAACGGAAGGGCCGTTAAAAACGACTTACACGAATCTCCGATATCGTAGAGCAAGTTTACCAATTGTAAGAACGCTGAAAATGAAAAAGCCGAGCCATTCGTGCGGCCCGGCTGCATTTGTTGCCCGAATTCGACACTTACCCTAGCGTAAGTCGAACAGCGGATGGCTAGGCGATGCGCGCCAGCCGCTCGACGGATTGTAGGCGACCCAGCTCGCGCACGCGCGCGGTGAATGTGGCCTGCAGAGGCTCGTCGATGTCGAGCACGCTTTTGGTGACGATCTCGCCGTAAGGCGACGGGAAGATGAACTTGTCGAAGCCCTCGCCTCCCTCGATGTAGTCGAACAGTCGGCCGGTACGCTCATTGATGTAGTACACCATCAGCTTGCCTACGTTCTCCTTGAACTCGATGCGGTCGATGGCGGCGTACAGGGCGTCATCGGCGACCAGGAACGCCAGGCGGCGGCGGATATGGCTCATCAGCGCCAGCTCGCGCTCGCTGGTCAGCAGCCGCTGGCCGAGCTGGTGCAGGTTGATCGGCGTGTTCTTGCCCTCGGGATCGTTGCGCAGCTTCTGCACGGCGGGCAGCACCAGCGCCTCCTCGAACGCAGCCTTGAGGAGCGGACCGTAGTAGCGGTCGATGGTGCCTTTGCGGACGTGCTTCATGCCGGCGCGCTGCAGGAAGAAGCGACAAAACTCATCCGAAGGCGAGGTCGTCTCTTCTACCAAGGCGGTGCGCAGCCGCTTCTTGACGAGGCGCACGTGCGCCATCTCGGCGATCTTGTCCGGGTCGAAACTGGCCTTGGTGACGTGCACCAGCGTCTCCAGGACCTCATCGGACACGCCGTTGCGCCACACGCTTTCCAGATCCAGGGTGAGGAAGGGGTCCTCGTCCATGACGTTGGGTTGCGAGGAGTCGACGAAGAACTCGAAGACGATGCCGTTGGTGAGGATGCCAAGCTTGGTGGTGGCCACGGCATTGCAGTAAGCGCGCAACTCGCCGCGCGCTTCCGCCAAATCGGTGCCGACCTTCTTGGCGGCGATGCCGATCACGGGCGATCCCTCGCGCAGGATGGCCAGGTCGACGCGGTTGGGCTCCTTTGGGTCGGCGTTGGCGGTGTGCTGAGGATAGACCTCGTAAGGGTTCGAGTAGTCGTATCCGAACAGGCCGATGATCGGCAGCACCAGATACAGCTTGGTGCTCTCCTCGTTGCCGCACGCGCTCATCAGGCCCACCGACCGCTTCGCCACCGAGCAAAGGCCAGCGCGCAACTCGTTCAGAGCGTTCATTGATGCATCCCCCGTCGAAACGCAGATAAGGCCCGAATCGATTTCCGATACACAATTTAGAGCATGATCCGAGGCGCAATCGAAGCCGGCGGCCGCAGTTGGTAGGGGAGAGACGAGGCGATGCAACCCGTGCATCAGGCCGCTGAGAGTTTCTCCATCTCGGCGAGAATTGCCTGGCCCATTTCCGCCGTGCCGGATTTTCTCATATTTGGCTGCATGATATCGGTTGTTCTGAAGCCTTGCGCGAGCGTGCCGGCGATCGCGTTGTCGATCAGATCGGCCTCCTTGACCAATCCACAGGAATATCTCAGCGCCATGCCGTAGCTGGCAATCGCCGCGATCGGATTGGCAAGTCCCTTGCCGGCGATGTCGGGCGCCGAGCCGTGCACCGGCTCGTACAGGGCCTTGCGTTTGCCGGTCTTGGGGTCGGGCGCACCGAGCGAAGCCGACGGCAACATGCCGATCGATCCGGTCAGCATGGCCGCCTCGTCCGACAACATGTCGCCGAACAGGTTGTCGCAAACGATCACGTCGAACTGCTTGGGGTTGCGCACGAGCTGCATGGCGCAGGCGTCGGCGAGGATGTGCTGCAGCTCGACGTCCTTGAACTCCTTGGCGTGAACCTCGGTGACGACCTGGTTCCACAGCACGCCGGTCTTCATGACGTTACGCTTTTCCGCTGAGTGGACTTTCTTGCGACGTGTGCGGGCGAGATCGAAGGCGACGCGGGCGATGCGCTCGATCTCGCTGGTCGTGTAGACGGTGGTGTCGACGGCGCGCTTCTGGCCGTTCTCCAGCGTGACGATCTCCTTGGGCTCGCCGAAGTAGGTACCGCCGGTCAGCTCGCGCAGGATCAGAATGTCGAGGCCCTCGATATACTCGCGCCGCAGCGAGGAGGCCTCCGCCAGCGCCGGATAGCAGATGGCCGGACGCAGGTTGGCGAACAGGTCGAGTTCCTTGCGCAGCTTGAGCAGGCCGGCCTCGGGCCGAATGTCGTAGGCGACCTTGTCCCACTTCGGCCCGCCGACCGCGCCGAAGATGATGGCGTCCGCCGCGCGTGCGTCGGCCAGCGTTGCGTCGCTGAGCGGCACGCCGTATTGGTCGATGGCTGCCCCGCCGACCAGCCCGGTCTTGGTAGTGAACTGGACCTTGCTCTTCTTATTGAGGAAGGCAACCACCCTTTCCACCTGCGCCATCACCTCAGGGCCGATGCCGTCACCTGGAAGCAACAGAAGCGACTGGGCAGCCATGGCACGATCTTTCCTGGATGAGTTGCGGGGCCCGCTGGGCCGGCAATTGCTAGCTTGGGCAGGGCAGCGGCGCAACTAAGTGGTGCCGAAAAACGCTGCCGGCACAACAATTTCTATCCGCCGTGCAATTTCCACGATTTTGCGTCATGGTAAGCGGCAGTGCGGGGGTTGGCACATCTTTCCTCAGGGGAGACTTCAATGCGCGCGATCTTGCCTCTGGCGCTGAGCATGATCACGATTTGGACCGCGGCCACATGGGCGGACGACAAGGGCGATTGTCGGGATGGCAAGAATGCCGACCTGAAGATCAAGGGGTGCTCGGCGGTGATCCAGAGCGACGCCAAGGACGCCATAGCCTTTAACAGCCGTGGCGCTGCCTACCAGTCAAAGGGCGAGGTCGATCGAGCCATCGCGGACTACGATCAGGCCATCGGGCTGAAGCCCGATTATGCGCAGGCCTACGAAAACCGCGCCCGCGCCTTTGTAAGCAAGGGCGACTACACGCGCGCGGTGGCCGACGTGACCAAGGCCGGCGAGCTCACACCGAAGATGGCGGTGAAGACGAAGGCTGTTCCGCTAGCGACCCAGACCCAGCCGCAGAAAGCGGTTGCAAAGCCTGTCGTTCCAGAAAAGCCTGCCGAAAAGCCGGCCCCGTCCATGACAACGAGTGTCGTCACCAAGCAGGTGCCGGCCTGGCCCGATTGGGCGCCCAAGCAGCAGGAATCGCCCGGCAACTGAGCCAGTCGCCCCGGGTGTGCAGCAGCATGGCGGGGCGAGGTGGGCCGCGCAGGGGTGGGATTTGCCGCGCTGATCAGCGGCAATTCGCTCTCTGGTAGTCTCCCGGCGCGATTCAGCACTGGCTATGGGCCGGTGCGCATTCAGGACCGTTTGCCGAGCAGCACGTCCTTGGCCTCGTTGATCTTGGCGGCCAGGAAGGTTGAGCCGCCCCGGTCGGGGTGAAGCTTCATCATCAGCTCGCGGTGGGCGCGGCGGATATCGTCGTCGCTGGCCCCGGGGCCGAGCCCCAGGATGTCGAGCGCCTGCTCGCGCGTCAGGGTGCCGCCGACGGTGCGCTCTCCATCATTCCGCGCCATGTCCTCCCGCCAGGATGGGTGTGCGTGATCGAGATAGGTCTCCAGGATCTGCGCCGATTGCGGATCGGCGAAGCGGCAATCCTGCCAGAGGTGCGCCATCTCGACCGGCGCCAGGCTTTCCAGATCGCGGCCGGAGAAGAAGCCTTTCAGCACGCGGCCGCGGATGCGGCCGGTGTCGTGGTCAAGCTCCACCTCCAGGTGATCGGTGACGATACGCGAGCTCTGGCCGGGAGACTTCTGCGCGGGCCCGGACAAGCCCCACGGCAGGCCGCCGCCCCACAGCAGCCAGGTGCCGAGCGCGGCGAGCGACATGGCATAGCCGCCAAGGCCGCGCACCAGCAGCACAGCGGCGCCGACCAGTGCGGCCACACCTGCGCTGGTGCGAATGCCCCGCGCCATGACGTTGGGATTGGCAATGGTGAAGCCGCGCATGGCAAACAGCACGAGCAGCAGCGCCGCAAATCCCAGGAGCAGGTACTGCATGGGATGCGCCAGCGCCTCCTACTTGAGCTGCTGCAGCAGCCGACGTGCACCGCCGCCCGATGTCCGGCTGCTCAGCGCTTCGAGGGCCTTGCGACCGCCTGCGGCATAGACGGCCACGGCCGAGAGCAGGTCGCGCAGCTGCGCCGCCGAGCCGGCATCGAACGCGCAATAGGCCCCGCGCGTCAGGCGGGCGATCTCGCGGAAAGCGCGCTCGGCGCGTGCGTCCGAGCCCTCCTGGAACAGGAACACCGGCACGCCCAGCAGGGCCAGCTCGCCGGCGCGCCCGCACAACTCGTCGACATCCTCCTCCATGCAGTCGCCGACATAGACCAGCGCATTGACGGGCTTGGCGGTGGCTTCCTTGCGCGCGTGACCCAGCACTTTGCCGATCTGCGTGTAGCCGCCGGCGCAGGTGACGCGCGTCATCAGGGCGGCAAGCGCATCGGGATCGGACACCCACTTGGAGGCGCGGCATTCGCCGGCGCCCCGGAAATACACGAGCTGTACGTCGAGACCGCCCACCGATTTGACGGCCTGGAACATGTCGGCCTGCAAGGCGAGCGCCATGTCCCAGGTCGGCTGGCGGCTCATGGTGGCGTCCATGGCGAACAACAGGCGGCCATTGCCGGTGCCGACGCGAGGCCCGAGTTCCTTCATGCGGCGCACGAAATCGGCAACCTCGGCGTCGGAGGTCGCGCGTGCCGGCGGCTTATGGCTGGTCTCGCTCGGAAGCTTGCCATGGGCCGCATCCGCTGCCGTGTCCGGCGAGCGCGTGCCGAGGTCGGGTTCGTTCTTGTTCCTGCCGCTGCTCATGGTGGTGCGCCTGGCCAAGCCTTTCGGGCCGATCCGTGTAACCTATCGCAAATAAAGATGGCGTTTCACGCCGGCGTCGGCAATGTGCCTGCGCCATGAACCTGCTGCTGCTCGCCCTTGTTCCCGCCTGCTTTGCCCTGAATCCGGTGATTGGCCGCGCCATGAGCGAGGCGTTCGGCCCGGCCTCGCTGTCGGTGACGCGCTGGGCCCTGTCCGGCCTCATCATAGCAGCGGTGGCCGTGTCGCGGGGCGGGGCGGAACGCTGGCATGCGCCGGCCGGTTTGTATGTACGCTTGGTCGTGCTGGGGGCGCTCGGCATGGGCTTTTGCGCCTACGCAGCGTTCGCCGCCGCGCGCACCACTGAGGCCACCAACATCGGCCTGATCTACGCCTGCACCACGCCGCTGGTGGCGAGCTTCGAGATGGTCGCCGGGCGTCAGCGCGCGGATTGGGCTCTGCTGGCCGGCATCGGCGCCTGCCTGGGCGGCGTGGTGATCATCCTGACGCGTGGGCATCCCGAGACCCTGTTCAATCTTGCGTTCACCGCTGGTGATCTGTGGGCGGCGGCCGGCATGGTCGTGTTCGCTGGCTACACGGTTGCCTTGCGGCGCACGCCCACGGCCCTCACGCCCATGGCGCAGTTCGCCGTCATGAGCATCGGCGCGACGCTGGCGTTGCTGCCGTTGTGTGCCGAGGAGCTTACTAGGGGCGGGGTTCCGCCGATCACGCTTGCCACGCTGCCGTGGCTGGCGCTCCTGGTGTTCGTGGCCGGGATCGGCGCTTTTCTCGGCTACACGCTTTCGTTGATGCGCAACGGGCCGGTATTGACGGCGGCGTCGATCAGCCTGACGCCCATCTACGCGGCCGGCCTGGCGATCTCGCTGATCGGCGAGCGGCTCGCCTGGTACCACGGTGTGGCGCTGGCACTGGTGGTGGGCGGGTTGCTGCTGATTAACCGGGGGCAGGGGCGATGATCGTCATCCCCGAATGCGCGCCAGCGCATGTCCTGGACCCAGGCCGTACAATGCCGATCGCTGGGTCCCGGGTCTGAGCTGCGCCCAGCCCGGGATGACAAATCAGGCCTCCTCCAGCCCCAGCAGGCCGACGTTGCCGCCGGTGGCGGTGATGTCGGTGGTGCGTACGCGTTCGGTGGCGAAGCGGGTGAGGTAGTGCGGGCCGCCGGCCTTCGGGCCGGTGCCTGACAGCCCCTCGCCGCCGAACGGCTGCACGCCGACCACGGCGCCGATCTGGTTGCGGTTGACGTAGAAGTTGCCGACGCGGGCCCGCTCGGCCACGAAATCGGCGACTGCGGCGATGCGGCTGTGCAGGCCGAGCGTGAGGCCGTAGCCGGTGGCGTTGATGGCGTCGATCACCTTGTCGAGGTGGCCGCCGGAATAGCGCACCACGTGCAGGATGGGGCCGAACACTTCCTGCTTCAGCAGGCTAGCATCGGCGATCTGGTAGGCGGCCGGTGCCACATAGGTGCCGACGCGGCAGTCGTCGGGCACAGTCAGGTCGACCAGCTCCTTACCCTGCTTCTGCATGCGTAGCTTGTGCGACTCGAGCTTGTCCCACGCCTCCTCGTCGATGACGGGGCCGATGTCGGTGGCGTAGTCGAGGGGATCGCCGATATCGAGCGCCTGGGTGGCGCCCACCAGCATATCGATCATCGGCTTGGCCACGTCCTCCTGCACGAAGAACAGGCGTGCGGCAGAGCAGCGCTGGCCGGCCGAGTCGAAGGCCGAACGCACCAGGTCGCGGATCACCTGCTCGGGCAGCGCGCTCGAGTCGGCGATCATGGCGTTGATGCCGCCCGTCTCGGCGATGAAGGGGATCATGGGGCCGCCGCGCAGAGCCAGCGCACGCTGGATGGAGGTGGCGGTGTCGTTGGAGCCGGTGAAGACGACGCCGGCCACGCGCGTGTCCTTGACGAGGGCCGCACCGACCTCGCCGGCGCCTGGCAACAATTGCAGCACATCACCCGGCACGCCGGCTTCGTGCATGAGCTTTACTGCGAGGAAGGCGGTGATGGGCGTCTGTTCGGCCGGCTTGGCGAGCACGGGGTTGCCAGCCGACAGCGCGGCTGCCACCTGGCCGGTGAAGATCGCCAGCGGGAAGTTCCACGGGCTGATGCAGGCAAAGGGCCCCCGCGCCCGCAGGCTGAGCGAATTGGTCTCGCCGGTCGGGCCTTTCAGCAGGACTGGATTCTCGAACAGGCGGCGCGCCTCGGCGGCGTAGTAGCGCAGGAAATCGATCGCTTCGCGCAGGTCGGACAGCGCGTTCTCCAGCGTCTTGCCGGCTTCGCGCACCATGACCCCGATCAGACGAGCGCGGTCGCGCTCATAGAGATGCGCGGCCTTGTCCAGGATCTGTGCCCGGGCTTCGCCGCCGAGCAGGTCCCATGCTTGGGTGGCAGAGGCAGCATTGTGCAGCGCCGTCTCGATGGTGGCCGGATCGGCATTGTGCACCACGCCGATGCGTTCGCGCCGGTCGTGCGGACACAGCACGATGTCCGCCACCTGGTTGTTGCGCACTTCGCCGCCGACAATTGGCGCCGCCTCGAAAGAGGCGCTCAGCTCGGTCGCCACCTCCTCCAAGAATGCGGCCCGCACGGTGGGCTCGGTCAGCGCGATGCCGCGGCTGTTCAGCCGCTCGGGCGAGAAGATGTCCATCGGCCGCGTCAGCAGGCGCACGGGCTTGCCGCGCTCGCGCTCCACGGCTTGCACGGGGTCGCGCAGGATTTCGTCGAGGTGGGTCTGGTCGTCGGCCAGACGGTTGACGAAGGAGGTGTTGGCGCCGTTCTCGAGTAGGCGGCGCACCAGATAGGAGACCAGGTCGTCGTGCCGGCCGACCGGCGCGTAGATGCGGCAGGTGGCATTGAGCCGGCCCGCACCGACGATCTCGTCATAGAGCGCTTCGCCCATGCCGTGCAGGCGCTGCAGCTCGATGGTGCGGCCGGTGGCGTCGACGCAGGCCGAGGCGATGGATTGGGCGTTGTGGGTGGCGAACTGCGGCAGCAGCGCCGCCTGGTCGGCCAGCATCAGCTTGACGCAGGCCAGATAGGATACGTCGGTGTGGATCTTGCGGGTGAAGACTGGATAGTCGTCGAGGCCCCGCTCCTGCGCCCACTTGATCTCGCTGTCCCAGTAGGCCCCCTTCACGAGCCGCACGGGGATGCGCTTCTTGCCGAGTTCTGACAGCCGCCGTAGCCAGCGCAGGACAGGAATTGCGCGCTTGCCGTAGGCCTGCACGACGATGCCAAGGCCCGGCCAGCCGCCGAGCGAGGGGTCCAAGAACGCCTGCCCGAACAGGCCGAGCGTCAGGTCCAGGCGATCCTGCTCCTCGGCATCGACGGTCAGCGAGAGGCCATAGCGGCGCGCGGCAGCGGCCAGCTCGATGAGGCGTGCGAGCAGCTCCCGGCCGAGCCGCTCCTCCTTGCCGGGATCGAAGCGCGGATTGAGCGCCGACAGCTTGATGGACACGCTGGGCCGACCCGGCAGCGCCTGCATATGACCCGAATAGGGCGGGGCGGCCTTGCCAACTGCCTCGATGGCCGACATGTAGCGCTCGAAATAGCCCGAGGCGTCGTCCTCGGTCTTGGCCCGCTCGCCCAGCATGTCGTAGGAGAACAGGTAGCCGCGCTGCTCCAGCGGAGCAGCGCGATGCAAAGCCTCCTCGATGGTCCGGCCGAGCACGAAGTTGTCGGCCAGGATGCGCATGGCCTGGCGCAGCGCCTGGCGAATGAGCGGCTCGCCGGAGCGGGCGATCAGCCGCTTCAGCACGCTGCCGGGGCCGGAGCCCTTGTCGCTGCCGAGCCTGACTACGCGCCCGGTCAGCATCAGGCCAAAGGTGGAGGCGTTGACGAACAGGCTGTCGGAGGCGCCGAGGTGCCGCTCCCAGCGTCCCTCGCCGATCTTCTCGGCGATCAGGGCATCGGCCGTGTCCTTGTCGGGGATGCGCAGCAAGGCCTCGGCGAGGCACATCAGGATGATGCCCTCCTCGGAGGTGAGGCCGTATTCGTGCATGAAGGCATCGATGCCGCCGTGCTTGTCGCGATTGGCGCGCGCGGCCCGGGCCAGTCGGCCGGCCAACTCGGCGATGCGTCGGCGCTCGTCCTCGGTGTAGATGGCGCGCTCGACCAGACCGCCCATCAGGCGCGGTTCGTCGAACAGGTGATAGGCGGCCACCTCGTCGCGGGGCGGCAGTGTGACGGTCATGGAGGCATCCTCGTCCGCTGGTAGCTCCCAGGCTCGGGGCATTCTCCCTCCTCCGCAGGATATAGGTGTGGCGGCCGAATCCGCCTGGCAAGTCTAAGCAAATTGCCGATCGCGTCCTACCGCCGACGTGCACGCCGCGGTGGATCCAGGCAAGACCAAATGAGAATATGCCCCTCGCGCAGGCAACGACGCCAGGCGCTGAGCCCGTCGAAGCGCGGGTGTGAATGCTACTCGCCGTCCTTCGACAAGCTCAGGACTGGGTTGCCGCAGACGGCCTGCGCTACCCGAGGAAGGGTAGCGGCACCAGCAAGGTGAAGCCGTTCAGCATCAGCAGAACGCCGAGTGCGCCGAGACCGCCGCTCAGGCCGAGCAGCAGGAAATTGCCGATGATCAGGTGCACGGAGGCCAGCACGATGGCGATCTGCAGCAGCGCCTGGCTCCAGTCGAAATAGGGGTCCCGGCGCAGGGCCACGTCACGCTCGGCCTCGAACGCCTTTCCCTTGACGAACAGCTCGTCGAGGCCCTCGTTCCTGACGGGGTCGCTGGTCAGTTTCTGGATCTGCTCGCGATAGTCCTTGATCTTGGCGGCGAACTTGGCCTTGGCGTCGGCCGGCATGTTGGGCTGGGAGGCCAGCAGAAGGTCGAGTTCGTCGGCCGACATCTGGATGGCGCTGCGGCGGATGTTCTTGGCCTGGAAGAAGGCCCAGGTGTTGGCCGCATCGATGTTGGCGCGGGTGGCATCCTTGGTGGCGTTGCCACCGCCGACGCTGCAGACGGCCAGCAGGACCGCCAGCACGCCGATGTAGACGCCGACCCACTTGTTGCGGTGGTCGCTGTCCGACTTCAGCCGGTCGATCGCGTCATCCAGTGACATAATGTGCCTCCCAAGGTACGACGCGCTTCAATATACAGGTTAACGCCCATCGGCCATGGCGCGGCGGCCTCGCCGGCCGGAAAAAGATCGCGGTTACCGGGCCGTGCGACGAAACGCCGTGAACGTTGGAACGTTCATGTAGCGCTGGCGCCCGATGACATGCCACAGGAGCCCCGATGCCGAACAACCCCTTGGTGATGCTGGTCATACTGGATGGCTGGGGCTGGCGCGAGGATCCGGCTGACAATGCCGTGCTGCAGGCCGACACGCCGACTTTCGACCGGCTGTGGTCGAGCTGCCCGCATGCCTTCCTGCGCACCTCCGGCCGTGACGTCGGCCTGCCGCCGGGGCAGATGGGCAATTCCGAGGTCGGACATCTCAACATCGGCGCGGGCCGGCTTGTCATGCAGGATTTGCCGCGCATCAACGAGGCCATCGCAAGACGGCAGCATCGCCAAAATGCCGGCGCTGGTCGGCCTGATCGAGCGCCTGCGTCAAACAGGCGGCACCTGCCACCTGATGGGGCTGATGTCTCCGGGCGGCGTGCACTCGCATCAGGAGCACGCCGTGGCGCTGGCGAAGATTCTGGCCGACGCCGGCGTAGCCGACGGTCGTGCATGTCTTCACCGACGGCCGCGACACGCCGCCGCGATCGGCGGGCGATGACATCGAGCGTTTGCAGAAGGAGCTGCCGCCGGGCGTCACGATCGGCAGCGTGTGCGGCCGCTACTATGCGATGGATCGTGACAACCGGTGGGAGCGTGTGGCCAAGGCCTATACCGTGATCTGCGAGGGTCTGGGGGCGCGTTACTCCGACGCCAAATCGGTGATCGCCGATGCCTACGCGCACGACATCACCGACGAGTTCGTGGTGCCGGCCGTGATCGGCGACTACCACGGCATGAAGGATGGCGACGGACTGCTGTGCTTCAACTTCCGCGCCGACCGTGTACGCGAGATTCTGGCCACGCTGCTCGATCCCGGCTTCTCGGGCTTCCCCCGCCAGCGCAAGGTCAAGTTCGCGGCTGCCATCGGCATGACGCAGTACAGCGCCGAGCTTGATGTCCTGCTCAAGGCGATCTTTCCGACCCAGACGCTGCCGAACGTGCTGGGGGAGGTGGTGGCCAATGCAGGGCGCGCGCAGCTGCGCATGGCGGAGACGGAGAAGTATCCGCACGTCACCTATTTCCTGAACGGCGGCCGGGAGGAGCCTTACAGGCAGGAAGCGCGCATCATGGTGCCCTCGCCCAAGGTTGCGACCTACGACCTGCAGCCCGAGATGTCGGCGCCGGAATTGACCGACAAGGCGGTGGAGGCGATCCGCTCGGGCAAATACGACCTGATCGTCCTCAACTACGCCAATGCCGACATGGTGGGGCATACGGGCAGCCTGCCTGCCGCCATCAAGGCGGTGGAGGCGGTCGATGCCGGCCTTGGGCGCCTGGCCGAGGCGGTGCAGGCGGTCGGCGGGTCCATGCTCGTCACCGCCGATCATGGCAATTGCGAACTGATGCGCGATCCCGCTACGGGCGGGCCGCACACCGCGCACACCACCAATCCGGTGCCGTTGTTCCTTGTGGGCGGCGGCAAGGTGGGGTTGGTGGAGGGGCGGCTGGCCGACGTGGCGCCGACGCTGCTCGCGCTGATGGGCCTGCCGCAGCCGGCCGAGATGACCGGCAAGTCGCTGCTGCGTCGCGTGTGACTGTCATCCCGGCCTGAGCGGAGCTCAGAGCCAGGGCCAGCGGCATACCGCCTCGCGCTGGGTCCCGGATATTCGCTGGCGCGAATTCCGGGATGACATGATTCAACGAAGCGCTAATTGATGCCGAGCACGTCGAACATGTTGAAGAGGCCGGGGCCTTTGCCGCGGCCCCACAAGGCAGCCTTGACGGCACCACGGGCGAAGATGCCGCGCTCGGATGCGAGGTGCCTGAGCTCGATGATCTCGCCATCGGCCACGAACAGCACCGAGTGCTCGCCGACCACGCTGCCGCCGCGCAGGGTGGCAAAGCCGATGTCGCCGCGCTTGCGCTCGCCGGTGTGACCATCGCGCACGCGCACGCTCACGTCGTCGAGATTGACGCCGCGGCCATCGGCGGCGGCCTTGCCGAGCATCAGCGCGGTGCCGGAGGGCGCATCCACCTTGTGCCGGTGGTGCATCTCCAGGATCTCGATGTCGAAATCGGCATCGAGCGCAGCGGCGACCTTGCGCGTGAGCGCGGTCAGCAGGTTGACGCCCAGGCTCATGTTGCCGGCCTTGATGATGGTGGCATGACGGGCAGCCGCCTCGACCTTGGCATCGTCGGCGGGTTGCATTCCCGTGGTGCCGAGCACGTGCACGATGCGGGCGTTGGCGGCCAGCGCCGCGAACTCGATCGACGCGGCGGGCACCGTGAAATCCAGCACGGCGTCGATCTTGGTGAACAACTCCAGGGGATCATCGGTGATCACCACGCCGAGCTTGCCGAGACCGGCCAGCAGTCCGACATCCTGGCCCAGCGCGATCGAGCCTTCCTGCTCGATGGCGCCCGCCAGCACGCAGCCTTCGTTGGCGTGCACGGCACGGATCAGCTCGCGACCCATGCGTCCCGCCGCGCCCGTGACGGCGACCTTCATCTGTTCCATTGGTCCGACCCTTGCCGCATATGCCGGTATAGCAATGCGCCGGCCGGCGCGAAAGAGAGCTGCCGTGGCCGGGCGACCCTTGGATTCTGCGCGATTGGGGGTGATATATGTAATCGGTCTGCCGTGATGGCCGGCCAATCAGGTATGCGGTTTCGTCTCAGGAGGAGACGATGAGGCGCATGATTCTGCCGGCGATGGCGATCGCGGCGAGCGTTGCGGGCGCGGGGGCGCAAGCCAATCCGGTGAAGAGCCTCTACACGACTGTCGATCTGAAGGAATGCAGGCAGGTCAAGCGCCATCGTGAAGGCAACGCATGGGAGTGCGCTGGCCTGCCGGGGTTCCCGGTTTATGTCGCCGAGGGCGATCTGCGCCAGTTCGTCAGTGTCGGGATGAGCCCCGAGAAGCGACGCGCGGCCACGCAGACGCTAGGGCCGTTCAACTCCATCTTCGAGGTCGGCAGCCATCGCGCCACCATCGAGTGGCGCTTCGACCGCAGGGGTGATCAACAGATTCCCTACGCTGCGATCATACGGTTTCACACGTCGAGCGAGGCGCGCCGCGGCGATGTGCTGGTGGTGTTCAAGGTGATGGAGTACGACACCTGCCACATCGCCTATGTGGATGCGCTGGCCAACGACGAACCGGCAGCGCTGGCGCGGCGCATCGCCGACCGTGAGGCGCGCAATTTCGACTGTAGCCGGCCGCCGCGTGCGGAAGGCGCGCGCGGCAAGAGCCCGATGTGACAGTTGTCAGCCCGGTGCTCGTGACCGGGATCCATCGATCCACAATCGCCGGAGCCAGTTGAGAGCTGGATCCCGGGCACAAGGCCCGGGATGACACCTAGCGCCAGGCGAAGGCGACCTTCTCGAGTCGCTCGCCGCCGATCTTGGCGAAGGCGCTGGTGATCGGACGGCCGCCGCGCCGCCAATAGAAGTCGCAGGCCTGCGTGTTGTCGAGCAGTGCCCAGATGATCAGGCCATTCAGCTTGCGCATGTCGAGCGCATGGCGACAGCCTTCGAACAGATGCTCGCCCAATCCCAGCCCCTGATGCACCGGATCGAGATACAGCTCGAAGATCTCGCCCTGATATGGCCCGCGCTGACGCGAGGCGCCGAGCGTGGCATAGCCGGCAACGGTGCCGGCAATCTCGAGCACCAGCGCGCTGTCGCTCGACTTCAATGCGTTGCGCCACCACTCGGGCGTACGCTGGCGGACCATGCCGTCGAGATGCAGATGCGGGATGATGCCACGATAGGCGAGCAGCCAGGAGTCCTTGAAGATGCGCGCAAGCGCTTTGGCATCGGCCGCCTTGGCCGCACGCACGCGCACTTTTGAACCGGACCCCAACATGGCAGGGACACTATAACTGCTCCATGTGGTATGGGCTCAAGCGATTTTTTTTTCATGTGAGCGTATCGAACATTTGCCGGTAGCCCATCGCCGCACGATCGAACAGGATGTCGGTCGGCCGCAGCTGACGGGCGAGCGCCAAACCCTCCAGTGAACGGCAACGCGAGAGCGCGACGTAAGCTTGTCCGTGCGCGAACGTGCCGCGCCCGAGATCGATGTACACCTTATCCAGAGTCAGCCCCTGGCTCTTGTGGATGGTGAGCGCCCAGGCCAGCCGCAACGGGAACTGGCGGAACGTGCCAGCCACCGTTTCGACGATTTTTTCCTCCGCCTTGTCATAGGCATAGCGCCGGCTTTCCCAGGAAACCTGCTCCACCTCGTGCTCGTCGCCGCCGATCTCGATCCACACGCGCTTGTCCTCCAGGCGAGCAATGCGGGCGATGCTGCCGTTGACCCAGCGCTTGTCGGGATCGTTGCGCAGGAGCATGACCTTGGCGCCCGGCTTGAGCAGCAGCGTTGCTTCGGTCGGGTGCGCCGTCCCGCTGAATTCGCCGGTGACGCCGGCCTGATATTCATGGCCAACACCGGGCAGCGCATCGAGGTAGGCCTTGTTGATACGACCGGCTGCGGCATTGGTCGGCGTCAATATGACGTAAGGTTCTCCATCCGATAGAGTACGTATGGGATGCACACGCTCGTTAAGCACGGCGAGATCGTCCTCGTCGGCGTCCCCCTCGCGCACACGGTTCAGAACGGTGAGCAACGCCTCGTCCTTCTGTCGAAAGACATGGGCGAGTTCGATGCGCGCCGTGCCCGGCGGCTCGCGCAGGGAGGCAATGGAGAAGAAGAACGGGCCGCCATAGGCCGACTCGAGGTGCTCGGCGACCTCGCCGTCGTTGACCACGGGGGGGAGCTGATGCAGATCGCCGAACAGCGCAAGACGCACGCCCCCGAACGGCTCGCGCGGGCGGCCGCGGTTGACGCGCAGCGACTGGTCGATGGCCCACATCAGGTCGGAGCGCACCATCGACACTTCGTCGATGACTAGGAACTTGAGGCGCCGCATCAAGCGGCCGTTGCGGCTGCGACGGATGTCGTCGGGACGCACCAGGCGCGGCGGCAGCCCGAAGAACGAGTGGATGGTCTGGCCGCCGACGTTGACGGCGGCGAGCCCGGTTGGCGCCAGCACCACCATCTCCTCGGCCAGCATGTCCTTGAGGCAGCGTAGCAGCGTCGACTTGCCGGTGCCGGCGCGGCCGGTGACGAACAGATGGCCCTCGTCCTGCCGCAGATGCTGATAGGCGGCGAGGTACTCATCCGTCGGCTCGACGCCTGCCGGCCATGCGTCGCTGCGCTCGGCGGGTGCGGTGGTCAGGGAAGGAGTGGGCAAAGGCGAGCGATCCGGTGTCAGGGGCGGCGATGCTATGCCATTATATGTGACTCGCCCGCCGGACAAACGAGGTCCGTCTTGCCCGCGCGTGACTCGCGCGTCGATTGCGGCAGAAACGAGTTCAGCAGAAACCGCGCTCAGTAGAGCAGATAGCGCGCGCGGTGGTCCTTGAACTTGGCCACATCGGCTTGCCACGCGGCGATGATGGTGGCGCCATCGCTGCCGCCTGTCAGCATGCCGTGCAGGCGCTTGGTGCCGGCGATGGCGTGGAACATGGCCAGGTTGGGAAACAGGCGCTCGACGCGTTTGGCGTGTGCCTCGGCGACCAGGGCGGACAGCACGTGCATGCCCATCTCGAGCGGCTCGATGGCGGCGACATCGGTGACCACGACGCGCATGCCGTGCAGCGATTTGCCGGCAAAGCGAGGGCTCGCTGCCACGCCAGGAATCGGGTGGGGTGTGTAGGTGTCGGGCTCGAACCTCACGCCGGGCAGAGCGAGAGCGTTGAGCTTGCCGGCCAGGCGCGCGCCATCGAGCCAGGGTGCGCCGATGAGGGAGAACGGCGTCGGCGTGCCGCGCCCTTCGTTGAGGTCGATCTCGCCGGCGACGCCGATGCCGGGATAGACGAGCGCCGACTCGAAAGTCGGGATGTTGGGGCTGGTTGCCACCCAGGGGCGCTGCGTCTGCGGCCAGCGCATGGAGCGTTCCCAACCCTTCATCTCGATGATGCGCAAATCGAGGGTGTCGAGACCGGGAAGCATCTTCTCGCCCTTGATCATGCGGGCAAGCTCGCCGACGGTCAGGCCGTGCACGGTCGGGATCTGATACTGGCCGACGAAGGAGGCCAGCTTCGGCTCGAGCGCGAAGCCCGACACATAGTCTCCGCCGAGCGGATTGGGCCGGTCGAGCACCACAAAGGGGATGCGCGCCTCGGCCGCCGCCTGCATGGCGAGACCCATGGTCGAGATGTAGGTGTAGAAGCGCACCCCGATGTCCTGGATGTCGAACACCAGCACGTCGACATTGCGCAACATGGCCGGCGTGGGCTTCTTGCTGGCGCCGTAGAGGCTGAAAACGTGCACGCCGGTTGCCGGGTCCACGCCATCGCCAACGCGCTTGCCCGCCTCGACTCCGCCGCGGAAGCCGTGCTCGGGGGCCAGGATGGCTGTGAGCTTCACGCCTGCGGCCGCGCGCAGCAGGTCGGCCAGATGCACATCGCCGACCAGGCCGGTCTGATTGGTGATCAACCCCACGCGCTTTCCGGCCAGATTGGCAAAACCCGACGCAGCCAGCATGTCGGCACCGCTGGCGACAGCTGCGTTCGGTATGGCTGTTTGGGTCCGTGACGGACGTGGCATGGCGAGCGTCAGTGCGAAAGGGACGGCGGCCAGGACCGCCCGCTTGGTAAGCATCGACAACCGGCTAGCATGGGCGCTCTTGCGCTGGAAGACGCTGCAGGTTGCAGCATACAGCGCGGCCTGGGCCGGCGCGACAGCGCCCAACCCAACAGCGCAACACATTTGTGTTGGGCGTGTCGGGTCAGGAGCTTTGCCCTAAAGCCAATCTGCGCCTTAGGCCGCGCGACGGATCGGCTCGATAATGCTTGGTTGCGACTGCGGATAGCGCGGCTTGGGCGGCTGGATGGCCGCTCGCGTATGCGCCTCGCAATAGGGCCGGCCGAGCACCCGCCGCGCGCCGCAGAAATGGAAGTCTGCGTGCTGGGGGTCGCCGATGGGCCAGCGGCAATCGTTGCTGTCCAGTGTCTGGACCGTCTTGCGCTGCTTGCTCATGTTGATCACCAACTCTGTTTCAATGTTTCTCTGTTCGCTTGCCCGGCTGCCCGGGCGAAGTCGGTCGGGCGGAAACGAGACTGTCCCCGTCCAACCGTCGGTATTTCTACTGACGTTCGTGCCGACGTGGCGCGATCCGCTCAGAAGCCGGTCTTGATCGACTTGCCGGCCGCGGCCTGCACGGTCTCGACCAGATGCTGGGTCGCGCGGGTCGACAGGTCGTAGAACTCCTTGGCCTGCGTGCTGCTCGTAGCGACCAGCTGCTGCAGGAATTGGCCTTGCAGCTTCATGGCTTCCGGCACGGAGCCGGCCTTGGCGATGGCCTGTGCGGCGTCGAACATCGCCTCGGTGTTGGCGGCAACGTTCTGCAGGATCTTGTCATTGAGCACCTTGGTGCTCGACCACGCGGTCTCCGCGACCTCTGTCAGCAGCTTGGCGCCTTCCTGTGCCGCAGCTGAACTCTTGGAATAGAGCTCGCGCGACTTGGCAACGCCTTCCTGGGCGATGGCCTGGACCTGCTCGGGTACGCGAGCGTCCTTGAACATCTTCTCGGCCTGTCCAAACATCTGCTGGGCTGCATGCTGGTTCATGATCATATCCATCGGCTAGGGCGGTTGCGGCGGTACGTTGGCTTTGCAGGACTGACATATAGGCATCATATTTGTGCATTGCAACAAATTTTGTGCAGTGCGACACTCCGTGCGTGTGCGTCTTCCGCATATTGACGACTGTGGGGTAGCCCGGGGCGTCGCCAACTCCTGCGGGACGGGTCGCGCCGCGGCAGGCCTTGGTTCCTCCTGGACAGCCTCCGCCGATTGTTCGTATGCTAACGACATACGATGGGTCATGAGGGTGTCCCGCGGTGATGCGGCGGGTGGTTGGCATCGACGTCGGCGGTACGTTCACGGACCTGCTGCTCTATGAGACGGGTGCCGGCGACGAGCGCGTCAGACTGGCCAAAATTCCGACCACCGCTGCCAATCAGGCCGCGGGCGTGCTCGCCGCCATCGGCGAGGCGGGTGTAGCGCCGGATGCTCTCGATCTCATCATCCACGGCACGACGGCGACTACCAACGCCGTGCTGGAGCGCAAGGTCGCCAAGGTCGGGCTGATCACCACGGCCGGCTTCCGCGACTCGCTGGAGCTGGGCCGGCGCACTCGGCCCAAGCCTTACGGCATGACCGGAACGTTCGAGCCGATCATCCCGCGCGAGCTGCGCCTGGAGGTCGGCGAGCGCATGAACGCGCGCGGAGAGGTGGTGACTCCGCTCAACGAGGCAGGCGTCACCGCGGCGGTGAACGCGCTGATCGCGGCGGGCTGCGAAAGCCTCGTCATCCACTTCCTGCATGCCTATGCCAACCCGGCACACGAGCTGCGTGCCGGCGAGATCGCGCGCTGCCCTGTGGCCCAACGACTACGTGACGCTCGGCCATGCGCTGCTGTCGGAGTTCCGCGAGTACGAGCGTGGCACGACGGCCTCGGTGAATGCAGCAGTACAGCCGATCCTCGACCGCTACGTGCGCCGCCTGCAGGGCGAGCTGGAGGCGCGGGGTTTCAAGCGCGATCTGCTGGTCATGAACGGTAACGGCGGCACCGTGTCGGCGCGCGTGGTGGCGCGCGATGCGGCCAAGACCATCATGTCGGGGCCGGCCTCGGGCGTGATGGCCGCCTCGGCCACGCTGGCGCAATCCGGCATCGCCAATGCCATCACATACGACATGGGCGGCACCTCCACCGACGTGGCGCTGATCCATGGCGGCGTGCCGCAGGTGTCGGCGGAGCTGACCATCGACTACGGCCTGCCGATTCATGTGCCGATGGTCGACGTGCGCAGCATCGGCGCCGGCGGCGGCTCGATCGCCTCGCATCAATGCGGCCGGCATGCTGCAGGTCGGGCCGCAGTCGGCAGGCTCGGAGCCGGGGCCGATCTGCTACGGCCGCGGCGGCACGCTGCCGACCATCACCGATGCCAACCTGGTGCTCGGCCGGCTCGACCCGCGAGCGGCTGCTGGCGGTCAAGACACCCGTCACGTTGGCGCACGTGCGCGCCATCTTTGAGACGACGCTGGCGCGGCCGCTCGGCTTGAGCGTGGACGAGGCCGCGGCGGCCGTCATCCGGCTGGCCAACACGCACATGGCCGGCGCCATCCGCATGGTGTCGCTGTCGCGGGGCTACGATCCGCGCGACTTCACGCTGTTCGCGTTTGGCGGCGCCGGGCCGCTGCATGCGGTGGCGCTGGCGCAGGAACTGTCGCTTCCTGAGGTGCTGGTGCCCGCGCGGCCCGGTCTGACCAATGCGCTCGGCTGCCTGGTTGCGGATCTCAGGCAGGACTTCGTCAACACGCTGAACGTCCCGCTCGATGGTGTCGATATGGCAAGCGTGCACGCGACGCTGGCAGCCCAGCGCGAGCGCGGCATCGCCATCAACGCCGAGGAGCAGAGCGAGATCGTCGAGACGCAGGTGCTGCACGGCGCCGACATGCAGTTTCGCGGCCAGACGCACCTGATCCGCGTGACGCTGCCGCGCGCCGACGTGAGCCGCGAGGAGATGCAGGCGCTGTTCGAGACGGCCTACTTCAACCGCTTCCAGGTGCGGCTGCCGGAGATCAAGGCGGTGCTGGTCAACCTCGTCACCTCGGTGATCGGCCGGCGGCGCCCGTTCCCGATGGCCGCGCTGATCGATGCCGGCGAGCGCGCAGTCAGGGTCGAAGGGGCGATCATCGGCGAGCGGAACCTGTTCGCGCGCGCTGCCTGGCAGACTGCCCCGGTGTTCGACCGGGTCAAGCTACCGATCGGTGCCCGCATCGCCGGCCCCGCCATCGTGCAGCAGATCGATGCCACCACCCTGATCGAGCCGGGCTCGGCGGCGCTGGTCGACGAGATCGGCAGCCTGCGCATTGCAGTAGGGTTGCCGGCATGAGCAAGCACTCCGCCACCCGCGACCCCATCACGCTCGATCCAATAACCCTCGCGGTGATCCAGGCCAGCCTCGGCCAGGTCTGCAACGAGATGGACATCGCCTTCTCTCGGTCTGCCTTCTCGCCGGTGATCGCGGAAGCCGACGACCGCTCGTCCGGTATCTACGATAAGGAGACCGGCGCGTTGATCAGCCAGGGCGAACTGGGCCTGCCGGTGTTCGTCGGCACCATGCAGTATTCGACGCGCGAGATTATCCGCCTGATCGGCGAGGGCAAGGCCGGCAAGCCCGAGCCCGGCGACATCTACATCGTCAACGACCCCTACCTCGGTGGCACGCACCTGATGGACGTGCGCTTCGCCCTGCCGTTCTATTATCAGGGCGAGCTGTTCTGCTGGCTGCAGAATACGGGGCACTGGCCCGACATCGGCGGCATGGTGCCGGGCGGCTTCTCGTCCAAGGCCACCGAGGTGGAGCAGGAGGGTCTGCGGCTGCCGCCGGTCAAGCTGTTCAAGCGCGGCGAGATGGATGCCGAGATCTACGCCATCATCACCTCCAACATCCGCATCGCCGACCAGCGCATCGGCGACATCCGCGCACAGGCCGCGGCGCTGAAAGTCGGCGAGCGGCGCCTGACCGAGCTGATCGACCGCTACGGCAAGGGCGTGGTGGCGGCCGCGATCGGGGAGATGCGCACGCGCGCGGCACGTCTGATGCGCGCGCACATCGCGGAAATTCCCGACGGGGTGTACCACTCGGAGGCGTTCGTCGACTCCGATGGCGTCGTCAACGAGCTGCTCAGGATCGCGCTCACCGTCACCAAGTCCGGCGATACGCTCGGCTTTGATTTCGCGGGCTCCTCGCCACCCTGTCGCGGGCCTATGAACTCGGTGCTGGCGACCACCTATTCGGCGGTCTATCTCGCCGTGCGCCACATCTTCCCGGACATTCCGCTTAACTCGGGCGCGTTCGAGCCGCTCCAGATCAAACGCCCCGTCGGCACCTTCCTCGACGCCCAGTATCCGCGTCCCGTGTCCGGCTGCGCGGCGGAGGTCTCGCAGCGCATCGCCGAAGCCGTGTTCCTGGCTTTGGTGCAGGCCATTCCGGACAAGGTGACGGCGGCGCCGGCCGGATCATCCGGCAACTTCGCGCTGGGCGGCTTCGACCCGATGAAGGGCGCGGGCTACGTGATGTACCAGATCTCCGGCGGCGGCTACGGTGGCAATGCCGACCATGACGGGCTCTCGAACGGCTGCTCGACCATCGGCATATCCAAGAGCCAGCCGGTCGAGGTGATGGAGCAGTACTATCCGATCCTGTTCAAGCGCTACGCCCTGCGCGACGGCTCGGGTGGCGCCGGCGAGCGGCGCGGCGGCCTCGGCCTGCACTACGAGGTGGAGCTGCTGCGCGGAGAGGCGCGCGCCTCGTTCGTGATGGACCACGGCCGCTTCGGTCCGCCGGGCGTGCTCGGCGGCGGCGACGGCGGCGCCAATGTGGTGAAGGTGCATCGCGGCGGCGAGACCGTGATCCCCGAGCACCTGTCCAAGGACCAGGATATCCCGCTGCGGCCGGGCGACCGCGTCGAGGTGATGACGCCCGGTGGCGGCGGCTACGGTGATCCGCTGGCCCGCAGCGCGGCGCTGGTCGCCCGCGATGTCGGGCGGGGCTACTACACGGCAGAGCAGGCAACAGCCCTCTACGGCGTTGTTGTGGGTGCTGATGGAGCCGTAGACGAGACGGCGACGGCGAAGCTTCGCAACTCGAGGCGGGACCTGATGCTCACCTATCACCGCCCGGCGACATTGCAGGAGGTGCTGGCTATCCGCGCGGCAAGTGACGTGATGGTGATGGCCGGGGGAACGGATGTCTATCCAGCCAAGGCGGCGCGCTCGGCCTGGGGCGACATGCGCCACAAGGATGTGCTCGACATCTCGCGGCTCGCGGAGCTGCGCGGAATTGCCGACGCAGGCACGCACTGGCGGATCGGCGCGCTCACCACCTGGAGCGGGCTGATTGCCGCCGATCTGCCGCCGATATTCGACGGCTTGAAGCTTGCCGCCAAAGAGGTCGGCGGCGCGCAGATCCAGAACCGCGGCACCATCGCGGGCAACCTATGCACGGCATCGCCGGCGGGTGACGGGCTGCCAAACCTGCTGGCGCTGGATGCGGACATCGAGCTGGCCAGCAGTGGTGGCTCTCGCCGCGTGCCCATGCGCGAGTTCCTGATCGGGTATCGGCAGACCGCCTGCCGGGTGGATGAACTCGTCACGGCGATCCTGGTGCCCAAGCAGCGCGGTGGCGAGGTGCGCAGCCATTTCCTGAAGCTCGGCGCGCGCCGGTATCTGGTGATCTCGATTGCCATGGTGGCGGGCACCGTCGAGATCGGCGCGGACGGACGCATTGCGGCGGCACGGATCGCGGTGGGCGCATGCTCGGCAGTGCCGCAGCGGCTGCCGGCGCTGGAGGCCAAGCTGGTCGGGTCGGCGCTGGCTGCGGCGGCCGATCTGGTCGCGCGCGAGCACGTTGCGCACCTGACGCCCATCGACGACATCCGTGCCTCCGGCGACTATCGGCGGCATGCCGCCTTGACGCTGGTGCGCGATCTGCTGTCGGATCTCGCGGTCGCTGACCGGCGGAGGGCGGCCTGATGCAGGACAAGCTCTCGCCGCCTGTGAATTCCGCGACTTCCGACGCCGTGCTGAGCCCGTCGAAGCACGCCTTGGCTGGTTCGGCCCTTCGACAGGCTCAGGGCAGAGTTGAGGACGCGGCAAAGGGCGGTGCGCACATCGCCTTTACGCTGAACGGGTCGCCGCAGCGGGTGGCTGTGGCGCCATTCCAGTCGCTCGCC
The DNA here is from genome assembly GCA_963840445.1 of uncultured Alphaproteobacteria bacterium. Lineage (GTDB taxonomy): Bacteria > Pseudomonadota > Alphaproteobacteria > Rhizobiales > Hyphomicrobiaceae > AWTP1-13. The sequence goes on along the minus strand of CAWIZC010000032.1, from coordinate 462,884 downwards.
GAAACACTGCGCGGCGAGCTTGGTCTAACCGGCACCAAGATCGGCTGCGAAGCCGGCGACTGCGGCGCCTGTACGGTGCTGCTGGATGGCGCGCAGGTGTGTGCCTGCCTGGTTCCGACCGCACAGGCCGAGGGCGCGCGCATCGAGACGGTGGAGGTCGCGGGTGACGGGGTGACGCAGAAGCTGCGGCGCGCCTTCCTGAAGCACGGCGCGGCACAGTGCGGCATCTGCACGCCCGGCATGCTGATGGCGGCGAGCGACCTGCTGGCGCGCCGCGCGTTGCCGCAACGGGCCGAGGTGGAGGATGCCATCGGCGGCGTGCTGTGCCGCTGTACCGGCTACATCAAGATTGTCGAGGCGGTGTTGGATGTGTCGGAGGGCGGCCATGCTTCGACAGGCTCAGCACGGAGAGAGGGGCGCGGCAGCGGCCAAACAGATACCCACAGCCCTGAGTCTGTCGAAGGGCGGGTGGTCGAAGGACGAGTGGTCGGCACGCGGCTCGAGCGCGTCGATGGCTGGCCGAAGGTGGCGGGCACCGATCGGTTCGGCGCGGACGAAGCGCCGGCCGATGCCCTGTGGATGCGTGTGGTGCGCTCGCCGCACGCGCGAGCGCGCTTCACGCTCGGCGACCTCGAGGCAGTCAAGGCGCGCACGCCCGGGCTGGTGGCAGTTCTGACGGCGAAGGACGTGCCAGGTGAAAACTCGTTCGGCATCTTCCCGAAGATGAAGGATCAGCCGGTGCTGGCGCCGGGCATCGTGCGCTTCCGCGGCGAGGCGGTTCTGGCGCTGGTCGGATCGCGTGCGGCGGTGGAAGGCGTTTCCGATGCCGAGCTGCCGATCACCTGGCAGCCGAACCAGGCCGTCAAGGGCGTGGCAGCGGCACTGGCCGAGGGTGCTGCGCCGGTGCATGCGCACGCCGCCGACAATGTGCTGACCCGCGGCAACCTCAAGTGCGGCGACGTGGCGGCAGGTCACGCAGAGGCGGCCGCAACGGTGGAGGGCTCGTTCGAGACCGCCTTCGTCGAGCATGCCTATATCGAGCCGGAGGCTGGCTACGCCGTGCCGGTGGGGGCGGGTCCCGAGCGCATCGAGGTCACCGCCTGCACGCAGGCGCCCTACATGGACCTCGAAGAGACTGCGCGCGTGCTGGGCGTTGAGCAATCACGCGTGCGCATCAAGCCGACGGCCTGCGGCGGCGGCTTCGGCGGCAAGCTCGACGTGTCGGTGCAGCCGCTGCTGGCGGTGGCGGCGTGGGTGACCAAGCGGCCGGTGCGCATTGTCTACACGCGCACGGAATCGATGGCATCGACCACCAAGCGGCATCCGGCCTCGATCTGGGCCAAGGCTTCGGCGGACCGCGACGGGCGGCTCACCGCCTTCGAGATGCAGGCCGATTTCAACACCGGCGCCTATGCGTCGTGGGGACCGACCGTCGCCAACCGCGTGCCGGTGCACGGCGCTGGTCCCTACAAGGTGCCCAACGTCTGGAACCGTACCCGCGCGGTCTACACCAACGATACGCCGGCCGGCGCGTTTCGCGGCTTCGGCATTCCGCAGGCGGCGATTGCCAACGAGACGCTGATGGACGACCTCGCCGAGCGGCTCGGCCTCGACCGCTGGGCGATCCGGCGCATCAATGCGCTGGAGCACGGCGATGCGACCTACACGGGCCAGGTGCTGGAGCATTCGGCGGGATTGCCACAATGCCTCGATGCGCTGAAGGCGGATTGGGAAGCGGCGCTCGCACGAGTCGCGGCGCACAATGCCAGCAGCCCCCGGCGACGGCGCGGCGTCGGCATCGCCTGCATGTGGTACGGCTGCGGCAATACCTCGCTGTCCAATCCGTCCAGCATGCGCATCACGCTGGCGCACGACGGCACGCTCACCTTCTTCAACGGTGCGGTAGATATCGGCCAAGGCTCCTCGACGGTGCTGCTGCAGATCGCCGCCGATGCGCTGGGGCTGCCGCCTTCGTCATTCCGCCTGGTGGTGGGCGATACCGACTTGACCTCCGACGCCGGCAAGACCTCGGCCTCGCGGCAGACGTTCGTGTCGGGCAATGCGGCACGGCTGGCGGGCGAAGACCTGCGCCGCAAGATCCTGGCGCTCGCCAATGCCGGACCCGATGCGACGCTGAGCCTCGACGGCCCGCGCCTCACGATCGCCGACGGCGAGGCCTCGCGCACCATAGACCTCGGCAACCTCGACCCAGTGCTGAGCCTGTCGAAGCACGGCATGGCCGAAGCAAGCGCCCTTCGACAGGCTCAGGGCGGGGTTGGCGCTCATACCCAGATGCAAGACCTCGTGCTCGAAGGTCTCGGCACCTGGGACCCGCCGACCACCGGGCTCGACGAGAATGGCCAGGGCGTGCCGTACGCCACCTACGGCTTCGCCGCGCAGATGGCCGAGGTGGAGGTCGACACCGCGCTTGGCACGGTCAAGGTGCTCGACATCGTCGCCGCGCACGACGTCGGCCGCGCCATCAACCCGACGCTGGTCGAAGGCCAGATCCACGGCGGCATCGCCCAGGGACTGGGCCTCGCCCTGATGGAGGAGTTCATCCCCGGCCGCACCGAGAACCTGCACGACTACCTGATCCCGACCGTGGGCGACATGCCGCGCATCAAGTCGATCCTGATCGAGGATCCGGAACTGCACGGTCCCTACGGCGCCAAAGGCGTGGGCGAGCCAGCCCTGATAGCCACGGCGCCCGCCATCCTCTCCGCCATCCGCCACGCCACCGGCGCGCGCATGACGCGCGTGCCGGTGCTGCCGCACCGCTTGTGGGAAGCGCTGCAGGCCAAGGAGGCGGCGGAATGAGATTTGCTGGCGCTCACTCCGCGCATTGCCTCCCCCTGGAGGGGGGAGGACGGAACGCCACGGATTTAGCTCGCGTAAGGAAACGGCCCCGGCGCACGCCGACACGCGAGCTAAGTCCGATGGCGTTCCTGGTGGGGGTGAGGCTGCTGCACGTAAGAAGGACACCCCCACCCGGCGCGCCAAGATCACTTGGCTCCGCTGCTGAATTTGCCGCCCGCTCGGCGCGAGCGGAGCCAAGTGATGACGCGCCGCCCTCCCCCCTCCAGGGGGAGGCAAAGCTCAACTGGAGTGCACCATGAGCGCCGACCACACATCGCTCGCGGCGCGGTCGAAGAAGTTCGGGGCCGCGGAGGCCGATGGCATCGTGCGCTGCGATGCGTGTCCGGTGCTGTGCCGCATTCGGCCTGGGCGCGCCGGGGCGTGCGCGAGATACGCGAATGAGAACGGCACGCTGGTGCGCACCGATCCGGTCCTGCTCATGCAGCGGACGCTGGACGAGCACGGCAAGGTTGTCGAATTCGCCGGCTCCGCCCAGGTCGCGGACTGGGACGGCGCGCCGCTCGATCCGGCGCGGACGTTCGTGACGGGCGTCGGGGCGGGCACCACCTATCCTGACTACAAGCCGGCACCGTTCATCGTTTCTGCCGAGCACGCCGGCGTCGACACGGTGACCGTCGTTACGGAGGGCATCTTCAGCTACTGCGGCGTCAAGGTGAAGATCGACACCGACCGTCACCTGGGCCCAGAGACGGCAGCGATCCGCGTCAAGGGCGAGCAGGTCGGCCACGTCACCACGGCAGAGTACGGCTCGCAGATGCTGTCCATCGGCGGCGTGCGGCACCTGACCGGCGGCTCCAAGAAGGAAGGCAACGTCACCTGCGACGCGCTGCTCGATCTGTGCTCCGGGACGCCCGTGGAAATGAGCATCGACGGCGGCCACACCGTGATCGTGGCGGCCGGCCAGGCGCCGATCGTCGATGGCAAGCCCGAGGTACGCATGCGGGTCGGCTGCGGCTCGGCCACCGTCGGCATCTTCGCCCAGCAATGGCTGGGCCATGTCGACGAGGTGATCGTGGTCGACGACCACATCACCGGCGTGCTGACCGAGCACCAGGCCGGCCGCGTTCTGGACATGAAGCCGACAGGCATCCGCGTGCGCGGGCGCAAGTCGACGCCGGGGCGCTACTTCCAGGTCGCCAAGCCCGGCATGGGGTGGGGCGGCACCGACATCACCGACCCGCTGGCCATCATCCAGAAGATCGACGACAAGGTCGCTTGGCCCGGCCTGCGCCTGCTGATGACCTCGACCACCGGCGAGGATGCCATCTACTGCATCCTGGACGACCAGCTGAAACCGCGCGAGGCCGACATGCCGGCCGCCGTGCGCGCGGTGGTGGAGCGCATCGGCGAGAACTGCGAGCCCTCCCTGTGCAGCGTGGTCTTCATGGCCGGCGCGGGCGGATCGCTCAGAGCCGGCGTCACGGAAAATCCGGTGCTGCTGACGCGTTCGGTGGCCTCCGGCGAGACGCGCGTCACCATGGGCGGCGCGCCGGTGCATGTGTGGGCTGGCGGCGGCATCACCGTAATGGTCGACGTGACTCGCATGCCGAAAGCCGCCTTCGGCTACGTGCCGACGCCGGCCATCGTCGCGCCGATCGAGTTCACCCTGCCGCGCAGTTTGTATGAGGGGCTGGGCGGCCATGCCGGGGACATCGTGTCGATGGCCGAGGTAATCCGCGATCTGGCGAGCAGTGCGCGCGTCGACAGCTGGCAGGGCGATAATCCCTGGCCGTTCGCGAACAAGGAACGATGATCGTAATGCAGTCCAATCTTCGAGGGATGCCGCGTGCTTGCCTGCCCCTTGAGGGGGGAGGGCGATGCGTCCGCGAGTTAGACGGCGAGCGTGTCCCTCGCAACAGCCTCGACCGCCGGCTAAGTAGCTGGGCGCATCGGGTGGGGGTGGCATCCCTGCACGCGCGCAAGACACCCCCACCTGACGCGCCTAACGCGTTAGCGCCTCGGGTTGCGATGCTTGAACACCGCGCGAGCAAACCGCCGGCGCTAACTCGTGGCGCGTCTTCCTCCCCCCTCGAGGGGGAGGCAAAAGACCGGAGGCAGCCGTGACCGCCAGCCGCAAGCCGCGCAAGATTTCTGAGCCCGAAGACGCCAACCCGGAAGTGGCCGCCAGCTACGTGCTGGAGGATCAGGTCGGCTTCCTGCTGCGCTGCGCGCATCAGCGGGCTACCGAGACCTTCAACGCGGTGATGGGCGAGTTCAGCATCACGCCGACCCAGTTCGCCGCGCTGGCCAAGCTCGACGACCTGCAGGCCGTGTCGCAGAACCAGCTCGGCCGCCTGACCGCCATGGACCCGGCTACCATCTCGGGCGTGATCGGGCGGCTCGCCACGCGCGGCTACGTACAGACCTCACCCGACCCCAAGGATGGGCGCGTCGTCGTGCTCGGCCTGACACCCGCCGGCAAGGCCGCCGTGACAGCGATGAAGGCCGTGGCCGCCAATGTCTCGCGCAAGACGCTGGAGCCGCTGACGGCTGCCGAGGCGGCAGCCCTTGTCGGCGCGCTCGCCAGGATCGGATGAGGCGATGTTTGCGGCTCCTGTCATCCAGCGATTGACCGGCGACCGCCTGCACCTGTCGCACGGGCCGATCGACGTGGTGCTGAAGGCGTGGGGGGCCCCGGAGGCGCTGCGCGCGGCCTATGACGCAGCCGCCGGCCGCTTCCCGGCGATCCTGCCCGAGCTGTGCGATGAGCTGACCCTGCTGCGCCGGCCGATCCAGGAGTGGCCGGCGGTCGATGGCCCGGTGGCGCGGCGCATGCTGGCGGCCTGCACGCCCTTCGCCGACCTGTTCGTCACGCCGATGGCGGCGGTGGCCGGTGCGGTAGCGGACGAGCTGCTCGCCCACATGACGGTGGCAGCCCGGCTCGAGCGCGCGTTCGTCAACGACGGCGGCGACATCGCCATCCTGGTCAGCGAGGGGCATGCCCTGGAGGTGGGCGTTGCCGGCGAGTTCTCGCTCGGCGATGCGCCGGTGCTGAATGGCCGCCTGCGGCTGGAGGCCGGCTCCGGCATCGGCGGCATCGCCACCTCGGGGGCGCGCGGGCGCAGCTTCTCGCTCGGCATCGCCGACTCGGTGACCGTGCTGGCCGGCGACGCGGCGACGGCCGATATCGCCGCGACTCTGGTCGCCAACGCGGTCGACATCGACAGCCCGGCGGTCAAGCGCCGCCCTGCCCGCGACCTCGACCCCGACAGTGACCTCGGCGATAGACTCGTTACCGTCGCGGTTGGCGCGCTCACACACGGCGAGATCGACACGGCACTCACCCGCGGCGTGCAGCGCGCGCAAGACTACCAGCGCCGCGGTCTGATCGCCGACGCCGCGCTCATGCTCGCTGGCGAGACCCGCACGCTCGTCGCTGTGCTCACGTGTCATCCCGGCCTGAGCGCAGCTCAGAGCCGGGACCCAGCCGCAGAGGTCGTCCCAGCCCTAGGTCCCGGATATTCGCTGACGCCAATTCCGGGATGACACCCATCAAGGAGGTTCCCCAATGAACGTCGATATCCGCAAGGTCGTGGTGCGAGGCGAGGAGATCCGAGCATGACGACGCGAGAACCGGCTACGGGGACCATACCGGGCCATGTCATCTACGAGAGCACACTGCCTCCGGCCGGCAAGCTCGCGCGCGAGATCGAACGCGGCCAGATCCTGCGCGTCGTCGATCTGGAAGGCAGGCAGGTCGGAGACCTGGTCGCCTTCAACAAAGCCAACCTGGCCGAGAAGTTCTGGATCTCCAACACGATCCGCCTCAACGGCACCATCTACGTCACCACCGGCCACGTGCTCTACTCGGAATTGTCCAACCCGATGTTCACCATCACTGCGGACACCTGCGGCCGGCACGATCTGCTCGCAGGCTCCTGCAATGCCCAGATCGACAAAGTGCGGTACGGCGTCGACAACCACTTCGGCTGTGTCGAGAACTTCGTCGCCGCCCTGGCACCCTACGGCATTCGCCGCGAGGACGTGCCGATGTCGCTCAACCTGTTCATGAACTGCCCCGTCGAAGCCACGGGCGCCTGGACCATCGCAACACCTGTCTCCAAGGCTGGCGACTATGTCGAGATGCGCGCAGAGATGGATTGCATCTTCGCGCTCTCCAACTGTCCGCAGGATCTCAATCCCTGCAATGACGGTGCGCTGAAGCCGCTGAAGGTCGTCATCTACAAGATGTAGCAAACGTTAGGTTGGTCGGCGTCGGCATGTAACCCGACACAGAATGCACGCAACGCGTCGGATTGCAGGCTCGCCCTAACCCGACCGCCATGAGAGGCTGCCATGAACATCGACATCCGCAAGATCGTGGTGTGTGCCGAGGAGACGCGGCATGACGGCGGCCCGGTGCTGGACAAGCCGGTGCGCAAGGCATGGGCCGCGGCGGTGGTCAGGAACCCCTACGCCGGCCGCTACGAGCCCGACATCATGCCGATGATGGAAGCGCTGAAGCCGCTCGGCATCGAGCTGTCGCGCAGGCTGGTTGCGGCACTCGGTGGCGACCCCAAGGCCATCGACGCCTACGGCAAGGGCGTGATCGTCGGTTCGGCCGGCGAGATCGAGCACTCCGCCCTGTGGCACGTGCCGGGCGGCTACGCCATGCGCGAGCTGCTCGGCCGGGCGCTGGCCATCGTGCCGTCGGCTTGCAAGATCGGTGCGGTCGGCGCATCGCTGGACCTGCCGATCCACCACAAGGATGCCTGCTTCGTGCGCAGCCACTTCGACGCCATGACCGTGATGATCCCCGATGCGCCGCGCGCCGACGAGCTGGTGTTTGCCATCACCATGGCCGTCGGCGGCCGCCCGCATGCCCGCGCCGGCGGACTAAAGGCTGCCGAGATCAGCAAGATGGATGGGCAACGCTGACTGCTCGCCTTGCGCACGCCACGGTCGCGGCTAGTATTGTCTCAATCTTGGGGACTTCTGCGGGATTTGATCATGCTCCGGATTTTGCCGCTCGCGCTGGCGCTTGTCGCGGCCGCTGCCAATCTCGTCGCATGGTCCGATGCGGCGCTGGCGCAAGCGCAGAAGCGCGTTGCGCTGGTGATCGGCAACTCGGACTACCAGCACACCACCAAGCTCACCAATCCAAAGAACGATGCCACCGACATAAGTGCGGTGCTGAAGGGCTTCGGTTTCCAGGTGGTGGATGGCTTCGATCTCACCAAGGCCGCCTTCGATGCCAAGGTGCGCGAGTTCGCTGCCGCCCTGGAGGGCGCGTCGGTGGGAGTGTTCTTCTATGCCGGGCACGGGCTGCAGGTGGCGGGCCAGAACTATCTCGTGCCGGTCGATGCGCAGCTGTCGGCCGCCGTGGCTCTCGATTTCGAGATGATGAAGGTCGAGATCATCCACCGCGCCATGGAGCGTCTGACCAAGACCAACGTGCTGTTCCTGGACGCCTGCCGCGACAATCCCTTAGCGCGCAATCTGGCGCAGAACCTCGGCACGCGCTCCGCTGACGTCGGCAAGGGCCTGGCCCAGATCGAGGCCGGGTCCGGCACACTGATCAGCTTCTCCACCCACCCCGGCGCCCTTGCCCTCGACGGCGGGGGACGCAACTCACCCTATGCGGGCTCGCTCATCAAGCACCTGTCCGCGTCGCATGACGACCTCAACGCGGTGCTGATTTCCGTGCGCAACGACGTCATGTCGGCGACCAAGGACGCGCAGGTGCCCTGGGAGCATTCGGCGCTGCGCGGACGTCTCTATTTCAATCCGGGCTCGCCGACTGCGGGCAACACCACCGGGTCCGCGAGCGAAGCCGCCGAGGCCTGGGCCGCAGCCGAACGCTCGCCCAGCATCGCCGCACTCGAGGCCTATGCCGCCCGTTACAAGGACAGCTACTACGCCGAGCTGGCGCGGGCGCGCATCGAAGACCTGAAGAAGGTGCAGGCCGACTCGGGTGGGCAGCGCGTGGTCGTGCTGCAGAAGGATGACAGCACGGCGCGCGCCCTCACCACCAGCTCCACGCAAGCCGCCGCGACCTTCCGCGACTGTCCGGGCTGCCCGGAGATGGTGGCGGTGCCCGCCGGTGACTTCCTGATGGGCTCCAACGACGGCGGCGGTGCGGAGAAGCCGCTGCACAAGGTCGCCATCGCCAAGCCGTTCGCGGTCGGCAAGTTCGAGGTGACGTTTGCGGAGTGGGATGCCTGCGTGGCCGCCGGCGGTTGCCTGAACAGTCCGCCCGATCAGGGCTGGGGACGCGGGCGTCAACCGGTCGTCAATGTGTCGTGGGACGACATCACCAAGGACTATCTGCCCTGGCTCAGCAAGGTGACCGGCAAGACCTATCGGCTGCTCACCGAGGCCGAATGGGAGTACGCGGCACGCGCCGGCCTGCACGCCGCGTACGCGTGGGGCAACGACCTCGGCCAGAACCGCGCCAATTGCAAGGGCTGCGGCAGCGAGTGGGACGCCAAGCGGACTGCCCCGGTCGGATCGTTCCAGGCCAACGCGTTCGGCCTGCAGGATATGCACGGCAACGTCTGGGAGTGGGTGCAGGACTGCTACAAGAACAGCTACGCGGGCGCGCCGGCGGACGGCCAGGCGGTCGACGGGACCAGCTGCACCCGCGTGCGCCGCGGGGGAGCCTGGGACAGCTCTGCCAATGACCTGCGTCTTGCCGGCCGGCTCGGTAACCAAGCCGGCAGCCGGTGGAACAACCTCGGCTTCCGAGTCGCCCGAGCAATGTGAACAGGTTTCAGGGGCCAGGTTTCAGGGATCAGGTTCTGGCCCGACCCCTGCAACCCGAAACCTAGCTCTTCTTGGCCATGCGCTCGCGCAGCCAGGTTTCCAGCTGCTGCACGCAGCCAAGCTTGTGCAGCTCGACCAGCATGTCGTCGTCGGCCGGAGCTTTGTCGAGGAAACGCACGGTGACGTCGCGGCCCTCCCGGTCCTGCATCAGCACCTGATAGGTGGCGTCCGGCAGCAGCTTCAGGTTCGCAGGCCAGGCCGCGGCGGCGCTGCCCGCCTCCCACGTCACCTGCGCCCGCTCGAAGGTCTTTGCGTCCACCAGCATGGCGCGCTCGGCGCCTGCCGTCGATTGGCGCACCAGCACCGCGTTGCCGCCCTTCAGCAGGCAGACCGTGCCGTTCACCCAGGAGGGGATCTCGACCAGCGAGAAGCCGCGCGGCCTAGCCACCCTGGCAACGCTGCGCGTTCCGCCGGCGGTGGTTTCCGTGGCGCCACCGGTCGCCAGGATTTTGCGTACCGGCACCATCAGGCTCTCGTTGCTTTCCACGCCCTTGGTCAGGTCCGCCACCTTGCCGGAGAACGGCCCGCGGATGGTCTGGGTCTTGCCCGAGGGAAGCACGGCTCGCACGTAGGTGCCGGCCGGCAGGGTGAGGCTCTCGTTGTCCGCCAGCCGCACGCCAGCGCGCATGCCGGGCACCGATGACTCCATGACGTAGATGTCGGCGGCGGCAGCGTCGACCCCGGCCAGAACGGCAACGGCAGCCACGACCACGAAGGCGACCACGCGCGCCGCAGCTCCCGTCGCGGCATTGCGTGATTTGAAGGGGAAACCTGCAGCGGCAGTGCGCGCGCGACCAATGGTCATCTCGATCCGCTCCTGCTCAGGAAATCGCTTATCAATGTACGGCCAGGCTATCGGACCACCCCGCCGGTGGCAATTTGATGGCCGATGCGCGCGGAGGCTGCGTCCCGCGCCCTGTGTTCCTATATTTCAGGCATGCCGACCGCTCCGACTGACAAATTCGAATCCTGGCTGAAGCCCGACGCATCGGGCCTGCTGTGCGAGCCGGGCGGCTTCCACATCGACCCGCTGCGCCCTGTCGAGCGCGCCATCATCACGCACGGCCACTCCGACCACGCCCGGCCCGGCCACGGCGCCGTGCTCGCCACCCCCGAGACCATCGCCGTGATGAAGGCCCGCCTAGGCGAGAACTGCGCTGGCAGTTTCCAAGCGCTGCGCTTTGGCGAAACCCTCGGCCTCGGCGGCACCCAGGTGCGCCTGGCTCCGGCCGGCCACATCCTCGGCAGCGCGCAGGTGGTGATCCAATGCAGTGGCCGTTGCGCCGTCGTATCGGGTGACTACAAGCGCCGGCCGGATCCCACCACGGCGCCGTTCGAGCTGGTCCCCTGCGACCTGTTCGTAACCGAGGCCACCTTCGGCCTGCCGGTGTTCCGCCACGAGCCCGATGCGCGCGAGATCGGGCGCCTGCTGCACTCGGTCACCACCTTCGCCGACCGCACCCACCTGATCGGCGCCTACGGCCTCGGCAAGACGCAGCGGCTGATCGCGCTGCTGCGCGCCGCCGGCTACGACAAGCCCGTCTGGCTGCACGGCGCGCTGAAGGCCATGTGCGACCTCTACGTCGGCCTCGGCATCGACCTCGGCGACATCCGGCTGGTGTCGGAAGCGCCGGATAAATTGCCGGGCGAGATCGTCATCGCCCCGCCGTCAGCTTTGCAGGATCGCTGGACGCGCCGCCTCACCGATCCCGTCACCGCCTTTGCCTCGGGCTGGATGCGCGTGCGCGCCCGCGGCCGCCAGCGCGGCGTCGAGCTGCCGCTGGTGATCTCCGATCACTCCGACTGGCCGGAGTTGATAGCCACTATCGCCGAGACAGGCGCAGAGGAAGTGTGGGTCACGCATGGCCGCGAGGACGCGCTGGTGCACCAGATCGGGCTGATGGGCAAGCGCGGCCGCGCGCTCGCTCTCGTCGGCTGGGAGGGCGAGGAGGCGGAATGATCACACCAACCCCCACCTCCCCCTCGAGGGGGGAGGGCGGCGCGCCATCACTTAGCCGCGCCCACACACACCGACCCGTCAACGGGTTCAGCCGTGAGCGGCTAAGTGATCGTGGCGCGCCGGGTGGGGGAGTTGTTGTCGCGCGCTGCCACGTCACCCCCACCAGGAACGCCATCGTACTTAGCCCGCCTGTCGGGTGTGCGGTGCGGGATGCAATTGGCGGCCTAAGTTCGTGGCTGTCCAACCTCCCCCCTCAAGGGGGAGGAGACATGCCATGAAAGCCTTCGCCGAGCTCCTCGATCGCCTGTCCTACACGCCGGCGCGCAACGCCAAGCTGCGGCTGATGGCGGACTATTTCCGCACCGCCCCCGATCCCGACCGCGGCTGGGCCTTATGCGCCTTGACCGACGGCCTGCCGTTCTCCTTCCCGCTGCGTCGCACACTCACCGACATGATGGCACGGCGCATGGATCCCGAGCTGTTCCGCCTGTCCCGCGACTATGTCGGCGATACGGCCGAGACCATCGCGCTGGCGTGGGATAGCTCGACCTTCTCCCTCTCCCCGTCTGCACGGGGAGAGGGTCGGGGTGAGGGGCAGGAACTAGCTTCAACTTTGGCGCTTGGAGCTGCCCCTTACCCTAGCCCCCTCCCCGCAAGCGGAGAGAGGGAACGCGTCGAGGGCGCGGACGGAGCATCCCCCCGCCTCTCGGACATCGTCGCCGAACTCGCCCTGATCGATCGCAACGCGCTGGGGCCGCGGCTGGAGACCTGGCTCGATTGCCTCGACGCCACCGGCCGCTGGGCGCTGCTCAAACTGTTGACCGGAGCGCCGCGTGTCGGCGTGTCAGCCCGCCTTGCCAAGACCGCGGTGGCCGAGATGGCGGGATTCGCGGTGGACGACGTCGAGCAGGTCTGGCATGCGTTGAGCCCTCCCTACGAGCCGCTGTTTGCCTGGCTGGACGGGCGCGCGCCCAAGCCCGACATATCGAGCGCCCCCGTGTTCCGGCCGCTCATGCTGTCGCATCCGCTGGAGGATCAGGACTGGGCCGCGCTCGACTTTGCCGAGTTCTCGGCCGAATGGAAGTGGGATGGCATCCGCGTGCAGATCGTGGCCGGCAACCGCGAAGCACAGCTCTATTCGCGCACCGGCGATGCCGTCAGCCAGGCCTTCCCCGACGTGGTCGCGGGCTTCAATTTCGATGCCGTTCTCGACGGCGAGCTGCTGGTGCTGCGCCAGGGCGAGCCGCCACCCTTCAACGTCGCGCCGTTCAACGACCTGCAGCAGCGCCTCAACCGCAAGACGGTCAGCAAGAAGCAGCTCGAGCAGTTCCCGGCCCACATCCGCCTCTACGACGCGTTGGCCATCGCCGGCGAGGATCTGCGCGCACTGCCCTTCATCGAGCGCCGCGCACGGCTGGAAGCCTGGCACGCCAAGGTGCGCCCGCCTCGCACCGACCTGTCGCCGCTGATTGCGGTCACCGAGCAAGCACGAATTGGAGAAGCTCTGGGCCGCCACGCGCGACACCGGCATCGAGGGCATCATGCTCAAGCGTCGCGACAGCCCCTACGTCGCCGGCCGCCCCAAGGGCCTGTGGTTCAAGTGGAAGCGCGCCCCGCTCACGCTCGACTGCGTGCTGATGTACGCCCAGCGCGGCTCCGGCAAGCGCTCGTCCTACTATTCCGACTACACCTTCGGCACTTGGCGTGACGGCGACAACGCCACACGCGAGCTGGTCCCGGTCGGCAAGGCCTACTTCGGCTTCACCGACGAGGAGCTGCTGGAGATCGACCGCTGGGTCAGGAACCACACCACCGAAAGCTTCGGTCCGGTGCGCGCGGTCGAGCCCGGCCTGGTGTTCGAGGTGGCCTTCGACGCCGTGCAGAAATCGACCCGCCACAAATCGGGCGTCGCCATGCGCTTTCCCCGCATCCACCGCATCCGCTGGGACAAGCCCGCCGACGAGGCCGATCGCCTCGACACCCTGGTTGCCATGATCGAGGGGTAGTGTCATCCCGGCACTTGTTGCCGGGATCTATCCAACCGCTTGCTCCGGCATGCGTGGATGGTTGGATCCCGGTGACAAGCACCGGGATGACCGCGTATCACAAGGTCAGGTGGTGGCGCACAAGACAAGGACCTACCGGCATGGCAACGGCAGCACCCAAGAAAGTGACGGCCTCCTCCAAACCCAACATATCCCCCGAGGAATGGGAGCGCCGCGTCGATCTGGCCGCCGCCTTCCGGCTAGTGCATCTGTTCGGCTGGTCGGACCTGCTGGCGACGCACCTCTCCGCGCGCGTGCCAGGGCCCGAGCATCACTTTCTCATCAACCCGTTCGGGCTGCTGTTTGAGGAGATCACCGCCTCCAACCTCGTCAAGGTGGACGTCGACGGCAACATCCTGAGCGACACCGAATACGAGATCAACCCGGCCGGCTTCACCATCCACAGCGCGGTGCACATGGCGCGGCCCGAGGCCGCCTGCTGCATCCACACCCACACCCAGGCCGGCACCAGCGTGGCGACGCAGAAGGACGGGCTGCTTCCCATCACCCAGCATGCGCTCGCCGTCATCGCCCAGACCGGCTATCACGCCTACGAGGGCATCGCCACCGACCTGTCCGAGCGCGAGTTCGATCGCGCGCGACCTTGCCCAAAACAACGTGCTGATCCTGCGCAACCACGGCCTGCTCACCGTCGGCCGCACGGTCGGCGAGGCCTGGATGTGGATGTACCGCGCCGAGCGCGCCTGCCGCATGCAGGTCGCCTTCCAGCACACCGGCGCCGCCCTTTCGCCGATCCCCGATGAGGTGCAGCGCGTCACCATCGAGCGCAACCGCTTCAACAACTCGGAGAAGGGCTATCGCCCGATCGGCAAGCGCGAATGGCCAGCCCTGCTGCGCAAGCTCGACGAGGAAAGCCCCGGCTACCAGGATTGAGCGCTACTGCGCGGGCGCATGAAGTCTCCTTCAGCGCCCGCAGGGCGCTCTGCGCGCGTCTGCGGGCGCGGCCGCAGTTCCGGCCGGCCCCTCAACCAGCACACGCGCCGTTTCTTCCTGACCATCGCGCGCCGCGAGTGTCAGCTTTTAACAACGAGGGAGCGGGGCGTCCGATGCCTGGCTCTGTTGCAATCGGGCAGTCCATGCTGGCACGGACGCTCCGTGTCGTATCCGGTTTCTGCTGCGCGGCTCCAGCGAGTGACCCAACTGGCCACATGCAGCGGAGTGCCCTTGGCAGGGCTACCCGGATACGACCCCGGCCCGCACCATCGAGACGCCTCGCGATAGCGCCCCTCGTTGAGCCGAGGTGCGAGCATGGTCGCATGGGCCAAGCGCGCGGGGATTGGCGCGAGCGCACAGTTCGCGCGCATGGTGAACGAAGCCCGCGCCTTATCGGCGCCGCTCCACCAGCATCTGCGTGGTGATGGCGAACACGACCTCGCCGTGCTGATTGCGGCCCTGCCCCTCGTTCACCAGAAGGCCGCGCTCCGGGCGCGACTTCAGGTCGACCTTGTCGCTGACGCGCGTGCGGTACTCGATGGTGTCGCCGACGAACACCGGCTTCAGCCAGCGGATATTGCGGAAGCCAGGTGACGGCCCGTAGCTTGCCAGCGCCGTGCCTTTTGCGTGCGCCGCCTCGCTGGCCTTCTGTCGCGTCGTGACCGCGCCGCGGATCAAGAAGGCTGCCGTCTGCCAGCCTGATGCGCACAGCCCACCGAACAGCGAGCGCTTGGCGGCTTGTTCGTCGAGATGGAACGGCTGCGGGTCGAACTGACGCGCAAACCCGACGATCTCGTCCCTGCTGAAGGTGTGGCGGCCGACGTCGGTCGTCTCGCCGATCTGGCGATCCTCGAAGGGAAGGTCCGCGTAGGGCTGTACCTTGGCGGCGGCATCGTCCCACAGGCCGACGAGCGGGCTTTTCGCGCTCTTCGCGGATGCAGTCTTCGCGGGCGCCGGGCCCGGTGTGCGCAGCCGCGTCAGCTGGTTGGTGAGCCAGTTGCACAGGACCGCGTCACCACTGTCGATCAACTCGACCAGCACCTTGGTGATGCCGACATCGGGCCGCGAGCCCAGCACGCGCTTCTCCAGAGGTGTGAAGCGCGTGCGCACCGCCTCGCCCGGCCGCACCGGCTTGAGCCAGCGCACCTCGTCCACGCCGGGCGAGCCCTGTGATGCGGCGCGACCGAGGAAACCGTCCACCACCATGCGCATCATCAATGCGCAGGTGTGATAGCCCGACGCGCACAAGCCGCCGACGAGCGAATGCTTGGCCGCCTCCTCGTCGAGATGGATCGGCTGCGGATCGTAGGCCTGCGCGAAGGCGATGATGGCGTCCTTCGTCACCGTCGTGCCGCCCAGCATCAGCGGCGTGCCGACCTCGATGTCCTCGTGGTAGAGGATGCCCCCGCCCGCCTTATCGTCCTGCACCCTGACCTCTCCGCGACTGTCATCGACAGCCCGTCTTACAGGCTTGCCCGGCCGCTGTCAGCGGAGCGCTCGGGGAGCAGCAGGCGTCAGGGTTTGCAGGTCATCGCCAGCAGGGTTTGCAGCAGCAGCTCGGACCTGAAAGGCTTGGCGACGACCGGGCGACCCTTGAAGGTCGCCGGGATCGCATCCCCCTGGTATCCCGTCAGGAACGCGAACGGCACGCCGGCAGCAGCAAGCCGTTCGGCCAGCGGCACACTGGTGTCCGCACCCAGCCGCAGGTCGAGGAAGGCGGCATCCAACGGCGAACCGTCGATCGCGCTCAGCCCTTCGCTCACGCTGCGCACCAGCACGACTTGCTGCACGCCCATGGCCTGCAGCGCAGCCTCGCCGTCCATTGCAATCAGAGGTTCGTCTTCCGCCAGCAGCACGCGCAGCCCGGCGGGCAGTTGTTGTTGCACTGGGCTTTGCACCCCTTTTCGTCCCCAAGCGTGATGTCAGCCCGCGGCAGTCACGCTTTCCTATCCTAGGGCCAGCGTCATTTAAGAATGATATCTCGCTGTCCCCACCTGAGCCTAGGCTCGGCTTTTTTTGCAAGGGTGGGAGGTGCCGGATCGTCGCGGGCGCCGGCCAAGCCACCCCGGCCCAAGGAAAGGCGGATTTGGGTGCTTTCTGCTCGCCCCCCAGTCTTCCAGAGAGGATCGATCATGTCGGAAATGGGCGAATTGCAAGGATCTCTTCCCGAAGCCGTGGGCACCGCCGGTTACACCCTGGCTGTCGGTCTCTTCGACATCATGGTCCGCAAGGGCATCATGACCGTGGAGGAGGCCCGGGAGACCATCCGGGACTGGTCCGAGCGGTCGGCCAGGCTCGAAGGCACCGCCAACCATGATGCCGCCACTGTCCTGAGCGGCCTTGCCAAGTACTTCAACGTTAACGCCGCTCAGTGATATCGAGTGCTGCGGCTCGGGGCGAGCGCCGGGCCGCAGCTGTTCAGTCGAACAGGTCGACGCCAAACACGTGCAAGGCGACGATGGCGACCAGCATGGGCACGAACACCAGCAGCAGCGGCAGCCCGAACACCCAGGTCAGGAAGTGGATCAGCCAGCTCCTGTTGCGGGCGAGGTAGGAGATGAGCGCCGCAATCAGGACGGGCCCTAGCCAGGAGATCGCGAACGAGGACACTAGTTCGCGAACCGGAAGTGCATGACGTCGCCGTCCTTGACGACGTACTCCTTGCCTTCCAGCCGCATCTTGCCGGCTTCCTTGGCGCCGACCTCGCCGTTCAGCGTCACGAAATCGTCGTAGGCGATCGTCTCGGCGCGGATGAAGCCCTTCTCGAAGTCGGTATGGATCACGCCGGCCGCCTGCGGCGCCTTGGTGCCGCGCACCACCGTCCAGGCGCGCGCCTCCTTGGGGCCCGACCGTGAAATAGGTGATCAGCCCGAGCAGCCGATAGCCCTCGCGGATCAGCCGGTTGAGGCCTGGCTTCCTCGAGGCCCATCTCTTGCAGGAACTCGCCGCGCTCCTCGGGCGCGAGGCCCGCGAACTCCGCCTCGATCTTGGCCGAGATGACGACGCAGCCGGCACCTTCGGCCTTGGCGCGCTCTTCCACCGTCTTGGAGAAGGCATTGCCCGCTGCCGCCGAGGCCTCGTCGACGTTGCAGACGTACAGCACCGGCTTGGCGGTCAGCAGCTGCAGCGCCCGATAGCCCGGCTGTTCCTCGGCGCTGAGCTTGGCCAGCCGCGCCGGCTTGCCGGCCCGCACCAGCTCCAGCGCCTTGTCGATCAGGACGAGCTGCGTCTTGGCCTCCTTGTCACCGCCCTTGGCCTTCTTCTCGAGCGGATCGCGACGGCGCTCCAGGCTGTCGAGGTCGGCCAGCATCAGCTCGGTCTCGACCGTCTCGGCATCCGCGATCGGATCGATGCGGCCCTCGACGTGCGTGATGTCGTCGTTCTCGAAGCAGCGCAGCACGTAGGCGACCGCGTCGACCTCGCGGATCACGGCCAGGAACTGGTTGCCGAGCCCCTCGCCCTTGGAGGCGCCGCGCACCAGGCCGGCGATGTCGACGAACGTCAGCCGGGTCGGGATGATGGCTGCCGACTTGCCGATCACCGCCAGCTTGTCGAGCCGCGTATCGGGCACGCCGACGTCGCCGACGTTCGGCTCGATGGTGCAGAACGGATAGTTGGCGGCCTCCGCCGCCGCCGTCTGCGTCAGCGCGTTGAAGAGGGTGGACTTGCCGACGTTCGGCAGGCCCACGATGCCGCATTTGAAGCCCATGGGTGGATCAGCTCAGCTCTCTTTTCGGCGGCCGGTCAGCCACCGCTTGAGATTGTCGGCAAGCGCGCCCGCCCGCTTGGCCTGGCGCTCTCCAGCCGGATGGCCGGCACCGGCATGCGCCGGCTCTTTCTTCGCCTCGGCCGGACGCGGTGCCGACTGCGTCAGCGGCTCGTCGTTGGCACGCTGGCTACGCGACACGTCGGTGAGGAAGCGCGCTGCATCGCCCGCCGCCAGCCTGCCGGATGCCGCGGCGATGGCATCGAGCAGCGGCTGCAGCCAGGCCGCGTCAGCCTTGGCGAAATCGTGCAGCACATAGCCGTGCACCAGCTCCTTGGAGCCTGGATGACCGATGCCGATGCGCACGCGCTCGTACTCGTTGCCGATGTGCGCGCTGATCGAGCGCAGGCCGTTGTGGCCGGCATTGCCGCCGCCGCTCTTGACCTTGATCTTGCTGGGCGCGAGGTCGAGTTCGTCGTGGAAGACGACCACGTCTTCAGGCGCGATCTTGAGATAGCGCATGGCCTCGCCGACACTGCGCCCGCTGTCGTTCATGTAGGTCTGCGGCTTGAGCAGCGCCAGCTTGCGCCCCGAGATGACGCCGTCGCAGGCGAGCCCGTGGAAACGCTTCTTCCAGGGCCCGAGCCCATGCTGCTCGGCGATGCGCTCCACCGCCATGAAGCCGACGTTGTGGCGCTGGCGAGCGTACTCGCCGCCCGGATTGCCGAGGCCTACGAAGAGCTTCATCGTGCGTCACCCGCGGGTGGTCGGCAGCCTGGAGCCCGCAGCCCTCACTTCTTGGCGGCTGGTTTGGCCGCCGGCTTGGCGGCTTCCTTGCCAGCGGGTGCCTTGGCAGCCGCGCCCTCCTTGCCGGCGCGCCGCCTTGGCGTCGCCGGCCGCTGCGGCAGCAGGTGCACCTTCGCCGGCAGCCGGGGTAGCGCCCTCGACGGCCGCAACCTCGGCCGGCTTGGCCTCCTCCTCGACGCGATGGCCGGCAATGGTCGCCACCGTGAAGTCGCGGTTGGTGATGGTCGGCCGCACGCCTTCCGGCATCTTGACCGCCGAGATGTGGATCGAGCGGCCGATCTCCAGGCCCTCGAGGCTGAACTCGAACTGCGCGGGAATGGCGTCGGCCGGGCAGATCACCTCCACCTCGTGGCGCACGATGTTGAGCACGCCGCCGCGCTTCAGGCCGGGCGAGAGAGCGTCATTGGTGAACTTGACCGGCACGTTGACGCGGATCTTGCCGCTGGCGCCGACGCGCTGGAAGTCGACGTGCACCGGCAGGTCCTTGACCGGGTCGACCTGCACCTCGCGCGGGATCACCCGGCTCTTCTTGCCGTCGATGTTGAGGTCGAACACGGTGGACAGGAACTTGCCGCGCCCGATCAGCTTGGTGAGCTCGGCGAACTCGACCGCGACGTGCTGGGGCTCGCTGGTGTCGCCGTAGATGACGGCGGGCACGCGGCCTTCGCGGCGGACCGCGCGGGCACCGCCCGTACCGGCGCGCGGGCGCGCGGAAGCTTTGATCTCGCTGACCTGTTGGGCCATGGCACTCGATCTCCAAAAGGAAAACGGGCCCGTCCGGAACGCCGGAGGGTGGCCCGATTGGTGCGCCTTATAGCGGGACACCGCCGCTTGTGCAACGTCCCTCGATGGACCTGGAATCAGGCGGTTGGGCAGCGGAATCCAGTTGTACAGCGCGATGCCTCCGTCCACGGCCACCGTGGTGCCGGTCACATAGCCCGAGAACCGGTCAGACAGCAGGGCCACCGCCATATTGGCCATGTCCTCCGGCTTGCCGAGGCGGCCGAGCGGAATCTTGGCCGAAAAATCGAAGGCCGCGGCATTGAACCCCCCGCCCGGCACCGCCCCCGGCGCCAGCGCATTGACCCTTATGCCGGCAGGACCCAATGCCCTGGCCAGTTCCTTGACGACCATGGTCTGGCCGGCCTTGGCGGCGGCGTAGTGGGGAATGTTGCGCGGCGTTTCGGCATGCAGCGAGGTGATGAACAGCATGCGGCCTTTGACCTCGCCATCGCGCATGCGCCGGCCAAGCTCGCGGGCCAGGAAGAAGCCCGAGCGCAGGTTGGTGTTCTGCATGGCATCCCAGGTCGCTTCCGTGACGGACAGCGCCCCGTCGGTCTCCCGGCGCGGCGGCGAGGCCGAGTGCACCAGCATGGAAGGGATCGGCCCGCTTGCCGGCAGCGCCGCCCGCCAGCCGTCGGCCGTCGACAGATCGACCGTTACGGCCTCGGCGCGCCCGCCGGCTTTGACGATTTCCTCCGCGACCGTCGCATTGCGCGCGGCATCGACGTCGACGCAGCGCACGCTCGCACCCTCGGCAGCGAGTGCCAGGGCAATCGATCGCCCGATGTTGGAGGCCGAGCCGGTGACCAGGGCTGTCTCACCCTTGAACAGGCCGATCGGGGGCATGGGTCACCTCGTGCGGGAGTTGGCGCTTCGCAGTGCATCGCATTACTAGCGGCGTTACGGCTTTGGTTGAACCGGAATTCAAGCGCCACCGGTCACCCTCGGGCTTGCCTGCACTCGGACTTGTTCCCGAGGACCCAGCCATCTTCACGCTGCTGAGCAAGTTGATCCGTGGATGGTCGGGACAGACCCGACCATGACAAACTCAGTCAGGAGCCGGAGGTTGTTATTTCTTGCGGAACTTGTCGAGGCTGACGACCTTGGGTTCGCTCGATGCCGCGCTGGTGTCGGCGTTGGCAGCAGACGGCTTTGCCGGTGCCTTCGGCTCGGATGCCTCGCCCTGATCGTCGGCCGGCTTCTCCAAGCGCGGCTTGCGCACCGCGCGTGGCTTCTTCTCGGCCGTGCGCAGCGCCGGTCGCACCGGCCCCTTGTTGGCTGCCTCAGCTTCCGCCCCCTCTCCGGGGCGAAGGGCCGCACCGTCTCGCGCAGAGGCGTCTGTCGCCTCGCTCTCCTCGAACTGCAGGCCGTAGGGCACGCTCGGATCGAAGAACACCTTCACCGCGGCGAATGGCACCGACAGGCGCTCGGGGATGCCGTCGAAGGTGAGCTTCACCTCGAAGCGCTCCTCGGTCACGGTCAGGTCCCAGAAGCGGTGCTGCAGCACCACCGTCATTTCCTCGGGATACTTCTGCTTCAGGCGCTTGGAGATGACGACGCCGGGCGCCTCCGTATTGAAGGCGATATAAAAATGGTGCTCGCCGGGAAGTCCGGATTTTGCCACGCGCTCCAGCACGGTGCGGACGATGCCGCGCATGGCGCCCTGTGCCAGGGCTTCGTAGTCAATGTGCCTCTCGGCCGTCATGCGTCGTCGTACTGCCTTCGATCGCGCCCTTAGCCCGACTGCGGCGCAAGGGAAGTGGAGGGCTTCTGTTGCCCGGTGCCCTCCGAACCGCGCCTGACGCGGCTAAGCGTCAGGGCTTCAAGTTCAGGCTAATCGCACTGCATTACGCAGCGAGAGCAGCCTCAGCATAGTTGTCATTGGCAACTATTCTGATTGACCCGATAACGGTGGTATCATGCCGAGCGAAAGCGCGCCCTTTACACCCTCGTCGATCCTAGTTCGCCCCCATCAGATGCCGCCGCTACCGTGTGGGCCAGCGGCATGTGGTGGAGGCGCCGGGTACTGCCCCCGGGTCCGATAGGCTTATTACGACGTCCATTTATCGCCATAGCCGGACGAATCCGGCACCCCTAATATAAGCAGGTACGTCGTTAAAAAAAAGCATGACAGGCTGCGGGCGCAGCATAGGCAACCGGGAGTTGTTGGATTTGGCAGTGCCTGAGGCCAGTGCAAGCGGCAGATTGTTCGGGGGAACTGCGGCTTATGTGACGCGCACCCCATGGGGCCCGTGGTTGGGTGCCCTGGCAACCCTGCTGGTCATTGGTACTGCCATCCTTGCGGGGGGCGCGCTTGGCAGTCCGATGGGCGCCAGGTGGCGCCCCGAGAGCCTGCAGAACCTGGAGCTGTTCATATTGGGCGCCTGGCAGGTCCTGGTCGTGGTCCTGACGCTGGTGCTCAGCGCGCTGGGTGGCGGCCGCATCAGCCAGGTGCTGGCCCTGGAACGTCCGCGCGGCGCACCCTGGGTGTACCTGGTGGCTCTGCTGCTGCTGGCAGCCATCAATGTGATCGTGAGTATCGTTCAGTATCTCCTGTTCCCGTCGGACATGTACACCGACCTGCGGCCCTTCGTCGGGTTCATGACCGGCTCGGACTGGCTGTGGGCGTTGCTGGTGGTGGGCGTGGGCGCGCCACTATCGGAGGAGCTGCTGTTTCGCGGCTTCCTGCTGTCGGCACTGTCGCGCTCGAGGCTCGGCTTCCTCGGCGCGGCGTTGATCTCGACTGCGGCCTGGACGGCGCTGCACGCCAGCTACACCGCGTTCGGCATCGCCGAGGTGTTCATGATCGGCCTGTTTTTCTGTTGGCTGCTCTGGCGCACCGGCAGCCTGCGGGTCGCCATCTTCTGTCATGCGCTCTACAACTCGATGATCGTGCTGGTGCTGCGCTACGTGCCCCTGCCGACCTGAGTCGCCCCGTTCCGGATCGCAAGAATTGCGCTAAACTATCATCATGCAGCAATATTTGGACTTGATGCGACGTCGTGCGCAGCGAAGGTGCGCGCAAGACGGACCGGACCGGCACGGGCACCCTCAGCGTGTTCGGCCACCAGATGCGCTTCGACTTGTGCGAAGGCTTCCCGCTCGTCACCACCAAGAAGCTGCACCTGAAGTCGATCATCCACGAGCTGCTGTGGTTCCTCGCCGGCGACACCAACACCGCCTACCTCAAGGCCAACGGCGTTTCCATCTGGGATGATTGGGCCGATGAGGATGGCAACCTCGGCCCCGTCTACGGCAAGCAGTGGCGCTCCTGGGGCGCTCCAAAGGGCGAAGGCCCGTCTTCGACAGGACATGGGCGCACCATCGACCAGATCCAGGAGGTCGTGGAGACGCTGCGTACCAATCCCGACAGCCGGCGCATGATCGTCAGCGCCTGGAATCCGGCCGACATCCCGGATATGGCGCTGGCGCCCTGCCACTGCCTGTTCCAGTTCTATGTCGCCGACGGGCGGCTGTCCTGCCAGCTCTACCAGCGCTCGGCCGACGTGTTCCTTGGCGTGCCGTTCAACATCGCCAGCTACGCGCTGCTGACCCTGATGATGGCGCAGGTGACGCACCTTAAGCCGGGTGAGTTCATCCACACCCTGGGTGACGCGCACCTCTATCTCAATCACCTGGAGCAGGCCGAGCTGCAACTGCAACGCAGCCCGCGCGCGCTGCCGCGCATGGAGATCAACCCCGAGGTGCGCTCGATCTTCGCCTTCAAGTTCGATGATTTCCATCTGACCGGCTACGATCCGCACCCGCACATCAAGGCCGAGGTGGCGGTGTGACGGGCGAGGTTCGCGTCGCCTTCGCGGTGGCCGTGGCGGAGAACGGCGTCATCGGCGCAGGCGGCCAGCTGCCCTGGCGGCTGCCGACCGACCTCAAGCGCTTCCGCAAGACGACCATGGGCAAGCCGATCATCATGGGGCGGAAGACCTATGTCTCGATCGGCAAACCGCTGGACGGCCGCGACAACATTGTCATCACGCGGGATCGCACCTTCACCGCACCCGGCGTGCAGGTTGCCTTCACGATCGCCGAGGCCATTGCCCTTGGTCGCCAGCTGGCTGTGCAACGCGGCGCCGACGAGGCGGTCGTGATCGGCGGTGCCGAGATCTTCCGGGCTGCCCTTGCGTCAGCAGACCGCATCTACCTGACGCTGGTGCGCGGCCATCCCCCTGGCGACACCTACCTCGAAGCGTTCGATCCCTCGGTATGGGCCGAGACCGCCCGCGAGCCGATGCAACAAGGGCCCGGCGACCAATATCCCGCCGATTTCATCGTGCTGGAGCGCAAGAGTTAATCTCTTGCAGCTCATGGTTTTGCCCGCGAAGCATCCCATATACCCATTGCCGTTCGTTCATTTGCGCAGGCTGGGAGGGTGCCCTATAAGCAACGGAAAATACGCGGATCCCCTTGAGACTGTGGTTGATGGCACGCGATGGGTCCGGCCGACAGGCTGGGGCACCGCGCTGAACGTGTAACTCCCGACCTGAGCAGAACCGGAAAGGCAAACGAATGCCTTGGAGCAGTCAGAATGGCGGCCGAAAGGGCGGCGGAGGAGGCCCCTGGGGCCAGGGTCCGTCGGGCGGCCCACATCAGCCGGACCTGGAGGAACTGCTCAAGCGCAGCCAGGATCGCCTGAAGCAGGTCATGCCGGGCGGCAGTGGCGTGCCGGGCTCGCTGCTGTTCCTGGTCGCCGTGGTGATGGCGGCCATCGTCTCCTTCTATGCCTTCACCTTCCGCGTCAATCCCGATGAGCTCGGCGTGGTGGTGCGCTTCGGCAAGCCGACGCGGCAGGAGCCGCCGGGCCTGCACTTCCGCCTGCCCTATCCGATCGAAGAGGTGCGGCTGCCCAAGGTCACCCGGCAGAACATCATCGAGGTCGGCTTCCGCTCCGGCATGACGAGCCGCGGCTTTCCCGGCGGCGTCAGCGATCGGCCGGAGGAAAGCCTGATGCTGACGGGCGACGAGAACATCGTCGATGTCGATTTCGTCGTCTTCTGGCGCATTCGCGACGCGCAGCAGTATCTGTTCAATATCCAGAACCCCGACGTCACCGTGAAGGAAGTGGCCGAGAGCGCCATGCGCGACGTCGTCGGTCAGTCCAACATCCAGCCGCTCCTGACCGGTGCACGCCAACAGACCGAGCAGGCCGTGCAGAAGCTGATGCAGGATGTGCTCGACACCTATCAGTCGGGTGTCCGCATCGAGGAGGTGCGGCTGCAGAAGGTCGATCCGCCCACGCAGGTCATCGACGCGTTCCGCGACGTGCAGGCCGCCCGCGCCGACCGCGAGCGCCTACAGAACGAGGCGCAGGCCTATGCCAGCCGCGTGGTCCCCGAGGCGCGCGGCGAGGCCGAGCGCATCCTGCAGGGCGCGCGCGGCTACAAGGAGCAGACGGTGGCCGAGGCGACCGGCCAGACGTCGCGCTTCCTCAAGGTGCTGGAGGAATACAAGAAGGCGCCCGAGGTGACACGCAAGCGTCTCTATCTCGAGACCATGGAGCGGGTGCTGGGCGGCACCGACAAGATCATCATCGACGGCAAGTCGGGCCAGGGCGTGGTGCCGTTCCTGCCGCTCGATCAGCTGCAGAAGCGCAAGGAAGGGGCGAACTGATGTTGAGAGCCCTCGCCGCCGCCGTGGTCGTGATTGCTGGCGCCATCGCGGCCGCCGCCTACTTCGCGCTGTTCGTCGTGCACGTCAACGAGCAGGCCATCGTGCTCGAGTTCGGCAAGCCGGTGCGCATCATCTCCGAGCCCGGCCTGTATTGGAAGATCCCGGTGGTGCAGACCGTCGACACCTTCGACAAGCGCATCCTCGACCTGGATACCGCCGAGCAGGAGGTGACCGCCGCCGACCAGAAGCGTCTCAAGGTCGACGCCTTCGCGCGTTACCGTATCGTCGACCCGCTGCTGTTCTACCAGGCCGTGCGCGACGAGCGCAGCGTGCGCTCGCGGCTCAGCCCAGTGATCGAATCGGCATTGCGGCGCGTGCTCGGCAGCGCCACCTTCACGGACCTCGTGCGTGACAAGCGCGAGGGGCTGATGAAGCAAATCGCCAAGCAGGTCAACGACGAAGGCAAGGAGTTCGGCCTCGAGGTGGTGGACGTGCGCATCAAGCGCGCCGACCTGCCCGACCAGAACCAGAAGAACGTGTTCGACCGCATGCGCGCCGAGCGTCAGCGCGAGGCTGCCGAGTTCCGCGCCGAAGGCACCGGTGCTGCCAACCGCATCAAAGCCAACGCCGACCGCGAGGTTACCATCATCAAGGGCGACGCCACTCGCGACGCCGAGCAGACGCGCGGCGAGGGCGATGCGGAGCGCAACCGCATCTTCGCCGACGCCTACACGCGCGACCCCGATTTCTTTGCCTTCTATCGGTCGATGCAAGCTTACGAGCAGGGCATAAAGCCGGGCGACACGCGCATGCTGCTGTCGCCCGATAGCGAGTTCTTCAAGTATTTCACCAACCCCGGCACCGGAAATGTGACTGGCCAGCCGAAGCGATGAGCGACATCCTGGTTGCGATCGGGCTCGTACTGGTCCTGGAGGGCTTGCTGTGGGCATCCGCGCCACATTTGGCCCTCAGACTGCTGGCGACGGCGTCGCAGATGCCCGAGCAGGCGCTGCGTACGGCCGGCGCAGCGGCGGTTGCAGTAGGAGTAGTGATTGTCTGGTTGGTGCGTGGCTGAAGGTAGCCATTTTGACATTCGCGCTGCCGGGCTTGTCCGGCTTGTGGAGCAGGGTCGCCTCGGATCGGATGATGCAAGCCTCACAATGGACATCGCGGCCGGAGAGTGAAGCCTGTTCCGTCTATAGTTTGTAGGGTGGGTTTATGCTCGGGGGTGGCACCAACTGCTTCCACCTGAAGCGTTCTCACTCTAGGATTTGAATGCAAAGCAAGCGCCAGGAGAGTTTGGCCATGAGCGGGCCCCTGCAATCCGATACGTCGCATAGGTTGACCGGTGCACCCCGCCGGTGGCGGCGGGTTTGCCGACGCGGCACGCTGGCCGCTACGGGGCTGCTCTTTATGCTGACGCCGGCCAGCTCCCAGACACGTGGGCCCGCCAGCGTCGCGCCGGTGGCCGAGAAGCTGATCGAAGCGGTCGTCAATATCTCCACCAGCCAGACGCTAAAGGGACCGGAAGGCGTGCCGCTACCGAAGGTTCCCAAAGGCGCGCCGTTCGAGGAATTCTTCGAGGACTTCTTCAACCGCAAGGGCGGCCGCTCGCCGTCCGACCGCAAGGTCTCCTCGCTCGGCTCCGGCTTCGTGATCGACGGCAAGGAAGGCTACATCGTCACCAACAACCACGTGATCGACGGCGCCGACGAGATCATCGTCAACTTCCACGACGGCACCAAGCTCAAGGTCGACAAGGTGATCGGCAAGGACACCAAGACCGATCTGGCGCTGTTGAAGGTTACCCCGAAGAAGCCGATTGCTTCCGTGCCGTTCGGCGGCTCCGGCAAGCTCAGAGTCGGCGACTGGGTGATGGCCATCGGCAACCCGTTCGGGCTCGGCGGCTCGGTGACGGTCGGCATCATCTCGGCCAAGCAGCGCGACATCAATTCCGGGCCCTACGACGACTATCTGCAGACCGACGCGGCCATCAACAAGGGCAACTCCGGCGGTCCGCTGTTCAACATGGACGGCGAGGTGATCGGCATCAACACGGCCATCATCTCTCCGACCGGCGGCTCGATCGGCATCGGCTTCGCGGTGCCATCCGACACGGCCGTGGTGGTGGTCGATCAGCTGCGCCAGTTCGGCGAGACGCGCCGCGGCTGGCTCGGCGTCAAGGTGCAGTCGCTGACCGACGACCTTGCCGAGACCTATGGCGTCAAGGAGAACACCGGCGCGCTGGTGGCCGGCATCACGCCGGACAGCCCGGCCCAGAAGGCCGGCATCCAGGAAGGCGACATCATCCTCAAGTTCGACGGCAAGGACGTCACCACCATGCGCGGCCTGCCGCGCCTCGTAGCGCAAACCCAGATCGGCAAGGACGTCGACGTAGAGGTGCTGCGCAAGGGCCAGAAGCGCACCGTGCGCGTGGCCGTCGGCCGGCTCGCCGAGGAAGAAGAGCCCGCCAAGTTGAGCGGCAAGGAGGCTCCCAAGAACAAGGGCAAAAGCAAGAGCAAGGAGCCCGAGAAGCAGGGCAGCATCAAGCCGAGCGGTCAACCGCTGTTCGGCCTCGGCCTCGCTCCGCTCACCGATGATTTGCGCGCCAAGTACAGTCTGGATGCCGGCACGAAGGGCGTGGTGGTCACCGAGGTCGATCCGGCCAGCCCGGCCGCCGAGAAGGGCGTCAAGGCCGGCGACGTCATCGTCGAGATCGCCCAGGAGCCCGTCGCCTCCATCGACGACGTCACCAAGGGCATCGACAAGGTCAAGAACGCCGGGGGCAAGGCCGTGCTGCTGCGTCTGGAAGGCGGCGGTGGAGACATGCGCTTTGTTGCGCTGCCCCTGCGGTGAGGCTGGGCGTCGCCGGCGGGGCGCCGCTGACAGGATCGGGAGGCTCGCGTGGCCGAACCTCATAACCTGCTCGACACGATCACCGACAGCATCGTGCCCGTGCACAGTGATGGCTACAAGTTCCTGGCCATCGGCGCCGGCGTCTGCCTGCTGTTGTTCCTGGTCTGGCCGCCGCTGGCCTGGATCGCCGTGCTGATCACGGCCTACATCGCCTATTTCTTCCGCGACCCCCCGCGCGTCACGCCGCTGCGCGACGGGTTGATCATCGCCCCCGGCGACGGCCGCATCAGTGCCATCGAGCAGGTGCGCCCGCCGGCCGAGCTCGGTCTCGGCGACGAGCCGCGCCTGCGCATTTCGATCTTCCTGTCCGTGTTCGATGTGCACATCAATCGGGCACCGGTGGCCGGCCGCGTGGCCCGCTCGGTCTACGTGCCGGGCTCCTTCCTCAACGCCGCCCTCGACAAGGCCAGCGAGGAGAACGAGCGGAGCTGCCTCGTCATCTCGACGAACGACAACACGGAGATAGCGGTGGTGCAGATCGCCGGCCTGATCGCCCGGCGCATCGTAACCTTCATCCGCGAAGGCGATACCGTTGGTGTTGGCGAGCGCTATGGACTGATCCGCTTCGGCTCCCGCGTGGACACCTACCTGCCGCCGGGGCACGGAGCGCTGGTGGCCGTCGGCCAGCGTGCCGTGGGCGGCGAGACCATCCTCGCCGATCTCAAGTCGGATGAGCCCGAGCGCGAGGCACGCGTACAATAGCTTAGAGCGTTGAACGGACAACGAGGCGACCATGGATCCCCTGCTGCCGAGACTGGAAGGCGAAGAGCGTCGTCGCCGCGGGCGCAGGCTGTTCCGGCACAGCAAGATTCCCGTGCGTATGCTGGTGCCCAATTTCTTCACGCTGCTCAGCCTGTGCGCCGGCCTTACCGCCATCCGTATGGCGATCGAGGCGCGCTACGACATGGCCATTGCCCTGGTGGTGATCGCCGCCCTGCTCGACGGCGTCGACGGCCGGCTGGCGCGTGCACTCAAGGCGCAATCCAAGTTCGGTGCCGAGCTCGACAGCCTTGCCGACTTCGTCAACTTCGGCGTAGCGCCGGCGGTCATCGTGTTCATCTGGGGCCTCACCCCGCTGAAGGGCTTCGGCTGGATCGCGGTGCTGGTGTTTGCGCTGGCCATGGGCCTGCGGTTGGCCCGCTTCAACGCCATGATCGAGGTCGACAAGCCCAAGTGGCAGTCCAACTATTTCACCGGCATGCCGGCTCCAGCTGGCGCCATCACGGTGCTGCTGCCGCTGTATGTGGATGGGCTCGGCATTGTCGACATGCGGCTGTGGCCCGTGCTGGTGTCCATCTATGTGCTGGCGATGGCGTTCCTGCTCGTGTCGACCATCCCGACCTTCTCCGGCAAGCTGATGGGCGAGCGCATCCCGCGCGAGTACGTGATGCCGATGTTTGTCTGCGTCGCAGCAGTGGTGGCGCTGCTGGTAACCTATCCCTTCAGCACGCTGACGCTGCTGACGCTGATCTACCTGGCATGCATCCCGCTCAGCTATCGCCGCTTCCAGCAACGGCTGCAGGATCCCCTCATGCAGCAGCACTACGGGTCGCCAGGGGCCGGGGCATCCGACACGGGCGATGCCCGGCTCTCGAGCGGCGAGCTGCCCGGCGCGGGCGACACCAAGCACTGACACCGGCCTCGCGCGTTCCGCTGGCCTAGGCCGTCATCCCCGAAGGCGAGGGACAGGCAAGCTCGCCGATGCATTCGGCTAGGCCCTGCTCCCAGGAGGGCAGGCGCACGCCGAACACGCGCTCGAGCTTGCCGCTGTCGAGGCAGGAGTTGGCAGGCCGGGGCGCAGGCAGCGGATAGTCGGCGGTGGTGATCGACGCAACCGGGACTTGCGGCACGCCCAGTGGCTTTGCTGCGGCGATGATCGCAGAGGCGAAGCCGTGCCACGTGGTCTCGCCCCTGGCCGCCGCATGATAGACGCCCCACGGACGTCCGCTGCCGATCTGCGTGGTGATGGCCAGGATGGCGTCGGCCAGATGCGGCACGTAGGTTGGATTGCCATGCTGGTCGGCCACCACGCGCAGCTCGGGCCGCTCCCGCGCCAGCCGCAGCATGGTCTTGAGAAAATTGTGACCGTGTGCGCTGTAGAGCCAGGCCGTGCGCAGGATCAGGTGGCGCGGATTGGCTGCCGCTACGGCCGCTTCGCCTTCGCACTTGGAACGGCCGTAGACGCCCATCGGATTGGTCGCGTCCTCCTCCGTATAGGCGCCGGGCTTGCAGCCGTCGAAGACGTAGTCGGTCGAGACGTGCACGACGGGGCAACCGACGTCCGCAGCCGCTGCTGCCAGCGCGGCGGCTGCGTCGCGGTTGAGGGCGAAGGCGGCCGCCGCGTCGCTCTCCGCTTTGTCGACCGCGGTGTAGGCGGCGGCGTTGATCACCAAGTCGGGCCGCGTCGCCTCGATGGCGCGGGCGATGCTGGCGCGATCGAGCAGGTCAAGCTGCGGACGTCCGAGCGCCGTGACCGTGACACCGGCCAGCAGCCTGGATCGTTCGACGAGCGCGTGTGCGAGCTGGCCGCTCGCTCCCGCCACCAGCAGTTTCATCGATTGGCATCCATGCTCAGTCGAGACCTCTCGCCAGCTCAGCCGGCTCGCGCCTTGGCCTCCACCAGGCCCAACCGCTCGCCGGCGTAGACGCCCTTGCGCAGCGGCTCCCACCAGGTGCGGTTGTCGAGATACCAGCGCACGGTCTTGTCGAGTCCGCTCTCGAAGGTCTCCAGCGCGCGCCAGCCGAGCTCGGCTTCCAGTTTGGTGGCGTCGATGGCATAGCGATGATCGTGGCCCGGCCGGTCCGCCACGAAGGTGATGAGCCGGCGCCGGCTCGGCCCATCGGGCACCAGCCGGTCGAGCGCGTCGCAGATCATCTCGACGACGGCGAGGTTGGTGCGCTGATTGCCGCCGCCGACGTTGTATTTTTCGCCGGTGCGCCCGCGCGTCAGGATGAGATGCAACGCGCGCGCATGATCCTCGACGTACAGCCAGTCGCGCACGTTGGAGCCGTCGCCGTACACCGGCAGCGACTTGCCATCGAGCGCGTTCAGCAGCACCAGCGGGATCAGCTTCTCGGGGAAGTGATACGGCCCATAGTTGTTCGAGCAGTTGGAGATCACGACCGGCAGGCCGAAGGTACGGTGCCAGGCGCTGGCGAGATGGTCGGCGGCGGCCTTGGAGGCCGAGTAGGGCGAGGATGGGTCGTAGGCGGTCGTCTCGCAAAAGGCCCCCTCAGGGCCGAGCGAGCCGTACACCTCGTCGGTCGACACCTGCAGGAAGCGGAAGGCCTGCGCCCGCGCCTTCGGCAGGCTCATCCAGTAGGTGCGCGCCGTCTCCAGCAGCGTGTGCGTGCCGAGCACGTTGGTGTGGATGAAGGCATCCGAGCCGTTGATCGAGCGATCGACGTGGCTCTCGGCCGCCAGATGCATCACGGCATCGGGCTGGTGCTCTGCGAAGGCTGCTTGCATGGCCAGGCGATCGCAGATGTCGGCCCGGATGAAGCGATAGCGCGGGCTGTTGGCGATCGGCTCCAGCGAGCGCAAATTGGCGGCATAGGTGAGTTTGTCGATATTGACGACGTGCGCGTCCGTCTCGCCCACGAGATAGCGGCACACCGCCGACCCGATGAAGCCGGCTCCCCCAGTCACGATGATCTTCAAGACCGCAATCCTCTCCCCTGCCCCATGCGTCCCTGCCCGGCATTTTGCCTCAGCAGGCGACGGCGGGCCAGAGTGCGATTGCACGCAGTTAACCAGCCGGATGGGGCCGCTCTACCCCGACGGTTTGGCTCGCCGGCGGGTCAGGGCCACCAGCGTCAGGATCTCGAACATCACCTGCGCAGCAGCCTGGGCGGTATTGCTGGTCGCATCGTATTGGGGTGCAACCTCGACGATGTCGCCGCCCACCACCTCCAGCTCGGCGCAGCCCCGCAGCAGGGCCAGGGCCTCCCGCGTGCTCAGGCCGCCGATCTCCGGCGTGCCGGTGCCCGGCGCGAAGGCCGGGTCGAGGCCGTCGACATCGAAGGAGATATAGGTCGGGCCCTTGCCTGCAACCTTGGCGATCTTCTCGACGATGCGCTCGACGCCGAGCTTGGCCACCTCCTCGGCGTGGATCACCGTCATGCCGCTGGCGTAGGAGAACTCCCACAAGTATTCGGCACCGCCGCGGATGCCGATCTGGATGGTGCGCTCGGGGTCCAGCGCGCCGGCCAACACGGCCTGCCGGAACGGTCCGCCATGATGAAACTTGCAGCCTTCGTAGGGTCCGCTCGTATCGCAGTGCGCATCGATGTGCACCATGCCCAGCGGCCGGCCGGCGCCCAGCGCCTTGAGGATCGGCTGGCTGATCGAGTGGTCGCCGCCGACGCTGATCGGGGTCACGCCCGCCGCAGCGATGCGCGCGAAGTACGTCTCGATGTCCTCGTGGCTGTCGCTCAGGCTGAAGCGGCTGCGGAACGGCACGTCGCCGACGTCGCCAACCTTGAGCTCCGTCAGCGGCGCAACCCCGTGCACGTGATGATAGGGCCCGATGCGTTCGACGCCGCGCACGGCACGGGGTCCGAGGCGCGCGCCGGCCCGGTTGGTGACGCCGAGGTCCATCGGCACGCCGACCAGGGCCACGTCGAGCCCTGCCCAATCCGGTGTCTTGGCAGCCTCGAGCTTCAGGGGAGCGCCGAGAAAGGTGGACACGCCTTCGTAGGGTTTGGGCCGCCGGTCGGTACCGGCAAACACCATGTCGGCGACTTTCTTGAACTTCGGGTCGTGCACATCGCCGGGCGGGGCGACCCCATACAGCGCACGTAGTTTGTCGAGCTTGTCGCGGTCCATCTCACACCATTGTCCGCTTGCAGGGTGAATCCGGCAAGCCTAGCACGACGCGCTCAAGCCGTGATGTGCTGCACCGTCTCGTAGACGTCGGTGCGCGGCGGCTCCATCAGTAGATCGGCGATGCTGCCCCAGATCACCTGCAGGCGCCGCATGGCTGCGTCGGCATGCTCTCGGCTCTGGTAGAAGGCGATCACCACACCCTGACCGTCGGTCCGCCAGGCGGCCCGCGCATCAAGCATGCCGGGCAGCGCCTTGATCAGGTGGGCGAGCTTGGAGATCTTCGCCGGCAGCTCATCCAGCCGCGACGGGTCAACGCGAAAGGTGGTAATGCGCGCATACATTGGGTCGTCACAGGTAAGTGGGTTCCCGCAGCGCCGGGCCATGCCTGGGCGCTGCTACCAACGGCCAACTGGATAGACGCTTGACCATTGCGGGCGCCTCGGCCTCAATGGCGCCCAACAACATAATCGGTCGGACGAGGAACACAAGCGAGGCCCCCTATGCGTATCCTTGCAAGGCTTGTGCTCGCGAGCCTGCTCGCGGGCTTGCTGCAGGCCACGGCAATGGCGGAGCCCAAGCGCGGCGGCACGCTGGTGTACGGTGTGACCGGCGAACCGCCCAGCACCGACTGTCATGCCATCACCACCTATGCTGCCGTGCATGTGCTGGCGCCGCACTACTCGCTGCTCCTCAAAGTGGACCAGGACAACTACCCCAAGCTGAAGCCGGATCTCGCCGAGAGCTGGAACGTGTCGGCCGACGGGCTGACCTACACCTTCAAGATCCGCAGCGGCGTGCTGTTCCACGACGGGACCCCGCTCAGCTCGAAGGACATCAAGGCCACCTTCGATCGCCTGCGCTCGCCGCCGAAGGGCGTCATCTCAATCCGCCAGGCGCTGTTCTCCGACATTGTCAGCATCGACGCTCCGGATGCCAATACGGTGGTCATGAAGCTGAAGGCTGTGGACCCCTCGTTCCTCAGTACGCTGGCGCTGCCCTACAACTGCGTCTACAGCGCCGACAAGCTGGCGCAGGACCCGGAGTTTCCCTCCAAGACGGTGATGGGCAGCGGTCCGTTCGTGTTCGTCGAGCACCAGAACGGTGCGCATTGGATCGGCAAGCGCTTCGACCAGTACTTCGAGAAGGGCAAGCCTTATCTCGACGGCTTCCGCGCGGTGTTCATCAAGTCCAACGCGGTTGTCACGGCCTTGCAAGGCGGCCAGATCCAGGCCGAGTTCCGCAGCATCTCGCCGGGCGAACGCAGCCAGCTCGAGACGGCGCTCAAGGATCGCATCGTGGTTCAGGAAGCGCCCTGGGTGTGCAAGGTCGATTTGATCTTCAATACGGAGGCTGCACCGTTCGACAAGCCGAAGGTGCGCCAGGCGCTGTCCATGGCCATTGACCGGTGGGGCGGATCGAACGCGCTGTCCAAGATCACCATCGTCAAACCCGTGGGCGGTCCGCTGTTGCCGGGCTCCTCACTGGCCCTGACCGACGATGAACTCGCGGGGCTGCCGGGCTATGGCCGCGATCCCGAAAAGGCCCGCGCCGAGGCCAAGAAGCTGCTGGCCGAGGCCGGCGTTACGGACCTGAAATTCAAACTGATCAACCGCAGCGTTAATCATCCCTTCACGCCGGTCGGTGTCTACGTGATCGACCAGTGGCGGCGCATCGGCGTCACGGCCGAGCATCAGCAGCTCGAGGTTTCGCTGCAGAAGTCGGCCATCGCCAACGGCCAGTTCCAGGTCGCGCTCGATGCCTTCTGCGCCGACTCGGACGACGCCAAGCCGCTGCTCGTGACCTACCTGTCGAAGGCGCGCTCGCCGCGCAACATGGCGCGCAACAACAGCCCGGAGATCGACGCCCTGTACGACAAGTTCAATGCGGCGCTGAGCGAGGCCGACCAGAAGAAGATTGCCGGCGACCTGCAGCGGGCCATCATCACGGAAACCAACAGCGTGCCGGTCATCTGGTACAGCCGTATCGTCGCGCACGTGCCGCAGCTCAAGGGCTGGAAGATCCTGCCCACCCACTTCGCCAATCAGGACCTAACGGACGTCTGGCTGGACCAATAACGGGTGAATGCTGACCGCAAGCGCATCGTCATTGTCGGCGGCGGAGCGGGCGGGCTCGAGCTAGCGACCCGGCTGGGCGACAAGCTCGGCAAGCGCGGCAAGGCCAGCGTCACGCTCGTCGACCGGCAGCGCACGCACTTGTGGAAGCCGCTGCTGCACGAGGTCGCCGCCGGCAGCATGGACTTGAGCGTGCACGAGATCGACTTTCTCGCGCTCGCCTACTGGCATGGCTTCATCTACCGCGTCGGCGAGATGACCGGCCTGGACCGGACGCGCCGCGTGGTCGAGGTCGGCGCCCTTCATCGACGAGGAAGGGCGCCAGGTCACGCACAAGCACGAGATCGGCTACGACATTCTCGTCATCGCCATCGGCAGTCGAACCAACGACTTCGGGACCCCGGGCGTGCGCGAGTACGCCATCGCGTTGGAGACGTCGGCCGATGCCGCGCTGTTTCATCGCAGGCTGGTGAACGCTTGCATCCGCGCCAATACCCAGATGACGCCCCTGGCGCCCGAGCAACTGCAGGTGGCAATCATCGGCGCCGGCGCGACCGGTACCGAGCTGGCTGCCGAGCTGCACAAGACGACGCGCCAGCTGGTCGCATTCGGCCTCGACCGCATCGATCCCGACAAGGATATGAAAATCAACCTGATCGAGGCGGCGCCGCGCATCCTGCCCGCGCTCCCTGAACGGGTGGCCGAAGCTGCCAGCGAGCTGCTGAAGGGCCTCGGGGTGCGCGTGCACACGGGCGCGCGGGTGGCAGAGGTGCAGGCCAACGGCGTCCGGCTCGCCGAGCGGCGAGGTGATCCCGGCCGAGCTGGTGGTGTGGTCGGCCGGCGTGAAAGCGCCGGACTTCCTGCACGACATCGGCGGATTGGAAACCAACCGCATCAACCAGCTGGTGGTGCGGCCAACCCTGCAGACGACCCGCGACGACAATATTTTCGTGATCGGCGATTGCGCGGCCTGTCCCTGGCCGAACCATGACCAGCCCGTGCCGCCGCGCGCCCAGGCAGCGCACCAGCAGGCCTCGCATCTGGCCCGGCAGCTGCCCCGTTACCTCGACGGCAAGCCGCTGCAGGACTGGCACTATCACGATTTCGGGTCGCTGGTTTCACTCGGCGACTATTCGACGGTGGGCAGCCTGATGGGCAAGCTGATCGGCCGTAACCTGTTCATCGAGGGCATCTTTGCCGGTCTCATGTACAAGTCGCTCTACAAGATGCACCAACTCGCCCTGCACGGCTGGACCAAGGTCACCCTCGACACCATCGCCCGCATGATCACCCGCCGGACCGAGCCGATAGTGAAGCTGCATTGACGGGCAGGCTTGCGGGGTGCCCTTCGCGTTCGCCCTTCGACAGGCTCAGGGCGCTGGGCGGAGGCTGGGGCCGAGGTTGCGACCCGGTGCACAGCTTGTCGAAGCACGGGACCGGGTCATCCGGCCTGAGCGCCACATAACTGTTGTGCAGTGCAATCGGGCGTCGGCCGCATTCCACTACCCGGACTGATTTGCTAAATCTCGCCCCCTGCAGTACGCAACCATCCTGGCGCGGGGCGCCTGTACGAACTCTTGTTCCGCAGCGGCATCCCCGGCTGCGCTCCCGGTCTCGAAGGTCAACGCCTTGCCCGCACTCTCAGAGCCGCGCATCGACTTGTCGGTCAAGCCGGCCGACGAGATCAAGACCACCACCTGCTACATGTGCGCCTGCCGCTGCGGCATCCGCGTGTATCTGAAGGACGGCAAGGTCCGCTACATCGAGGGCAACCGCGACCATCCCGTCAACAAGGGCGTGCTGTGCGGCAAGGGCTCGGCCGGCATCATGCAGCACTATTCGCCGGCGCGGCTCACCGCGCCTTTGAAGCGCATCGGCCCGCGCGGGTCCGGCGACTTCCAGGAGATCTCCTGGGAGGAGGCGCTGGGCCTCGCCACGCAATGGATGGGCGAGGTGCGGCAAAAGGACCCGAAGAGGCTGGCCTTCTTCACTGGCCGCGATCAGAGCCAGTCGCTGACCGGCTGGTGGGCGATGATGTTCGGCACGCCCAACTACGCGGCACATGGCGGTTTCTGCTCGGTCAACATGGCGGCTGCGGGCCTCTACACATTCGGCGGCTCGTTCTGGGAGTTCGGCGACACCGACTGGGACCACACGCGCTATTTCATGCTGTTCGGGGTGGCCGAGGACCACGCGTCCAATCCGATCAAGATGGCACTCGGCAAGCTCAAGAAGCGCGGCGTCAAGGTGGTGTCGGTCAACCCGGTGCGCACCGGCTACAACGCCATTGCCGACGAGTGGATCGGCATCAAGCCTGGCACCGACGGCCTGTTCGTGGCGGCGCTGATCCACGAGCTCTTCAAGGCGCAGACCATCGATATCGACTATCTGGTCCGCTACACCAACGTGCCCTGGCTGGTCATCCGCGATCCCGGCGCCGCGGACGACGGGCTATTCGCGCGCGACGCCGACGGCAAGCCGCTGGCGCACGACAAGGCCTCGGGCAAGCTGGTTGACGCCCTGACCTCGCCGCTGCAGCCGTCGCTGTCGGGAACGTTCACGCTCGCCGACGGCCGCCAGGCGGTGCCGGTATTCCAGCTGCTGGCCGAGCGGTTTCTCTCCCCGGAGTATGCGCCGGAGCAGGTCGAGAAGGAGACGGGTGTCGCCGCCGACAGCATCCGCCGCATCGCCGCCGAGCTGGCGCACGCCGCCTTCAAGGAAGAGGTCGTGCTCGACATCCCGTGGACGGACTGGGCCGGCCGCCGCCACGACAAGATGATCGGCCGGCCGGTCGGCATGCATGCCATGCGCGGCATCTCGGCCCACTCGAACGGTTTCCACACCTGCCGCATCCTGCACATCCTGCAGATCCTGCTCGGCTCGATCGATTGCCCCGGCGGCTTCCGCTACAAGGCGCCCTACCCGAAGCAGGCGCCGCCGTTCCTGAAGCCGCGCGGCAAGCCGGGCGACGTCAAGCCGATGCAGCCGCTGCCGGGTCCGCAGCTCGGCTTTCCGACCGGACCGGAGGATCTGCTGGTCGACGCCGCGGGCACCCCGCAGCGCATCGACAAGGCCTTCAGCTGGGACGCGCCGTTCTCCGCGCATGGCCTGATGCACATGGTGATCGCCAACGCGGCCAAGGGCGATCCCTACCCGATCGACGTGCTGTTCATGTACATGGCCAACATGAGCTGGAACTCGTCGATGAACACCGGCGCCACGCTCGAGCATCTGACCGACAAGGACCCGGCCACCGGCGACCTACAAGATCCCCAAGATCATCTACTCGGATGCCTACTTCTCCGAGACGGTGCCCTACGCCGATCTGATCCTGCCCGACACCACCTATCTCGAGCGCTGGGATTGCATCTCGATGCTCGACCGGCCGATTTCCGATCCCGACGCGCCGGCCGATGCCATCCGCCAGCCGGTGGTGGCACCCGACCGCGACGTGCGGCCGTTCCAGGAGGTGCTGATCGATCTCGGCGGGCGGCTGAAGCTGCCGGGCTTCGTCAAAGACGACGGCTCGCCGAAGTTTCCCGGCGGCTATCCCGACTACATCGTCAACCACGAGCGCAAGCCCGGCATCGGCCCGCTGGCCGGCTTCCGCGGTAAGAACGGCGGCTCGTGGGGCAAGGGCGAGCCCAACCAGCACCAGCTCGACCGCTACATCGCCGACGGCTGCTTCCATGTCCATCACCTGCCGCCCAATCTGCGCTACTTCAAGCACATCAATCGCGACTACATCGACTGGGCGGTCGACCTCGGCCTGCGCCTGACGCGCACGCCGGTGATCTTCCAGCTGTACAGCGAGCCGATGCAGAAGATGCGGCTCGCCGCGCGCGGTCACGGCGCTACGCAGCCGCCCGAGCAGCATCGCCGGCGTATCGAGACCTATTTCGATCCGCTGCCGTTCTGGTATGCGCCGTTCGAGGGCGCCGGGACCGACCCTGCCGAATTCCCGATGCACGCCATCACGCAGCGGCCGATGGCCATGTATCACTCGTGGGGATCGCAGAATGCCTGGCTCAGGCAGATCCACGGCTTCAACAAGCTCTACATCAATCGCGTGCGGGCCGAGCAGCAGGGCATCGCCGACGACGACTGGGTGTGGATCACCAGCCGCATCGGCCGGGTGCGGGCGCAGGTCAAGCTGATGGAGGGCGTCAATCCCGATACGGTGTGGACGTGGAATGCCATCGGCAAGCGTGCCGGCGCCTGGGCGCTCGACACCGATGCGCCGGAAGCCAACCGCGGCTTCCTGCTCAACCACCTGATTGCCGAGCTGCTGCCTGCGCAGAGCGGTGGCTATCGCTATTCCAACAGCGATCCGATCACGGGTCAGGCCGCCTGGTACGATTTGAAGGTGCGCATCGAGCGCGCCCTAGACCAGGAAGACGGCCTGACCGAGCCGCGCTTCGAGCCGCTGGTCAACCCGACCGGCGTCGTCACGCCGGCCGAGTCCGACTTCGGCGCCAGCTTCAACCGAGGCCGCCGATGACCACGCTTCCGGCCGCCACCGCCAAGAAGCTCGGCCTCGTCATCGACCTCGATACCTGCGTCGGCTGCCAGGCCTGTGCGACCAGCTGCAAGGAATGGAACACCGGCGGCTACTCGGCGCCGCTCACCGACCAGGAGCCCTATGGCGCCGATCCGCACGGCGCCTGGCTCAACCGCGTCCACGCCTTCGAGGTGGGCGAAGGTGCGAGCAGCCAGACGGTGCACTTTCCGCGCTCCTGCCTGCACTGCGAGGAGCCCGACTGCGTGACCGTGTGCCCGACGGGTGCCTCCTACAAGCGCGCCGAGGACGGCATCGTGCTGATCAATCCCGACACCTGCATTGGCTGCAAGCTGTGCTCCTGGGCCTGCCCCTATGGCGCTCGCGAGTACGACTACGGCGTCGGCGTGATGAAGAAGTGCACGCTGTGCGTCGACCGCATCTACAACGAGGAGCTGGCCGCAGGAGGACCGGGTGCCGGCGTGCGTGCGCGCCTGCCCGACCGGGGCACGTCATTTCGGCGACCTGGGCGATAGTGACAGCGCGGTATCGAAGCTGGTGGCCGAGCGCGGCGGCTTCGATCTGCTGCCGGAGTTCGGCTACAAGCCGGTCAACAAGTACCTGCCGCCACGTTCGCGCCGCGACACCAAGGCCATCGAAGGCGTGCCGGCGGCGCACGGCGAAGCAGCGCTGGGCTCGGCCACCGATCGCCTGTTCGCCTGGGTCGATCGCGTGCTGTCCGGCTGATGCGCGAGATGGTTGGCCCAGAGAGACGCAGACTTCCTGCCTCCCCCTCGAGGGGGGAGGGCGGCGCGCCATCACTTAGCCCTGCAAGTGAAGCGCGATCCGAGCCTACGACAGCAGGGCTAAGTGATCATGGCGTGCCGGGTGGGGGTGGACGCGTCGCGTATGCCAACATCACCCCTACCAGGAACACCATCGGACTTAGATCGCCGACGGTGCGTGCGGCACAAGTCGTCGCCGGCGATCTAAGCCCGTGGTGTTCCATCCTCCCCCCTCAAGGG
Source organism: uncultured Alphaproteobacteria bacterium (assembly GCA_963840445.1). Lineage (GTDB taxonomy): Bacteria > Pseudomonadota > Alphaproteobacteria > Rhizobiales > Hyphomicrobiaceae > AWTP1-13. The sequence goes on along the minus strand of CAWIZC010000032.1, from coordinate 422,020 downwards.
GGAGGCAAATCATCTCCGTGGGTGCGGTAAGATGCATCCCGCCTATTCCGTCATTCTGTTCACGACTGCCTCCGGTGCGGGCTACGGCTTGCTGGCGTGGCTCGCGTTCGCCGGCGTGCTCGGCCTGCTGCCGGCCGAGCGCTGGCTCGGGCTCGTCGGCTTCGGCTTGGCCTTTGCTCTGATCACGGCCGGGCTGCTGTCGTCGACGGCACATCTGGGCCGGCCCGAACGGGCGTGGCGGGCGTTCTCGCAATGGCGCTCGTCCTGGCTGTCGCGGGAAGGCGTGATGGCGGTGGCGACCTACGTGCCAGCCGGCCTGCTGGCCGCCGGATGGGTGGTGCTGGAGCGCGCCGACGGCATCGTCGCAGTGTTGGCTCTGCTGACGGCGGTTTGCGCGGTGGTGACGCTCTACACCACCGGCATGATCTACGCCTCGCTGCGCACCATCCGGCAATGGCACCAGCCGCTGACGGCGCCGATCTATATCGGGCTGGGTCTGGCCAGCGGCGCGGTGCTGCTCAATCTCGTCCTCCATGTTTTCGGCCTCGCCGAAACCTGGAGCGCCTGGCTGGCTATCCTCTGTGTTGCTGCGTCGGGCCTGATGAAGCAGGGCTACTGGCGCGCCATCGATGAGGCACCGCGCAGATACACGGTAGGAGCCGCGACGGGTTTGGGCTACCTCGGCAAGGTGCGGCCGCTCGAGCCGCCGCATACCCAGCCGAACTACATCATGCGCGAGATGGGCTACCGGGTGGCCCGCAAGCACGCCGACAAGCTGCGATTGATCGTGCTGGTGGCGGCCTTCGCCGTGCCGATTGTGGGCTTGCTGTTGTCGCCGGTCGGCGGCGCCGCCGGCCTCCTCGCCGCGGCACTCGCTGCGCTATCAATGGCGCTCGGCCTCGTCGTCGAACGCTGGCTGTTCTTCGCCGAGGCCCAGCACGTCGTCATGCTCTACTACGGCGAGGATGCGGCTTAGCGTCTTTCCGAGATTGAGTTGACGATGTTGTCATCGTCGGGCTTGTCCCGACCATCCACCTATCGGCGATCTCCGCGCATGTTGATAGTTGGATCCCCGAGGACGACGTCGTCCACCACCGATTTGGGGGCAAGACAGCAGCAGATTAGCTGCGTTTCGTCCAGGCGCGGCCGCGGTGGGCGGTGCCCGCCACCTCCGGGTGAATCATCTCCGCCAGAATCTCCGTGGTCTCGGCAAGGCGCGGGCCCGGCCGATTGCAGTAGGCGTTGCCGTCCACGAAATAGACGCGCCCCGAGCGCACGGCGGTGATGTCGGCCCAGCCGGGGCGGGTCTGCAGGATCGGCAGCTCTTCCAGCGAGCGCTTCAGGTCGTAGCCGCACGGGCCGACGATGATCACCTCGGGGTCGGCGGCAGCCAGCTCGTCCCACTGCATCCAATCGGAATGCTTGCCGGCCGCGCCGAACAGATTGTGGCCGCCGGCCGCCTCGATCAGCTCGGGCATCCAGTTGCCGCCCGCCATCAGCGGCTCGACCCATTCGATGAAGGCAACGCGCGGCCGCATCCGCCCGGCAACGCGGGTACTGACGGCGTCGATGCGGCTTTGCATGTCGGCGACCAGCGCTTCGCCGGCCTCCCCCGCATCGAGCCCGCGGGCAACGCGGCGGATGTCAGCGCAGACGTCGGCGGTAGAGTTGGGCTTCAGCGAGACGATATCGACCGCGCCTACCGGTCCAGGTGCAGGTGGCGGCCTCCACGTCGCTGAGGCTGACCGCGCACACCTCGCAATGGTCCTGCGTGACGATCACGTCGGGCGCCAGCTCCTTCAGCGCGTCGCCGTCGACGCGATAGACGGACAGGCCCTCGCGCACAATCGCCTGCACACGGGCGTCGATCTCGGCGCTCGAGCCCTCCACCCTGAATTTGGGCGCGGTAAGAGCCGGCAGCGCGGCGACGTCGGCCGGGAAGTCGCACTCGTGGCTGCGCCCCACGAGCCAATCGCGGCGGCCGAGCGCGCAGACGATCTCGGTGGCGCTGGCAATCAGGCTGACGACGCGCTTCTCGGTTTGCATGACCGCCTCGGTTAAGCGCTTCTGCCTCCCCCTTGAGGGGGAGGGCGGCGCGCCATCACTTAGCCCCGTACGCCTTCCTCATCAACACGCTCAACGAAGGGGCTAAGTGATCTTGGCGCGCCGGACAAGACCACCCCCACCAGGAGCGCCATCGGACTTAGCTCGGCGGTTGCGCTCGGCAATCGCTTGCCGTTTGGCGACCTAAGCCCGTGGCGCTCCAGCCTCGCCCCTCAAGGGGAGGGGCCGACATCGACCGGCACCAGATCACAAAAGACGAAGCCGTCGCGGGTGACGGTTTCGCCGACGCGAATGGGGATGGGCCGGCGGAACATCGGGCCGCCGCAGGCGAAAGTGTGGAACTCACCGTTCTCGGCGCATGGGTCGACACTGACCGGCAGCTCCGACAGCAGGTCGAGGTCGAAGCGGCGGCCGGCCAGGCACGCCGGCAGCTTGCGCGGATCAAGGCAGGCGATGTGCGCGATGAGGCCCGCGCCGATCATGTCGCGTGCGAGCTTGGGCGTATCGATGCCCCACACCGGAAACAGCGGCGCAATCCCGGTGCCGGCAAGCTTGGTTTCGCGATAGCGGCGGATGTCCTCCAGGAACAAATCGCCGAACGCCATGGCCTGCACACCCTCCGCCACCTGGCGCGCGACGAACGCTCCCATCACGGCCTCATAGGTCTCGTTCGGGCAGGGATAGGGGATCGGCAGCAGGTGCAGCGGCAGGCCGGCCGCCTCCGCCTGCGCCTCCACCAGCGCGCGCCGCACGCCGTGCATGACGACGCGATCGAAGGCGGCGTTGATGGTCGTGAACAGGCCCACCACCTCGACGTCATCACGCTGGCGCAGCAGATGCAGCGCCCAGGCCGAGTCCTTGCCCGTGCTCCAGCTCAGCAAGGTCTTCATGGGGCCCGACAGTGGCACTGGAGCAGGATCGCTTCGGATTCGATCACCTTGCCTCGATCGGAACGTGGACGCCGAAGCGTGAATCCTGCTCCCATAGACTCGAGAGCAAGATACGCGTTGCTTGATCGAAGCAGAACGCTTCGATGAGAGACGATCTTGCTCTAGGCATCAGCCGCCGGCAAGGTCCAGCACGCGCACGCCCTTGTCCGCCCTCTCGCGGTTGCGCCACTTGGGATGACGCAGCGTGCGCGCAACGTCGTTGCGCCCGGCCTGCCAATGCTCCTCGATGGACAGGCGCGAGAACTCGTAGTCCTGGGCGTGTGTCTCGTAGGCGGCGCGCCGGTGGATCAGGTGCACGATGGTGATGGCCTCGGTGCAGCTGTACTCCTGCAGCAGCTCGGCGTCGGGATCTGCGCGCAGCTCGGCTGGCAGCTTGGCCAGCAGGCGGTCGGCCGCCAGGCGCAGGGTCTGCATCTGCTCGAAGCTGTCGGTGTTGAGCCGAGTGCGGCTGGAAAAGCGGATCTCCTTCTCGCGCTGGGCCACGTCGAACAGGTTCTGCGGCATGGCACCGCGTGCGCTGAACAGGTCGACCTGGAAGATGCACTTGTCGTTTTTGTCGCCGGTGTAGTCGAGGATGTACTGCAGGGGTGTGTTGGAGACGAGACCGCCGTCCCAATAGGCCTCGCCCTCGATGATCACGGGCGGCAGGCCCGGCGGCAGCGCGCCAGATGCCATGATGTGCTCAGGCTGCAAGCGCTGGTCCGCGGAATTGAAGTAGGCGAAGTTGCCGCTGCGGATGTTGACCGCGCCGACGCTCAGCCGCACCGGCCCGTCTTCGAGCAGCTCGAAATCGACCAGCTGCTCTAAGCGTGGTCTTTAGAGGTGCCGGATCATAGACGCTGAGCGCCGCCGGTGAGCCAGCCGGCATGACCATTGGTGGAGGGAAGCGCGGCTCGAAAAACCCCGGCACGCCGACCGTCGAGATGTAGGCCGCGCTCAGGTAGTTGAACAGCTCGCGCGACTGGGTGCCGTCAATCAGTGGGCTCGCCTGCACGCCGGACGATACGCGCTCCCAGAACGCGCGCAGTCGGGGGATGCGGTTCTGCTCGGTGTTGCCGGCGATGATGGCGGCGTTGATGGCCCCGATAGAGATGCCGGCAATCCAATCCGGCGTGTGGCCGGCCTCGGCCAGCGCTTCGTAGGCGCCGGCCTGGTAGGCGCCGAGCGCGCCGCCGCCCTGCAGCACCAGCACGATGCGTTCGCTCTTGCTCTGCGATCGCCGGATCATTCTGTCGCTCCGCTGCCTTGCCGGATTTTGCCGCTGTCTCAAGCAGATCGATGGCCAAAGAAAAGCGCAAGTGGGGCATGGCGCCCTGGTTTACCGTTGCTTGGCTGCTACCACGCTCGACTGGTTAGCCGGCGACGGCCCACTATGACTGGGCGACCAATCCGGTCTCACCCCCGGAGCGTAGCATGTCCAAGCATAAACAGGGGGCCGGCGCCACATCAGGAAGTAGTCCTCGCGCGGTGCCTTCTTCGATGGCCGCGTGACGGCGGGCACCGACTGCCGAAAGAGAGCAGTTCGTCTGCTTGGCGTGCGGTGTGGAGCGAACACCTATTCGGCTTTGATGCCGAGGGCTTTGATGATCGGCCCCCATTTCTCATACTCGGCGAGTATCAGTTGTTCGAGCTGCTGCGGCGAGCCGCCCTCCGGCGTTGCGCCGAGCTTGGTCAGCCGGTCCTTGATGGCGTCCGACTGCAGCGCCGCGTTGCAATCGCGCGACAGCTTGGCGACCACGTCGGCCGGCATGCCGCCGGGCCCCAACAACGCCCACCAAACCGCAGTGTCATATCCTGGCAGCGCCTCGGCGATGGCAGGCACATCGGGCAGGAGAGGCGACCGTTTGGCCGTGCTGACACCCAGGGCTCGCACCGTACCACCAGCAAGCTGGGGAAGAGCCTCAGGCGCATTGTTGAAGGACATTGGGATGTGGCCGCCGATCAGGTCATTGATGGCGGGCGCTCCACCACGGTAGGCGACAACGGGAACATCCACCTTCGCCATATACTTGAAGAGCTCGCCGGCAAGGTGCGTGGATGTGCCGACGCCGGCCATGGCATAGGACAAGCTGCCGGGCTTGGCGCGGGCTTGCGCCAGGACGTCACCGACGCCCTTGAATGGTGAGTCGGCCTTGACCAGCAGGATGTTCGGCGAGGAAGCCAGCAGCGTTATGGGCGTGAAATCCTTGAAGGTGTCGTAGGGCAGCTTCGGATAGAGAAACGGGTTGGTGGCGTGCCCGCTGGCCACAACGATCAGCGTGTAGCCATCCGGCTCGGCGGTGGCGGCCGCCCGCGAGGCGATGGTTCCGCCGGCGCCAGCCCGGTTCTCGATCACCACGCCTTGGCCCCACTGCTTGGAAAGCTCCTCGCCCAGGGTCCTGGTCACCACATCGACGCCGCCACCGGCCGGATAGGGCACCAGGATGTGCACCTGCCGAGACGGATACGCCCCTTGAGCAAGCGCGGCGCTACCGGCGGCTGAAACCAACGCTGCGCCGGCGATCAATGCCACCCACTGCCTCATGTGAAGTCCTCTCCATTTTTTGCGCAGGCCAAGAGCAGGATCGCTTCAGATTGAATTCGCTTGCTCCAAGGGGAAATTGCGGCTGAAGCGTGAATCCTGCTCTGTTTCTTGAGTGTTAGAGTTCATGTTCTTGTGGAAGCCGAAGTGCTTCCATCGAGAACGATCCTGCTCTAGGCGGTCGGCGATGAAGTCTTCGACAGAGACCAGTTGTAGATCTTCTCGAGTGTCCCACCCATGAGAGCGGCTCGGTCGCCGTCCGACAGGCGGTCGGTCAGCCGGAACGGGTCGACACCCTGCGCATAGGTCAACAGCGCCACGGCGCGCGTCCAGTCGGTTCCCCACATGCAACGACCAAAGCCAAAGGCATCGAAGATGCGAAACAGCGGATCCCACAGGTCAGGATAGGGAAACGGCGCGTGCGACAGCGTGCAGGCACCGGAGACCTTGACCGCGACATTGTCGTAAGCCGCCAGCTCCAGCAGCTTGGGAAGTTCGGCGAACGGGTGCGCGGGCACGGGCGGCTCGAAGGGCTGCTGCAGCCCGAGGTGATCGATGACCACCATCGTGCCGGGATTGCGGGCGGCGAGCTGCTTTGCCTGCTCCAGACGGCCCCAGACGAGCATATTGACCGGCAGGGAATGCCGCGCCGCTGCGGCCAGCACAGCGTTGATGCCTGGGTCGGCTCCGTCCTTGGACGGTACGTGATTGAGCATGACGCGGACGCCGACCGTGCCATCCTTCACCGCCCAATCGGCGATGTGTTCGCCCACCGCGGGATCAGAAGTGTCGAACGGCTTGATCACCCCAAACCGGCCAGGATGAGCCGCGTGCACCTGAAGGGCGTAGCTGCCATCGAAGCGGTACATCGCGTAGGGGGAAACCAACAACGCTCCATCGACGCCGACGGCATCCATGGCGGCCACCATGTCGTCACCCGTCACCTCGGGCGGCCCATGCAGGAAGCCGGCCCAGGGCCGACCGGCGTGATTGCGCTCGTAGGCATGCACCTGGCAATCGATCGTGACCATCGCCTTCGACCTCGGCCTACAAGTAGCACCAGCACGTCACACTGTCGGCACCAGCCGGTATCCTGAGCCTTCCTTCTCCACGTGCCCGACGCACGGGAACGGAAAATGGTAGCCGGTCACCAGCATCTTCTCGGCCGCTGCCATATCGTAGACCTTGTGGCGCGTTGCGATCGCGGTGGTCGGGTCGTTGTCGAACATAACCTGCCAGTCGGGATTGCGCAGGAAGAATGATGGAATGTTGGTCACATCCGACTGCACGAGAATGCGGGAAGAGCCGGACGCCACCACAAACGACATGTGGCCCGGCGTGTGGCCGGGCGTAAACATGGCCGTGATGCCGGGAGCAACTTCCTTGTCAGCCTCGTATGGCGTGACCTGCAATCCCTCCATCATCTTCTTCACGTTGGGGAACTGCGCCTTGTTGAAGCCGTTGGCCTTGCTCTGATTGCCGTCGTCGGCCCAGAAAGCCGCTTCAACGGCGGGGACCTTGATCTCGGCGTTCGGAAATGCCGGGCTGCCATCCGCGTTCTTCAGCCCACCAATATGATCGCCGTGGAAATGCGAGATCACTACAATGTCGATCTGCTTGGGGTCGATTCCCGCGGCCTCCATGTTGGAGCGTGCTTGACCGACCACGCCCTTGCTGCTGGCAAAGGCGCCCAACCCATTCCCGGTGTCGATCGCGACGAGCTTGGAGCCGGTGTTGACGATCATCGGGCTGAACGGAATGGTAACCTGACCATCCGGGATATAAGCGGCAGCTGCCGCTTGAATAGCCTGGTCCTTGCTCACGTTGACGACGAAGGTGTCGGGCATCGCAAATGTCCGGGCGCCGTCTCGGAGCTGAACAATGTCGTAGTCACCGACTTTGTAGCTGAAGATGCCCGTGCTTTTGATCGTCGGCGCGGCCGCCACTGTCGCTCTCGGCATCAGTGTCGTCGCCGCGCCAGCGGCTACGCCAACGAACAAGTTGCGACGAGTCAGATCAAGCATGGTGTCTCTCCCCTTCTTCGCCTCAGCTTGGCAGTGATGCTGCCACTCCTCCTCGCAACAATAGCCGAATTCTCGGGCCAAGTAACGAGATCTGGTTGCGCGCCAACTTCGGCTTTGGGCGAATGAAAGACACCGAGTGTGATCCAACCGGGCCGAGTCGGCTCGGCCATGCCCCCGGCTCAATTGCTGGGCCCTTCGGGCACACGGCGGTGGATGAAGTACATCATCGCCACGGTGACAAGCACGGTGGTGATGAGGATGAACCCGAGATAGTTGAAGTGCTCCAGCCTTCCGCTGGCGCTTTGGGTCACGATCAGGCCCGCCAATACCGAGGCAACTCCTCCCGCAATCTGTTGCAGAGATGAGTTCACGGCCATGAAGGCGCCACGGCTGCCCGGATCGGGGATGGCCGATATCAGGGCCTGAGTAGGTATCACGCGCGCAAAGATGCCCGCGAACAGCAGCACGTTTACTACCAGGACCCAGGGCAGCGGTGTCGTGCCAAGGTTGGTGTAGATCGCCACCATCACCATGGTCAGAGCGGCGCCGAACAGGAACACGTTAAATTTTCCGTGCGTGTCGCTGGCGCGGCCCACAAGCGGGCCGACCGCAATCGCACTCACTCCCGTGACCAGGTATAGAATTGGCAGCTTTTCGAGGTCGATGCCGAGATTGTGCACGGTGTAGGCGCTAGCGAACGGCATCAACATATAGCCGCCGAGCGTAAGCAGCCCCGTTGCCGCAAAGGCCAAAACATACCGAGAGTTCGTTAGCGTGGACCACAGGTGTAGGAACGGGTTCCGTTCGCCCGCTCGCTTGAGATGCGCGTCGACAGGCTTGAGGTAGACGAAGATGATGCCGCACACGAAGACCGAGACCACCACAATCAACATGAAGGGCGCATGCCACCCCCAGATGTTGGCCAAGTAGAGCCCAATGGGCAGCCCCAGGATTTGGCTGGCCGCAAACGCTGTCTGCACGACGCCCATGACACGACCTCGCATCTGCAGAGGAAAAAGGTCGGTCGTGATGGCGAGCACGATCGAGCCAATCACACCTCCGAAGACGCCCGTAACGATGCGGCCGAACAGCAGGAAGTTGAACGTGGGGGCGATTGCGCACAAAAAGGTGCCCAGTATGAACCCCACGTAGAAGAAGAGCAGAAGGTTCTTGCGGTCGAAGCGATCCGCAAATCCCGCCGCTAAAATGGCGGAGAGTCCAGCGCTGAAAGCGTAGACCGATACCACGAGCCCGAACTGCGAGGGCGTGATCTGCAGCTCCGGCATAAGCATGGCGCCGAGCGGCGACATCACCATGAAGTCCAAGATGATGGAAAACTGCAGGAAGGCCATGAGGGCGACGACAAGCTTTTGATAGCTGGTGAATCCCGCGTCAATTTCTGAAGGGCTCATGATTGTTCTCTGAGGCTGCTTGGGTAGCCTAGCTAGTGCCGCAAGTTGGCGACCCGATGAAGAGAAGTGAGCTGTGACGGTTAGCCTCTGGCGAACAATTGGGCCTTCAGCAACCAGCGCCAGTCCTGGCCTTTGCCGCGGACGAGCGCACTGTTGGCAGCGTCCTGGCCACAGAAGATGCAGGCTGCAGCTGCGGTCTAGCTGAAACCAGGTCGCAACCGCAGGCGTTTTGAGACGTGGTATTGATTGGAGCAACTATGGACGCCCAAACACTGAAACCCGCCGCGACCCTCGCCAAACATGCCGAGGTTCCGTTCCCGGGCGCAAGTGAGGCCTATCGCAAAGCGCGTGAGGCACTCTATGCCGAGGAAATCGAATTTCGCCGTCACATGACGCGGCTTTCCGAGCAGCGCCGCGCTCTGCCGCCCGGTCCCGTGATCGAAAAGGACTACCGCTTCAAGGATGCCAACGGGGAGGACCTTCGCCTCATCGATCTGTTTGGCAAGCACGACGCGCTGGTGACTTACTTCTGGATGTTTGGGCCGCAGCGCGAGCGGCCCTGCCCGATGTGCACCAACTGGCTTGGAGCTGTGAACGGCAACGCCGCTGACATAAAGCAGCGAGTAGCACTAAAGGTGATCGGCCGGTCGCCGGTGCCGCGGCAAATCGCGTTCGCGCAGGAGCGCGGCTGGCACGATCTGGATTTCGTACAGACCGTCGGCGACGACTATGCCCGCGACATCGGCGTGCTCAAAGATGACGGGTCTGAATGGGCCGCCATCATCGTATTTAAGCGCGACGGCCGGAAGGCGCGGCTGTTCTGGTCTGCTGGCATGACGCCGGAGATGGCCGATCCGGGTGAAGATCCGCGTCAAGCTCCAGATGTTGCCTCGCTATGGTCGATCTTGGATTGGACACCCGATGGCCGCGGCAAGGACTGGTATCCGCAAGCTGAGTTATTGAGGCCAGCGACGTGGCCCTCTGACCCGGTCCGCAAAGCGTCGGCAATCGCTGCGGTTCAACCGGAGGCACCGCTTTCACCTACATGACAAAGGCGACTGCGCCGACGCCGTGAAGGACGGAAAGACAGTAGCTGGTGGTTCCTAGCCGGAACGCGCAACCTCCCGAAACCGTTTGGCATTTGTGCTGACCCTAAGCGGAGCCGCATTTGCCATGCTCGATCTGTCTGCCACCGAGGCGGTTGTTGATGCGAAAGACGCGGCGGAATACGCCGGCCTCATCTATGTGAGTGACGATAGGCCCGGCATCCAACGCAAACGGGCCGGCAAAGGCTTTTGGTACGAGAATTCTCATGGAACGAAGGTTGCCGACGAGCCGACCCTGAAGCGCATCAAGACACTCGCCATACCGCCAGCGTGGACCGACGTTTGGATTTGCGCCAAGCCCGACGGCCACGTTCAAGCGACTGGGCGAGATGCACGGGGTCGCAAGCAATATCGCTATCACCCGCGCTTCCGCGAGGTCCGAGAGAGCACGAAATACCATCATATGCTTGCCTTTGCGGAGAGCCTGCCGGCTATTCGACGCCGCGCGCAGAAAGATTTGACCCTATCCGGCCTGCCACGGGAGAAGGTGCTAGCGACCATCGTCCGGCTTTTGGAAGCGACGCTCATTCGCGTGGGTAGCGATGAATACGCCCGAGCCAACAAGAGCTATGGCTTGACCACGCTCAAGAACCGGCATGTCGCGGTAGAGGGTTCAGCTCTGAAATTCAATTTCAAAGGCAAAAGCGGCAAGGTCTGGAAACTCGATGTCCGAGACCGGCGCATCGCCAAAGTAATCCGTGCCTGCCAGGATTTGCCCGGCCAGGAGCTATTCCAGTACGTCGACGATGATGGCGAGACCCGCGATGTGACATCAACGGAGGTCAACGCCTACTTGCGTGAAATTAGCGGTGAAGACATTACCGCCAAGGATTTCCGCACATGGCATGGGACTGTGCTTGCCGCATTGGCGCTTCAGGAGTTCGCCAAGTTTGACAGCGAGGCGGGTGCCAAACGCAATGTCCGCGATGCGATCCAGAAGGTGGCTGCTCGGCTCGGCAACACGCCCACCATCTGCCGCAAATGCTACATTCACCCCGAGATAATCAGCACCTACGTTGAAGGTTCGCTGCTGCTCGAGACGAAACGCAAGGTCGAAGAGGAACTGAGACAGGACCTTGCCGCTCTAAGCCCTGAGGAAGCCGCGGTCTTGACCCTGTTGCGACACCGATTGAGCTTGACGCTGAAGGACAAGCTGCAGGGCAGCTTGGAGGCGGCAAGGGCAAGCTAGTCGAATACCAATGATCTGGAGCGGGCTCGAGCCGCGCACCATCAACGCCTAAGCGTTCAATCAACGCCGCCTGTTTCTGCGTAATTCTATGAACCTGCGATCCTGTCTCACAATCGGCCGGGCTGCGAGCGGAACTGTCGAGCACTGATCGACATTGTCTTGTGTGGCGGTGCTGGTGATCGCGCTCGTGAACCGAACGCCACCTGACGAGCTAGACCTATCCGACGAGATCGACATGCCACGTCCAGGCGATATCCCGGAGCCGACCAAGCCCCCGTTGCCGGATCCTGACCCGAACGAGTTGCCAATCAAAGACCTGCCGGCTCCGGGATTCCCGGGCCTGATGTTCCCATTCAAGATCCCCCACGGCCGCGGGAGCCGTCGACCTGACAGATCGCGTGCATGCGTGTGCGCTAGGTATCGCTTCACTTGATTCCACTATCGGCCTGTGAACTGATGGCGGCCGTTGCAGCAGTGTTGTGCAGCAGCATTTGTTGCGGGCTCGCAACGCGCGATCGAAGGTGTGTAGATGTCAACGGCCCTGGCCAGACTAAACAACGCCATTTTCGCTGGCCCTTATCGCATTGCTACTGTCGGGCAGCATCGTTCATGCGCAAAGGAGTGGTGAGGCAGGCGCCGACGTCTACCGTATCGATCCTCAAGCGTCTGACGTCCACCTGCTCGTTTATCGTGATGGCGCTCTTTCGACGTTCGGTCACAACCACGTGGTCTCGTTGAAGGACTTCAAGGGCACCATCTATCTGCAGCCCAAGCTGGAAAACTCGCGCGTGGAGCTTGAAATTCCGGTAGATCGGCTGATCGTCGACGATGCCGCGCTACGGCGTCTGGAAGGAGGAGATTTCGCCAACCAGCCTTCCAAGGACGATATTCAAGCAACTCGCACGAACATGCTGAGTGATGCGCTCCTGAATGCCAAGCAATTCTCGACAATCAAGGTGACCGGAACGAGCGGTCCGGTCGACGCCAAAAGCTCCGCCGTGCTCGATCTCTCCGTGCAAATTGTGGGCCGGGAGATCAAGCTGAAGCTTCCTGCCACCCTCAAGCTGGAGGGCGATCAGTTGGAGGCGTCGGGGGCGGTTGAGCTGTCTCACGCGCAGTTGGGCTTGAAACCGTTCAGTGCATTGCTGGGGTCGCTACGCGTAGCCGAGCAAATGAAATTCAATTACCGCATCCGTGCCAGCAAAGTGCCGAAGTGAGGCCCTTTAGTAGGGAACTGTTTTGCCGGACTCGACGCTGGTGCGTTCCATGAGCAATGCGGCGGCGGTGCGAGAGCTACCGGACAGTGACTCGCACACAGCGTCCCTGCCAATCTGACGGATCATTAACTCCGCCTGTGTCAAAGCTGAAAACAGCCGGGCAACGCTTCTGCCCTTCATGCGTTCACTTCGGCGATAAGGTAAGCGACCTAGGAGCCGTACCATGGCGTTCGAGGACCTGCAAAGCGAACTCGGGCTGCTTATGACGCGTATGCAGAACGAGCCCGAGGACCGGCACGAGCTTTATCTGGTTGTTCGGCAGAAGCTGAACGAGATGAAGGCCTATGGCATGCCGTTGCCAGATGACCTGGTGCGTTTCGAGCAACAGCTTGAAGCCGAGTTTGCCAGCGACGCCGAGGGCAAGCCGGCTGAATAAGCGGAACCATCTGGCCCGCTGTGCCGGCCCTTTGCCTCCGTCCCGCGAAGTCATCCCCGCAGCCCGCCTCCACGTGGTCATTCTCCGTGCCTGCGTCGATGCAACGGGAAATAGGAACCGATCGCAGTGGCCCTTAGTTGATCCTCCACGAAACACGATATGGAGGAGGCCATGAACCTTTCACGCGACCCCAACGAGGTAGACCCGCGCCGGGCCGATCCGTTGATTGAAGATCCGCACGCTGGCGCGACCAACAGCACGGCCGAGCGCAATGAAATTCGTCGCGCCGAGAGCCGCTGGGGGCTGCTGCCCGGGCTGGTCGGATTGGTGATCGTTATCGCCCTTGGCTTCATGCTGTTCGCCGGCGGCGATCGAACGACGCCACCGAGCCGTACGACCTCTACGGACGTGCAGTCGCCAGCAACGAAGACCACTCCGACCCAGCCGCAATAGGCGCGGACCGCTCCTGAGTACAGACGGCCCCACTCGCGCAGTGGGGCCGTTTCTTTTCGAACGCCAGCCAAACGGAACTCGCAGCAAATACCTGGCGTTTACTGAGCGGTGTGAGTTCGATCGGTGGGTGCAATGTTGCAGCTTAATGACCTTCACAAACGCATCGCGCGTCTCGAGCTGCGAATTGAGCAACTTCGGATCCATCTGCAATCCCTGGCCTGTCGATCTTCCGAAGCGACGGAGGTGCGTTCCATGCTGTACGGCATGCTGCGGGATCTGGTCGGACTCAAGGAGGAACGCGAGCACCTCGAAGCGCTTCTGGCGCTGGATGAGGCAGCCTAGGAGGCAATCATGCGCGCCGGATACGACAGGGTTTATGCCGACACGCGAAGACCGATGGTGCCTGACTTGCCGCTACCCGTGGGACGCAAACGGGAAGAAACTACCGGCGAGAGCGGCAAGGCTCTTGCCGTCATTCTCGCCGTGTTCGTTTTCTTGCTTTTCTTTGCCATCGCTGCCGGCTTCTATACGTCTCACACCCGCCCCACGCTGACGGAGACATCGCGTCACCTGGCATCCGTAACTACACCGGATGCCAGCCGAGATCGGAGCACTGGCCCCACCTATCCGAATAATCCAAGCAGAACGCCCTAAGGCGCGTCGACGAAATTGCGGTTTAGCGGGAAAGATCGAAAGACGACTTTGCCTCGAGGAAATCGCTCGCGAAGATCGTGCCCAGTGCGAGAAAGCTGGGGGATGCACCTAGCAGCGAGCGGTTCGGCGCGCGCGTAGATGTCCTGTAGGAAGCGGGACGCGAAGCACAACGGCTTGCCCCGGCGCCGCTGGCGTCTTGCAGCGCGCTGCCTGCGCGTGCCGCCGTGTTGTCATTGCCAAAAGCAGACATGGCCCGCGTCCTCGGCCCCGCTTCCTTTGTGAATAAATGCCATCTCCAACTGTGGCGGAACAGACACCCACTGCACCAATCAGAAAACACGGGTGCGCCGCAATATTGACCATCCGGCGGAATTTAGGATGCTAGCCTAAAGTGTGAGTGTGGTGCGGGTGATGTTTGAGTGGTCCTTTGCAAGGCGCGTAAAGACGCCTTGCGCCAGTAGCGTTCTTAGACCGATTTCAATCCTGGGGGCGCTTGCATCGTTCATTTGCGTGTGCGCTGCCGGAAGTTCATTGGCGCAGGCGCAAACGATCAATCTCTCGACCAATGCGATCATCAACGTGCCTGTGATCGGTGGCACGACCACGGTAAGTGTGCCCGTGAACGTGCTGGGCAACGTGGTCAACCTGAATGTCAATGTGACCGGTACTCCTGGCGGCGTGAACCTGCTGCCCACTAGTGTAACGCTGCCCGTCACCATCAGTGGAAGCACTGTCAATCTGTCGCTCAATGTGGCGCCGGGCACTATTCCGATTTTGGGCGGACAGTCGACCATCAGTCTTCCGATCGCAATCACGCTGCCGTCCGCCGTGTTGCCGGCCGTGCTCGGCAGCACCGGTTCGATCATCTCGAACCGGCGCAACGACACGCTCCTCGGGCTAGACCTTGGCCTCGACAGGCAGGTCGACCTGCTGACGGGATCGGGCACAGATGCCACGTCTGTTTGGTCTGACCCGATGGCACTCGGAGGAATGCGTCTCGGCGAGGTGTTCAATTCGGGGAGCAGTCGTGACCCGTTCAATAGCGACCAGATAAGCTTCGCCACCAGTCTTCAGCAAGCCCGTCAGGACAACGCCGCGGTCAACCGGCCATCTGGTCTGGGCGCGGTCTCGCGTGTGCCGCCGCCCGCCAAGTCGCCGTTCGACATATGGGCCGAAGGCTCGTTTGCCAGGTTCGAGGACGGTAACGAAGCGTCCCAGCGCCAAGGCCATTGGGGCGTGCTGTTCGTCGGCGCGGACTATCGCGTGTCACCCAATCTGCTCATCGGGGCGCTGGCAAGCTTCGACGACGCACAACAGGATCTCACCGGTCTGGCGAGCAAGGCCCGCAGCACCGGGTGGATGGTTGGCCCCTATGCTACAATGCGGCTGGCGAACAACCTGTTTTTCCAGGCGCGGGCGGCATGGGGAAAGTCGACGCATGAGCTGGGCTTGGAAGGATCTCCCGAGGATCGTTTTGACGCTGATCGCTGGCTGGTCCGCGGCACATTGATCGGTCAATGGCGCTGGGGACCGTGGCAGTTCCGCCCAAGGATCTCGGTCGGGTACATCGAAGAGCTGCAGGAGGCCTACCAGAGTACGCTAGGGGTGGCGGTGCCCGAACAGAAGGTGGCGTTGGGGCAGGTCAAGGGCGGTCCGGAAATCTCCTACCGGCACAAGCTGGCCGACGGAACAGTGGTCGAGCCAAGTTTGCTGCTGGAGGGCGTCTGGAACTTCACGCAGGATGCGGGCGTGGGTGCCATCGATGATCTTGCCTTTGGAGAAGATCTCCGCGCTCGGGTCGAAGCCGGCGTTATGGTCTACATGCGCGGCGGGCTGAGCGTGGGCGCTGCGGTCAGCTATGACGGCATCGGAGCCAGCGACTATCGCGCAATAGCGGGCAAAGCACGCGCGCGCATGCCGCTCAACTGAGGCACCAGCGCTATTTCAACCGGGGTATGGCTCGGGTAGCGGCTTCACCAAAGCCGGCCGACACCCAAGTTTATCTGGCCTGGTCCTGTCATGAATTGCCATCGCGCGACGCTCGCCGGTCGCATCAATCGGTGAGATAGGTACCGAGCGTCCGCACGCCATCCAGCACCAAATCCAGGAGCTGAGCGTCGGCATCGGTCACGCGTGCGGCAGCAATCAACAGGGCAATGAAACCCACGTGGGTCGCGGTCACATACCACGGTCTTCTCCGAGCCCGCGGTGCAGGCCTCGTCCAGATTGCACCCGCGCGCATTGGAACGGGCAGCGACTTCTTGAAGATCAGGCGTTCGCGGATTTGGGTCTGAAGATGCGGAGCATCGGTACGTTGCTGAAGCGCATCGAGCACGGCCCACAGGACGCGCTCATCTTGAGCATTCGCGAGCGCAATTCGTTCAAGCTCTGCACTCGACTTGTGCCGAAGAGACCGCCTAAACTCTGAAGGCGGTACCCGCTTCCCGCGCGCGGACACGACCCAACTCCCCTACGACTGCTCCGCTTCTAATCTAAGCGAGCATTATGCAGTCGGTCCACAAGGTCGTTGGAGGGTTGGTTATTGCGAGCGTTGAGCTACGGCGGCGCCGATGCCGTTGCGCTCCCTGAGGATCGCAGGAAGTGATGTCGAGGAGCCCCTAAAAGTCATCCCGGTAACAGGCGATATCAAGCCGCCGATTGTCCCGTCGGCAATTCATATCCGAGCGTTGGAAGGGCAGATCAAAGCCTGCGAGGAAGAGAGGCGCCGAAGACCGTAAAGCGCGCCGGCGAGCGAAGGCTGCGCATTCTGCGAGTGAGGAGTCCGCAACTGGCACGACACAACGCTTGGCGCGCTCGCCGCGACGGATCTGCAGCGCCGTCAGCGTTTGCTCTTCTAACAGGGGGACTACCAACACAGGTCGCTCTGGACGCCCAAGCAGCTCATTAAATTTTCCGGCTTGGGCGTGGTGTTTCGCAAACCGATTTGGGAAAGCAACACTTAGGGGTTCTATCATGAAGACGATCCTTTCCGCGCTCATCGCTCTTTCAGCTCTGACCGCCGTCGCCGCGTCTGCCAATGCCTTCGATGCCAAGAGCTTTTACGAAGAGCTGGATCGCTGCCGCACGTAAGTCGCTCTGCGGCAGACCTGCGAAAGCGCTATCCGACATTCGCAGAGCGCCCCGCCAGATGGCAGGGCGCTCTGTCTTTGGATGAGGATTGCGGAGTGCGGCAGGTGTCACCAAAACGACTCGTATTGCCACTCTGTATGGCTAAACTGCCGGCATTGGTTGCTTGGGGGTGATCACCATGCGCTCCGTGTGTTGGTTCGTTTTTTCTCTTTCTGTGTGTGTAGTGGCCCTGAGTGGGGTGGCTCTAGCCCAGCGGAGCGACGCCTGGTTCGGCGCCGATACGGGGGACGTCACCAAGGCCGAGTCCGACCAGCTCGGCTGGGATTCGCCGCACGGCGCCAAGGTGGTCAATACGCCTGCACCGGGGTCGCCGGCCGAAAAGGCCGGCCTCCGCAACGGCGACATTATCCTCTCGTTGGACCGGACCGTCATTGACAGCAGCGCTGACCTTGACGCCTTTCTGGCCGGCAAGCAGTCGGGCACAGAGCTGAGCCTGCAGGTACTCGCGGGCGGACGGGTGCGATGGGTGGTCGCAACCCTCGTGGCGCGCGCCGGAGCGCAGGTGGTGGCCGGCAACGATGCCGTGCCTTACCTCATGCTCGACACGGGCGGGCACATGGCGGTCGTCAAAGGCATCGCCTTCACACCCGACGGCACCCAGCTCGTCACCGCTTCCGAGGACAAGCAGGTGCGCGTATGGGACTGGAAGTCGGGCAAGACGCTGCGCATCATTCGCGGCAACGTCGGGCCTGCCACCGAAGGCCAGATCTACGGCATGGCACTGTCGCCGAACGGGCGCTGGCTGGCCACGGGCGGCTGGATGAAGTCGCCGGGCGATCCCGGGCACATGACGCGCCTGTACGATTTCTCCACGGGCCAACTCGTCAAGCTGTTCAAGGGCCACGCCAACATCGTCAACACCGTGGCGTTCTCGCCCGACAGCAGGAAGCTGATCTCGGGCGGCAGCGATAACGCGGCAATCATCTGGGATATCGACACCCTGCAGCTGCAACACCGTCTGGCTGGTCACACCGACATCATCCATGCGGTTGCCTTCACGCCGGATGGCCAGCGCGCCGTGACCGGCAGCAACGACACAACGCTGCGCCTGTGGAACGTCAGCGATGGCGGGATGGTGGCCGAGATGAAGGGCCACAAGGGCAAGATCTGGAATGCGCTCGGCATCCGCCCATCGGACGGCATGATCGCCTCCGGCGACCATGAAGGCGAGATCCGCCTCTGGGACGGCCGCACCGGCGCGTTCATCAAGACGCTGGCGAACCACAAGAACTCGGTGGGCAGCGTCACCTTCACCAAAGACGGACGCAACCTTGTGGCTGGCACCGGCTATCAGGCTATCGGCGGCAACCGCAGTGTGCGCGTGTGGGAAGTAGCGACCGGCAAAGAGGTCGTCACCTACGATCAGAATCGCGACCTTGTCCTCGCCTCGTCGATAAGCCCCGACGGGCAGATAGTCGCCACGGGCGGCGGCGACAAGTATCAGATCCAGCTGTGGGACCCGAGGAACGGCGACACCAAGCGCACGCTGGTCGGCACCGGATTGATCGGCTGGTCCGTCGGATTTTCGCCGGACGGACGGCGCATCGCCTGGGGCGGCACATTAAACCAGAAGCACACCAATGAACTCGGGCCGCTGGAGTACCAACTGGAGCTTCCGGACTCCAAGCAGGGACTGGTGGGTCCCGAGCGCATCAGCGAGGAAACCGGGAAAACCTTCCTGCGGGCCCGCGCGTCGCAGGACGGCTACTCGCTCGAAAACCGACGGGGAGGACCCTTCAATTTCTATGCCCTGCTGGACGTGAAAAAGGATGGGCAGACGGTCGCCACCATCGAGCGCGGTTCAGGCGACGGCTATGACCATCGCTCCTACACCTTCTCGCCGGACGGCAAGAGCATCATCTCGGGCGGCTCGAACGGCTTCCTCCACGAGTTCGACCTGCAGGGCAAGAGGATCGGCAACTTCATCGGCCACGAAGGTGCCGTGTGGGCGGTCGCCATCTCGCCCGATGGTCGCTACCTGGTCTCCGGCGGCGGCGATCAGATGATCCGCCTGTGGAATCTGCACACCCGCGAGCTGATCGTCACCCTGTTCTGCGGCATGGACGGCGAGTGGGTGATGTGGACGCCGCAGGGTTACTACACGGGCTCGCCGGGCGCCGACAAGATCGTGGGCTGGCAGATCAATAAGGGGCCGGAGAACGCGGCCGACTATGTTGGCGCCGACCAGCTGCGTGACCATCTCAACCGGCCCGATATCATCGACCGGGCCATCATCCTGGCTTCCGCCGCGCAGGCGGTTCGAGAGGCGCCGGGCACCTCCTTCAAGCTGGCCGACCTGCTCAATAAGCCGCTTCCGCGCTTCCGCATCGTCTCGCCGGCGCCGGACTCCACGCAGCGTGGCGGCAGGGCACAGATCAAGATCGCCATCGAGGCGGTGCCCGACCCCGTCAAGTCGATCCGCGTCCAGGTCAACGGCCGGCAGGTGTGGGAACTTACCCAGTGGATCGGCTCGGGCGGCAGTGGGGCCGGCGAGCAAGACCTCGACGCGCCGCTGTCCAAGGGCCGCAACGACATCCGCATCACGCTTACAAATACCGTCGGCGACAAGACGGAGACACTGGTTCTCAATCACGAGGGCGACGGCGACCTCGACAAGCGCGGCACGCTCTACATACTAGCCATCGGCGTCGACAAGTACCCCGGCCTGGGCGACACCTGCGGCAACAGCAGTCACACCTGCGACCTGCACTTCGCCGTCGCCGACGCGCTCGCCTGGGCGGATGCTGCCGAGCGACGGCTGGGTCCAGGCCATGGCAAGGTGGTCAAGCAGGCGCTGGTCAACGGCGTTGGTGACAAGGATGCACCCACGGCCAGCAATATCACCGATGCCATTGATGGCCTGAGACGGTCGGCTGGGGAAAACGACACGGTTCTGCTCTTCATCTCCGGGCACGGCTTGAACGACGGGCCAGACTACCGCTTCCTGCCCACTAATGTGGAACGCCTGAGCAACGGCGCGCTGCGCGGCTCAACCGTCGTGCCGTGGGAGACATTGCAGAGTGCCATGCAGGCCACCAAGGGACGCCGCGTCCTGTTCATCGACACCTGCCACTCCGGCAACGCCTATAGCGCCAAGCTCGGCAATTCGGCCTACCACGCCAACATCATCACCTATGCGTCGGCACGTTTCGACCAGGAGGCGCTGGAGGATGCCAAGCTCGGCCACGGGCTCTTCACTTATGCGGTGGCGGAGGCGCTAGACGGCAAGGGCGACCTGGCAGCCAAGCGAGGGATCACCACCAAAGGCCTCGCTGAGTTCGTCATCAAGCGCGTCGACGAGTTAGGCAAGGGGGTGATAGGCAAGAAGCAGCAGCCGCAATACTTCCGCGGCCGCGATGCCGAGGACTACGTGCTGGCTGGGTGGTGATCTGGGCTGAAGGCAAACAAGTCGGCCGGATCATGGACAGCCGCGACCAGCCCGAAATGCACGTTGAACACAGCGCCAGAGCAAGTTTCGGACGGTGCGTCCAGAGCCGATCGGCTTCACGCCGGGAAGTTCCAACGTCATAGCGAAGTCGGATGCCACAGCTTGGCTTGGTCGTGCGACCGAGCACTGGACACGGCGCAGTTGGATTGTGCTAGTGGGTTTGAACCGTGCGACCTCGATGTTCGGAACGGCGCGCAGCCGCGCGTTTGTTGAAATCAAGCCCATGCAATATAACAAACGTCTATCGAAGAGGCGTCCATGTCCAACATAAACCCGGGCCCGTTCACCACCAGGCCTGAGATCGACGGTACCTTCGGCGTCGTGGCCTCGACGCACTGGATCGGCACAGCGGTCGGCATGGGCGTGCTGGAGCGGGGCGGCAATGCCTTCGATGCGGGCATCGCCACGGCATTCACGCTGCAGGTGGTGGAACCACACTTGTGCGGACCCGGCGGCGACGTGCCGGCCATCCTCTACGACGTGAGGAAAGGCGAGCCCGAGGTGGTGTGCGGCCAGGGGCCCGCGCCGGCCGGGGCGACGATTGCGCACTACCGCGGTCATCTGGGCCTCGACATCATTCCGGGCACCGGGCTGCTGGCGGCCTGCGTGCCCGGCACCTTCGAGACCTACATGATGATCCTGCGTGATCATGGCACCATGCGCCTGCGCGACGTGCTGGAGCCGGCACTTGGCTATGCACGCAACGGGCACCCCCTGGTCGAGCGGGCGTGCGCCACCATCGCCACGGTTGAAAAGTTGTTCCGCGAGCATTGGCCGACCTCGGCCGCCACCTACCTGCCGGGCGGCAAGGTGCCGATGCCAGGCACGATGTTCTCCAACGCGCGCCATGCCGAGACCTACGAGCGCATCTTGAAGGAGGCCGAGGCCGGCGGCGGCGGGCGCGAAGCCGAGATCGAGCGGGCACGGCGGGCCTGGAGCCAGGGCTTCGTCGCCGAGGCGATCGACGGCTTCTGCCGCAACAATGCGGTGATGGATGTCAGCGGGTGGCGCCATAACGGCGTGCTGACCGCGCAGGATATGGCGACCTGGCTGCCGACCCGCGAGCAGCCGCTGCATCTCGACTACGGCAGCTATCGCGTGCTCAAGCCGGACTCGTGGACGCAGGGCCCGGTGCTGCTGCAGATGTTGGCGCTGCTGAAGGGCTTCCCGCTCGATCAAATGTCGCCGACCGACCCGGAGTTCGTGCACCTGTGGACCGAGTGCGCCAAGCTCGCCTATGCCGACCGCGAGGCGTTCTACGGCGATCCGAAGTTCGTTGAGGTGCCGATGCAGACACTGCTGTCGGAGGCCTACAACGCCGAGCGGCGCAAGCAGGTCGGTCGCGACGCCTCGCTCGAGCAGCGGCCCGGGCGCATCGAGGGCTTCGACGGCAAGGTGATCGTCAAGGGTGCGCGGGCAGGCGCGGCCGGTGCCGGCGAGCCGACCTTCGCGCGTACCCACACCGGGCATGGCGCCGACGATGTAACCCGCTCCGGCGAGGTGCGGGGCGATACCGTGCACATCGACATCATCGACAAGGCCGGCAACATGTTCACGGCGACACCATCCGGCGGCTGGCTGCAGTCCTCGCCGGTGATCCCCGAGCTCGGCTGGCCGCTCGGCACGCGCGGACAGATGTTCTGGCTGGAGGAAGGGCTGCCGGCCTCGCTGGCACCTGGCAAGCGGCCGCGCTCTACCCTGTCGGTCGGCATGGCCCTGCGCGATGGAAAACCGTACATGACCTGGGGCACGCCCGGCGGCGATCAGCAGGACCAGTGGAGCTGCCAGTTCTTCCTGCGCCACGCTGGCCTTGGCAGCGCGACGCAGCGCATGAACCTGCAGGAGGCGATCGATGCGCCGGCCTGGCACATCGAGCACTTCCCGCTGTCGTTCTGGCCGCGCACGGCGCGCCCGGGCGTGCTGGTGGTCGAGGGGCGGCTGCCGTCAGCGACCATCGCCGAGCTGAAGAAGCGGGGCCACAAGGTCGAGGTAGGACCCGACTGGTCCGAGGGCCGTCTGACAGTCGCCAGCCAAGTGGGCGTGCGCCGGAAGGCCGCGGCCAACCCCCGCGGCATGCAGGGCTACGCTGCCGGCCGGTGAGGCGGCAACACCCTGTACCGCCTAATACTCGGCCAATCCTGTCCTTCGGCGATCATCGACGCGTCGTTGCCACCTGGGCCAGTTTCGGCAGGGCGGCGTCAACCATCTGGTCCGTGGCGGTCAGGGAGATGCGAAAATAGTCGGGAGCATTCATCAGGCTGCCCGGCAGGACGAACACGTCGTGGTCCGCAAGCCTGTTCCAGAAGCTTTCCGGATTGCTGCCCGGCCATTTGCTCCAGAGGTAGAAGGTTCCCTGCGGCTTTAGAACCCCGTAGCCGGCGGGCACCAGCGCCGCCATCAGGCGGTCGCGCCGTTCAACCAGCGCTCGCTGGTCGATCGACAGCTTGTCCAGGTCGGCGATGGCGTACTGCATGAGCGCATTCGGGAAGCACCAGCCAAGCGCCATCTGCGCCGAGAACAGTGCCTCTTGCAGCTGTTTGCGATCAGCCTGCGGCATGAGCGGCGACACCGCCAGGTAGCCGAGCCGTTGTCCGGGAGCGAGCAACACCTTGCCGTAGCTGTAGGATATCAGCGTCCACGGATAGACGGCAGCGGCACTGACGAACGGCCTTGCGTCGAAACGCAGGCGTCGATAGGGCTCGTCCGACAGCAGGAATATGCGTCGGCCGAATTTGGCGGACGCACGATCCAGCAGATCCGCCAGCTCCTGCAGCGCAGCGCGATCGTAGATCCTGCCGGTCGGATTGTGCGGGTTGTTGATGATCACCATTCGGGTCTTCGGCCCGATGCGGGCCTCGATGGCTGCCAGGTCCAAGTCGAAAGCCGGCGGCTTGAGCGGCACTCTGACCGGCACGCAATCGGCTGCCAGCAAGGTCGGCCCATAGCAGAACCAGGCGGGCTCGCAATACAGAGCCTCATCGCCGGCATCGAGCACCAGCCGAAACGCGAGCATGATGGCGGCGAACGCTCCCGTCGTCAGGGCAAAGTCCGCCGGCTCGAACGCAAGTTTAAGCTCCTTGCCGGCCGTGTCGGCGAGGAATTCCTGGGCAGCCTGCTCGCTCGTCTTGTAGGCGAACCAGTTCTCGTCGCGTGGCGTGATCTTGTCCCGCAGCGAGTCGACGACCCCATCAAGCGGCATCTCGTGCGGATTGCCGAACGTGAAGTCGCAAACCCCAGGCGCCAGGCGCCTCTCGGCATAGCGCGATGTGAAATAGAAGTCCTTGACGGCGGTGAAGGCGGCATCTGCCGCGCGCACCCGACTCGACACAAGAGACATTGTCCTCTCCTTGATCTGAATTGGTCTGGCCATGATGAAATCCCTGGCCGTGTGTGTCTCTTTTGCCGGATGCCGGCCCCCGGTCAAGCCCATGATCCTGCCTGCGTTGAGCCTGTGTGCGGTCATGCCCTCTTCCAGGACCGAATCGGCGAGCATCTTGCGCCAAGGCTGCACGCGGCCCAACGTTTCGGCTGCAGCAGGGGGCAAATCGGAGGGCAGCGATGACGTACTCCATCATTGCTCGCGACGACAGGACGGGCCGCATCGGCGTCGCCGTGGCGAGCAGATTCCTGGCGGTGGGCGCGCGCAATATCTTCGTCAAGACAGGCGTCGGCGCAATTGCCAGCCAGGCGCTGTTCAATCCCTACTACGGCTCGCGCGGACTGGCGCTGCTGGCGGCAGGCGCGTCGGTGGAGGATGCACTGCGATTGCTCATCGCCGCCGACGAGGGGCGCGAGACGCGCCAGCTGCATGCCATGGACAGCAAGAGCAAGTTCGCTGCCCACACCGGCTCGCTATGTCCGGCCTGGTCTGGGCACCTGATGCGCAAGTCGTTTTCGGTCGCCGGCAATGCGCTCGCCGGCCCGCAGGTGATCGAAGCGGTGGCAGCCGCCTATCAGGATCAGGCCAATCTGCCGTTCGCGCGCAGGCTGCTTGTCGCAATGCGTGCGGGCGAGCAGGCGGGAGGTGACAAGCGCGGGCGCCAATCGGCGGCGCTGTTGATGCACGACGAGGAGGAATACTCGCTGCTCGATCTGAGGGTCGACGACCACGCCGACCCACTGGCAGAGCTGGAACGCCTGGAAGGCGTGGCGCGGCAATCCTGGGTGCACTTCCGCCGCGTGCTGGCCAACCGCAAAGAACCGCACGGCCTGCTCGATAAGGCCGCCGCCGACACTCGCATCGCCGACTCGATCAAGGATGGCTACGAGTAGTGTTCCGCGCAGCCCACAATCTCTACCGTCGTCCCGGCCTGAGCACGCTCAGCGGGATCCAGCGCCCACTTTGCTCGCATCACTCGCGCACCGGCACCACATAGTTGAGGGGCAACCGACCGCCGTCGGCGTAGACGGTGGTGCCGGTGACGTAGCTCGATTCCTCGCTAGCCAGCCACGCGACGACGGCCGCCACCTCGTCCGGCTGGCCAAAGCGGCCGATCGGCGTGCGCGACAGCACCTTGCTGCGGAAGGCGGCATCCTTGATGACGCCGTCAAGCAGCGGCGTCTGGATGGTGCCGGGGCCGACCGCGTTGACGCGGATGGCGTGCGGGGCAAGCGAGATGGCCATCGCTTTGGTGAGCTGGTTGATGCCACCCTTGGAGATCGAGTAGGCGACGTGGTCGGGCAGCGCGAACACGGCGTTGACCGAGCTCATGTTGACGATGGCGCCTGCCTGTCGGCGCGACCCCGAGCCGCCTGCAGCGGTGCCCTGCTTGACCATCTGGCGGGCCACGGCCTGACCCATCAGGAAGGCGCCGCGCAGGTTGATGCCGATGATGCGGTCGAACTCATCCGTGGCGAGGTCGAGGAAGGGCGCATCGTCGAGCACGCCCGCGTTGTTGACCAGCACATCGATGCGGCCGTAGGCGTCGAGCGCGGCTGCAACGACCTTGGCCACGTCCGCGGCTTTGCTCACGTCGCAGGCAACGAACGAGGCTTTGGCCCCGGTCTTGGCGATATCGGCGGCTGTGCTCTGGCCTTGCGCGGTGTTGACGTCGCACAGAACGACGCGGGCGCCCTCGCGGGCCAGGCGCTCGGCGCAGGCGGCGCCGATGCCCTGCGATGCACCCGTGACGATTGCAACCTTGCCGTCCAGCAGCATGATTGTCTCCACTCTCTGCGTTGCCGAGGCACCACTCGTTTTGCGGTACACTCGTGGGACGATCGAGGAACTCGCCTGAGTTTGCAGCTTGGTCCGAGCGCATTTCTCGATCTGAATCACACTAGCAAATCAATGATTCCAGTGTCCCTCATGATTCGGAAGTTCGCGGTCAGGCGACCTTGGGAATCGGGACACTAGCGCCTGATGCGCCGAGCGAACAGTCAGGCAGCGCAGGCTGAGCGGGAGGCTCGTTGGCGCGGCCCTTCACCAATTCCTCGGCAGCGACGGTGTGCGGATGCCCACTCCGGGGTTTTGTGTGCTACGGATAGGCCCAACAAGCAGAGGTGTCCCGCCGAATGGGCGCCCCGCAGTCCGGAGAGAGACGCCCCAGGGAGGAAGGGATTGGCTGCAGATACGGCCGCATACGCTTCTGACACCTCCGAGTTGACCGGCGCGCGGCGGGAAGCCCGGCGCGGTGCGCGTGGGCTCGCCGGCTGGCTGTGGTCGGGCGCCTTGTTCGTCGTGCTGGCCTTCCTCGTCGCTTATCCGGTGGCGATGCTGCTGCTCGGCGCGCTGACCAACACCAATCCGGTGGTGGACGGCTTCGGCGTCTTCAACCTGTCGTTCGACAATTTCATCACCGTCCTTGCCAACCCGAATGTCCACCTCGCGCTTGCCAATTCGTTGATCGCCTGCGCTGGCGGCACCGCGCTGGCCGTCGTCATCGGGCTGACCTTCTCGTGGGTGGTGGTGCGCACCAACACGCCGGGCAAGCGCTTCATCGCCGCCGCCAGCATGCTGCCGCTGTTCGTGCCGCCGCTGGTCGCGGCCGTCGCCTGGTCGATCCTGGCCTCGCCACGCACCGGCCTGCTCAACGTCCTGCTCGGCGCCATGGGCATCGAATGGCGATTCAACGCCTATTCGATGGGTGGCCTGATCTGCATTTTCGGAATCTACTACGCGCCCTACGTGTACATGTTCACGGCGTCGGCCCTGCGCAACATGGATCCGGCCCTGGAGGAGGCAGCCGAGGTCACCGGCGCCACCGCGCTGCGCACCATGTTCACCGTCACCTTCCCCCTGATCGCGCCGGCCATCATCTCCGGCATGCTGCTGTCGTTCATCGTCATGCTCGGCATCTACGGCATTCCGGCGGTGCTGGGTACGCCCGGCGACATCCCGGTGCTGACTACTTATATCTTTAAGCTCACCAACTGGTCGCCGCCGCTCTACAGCACGGCCGCATCTGTCGCCATTCTCCTGATGCTAGTCACCGGCTTCCTGGTCTGGCTGCAGTACAAGGTCACCTCGCGGCGCAGCTATACGACGGTGGCCGGCAAGGCGTTCCGCCCGGCGCTGCTCGATCTCGGAGCGTGGCGCTACCTGACGCTGGGGCTGGCGGTCGTCTATCTGTGCGTGGTGGTGGTGCTGCCGACGCTGGCGCTGATGGTGGCGGCGTTCCGCAAGTTCCTGTCCATCCGTACCCTCGCCAGCCTGGTGGACGAACGCCAGTACAGCCTGATCCACTTCGAGCGGCTGCTCGCCAATCCACTGGCTCTGCGCTCGATCTACAACACGATGGAGGTCGGGCTGATCACGGCGGTCGTCGGCGGTGTGTTCGCCTTCGCCATCGGCTACACGGTCAACCGCACCAGCGCGCCTGGACGCCGGACCATCGACGTCCTCTCGACGCTGCCAGTCGCCATCCCGGGCCTCGTGGTCGGGGTCGCCTATCTGTGGGCCTGGATCGGCCTGCCGGGCGGCCTGTACGGCACGATCTGGATCCTGGCGCTGGCGTTCATCGCCCGCTTCATGCCCGATACCGTGAAGGCCCTGTCGACGTCCCTCCTGCAGATCCATCGCGAGTTGGAGGAGGCGGCGTGGATCTGCGGCAAGGGTATGCTCGGCACCATCCGGTCGATCGTGCTGCCGCTGGCGCGTCCCGGCGTGATCGCCGCCATGACCCTGCTGTTCGTGCTCGCCATCCGCGAGCTTGGCTCCTCGCTGTTCCTGTACACCAGCAACACCATGGTGATGGCTGTCTTGTTGCTCGACTACTACGAGGGCGGCAACGTCGGCATCACGGCTGCGTTCAGCTTGGTGCAGATGTCGCTGCTGGCGACCGTGATCGGTATCGCCAACCTGCTTTCGCGCGGAGCGCGCGGCGTGGAAACGAGCCTGGGCCGCGCCGGATAACACAAACTAGGGAGATGAGACGAATGCCTGTATGGATTTCGAGGCGCCAGTTCGGCGCACTTGCTGCCGGCGCGGCGCTAGTGGCGGGACGGCCTGCCGCCGCCCAGAATTTCGGATCGCCGGAGCTGATCGAGGCGGCCAAGAAGGAAGGCAAGGTCATCTACTACACGGCCGACTTCGCGGAGGTCGAGCAGGAGATCACCAAGGAATTCAACAAGCGCTTCCCGTTCGTGCAGGTGGAGATGGTGCGCGCCCCGGGCGGCCAGCTCATCACCCGCATCAAGACGGAGGCAGCCGCCGGCAAATTGTCGGCCGACGTCATCTGCCATTCCGATCGCGGCCTGATCCTGGCCCTGCAGGATCTGCTCGCTGACTACGCGCCGCCCAATGCCGCCGACTATCGCGAGGACGTGCAGGTATCGCCCAAGATCTGGCCGCGCCAGACGCTCGGCTGGTCGATCGCCTACAACACCGACCTCGTGAAGAACCCGCCGAAGTCGTGGATGGATCTGACCAAGCCCGAGTACGGCAACAAGCAGATCGGCCAGGTGATCGCGCCCTCGGGTGGCACTACCTGGACGCGCACGATGTTCGAGCGACAGGTGCTGGGCGACGACTACTGGGCCAAGCAGGCCGCCACCAAGCCGGTGCTGTTCCCGTCGGGTGCACCAACCTCCGATGCCCTGGTGCGCGGCGAGATATCGATTGCCCCGCTGCTCTACAACGTGATCTTCACGAAGAAGAAGGACGGCGCCCCGGTCGAGATTTTCTTCCCGCCGGAAGGTGTGCCGCTCAACATGTACGGCGCCGGCATCACCAAGACCGCTGCCAACCCCAACGCGGCCAAGCTGTTCCTGAACTGGGCGCTGTCCGCCGAAGCGCAGACGTTCATGATCAAGGAGCTGGGCTATCTGACTGCCCTCAAGACACCGCCGGCCTATCCGCCGGGCTTCGATCCCAAGACCGTCAAGCTGTGGGTGCCGAATTTCGAGCAGTACGAGAAGCTGCGCGACAGCTGGGTCGAGGAGTGGAACAAGACCTACGGCTATCGGCAGTAGGGATGCCTTCCCTCTCCCCACCTTTTCATGGGGAGAGGGCTAGGGTGAGGGGCAGCAACAAACTCCGGAGCAAGCGGTTGCCCCTCACCCCACCCTCTCCCCGTAAGGACGGGGAGAGGGAGTTGAACAGGAGACATGATGTCGGCGGAACTGAAGGTGGAGCGGCTGTGCAAGGTGTTCGGCACCGGCATAGCTGCCGTCGACGACGTGAGCTTTCGCATTGCGGCGGGCGAAATCGTGGTCCTGCTGGGACCCTCCGGATGCGGCAAGACCACGACACTGCGCTGCGTCGCGGGACTGGAGCATCCGACCTCCGGCACGATCTCGATCGGCGATTCCGTCGTCTCGGCGCCGGCCAGCGGCACGCTGCTCCCGCCCCGGCTGCGCAACATCGGCATGGTCTTCCAGTCGTATGCCGTCTGGCCGCACATGACCGTGCAGCAGAACGTCGTCTATCCGCTGCGCAGCCGCAGGATCCCCAGAGCCGCGCGAGCACGCAAGGTGGGCGAGGCGCTCGAACTGGTCGGCCTCTCGGAGTATGCCGACCGGCCGGTCGTGTCGCTTGTCGGGCGGGCAGATGCAGCGTGTGGCCCTGGCGCGCAGCCTCGTCTATGAGCCCCAGCTGTTGCTGCTCGACGAGCCGCTGTCCAACCTGGACGCCAAGCTGCGCCTGCGCCTGCGCGACGATCTGCGCCGCATCATCAAGAAGACGGGCGTCACGGCGCTGTACGTCACGCACGACCAGGCCGAGGCGGTCGTGTTGGGCGATCGCATCGGCGTCATGCGCGACGGCAAGCTGCTGCAGATGGCGTCGGCCGATGAGCTCTACAACCGCCCGGCCGATCTGTTCGTGGCAAGCTTCACGGGTGCCTCCAATCTGCTGGCCGGGCGTCTGCTGGAGCGCGACGGCGACTTCGGCACGGTGGAGGCCAACGGCGGCAGCCGTCTGATGGCCAGCCTGCCGGCCAACGTCGCGGCGGGGGAGGCGGTGAAGATCGCGGTCCGGCCCGAGAATGTGCGGCTCGGTGCCAATGGCGCAGCCGAGCCCAACACCTTCACGGCCCAGGTAGCCGCCCACCGCTATCAGGGCACGCAGACCGTCTACGAGCTCGACATGCTGGGAGGCCGGCTAGATGCGCTCGAGCTCGGCACCACTGTGCGCTATCCGGTCGGCAGCGAGATCAAGGTGGTTCTTCCGCCGGACCTGTGCTGGGCCTATCCCGAAGGCCAAAGTACCGAGGGATGAGGTGCTACCTCAGTTGCCGTTGGGCAGGTCGGCGAGGCCGGCCCAGGCCGGCGAGGGCATCCTCCACCACAGCTGCCGGTCGTCGGAATTGGGCTCGCGGGTGATCATGCCGAGGGAACTCATGCCCTCCGGTCGCGTCACGCGCGACGCGGGGCGAACTTCTTCGGTCACCTGAACCCGCCTGGGCGCCTGCACTATCAACGGCTTCTGCGGCGCTTTCTCCTGCGGAGCAGTTTCGGCCGGCCAAATATGGGCGGGAGCCGCGCGCCGCGGCGTGGGCGTGGCATCCAGCATCTGGACGGACCGGTCAGGCGCACCGACCGATGGCGGCTCCACCTGCGCGGGTGCGTCGAGCAGACGCACGCGGGCGACGCTGAGCCCGGCCGGATTGCCGCCGGCCGCCGCCACCTCGATGGTCAGGTCGAAGGCATCGGGCGTGCCTTCGCCCATGGACAGGCGCAGGCTGCCGAGATCGGCCGGCCGCAACACCCAGGTGTGCTCATCTTGACGCTGGCCTTTGGACAGCCAGGCCTGCTCGGGCAGGTCGTGCAGTACCACGCTCGTGATGTCGGTGGGTCGAGCGCCGGTAATCTGCAACGGGAAGGCGGCATTGGCGCGGTCGCTGCGCCGGATGGGCAACTCGAAGGAGCTGATCTCGGCGTCCGGCGCGACGGCGCCGTGCGCCGGCCACAGCGGTACCGAAGCGAGCTTGGTGCCGGTCACCGCGAGTGCGCCTTGATTGCGCGGTGCTCCGGGGTGGGCGAACAGCAGAGGCAGCGTGGCCGCGCAGCCGAACACGAGGCTGGCGAACAGTCCGTAGCTGAAATAAGTGGTCGCCATGCGCCGGCGGTGGGCGGCTGCCGCCCTATGGGCGTCTCTTCCCTCTGCGCCCCCAGCGGCCGCGTCCTTTGGCAGCGCGGCCAGCCGCGCCATCAAGCTGGTGTAGGGATGACCAGTTCCGGCCGGCGATGCTCCCCGCATCGTCGCCTCCTTCTGTAACGCGCTACTCCGGTGCTGGCCGGTCTGACCTCGCGCATCTCTGCGAAGGTCGGCAGATGTAATTTTCCACTGAATAATTTGCTTTGCAAGATTTATTGCTTGCTCGTGGCAACAAAGCCTCCATGTGAGGCGTCCCTACCAAGCCGTGCGATCGTCATGCGCGTGTCGTGCTGGCGATGCAGCCGGAGCGGTTTCGGCGACCGGTTGATTGCCGGGAGCCGACGCTGCTCTATTCTGAACTCCATGTGCGCGGAGCCTTCGCCGCCGCGCCAGCCGATCGAGCCTCGCCGATGTCAGCCCAGACCCCCGCCAATCCCTACGCGCAGAACCTCGATAAGTGCGCGGCCAACTACCAGCCGCTCACCCCGCTGACGCTGTTGCAGCGGGCGGCGGCGGTGTATCCGCAGCACGCGGCGGTCCTGCACGGCACCTTGCGGCTCGGCTATGCGGAGTTCTATGCCCGCTGCCGGCGGCTCGCCTCGGCGCTGGCGCGGCGCGGCATCGGCGTGGGCGACACGGTCACCGTGATGCACGCCAACACGCCGGCCATGCTGGAGGCCCACTACGCCGTGCCGATGACGGGCGCGGTGCTGCATTCGCTCAATACGCGGCTGGATGCCGCCGTGCTGGCCTTCCAACTCGACCATGCCGAGGCCAAGGTCGTCATCTGCGACCGCGAGTTTGCGGGCACCATGCGGGCGGCCCTCGCCCAGGCCAAGGTGCGGCCGCTGGTGATCGACTACGACGACCGGCAGTTTCCGCAAGGCGGGGAGCCGCTGTCGGCGCTGGACTACGAGGCGTTCCTGGCAGCCGGCGATGCCGAATTCCAATGGCGCATGCCGGCGGACGAGTGGGAGTCGCTGGCGCTCAACTATACGTCGGGGACGACCGGCAACCCCAAGGGGGTGGTCTACTCACACCGCGGCGCCACGCTGATGTGCTACGCCAACGTGCTGGCGGCCAACCTCGGCAAGCACCCCGTGTACCTGTGGACCCTGCCGATGTTCCACTGCAACGGCTGGTGCTTCCCGTGGACGCTGGCGGCAGTGGCCGGCACGCACGTGTGCCTCAGGTGGGTGCGGCCGAAGGCCATGTACGATGCCATCGCCGACCACAAGGTCACGCACCTGTGCGGCGCGCCGATCGTCATGTCGACGCTGCTCAACGCCAAGCCCGAGGAGAAGCGGCCGCTGCCGCATACCGTGCAGTTTGTCACGGCCGCCGCTCCGCCGCCGGAGGCGGTGCTGGCCGCGATGGCCGCGGCCGGCTTCAACGTCACGCACGTGTACGGGTTGACGGAGGTGTACGGCCCGGCGGTCGTCAACGAATGGCAAGCCGAATGGGATGAGCTGGACGCGGCGGGGCAGGCGGCCAAGAAGGCGCGCCAGGGCGTTCGCTATGCCGCGCTAGAGGATCTGACCGTCATGCACCCCGAGACCATGACGCGTGTGCCGGCCGACGGTGAGACGCTGGGCGAGGTCATGTTCCGTGGCAATATCGTCATGAAGGGCTATCTGAAGAACGCCCAGGCGACCGAGGAGGCCTTTGCCGGCGGCTGGTTTCACTCCGGCGATCTCGGCGTGCTCTACCCTGACGGCTACATCCAGCTCAAGGACCGTTCCAAGGACATCATCATATCGGGCGGCGAGAACATCTCCTCGATCGAGGTGGAGGACGTGCTCTACAAGCACCCGGCGGTGGCGGCCTGCGCGGTGGTGGGCAAGCCTGACGAGAAATGGGGCGAGACACCCGTCGCCTTCATCGAGCTGCGCCCTGGCATGACGGCGACCGCGGAGGAAATCGTCGCTCACTGCCGGGCGAACCTCGCCGCCTACAAGTGCCCGCGCTTCGTGGTGTTCGAGGAGATCCCCAAGACCAGCACGGGCAAGATCCAGAAGTTCGCGTTACGCGAGACGGCCAGGGGGATTTGAATGCCCTGAAGTCCTGCCGCCAGCCTCTCCTCCCTGCGGGGATCGGCGCCGGTATCGACCGCGACAGAATTGCAGCGTTCACTGAACGACTGCGAGCGGTGTGAAAAGCGCTGCCGCAATGAAATCGCGCCTTCGCCCAAGGTCGGACGCATTTCGCGCTACAACCGGCGGATTGACGGGTGCGTAGTGGTTTGCCGGGGGCCGCATGGCGGATTTGTATCGTTTGCTGGGTCTTTCGCCCGGCGCCGACGGCCCGGCGATAAAGGCTTCCTACTATCGCTTGGCCAAGCAGTTTCACCCTGACGCCAATGCCGGGGTCGAACCCGGCGAACGCTTCAAGGAAATCACCGGCGCTTACGAGACGCTAAGCGATCCCGCTGCTCGCGCCAAATACGATCTGGCGCAGACCAGTCAACGCTCGCGAACGCGCAACAGCTTCTGGATGGGGGCACTCGTCGGCGTGTCGGGGTTCGTGCTGTTGCTGAGCATGCTGCCGATCCTCCTGCAGCGGCGAGACCCATCGCCGGGCTGGCCTTCGGAAGCTGCCTCATCAAAGATGCCGGAGCAGGTAGCGAGCGTCGTAACCGGCATGAACATGGCCGGCATGAACATGGACTGCGAGGAAGTGATCAAAGCGGATCTGGCGTTCCGGGTTATCGACGGCCCGCCGCAGAGTCTGCCGCTGGTGAGCTGTGCCGCCGAATTGCCGTCGCGTGTCGAGCGGCACCCGCAGGTGTTGGCATACCTGGAACGGGAACACGAGGAGCTGGCATATCAACGCGCGGTCCCGGAGCGGGACTCGCCGTCCCGCAATTCGCCGCTGACCAACCAGAGTGTGAATATCGTGCCGGAGCGTGCGCCCGCCATCTGGCCCAAACCGACCCAATGGACACTTCTTGAAAATGCCGGGGCGGGGTTCGAGCTCAAATATCCGGCCGACGTCTACTCGCCCAAGACCGGCCCCACCGAGCCGGATGATCGCCTCTTCATTTCCCGAGATGGACATTCGGTGCTGCGCATCTATTCCAATCGCAGCGCCTCGGGAATGGCGCTCTCCAAGTACCGGGCTTCTCTCTTGGCGCAGCGATATGCCGGCGCCAGCCTGGACTACGCGCCGCAGCGCGAGCATTGGTTCGTCTTGTCGGGCTCGCTCGGAGCAGAGATGTTCTACGAGCGCGTCAGCTTCTCGTGCGACCGCCGGTCGTTTCACGGCTGGCTCATCACCTACCCGCTGCTGGAGCGGCAATTCTACGACCCCATCGTCGAGGAGATCCACCGCACCTATCGCTACGGCAGGCTGGCGGGATGGCGATGCGGTGGCCCTACATCCGCTTCCGCGGGCGCGCCCCAGTAGCGTGTCGAACCGGTCATGATGATGATGGCGCGGCCGGCGTCTCGGACACTTCTTTTGCAAGCGGGCTGGCCACCTTAACCGCCGCATAACTCCTTCTCCTGCATACTTCATCCGTTGTGGGGGAGAGTTGTTGTGCGTACCTTCATCCCGCGTCTCGGTCAGAGGCGCACGCGTGGCCGTCCGGCGGTGGCAATCGTCATCGCCGGATTGGCGGGCTGCGTGCTCATGAGCTGCAGCAAGTACGAACTCGTGGATGTTTACGCGACGGCCGATCCAGTGCCGGCGCGCATTCCGCTTCCGAAGCGAGCCCTGCTGCTGCCACCGCCGGAGCCCGGCTGTACGACCGAGACCTCGGGATCGGGCGATGATTTGCATATGTCGCAGCTGCAACGCATGTCGCTAGCAAGTCTTGCGGCCGCCAGCCTGGACCGATCGGGTCTGTCGACGACAGCGACCACCGTGCAATCGGACAGCACGCTGGCCCAGACCGACCCCAACCTGGGCTTGTCGCTGCGCATCAGGCTCGAATATGAGCGCGACTGCTTCCGGCGGGCAGAGATGCGTACGCGTGAGAGGCTATTGCAGCTGCAAAGGGCGGTCGACGCGACGGCCAAGGCAGTCCGGCGGGCGGAGCAATCCCGTCCCTAGTGGCGTGCGCCGGCCAGGCGTCGCCAGCCGCATCTACTTGAACAGAGAGGACAGGGAAAAGGTCGAGGTGGCGACGATGGGTGCCTTTTCCGCGATCTGCGGATGCGGCTCGTCGATGTACACCTGCAGTCCTGTTGCACGCCCGTCCTTGACCAGCGCGGAGATATACTCCCACGCGTTCGGCTCGAGCCCCAGGCAGGCCTCCGACATCTCGCCTTTCAGGCGCACGTGAATGGCGATGTTGCCGCGCGCGAGGATCGCTGCGGTTTGTGCGGGCGTATACTTTTCCCGGTTCCACAGTTTCGACAGGTAGACGCCGGCCACCATGCGCTTGGCATTCGGCCCCCAGCTCACACGCTTGTCCTTGTCGGGGGCGAACGTATAGACGCCCGGCGGCAGCGGGCCGATCGCACGTGCGGCGAGGCAGTCGGGGTCGGGGTTGTTGCGGCAGATTTCTCTGCCGGAGATCGCCCACGCGATGGTCTTGCCGTTGGTTTGTGGGTCGTCGGAAATGACGAACAGGCGGCCGGTCTTGATCACGTAACCGAAACGGAAGCTCGTCAAGGTGTCGGGCACCTTGCGCACCACGTCCTCGAAGGGGTTACAGATTTCGCCGCCCGTTAGTTTTCGCTCATAGCCTTTGTGCTTGATGGTGACGAAGTCGACGTTGGACGCGCAGTCCCATTGCGGCAACACGGTCTTGCTCGCGAGCGTTACGACCGGATCGACCTTTTCGACCGGGGCTTTCGGCGCAGCCTTGGCGACGGCCGCCTTCTTCTCCGGCGTGGTGGTGGTTCTCGAGGCCCACGGCGAGGGTTTGGACGGGCTTCTGATCTGCTCGCACCTCTCCGACAATTTCGGCGGCTCGATCTGCTTCACGGCCAGCCGTCGCGCGGCCACGCTGGTGGCACCCTGCTTGATGTAAGCTTGGATGAGGGCCTGCTGCACCTCGATCTGCTCTTCCGACAGCTCGAATATGCAGTCCTCGTAGATTTCATTGCCGACCTGGCTGAAGAAATCGGCCATGTTGCCGGCAGCCGCGGCGGCTCCGGGGCCTGGGGCCTTGGGTTGCTCGGCGCAACTCGGATGCGGAGGCAGGACTGCAAGAATGGCCGCCGATACGACCAGCCATGTCCTCAATCCTGCGTTTTTCATCGTTCCGAGAGACCCCTGCGGACTGCCGCTTCACAACGTTGAGATGCCGACGTTAAGCCACCGACAACATCCCGTCTCCGATCACTGGTCCCCGCGCGGGGACATTTTCAGCGATTCCAGCGGAAAAATTACGGCAGTCGCAGCACGGATCAACAGGGCAGCTGCGCGCACCCCGCCCGAAAGCGGGACACGGGGTGCCCGAATCGTCAGTCAGGCACCCTGCTATTCTGCGGCCTCCTTGGCCAGGAAGCCGCCCGACTGGTGCGACCACAGATCGGCATAGAGCCCACCGCGCTTCAAAAGCTCGTTGTGGCTGCCCTGCTCGATGATGCGGCCCTGGTCCATGATCACCAGCCTATCCATGGCGGCGATGGTCGACAGGCGGTGGGCGATGGCGATCACCGTCTTGCCGGCCATCAGATTGTAGAGCTGCTCCTGGATGGCCAGTTCCACCTCCGAGTCGAGTGCGCTGGTGGCTTCGTCGAGGACCAGGATCGGCGCGTTTTTCAAGAGCACGCGGGCGATAGCGACGCGCTGGCGCTGGCCGCCGGACAGCTTGACACCCCGCTCACCGACGTGGGCGCCATAGCCCTTGCGGCCGCGCAGGTCCTCCAGCGTGGCTATGAAGCCGTCGGCCTGGGCGCGCTTGGCGGCCGCGACGGTGGCGTCCTCGCCGGCGCCGGGCCGGCCGTAGAGGATGTTGTCGCGGACCGAGCGGTGCATCAGCGAGGTGTCCTGCGTAACCATGCCGATCTGCGCGCGCAGGCTGTCCTGCGTGACGTGGGCGATGTCCTGCCCGTCGATGCTGATGCGACCAGCTTCCAGGTCGTAGAAGCGCAGCAGCAGGTTGACGAGCGTCGACTTGCCCGCGCCCGACCGGCCGACCAGGCCGACCTTCTCGCCGGGCGCAATGTCCAGCGACAGGTTATGGATGATGCCGCCCGGCCGCGCGGTGCCGGCCCCCACCTTCTGTCCGTAGTGGAAGCTGATGTTCTCGAAACGGATCTCGCCCTGGCGCACGACCAACGGCTGGCTGTCCGCCCGGTCGACGACCATGTTCGGCCGGCTGATGGCCTCCATGCCTTCCTGCACGACGCCCAGGTTCTCGAAGATGCCGGCCACCACCCACAGGATCCAGCCGGACATGGCGACGATGCGCATGACGAGGCCCGTCACGACGGCGATGGCGCCGATGCTGACGGCGTTCTGGCTCCACAGCCAGATGGCGAGCCCGCTGGCACCGACGATCAGCAGGCCGTTGAGGCCGTAAAGCACGAGTTCCATGGCCGTCTGCACGCGCAGGGAGGCCTGCCACTTGCCCATCTGTTCCTCGAGGGCGGTGCGCGCATAGGCGTCCTCGCGGTCGGCGTGGGCGAACAGCTTGACGGTCAGGATGTTGGTGTAGGTGTCGACGATGCGCCCGACCAGCATGGAGCGGGCCTCGGCCGCCTCGGTTGACCGCTCCTTGATCATCGGCACGAAGATGAACAGCACGACAATATAGGCCGCCAGCCAGACCACCATAGGGATGAGCAGGCGCGGATCGGCGGCCGTGAAGATGACGGCCGTGCCCACCCACTGCACGCCGGCGTACCAGATGGCATCTATGATCTGCACGACGGAATCGCGCAGCGCCGGTGCGGCCTGCATGACCTTGTTGGCGACGCGGCCGGCGAAGTCGTTCTGGAAGTAGCCGAGGCTCTGGCGCAGCACGTAGCGGTGCGTCAGCCAGCGCACGCGGGTGGTCACCGGCCCGGCAATGATCTGGTTCTTGATCAGGTCGTGCACGGTCGAGACAATCGGCCGGGCGACGACGGCGACGAATGCCATCCACAGCAGCAGGGGGCTATGCTCGCTGATGAAGTCGGCGGGCGACTGGGCAGCCTTCATCAGGTCGACAAGATTGCCGACGAAGGCCATCAACGCCACCTCGATCAGCGCACCGGCAAAGCCCGCCACCAGCAGGATGGCAAACACCGGCCAGACCGGCCTGATGAAGTGGACGTAGAACGCCATAAGCTTGTCCGGCGGGCGAACCGGGCTCACCTCCGGGAAAGCTTCGATGCGCGTTTCAAACCAATGGAACATGACGAACCTCGCGTCCGGCGGGCGAAGCAGGCGGTTCAGCGGGGCGTTGCGATTGCGCGCACGCCTGCTGCCTCGCGGCCGGGTGTGGAATTATTGGGCCGGCGGGCGTATCCCTGGATCGCGACGGAACAATGGCATGGATCAATATGCCCGTCTCCGTATTGGTCATCATCCCGTTACAAGCGGTGCGGCCGCACCAGCGAGACGGGTCACGAGGCGAACATCATGCATGACCTGACGGCCAGAAAAGCGGTGGCGAGTGCCTGGTTCGAGGCGCTGCGCGATGACTTGTGCGCGGCGTTCGAGGTGGTGGAGGCCGATTTGCCGGCCGGCGCGCCGCTGGCTGACCAGCCACCCGGCCGCTTCGAGCGCAAGCCGTGGACCAGGGCGGACCACACGGGCGCGCCGGGCGGCGGCGGCGTCATGAGCCTGCTAAACGGCCGGGTATTCGAAAAAGCCGGCATTCACACGTCGACCGTTTATGGCGAGTTCGCGCCGGAGTTCCGCGGCCAGATCCCGGGCGCGGAGGCCGATCCGCGTTTCTGGGCGTCTGGGGTGTCGCTGATCGCCCATCCGCACAACCCACACGTGCCAGCGGCGCACATGAACACGCGCATGGTTGTGACGTCCAAGTGGTGGTTCGGCGGCGGCGGCGACCTCACGCCCACCCTGATGCGCCGGCGCACGCAGGAGGATGCCGACACGGTGGCATTCCACGCGGCCATGCAGGC
Organism: uncultured Alphaproteobacteria bacterium; assembly: GCA_963840445.1. GTDB lineage: Bacteria > Pseudomonadota > Alphaproteobacteria > Rhizobiales > Hyphomicrobiaceae > AWTP1-13. The sequence continues at coordinate 382,832 of CAWIZC010000032.1, read as the reverse complement.
GGCCTGCTCGCCGCATGCGATCGCCGACTATGCGCGCTACAAGACGTGGTGCGACGAGTACTTCTATCTGCCGCATCGCCGCGAGATGCGTGGTGTGGGCGGCATCTTCTTCGACTACCTGACGCCGGCGGAGGCGGACGGCGGCTGGGCGGCGGCGCTGGCCTTCACGCAGGACGTAGGGCGAGCATTTCTGCGCGTCTATCCCGAACTGGTGCGGCACAACTTTGCGCTGGCCTTTGGCGAGGCCGATCGCGAGGAGCAACTGGTGCGCCGCGGCCGCTACGTCGAGTTCAACCTGCTGTACGACCGCGGCACGGTGTTCGGCCTGAAGACCGGCGGCAACGTCGACGCCATCCTGTCGTCGCTTCCGCCGGTCGTGAAGTGGCCGTGAGGCCGCGCGGCGCAGCTAACGCGTAGTAGGATTACTCCGCCTCCATTCCAGGAACTGGCGAAACAACGCCTCCCGCTTGGCAGGATCAGACCCGCCCAATCCTGGATTATCAGCCAGGAATTTTTCAAACCTGGCTTTCTCGGGCACCATATCGTGCGCGGCAAGCCACTCATCGGCCGGCTTGAAGCGTTGCCAGCCGGGGATCGCGGCTATGATACTCGCTTCCTTCCATTTTGGATGTCTCGGAGGTTTTCCGAACTCACCAAACTTGGAGAAGAACGCGTCCACAAACCGAGCAACCTTGATGTAGCGCTCAGATTTCTCCGGCCAATTGAAGCTCACCAACAGCTGGGTTGCCGCAACCGTATCGATCTTCTGACCGGGATCTAGCAGGTTCGGATATTCCTCGCCCGAGAACGTTGTCGGCAGGTACAGGTCTTCCAGCCTGCGATCGTAGGGGATCGGCACCAGGTGGAGAGAGCGATCTTCGTTCTTGATGATGTTGCGCGCGAGCGGAAAGACTTTTCCGGTGCTCGTAATATAAGCGTCGCCCGCGCCATCGGCGATCATTTGGATCGCCCGCGCATCATCGGTTTGATTGTCGATTGACGCGGGCTTGATGTTCAGTCGCGAGAAGATCACCTTGGCGGCGTAAAATCCCACATTGGTCGGAGCGAGGACTTTTTTTCCTTCCAGATCGGTTATCGATTTTATCGACTTGCGCGCGATGACATGAACCTCATTGAGGTAGAGCGCGGCGATGTATCTCAGTCGCGCGTTGATGTCTGGAATCTTGTATTGCAGTTTATAGAATTCAGGCACGTCCGACGTGACGATGCCCATGTCGATGCTCTTGAGATAGAGGACGTCGATGACGTTTTGAACCGGTCCCTTGCCAAGCACGCCGAGCACGCGAACGGTCGCCTCATCATCGAGCACCCGCGCCATGTCCGAGCCGAACACGGAAGTGGCACCTCCCGCCGGCGCCGTGATGATCGTCACGGTGCCTTCGTTGATGCGACTTTGATCGGGTATTACCCAAGTGTCATTCGGATTGTAGCTGGGGCGCGGCGTGGTCTGCGCCATTGCGTTGCCCGCGAGCACGCACAACCCAATGCAGACCGCGATTGCGATCACGTATCGAACGTTCATGGCTTCCCCCGCAATAGTCGTTCTCGTTAGACGTCTGGTCGCAATATCTTTTGTCGGAACTCGCATTCATGAGATTTGGCCGACATGTCGTTCGGCGCAAGCTCGATGATTGGAGCCGGACTACGCGACACTCAATACCAAGAGTCTTTCCATTTTTCGTCGAATGAGCAAGATCAAAGTATTCTCGCCGGCTCAAGCGAATGGCCCACCGGCGGATAAAGCCGGTGCAATGGTCCAGCCGATGCCGGAATTTGACAGGCCGCGGACGTATTGATGGCTTTCGATCGCCATACTAGCGCCACACACCGCGGCGCACCCCAAGGGCCGTAACGACGCCGTAGGCCGTGATGCCGGCGGCGACGGCGGCGAACTGCCCGTCGAGGCCGAGGCCCATCACATCGGCCAGCAGCCATCCGCCGCCGACGGCGAGGCCAAACCGCGAGATGGCGGCGGCGACCGGCCAGGCCATGCGTCCCGCCCCCATTGCGGCGAAATAGAGCGCCATGCCGAGGCCGAAGGCGCCGAACGCAGGGGCTATGACCGTCAGTGCCCGCGTGGCGATGCGCAGCACCTCGGGATCGCTGCTGAATATGGCGGCGAATGTGGCCGGCATGGCGCCGACCGTAAGGCCGGCCGCTCCGGCTAGCAGCAGCGTCATCAACCCGCCGATCCATGCCAATCGCCGCGCGGTTGCCCAGTCGCCGGCGCCGACCGCATGCCCGACCAAGGCCGTCAGCGCCGAGCCGACCCCGAATGCCAGCGGGATCATCAGGAATTCCAGGCGAGCGGAGATGCCGTAGGCGGCCACCGCCGTCGCGCCGTAGCGAGCCACGCGTGCCGTAACCAGAATGGTGGCGAGGTTGGCGATCGCTGCCAGCATCGATGCAACCAGCCCGACGGCCAGGATGCGGCGGAACGGCTCGAGTGATGGCCGCACCCCGAGACGAGGGATGAAGCCTGCACCACCGCGCAGCACCACCATCAGCATGGCGATCGCCGCCGTCCAGTTGACCGCCGCATAGGCGACGCCGAGACCGGACAGCCCGAGCCGGGCGGGCTCGGCCAACAGCCACGCCAGCACGGGCAGGACGGCCCACGCGAGCGTCAAGACGCGCGCCGCCAAGGCATGCCGTCCTCCGCCCCGCAGCACAGATGCCAGCGTATTGGCAATCCAGGCTGGAATGGCGCCGGCGCCGAACAGCCAGGTCGCGTAACTGGCCGCCGCCTCCGCCGCGGTTGGCCCACCGATCGCGCCCAGCACCTGGTGCGGAAAGCCAGCCAGCACGACGGCGAAGATGGCCCCGGCCACGGCTGCGATCAGCAGGGCATGCAGCACGAGGGCAGAGGCCTCCTCGTTGCGGCCGGCGCCGAGAGCGCGCGCGATGGCAGAAACCACACCGCCGCCCATCGCACCGGTCGACATTTGTTGCAGCATGAGTGCGAACGGCAGTACCACCGCCCAGCCCGCTAGCGCGGCCGTGCCTTGTCGCGCTGCAATCCAGGTCTCCGCCAGTTGAGCGATGATCTGCAGGAGCGCGACCAGACTGGTCGGCGCGGCCAGGGCAAGAATGCGGCGCAGCAGGGCCGGTGACGTCAGACGGCCGCCAGTGGCAACCGCGTCACGTCCGCGCGCGGGATCGGCAGGATCGATGATGGTCACGTTCGCTCGCCAATTTTATAGACGGCGCCTCGGGTGGCCTGCTGGTGCATTGATGTCAATGATGACCCTTGAAGCCGCCCATTTCAGCCCGGCGCCGAAACCGATTCACAAACTGTACTATGCCGTCCCCGCCCCGCATGGGAGACCGGGTTGAGTTGGGATAGGCTAGGCGGTGTTCAATGCCAATCACTCATGGGGGTGGCTGTTTGTGCGGCGATGTTCGGTACAGGACAATTGCCGAGCCGTTGCGCGTGACGATCTGCCATTGCAGGTTTTGCCAGCGGTTCACCGGCTCGGCCTTCCTGGTAGAGCCGATTTTCAAGAGAGAGGACGTTGTCCTCTCCGGAGCCAAACCACACGTCTACAATCACAGGTCCGCCAATAGCGGGCAGCGCGTTTCGCTGAATTTTTGCGGTCGCTGCGGTACGACCCTATTTCTGGACTTTGCGAGGTTTCCGGACATCTACGGGTTGTGCGGCGGTACGTTCGACGATCCCAATTGGTTTGACCGCGGCCCCGGAAAATGCCGCCACATTTTCACGAGCTCCGCGCAGAAGGGCGTAGTGCTGCCCGCTGGCCTCGACACGTTCCAGGAGCATGCACTCCAACTCGATGGCACGCCGAACCAATCCGTCGTGCTTGCGCACGCACTCACGATCTGACGCTTCAAGCGGCGCTGGCGGTAGCGACAAGCCAGCGGGTGGGTGTGCACGCAATTCCGAGTGCCTTCGGCCAGCTAGCGCTGGGCTTTGGTCGCCGACGCCTGTTTGCCGCGCACCTTCTCTACGTGCGCGGCCATGCGCACCTTGCGTGCCTCGGCGTAGGCCTTGCGCACGTTACGGCCGGCTGAACGCCGCCGTTGCGTCTTGGAGACGACCTTGCGCGCCTTGGAGAGCGTGACCGGCTCCAGGTCGCTCTCCAAGCTGGCCTGCCGGCTGACCTCGGACGCCGCGTCAATGCAATCGCTCTGCTGTTCCGTCGGATCGGTGGAGACGCTGGCCGGTTGAGTGGTCCCCGCCAGCACCCCCTCGCGCACGACATAGCGTTTGCCGCATACGCTCACCTGGGGCGGCACACGCGTGCGCTCGAAAGCGTCGTAGGCATCCTTGATATTGCGCCAGAAGGGTTGCCACTCGCTGTCGGCATGCGCCGTGAGGTTGGCCTGCGTCATGCGGAACGGGAAGACGTGCACGGGGATGAATTTCTGCCCCTGCTGCAGGGCCTGCTCGCTCAGCTGGTAGATCTCGTCCATCTTCGGATTGGTCATGGCAAAGCAGCCGGTCGAGCTGCAGCCGCCATGCACCAGGATCAGCGAGCCCGTACGCTCCATGGCCCTGTCGAAGGCATTGGGGAAGCCGATGTTGAGCGACCGCGGCCAGCGGCCCCTGCGATGGATCTGCGGCATCGCCACCGCGTACACGCCTTCCGGCGCCTGCTTGTCGCCCTCATGCAGCTTGGGGCCGAGCTTTCCCGACCACTTGCAGATCGGATAGGTGGCAAACAGCTCGAAGCGGTCGCCTTTCTGCAACCACAACTCGAACTCGCGACTCAGCCTTGAAGATGCGGATCATGACCGCGCTGCCGGCGCTCAGCCCCTTGGCTGCCAAGCGAGCGCTGCGCTCGTCGGCGGCGACGACCGAGGCCGGCAGGGGCGTTTGCACGCCGGTCTCCGTTTGAGCGGCCGTGTCGCTGGTGTCCCGGTGCTCGGCAATGACGGCAGTCACCTGCGCTGGTGCCTTCTGTTCCACGAGTGCCTCTTGGGGCGTCTCCACCCGCAATGCCGCCTCAGAGCGGTCCCTTGGTCTCGACTTCCGGTCTTGCCTTGGTCTCGACCTCCGGTTTTGCCTCGGCCGGCGCCTCCGCCACGATCTGGCTGGCTGGCTTGGAGGCCGACGCAGTCAAGGTCACTGGCTGCACGTGCGGTTTTGTGGAGCTCACGCGCATGGCCCAGGCGTGCGCCACCAGGATCCCGGCGGCCACCAGCCCGCACATGCGCAGACACATCCCTATACGGCGCAAAGCGATACGCATGCCGTGCCGTTCAACTCCCCACCCATATGCCGGGATGTGCGCTCCCGTGGCGACTGTCGCCTCTGCTTCTCCACCGCGATAGAAGCATTGTAGCTACCGCAGCCGGGACATCAACTTTTGGGGTTGGTTAAGTCCAGGCAGAGATTGTCGATTTGGTGGCTGCCATCGCTCTGCGCCGGCCCTGCCGTGAAGGCATAGCTTGCCTTGCAGACGGAAACGCGTGGCGGCAGCATGCGTTTGCTCGAACAAGTCATACCCGCGCTTGAGGTTTTGCCAAAATGGCAGCCAGCGCTCATGGGCGCGCCGGGCCATGTTCTCCTCAGTCATGCGGAACGGGAAGACCTGCACCTGAAAGCGTGCCTGGCCTTTGTCGAGCGCCGCCGTCACCAGCCGCCAGATCTCGTCCACCACCGGGTTGGTCATGGCAAAACAGCCAATCGAGCCGCATCCGCCGTGCACCATGATGCAGCGAGCCGGTACGCCGATGGCTGCGGTCGTAGGCGTTGGGATAGCCCAGGTTGAACGAGCGATGCCAGCGGCTGGTCGGATTCAGCGCCTTGGCATCGACCGTGTAGAAGCCCTCTGGCGCCTGTGCGTCGCCTTCCACCAGCTTGGGACCGAGCCGGCCCGACCAGCGGCAGATCGGATAGACGGCGAAGCGATGGAAGCCGTCATCGCGCCGCATCCACAGCTCGAGTTCGAACTCGCGCTTGAAGACGCGAATGAACACGGGTGCGCCGAGGCTGAGGCCATCGGCGGCCAGCCGCCGGTCGAGCGCGGCAAGATCGGGTGTGCCGCTCAGTGGTACGCCGAGCGTGGCCTGCTCGTGGCGGCGCGCGCGCTCTGCCTTGATCTGCAGATGATCCCAGTCGAACAGGATGTCGGAGTTCAGCACGAGGGCAGCAACCAGCGCGACCACAAGCAGCGCCAATCCGAGCCAGACATTGCGATGCAGCGCCCGCATCGTCTTCGCGCCCGCCTGGTTCCTGCCGGCGCTCACTGCGCCGGTGCGAAGCTCATGTTGGATGGGGTCACGCTACGCAGAAACCCGCCGATCGAGGAGGTTGTCTGACCGCTGGTCAGGCCCGAGCGCTGGTTGTCCTGCTCCATACTGGCCACATCCCGCAGTCTTGGGACCCGGCACGATGACGCGCTGCTGCAGGGCCAGGTCCTCGCCTGGTCGCGGCCGGAACGGATCGGGCCGGGGCCGGAAGAACGCCGGACAGGCCCCTTCAGGGTCGAGGCGAGCCAGCTCGCCGCCGGGCCAGGCCACGTTGACCACGTAGCGGCGGTTGCACACTGCCACGGTCGGCGACCTGCCGGGTCAGCTCGAAATAGTCGTAGCCCTCCTTCAGCGTCCGCCAGAACGGATAGGCCTCGTGGTTGGCGCGCCGGGCCATGTTCTCCGCCGTCATGCGGAACGGGAAGGCATGCACCTGGATGCCGTCGTTGGGGCCGAGGAACGACTCGCGGGCGATGGCGTAGATCTCCTCGATCAGCGCATCGGTCATGGCGTAGCAGCCGGCCGACTTGCACTTGCCGTGGATCATCAGGAACTCACCCGTGCGCCGCAGCGATTTGTCGTAGGCGTTCGGGTACCCGAGATTCAGCGCCAGATGGTAGTTGGAGTTGGGGTTCATCTGCTCGCGGGTGACCGTGTAGAACCCCTCGGGCGCCTGCCGGTCGCCGTATTTGATCTTGGGGCCGAGATCACCCGACCAGTTGCAGATCGGGTAGGTCTTCAGGTGATAGAAGCGGCCGTCGTTGCGCTGCTTCCAGATCTCGAGTTCCGACTCTTCCTTGAACACTCGGATGAAGATCGGCGACTGCGGGTCCATGCCCTTCTTGCCGAGCAGCATCATGGTGTCGTTGGAGAGGGGCAGCAGGTCCGGCGTAAGGTCGATCTTCGCGCAGGCGACCAGCAGGCAAGCCAAAACCAGCGCAGGAAGCGCCATGCAGGCTCGGCTGAACATGTTCCCCAGGTAGATACGACTCATACGCCAGTGCCCAGGTGTCCGATCGATCACCTAATGATTCATAAAGGTTAAGATGGGGTTAAAGCCAGCCGGAGGGGAATGCAAGTTACATCCCTCGGCAACCGCCCCCAAGGCACCACAGGCTGCGATCTGCGCAAGGCTTTGGCGGCGAGAATGCGGGCATGGCCCGGCGTGCAGCGATGTCGCTAGAGACTGCGGCCGATCTGCAGGAATTTCTCGTGGCGCTGGCGGCGGATGGCGTCGGGGTTCATGCCCGAGAACTCGCCGATCGCCTTGGCGATCGCGTCGCCGGTGCGCTTGAACATCATGGTCGTGTCGCGATGCGCGCCGCCCACCGGCTCGGTGATGATGATGTCGATGATGCCCAGCGTCTTGAGATCCTGGGCCGTGATCTTCATGCTGGTGGCGGCATCGATGGCGCGGGCGGAGTCGCGCCACAGAATTGAGGCGGCCGCCTCGGGCGATGCCACCGTATAAATGGCGTGCTCGAGCATCAGCACCCGGTTGGCCGTGGCAATGGCCACCGCGCCACCCGATCCGCCTTCCCCGATCACCACGGCGACCAGGGGCACGCCTAGCGAGAGGCAACGGTCGGTCGAGCGGGCGATCGCCTCGGCCTGGCCGCGCTCCTCGGCGCCGATGCCGGGGTAGGCGCCTGCCGTATCGATCAGCGTCACCACGGGCAGGCCGAACTTGTCGGCCAGATCCATCAGCCGCACCGCCTTGCGGTAGCCCTCGGGACGCGCCATGCCGAAGTTGTGCTTGATGCGGCCTTCCGTGTCGGAGCCCTTCTCATGGCCGATGAACACGATCGGGCGGCCGCGGAAGCGGGCGAGACCGCCCATGATGGCCGCGTCCTCGGCGAAGTAGCGGTCGCCGGCCATCGGCGTGAAGTCCTCCAGCAGCGCACGCGCATAGTCGAGGCTGTGCGGGCGGTCGGGATGGCGCGCGACCTGCGTCTTCTGCCAGGGGGTGAGCTTGGCGTAGGTGTCGACGAGGGCCTGCTGCGCCTTCTGCTGCAGCTTGGTGACCTCCTCGGTGATGGACACCGAGCCGTCCTCCTCGCTGTTGAGCGCCCTGAGATCGGAGACCTTGCTCTCGAGCTCGGCGATCGGCTTCTCGAAGTCGAGGTAGGTGCGAACGGTTACAGTACGGTCCATCAGCTCGCGGGAGGTTGGGCTGCCTTCGGGGCCGCCGAGAAACATCAGAATTGGCCGGACATTTGCCAGGCGGCCGGATTAAGTCAAGGTTATCCGCCTAAACTCATGAACAGACAGCGAAAATTCGGATCGAAGGCTGCAGCTTATTGGGCCTTCTCGCCTTTTCGAGTGGCCAGCGGGTGGTGCTCGAAGACCAGCTTCTTGAGGCGTTCCTCCAGCACGTGGGTGTAGATCTGCGTGGTGGTGATGTCGGCGTGTCCCAGCAACTGTTGCACAGACCGCAGATCGGCGCCGCGGTCGAGCAGATGGCTGGCGAAGGCGTGGCGCAACACGTGTGGGGAAACGCGCTCCGGGTCGATGCCCGCTTCCAGCGCCAGCTCCTTGAGCTCCTGGCCGAGCCGCTGGCGCGTGAGATGACCCTCTGCCCCCCGCGACGCGAACAGGTACCGGGTGGTGAGCATCGGCGTCACGTCGTCCTCGCCCTGCTGGCCGACGCCGAGATAGCGGTCGAGCGCGGCGCGGGCGGCCTGGTTCAGCGGCACCAGGCGTTCGCGCCCGCCCTTGCCTTTGATGGTCAGCACGCGGCCGTCTCCGGTCAGCACCGACCGCGGCAACGTAACCAGCTCTGTGACGCGCATTCCGGTCGCGTACAGCATCTCGATCAGCGCATGCAGGCGCAGGGCGCGCACCCGATCGCGGCCCCGCGTCGCCTCGGTGCGCCGGTGCGCCGCCTCGATCAGCCGGTCGACCTCGGCGACCGACAGCGTCTTGGGGATCGCCTGGCCCTTTTTCGGCCCGGCAAATCCTAGAGCTGGATCCTCCTCGACCACGCCTTCGGCCGCCAGGAACTTGAACAGCTGGCGCACGGCCGAGAGCCGCCGCGCCCGCGAGGCCGGCGCCATGCCGGTCTCCGACAGCGCACGCAGGTAGGCGCCGATGTGGGCGGGCTCGGTTTCGGCAAGCGAGTTGCCCGCATGGTCCAGAAAGCCGACAAAATCCTGGAGGTCGCGCCGATAAGCTTCCAGCGTGTTGTCGGCTGCGCCGCGCTCGGCCGCCATCATTTCCAGGAACGATTTGAGATGGTGCTGGTCGGCGCTAGCCATCCTGGTGCCCCGATCCCGAAGTTCGCCGAACCTTGCGGCTAGCCTCCCGAGCCAACTTCGAAATCATAAGGGACACCAAAATCCTAGTCTTGCTAGTTTGATTCAGATCGAGAAATTCGCTCAAGACCATGCCGCGAGCTCCTGCGAATTTCTCGATCATCACACTAGTTGCCGGCCAGCCGTGGCCACACCGGGAGCAGCGCCTCCAGACCCAGGCGGCGTGCGTCCGCCTCCAGGCCGATGCTCTTCAGGGCGCGCACCGAGTCGCCGAGCGCCAGGATGTTGGCGCCTTGCGGCCCGTCGGCGCCCAGCGTGCGCATCACCAGCAGGATGGTGCGGCCGGCGTCGCCGCGCTTGGCCGATTGAGCAAGGTCGGCCAGCACGCCGGTGTCGGGCAGATAGCCGCCCGACGGCTGCGGCGTGCGGCTCGCCGCATCCCACAGAGGGACAGGCACATCGATGTCGAGGGCATCGAGCACGGTGGCCAGGCGATGCAGTGATTCAGGGCTGAGGCGCCCGCGCACGGCCAGGTCTTCGACGGGCCGCAGGCTCTGCAGGTGCCCACCGCGTCGCGCAGGGTCGGCGATGTCGACCAGGGCCAGCCAATGTTGGGCAGCGCCGGTTGCTTCCGCCCAGCGACGGGCCATGTCGAACTGGCCTGCGGCCAAGGCGATCTCCACCGCGGTCTCGCTGAAACTGTCCGTTTCCGGACCGGGCCTCAGATTGTCCAGCAGCGGCGCCAGCATGCGGGCGGTCTGCACCGCTGCAGACGAGCGCCGGGCATCGTCCAGCAATACCTTGGCCATGCGCGCTTGCTGGGCAGGCGCGCGGGACAGCTCGGTGCCGCGGAACAGCAGGGCTCGACGCAGCAGCGGATCGCGGCTGACGGCGGGATCGGCCAGCTCATTGCCCGGGAATTCGTGGCGACGATAGAGGTCGGCCACGGCTTCCGGCGACAAGGCATTGAGGCGCAGCGCGGTCTCTGCGGCGGCAATGCGCAGGCGCCCCTCGGTGCCGGTGTCCTGCGCCAGTGCGGCGAGCAGCGCCGGCTCGGCCTTGTCGAAAAGTTGGGTGCCGTTGACCGGGCCGAGCAGCTCCAGGAAGCGGTAGTCGAGCAGCAGCACGCGCTTGGGCAGATGCAGTTGCGGTTTGGTGCCGTCGGCGACGGCCGCCAGCACGGTGAGCGGCAGCTCGGCCTCCACGCCTTCCTCGCGCGCCAGGTTGGCGGCGAGATCGGCGCCCTGCGCGTCGCCCGCCTTGGCGGCGCAGTAGCCCATCAGCAGTTGTGTCTCGCCCTTGAGCCGGCCCGGCAGACCTGCGCTGGGGGCGGCCAGCGACGAGACGGTTCGGCAGCCCTCGGCATGCCGGCCGAGCCCGATTTCCTTGCGCGCCGACAGCGCCAACACCAGAGGCCCGGCGGAGCCGGAATTGGTGATGACCTCCGTCATGTCGCCCAGCATTCCCGAGCGATAGAGCGCCTCGAGTCGCAGTGCCAGGAAGTGGTCGGTGCTCGGCGCCCCTGTCGGAGGCGTGGCGGCCGACTGCAGCATGCGCCGCCACAGCTGATGCAGAACCGGCGAACGCGGAGGCAGATCGAGCCGGGAGAGGTGCTCCTCGAAGGAGGTGAGGTCGAGCCCGCGCCACAGGTCGAGCGGCAGACCCGAATTGTCTGGCGCCATCACCGGATCGAGCTCTCCGTGCTCGACGGTGCCGGCACGCTGCCCGAATGATCTGTCGGGCTGCAGGTTGGCCCGATCAGGTACCGCCTCGCCGGGACGCGCCATGCCTTTCGGCGGCCGCGGGGTGTCAGATCCTGGCGACTGTTTGAAGGGGCTCCAGGAGCTCCTGAGCAACGGCCGCACCGGCGAACGCGCCGACGATCGGTCCCAGCAGGGCTAAGACAATCGCGATGACTGGACTGGGACGCATGGGGTGGATCATTTCGGCGGGGCATGGCGCCGCCCGTTGGTGTCCCGATTGCGAAGTTCGCCAAACCTCGCCGCCGGTGCCCAAGCCAGCACCGGCGAATATCCTGATCGTCCCTAGCGGGGTATCCTGACGCCCTGCACCGTGGTCGATATTTCCCGCGGCTCAGGCTCGAAAAACACCGCCATGAGATAAAGTCCGCCGTACACCACCCCGCCCAGGACACCGACAGCAACCAGAAACCGTACAAGGCTTGGCATGTGGCGAACTCGCTCCCTGCCGGGTATGTTCAAAGCCAAGGATGACGCGATTATGACCCGACCGACGCGGGCCGGCAAAGTCTGCTTGGCCAGCCGGTCCGGCCGTAGGCATTGCAATGTTGCACCGGGACGCTGCGGGCCATAGACAAACCCGACGGGGTGGCCGCGGCGGCACAGCATGGCCCCCATAAGGCCGCCGATCTGGGATGTGATGATGCGATTCGGGCATGGAGGCAAAAAGGACGAGGCCGACGATGAGCCTGCGCGCCGCCTGTGCGCGGCGCTCGGAACCCGGTCGGTTGTCCTGGTCGGCATGCCCGGCTGCGGCAAGTCCGCGGTCGGCCGTCGCCTGGCGCCCCGCCTCGACATGCCCTTCGTCGACGCCGACGAAGAGATCGAGCGCGCTGCCGGCAAGCCCATCACCGACATCTTCAAGGATCACGGCGAGCCCTATTTCCGCGATGGTGAGCGCCGAGTGATTGCCCGGCTTCTCGCAGCCGGGCCGCAGGTGCTGGCCACGGGCGGCGGAGCGTTCATGATTGCCGAGACGCGCGAGAACATCCGCCGCTCCGGCATTTCGGTCTGGCTGAAGGCGGAACTGCCCCTGCTCATGCGGCGCGTTCTCAAGAAGAACAATCGTCCGCTGCTGATGAATGATCCCGAGGCGTCCATGAAGCGGCTGATGGCCCTGCGCTACCCTGTTTACGCGACGGCGGACATCACCGTGGAAAGCCGCGAGGTTCCGCACGAGGCGATCGTCGGCGAGGTCATCCAGGCGTTGAGCGAGCGTCTCGGATCCAGGGAAAATGCCGACACGGTGCTCAACCCGGGAGAGGCCACGTGAGCCTCGGCAAATCTGTCACGCTACTGGATCAGGCCGGTGCGGTTGCGCCGGCCCGCATTCGCGTTGCCCTGGGTGACCGCGCCTACGACGTGTTGATCGGCCAGGGTCTGCTGCCGCGCAGCGGCGCGCTTATCGCGGACCGCATCGGCAGGGCCAAGTGTGCCATCGTCACGGATGCCAACGTCGCCCGGCATCATCTGGCCACCCTGCAGGATGCATTGAGCGCGCAGGGCCTATTTGCAGGCGCGGAGGTGCTCGCGCCCGGCGAGGCGGCCAAGAGCTTCCCCGTGCTGGCGCGCCTGAGCGAGCGCCTGCTCGAGATGGGCTGGAGCGCGGCGATCTGATCGTGGCGCTGGGCGGCGGTGTGATCGGCGACCTCGCCGGCTTTGCGGCCAGCATCCTGCGGCGTGGCATCCGCTTCGTGCAGATCCCGACCACGCTGCTGGCGCAGGTCGACTCCTCGGTCGGCGGCAAGACCGGCATCAACACCCCGCAGGGCAAGAACCTGGTCGGCGCCTTTCATCAGCCGAGCCTGGTGCTGGCCGATATCGACACGCTCGCCACCCTGCCGGCCCGCCAGTTCCGTGCCGGCTATGCGGAGATGGCCAAATACGGCCTGCTCGGTGACGCGGCCTTCTTTGCCTGGCTCGAGCAGAACTGGCAGGCGGTGTTCGCCCGCGATCCGGCTGCCCTCACGCATGCGCTCGCCGTCAGTGTGCAGGGCAAGGCCGATATCGTGGTGCGCGACGAAACCGAGACGGGCGACCGCATGCTGCTCAACCTCGGCCACACCTTCGGCCATGCGCTGGAGGCTTGGGCCGGCTTTTCCGACCGCCTGCTGCACGGGGAAGCTGTCGCCATCGGCATCTGCCTGGCTTTCCGGCTGTCCGAGAAGCTTGGCCACATCGGCAACAACTCTCTCGCACGGGTGACCACGCACTTCACCGACCTCGGCTTGCCGACCCGCATTGGCGACATCCCCGGCGGTACTCGGCCTGAGGCAGCCGAACTCATGCAGATCATGGGTCAGGACAAAAAGGTGCGCGCCGGCGCCCTGACGCTGATCCTCGTGCACGGCATAGGTGAAGCCTTCATCACGCGCGATGTCCCACGCGACAAGGTACGGGACTTCCTGGCCGCCGAGATTGCCGCCGCCCGTCCCTGAGTTCGGCAGGAAGCGCCGCCCGGCCTTGAGCAGTTGCGGATGGCCTGTGCAATTCGTCGCAGGGTCCGGCACATACCCTAATATGGGCTGCCATCGGCAAGCCTTTGTTGGTCTTGCCGAGTTATGGAGAACGTGGCCAAAGCGGCCAACCTGAGAGAGCCATGGACATCGAAATCGGTATCATCGTGGTGGCCATCATCGCGCTGCTGGCCCTATCCGCCTTCTTCAACCTCAGCGAGACGGCGCTCACCGCCGCCTCGCGGGCGCGCATGCACGCCCTGGAGCAGGAAGGCAACGGGCGTGCCGGTCTCGTCAACCGGCTGCTGCGGCAACCTGAGAAGCTGATCGGCGCCGTGCTGCTCGGCAACACGCTGGTCGATATCCTCGCGGCCTCCCTGGCGTCGGGCCTGGCCGTGCTGCTGGTCGGTCCGGCCGGCGTCGCCTATGCGACCGGCGTGATGACGGTGCTGATCGTCATCTTTTCGGCCGTGCTGCCCAAGACCTATGCGCTGGCGTTCGCCGACCGCGTGGCACTGCTCGTGGCGCCGATCATGCGCGTCACGATCGTGCTGCTGGCCCCCATGACCGCGGCGATCCAGGTGATCGTTCGCCTGATCCTGAAGATGACCCCGAGCCGGCTGGATGATGCCGCCAACATTCTTGCCGCGCACGAGGAGATCCGCGGCACCATCGAGCTGAAGACCATCGGCGGAGGGGTCGCCAAAGGCGACGCGGCCATGTTGGGCGGCGTCCTCGACCTCAAGGACCTGCAAGTGCTCGACATCATGGTGCACCGGACCAAGATGCAAACCATCAATATCGACGACCCGCCGCAGAAGGTGATCGAGGAGGTGCTGAAGATCCAGTACACGCGGGTGCCGATCTGGAAGGACGGGCCGGAGAACATCGTCGGCGTGCTGCACACCAAGGATCTGCTCGCCGCCCTGTCCAGCGCCGGCTGGGATGCCTCCAAGCTCGATGTTGCCAGCGTCGCCGTGCCGCCGTGGTTCGTTCCCGATACGACCAGCGTCGCCGATCAGCTCAACGAGTTCCTGAAGCGCAAGGCCCAGCTCGCACTGGTCGTCGACGAGTATGGAGAGGTGCAGGGCCTCATTACGCTAGAGGATATCCTGGAAGAGATCGTGGGCCAGATCGCCGACGAGCACGACACGCAGGACGCAGCCGTGCGCGTGCAGGCCGACGGCTCGGTCAACGTGGACGGTAACGTCGCGGTGCGCGACCTCAACCGGCAGATGGAGTGGGACCTGCCCGACGAGGAGGCGACCACCATTGCCGGTCTTGTCATCCACGAGGCGCAGACCATCCCCGAGCCCGGGCAGGCGTTCACTTTTTACGGCTACCGTTTCGAGATCCTGCGCAAGAGCCGCAACAAGATCACGGCCATCCGTATCCGGCCGATTGCCGCCTCGGGCAACCGCGCGCGCCGCAGTCTGGAGAGCGACGCAATGGAGGCTGGGTGAGCCGCGCGCGTTTTGCTAAAACTGAATATATCTAAAGTATTCAGAGGCTTCCGTTCAGAGCGCATTCATGTGCGCCGGACAATGCTGCCCATTACCGGACGCATGCCGTCGATCGTCCGAAGAGTACCGCTCCTGTAGTCGTCAGAAGAAGCCGGGGAGGAGCGGAGGCGGAAGATCGCGTGCCGTGCGCCGGAAACAGCACAAGGAGCACGAAATGACTCGCAGATTGGTACTGTCATTCGCAGGCGTCGTGGCGGGAACCGTCCTGGCTATGGGCGTGGTCAACGCCAGCCCGGCGACCAGCGCTCTCGAC
Organism: uncultured Alphaproteobacteria bacterium; assembly: GCA_963840445.1. Lineage (GTDB taxonomy): Bacteria > Pseudomonadota > Alphaproteobacteria > Rhizobiales > Hyphomicrobiaceae > AWTP1-13. The sequence continues at coordinate 367,349 of CAWIZC010000032.1, read as the reverse complement.
AGCTTGCGGTCGGTTGGCGCATCGCAAGGTTCGGTCGAGCAGGTACACTGGCGCCGCTGCCATCGTCGCTGCTGGTGGAGCCATGGCTACTGGCACTGCCGGCGTCATTGTCACCGCTGGTGGTGACAGGCCTACCTCGGCACTCCGTGCGGTCATGCCGGCTCCGCTGCTCTTACAGTGACGGGGCCGGCTGATCGCTTTGCGGCGATCTTGTATTTCCGACCGCGCGATCCGATTTTATTTGTGCGGGGTCGCTTTCCACTAGTCGGTGGCTTCGCCTGGTGCGTACGTTTGCAGCGCCAGTGCGTGCACCTTGCCCTTGAGCTCTGCTTCCAGCTGTTTGTTGACGGCCCGATGACGGGCGACGCGTGAAGTGCCCGCAAAGGCCGCCGACACGATCAGCACGCGAAAGTGACTTTCGCCGGTGCCGGGCGAGTTGCGATGCCCGGCATGCAGGTGCGACTCGTTAATGACCTCGAGGCGGGTGGGCGCGAAGGCCTGTGTCAGCTTCTCGCGTATGGTTGCCTCGACCGACATTTCGCCTGCCTCGATGACGTGTTTGCTGCGCAGTGCTCAGCTTATGGCGCGTCTGCCACGGTGAGGGAAAGGACACATGGCCGATCTTGTCTGCGCGCCTGCTTGCGCTCATACTTAGAGCAATGAAGCTGGATTCCAAATACTTCGACAGCGTCCGCGTGCGGCCGGACCATGCTCGCCCCGTCAGCGAGGATGCGCCTGGCTGCCAGTGGAAGGGCTGCCAGTCCGAGGGCGTGCATCGCGCCCCGCGCGGCCGGGGCTTCGAGGGACAGTTTTATCTCTTTTGCCTGGATCACGTGCGCCAGTTCAATGCCTCCTACAACTATTTCGATGGCATGAGCAATGCCGAGGTCGAGGCCTACCAGAAGGACAGCGTGATCGGCCATCGGCCGACCTGGAAGGCCGGCGCCAACGCCTGGGCGCATGGCACACGCCACGGCGGGTCGAGCGCAGAGACGGGCAGCCGTGCGAGCAACGACCCGCATGCCTTCTTTTCTTGGCGTTCCGGTCGGCCGCGCGAGGCCCAGGAGGCGCGCCGTCCCCTCAAGCCGCTGGAAGCAAAGGCCCTGGATTCGCTAAATCTCCCGGTCACGGCGACGCAGGCCGAGATAAAGTCGCGCTTCAAGGAACTGGTCAAACGTCACCATCCCGATGCCAACGGCGGCGATACGCGCTCCGAGGACAAGTTGCGCGAAGTCATCCAAGCCTATAATTATCTCAAGCAGGCTGGGCTGGCGTAAGCCGGATTGCCAGACCTGACTTTCGTAAGCCCCATCCGGTGCGGCGTGCGTGCCGAGCACCTGGAAAAACATCCGGACACGAGACGACATGCGCGCCCAAGCCCAAGCCGCCGGGGGTCCCGGCCTGCCGGACATGAAGGTGTCCGTTCGCCAGCTTTTCGGTATCGATACGGACCTGGAAGTGCCGGCCTACTCCAAGCCGGACGACCACGTGCCGGACATCGACAATGACTACGTGTTTGCCCGCGAGGTGACGCTCGCCATCCTGGCCGGCTTCAAGCACAACCGGCGCGTGATGATCCAGGGCTATCACGGCACCGGCAAATCGACGCACATCGAGCAGGTGGCGTCCCGGCTCAACTGGCCGTGCATCCGCGTCAACCTCGACAGCCACGTCAGCCGTATCGACCTGGTCGGCAAAGACGCGATCGTGCTGAAAGACGGCAAGCAGGTCACCGAGTTCAAGCAGGGCATCCTGCCGTACGCCCTGCAGACCAACACGGCGCTTTGCTTCGACGAATACGACGCCGGTCGGCCCGACGTGATGTTCGTGATTCAGCGCGTGCTGGAGCAGTCGGGCAAGCTGACCCTGCTCGATCAGTCGTCGGTGATCCGCCCGCATCCGGCGTTCCGCCTGTTCGCCACCACCAACACCATCGGTCTCGGCGACACCTCGGGCCTGTATCACGGCACGCAGCAGATCAACCAGGGCCAGATGGACCGCTGGTCGATCGTGTCGACGCTCAACTACCTGCCGCACGACGAGGAGGCCAAGATCGTGCTGGCCAAGGCCAAGTCCTTTGCCAAGAGCGAGGCCAAGCGCAAGATCGTCTCCAACATGGTGCGCGTCGCCGACCTGACGCGCTCGGCGTTCATCAATGGCGACCTGTCGACCGTGATGAGCCCGCGCACCGTCATCACCTGGGCCGAGAACGCCGAGATTTTCGGCGACATCGGCTTTGCCTTCCGCCTGACCTTCGTCAACAAGTGCGACGAGTTGGAGCGGCCGGTGGTGGCGGAGTTCTACCAGCGCTGCTTCGGCGAGGAACTGCCCGAGAGCGCCGCCAACGTTGCCCTGAGCTGATCCTGTCGAACCGATGTTGTCGAGCTGACTGGCGCCATGGCGTCCGCACCTAAGCAGAAGGAATCGCCGACCGAGCCCTTCAAGCGGGCGCTCGGGCTTGCCGTGCGTGCCATCGCCGGCGACGGCGAGGTGCAGGTCAACTATGCGCCGGGCAAGCCGGAGATCGACGGCAAGCTGGTGCAGCTGCCCGAGCCGTCGCGTGTCCCTTCCGCCCGCGAGGTTGCCGTGATCCGCGGCTGGGCGGACAGCTTGGCCCTGACGGCCGCCTGCCACGACGCGAAAGTGCACGCGCGGCTGGCGCCGTCCGCAGGTCCGGCGCGAGCCGTATTCGAGGCGGTGGAACGGGCGCGCATCGAGGCGCTGGGCGCCAACCGCATGCCGGGCATGGCAGCCAACCTGACGGCGCGGGTCGAGGACCAGTACGGCCACGGCCGTTACGCCGAGATCACCGAGCGGGCCGATGCCCCGCTCGAGGATGCGCTGGCTCTCATCGTGCGCGAGCGGCTGACCGGCGCCGCACCGCCCGAGACGGCCAGGGCGATGGTCGATCTGTGGCGCCCCTGGATCGAGGAGCGCGCCGGGCGCACGCTGGCACGCATGGACAAGCTCGCCGAGAACCAGGAGACGTTCGGTCGCCAGCTGCGCGACCTGCTCAAGACGCTGGATCTTTCCGAGGAGCGCTCGGAGGGCGAGCGCGAGGAGGGCGAGGACGACGAGCAGGATCCCGAAAGCGGCGACCAGAACGCCGAGGATCAGAGCGAGGGTGAGGACTCGCAGGATTCCAGCGAGGATCAGCGCGGCGAGGGCGAGGAAGGCGAGACCAGCGAGAGCGCGCAGGATGCCGACAGCGATCAGTTCGAGGCCGACGCCGACAGCGACGAGATGGCCGACGCGCGCGAGCCCTGGCGGCCCAACTTCAACGTCCTCGATAACCCTGAGGCCTTTGGCTACAAGGTGTTCAGCCGCACCCACGACGAGGAGGTAGGGGCCGACGACCTGTCGACGCCCGACGAACTGGAACGGCTGCGCAGCTTCCTCGACAAGGAGCTGCGCAACCTGCAGGGCGCTGTGGCGCGCCTCGCCAACCGCCTGCAACGCAAGCTGATGGCCCAGCAGAGCCGCGCGTGGGATTTCGATCTCGAGGAAGGCACCCTCGATGCGGCCCGCCTGACCCGTGTCGTCATCGATCCGATGCATCCGCTCTCCTTCAAGCACGAGCGCGACGCCGACTTCCGCGACACGGTGGTGACGCTGCTGCTCGACAACTCGGGCAGCATGCGCGGGCGGCCTATCATGGTGGCGGCTTGCTGCGCCGATATCCTGGCCCGCACGCTCGAGCGCTGCGGCGTCAAAGTCGAGATCCTGGGCTTCACCACCCGTGCCTGGAAGGGCGGACAGGCGCGCGAGTCGTGGCTGGCCGCCGGCAAGCCGGCCAATCCGGGCCGTCTCAACGACCTGCGCCATATCATCTACAAGCCTGCCGACGCGCCCTGGCGGCGCGCCAAGCGCTCGCTGGCGCTGATGATGCGCGAGGGTCTGCTCAAGGAGAACATCGACGGCGAGGCCTTGGCCTGGGCGCATCGTCGCCTGCAGGCTCGCCCGGAGCGCCGCCGCATCCTGATGATGATCTCGGATGGTGCGCCGGTCGATGACTCCACGCTATCGGTCAACACCGGCTCCTATCTGGAGCAGCATCTGCGCCAGGTCATCCACGAGATCGAGACGCGCTCACCCGTGGAGCTGATCGCGATCGGCATCGGCCACGACGTGACGCGCTACTACCGTCGCGCCGTGACCATCACCGATCCGACCGAGCTGGCCGGCGCCATGACCGACAAGCTCGTCGAGTTGTTCGAGGAAGACGCGCCCGGTGCGCAACGGCGTCCGGCTGCCCCTTCGCCACGCCGCAAATTGCAATAGTCAGATCGCCAGACCTGGAAGGGAGCATTGCAGGGCGGACTTTTGTGACGCCGCAATGCGCAAAGCTTGATGCATGACATCCTTCGATCGTCCCGGCTCAGCCGCAGGCGTGTTCTGGGCGGGTTGGCCGCCGGCGCTGCGCTCGGTCTTGCACCGATGCAGACGCGCGCCGAGGACGACAAGGGCTCCGTCCCCGCCAAGGCCGAGGCGATCGAGATCACGGCCCGGCCTCTCACGCATTTCGAGCGTGGCCGCCCCGACGTCAAGCGGTTCGGGGATCTCGAATTTCGCAGCGGCCTGGTGCTGACCTCTCCGTCGACGCATTTCGGCGGCTGGTCAGACCTGATCGTCGAGACCGATGGTAACAGCCTGTTTGCCATCTCTGACGTCGGCGGCTGGCTTTCAGCCGACATCAAATACACGGACGGTCGCCTGGTCGGCCTGTCCGGCGCGCGCATCGGCCCCATTCTCGATGTCGGAGGCAGAGTGCTGGTCGGCAAGCGCGAGCAGGATGCTGAAGCCCTTGCGCTCGTCGATGGCAACCTGAGACGCGGCTCCGTGCTGATCGGCTTCGAGCGCTGGCATCGCGTCGGCCGTTTCGAGATCCGCGACCGCGAGCTGCTCGCACCCTCCGGCTATTTGAAGATGCCGCCAGAGGCCCGGCGCATGAGCCCCAATCTGGGCCTGGAAGCCGTTGCCGTGCTGCGCGCCGGTCCGCTGAAGGGATCGATCGTGGCGTTCGCCGAGAGGTTCACGCGCGGCAGCGGCTATCACACCGGCTGGATCTGGACGGGCGGCGAACCCAAGAGCTTCCAATTGCGCGACATCGACGGCTTCGACATCACCGGCGCGGCCTGTCTGCAAGACGGCAGCATGCTGGTGCTCGAGCGGCGCTTCCGCTGGCTGGAAGGCGTCAAGATGCGCATCCGCCAGCTGGCCGTAGCCGACATCAAGCCTGGAGCGCGTCTCGAAGGGCGGGTGCTCATCCAGGCCGACAACGGCTTCGAGATCGACAATATGGAAGGCATCGCCGTGCATCGTGGGAGCGGCGGCGAGACCATCCTCACGTTGATATCCGACGACAATTTCAATTCGCTGCTGCAGCGGACCCTGCTGCTGCAGTTCACGCTGCTGGGCAACAAGGCGCAGAGCGCGAACCGGCCCTGATCTGGCGACAGGACTTGAAAAGAGGCGTCAGGCCGCTTCGCTGCGGGCCTTGATGACGTCGCGCCGCAGGCGCTGGCAACGCTCGGAGAGCTCGGCTTCGCGCGCCTTGAGCAGGAAGGCGTCGAGGCCGCCCCGGTGCTCCACAGTCTTCAAAGCGTGCGCGCTGACGCGTAGGCGCACCTTGCGCTGCAGCGCATCGCTGATCAGCGTCACCTCGCACAGGTTGGGGCGGAAGGTGCGCTTGGTCTTGTTCTCGGCGTGGCTGCGCAGCTGGCCGGACATCGGCAGCTTGCCTGTCAGCTCACAACGGCGGGTCATGATGTCGCTCCATAGGCGCAAAAAAACCGCCCCGCAAACCGGAGGCGCGGGCGCTCGGCGGCCCTTCTAAAGGACCAGCCGCACACGTCAAGCCCTAGAGTGGGATCGGTCCTGCGGCGGAGCACTTCGTTTCCACCTAGACCGTGAGCCTCGCTGCAGGTTTCAGTCGCGTCGGTAATCTGTCAAGTCCGATGCGGCCTGCTCTAGTTGTGCTGAAGACACTCGTACCATTTCTGAGCGACTGTGTCTGATTTGTTTACCGAATTCGGGCTATAGTGACCGGGACACACAAATGACGCAAAACCGGATACCTTCGGAACGGGGGCTTCAAGGTTGCGTTGCGTAGAGGGTTTGAGCGACGTGATGGCGTTGAAGTTCGCCGGGGTGTTCCTCATGCGTGCTGTTGTTCAAGTTGGCGCTGCGTTGGTGCTGGTCGCCTCGGTTGCGATTGCAAGCCCCGCATCGGCCCAAGGTTGGCCCGCAAGCGTTCGCGCCGTCTATGACGTGAACTTCAACGGATTTACCGTCGGTTCATTCGAGTTCGAGGCGCAGGCCGAGCAGCAAAGTTACACGCTGGTAGGCAACGCCAAACTGTCGATCCTGCTCGGTGCCTTCACCTGGGATGGCTTCACGCGCAGCTTCGGCTCGATCGTGGACCAGGCGCCGAAGCCGGCTGCCTTCTCGTTCGATTTCAAGAGCAGCGCGAAGTCCGGCTCGACCAAGATGGAGTTCGCCAACGGCGAGGTCACCGATGTCAGGAACCTGCCGGTGCTGCCTGCCAAGTCCGACGTCATTCCGGTGCGCGAGCAGCATCTCAAAGGCGTGCTCGACCCGCTGAGCGCCATCATGGCGGTGGCGCGCGGCTCCGGTGGCAATCCATGCGAGCGCCGCGTGCCGGTGTTCGACGGCAAGGAGCGCTTCGACCTAGTCCTGACCCCCAAAGGCGAGACGAAGGTGGTCGAGCAGCAGCCGAGCGGTCAGCCGGGCATGGCCCACGTCTGCGGTGTCCGCTACCTGCCGATCGCCGGGCACAAGGTCGACTCCGACACCAAATATATGGCCGCCAACGACGCCATCGAGGTGATGCTGCGGCCGATCCCCTCGGCGAACGTTTTCGTGCCGTATCAGATCATCATCCCGACCATGGCCGGTGTTGCGACGATCGTCTCCAAGCGGGTGGATATCGTCTTGAACGGCAAGCCGCAGATCGCTCTGCTGCATTGACCGGTTGCGAACTTCAGCTTTTTTGAGGCGTATGCGCACCCTGCACAGCTTCCCTGTGGGAGCGCGGCTTTTTTGCCGCCGGCCCTTGATATTGTCACAGCGCTCTGCAATGCCTCCGCCTCGATATCCTGGTGAGGGTGGTGCTGGATGAGTCTCGACCTCGCAAACCGCATCCGCAACGTCACGGCCGTGCTCGGGCCGACCAACACGGGCAAGACGCATCTGGCCATCGAGCGCATGCTCGGTCACGACACGGGCCTGATCGGCCTGCCGCTGCGTCTGCTGGCGCGTGAGGTCTACGACAAGGTTGCCGCGCGCGTCGGCGCCGACAAAGTCGCGCTCATCACCGGCGAGGAGAAGATCAAGCCGGAGAGCCCGCGCTACTACGTGTGCACGGTCGAGGCGATGCCGCGCGAGGCCGATGTCGACTTCCTGGCCATCGACGAGGTGCAGCTCGCCGCCGATCCCGAGCGCGGCCACGTCTTCACCGACCGGCTGCTGCATGTGCGCGGGCGTCAGGAGACGCTGCTGCTCGGTGCCCAGACCATGCGCGAGGCGATCTCCGATCTCATTCCGGGCGCCAATTTCATATCGCGCCCGCGCCTCTCAAAGCTGACCTACGCCGGCGAGAAGAAGATCACGCGCCTGCCGCCACGCAGTGCGCTCGTCGCCTTCTCGGCTTCCGAGGTCTATGCCATCGCCGAGCTGATCCGCCGCCAGCGCGGCGGCGCCGCTGTCGTGCTGGGGGCACTGAGCCCGCGTACGCGCAATGCGCAGGTGGCGCTCTATCAATCCGGCGACGTCGATTTCCTGGTGGCGACCGACGCCATCGGCATGGGCCTCAATCTCGACGTCGATCACGTGGCCTTTGCCGGCACGCGCAAGTTCGACGGTCAGGTGCATCGTGCGCTGACGCCGGCCGAGCTGGCTCAGATCGGCGGCCGCGCCGGCCGTCACATGAACGACGGCACATTCGGCGTAACCGGCGGCGTGGAGCCCTTCTCTGCGGATGTCATCGAGCGGCTGGAGACGCATACCTTCGACACCGTGAAGTCTCTCCAGTGGCGCAGCCGCGATGTCGATTTCGGCTCGCTTGAGCGCTTGCGCGACAGTCTGCGCCAGACGCCGCGCGAGAGCCGGCTGGCCAGGGCGCGCATGGCCGACGACACCCTGGCACTGGAGGCGGTCAGCCGTGATCCCGAGGTCGCCGCGCTGGCGATTGCGCCGGCAGCCGTCGGCCGCCTGTGGGAGGTGTGCCAGGTCCCCGACTACCGCAAGATCTCCGCACAGAACCACGCCGAGCTGGTGGCCACGCTGTACAAGTTCCTGCTGACCGGCGAGGAGCGCATCCCCGTCGACTGGTTCGCCAAGCAGGTGGCATTTGCCGACCGCACCGACGGCGACATCGATACGCTTGCCAACCGCATCGCCCACATCCGTACCTGGACGTTCGTATCCAACCGCGTCGACTGGCTGGCCGACCACGAGCACTGGCAGGAGCGCACCAAGGCCATCGAGGACAGCCTGTCGGATGCGCTGCACGAGCGCCTGACGCAGCGGTTCGTCGACCGCCGCACCAGCGCCCTGATGCGCGGTCTGAAAGAGAAGGACGAGCTGTATGCCGAAATCGGCGACGACGGCGCTGTCAAGGTGGAGCGGCACTACGTCGGCCGCCTGAAGGGTTTCCGCTTCTTTGCCGACACGGAGGCCGAGGGCATCCACGGCAAGGCAACCCGCAATGCCGCCGCGCATGTGCTGGCGAAAGAGCTGTCGATGCGCGTGCGGCGCGTCGCGGCCGCGAAGGGCGACGCATTCAAGCTGACGCATCGCGGGCAGGTGCTCTGGCGCGACGAGGAGATCGCGCGCCTGGAGGCGGGCGATGACCCGCTCAAGCCCGTCGTGGTCGTGCTGGCCGACGAGCATCTGACCGGCCCGGACAAGGAGAAGGTGCAGGAGCGCCTCAACGCCTGGATTACCGAGCTGATCGCAGAGCGGCTGAAGCCGCTGATCGAGATCGCCAACGCCAAGGACATCCTGGGCCTCGCCCGTGGCATCGCCTTCCGGTTGACGGAAAACTTCGGCGTCCTGCGCCGCGAGAGCGTGACGGAGGAAATCCGCTCGCTCGACCAACCGGCTCGCGCCCAGCTCAGGAAGTACGGGGTCCGCTTCGGTGCCTTCAACATCTATTTCCCGACCATCCTGAAGCCGGCCAGCACCGAGCTGGCGCTGCTGCTGTGGACGTTGAAGAGCGGCGCGGCGCACGGCCTCGACCTCGCCACCAGTCCCGAGCCGCCGCGTGCGGGGCTCACGTCGCTGCCGGCGTCGGCCGGAACGCTGGACGAATATTACCGGGTCACCGGCTTCCATCTGTGCGGTCCGCGCGCGGTGCGCATCGACATGCTGGAGCGTCTGGCCGACCTCATTCGCGTGCTGGTGTCCTGGCGCGCCGATCCCGCCAATCCGGCGTTGCCGCCCAAGGGGGCAACCGGCGATGGCGGCTTCAAGGCTACGCCTGACATGATGTCGATCCTGGGCTGCTCGGCCGAGGAGCTGGGCAATGTGCTGCGCGCGCTCGGCTTCTGGGCGGACCGACGGCCGATACCGGTCGAGCCGCCAGCTTCCGCGGCTGCGGTGACCGGCGCAGCGGGGGAGACCACTGCGCAGACCGCCGAGGCGCACGCCGAGGCTGCGGCAACCGGGATGGCGGAGGCGCCTACCGAGCCGATCGTCGTGGCGGCGAACGAGGCGGCCAACGAGGTGCACGCCGAGGCTGCGGCAACCGGGATGGCGGAGGCACCTGCCGAGCCGATCGCCGTAGCGGCGAATGAGGTGAAGGCCGAGGCTGCCGCGACCGGGATGGCGGAGACACCTGCCGAACCGATTGCCGTGGTGGCGAACGAGCCGGCTGAAAGCCTGGCCCCGACCGAGGCGGCGACGGCCAAGGAAGCCGAGCTGGTCAGGTGGGAAGAGATCTGGCGCCCGCGCCGGCGCGGGCGCGTGGTGGAGACTGCCCACCGGGAGAAACGCTCGCCGGCCGAGCCCGGCGAAGGCCCCAAGCCGCATCATCGGCCGCGGCAGCAGGGCTACCAGGCGCGTCCCGAGGGGGCTAAGCCCGGTCAGTCCGGCGACAAGCGGCGAACCGACAGGCGCGAGCAGCGTCGCGACGGCGCCAAGCCCCCTAAGCCGCGTCGTGAGGAGCGGCCGCGGGTGGCGCTGCAGGCCTCGCCGCCGGGACGCAAGGCTGGATTCGATCCCGACTCGCCGTTTGCCGCCCTGAGCGCGCTTAAGGCAACCATGGACAAGCGCACGCAGGAATGACGCCCACTGCAGTGACCCAGGCCGCATGACCGCCGCGGACGGACTCGACCACGACGATGCGCCGCTGGCTGCCGGCAGCCAGCGCATCGACAAATGGCTCTGGTTCGCGCGCATCATCAAGTCGCGTACGCTGGCGGCGCAGCTGGTGGTCGAAGGCAAGGTGCGGGTCAATCGCGTGAAGGCCAGCAAGCCGAGCCAGACCGTGCGCGTTGGCGATGTGCTCACCGTCACCTTGCGCGGCCGTGTCGACATCCTGCAGGTGCTGGCCCCCGGCGAGCGGCGCGGGCCACCGGAGGAGGCGCGGCGACTCTACGAGCTGCTGACGCAGCACGGCGCCGGCGGCAAGCGCGAGCCGCCGTCCTCCTAGCTCATGCACCTAAAGGGACGCCCCAGTGTCTGTCGCTGAATGCGGAATCAGCATCGCTCAGACACCAGCGGCCAGGTGGTCTCCTAGCTCAGTGCAATGGCCTGCCAGACCCCGCATCAGGGCTTCTTGCCGACAGCCTGGTTCGTGTTCTGGTTCGCGTTGTTGTTCGAAGGATTTAGCCAAGACCAAAAGCCGGTAGCGGGCGCTTCCGGGGCGACGGTGTTGTTCGCCTTCGCGGTCACCTTTGGCTTGGGTGGAGCTTTCGTCGATGGGCTCGTGGAGACGTTTGTTGTAGCCGGTGTCTTGGGTGCCTTGGGCCTGGGCATGATCGGCTTGGCGATAGCCTTTGCCATCAACTCACGGGCCTTGGTCCGATCCTCGGCTGCGTGCGTCTGGTCGCCTTTGTTGGCGTATGCGCGGCCGCGATTGTCATACGCGCTCGCGTTGTCCGGTGCCATCTCGATAACTTTGGTGTAATCCGCGATGGCATTGTCGAGATCACCTGCCAGGCCATAGGCTACCGCTCGGTTGTGATAGCCGGCGGGGTCGTTTGGGGCCCTCTGGATGACTTGCGAACAGCCCTTGATCCTCAGCGCAGGCTCCTGACCTTGGAAACAGTCCTGCTCGTCGCCCGCCAATCCAGGCGCAGCTGGCGATGCGATTGCGACCATTACCAGCAACAGGCGCAACACCGTCATGCATAGCCTCCCGAATTGCGGGGCGTCCGACCAAGCATTGGCAGAGGGCCGACTCTCGCTGGTCGCTCCGCCTCCATGCATGCGCGGCAACCTCAGCAACCAATTGCGGAAATACAACGACAGCAAGACCTGTTCGCAAGGCTCGCTTTGAGGCTATGCCGCGCCAATGAGTGTTGCCAAGGAACCTTGTCGCGCGTCTGCATTAGGGGTGCGCCCGTGCCACCGGGGAGGAGGTTTGAGATATCTGCCATCTGCGCTCGCTCGCCGATCAGCGATGGCGACCGACTGACGGCGTCCGCGCAAAAGCAGCGGCCGGTCGCCAAGGACCGGCCGCCGTCTTTTTCTCTGGCTTGAATGCCGTTTCGCGCGTCAGGCCTGCGGCTTAGGCTCAGGCTCCTGCGATCCCGCTCCGCCCTGGCGGTTGCGGCGGTCGCGCATGAACTCGTCGAACTCGGTCCGGTCCTTGGCGGCGCGCAGCCGGTGCAGGAACTCCCGGAACTCGTTGGCCTCCTCCTCGAGGCGGCGCAAAGCCTCCTCGCGGTACTCGTCGAAGGCGTAGTTGCCGCTGGGACGCAGACCGTGGCCACGATGGCCGGCCCAATGCTGCATCTTACGCTCCCAGCGCTCGCGCTTGCGCTCCCACCGCTCAGCCGCCCGCTCGACCGACTGATGCGCCCTCTGGCGCCACTGATCAACGTCTCCGTATCGTCCGCAAGCCATTCGTCCGCTCCACAGCATATAGGCCAAGATTGCCAGCCCGATGGGCCAGAACAGGATGAAGCCCAGCACCATCAGGGCGATCCATGCCGGCCTGCCGAGGTCATCCAAGCGTGTGACTACCGCGTACATCGCAGCCTGCTCCTCCTTCTGGGTTGGCTTCATGTCAATGTTTATAACATTAACATAGATGGCAGAGGCCTTTTGCATCGTCAAGGGGCGAGACCTGAAAAATCGACGGGTCTGGTCGAGCAGTGGGGTCTCTTGCGCTGGAGATGGGGATGCAACGTCGTCCGGGCAATTCGCAGCGCGCGCAGCGTTGGGGCGAGCGCCATTTGCATTGATTGCAGCCGGTCGGGCGGCTAACAGGGGTGTCCCACCACACGCCCACCACAGGCTGGACGCGCATGCCCCTCGACCCGCACAAGCTGCTCGCCTGGAAATTCCCCGACATCGAGCACGCCTACACCGAGAAGGACACTATGCTCTATGCGCTGGGGGTCGGCTGTGGATCGGACCCGGATGAGCCGGGCGATCTCAAGTTCGTCTACGAGCGGGGATTGGTGGCGCTGCCGACCATGGCGGTGGTGCTGGCCTATCCCGGCAACTGGCTGGAGAGCCAGGAGTCGACCGCCGACTACAGCAAGGTTTTGCACGGCGAGCAGATGCTCACGCTGCATCGCCCGCTTGCCCCCTCCGGCACGGTGATTGGTCGCACGCGCAACCTGGATCTGCTCGACAAGGGCAAGGACAAGGGGGCCGTGCTGTTCACCGAGCGCGAGATCATCGACAAGGCGAGCGGCGAGCGGATCGCCACCATGCGCTCGACGGCCATGCTGCGCGGCGACGGCGGCTTCGGCGGCAAGGCTGGCCCGCAGCCGCCACCGCACGAACTGCCCCGGTCGGCACCGGCGCGCCATGTCGACATCAAGGTCCTGCCCAACGCCGCGCTCGTCTACCGCCTGTCGGGCGACCGCAATCCGCTGCACGCCGATCCGGCAGCGGCCGCCAAGGGCGGCTTCACCAGGCCGATCCTGCACGGCTTGTGCACCTACGGCGTTGCTGGGCGCGCCATCGTCAGGGCCTGCTGCGGCAACGATCCGGCACGCCTGCGCGCCTTGCAGGTGCGCTTCTCTTCACCGGTCTATCCCGGCGAGACGATCCGCACCGAGATGTGGCCGGACGGCGAGCAAGTCTCGTTCCGCGCCCGCGTCCTGGAGCGCGACGTGGTCGTGCTCAACAACGGCCTGGCGCGGCTGGCCTGAACAAAGCAAGACGGGCGCCGGAAGCCGCCCGGCGTCTCTCCGATCTGACTTCGCTCAGGTCGACACAGCCTGCAGGACGTAGCCCTCGCCGTCCTTGGCGACGGTGCCGGCGCCCGGCATGCCCCAGTGATAGCCGGTGACGATCGTCTTGTCGGCGACGATCCGGTCGAACATGCGCCGACGGGTTGCTTCCGCCGTGGTTGGATCCTGATCGACGGAAATGTGCCAGCTCGGATTGCGCAGATTGAAGGCAGGGATGCTGGTGAGATCGCCCAGCACCATCATCTGCTGGCCGCCCGAACTCACCAGATAGCTGGTGTGACCCGGCGTGTGACCCGGCGTTGCCACCGCCCGGATGCCCGGCACGACCTCGTTGTCGGGCTGTTTCTGCGTGACGTTCTTCCAGTTCGGTATGGTGGCCTGGATGCGCTTGGCCAGACCCTGTCGCGCCTCCGAAAGCGTGCCGATCACCGCTGGATCGGTCCAGAACTTGTACTCGGTCTCCTGGACGATGATCTCCTTGCTCTCGTAGACCTGGCCGTTCTCCTTCGTCATCAATCCGAAGATATGGTCGGGATGGAAATGCGTGACGATGATGGCGCTGAGCTTGCCGAGATCGATGCCGGCAGCCTTCGCGTTGTCCGTCAAATGGCCGATGCCGGCGTTGCCGGTAGCCAGACCGTTGCCTGAATCGAACATATACTGGCGGTCGCCCAGCTTGATAAAAGTGACGGTGTAGGGATTTGGTACCTTGTCCTCGGGGAGCCCGGCAGTCTTCAAAGCCGCCTTGGTGTCGTCGATCGATGCGTTGCGGATGAAGCCCGCATTGTGATCGCGCTCGACGGCGCCATCGAACACCTGCGTGACCTCGATATCGCCAACTTTGAACCGATGGAACTGCATGCCCTTGGGATTGAGCGCGGATGGCCCGCCGCCCTGCTGTGCCGATGCCGGCGAAATGATCTCCAAGTGCTTGTTCAACCCGAAGGCGGCGCTGGCGGCGGCCGCTGAGAGCACTACATTGCGGCGTGTCATGGACTGCATGGGATTTCCTCCTCCTCGCCTCGTTTTCGTTTTGGAATCCCGCCGTTCCATCGGGTGCCAAAATCGTGTCGTTGTGTTGGCATGCCAGAGTACCTGCGCTCGTTATCGCCAGCCATGGCATTCAGCGCCAAGACGTTGAAATTGCCGTGAGCTGAGCAGCCATCGGAGCGTTCGCTTGGAATTGCCTAGCAATATCAAAGGGAGGCCCGGTGTGCGCTCGCATTTGCTGGCGGCCTTCGCGGGCGGAGCGACCGCCGCGCTCCTGGTCACCGCCGCCTTGTGGCAGTACTCGCGGGCTCGCGACTACGAGGAGTGCATGTTGCAGGAAATGCAGGGGCAGCCGGCGCACCTGTACATGATCGCCAACAAGCTGTGCGCGCGTCGGTTCGGCGTCGAGTTCAGCATCAATCTCGCCACCTCGTTCACCTGGGAGCCCGACGGTGATGCGGTGCGCGTGGCAGTCGTCGAGCCGAACAGGGACTTCGCCATCACGCGCGCGTTCTTCCGCTTCAGCGAAAGGTCATGCACGGAAGCCAAGGATCGCGATTACGCCGAAGAGGTGGCTGGCTTCTCGCCGACGGGCGACACGTTCGTGGTGCGGCCGCCCGATGGCGTCAAACCGGTCTGCATGATCGGCCGCGTCACTAAAGCGCGCTTCCGTTAGAACCCGCGGCGAGCTCCCGCCTCCGACCCGTCAGCTCTAATTCACCACCTCGACGCAACAACGGCGGGTCATGTCTCAGTTTGAAATCTACGCGCCGTCTAGGGTGATGAGCATGTCCTTGGCGGACTGCCTGCGTATCTCGATGAGCGGCGCATATTCGGGCGATTGATACCAGGCCTGCAGCGCCGCCATGTCGGGAAACTCGATAATCACCACGCGCTCGGGCTGCCAGACCGCGTTGTCTTTCTCCAGCACTACTTGGCTGCCGGACTTCGTTATGTAACGGCCGCCGTGCTTGGCAATCAGCGGGCCCACCTTGACCCGGTATTCCTCGAACTTGGCAGCGTCGGTGATTGTGTGTTCAGCGATCAGATAAGCAGGCACTGGGGCGTCCTCCCTGGAACAATCCGCCCAGCCTATCCCATACGGCAGGCGGAGATTTCAAACACTACCCAACGGTGGCATTTGCAGACACCTGCAAATTCCGGTGTTAGCCTGAGGGCGACGAGATCGTGGATCACCTGTGCAACAGACAGCGGGCGGACGGCGGGAATGAGCGATGAAGTCGCTACCCCTTCGTTCTGCGCCCAGTGTCGCTCGCGCTGCGGCTGCAATGCCATAACCCGAGATGGCAGGCTGCTTCGAATAGAGCCGCTGCCCGGACATCCAAGTGGCGCGAAGCTTTGCCCAAAGGGGCTGGCGACCCCCGAGCTGATCTATCATCCCGACCGTTTGACCCGGCCGATGCGCCGAGCCACGCCCAAGGGCAAGCGACCAACCGTCTGGGAGCCCATTTCCTGGGACGAGGCCTTGGCCGAGATCGCGCGTAGGATGAAGGAGATTCGCGACAAGCACGGAGCCGAGCAGGTCGCCTTCTCTGTCACGACGCCGAGCGGGACGCAGATCTCGGACGCGATTTCCTGGATCGAGCGCCTCATCCGCTGCTTCGGCAGTCCGAACACGATCTACGCCACCGAGATCTGCAACTGGCACAAGGACTTTGCGTCGCGGTTCACGTACGGCACCGATATGGGCACTCCGGATTTTGCGCATTCGCAGTGCGTGCTTCTGTGGGGCAATAACCCGGCAGCGACATGGCTTGCCCGCTCGACTGAGATTCAGAAGGCGATCAAGCGCGGCGCAAAGCTGATTGTCGTCGATCCGCGGCCAACATTGTTTGCGCGGCGCGCGGACTGCTGGTTGCAGGTTAAGCCGGGAACGGATCAGGCGCTCGCGCTCGGGTTGGCACACCTGATGATCCGGCAGGGACGCTTCGATCAGCATTTCATCCGGCGATGGAGCAACGGACCATTTCTGGTGCGTGATGACACCGGCGCATTTCTGCGCGAGGCCGATCTGGGTCCAGGGGGCAGCGAGGCGATCTTACTCGCCGCCAATGCCGAGCAAGACGACCTGCTGCAATTTGATCTCGAAAAGGGCGTTTGGCTGGATGATCCAGGCAAGGCCGATCTTTTCGCCGACCGGGATTTGATCGGCGCAGGCAGTCGCATCCGTGTCCGCAGCGCTTTCCAGATCTTTGCCGCTGCGGCCGCTCAGCTGTCACCCGACAGGGTGGAAACCATTACGGGTGTCGCCTCGGATGCGCTGCATCACGCGGCCGACCTGCTTGGAATGAACGCTCCGGTCGCCTACTACGCCTGGAACGGCGTCGGTCAAAGCCTCACAGCCACTCAAACCGACCGGGCGCTATCGCTGCTCTACGCTCTCACGGGAAGTTATGGCAGCAAAGGCGGCAACGTGCCCGGCGGCGCCGCTGCGTTTGCCGATATTTCCGGCCATGAGTTCGTTACGCCGGAGCAGCGCGCCAAGACGCTTGGGCTTGCGCAGCGGCCGCTCGGACCAGGGCTCAACGGTTGGGTGACTGCCGCCGACGTCTACCGAGCCGTTACTGATCACGTGCCCTATCCTGTGCGCATGCTTGTCTCATTTGGGACCAATCTCATTGCGTCCCAGCCTGATGGCGCCCGTGCGCGAGCGGCGCTCGAGCGGCTCGAGTTCCACGTCCATGCCGACTTCTTCGTCAACGCAACCGCCGACTACGCAGATATCGTCCTGCCGGTTGCTACCTCCTGGGAGCGCGAGGGGTTGCGCACCGGGTTCGATGTGAGCCTGGAGGGCCTGCAGCGTGTGCAACTGCGCGCCGCCGCCATCGATCCCATCGGTGAGGCGCGGGCCGACACCGATATCGTGCTCGGGCTGGCCGCACGGCTTGGAATGTCTGAGCATTTCTTCGGAGGCGATGCCGATCGCGGTCACGACCATGTGCTGGCGCCAGCCGGACTGACAGTCGCCGAGTTGAGAGCGCAGCCGGAGGGCATAAAGGTCCATTCAACTGTGCAGCTCCTGAGGCACGCAACGTGCGATGCAGACGGGCGTCCGCTCGGCTTTCCAACGCCGACCAAGAGAGTGGAAATCTATTCCGAGCGGTTGGTCGAGCATGGCTATGAGCCTGTCCCGTCGTTGCAGGACAAGCCGACCTCCCCCTGCGGACCGCAGTTTCCGTTGCGTCTGAGTTGCGCCAAGACCGTCGCGTTCTGCCACAGCCAGCATCGCAATCTCGCTTCGCTTCGACGGCTGATGCCGGACCCAATTCTGGAAATGGCGGCAGAGGCTGCCGCCGCACGCAGTATCGCGAACAACGATTGGGTCAAGGTCTCGACCGCAGTGGGCTCGTTTGTCGCTCGGTGCAAGATCGTCAAAGGCCTGCAAGCAGACTCCGTGTTCGCCCAACACGGATGGTGGGTCGATGGACCAGAAGGCTCCCCCTACGACGGCCAAAGCCCGTGGACGGCCAACGTCAATATGGCGATCGATACAACACACCGCGATCCAATCAGCGGCTCGCTGCCATTGCGGTGTTTCGCCTGCGAGGTGACCGGGATTGGTTGACTTGCACCGGCCGAGCTAGACTGCGGTCATTGAGGTCGCCCCGACCCCTGCGAGCTCGAAATCAAGCCGCTCGCCCGGCGCGATGTCGATGGTCGGGATGACACTGCCGGTGATGATCACCATGCCCGCCGTCATGGGCCGCCCTCGGTCTGCGGCCAGGTTGGCGAGCCAGGCCAGCGCGCCGAGCGGATCATCGGTCTTGCCAGAGCCGTCCGGCTTGTCGTTGCGTTTCAATGAGCCCGTGATGCCGTCGAGATCGAGACCGGCGGGCGGTTCGATCGCCGGTCCGATAACGATGCCGCCGTTCCAGGCATTGTCTGCGATCAGCGACAGCGCCTTGCTCGTCTTGTAGTCGGCACGGCGATCCTCGATCAGCTCGAAGGCCGCCATGATCTGGGCGATGGCGTTGCGCACGCTCTCGCGTGTATAGGGCTTGGGCTCCTTCGCCAGGTCGCGGCCGAGGCGCACGGCCAGCTCGCACTCGATGCGCACATTGACGTAGTCGGCCTTGCGGATGGTGGCGGGGGCGCGGTGGATGCGCGAGGCGAAGATCAGGCCGCCGCACGGGTGGTCGATGCCCATCAGCTGCTGCATGACCTTCGTCGTGGTGGCGATCTTGCGGCCGGCAACCGGTCCCAACCGCTTCTCCCAGAGGCCGGACAGGGCCTCCTGCGCGGCATAGGCTTCATCGATCGTCCGGGGTGCCAGCCCGTCGGGCAGGTTCACGTAGGCGGCGCGCTTCTGGTGCGCCTCATCGACAAAGCGTGCGGCGTCCGCAGCAGAGAACATATCGCCCCTCCTTTTGTCCTAGTCTTGGGCAACGACCCAAGGGTTCCGAAAGCTCCACGCCGTGCGCTATGATCCGCCTCGACATTGCCGACAGAAGCGTCGTCCGTCCAGTGCGGCGCCAACAAGACGAAGGGGAGGAGCCCAACCATGTTCGACACCACCATCGCCGGAAGCCTGCCGAAACCGGCCTGGCTTGCCGAGCCGAACAAGCTGTGGGCGCCCTGGCGGCTGGAGGGCGCGGCGCTCGAGGATGCCAAGCGCGACGCCACCGTTCTCGCCCTCAAGGAGCAGGAGGATGCCGGCATCGACGTCGTCGGCGACGGCGAGCAATCGCGCCAGCACTTCGTGCACGGCTTCCTGGAGCGCGTCGAGGGCATCGATTTCGTGCACAAGGTCGAGATGGGCATCCGCGCCGACCGCTACAAGGCGATGGTTCCCCAGGTGGTAGGGCCGGTCGCGCTCAAGGGCCGGGTGCACCAGATGGAGGCGCGCATCGCTCGCGCGCACACTAGGCGCAAGCTGAAGTTCACGCTGCCGGGGCCGATGACCATCGCCGACACCATCGCGGATCGCCACTACGGCGACAAGGCCAAGATGGCCATGGCCATCGCCGAGCTGCTGAACCAGGAGGCGCGCGCGCTGGAAAAGGATGGCGTCGATACCATCCAGTTCGACGAGCCGGCCTTCAACGTGTTCATGGGCGAGGTGACCGAATGGGGAATTGCCGCGCTCGAGCGCGCGGCGCAGGGCCTGAAATGCACGACGGCCGTGCACATCTGCTACGGCTACGGCATCAAGGCCAACGTCGACTGGAAGGCAACGCTGGGCTCGGAATGGCGCCAGTACGAGGCGATCTTCCCGGCGCTGGCCAAGTCGAGTATCGGCCAAGTGTCGGTGGAATGCCGCAACTCCAAGGTGCCGCTGTCGCTGCTCGGCCTGCTGAAGGGCAAGGACGTGCTGGTCGGCGCCATCGACGTGGCGAGCGACACGATCGAGACCCCCGAGGATGTGCTGGCCGTGGTCGATGCGGCGATCAAGCATGTACCCAAGGAGCGCATGCTTCTGTGCACCAACTGCGGCATGGCCCCCATGACGCGGGAGGTCGCCTACGGCAAGCTGGCGGCGCTCGCCAAAGGCGCCGAGCTGGCGCGCAAGCGATATGGGTGAGCCGATCTGACCGGTTGGAGTTCCCTCTCCCCGGCACTTGGTGGGGAGAGGGCCAGCCGCGAACCGCAGCGCATCGTTCTGCCCCTCACACCGACCCGCTCCGGTGTCTCCCAAGCTAAGCTTGAGTCTGCCGCTTCCAGACCAGCAACGTGAAGGCGACGATGCCGCCGATGAGCAGCGACCAGTCCTCCGGCGCACCTAGCCGGACGACGGCGGCAGCGCCGGCCGCCAGCGCCCAGAGCAGCGGCAGCACCCCGAGCAGGACCGCGGGGCGACCCTTCAGCATCAGCAGGACGCCGAAGGTGAAGATGACCATCGGGGTCGCCGCAACGCCGAACATCGCCGCGCGCGGCCAGCCGTGACCCGCGGCCCAGGCCAGCAGCGGATAGGCGACCAGCGCGAACAGCACGAAGACAAGGCCTACCCAGTTGGTGGCATCGGGCACGAAACGCAGCTGGCGCCCACCGCGAACCGCGCTGCCGGCCAGCAGCAAACCCTGCAGCGCAAACAGTGCGCCGAAGGGCAACGCGGCAAAGTTGATCTGCAGGAAGAAAACGAGGTGATAGACAAGGCCGTTCCATAGCCAGAACAGCGACAGCACCGCAAGCGCGATGCGCTCTCCCGCCGGCGTCGGCCGCAGCGCGAGAAACAGAACGGCAAGGCCCAGCAGATACGCCACGACCTGGGCCGGCCAGATCGTGTCGTTATAGACCTCGAACAGGGAAAAGTAGGTCTCCCCGGTGAAGGGGAACGAGCGGATCATGCAGCTAGTGTCCCCGATTCCGAAGTTCGCCTGACCTTGCCGCCACCGTAGTGAGCGAACTTCGCAATCACAAGGGACACTAGAATAGAGTTGTTGGTGTGATTCAGATCGATGATTTCGCTCCGAACCATGCCGGCAACTCCGGCGAATTTCTCGATCATCACACTACACGTTCACGGCGTGGCGCGCCATGCGTGTCCGCATTCTGGCGTCGGGCAGCCGGCCGAGTAGCGCCCCCATGTTCTCCTCCATGTGGTCGACGCGCCGGGTGGCCGGGATCACGCAGGTGACGGCCGGATGCGAGATGACGAACTTGAGGAGGAACTGCGCCCAGTTCGTGCAGTCGATCTCTGCGGCCCAGGGCGGCAGCGGGTAGTTCATCATCTTGTTGATGAGCGCCCCTTCCTGGAAGGGCCGATTGATGATCACCGCGATGCCGCGCTCGGCTGCGAGCGGCAGCAGCACGTCCTCCACCTCCCGGTCGACGATGTTGTAGGAGAAGGCCACGAAGTCGATCGGCTCGGTGCGCATGATGCTGGCGAGGTCGCCGTGGCGCCAGCCTTGCGATGTGGTGATGCCGATGTAGCGCACGCGGCCCTGCGCCTTCATCTCCTTGAGCGTCGCGAGATGGGTGTCCCAGTCGAGCAGGTTGTGCACCTGCATGAGATCGAAGCGCTCGATGCCCCAGAGCTTGCGCGAGGTCTCCATCTGGTTCACGCCGAGCGGCTTGAACATGGTCCAGACCTTGCTGGCGGAGAACAGCGCCGGATGCTTCGTCCGAGCGAGGCCGTAGCCGACCACTCCTTCGGAAGAACCATACATGGGCGAAGAATTGATCAGCGTCCCGCCACGATCGAAGAAGGTCTGCATGACCTGCGCACGGGCGGCGCGCAGCCTCTCGTCATTGCCGACGTTGAAGGTGATCCACGTCCCGAGCCCGATCATCGGGATCTTCTCGCCAGACTTGGGAATGGCGCGCGTCAGGATCGGCCCGGCGGCGGCACGACTCTCCGAGAGCGCCGGCATGGTCGCGGCGGCGCCGAGCGAGCCCATGAAAGTGCGGCGCGTGATTCGATTCATGACCCCTCCATGTCCTGTCGGATGCTGCTCGCGGACCCGCGCAAGAAGGTCTGCTTCGACCCCCGTCGATACCGTGAACTATGCCGATACTTGTGGCTGCATCCGGGCAACGGCGGACGACTCTCTTTGCCCAACATGAGCAAAAGGGTCGGCACGAACAAGCCGGTTCGCGCGCTTTTCCACGTCAGCGGGAAACACACTTAGTTGAGTATGGCTAGTTGAGGATCACCGGAATCGAGGTGAATCCCCGGAACCGCGCACGGCCCCCGCGCGTGGGCACACCGCCGAGCGCATAGTTGGGAAAACGGGCGAGGAAGCAGCCAATCGCGATTCGGCCTTCCAGCCGCGCGACGTTGAGGCCGGCGCACACGTGCGGGCCGGAGCCGAACGCCAGGTGCCGATTTGGCTGGCGGCCAACGTCGAGCCGGTCAGGCTCGGCGAACTCGGCCGGATCGCGGTTGGCGGCACCGATGCCGAGCGTGATGAAGGTGCCGGCCGGCATGGCGACGCCGCCGATCTCGGCCGGCACCGTGCTGACGCGGTTGCCGAGCTGGTTGGAGCTCTCGAAGCGCAGGATCTCCTCCACCGCGGCGCGGACCAGGTCGGGCTCGGCGATCAGCCGCGCCTTCTCCTGGGGCCACTCCAGCAGCGCGACGAGGCCGTTGCCGATCAGGTTGGTGGTGGTCTCGTGGCCGGCGTTGAGGATGAAGATGATGTTGTGCAGCAGTTCGGCCTGCGACAGTCGCTCGCCGTCCTCCTCGCCCTGGATCAGGCGGGTCAGCACATCACGCTCGGCATCGCCCGGCCTCGCTCGGCGGCTGGCGACCAGGCCCTCGAGGTAGGCCAGGAAATCACCCACCGCCTGCTCGCCGCGCTTGAGCTGCTCGGGCGTCAGCAGCGGCTCAAGTGCGCCCAGGATGGCGAGCGACCAGTCGCGCAGCGGCCCGCGCTCCTCGCGCGGCACGGCGAGCAGATTGCCGATCACCTCGATCGGAACGGCGGCGGCAAGATCGGCGATCAGGTCGGCCTCACCCTTGTTGGACATGCGGTCGAGCAGGTCGTCGACCAGCGCGGTGACCGGCCCTTCCATGTCGGCGATGGCACGCGGCGTGAAGGCGCCGGCGATGATGCGGCGCACGCGGGTGTGCAGCGGCGGGTCGTTGAACACCAGGCTGGTGGTGTGATGCTGGTAGAGCAGGCCGTCGCCGTACTTCGGCTTGAACTCGCGCTTCTTGTCGGAGGAGAAGCGCTGCGCATCCTTGTAGACGGCCACGCAATCGGCATAGCGCGACAGGAAATAGCTGCCGTCCGGCATGCGGTGCACCGGGGAGTGCTCGCGCAGCGCGCTGTAGACAGGATAGGGGTTGGCATAGAAGGCGGCCGGCAGGCGCCGGAGGTCGAAGTCGCGGACGGCCGCCCTGGCAAGGTCGGGATCGGAGAAGCGGGCCGAGGCCGCGCCGGCGACAGGTGCAGGGTTCATCTTCCGTTCAGCCGTACAAAGCCTCAAGTGGCAGGCATCGGCGCCACCGCGAATCCGCCAAATTGGCAAAGCACAGTCACAATCAGGAAACCGCCTTGGCGCAGCATAGGTTATGGGCGCCGCGGTTGGCCAAGCAAGGCCGAATCAGTTTTGCTTCTCGGCGGCGCAACAAGCCGCGCGCCCTTTCTGGAGTTGGAAGTCGATGCCCGAGCCTTCCCTGTCGATCACCGCCGAGGAGGAGGACGACCTGCCTCGTACCATCCGGCGCGAGCGGGACGCGCGGGATCGCGAGGCGCGCGAGAAGGCGGCGGTGGTGCCGACCGGGCCGACAGTGCTGGAGCGCAGTGGCGGCGATTTCCGCCTGCCGGCGCCAGCAGCGACTGTCACCGCCTTCGACGTGCCGTTCGGCAAGCTGATGATGTTCTTCATCAAGGCGGTGTTTGCCGCCATGCCGGCCCTGCTGCTGCTGACCGTTCTGCTCTGGCTGTTCGGCCAGGGCCTGCAATCGACCTTCCCGCAGCTGCTGAAGATGAAGATCCTGATCTACGTGCCCCAATAGGGGCGATGCTCGAAGCGCACGCATCCAAGACTGTCAGGCTCTAGTGTCCTGATCGCGAAATTCGCCTCATTGTGCGGCGGGCTCGGAATGCATTTCGCGATCTGAAGGACACTAGAAGTCCGCTAGTGTGATTCAGATCGATAAGTCCGCCCGCCACCCCAGCCCAGCGCGATGGAGCCGACTTCTCGATCATCACACTAGCGCGCGTCCTTGGGCTTGTGACCGTCGGGCCAGTCGTTGACCATGGCGGGGAAGTCGGGACGCGGCATGTGGCTGAAATAGTCCGCCACGTCCACAGCGTCCTGGTCCGAAAGCCCGCCCTGGCCAAGCGGGAAATGCTCGCGGAAGCCGATCGGCATGTTGTGCTTGACGAAGGCGGCAGCGGTTTCGGTGCGGGCCATGCCGGCACCGACATTGAAGGAGCGGTCGCCCCACAGCGGCGGAAATACCGCGCGACCAGCCGCATCCTTCAGTCCTTCGCCGTCGGCGCCGTGGCAGACGGCGCACTGCGCCGCATAGACCGTCTTGCCGTTTTCCCGGTCCGGCGTGAGCAACGTGTCGATCTCGCCCATGCCGCTTCCCGGCGCATGGGCCTGCGGCTTGGTTTCGCCCTTCATCCACTCGAAATAGGCGATCATCGCCTGCATTTCGGGCGAGTCGGTCGCGAGCGACTTGCCGTTCATCGACCGCTCGAAGCAGCCATTGATGCGCTGCGCTAGCGTGATGACGCTGCCGGCCCGCGCCGAGTAGCTCGGAAACAGCACGGAAACGCCGACGTACGGCGTCGCATCGGCAACCGTACCGGCATTGAGATGGCAGGATGCGCAGTTCAGATCGGCGCCGACATGGTCCGGCAGCAGGGCCTTCGTCTCAGCGTTGAGGCGCATGCCGCGCATGAGCTGACCGGCATTGGGCGCCGACAGCAAATTGGCGAGACGCGGCGTCTGGAAGCCCGACGCAGCGAGCTTCGGATCGAGCGTCGCGCGTAACGCAGCGACGTCCGTTTCCGCGACTGGCCCCGCGCCATAACCCCAGCTCGCGCGGACGAAGCTCAGGATGTCGGCGATCTCCCGATCCTCGAGGCGAGCGAAGGCCGGCATCGTAAAGACACGTGGATGGACGGCGGTCGCGGCGCTCTTCCAGCCCGTGAGCGCAATGTGGATGAGCGTGGAGGTATCCTTCGCGGCCACGTTCGGATTTCCGGCGAGCGGCGGAAAGACGCCCGGCACTCCTGCGCCGTCCGGCCGATGGCAGTCGCTGCAGAATTGCGTGTAACCAAGCCCGCCTCGGGTGCTGTAGGTGGTCGATGGCGCCTCGGTCGAGACCAGCCGCGGCGTTGCCTTCGGCCGATCGGAGGGCAATGCCTTCAGATACGTCGCAATCGCCACGAGATCGTCGTTGGATATGTGCTGCGTCGAGTGATGAATGACCTCCGTCATGCTGCCGGATGCGGTGGCGAAGCGGTTCTGGCCCGTCTTGAGCAGCCTGGACCATGTCCTCGACGGCCCACGCATCGCGCAAATCGACCGCATTCCAATCCTCGACCTGCGCGCCGGAGACGTACAGCCGGCCGTCTCTGCCAGCGTCGCTCATGGCCCGTTCCTGGAATCCCAGACCGCGCGGCGTGTGACACGCCCCGCAGTGTCCAAGGCCTTGCACAAGATAGGCGCCGCGGTTCCAGAGCGCGTCCTTCTGCGGATTGGATACGAACGGCGCCGTGTCGAGGAAGAGGGCATTCCAGTACGCCAACCCGAGGCGCAAGCGGAACGGGAAGCGCATCTCGGCAGCGCGGTTCGGTTTGTCCACGGGGGCGAGCCCCTTGCTGAGATAGGCCCAGAGTGCGCGCATATCCTCTTCGTGGACCTTGGCGAAGGAGGGATAGGGCATGGCCGGGTAGAGGCGATGGCCGTCCCGCGACACGCCCTTGCGCATGGCCCTGTCGAAGGCGCCGAACGACCAGCTGCCGATCCCTGTCTTCGCATCAGGCGTGATGTTGGTCGACCATACCGTCCCGAACGGCGTCGCGAGCGCGAGGCCGCCGGCCATGGGCGTTCCGCCCTTCGCGGTGTGACAGGCGACGCAGTCACCCACCTCGGCGAGGTATCTGCCATGCTCAATCAGCGCCTGATCGATCGCGACCCCAGCGCCGCCTTTGTCCGGCTCGATGCGCGGTGGCACAGCGATCCATGCCGCAACGCCACCCACGATCACGACGGCAATCGCCGCGGCAGAGACAATTCGCTTCGCGAGGGGCCTATTTTGCCAACTCAGACCACGTCCCACGCGATGTGTCGACCAGACAGCCATGCGCCAACTAGTGCAGGACAATCGTTGCGAAAGGCTCTTATGTCCCCCGTTTGTGGCTCACGTCGGCAGGCACTAGGCCAGCAGATCCTGTTAACCAACCGGCAGATCGTCATCGTTGGATGCGGTCTCTGGACGCTCCAACCTCCACCAGCTGCGAACGCGGCTTGGGCTTACAACCAGGCGGACCCTACTTCAGATCAAGCCGGCTTCAGCACCCGACCGGCCACGGCGTCGAGCTTGGCGAGCAAAGCCGGATCGCGCGCGTCAGGCGGGGTGATGATGGCGACGTCGAGGGCGCGGTCGGAGCCGATTGGGCAGGCGGGATGCTGGCGGGGGAACTCGCGGGCCAGCCGCTCGATCAGCCGGTGCGCCTTGTCGACGTTGGCGTGCAGGACCCTGATGACGGCGGCGACATCGACCTCGGCGTGCTCAGCGTGCCAGCAGTCGTAGTCGGTGACCATGGCCACCGTCGCGTAGCAGATCTCGGCCTCGCGGGCGAGCTTGGCTTCCGGCATGTTGGTCATGCCGATCACGTCGCAGCCCCAGCTGCGGTAGAGGTTGCTCTCGGCGCGAGTGGAGAACTGCGGGCCCTCCATGACGATATACGTCCCGCCCTTGGTGAAGGCGATCTTCTCGGATGTGCAGGCCTTCTCGAGCTCGATAGCCAGCAGCGGGCTGACCGGATCGGCCATCGATACGTGTGCCACGCAGCCGGTGCCGAAGAAGCTCTTCTCGCGCGCGAAGGTGCGGTCGATGAACTGATCGACCAGCACGAAGTGTCCGGGCGGCAACTCCTCCTTCAGCGACCCGCAGGCTGACACGGAGACGAGGTCGGTGACGCCGGCGCGCTTCAGCGCATCGATGTTGGCGCGGAAATTGATTGCCGACGGCGGCACCTTGTGGCCGCGTCCGTGGCGGGGCAGGAAGCGGACCGGCAGCCCATCCAGCTCGGCGAACAGGATCTCATCGGACGGCTCGCCCCAGGGCGAAGCGACCTTCTCCCAGTGCACCTTCTTGAGGGTGGGGATGTCGTAGAGGCCACTGCCGCCGACGATGCCGAGCACGCTCTTGGTCATGGGATCCCTCTTGCAGTGTCCGTCAGGTCGCCTGAATCGCTCGCCATCGACCGGCCATTGCCATGTGGTGAGGCGCACCTAGAATTGCATCATTAGCCCAAGGAGAGCGTCATGATCCACGAGCTGCGCATCTATACCTGCCTGCCCGGCCGCCTGCCGGCCCTGCTCA
This sequence comes from uncultured Alphaproteobacteria bacterium, assembly GCA_963840445.1. Lineage (GTDB taxonomy): Bacteria > Pseudomonadota > Alphaproteobacteria > Rhizobiales > Hyphomicrobiaceae > AWTP1-13. Next base: position 339,986 of record CAWIZC010000032.1, on the reverse strand, counting down.
AGCGCTTCGAGGCCGCCACCTTGACGATCTGGGAGAAGCACGGCATCCGGCAAGCAGGCTTCTGGACCGTGCTGATCGGCAACGGCAACCACGACCTGTACTATCTGCTGGCCTGGGAGAATCTGGCCGAGCGCGAGAAGAAATGGAACGCGTTCATGTCCGATCCGGCGTGGATCTCGGCGCGCGCCGACAGCGAGAGGGACGGTCCGATCCTAGCCAACATCAACAGTATGATCCTGCAGCCGACGGCGTTCTCGGCCGTGAAGTGAGGCTGCTTTCCATCTTGCCTGTCATCCCGGACATCGCGCGGCGATGATCCGGGACCCAGCCACCAGGTGCAAGGATCCCAGATAGCCTCCGCGTGCAGCGTCGGCTTTGGGGATGACGGGTCGAGTGGGCTGGCCAGCTGGCCTCAGTGCATGTCGCGCCAGATGCGGCGCTTGGCGAGGCCGAACAACACGGCAGTGATTAGCAGGTAGCCGATCACCAGCAGGCCCATGCGCTTGCGCTCTTCCAGGCTCGGATCGCCGGCCCAGGCCAAGAACGCCACCACGTCGCGCGCGTAGTTGTCGACGGTCGTCGGTGTGCCGTCGTCGTACTTGACGAGACCGGGGCCGCCCAGGAACGGATTGGGCATGGCTGTCTGGTGGCCCGGGAACACCTTGTTGTAGTTCATGAAGTCACCCATCTTCATGCCGGCCGGCGGATCCGCGTAACCGGTGAGATAGGAATAGACGTAGTCCGCCCCGCCTTCCTGATAGCCGCTGGCAATGTCGGCCAGCATCTTGCCGGGCACTCGATAGAAGGGCGTGTCGGCATCGGCTGCGCGAGCCTTGGCAATGAGCGATAGGTCGGGCGGCAGCGCGCCGTTCTGAGCGTACCGGGCTTCCTGCTGGTTCCGGTAGGGCGAGGGCAGCGGGTCGGTCAGCAGGCCTGGGCGCTTGCCGATCTTGCCCTGCTCGTTGGGTGTGTCGTCGTACTGGAAGGTGGCGGCCAACGACTTGACGGCGGCCTCCGGGAAGCCGGGCCCGCCGGGCTCGGACAGATTGCGGAAGTGGATGCGCGACATGCCATGGCAGCGCGCGCAGACCTCCATGTAGACACGGAAACCGCGCTGCAGCTGGGCGTCGTCGAATTTGCCAAACAGGCCGCCAAAGCTCCATTTCTGGCGTTCGATGGCTGCGTGGCCGCCACCCTCCGCCTCGGTTTCGGCAGCGATGGCCGGGCCGGTGCCAACGAGGGTGGCCGACAGGAGGAGGGCAGCCAAGCCGGTTTTGGCGCGGTGCATGGTTGACATTACCTCCCGGGTTTGGGCTCTTTGCCGAGCACTGACTCGGCGATGGATCGCGGCAAGGACGTGGGCGTCTCCATCACTCCGACGATCGGCATCACGATCAGGAAATGAATGAAGTAGTAGGCCGTGAAGATGCGGGCCCACAGCACGTAGGTGCCCTCCGGCGGCTTGGAGCCGAGGTACCCCAGCGCGATCACGCTGATGATGAACAGCCAGAAGAACCACTTGTACACCGGGCGATACTTGGCCGAGCGCACGCGCGAGGTGTCGAGCCAGGGCGCAAAGCACAAGAGAATGATCGAGGAGAACATGGCGATTACGCCCAGCAGCTTGTTGGGGATCGCGCGCAGAATTGCGTAGTAGGGCAGGAAGTACCACTCCGGCACGATGTGCGGCGGCGTGGAGAGCGGATTGGCCTCGATATAGTTGTCGGCGTGGCCCAGGTAGTCGGGAAGGTAGAAGACGAACCAGGCGAACAGCAGCACGAACACGGCGAGGGCGAACGTGTCCTTCATGACTGCATGCGGCGACATCGGCACGCTGTCGGAGGCCGTCTTGATCTCGAGGCCGGTCGGGTTGTTCTGGCCGACCACGTGCAGGGCCCAGATGTGCAGCACGACGGCGCCCACGATCACGAAGGGCAGCAGGTAGTGCAGGCTGAAGAAGCGCGTCAAGGTCGTGCCCGACACCGAGAAGCCGCCCCACAGCCACTGCACGATGCGAGTGCCGAGACCCGGGATGACCGAGTCCAGCGAGGAGAACAGATTGGTGATGACCGTCACCGCCCAGAAGCTCATCTGCCCCCAGGGAAGCGAGTAGCCCATGAAGGCGGTGGCCATCATCAGCAGGAAGATGACGACGCCGATGATCCACAGCACCTCGCGCGGCGCCTTGTAGGAGCCATAGTACAGGCCACGGCCAATGTGGATGTAGACGGCGAAGAAGAACATGGAGGCGCCGACCGCGTGGATATTGCGGATCAGCCAGCCGAAGTTGACGTCGCGGCGGATGTGCTCGACGCTGTTGAAGGCGTCGGCGGCGGTCGGCGCATAATGCATCGCCAGCACGACGCCAGTCAGGATCTGCACAGCGAGGCAGAAGGTCAGCAGCGCGCCCGCAGTCCACAGGTAGTTGATGTTGCGCGGCGTCGGGAAGTCGACGAACTGCGCATGCATCATGCGCATCACGGGCAGCCGGGCGTCGAGCCATTTTTCGAAGCGGGTCGACGGCTGATACGTGGATTCGTGGCTGGCCATCTTGGGAAACCTCAGCCGATCTTGATTTTGCTGTCGGAGACGAAGTCGTAGGGCGGCACCTCGAGGTTGCGCGGTGCAGGTCCCTTACGAATGCGGCCCGCGGTGTCGTAGTGCGAGCCGTGGCAGGGGCAGAGCCATCCACCGAAGTCGCCCCTGGCATCGCCGATCGACTGGCCCTTGGGGATGCAGCCCAGATGCGTGCAAATGCCGACCAGCACGATCCAGTTCTCATGCCCCTTCTTGGTGCGGTTGAGGTCGGTGGCGGGCGTCCGCTCGGGCAGATCGTCGTTGCGGGCGCTGGGGTCGACCAAGTCCGCGATCTTGACCTCCACCGCCGTCGCGATCTCCTCCTTGGTGCGGTTGCGTACGAACACCGGCTTGCCGCGCCACAGCACGGTAATGGCCTGGCCTTCCTTGACGGGGCTAAGGTCTACCTCCAACGAGGCAGCGGCCTGCGTGGAGGCGTCCGGGTTCATCTGTTGGATGAACGGCCACAATGCCAATGCGGCGCCAACCCCGGCAAAGGCCTGCGCGGCGATCACGATGAAGTCGCGCCGGTGGGGGTTTTCTGCGGTGTGCGACGCCAAGGATGCCTCCCTTAGAGACTCTAGCTGAATTTGCTCACCGAAGGCTCGCGACAGGATTGCGCGCCGTCAGGGCACAGAAAGACACGGACGTCCGGCTGGCCGGACCCCGTTGGCGAGGCGCCCCGTGCACCCCCAGGGCTGCACTTCGAGGCTCTTGCAGAATTGTCGATGATCAGCCCCGCCTTCCCCAACAGGACGTATTGACGCGTGGTCTTTTTGCATTGTTCTAAGCTGTACACAAGACCGTCGGGCGGGCAATGCGAGGGCAATTTGGCGCATGTGAGCTGCACGTTTTCGCTTCCGTCGCGGACGGATCTCAATGGTGGAAAACCTGAGCATGCGCCTCGCATTATATGAGCCGGATATTCCGCAGAATGCGGGTACGATCCTGCGGCTGGCGGCCTGCCTCGGCGTGGCCGTGGACGTCATCCAACCGACCGGCTTCGACATGACCGACCGGGCGCTGCGGCGGGCCGGCCTGGACTACCTGGCGCACGTGGAGATCGAGCAGCATCAGAGTTTTACCGCCTTCGAGGCGCGCCGCCGCGAGCGCGGCTCGCGGCTGGTGCTGCTCACCACGCGCGCCGCTGCAGTCTATACCGATTTTGCCTTTGTACAGATGGATACGCTGCTGGTCGGCCGGGAGAGCGCTGGAGTGCCGCAGGCTGTGCACGCAACTGCCGATGCCAGCGTGCGCATCCCGATCCGGGCCGGGCTGCGTTCGCTCAACGTCGCCGTCGCGGCGGCAATGGTGCTGGGCGAGGCGCTGCGCCAGACGGGAGGCATGCGTGGAGGATGACCATGCCCTCGCCCGGTACGCCTACAGCATGGCTTGGCGAACCTAGGAGACGGGCCGACTAACCATTGATGTCGTAGGCCGCCAGTGCCGCCATGTTTACGACATCGCTGTCCTTGGCGCCGAGCGGGCAGATCTGCACGGAGTGCGTCAAGCCTACCAGCATCGGCCCGATCAGGGTGGCGTCGCCCAGCTCCTTCAACATCTTGGTGGAGATGGACGCCGAGTGAAACGCCGGCATGACCAGCACGTTGGCCGTGTCGGACAGCCGGCAGAACGGATACTGCTTCATCGCCTCGCGATTGAGGGCAACGTCGGCTGCCATATCGCCGTCGTACTCGAAGTCGACCTGGCGCTGATTGAGAATATGCACCGCCTCGCGCACCCGGTCGGAGCGCTCGCCGCGCGGATGGCCGAAGGTGGAGTAGGCGAGCAGCGCGACGCGCGGCTCGATCGCCAGGCGCCGCGCTACGCGCACCGCTTCCTCGGTGATGTCGGCCAGATCCTCGCCGTTCGGCATGTCGATGACGCTGACGTCGGCCACCAGCACGGCGCGGCCGCGGATCAGCACGAGCGACACGCCGATGACGCGCCGGCCGACTCTGGCGTCCAGTACTTTGCGCACGTCCTCGTAGGCCGTGTACCAGTTGCGCGTGACGCCGGTCACCATCCCGTCGGCATGGCCCATCGCCACCATGCAGGCGCCGTAGACGTTGCGGTCGTTGTTGACCAGGCGCTGACAGTCGCGCAGCAGATAGCCCTTGCGCTGCAGGCGGCTGTAAAGGAATTCCGCGTACTCGTGGCGCCGATCGTCCCTGCTGGTGTCGTGCGTTTCGATCGCGTCCGACAAGTGCAGACCGGCGGTGGCGAAGGCCTCCTTGATGGTGACCTGACGTCCGATCAGGATCGGCCGGCCGAGACCGGCGTTGTGGAAGGCGTTAGCGGCGCGGGCGATCTGCGGCTGCTCTCCTTCGGCGAAGATGATGCGTTTGGGCGCATTGCGCACCTGGGCGAAGATGGCCTGCAGCCAGCCGGCCACAGGATCGAGCCGCCCCGACAGTCGCGCCAGGTAGCCGTCCATGTCCACGATCGGGCGGCGCGCGACGCCCGTCGCCATCGCAGCCTTGGCGACGGCCGGCGGGATCTTGGTGATCAGGCGCGGATCAAATGGCGCCGGGATGATGTAGTCCGGTCCGTAGGTGACCTGCCGGCCGAGAAAAGCGGCGGCGACCTGGTCGGGCACGTCCTCGCGCGCGAGCTCAGCCAGCGCCGTGGCCGCCGCGATCTTCATCTCCTGGTTGATGGTCGAGGCCTGCACGTCAAGCGCGCCGCGAAAGATGAAGGGAAAGCCCAGAACATTGTTGATCTGGTTGGGATAGTCAGAGCGGCCGGTGGCCACGATGGCATCCGAGCGCACCTCGGCCACCTCCTCGGGCGTGATCTCGGGGTCGGGATTGGCCATGGCGAAGATGATCGGCTTGTCGGCCATCGACCGCACCATGTCCTTGGTGACGGTGCCGGCGGCGGACAGGCCGAAGAAGGCGTCGGCGCCGGCCAGCGCGTCGGCGAGCGTGCGCGCCTTGGTCTCCACGGCGAAGCCCGACTTCCACTGGTTCATGCCCTCCTTGCGGCCGCGATAGATGACGCCCTTGGTGTCGCACAGCAGCATGTTCTTCTTGGGCATGCCCATATCGGCCAGCAGCTCCATGCAGGCGATGCTGGCAGCACCGGCGCCGTTCACCACCAGCTTGAATTTCTTGAGGTCGCGTCCGGTCAGCTCCAGCGCATTGATGAGGCCGGCGGCGGCAATGATGGCGGTGCCGTGCTGGTCGTCGTGGAACACTGGAATGTTGAGCAGCTCTTTGAGCTTCTCCTCGATGATGAAGCAGTCTGGCGCCTTGATGTCCTCCAGATTGATGCCGCCGAAGCTTGGCCCCAGATAGCGCACGCAGTTGATGAAGGCGTCCACGTCAGCTGTGTCGACCAGCAGGTCGATGCCGTCGATGTCGGCGAAGCGCTTGAAGAGCGCGCCCTTGCCCTCCATCACGGGCTTGGCCGCCTGGGCACCACGATTGCCGAGGCCGAGAATGGCCGTGCCGTTGGACACGACCGCCACCAGGTTGCCCTTGTTGGTGTAGTCGTAGGCGAGCTGCGGATCCTCGGCGATGGCCAGCACCGGCACGGCCACGCCCGGCGAATAGGCAAGCGACAGATCGCGCTGGGTGGTGAGAGGCTTGGTCGGGGTGACCTCGAGCTTGCCGGGCTTGCCCTGGCTGTGGAATTGCAGGGCCTCCTGGGCGGTGAAGCGCGCGGCAGGGAACTTGATCGGCATGGGCGTTTCCGGGATGCGTCGTTTCTTGCTGGGGATGAGGAAGGAACGGCAACGATAGAGCCCGGTGCGGGGCTGCACAACTGCGCACTGCTGGCATACGACACACCAGGACGGCCGCCGCGGTTTCCTGGCGCGGGCGAACCGGGTATGGCTACGCGCATCAGCGCGAAGGGGTGCAATGCAGCGTGACAGCAACAAGCGCGGCGTGAAAGGAGCGGCTGGGGAGCCGGCTGCTGTCGGCGTTTCCACATCCGTGGAGACCGACAAGCCGCCAGCGGGCGTAACGCCGTCGATGGCGCAGTTTCTCGAGATCAAGGCGGCCAACCCGGATTGCCTGCTGTTCTACCGGATGGGCGACTTCTACGAGCTGTTCTTCCAGGATGCGGTGGCTGCTGCGCAGGCGCTCGGCATCGTGCTGACCAAGCGCGGCAAGCATCTGGGCGAGGACATCCCCATGTGCGGCGTGCCGATCCATCGCGCCGACGAGTATCTGCAGCGGCTGATCCGGCAGGGCTTCCGGGTGGCCGTGTGCGAGCAGATGGAGGACCCGGCGGAGGCCAGGAAACGCGGGTCGAAGGCAGTGGTCCGCCGCGACGTCGTGCGTCTCGTCACACCCGGCACGCTGACAGAAGAGAGCCTTCTCGACGCCAAGGCGCGCAACTATCTGACTGCGGTCTTCAAGGTGGCGAAGGGCGGCAACCAGGCGCCGATGGCCCTCGCCTCCCTCGACATCTCGACCGGCGAGTTCGAGGTGAGCGAGGTGCCGGCCCTCGATTTCCCGGGGGAGATCGTGCGCCTGTCGCCCGGAGAGGTGATCGCCAGCGATGCGTTGCTGGCCGATGCTGATATCGCCAAGTGGGTGAAGATCGCCGGCGCGGCGGCCACTCCGGTAGCGGCGGCCTCGTTCGACAGCATGGCCGGCGAGCGTCTTCTCAAAGCGCAATTGCAGGTCGGCGATCTGGCCGCGTTCGGCGCCTTCTCGCGTCCGGAGCTGGCGGCCGTCGGGGCACTTTTGAAGTACGTGGAGTTGACGCAGATCGGCAAGCGCCCCTGCCTGCGCGCTCCGCGCCGGACAGGGCCATCCAACCGCCTCGTCATCGACGCGCCGACGCGTGCCAGCCTGGAGCTGTTGCGCTCGCTGTCGGGCGAGCGGCAGACGAGCCTGCTCGGCGTCATCGACCGCACGGTTACGGGGGCGGGAGCGCGCGAGCTTGCGGCCCGCCTCGCCAGCCCGCTGCGTGAGCCGGGGGCGATTGCTGCCCGCCTCGATGCGGTGGGCTTTCTGCTGAAGCACGAGTTGCTGCGTGACGATGTGCGCGGGTTGCTAAGGGAGGCGCCGGATATCGCCCGCGCCATGTCGCGGCTTTCCTTGCAGCGCGGCGGCCCGCGCGACCTGGCGGCAGTCAGCGCTGGACTGCGCGCGGCGGGGGGCTGCGTCCGGCTGCTGACAGAGGCCACCGGCGGCATGGGCCTGCCGGAGGCTCTGGGCCATGTCGCAACTCGCCTGGCGGCCTGCGCGGCCGACCTGGAGGCGATGCTGAGGCGAGCGCTGATCGACGAGCCGCCGCTATTGCGTCGCGACGGTGGATTCGTCAGGGTCGGTTATCGAGCCGACCTCGACGAGGCGCGCGGGCTGCGCGACGACAGCCGCAAGGTGATGGCCTCGCTGGAAGCCCGCTATCTCGAGGCGACCGGCATCAAGTCGCTCAAGGTGCGCCACAACAACATCCTGGGCTTCTACGTCGAGGTGCCGGCCGGCGCCGCCAAGCCGCTGCTGAGCGATCCCCTGGCGCAGACCTTCCGCCACCGCCAGACCATGGCCGGCGCGGTGCGCTTCACCACCGAGGAGCTGATCGAGATCGAGAGCCGCATCGTCACCGCCGCCGAGCAGGCGCTGGCCATCGAGCAGGAGGTGTTTGCCGAGCTGAGCGCGGCCATCGCCGCCCAGGAGCAGCAGCTGGGCGAGCTTGCCGGCGCGCTGGCCGAACTCGACTGCGAGGCAGGCCTCGCCCAACTCGCGGCCGAGCAGGGCTACACGCGGCCCATGCTCGACGACAGCAGCGCCTTCGAGATCCGCGGCGGGCGCCATCCGGTGGTGGAGCAGGCGCTGAGGGCCGCCACGGCCGGTGCGTTCATCGAGAACGATTGCGTGCTGGTTACGCCGCGCGCCGACATGCCGGCGGGCTTCGACGAGGTGACGGAGGCCCGCGTCTGGCTGGTGACGGGTCCAAACATGGCCGGCAAGTCGACCTTTCTGCGCCAGAACGCGCTGATCGCCGTGCTCGCCCAGATGGGCTCGTTCGTACCGGCGCGCTCGGCGCACATCGGCGTCATCGATCGCCTGTTCTCGCGCGTCGGTGCCGCCGACGATCTGGCGCGCGGCCGCTCGACCTTCATGGTCGAGATGGTGGAGACCGCCGGCATCCTCAATCAGGCCACCGAGCGCTCGCTTGTCATCCTCGACGAGATCGGCCGCGGCACCGCCACCTTCGACGGCCTGTCGATCGCCTGGGCGGTGGTCGAATACCTGCACGAGGTCAACCGCTGCCGTGCGCTGTTTGCCACCCACTACCATGAGCTGACGGTGCTGGCCGGCCGGCTCGCCGATGTCGCCAACGTCACTATGGATGTGCGCGAGTGGAAGGACGAGATCGTCTTCCTGCACAAGGTCAAGCCGGGTGCGGCGGACCGAAGTTACGGCATCCAGGTGGCGAAGCTGGCCGGTTTACCGAAGGCGGTGACCAAGCGGGCGGCCGCGGTGCTGGAGCTGCTGGAGAAGGCCGACCGCAAGGCCCCCGACGGCGAGGCCCTGCTCGGCGACCTGCCGCTGTTTGCCAGCCGGCCGGCCGCAGTCTCCCCTCCGGAAGCCTCGGCCCTGGAGCAGGCGCTGGCCGAGATGCACCCCGATGAGATGTCTCCCAAGGTCGCGCTGGAGGCCCTGTATCGCCTGAAAGGCCTCCTGGCCAAGGGTCGCACCTGAGGCCGCGCATGCTACAAGAGGCCCGCTGGCCGACCCGTCGGCGCTGATCGGAAACTCTGTCGAGCGATGGACAAGACCATCATCAGTCAGGCCCCCTATTTCGACGCGCGCGAAATGCGCCGCGAGCTGACGCAGATCTTCGAGGCCCAGAACAGGGCGGCGACGGCCGCCCGGCCGGCTCTGCTCGATCAGCTGAAAGCTTTGCTCAAGACCGCGCGCGCCGGGGCCAAGCCGCCAGCTCGTCAGCGATGGGAATGGTCGGCGCTGCGCCGAGGGGCTCGCCGAGTTCCAGGACGAGTTGATCCGCCTCGTCTACGACTACACGGTCGCCCACGTCTATCGCGCCACCAACCCGTCCGACGCCGAGCGCATGGCGATCATCGCCACCGGCGGCTACGGCCGCGGCCTGCTCGCGCCCTATTCCGACATCGATCTCTTGTTCCTGCTGCCCTACAAGCAGACGCCCTGGGGCGAGAGCGTGATCGAGTACATGCTGCTGTTGCTGTGGGATCTCGGCTTGAAGGTCGGCCACGCGACGCGCACGGTCGACCAATGCATCAAGCTGTCACGGGCGGACATGACCATCCGCACCACGCTGCTGGATGCGCGCATGATCCTCGGCGACGAGGGGCTGTATGACGAGCTGACGCGGCGCTTCCACAGCGAGGTGGTGCAAGGCACGGCGCGCGCCTTCGTGGAGGCCAAGCTCGCCGAGCGCGATGTGCGCCACGAGCGGGCCGGCGAGTCGCGCTATCGGGTCGAGCCCAACATCAAGGAGGGCAAGGGCGGTCTGCGCGACCTGCACACGTTGCACTGGCTGGCCAAGTATCTCGATGGCAAGGGACTGACGGTGGACGAGCCGGAGGGCTCGACGATCTTCACGCCGGAGGAGCGCCACACCTTCCGCCGGTGCGAGGATTTCCTGTGGACGGTGCGCTGCCATCTGCACTTCCTGTGCGGACGGGCGGAGGAGCGGCTGACCTTCGACGTCCAGCCCGCCATGGCCGATCGCCTGGGCTATGTCGAGCGCGGCGGCCTGCGCTCCGTCGAACGCTTCATGAAGCACTACTTCCTGGTGGCCAAGGAGGTGGGCGACCTCACCACCATCCTGTGCTCGGCACTCGAGATCGAGCAGGTCAAGGCCTCGCCGGGCTTCACGCAATACTTCAACCCGCTGAGCTGGCGTACGCGGCGCCACATCCGCACAACCAGCGACTTTCGCATCGACAACGGCCGCCTGAACGTTGCCGACGCCGACGCCTTCAAGCGCGACCCGGTCAACCTGATCCGCTTCTTCGCCCAGGCCGAGCGCACCAGCGCTTTCTTTCATCCAGCCGCCATCCGGCTGCTGCGCCGGTCCCTGCGCCTGATCGACGACCGGCTGCGGCGTGATCCGGAGGCCAATCGCATCTTCCTCGAGATCCTCTGCTCGGAGGTGAACCCGGAGCCGACGCTGCGCCGCATGAACGAAGCCGGCGTGCTCGGCCGCTTCATTCCCGACTTCGGCAAGGTCGTGTCGATGATGCAGTTCAACATGTACCACCACTACACGGTGGACGAGCATCTGATCCGCACCGTCGGCGTGCTGTCCGACATCGAGCGCGGCGTCGCCGCCGAGCCGCATCCGCTGGCCACCAAGATCTTCTCGACCATCCAGAACCGCCGCGCCCTCTACGTGGCTGCGTTCCTGCACGACATCGCCAAGGGCCGCCCCGAGGACCATTCCATCGAGGGCGCGCGTATCGCCCGCGAGCTGTGTCCACGTTTCGGCATGAGCCCGGCCGAGACCGACACGGTCGCCTGGCTGATCGAGCAGCATCTCACCATGAGCTCGTTTGCCTTCAGCCGCGACATCGGCGACCCCAAGACCATCCGTGACTTCGCCAACATTGTGCAGAGCCCGGAGCGTCTGAAGTTGTTGCTGGTTCTGACCATCGCCGACATTCGCGCGGTCGGGCCCACCACGTGGAACGGCTGGAAGGGCCAGCTGCTGCGCGGCCTCTACTACGAGGTCGAGCCGGTGCTGGCCGGTGGCCACACGCAGCTCGCCTCGCGCGACCGGGTCGCCGCGGCTCAGGAAGCGTTCCGGCAAGCTGTCGGTTGGCCCGAGGAGGAGGCCAGCGCCTACATCGATCGGCACTATCCCGACTACTGGCTCAAGACCGAGACCGGTAAGGCCGTAGAGCATGCCGCGCTCATCCGCAGCGCCGAGCGCGCCGGGCGCAAGCTTGCCAGCGACTTCAAGACCGATGCGTTTACGGCCATCACCGAGCTGACGCTGTTCGCGCCCAACCATCCGCGGCTGCTCGCCCTGTTCGCTGGCGCGTGCGCCGCGTCCGGGGCCAACATCTCGGGCGCGCACATCTCGACGACACGCGATGGCTTTGCGCTCGACACATTCCTGCTCGCTCGCGAGTTCGACCAGGACGAGGACGAGCTGCGTCGCGCCGGACGCATTGCCGAGACCATCGAGCGGCTGCTGAAGGGCGAGATCAGGCTCGGTGCGCTGATGGCCAGGCGGCGCGAGCGGGCGGGGGCGCTGAGCGCGTTCACAGTCGCTCCCGAAGTTCTGATCGACAACGCGCTTTCGCATCAGTTCACAGTGATCGAAGTGGCGGGCCTCGATCGTCCAGGTCTTCTGTATGAGCTGACCAATGCGCTCTCAGATCTCAATCTCGACATCACCTCCGCGCACATCACGACGTTCGGCGAACGAGCCGTCGACGTGTTCTATGTAACTGATCTGACTGATAAAAAAATCGTCAGCCCGCAGCGCCAGAAGGCCATCCGCGAGCGCCTGCTGGAATTGCTGGGAGCCGACTGGATGGCCGAAGCGCGCTAGGCGCCGCTGCGCGGGCGCAGCCATGATCCCGGCGCAATCGCTCCCCAACTCCTAGGCCATGCACCTCATTCGCTTCAGCCTGCTCGGCTTCGTCGCTCTCTTCCTGACCCCGCTGGCTTTGCATGCCATCTGGTGGCTTTCGAACGATACGGCGGTGGCCTGGGGCCGCGCTGATTGGTCGAGCGCCCGGCTGCTGCCGCCCGCCAATGCCAAGCCTGACGCCATCGTGCACGTCTACGCCGCACGCACCGGGCGCTGGAAAGGCATCTTCGCCCACCACAGCTGGGTGGTGATCAAGGAGCGGGGCGCGGGCAGCTACACCCGCTACGACAAGGTGGCCTGGGGACGCCCGGTCAAGATCGACAACTGGGCGCCGGATGCGCGCTGGTACGGCCACCGGCCGACGCTGGTCGGATCGGTCGAGGGAGCCGCAGCGGAGGCGCTAATCCCCAAGATCAAGGCAGCGGTAGAGCGCTATCCCCACAATCGCACCGGCGGCTATTCGGTGTGGCCGGGTCCCAACTCCAACTCGTTCGTCGCCTACGTATTGGCGGCCATTCCGGAATCGCGCATTGCCCTGCCGCCGACGGCGATCGGCAAGGATTGGCGCGATCAGACCTTCTATGCCGGGCGGACGCCGAGCGCCACCGGCGTGCAGCTATCCGTGGATGGCCTGCTCGGGCTTTCGGTCGGTTGGGTTGAAGGCATCGAAGTCAATGTGCTGGGCCTCGTGGTGGGCATCGACATCCGCCGTCCGGCTCTGAAGTTGCCGGGCTTCGGTCGCATCGGCCTGGACGCCGTCGTTTGATGCTGCCGCCCAATGCGATGAATGAGAGAATCGCTCGAAGCCTCGGTCATCACATTGGGACACTGGCCTTGTGCTGGGCCAGCGCGTCGGATACCCCTGCCACCCCATGACACTCTACCGCGCCTTCGCCACGGTCGGCGGCCTGACGCTGATCAGCCGCATCCTCGGGTTCCTGCGCGACATTCTTCTGGCCAGGGTGTTCGGGACCGGCTTCGTCGCCGACGCCTTCGTGGTGGCGTTCCGCTTCCCCAACCTGTTTCGCCGCCTGTTCGGCGAGGGCGCGTTCAACTCCGCGTTCGTGCCGCTGTTCGCCCGCCGGCTGGAGGGCGAGGGGCCGTCGGCGGCGCGCGAATTCGCCGAGGAGGCGATGGCCGGCCTGGTATTCGTGCTGCTGCTGGTGTCCGCGCTGTGCATGCTGGCCATGCCGTGGCTGATGTACGGGCTGGCGCCCGGCTTCGCGGCCAACCCCGAAAAGTTCGATCTGGCCGTCGTCATGTCGCAGATCGCCTTCCCCTACCTCTTGTGCATGTCGCTGGTGGCGCTGATGTCGGGCGTCCTCAACTCGCTCGGCAAATTCGTGGAAAGCTCCTCCGTCTCGATCGTGCTCAACCTCACCTTGATGGCAGCCACGCTGCTGTCATTGGCTCTCGGCTACGGCAACGACCGCACGGCCGGCTTGATCCAGGCTTGGGGCATTTTCGCGGCCGGCGTCCTGCAGCTGCTGGTGCTGATCGATGGCGTGCGCCGCAACGGCATGCTGCTGCGCCTGCGCCGCCCGCGCCTGACGGAAGGCGTGCGTCGTCTGGTTGCGCTCGGTATTCCGGGGGTGATCGCCGGCGGCGTGACCCAGATCAACATCGTCATCGGCGGCATGATCGCCTCGTTCCAGCAGGGCGCCGTCTCCTACCTCTACTACGCCGACCGGCTCTACGAGCTGCCGCTGGCCATCATCGGCATCGCCATCGGCGTGGTGCTCCTGCCCGACGTGTCGCGACATCTGCGTGCGGGCGACGACGTGGCCGTGATGGACAGCCAGAACCGCTCGCTCGAATTCGCCATGCTGCTCACCGTGCCTTCGGCCGTGGCGCTAGCCGTGGTGCCGCACCCAATCGTCTCGGTGCTGTTCGAGCGCGGCGCTTTCCATGCCGAGGACTCGCGCAACGTCGCCAACGCGCTCGCCCTCTTCGCGCTCGGGCTGCCGTCGTTCGTGATGATCAAGGTGTTCTCGCCGGCCTACTTCGCCCGCGAGGACACCCGCACGCCGATGCGCTACGCCGTCATCAGCCTGACTTCCAACACGGTGGGCTCCATCGTGCTGTTCTGGGTGTTCGGGTGGCTCGGCTACATGCCGCACCTCGGCATTGCCGTGGCCACCACGCTGGGCGGCTGGCTCAACGCCGGGCTGCTCTATCGCACGCTGGCCGAGCGAGGCCATTTCATCGCCGACGCGCGCCTGCAGCGGACGCTGCCGATGATCCTGCTGTCGAGCGCGCTCATGGGCATCGTCCTGTGGCTGACGGCCGATTGGCTCGACCCGTGGCTGATGCCCACCCAAGGTGTGATGACGCGCGGCACGTCGCTGGCGATCCTGGTCGGCACCGGACTGCTCGTCTATGCCGTGGCGATTCTGGCAACGGGTGCGCTTGGCTTGCGCCAGCTGCGCGGCTTCCTTTGGCGTGCGCCCCGCGCCTGAGACTTGCCTTCGACGCATCTGCACGCGATAACCCGCGCCGTTCCCATCGAGAGAAGCTCATGAGCCTTCCACAAAAGCCCGCCCCTCGCGTCTTCTCGGGGATGCAGCCGACCGGCAACCTGCATCTTGGCAACTATCTGGGTGCAATGGTGCGCTGGGTGGAGATGCAAAACAGCCACGAGTGCATCTTCTGCGTGGTCGACATGCACGCGATTACGGTGTGGCAGGACCCGAAGGAGCTGAAGGACCAGATCCGATCTGTGACTGCGGCCTATATCGCCTCGGGCATCGATCCCAAGCGCAGCATTCTGTTCAACCAGAGCCAGGTGCACGAGCACGCCGAGCTCGCCTGGGTGTTCAATTGCGTGGCCCGGCTCGGCTGGCTGAACCGAATGACGCAGTTCAAGGAGAAGGCCGGCAAGGACCGCGAGAACGCGTCGGTTGGGCTGTACGCCTACCCGACTCTGATGGCGGCCGACATCCTGGCCTATCGGGCCACGCACGTGCCGGTCGGCGACGACCAGAAGCAGCACCTCGAGCTGGCGCGCGACATTGCCCAGAAGTTCAACGTCGACTTCGCGGACTCGATCCGTGATGCGGGGTTCGTGGATGGCACGTTCTTCCCGTTGCCCGAGCCCGTCATCATGGGGCCGGCGACCCGGGTGATGAGCCTGCGCGACGGCACCAAGAAGATGTCGAAGTCGGACGCCTCCGACCTGTCGCGCATCAACATGACGGACGACGCCGATACGATCGCCAAGAAGATCCAGAAGGCCAAGACCGATCCTCTGCCGCTGCCCACCGGTGCGGCCGAACTCGAGAAGCGGCCAGAGGCCGACAATCTGGTTGGCATCTATGCGGCGCTGGCGGGCAAGACCAAGCCCGAAGCGCTGGCCGAGCTCGGCGGCCAGCAGTTCTCCACCTTCAAGAAGGCGCTGGTCGAGCTTGCGGTCTCGCGCATTGGGCCGGTCAACGCCGAGATGACGCGTTTATTGGCCGACCCGGCGGAGATCGATCGCGTGCTGGCGGACGGCGCTCGCCGGGCCAGGACCATCGCCGGCCCGATCATGGACAAGGTCAAGGATATCGTCGGCTTTCTGCGATCGTGACCGTCTCGTAACGGCACGGTGCCTGTCCGCGCGGCAGCCAGCATGGCCGGGAGGCATGCTGGTCTATTGTTGGCCGCAAATCCCGTGGCAGCATAAGGCATGGGCAAGAAACGACGCGTATTCGAAGACGGCCACGGCCGCAAGCTGATGGTCATCGTGGATGAGACCGCCGAAGTGGAGGGCGCCCTCTACTATGCGGCCGGGCGCGCCTATCACACCGACGGCCACATTGTGCTGCTTTACGTCATCGAGCCCGACAACCAGTTCTGGGAGGGCGTGCGGCAGGTCCAGCTGGAAGAGCAGACCACCAAGGCCAAGGCGCTGTTCCGCCTGCTGAGGCGTAAAATGGCCAACGAGGGCTTCGATGCCGTGCCGGTCGAGGAGGTCATCCGCGAAGGCAAGAAGGTCGACGAGATCCTGAAGCAGATCGACGAGGACGAGGATATCGCCATTCTGGTGCTGGGCGCCTCGACCGAGGCAGCGGGGCCCGGCCCGCTGGTGTCGTCGCTTGCCGTCGGGGCGACTGCCGGTAAGTTCCCGATCCCGATCACCATCGTGCCAGGCGCGCTGGATCTCGAAGACATCAAGGCTCTGGCTTGAGTAATCCGGTCTGAGCGCCAGGGGCCGGCTAGGTTTTTGACCAGCTTGCCCCCATCTAATAGAATGATTCCAAATTTAGGCCCGATCGGAGTGCGAGGCGCCCCATGTTCATCCAGACCGAAGCAACGCCCAATCCCGCGACACTGAAGTTCATCCCCGGTCGCCCGGTGCTCGGCGAGGGCACGGCCGAGTTTCGTGCCAAATCCGAGGCCAATGCCTCCCCACTCGCCACGCGTTTATTCGACGTGGACGGCGTGACCGGGGTTTTCCTCGGCTCGGACTTCATCTCGGTGACCAAGGGTGACGGCGAGTGGCAGCATCTGAAGCCGGCGATCCTGGGTGCCATCATGGAGCACTATATGTCGGGCGTGGCGGCGGTCGAGAGCGATGATGCCGCCAACGACGGCGAGCACGGTGACTACGATCCCAAGGACGAGGATACCGTCAAGACCATCAAGGAGTTGCTCGACACGCGCGTACGTCCGGCGGTGGCCAACGATGGTGGTGACATCGTCTTCCACGGCTTCAAGGACGGCGTGGTGTTCCTGCATATGCGCGGAGCCTGCGCCGGTTGCCCGAGCTCCACGGCAACCTTGCGCCACGGTATCGAGAACTTGCTCCGGCATTTTTGCCCGGACGTGCAAGAGGTTCGCCCCGTCTGACCAGACAACGGCGGCCGTTCAACGAACACCCCGCTCGCCTGCGCGCGGGGTTTTCGTTATTCATGCATTGATCTTTCGCGGCTGGAGGTGGCCATGGCGACGAGGCTGGATACCGGTGCGCTCAGTCAGTTGTTTGTCGAGGCACGCACGCATCGTGCCTGGCAGCCGCGTGATGTACCGGACGACCTGCTGAAAGAGCTGGTGGATCTCATGAAGATGGGCCCCACGGCTTCGAATTGCCAGCCGGCGCGGCTCATCTTCGTGAAGTCCAAGGAGGCCAAGGAGCGGCTCAAGCCGCACTTGAGCGAGGGCAATCGCGAGAAGACCATGGCCGCACCGGTGTGCGCCATAGTCGGCTTCGACCTCAAGTTCTACGAGCATTTGCCCAAAGGGATGCAGCCGCTGGATGGCTTTGCGGGCAAAGCCGACCGGATACAGGTTGCCACTTTGCGCAACGGCTCGCTTCAAGGTGCCTACTTCATTATGGCGGTGCGGGCGCTCGGTCTGGACGCCGGGCCGATGTCTGGCTTCGATAATGCTGGCGTGGACCAGGAGTTCTTTGCTGGCACCGACATAAGATCGAATTTTCTCTGCAATATCGGTTATGGCGATGCCTCCGGCATGAGGCCGCGTGGTCCGCGATTTGCTTTCGGCGAAATGGCTCAAATCCTCTAGCCCTGCAAGTGCCATGAACATGCTGGCCATCGATACATGTTTTGGCGCGGTTTCTGCCGCTGTTTGTCGCGTTGAAGCGGTCGGCCTGCACGAGTTGGCGGAAGTGTACGAGGTACGCGCCACCGGGCACGCCGAGCGCCTGATGCCAATCATCGAGGAGACCCTGACGCGCTCTGGCGTCGGCCTCAGGGACATTGCTCGACTGGCGGTCAGCGTGGGCCCTGGCAGTTTCACAGGCGTGCGCGTCGGCGTCGCTGCGGCGCGTGCCTTGTCGCTGGCGACCGGCAAACCGGTCGTGGGCGTCACCAGCCTCTCGGCCATGGCCCATGAGGCCCGGCAGCAATTGGGAGATGCGGCCAGGGGACGCCTGCTCATCGCTGCCGTCGATGCGCGGGGCGGCATGGTCTACGTCCAGCTCTTCGAGGACAGCGGGGCCGCCGGGGTGCCCGCGCTGCTCAGGCCGGCGGAAGCTGCCGCGATGGTTGGCCGACGACAGGCTGTGATCGTCGGCTCGGGCGCGGTCACGGTTGCCAATTCGGTTGCGGACGCCAGCGGACAGGTTGAGGTCGCCCTGGTGGATCTGCAGCCCCGTGCGCGTGCGGTTGCTGCGCTGGCCGTCGATCTTGCACCGACCGGTCCGGTTCGGCCCCTGTATCTCAGGCTCCCCGACGCCAGGCTGCCGGCGGACCAATCACTTCCGCGAGTTGCGTCATGACCCAAGCCGTCGACTACAAGCACGTCAGCATGCTGTGGGCGGCCACCGACAACGCCGCCGAGCTGGCCGGTCTGCATCAAGGGTTGTTCGACAAGCCGTGGGATGCGGCGGCATTTCAAGGCATGCTCGGCCACCCGGGCGCCACGGCCTTCATGGCGCGGCTCTCATCGCCAATTGAAGTGGTGGGATTCATCGTCGGCCAGCTGGCGGCCGACGATGCAGAGATCCTGACACTCGGCGTACGCACGGATCGCCAACGACATGGCATCGGCCGCAAGCTGGTCGAGGCGTTGGCGCGGGCAGCCAAGAAAGCCGAGGCACGGCGGGTGTTCCTGGAGGTCGGAATGGCCAACGCAGCGGCGCTAGGTCTCTACAAGTCGTTAGGCTTCCAGGAGGTGGGGCGACGCAAGGGCTACTACCAGCGGCCGGTCGGCCCTGCCGAGGATGCGCTGACGCTGGCCCTTAACCTTTGAGCCTTGCGGGCCGCGTTGCGGTATGCAAGCGGCTCACCTATAACGGCAAAAAATACCGCCAACACGTTCGGAGAGGACGCATGGTTGCCTCGCCGGAAAGCACTCTGTCTCGCATCGAGTTGCTTTGCACCGACAAGCGTCTGCGCATGACCGGGCAGCGCCGCGTCATCGCGCGCGTTCTCTCCGCGGCCAATGATCATCCCGACGTCGAAGAGGTATATCGACGCGCCAACGCTGTGGATGCGCGCATCTCGTTATCGACCGTGTATCGCACGCTGCGATTGTTCGCCACCAAGGGCATTCTCGAGCGTCATGATTTCGGGGCGGGCCGCGGCCGCTATGAGGAAGCGACGCGGCGGCATCATGATCACCTGATCGACATCGAAACAGGCAAGGTGATCGAGTTCCGCAACGAGGAGATCGAACAGATCCAGGAGCGGGTGGCCAGCGAGCTTGGATTTAGCCTGGTCGGCCATAAGCTTGAGCTTTATGGCACGCCGATCAAGCGCACCCGCAAATGAGGGGGCGCCTTTACCCGGTCGTCTGAGCCGGGTAAAGCTCGGCCCGTCCGGAAGCCACATCATTGAACTGAGGCAGGTCGTTCCAGCACACCATGTCCGCACCAAGAAAGATGTTCATCAAGACGTTCGGGTGTCAGATGAACGTCTATGACTCCGAGCGTATGGCGGAGTCGCTCGCCCAGCGTGGCTTTGCCCCAACTCAGGTGATTGAGGATGCCGACCTGATTGTCCTCAACACCTGCCATATCCGGGAGAAGGCCGCCGAAAAGGTCTATTCCGACCTTGGACGCATCCGCAAGCTCAAGGAGCAGCGTCTGGCCGACGGCAAGGCCACCATCGTTTCGGTGGCCGGATGCGTGGCGCAGGCGGAAGGCGGTGAGATCGCACGCCGTGCACCGGTGGTCGACATCGTCGTTGGGCCTCAGAGCTATCACAAGCTCAGCGAACTCGTGGATCGAGTGGGATCGGGGCCATCACGCAGCATCGTCGAGACCGGCTTTCCGGAGGTCGACAAATTTGCGGCGCTGCCCGACCGTGCGCCGAGCAGGTCTCCCGCAGCGTTTCTCACGGTGCAGGAGGGGTGCGACAAGTTCTGTACCTTCTGCGTGGTGCCCTACACGCGTGGCGCCGAGTTCTCTCGCCCGGTGGCGGACCTGGAGGCGGAGGCGCGTCGGCTCGGCCGCAGCGGTGTGCGCGAATTGACGCTGCTCGGCCAGAACGTCAACGCCTATCATGGCGACGGTCCTGACGGCCGCTCGTGGTCGCTGGCGCGGCTGATCGACCGGCTGGCAGATATCGAAGGCATCGAGCGCCTGCGCTATACGACCAGCCATCCCCGGGACATGGCCGATGACCTCATCGATGTGCACCGGCGCCAGCCTAAGCTGATGCCTTATCTGCATCTTCCCGTTCAGGCCGGTTCCGATCGGATCCTCTGTGCCATGAATCGCAGGCACACGGTTGCCGACTACCTGTGGCTGGTCGATCGCATCCGCGCCGCGTGCCCTGACCTGGCGCTCTCCACTGATATCATCGTCGGATTTCCTGGAGAGACGGAGCTCGACTTCCAAGAAACGCTGGACGTCGTCGAGCGTGTCGGCTTTGCGCAAGCCTACACGTTCAAGTACAGCCCCCGCCCGGGAACGCCCGCTGCTTCGATGCCTGGGCAGGTGGCGGAAGAGACAAAGATCGACAGGCTCCGTCGACTGCAGGGTGCACTGAATCAGCAACAAACATCGTTCAATTCTCGGTGCGTAGGCCGGACTTTACCTGTGCTGTTCGACCGCACGGGGCGCAAGCCCGGACAACTGATCGGCCGTTCGCCTTATTTGCAAGCGGTTCATGCCGAAGCAGAATCTTCGGCCCTGGGGTGCATTCTTCCCGTTGAAATCCGCAGCGCGGGCCCCAATAGTCTGGCTGGAGTGCTGGCCCAGGAGCATAGAACGGTCCAGCCTGGCGCAATTGGTTCCGAGGTATGATAGGCTTGATCGTGAGGATTCGGAAAAGACCCGCACTACTCAGGAGGCCGGCTCATTGACTGGCGCACGCGGGCCAGCGGTAACGGGCCTAGGTAAGCAGCTCAAGTCGGAGCAGGCACGCGTCGTCGTGCCCTTCGAGGATAACCGGCATTTGAACCGGCTGCTTGGGGAATATGACGGCCATTTGGCTCTCCTTGAAGAACGCCTCGGCATTGTCGCGCAGGCACACGGCAACGTCGTCACGCTGACTGGGCCGCCAGGCGCATGCGCGACGGCGCGCGAGGTGCTGGAGAAGCTCTATGCGCGCATCCGCCAGGGCGAGGATATCGGGCCCGGTGACATCGATGGATTGCTGCGCCACGCCGCTGGCGACACACCACCGTCCGACGGCCTAGCCCAGATTCGCACGCGACGCAGGGTCGTGACGGCCCGCTCGCCCATGCAAGGCGCCTACATGCAGGCGTTCGATGCCGTCGATCTCGTATTCGGCCTGGGTCCGGCGGGAACCGGCAAGACCTATCTTGCTGTTGCCTTCGCTGCGCAATGCCTGGAGCGCGGCGAGGTCGAACGCATCGTGCTGTCGCGTCCGGCGGTCGAAGCGGGCGAGCGGTTGGGCTTCCTGCCCGGCGACTTGAAAGAGAAGGTCGATCCCTATCTGCGTCCGCTCTATGACGCGCTCTATGATCTTCTGCCGCCCGCCAAGGTCGAGCGCGACCTGGCGACCGGTGTGATCGAGATCGCCCCGCTGGCGTTCATGCGCGGCCGCACGCTCGCGCATTCCTTCGTCATTCTCGACGAGGCGCAAAACAGCACCAGCATGCAGATGAAGATGTTCCTCACGCGTATCGGTGAGGGGTCCAAGATGGCCATCACTGGCGATCCGAGCCAAGTCGACCTGCCTACCGGACAGCGGTCGGGCCTGGAGGAAGCCGTCACTCTACTGAGCGGCGTAGAGGGTATCGCAGCGGTGCGCTTTACCTCGGCCGACGTCGTCCGCCGAGACCTCGTGGCCCGGATCGTCGACGCCTACGACAAAGCGAAGTAGGACGCATTGCTCGCATGAGCGCCCCAGGCGACAGTACGCCCTCTATTTTGCACTCCGAACCCTCCCCGGAGCCCGAACCATCGGGTGGTTTGCTTGTCTCCATTGTCCAAGAGCAGGCTGACTGGAGCGGTTTTGATCACCCTGAGCACGCGATCCGAGCAGCGGCCGCCGCGCTGACATCGCATCCGTACGGCGCGAGGGCGCGAAGTGCTGAGGCCGGCATCGTGCTGGCCGACGATCGCATGGTGCGGGGGCTGAATGCGACCTATCGCGGCAAGGATGCGCCAACCAACGTACTGTCCTTCCCGTTCCAGCCGCCGCCGGGCGGCGTGCCGGAGGATAGACCGTATCTCGGCGACGTCGTGCTGGCAGCCGAGACGATCGGACTGGAGGCCGCTGAGCGCAGTATTGCACCGACGGCCCACCTTCAGCACCTGGTCGTGCACGGTCTCCTGCATCTGCTGGGCTTCGATCACGCGACGGACGCCGAAGCCGAGCGGATGGAGCGACTGGAGGCTGAAATCCTCGCCTCACTGGGAATTGCCAATCCCTACGCCGAATTGCCGGCATAAGGGAACGCAAGCGTTGGACCGATACGTGCGATGAGTGTCAAACCGACCACCACTAAGCTCGATGGGGCCTCTCACGGCCTCTCCGATGCGCCGCCCGGCGAACAGCCGCAGAGTTGGCTCGCCGCCCTCCGGGCACGCCTGGGCCTGCCCGGAGCACCGACGTTGCGGGCCACGCTCGAGGACGCCCTGAAGGGGGAAGGCCAGGCCTTCTCGTTGGAGGAGCGCGAGATGCTGCTGCGCATCCTCCGGTTTGGCGCCCTGCGCGTGGCTGACGTGATGGTGCCGCGCGCCGACATCATCGCCGTTGATGAGAGCGAGCCGATCCGGGAGCTGCTAAAGACATTCGATGCAGCAGGCGTGTCGCGTATTCCGCTGTTTCGCGAGACGCTCGATGATCCGCGCGGCATGGTGCACATCAAGGATCTGATGCGCTGGCTGATGGGCGACGCATTGGGTCGTCCCGCAAGCCAGGGACACGTGCAGTCGGCGCCGTTGCGGGTGGCCGGCGAGCGGCCGCCGGTCGCCCCGCACAGCATGGCCGAGGCTGTATCGCCCGATCTCGGACGGGCCGATCTTTCCAAATCCATCGCCTCGATCAAGCTGCGACGGCCGGTCATTTTCGTGCCGCCGTCCATGCCGGTGGCAAACCTGCTGATCCGCATGCAGTCGACGCATATCCATATGGCGCTGGTGGTCGACGAGTACGGCGGGACGGACGGGCTGGTGACCATCGAGGACCTTGTCGAGCAGATCGTCGGTGACATCGAGGACGAGCACGACGAGGCGGAGGCGGCCCACATCGTCAAAGACCCCAAGCTCGGACTGATCAGCGCTGCGCGCATGCCCGTGCGAGAGCTCGAAAGCTACCTCGGCATGAAGCTGCTCAAGCCCGAGGAGGAAGAGGACATCGACACCCTTGGCGGGTTGGTGTTCTCGCTGGTCGGGCGCGTGCCGGCGCGTGGTGAACTGGTGCGCCATCCGAGCGGCCTCGAATTCGAGATCCTCGACGCCGACCCCAGGCGCGTGAAAAAGCTGCGCGTACATCCGCCGCGCGCGACCCCGGAAGGCGGGACACCGGTCAAGGCTTGACGATTGCGCCGTCGGCGCGGAGTTTGCGACCTTCCGCGATCCTCGCGGCCCGGGGGCTCATGCGCGCCGAAGACCTGATCCGATCGCTGGCAGCACGCGTGAAGGACCTTGGCGGTTGGCGCAGGCGGGGTGCGGCGTTCGCTGCCGGCTCGCTGTCGGTTCTGGCGATGGCGCCATTCTTCGCCTGGCCGGTATTGTGGATCACGCTTCCTGTTCTGGTTTGGCTGATTGATGGAGCCGTCGCAGACGGCGGCACCCGCTGGTGGCGGCAGCCGGCGGTGCGGGCCGCGGAGATCGGCTGGTGGTTCGGCTTCGGCTACTTCCTGTTCGGGCTGTTCTGGATCGGCGAGGCTTTTCTCGTCGAGGCCGAGGTTTTTGCCGTCCTGCTGCCGTTCGCGGTGACGCTGCTGCCGGCCGGCCTGGCGCTGTTCTTTGCGGCGGCCACGGGCATCGCCTCACGCCTATGGAGGCCCGGGCCAAGTCGCGTCCTCGCCCTGGCCCTGGCGCTATCGGCAACGGAATGGCTGCGCGGGCATGTGCTGACCGGCTTCCCTTGGAACGTGCTGGGCTACGCGCTGACCTACCCGCTGCCGTTGATGCAGAGCGCGGCTGTGCTCGGCATCTACGGCCTGACCCTGTGCGCGGTGATAATTTTCGCGTTGCCGCCAGTGCTGTGGAGCGAGGCTGCGGAGGGCCCGGCCGGTCGGGGAGCACGGCGATCGGCGCTCGCCGTTGCGGTGCTGCCTCTGCTGCTGGCTGCCGTGGCGGGCCAGGCTCGGCTGGCGCTGGCCGGGACGGAGATGGTGCCTGGCGTCAAGATCAGGATCGTGCAGCCGAGCGTGCCGCAGCGGGAGAAATGGCGCCCGGAGAATCAGGCTCGGATTTTCCAGGACCATCTCGACCTGTCGGCGAGGGACACGGAGCCTTCGTCAGCGGTTCCGGGCGCCGTGACGCATCTGGTGTGGCCCGAGGCCGCCATGCCGTTCCTGCCGCTCGATCATGCCGGCGCGCGTGCTGCCATCGGCCGACTGCTGCCGGCCGGCACGTTCCTGATTACCGGCGCATTGCGGGCGGAGCCGTCGCCACCCGGCTCGCCCCGGCCACGGCGCATCTTCAACAGCCTGCTGGTGTTCGGCGAGGGTGGGTCGCTGACGGTGCACTACGACAAGATCCATCTGGTGCCGTTCGGTGAGTATCTGCCGTTCCAATCCGCGCTCGAAGCCGTCGGCTTGCAGCAGCTGGTGCGGCATGCGCGGGGGGTTCGATGTCGGTGTTGCGCCGCGGCCGCTACTACAGGTTCCGGGCCTGCCGTCGCTGGGACCGCTGATCTGCTACGAGGCAATCTTTCCCCGTGCGGTCGTGCAGGGGACGGATCGGCCCGGCCTGTTGATCAACGTCACCAATGATGGATGGTTCGGCAACACGACGGGGCCGCGACAGCATTTTCATCAGGCGCGCGTGCGGGCGGTGGAGGAAGGCCTGCCCCTGATTCGCGCGGCCAACAACGGGATATCGGCCGCCGTAGATGGTTACGGACGCGTCCTGGCGCAACTGGATATGAACGTGCGTGGGTTCCTCGACGTGCCTCTGCCGGTTGCACTCGCCACCCCCGTGTACGCCAGGCTGGGCGATTGGACTTTCCTGGCCCTGTGGCTGGTTGGGGCTGCTATTCTCGTGGCCTGTACCCGGCGGCCACACTGACCAATTGTTTTAGTCGGATATCCAATAACCTACATCTTAGACTGGGACCTGAGGTTGACGCCGCGCCGATCTGCACCTACCAATTGCATCCAACAAGGGTGCATTGACAGGCAGTGGGGCTGAAATGTCGAGACCACCTGAATTGGTCGATGTCGAAGCGCATGCGGACGCGAAGGGTTCGCGACGGCCGAATCCCATCGACGTGCACGTCGGCGGACGTGTGCGGTTTCGGCGCATGCTGCTCGGCATGAGCCAGGAAAAGCTGGGCGAGAAGCTCGGGCTGACGTTCCAGCAAATCCAGAAGTACGAGAAAGGCATCAACCGCATTGGCGCCAGCCGGCTGTTCGATCTTGCGCAAGTGCTGGGTGTCTCGGTGCAGTTTTTCTACGAGGAAGCTCCAGCAGCGGATGCTTCGCAGCTGCTCGCGAGCGGATTTGGCGAGAAGCCAGCCGAAGGCTCGATCGTCGAATTCCTGCGCAGCCGCGACGGCCTCGAGTTGAACAAGGCGTTTGTGCGCATCTCCGACGTGAAAGCGCGCCGCGCCATCGTCGATCTGGTCCGCAGTTTGGCCAACGACGACACGGTGGGCTGACGCTGCTGGGGTGGGGCGTTGCCCAGCCCCGGGCGCGCCATTGCTGCGGCCCCAAGCCCCTGGCGCGGTTGCGCTGTGGTCATCTTGACCCCCGCCTTAAACACTGCAACAAGACCGGCGTTTGCTGACCATCCACCCATGGGGAGTCTCGTGTCGCGAAAGTCCTACCTGTTCACAAGTGAGTCTGTATCGGAAGGGCATCCCGACAAGGTGTGCGACCGGATTTCCGACGAGGTGGTGGATCTGTTCTTCCGTGAGGGACCCAAGGCCGGCGTCGATCCCTGGCAGCTGCGTGTCGCCTGCGAGACGCTGGCCACCACCAACCAGGTGGTAATCGCTGGCGAGACGCGGGGTCCGAGCATCATCACCCGCGATTGGGTGTCGCACGTCGCCCGCATGGCCATCAAGGACATCGGCTACGAGCAGGATGGCTTCCACTGGAGCAACACCGACATCAAGGTTCTGCTCCACCCGCAGTCGGCCGACATTGCCCAGGGCGTCGACAGCGGCGGCAACAAGGACGAGGGCGCCGGCGACCAGGGCATCATGTTCGGATACGCCTGCAAGGATACGCCGGAGCTGATGCCGGCTCCGATCTACTACAGCCACAAGATTCTGCGGCTGATCTCCGAGGCGCGGCACTCGGGCAAGGAGGCGGTGCTCGGCCCCGACTCCAAGAGCCAAGTCACCGTCCGCTACGAGAACGGCAAGCCGGCTGGCGTCACGCAGATCGTCGTGTCGCACCAGCATCTGGTCGAGTCGATGACGTCGAGCCAGGTGCGCGAGCTGGTTGAGCCGTACGTGAAGAAGGCGCTGCCCAGCGGATGGATCTCCAAGGACACCGTCTGGCACGTCAACCCGACCGGAAAGTTCTATATCGGCGGCCCTGACGGCGATTGCGGGCTGACGGGTCGCAAGATCATCGTCGACACCTACGGTGGCGCTGCTCCGCACGGCGGCGGAGCCTTCTCGGGCAAGGATCCGACCAAGGTTGACCGCTCGGCGGCGTACGCGGCCCGCTATCTGGCCAAGAATGTGGTGGCCTCCGGTCTGGCCGAGCGCTGCACCATCCAGCTCTCCTATGCCATCGGCGTGGCCAAGCCCCTGTCGATCTACGTCGATCTCGGCGACAATCCCAACAAGATCGATACGGCCAAGCTCGAAGATGTGCTGGGCGAGCTGATGGATCTATCTCCGCGTGGCATCCGCAAGCACCTCGACCTCAACAAACCGATCTATGCACGCACCTCGGCCTACGGGCATTTCGGGCGCGAGCCGGACAAGGAGGGCGGCTTCTCCTGGGAGCGCACCGATCTGGTCGACAAGCTGAAGTCGGCGGTGGCCTGAGGCTGCGGCCGCCGATCGGGCGACATGACGAAGCGGTCGCCCAGCGGCCGCTTTTTCGTTTCTGAGTTCGCGGACCATGGACGAGCGGCACCTTCACCTAGACCTGCGCAGCTATGGTCGCCGCCGCGGGCGCAAACCAAGTTCGCGGCAGGCGTCCCTGCTCGACAAGCTGCTGCCGGATGTCGGCCTGAGCCTGTCGGACGCGGCACCGGCGTCGGTGGGGACGCTTTTCAGCCCGGTGGTTCGCGAGGTGTGGCTCGAGATTGGCTTCGGTGGCGGTGAGCACCTGCTCTGGCAGGCCATGCAGAACCCAGCCGTCGGCTTCATCGGTTGCGAGCCGTTCCAGGACGGCGTGGTGAAAGTCCTTCGCGAGATCGAAGAGCGGAAGCTGGCCAACATCCGGCTACATGCCGACGACGCCCGCGCCGTTCTTCGCTGGCTGCCCGAAGCCAGCATCGCCCGCGCGTTTGTCCTGTTTCCGGACCCCTGGCCGAAGAAACGGCATCGGAAGCGGCGGCTGGTATCTGCCGGCACGCTGCGCGAGCTGGCTCGGACAATGGGGCGAGGCGGCGAACTTCGCATAGCCACCGACATCGGGGACTATGCGCGCTGGATGCTGCAGGCGGTGCGTGCGGAAGCCAGTTTCAAGTGGGAGCCCAAGGACCCCAGCGATTGGCGGCAGCGCCCTTCTGATTGGCCGGCTACCCGCTACGAGCAGAAGGCCCTCAAGGAAGGTCGCCGCTGCACCTATTTAACGCTATTGCGCCAATAAGTCTGCCGGACCAGAGAGTTAACTGTAAACTTGAGCTTGGCTATTATTTCTGGGGTTAGGGAGCAACAGAGTTCCAGAACCCGCTTGCCAATCAGGCATTTTGTGCATAATATCCATGCGCTCATGATCATCTCAACTCTGAGAG
This sequence comes from uncultured Alphaproteobacteria bacterium, assembly GCA_963840445.1. Taxonomy (GTDB): domain Bacteria; phylum Pseudomonadota; class Alphaproteobacteria; order Rhizobiales; family Hyphomicrobiaceae; genus AWTP1-13. Next base: position 311,902 of record CAWIZC010000032.1, on the reverse strand, counting down.
TGGGCCCTAGGGGTCCGCTCTTTTTGTTTTGGGTGATCGCTTGAGGCGATGCGAGCCCTTTCAATACGAACCAGGCGGATGACGACGACGGTGAGCGGCGCTGCGTCCGACGCGCGCTTTGTTGGCGAGACCGGATTGGCTGCCGACGTGGCAGCTTTGGCTGAGCCGGTGCTCATCGACATGGGATTTCGGCTGGTTCGGGTGGCGATTTCAGGACGCGACGGCACGACCGTGCAGATCATGGCGGAGCGTCCGGACGGCACCATCACAGTGCAGGAATGTGCAGAGATTTCGCGCAATCTCTCGCCCGTGCTTGATGCGCACGACCCGATTTCGGGCCACTATACGCTCGAAATCTCCTCTCCCGGCATCGACAGACCGCTGGTACGCCCTTCCGACTTCGAGGATTGGGTCGGCTACGAGGCCAAGGTCGAGCTGAAAGAGGCGATCTCCGGTCGCAAGCGCTTTCGCGGGGTGCTCGAGGGTGTAGAGGACGGCGAGGTCCGGCTGGAGGTCGAACTCGACCAGATCGGCCTGCAGGTGATCGGGCTGCCGATCGGCATGATCGGGGAGGCGCGTCTGGTGCTGACGGACGACCTCATTCGCGAGGCGCTGCGGCGCTCGAAGAAGGAGATGGCTGCGCAAGCATCCGGCGAGGATGGCGCAGAATAGCGGGAATTTGGAGGGCGCCACGACATGGCCCAGGCAAGTACGGGTACAGGTATCAGTGCAAACCGGTTGGAGCTGCTGCAGATCGCAGAGGCGGTCGCACGCGAAAAGTCGATCGATCGCAAAATCGTCATCCAGGCGATGGAGGACGCGATCCAGAAGGCTGCCAAATCGCGTTATGGCAGCGAGAACGACATTCGCTGCGAGATCGATCCCAAGACCGGCGAGACGAAGCTGGCGCGCGTGCTGCAGGTCGTCGAACTGGTCGAGAATGACGCCACGCAGATCACGCTGGCCGACGCCAAGCGGCGTAGTCCGGAGGCCAAGGTTGGCGACCTGATCGCCGAGACGCTGCCGCCTCTCGACTACGGCCGGGTGTCGGCGCAGAACGCCAAGCAGGTCATCGTGCAGAAGGTGCGCGAGGCCGAGCGCGAGCGTCAGCACGGCGAGTACAAGGACCGCATCGGCGAGATCGCCAACGGCACCGTCAAGCGTGTCGAGTATGGCAACGTCATCGTCGATCTGGGGCGTGCCGAAGGCATCATTCGCCGCGACGAGATGATCCCGCGCGAGAATGTGCGATTGGGCGACCGCGTCCGCGCCTACATTTACGACGTACGGCGTGAGCAGCGCGGGCCGCAGATCTTCCTGTCCCGGGCGCGCCCCGAGTTCATGTCGAAGCTGTTCGCGCAGGAGGTGCCGGAGATCTATGACGGCATCGTGCAGATCAAATCGGTAGCCCGCGATCCTGGATCGAGAGCCAAGATTGCTGTGATCTCCAAGGATTCCTCTATCGATCCGGTCGGTGCCTGCGTCGGCATGCGTGGCCAGCGCGTGCAGGCCGTGGTCGGCGAACTGCAAGGCGAGAAGGTCGACATCATCCAGTGGAACCAGGATGCGGCCACCTTCATCGTCAACGCCCTGGCACCGGCCGAGGTCACCAAGGTCGTGCTGGACGAGGACTCCAACCGCATCGAGGTGGTGGTGCCCGAGAGCCAGCTTTCGCTCGCCATCGGCAGGCGCGGCCAGAATGTCAGGCTGGCCTCGCAGTTGACGGGCTGGGATATCGACATCCTCACCGAGCAGGAGGAGTCCGAGCGGCGTCAGAAGGAATTTGCCGAGCGCTCGCAGCTGTTCATGGAGGCGCTCGACGTCGACGAGGTCATCGCCCAGCTGCTGGCTACCGAAGGGTTCGAGTTCGGTTGCCGAAGTCGCCTTTGTCGATGCTGGCGAGGTGGCGCATATCGAGGGCTTCGACGAGGACACCGCCAAGGAGATCCAGTCGCGCGCCCGCGACTATCTGGAGCGTCAGGAAGCCGAGCGCGATGCCAAGCGTAAGGAGCTTGGGGTATCCGACGATCTGGCCAAGATCCCTGGCGTCACCACGGTGATGCTGGTCGCCTTCGGCGAGCACGGCATCAAGACCGTGGACGATCTGGCGGACTGCGCCACCGACGAGCTGATCGGCTGGACCGAGCGCAAGAAGGAGAAGGATGCCGAGCCGGTCCGGCACAAGGGTGCGCTCGAGGGTATCGAGATCAGCCGCAAGGATGCCGAGGACATGATCATGGCGGCCCGCATTGCGGCAGGCTGGGTGACGGCGGAGGACATCGAGAAGATGCGCGCCGAGCAGGCGGCGGCTGCAGCTGCGGCGGAGGCTGCCAAGGCAGCCACGGCCGTGCCTGCGGACGCCAAGGTCTGACGGTCGTGGTCAGGAGCGGGACCATAGGTGGCGGGCGCACGGAGCACGACTGGCGATGGGCAGGGCGAAGCGGGCGCGGGCTCGCTTCGGCTGTGCGCCGTCTCGCGCACCCAAAGGCCGCCTGACGATCTCATCCGCTTCGTTCTGGCCCCGGACGGCTCTATCGTCCCCGACCTCGCGCGGCGTCTGCCGGGCCGCGGTGTGTGGGTTGCAGCAACCCGTGCGACCGTAGCCGCGGCGGTGCGCCAGAAGGTTTTTGCCAGAAGCCTGAAGCAGCCGGTTTCGATGCCGGCCGATTTGCCGGGTCTGGTCGAACGGTTGTTGGTGAAACGCGTCGCCGAGGCCCTGAGCCTCGCCAACAAGGCCGGCCTGCTGGTGGCTGGATTTGCCAAGGTCGAGGGCCTGCTGGATCAGCGTCAGGCTGCCGTTCTGTTGCATGCGAGCGACGGTGCGGCCGACGGCGTCGAGAAACTCAATCGCAAATTCAAAGCGTTAATGGGATCCGAGCGCTTCGAACAATCGACCGTGGCCGAATTGACGAGTGCTGAATTGAGCTTGGCCATCGGCCGGCCAAATGTGGTACATGCTGCAGCGTCCGAGGGTGGTGCCAGCCAACGGATGCTGCAGGAGGCGGTACGCCTCAGGCGTTACCGCGCAGGCGAGGGCCAAGGCCCTGGCCTATCTTGCCATTGAGCCAACGCGAACACAGGGCGTGCATGTCAGAGACGAAGGAAACTACCGATAAGACGCTGCGGGGCGGCGGAAGCAAGCCGCTGAGCTTGAAGCGGACGGTCGAATCCGGCCACGTCCGCCAGAGCTTCAGCCACGGCCGCTCGAAGTCGGTGGTTGTCGAGAAGAAGAAGACTCGAAAGCTGGCGACGCCAGGTGAGTCCGAGGACGGCAAGGTCCTTGAGACTGTGGAAGCCGGTCACGCAGCTGTTGCCGATGTCGCGCAGCAAAAGACCAGCGGCCTGTCGACGGATGAACTCGACGCGCGCCGCCGCGCGCTTGAGGCCGAGAAGGAGCGTGCCGACGCCGCCGACCGCGAGCGCGCGCGTCTCGAAGCCTTGCGCCCGCCGGTCGAGCCCAAGCCTCTACCCGAGGCGGTACCGGAGCCGGCCGTCGTCGCCAAGACCGGCGATGTCAAGGTTGAGGCGCCGGCGAAAGCCGAGGTCGAGACCAAGCCGGTTACGCCTGAGAAAGCAAAAACCGCCGAGGCGCCGCGCCGACCCGAGCAGTTGGCGCGCCGCACCGGACGCGCGGCCGAGATCGAACCCGAGGTCGAGGACGATGCGCGCGGCAAGAAAAAGGGCGCCAAGATCACCAAGAGCCCGGTCAAGGCGGCCGAGGAAAAGCGAGAGCGTATCAAGCTCACCATCAATAACGCCTTCGACGAGGCCCAGCGCGAGCGCTCGCTCGCCTCTCTGCGCCGCAAGCGCGAGCGCGAGAAGCTGCGCCAGGCAGGCTTGCAGCAGCCGCGCGACAAGGTGATGCGCGAGGTAATCATCCCGGAGGTGATCACCATCCAGGAACTCGCCAACCGCATGACGGAGCGCTCCGTCGATGTCATCAAGCTGCTGATGGCGCAGGGCGAGATGCACAAGATCAACGACGTCATCGACGCCGATACGGCCGAGCTGATCGTGACGGAGTTCGGCCATACGCCCAAGCGCGTGTCGGAAGCCGACGTCGAAGAGGGTTTCATCGGCCAGACCGACGCCGACGAGTATCTGGAGCCGCGTCCGCCCGTGGTCACCATCATGGGCCACGTCGACCACGGCAAGACCTCGCTGCTGGACGCCATCCGCAAGACCAACGTGGTGAGCGGGGAGGCCGGCGGCATCACCCAGCACATCGGCGCCTATCAGGTGACGACGCCCGATGGGGAGAAGATCACCTTCATCGACACGCCTGGCCATGAGGCGTTCACGGCCATGCGCGCACGCGGCGCCAAGGTCACCGACATCGTTGTGCTGGTGGTGGCGGCCGACGATGGCGTGATGCCCCAGACAGTGGAGGCCATCAATCACGCCAAGGCCGGCGGCGTGCCGCTGATCGTGGCCATCAACAAGATGGATAAGCCCGACGCGGACCCGCAGCGCGTGCGCATGGATCTGCTGCAGCACGAGGTGATCGTGGAAAGCGTGTCGGGCGAGACGCTGGAGGTGCCGGTTTCGGCGCTCAAGCAGACCGGCCTCGACAAGCTGCTGGAAGCCATCCACCTGCAGTCCGAATTGCTGGACCTGAAGGCCAATCCGAAGCGTTCGGCCGAGGGCGTGGTGATCGAGGCCAAGTTGGAACGCGGGCGCGGACCGGTGGGCACGGCGCTGGTGCAGCGCGGCACGCTGCGCGTCGGCGATATCGTGGTGGCAGGCAGCGCCTGGGGTCGCGTGCGCGCCTTGATCGACGATCGTGGCGAGACGGTCAGCACGGCCGGGCCATCCGTCCCGGTGGAGATCCTGGGCTTCGACTCGGCACCCGAGGCCGGCGACCCGTTTGCCGTCGTCGAGAACGAGGGCCGGGCACGCGAAATTACCGACTACCGTGTGCGCAAGCGTCGCCAGACGCTGGGCTCGGCCGGCACGGCGCGCACGCTTGAGCAAATGATGCAGCAGCTCAAGGAGGCTGGCCGCAAGGAGTTCGAGTTGCTCGTGAAGGGCGACGTGCAGGGCTCTGTGGAGGCCATCGCCGGCGCGCTGCGCAAGATCGGCAACGACGAGGTCGAGGCGCGCATCGTGCACTCGGGCGTCGGCGGCATCACGGAGTCAGACATCGCGCTCGCCAATGCGTCCAAGGCGGTGGTGATCGGCTTCAACGTGCGCGCCAACGCCCAGGCCAAGGCGCTCGCCGATCAGTCGGGCGTGGAGATCCGCTACTACAACATCATTTACGATCTCGTGGACGATGTGAAAGCGGCCATGTCCGGGCTGCTGGCGCCGACCCTGCGCGAGATCTTCCTCGGCAACGCGCAGATCCTGGAAGTGTTCAACATCTCCAAGATCGGTAAGGTGGCGGGTTGCCGAGTGACCGACGGCAAGGTCGAACGTGGCGCCAAGGTGCGCCTGATCCGCGACAACGTCGTGATCCACGAGGGCACGCTGTCGACTCTGAAGCGCTTCAAGGACGAGGTGCGCGAGGTGCCGGCCGGCCAGGAGTGCGGCATGGCCTTCGCGAACTACCAGGACATCCGAGCGGGCGACGTGATCGAGTGCTTCAACGTCGAGACCATCGCGCGGTCGCTGTAGGAATGGAGTGTCGGGCCTTCGGGCCCGGCACCGCTCCCGGCCTGATATTCCTGGCGTCGGGCGCAAAGGCTCACTTTCAATGGCCAATCGACGATCCGAGAAGAACACCGGCCCATCCCAGCGCCAGCTGCGTGTCGGCGAGCTCATCCGGCATGCGCTGGCTGATATGCTGACGCGCGGCGAGATCCACGATGATGTGCTGGCCGGCCACGTGGTGACGATTCCCGAGGTGCGCATATCACCCGATCTGCGGCTCGCCACTATCTATGTGACCACGCTGGGCGGCGAGGACATCGCACCGGTGCTGGCGGCGCTGGACAGGAATCGCAAATACATCCGCAGCGAGGTTGCTCACGTCGTCAATCTCAAGTTTGCGCCCGACGTGCGCTTCCGCGCCGACGAGACGTTCGACGAAGCGCGTCGCATCGACGAGATACTCCGTTCCCCCAAGGTGGCTCAGGACCTGAAAAAAACCTGAGCCGCTCCAACAATCAGGCGAAGTTCGAGGATGGCGCGCCGCAAGAAAGGCAGACCGGTGCACGGCTGGCTGGTGCTGGATAAGCCGGTCGGCATGACCTCGACGCAGGCCGTGGGGGCCGTGCGGCGTGCGTTCGACGCGCGCAAGGCTGGTCATGCCGGCACGCTCGATCCGCTGGCGACGGGCATCCTGCCGATCGCGCTGGGCGAGGCGACGAAGACTGTCCCGTATGCCGTCGACGGACAGAAGAGCTACCGCTTCACGGTGCGCTGGGGTGAGGAAACCGACACCGACGACGCGGAAGGCCGTGTCGTCAAGACCAGCGATACGCGTCCTGACCGTGCGGCTATTGAGGCCGTTCTGCCAGGTTTCATGGGTGAGATCGAGCAGGTGCCGCCCGCGTTCTCGGCGATCAAGATCGACGGCAACCGGGCTTATGATCTCGCGCGCAGCGGTGAGGAAGTCGTGCTGGAAGCGCGCACGGCGCAGATCGATCGCCTGCAACTCGTCAGCGTGGCGGATGGCGACTACGACGATGTTTGAGGCCGATTGCGGCAGGGGCACCTATGTGCGCGCGCTGGCCAGGGACATGGGGCGCGCGCTCGGTTGCCTCGGCCATGTCATCGCCCTGCGGCGCACGCGGGTCGCCGGCTTCGGCGAGGCCGAAGCGATCACCATGGAAGTGCTGCAGGGAGGCGGCCGATGCCGGACCCGAAGCGGTGGAGCGGCTGCTGTTGCCGATCGAGGCCGCCCTCGGCGAGTTGGCGGTGCTGGCGGTCGGCCAGAACGATGCGGCGAGACTGCTGCGCGGCCAGGCCGTGCTGATACGCGGCCGCGATGCGCCGATTGGGCGGCGGGGCAACGTATGCAACCTGCAAGGGTCACCTGATTGCGGTCGGCCACATCGAGAAGGGGGAACTTCGCCCGACCCGCGTGTTCAATTTGGGCGAGGGCAGTTAGCCTTGTAGAATCAAGGCTTTCCGTCTCCGGTTTTTCCCTCGCAAAGGCCGCGAATTCGTGTATAAACCGGCTCACCGCGCAGGACCCCTGTGGCCTTGGCGCGACGAGCGTGCGACCCGGCTGGACGACATCCCGGCCGTGGCCGCCTCCAGGGACGCCCCGGGCAAGGCCCAGCGACCCATCCTAATCCGAAGAAAGGCACCCGATGTCGCTGACCGCACAACGCAAGCTGCAAGTCGTCAAGGAATTCGCAAGCAAGGCAGGAGATACAGGCTCGCCGGAGGTGCAGATCGCACTTCTTACCGAGCGCATTAATGGGCTCACGGAGCACTTCAAGCTCCACAAGAAGGATAATCATTCGCGGCGCGGCCTGCTCAAGATGGTGAGCTTGCGCCGTAGTCTCCTCGACCACGTAAAATCGAAGGACGAGGGGCGCTACCAGAAGATCATCGAGCGTTTGGGAATCCGCCGCTAGCAGGGCACTTAGCCCGGCTGCGGAAGCAGTTCACGTTGCCTTTGAAAGATCGCACATGTGAGCCGGCTTCCTCAGCGGAGCTGCGGCAGCTGACGCTTTCGACAACGAGAAACGAGACCGAGAGATGTTCGAAACAAAACGTGTGGAACTGGATTGGGGCGGCCGCAAGCTGACCCTCGAGACGGGGCGCATGGCGCGCCAGGCCGATGCCGCGGTTCTCGCCCAGTATGGCGAGACGACCGTGCTGGCGACGGTGGTCGCCGAGAAGAGCCCGCGGCCGGGCCGCGACTTCTTTCCGCTGACCGTCAACTATCAGGAAAAGACCTTTGCCGCCGGCAAGATCCCCGGCGGCTTTTTCAAGCGTGAGGGTCGTCCCAGCGAGAAGGAGACGCTGACCTCGCGCCTGATCGACCGGCCGATCCGGCCGCTGTTCGTGGACGGCTTCAAGAACGATACGCAGGTCGTGGTGACGGTGCTGTCGCACGACATGGAGAACGACCCTGATATCGTCGGCATGGTGGCTGCCTCAGCAGCCCTGACGCTGTCGGGCGTGCCGTTCCTGGGCCCGATCGGGGCCGCGCGCGTCGGCCTGGTCGACGGCCAGTTCGTGCTCAACCCGATGATCGACGAGATGGCCAAGAGCGATCTCGACCTGGTCGTGGCAGGCACGGGCGATGCCGTGATGATGGTGGAATCGGAAGCCAAGGAGCTGCCCGAGAAGCAGATGCTCGAGGCGGTGATGTTCGGCCATCGCGGCTTCCAGCCGGTGATCGACGCGATCATCAAGCTGGCCGAGAAGGCCGCCAAGGAACCTTGGGATTTCCAGCCGCCGGACAAGTCCAAGTACAAGGACAAGGCGCGCTCTCTCGTCGAGGCCGACCTGCGCAAGGCGTTTGCTACGCCCGAGAAGCAGAAGCGTCATGAGCTGGTCGAAGCCTGCAGCGCCAAGGTCAAGGAGCTGCTGCCGGCGGACGCGAGCGAAGACGAGAAGGTACTGCTGGGCTCCGTCTTCAAGGGGCTCGAGCAGGATGTGGTGCGCGGCGATATCATCAAGACCAAGAAGCGCATCGACGGCCGCAACCTGACGACGGTCCGTCCGATCGTCTCCGAGGTGCATGTGCTGCCGCGCACGCACGGTTCGGCGTTGTTCACGCGCGGCGAGACGCAGGCCCTCGTGGTGGCGACGCTCGGCACCGGCGAGGACGAGCAGTACGTCGACGCCCTGGAAGGCACCCGCAAGGAGCGCTTCCTGCTGCACTACAACTTCCCGCCCTACTCGGTCGGCGAGACCGGCCGCATGGGCTCGCCCGGCCGGCGCGAGATCGGCCACGGCAAGCTGGCATGGCGCGCCGTGCGTCCGCTGATGCCGAGCCCGGAGGAATTTCCCTATACCGTGCGCATCGTCTCCGAGATAACGGAGTCGAACGGCTCGTCGTCGATGGCGACCGTGTGCGGCTCCTCGCTGGCGCTGATGGATGCGGGCGTGCCGCTGAAGGCACCAGTGGCCGGCATCGCCATGGGGCTGATCAAGGAGGGCAATGAGTTCGCCGTTCTCTCCGACATCCTGGGTGACGAGGACCATCTGGGCGACATGGACTTCAAGGTGGCCGGCACCGAGAAGGGCGTGACGTCGCTGCAGATGGACATCAAGATCACCGGCATCACCGAGGAGATCATGCGCGTTGCGCTCGATCAGGCCAATGCCGGTCGCCTCCACATCCTGGGCGAGATGGCCAAGGCCCTCACGGGCGCGCGCACGGAACTCGGCGAGCACGCGCCGCGTATCGAGACGATCAAGATCCCGGTCGACAAGATCCGCGAGGTGATCGGCTCGGGCGGCTCGGTGATTCGCGAGATCGTGGCCGAGTTGGGCGCCAAGATCGACATCGAGGACGACGGCACCATCAAGATTGCGGCGGCCAAGCGCGAGGCGATCGAGGCGGCGCTGAATCGCATCCGCGCCATTACGTCCGAGCCCGAGGTCGGCACGATCTACAAGGGCAAGGTCGTCAAGGTGATGGAGTTCGGCGCGTTCGTGAACTTCTTCGGCCCGAAGGACGGTCTGGTGCACATCTCGCAGCTCACGCAAGGCCGGCCCGAGACGGTCGGCGAGGTCGTCAAGGAGGGGCAGGAGGTCTACGTCAAGCTCCTGGGCTTCGATGATCGCGGCAAGGTGCGCCTGTCGATGAAGATCGTCGACCAGGCGACCGGCAAGGAGATTCCGCGCAAGGAAGGCGAGCCGGAAGAGGAGGTCCGCAGCGAGCGGCCGCCGCGCCGTGACCGCGAGGATCGGCCGAGACGGCGCGAGCGGGGTTGAGCCGCAGGCCGAGGTTGCACTCCTAAGCAAGAACGGTTTTGAATACGAAGGGCTCCTCGCGGGGCCCTTTTCTTATCTGTCGGCGCATAGCAGGTGGGCAGATGCGGCAGGCCAGGGGCTGCGTGAGTGCGCTATTAAGGCCTATTCGCGCTTGCAGGCCCGAGATGTCCCGTGCGGCTTGCAGATCTCTCCAGCTGGCGCAGCAACTCGGCCAAGCGTGCGGGGAGCTGGGCCTCGACTATATCCCGTGCTTCCTCGCGTAGCCTTTCGCCGATCTTCCGGAGGGCATTCTTCTTGGGGTCCATCTTTGCATCCTTTGGTGGAGCAACGCGGCTGTCGGAGCTTCAGTTCCCAAGTGAATCACTAAGCAGGCCAACTCCTTCACCGAGCTTCGTTCTCTGCTAAGCTCCCGCATCCACAGGCGGAACGACCAATGCATCGCCAATCGCTGACCAACTACGGCAAGCCGCTGCAGGCTGCCGATGCGCCGACACCCGTGCCGGTCGGTACCGAGGTGCTGATGCGCATTTCGCATTGCGGTGTGTGTCACTCGGACCTGCACCTGCAGGACGGCTATTTCAACCTCGGCGGCGGACAGAGGCTCGACGTGCGCAGCAATCGCACGCTGCCGTTCACGCTCGGGCATGAAATCGCCGGCAGCGTCGAGGCCAGCGGCCCGGAAGCGAGCGGCTTGGCCAAGGGTGGGCGGTACGCGGTCTATCCCTGGATCGGCTGCGGAACGTGCGGCCTGTGCGCGCGGGGCGATGAGCACCTGTGCAACGCACCGCGCGCGCTCGGCATCACGGTGGACGGCGGTTTTGCGACGCACGTGCTGGTGCCGCATCCTCGCTATCTGCTGGACGTAGAGGGCATTGCACCCGAGATCGCGGGGCCGCTGATGTGCTCGGGGCTTACCGGCTACGCGGCGATCAAGAAGGCGACTGCTTTCCTCCGCGCAGGGCCGCTGCTGATTGTCGGCCTTGGCGGCGTCGGCATGATGGGGCTGCAATTCGCACGAGCGCTGACGGACAAGCCGATCCTGGTGGCCGATATCGATGCGGCCAAGCGCGAGGCGGCGCTAGGGCTCGGCGCCACGCAGGCGTTCGATCCTGCGGACGCAGGTGCGCGCAAGGCTGTCTACAAGGCGTCGGGCGGCGGCGTGGGGGCGGCGGTGGACTTCGCTGGCTCGGAGACCTCGCTGGCTTTCGCTCAGGGGGCGGTGGCCAAGGGCGGCGCTGCCATCGTCGTCGGGCTGATCGGCGGGACGTTCACTTTGCCGGTCGCCATGTTTCCGCTGCGGGCGTTGACGCTGATGGGGAGTTACGTAGGCTCGCCGGCGGAGGCGACCGAGATGCTCGGGCTGGTCAAGGCCGGCAAGGTGGCGCCGATACCGGTCGAGCAGCGCGGGCTCGATCAAGCCAGCAGTTCGCTGGACGATTTGCGTGCGGGCAAGATCGTCGGTCGTGTGGTGGTAAGGCCATGAGCAATGCGGCATTGAAAATAACGGTGATGGGCCCGGGCGGCGTCGGCGGCTATTTCGGCGCCCGTCTGGCGACAGCAGGTCACGACGTCACATTCGTCGCTCGAGGTGCGCACCTCGAGGCCATGCGGGTGCGCGGCCTGCGTCTCGACAGCGAGATCGGTCCGCTGCACCTCGCCAAGGTGAAGGTGGTGGCCGACGCACGTGAGGTGCCGGCGGCCGATGTGGTGATCTTCGCTGTAAAGATGCGTGATACGGAGTCCGCAGCCGAAGGCTTGCGCGCGCTGGCCGCAAATGGGGCGACGGTCTTCACGTTTCAGAACGGGGTGGAAAGCGCGGATCGCATTGGAGCCATTCTTGGCGCTGACAAGGTGGTGCAGGGCACCGCGCGAATAGGGGCATCCATCTCGGAGCCCGGTGTCATCAAGCAGATCGGCACGTTCGCGAGATTGGACTTCGGCGAGCGCGATGGCCGGCCAAGCGCGCGCACGACGGCGTTTCTCGCGGCCTGCAAGGCAGCCGGCGTAGACGCCCACCTGTCGGACAACATTCAGCGCGAGATGTGGATGAAGTTCGCTCTCCTGGCGCCGATGGCGGGAATGACGGCGCTGACCCGCGGTCCGATCGGGCCAGTCCGGGCCAATGCGCAGTCGCTGGCGCTGTTGCGCTCGGCTGTGGAAGAGGTGATAGCCTTGGGAATGGCGCTGAAGACCGGGCTCACCATCGAGGATGCCGGACGCATCATGAAGACGATCGACGGCCTGCCCAAGCAGATGATGGCGTCGATGGCGCACGACCTGCTGGCCGGCAAGCCCATCGAGCTCGACGGCTTGTCGGGTGCGGTGGCCCGCCTCGGCAAGCAGCAGGGCGTGCCGGTGCCGACGCACACCTTCATTGTCCAGGCGCTGGCTCCATTCACGGACGGCAAGCCGCAGGTCTGACGACGCGTAAACGCCTGGACGCACCGGCATGGGGCTTTGCCCCTGAAGCTGCTATCGTTCCACCACCAGCGTGGGATTGCGGAGGCATGGAGGGCGACAAGTGCGCATCGGTGTTCCCAAAGAGATCAAGGTGCAGGAGCACCGGGTTGGCATGACGCCCGGCAGCGTCCGCGAATGCGTGGCGCACGGTCACGAGGTCTGGGTCGAGAACGACGCAGCGGTCCGGCAGGGCCTGACCAACGACGACTATCAACAGGCGGGCGCCAGGATCATCGCCTCCCCAGCCGAGATCTATGCCGGTGCCGACCTGATCGTGAAGGTGAAGGAACCGCAGCCGAGCGAGTGCAAAATGCTGCGCGGCGGCCAGACGCTGTTCACCTACCTGCATCTCGCAGCCGACCCTGCCCAGGCCAAGGCGCTGATGCAGTCGGGCTGCACCGCGATCGGCTACGAGACCGTAACCAGCGCGCGGGGCGGTCTGCCCTTGTTGGCGCCGATGAGCGAGGTCGCGGGCCGCATGAGCGTGCAGGCCGGCGCGCATTGCCTCGAGATGGAGCGCGGCGGGCGGGGCGTGCTGCTGGGCGGCGCAGCCGGGGTGGCGCCTGCAAAAGTGGTCGTGCTCGGGGCGGGCGTCTCAGGCGTCAATGCCGTGCGCATCGCCGTCGGCATGGAGGCGCAGGTGACGGCGATCGACGTCAACCTCGAGCGCCTGTACGCCCTCGATCAGCAATTTGCAGCCTCAATCAACACGATCTTCTCGACGCGATCCGCCATTGAGGATTACGTTCTGGACGCCGATCTGGTGATCGGCGCCGTGCTCGTGCCGGGGGCGGCAGCTCCAAAGCTCATCACGGAGGAGCTGGTGCGGGCGATGCAGCGCGGATCGGTGATTGTTGATATTTCCATAGATCAGGGTGGGTGTGCTGAGACCTCGCACGCGACCACCCATGACGCTCCGACCTACATCAAGCACGGCGTGGTCCACTACTGCGTGGCGAATATGCCAGGCGCGGTGGCGCGCACATCGACGTTCGCACTCAACAACGCGACGCTGCCTTTCATTCTGGCCCTGGCTGACAAGGGCGCAAAAAAGGCCATGGCGGACGATCCCCACCTGCTGGCTGGCCTCAACGTCTACGCTGGCCGCATCACGTACGCCGCTGTGGCGGAAGCGCTCGGCGTGCCAGCGGTGGATGCGCGATCGGTGCTCGGCATCTAGCGGAGCCCAGCTCGCCGGCGAAACGTCAATGGCCGAGGTGGGCGAACGCCGGCGCGTCCGCCCAGAAGATGCGGGCTGTGCGGCTGACTTTGGCCGGGTCGCCGGTGGTAAGCAGCACCGGCGGGGTTGGCTGCTTGTTGCGCGCGACATAGTGCGCGTGCCGCTGCAGATAGTCCTCCAGGCTGTCGGCGACGACCTGCGGCTGCGACAGCAGGCGGGTGAAGGGCGGCAGGTGGTGGCGGAACAGGTGCTCGACGAGCGGAAAGTGCGTGCAGCCCAGGATGGCACGGTGCGGAGGCGCGCCTCCGGTTTGGGCGAGCAGGCTGGCCACGCCCTGCTCGACCAGGGCATCTAGCGCCGACTCGGGCGCGGCTTGCTCAATGGCCCCGACCAGCTCGGCGCAGGTCTGCTGGACGACCGTGACTTTCGGACAGCGCTTGCCGATCTCCTCCGGGTAGGCGTGCGAGGCGACCGTGCGGGTGGTGCCGAATACTGCGACCACGTCGGTGTTGTATTTCTGCGGATATTGCGGCGTCGTCACGGCCCAGGGCGTCTGGGTGGCAGCCTCGACCGTGGGTGCGACGATGCCGAGGATGTTGCGTCCGGTCCAGCCGCTGACGGGCAGCCAATCCTTCTGCAGCGTCCGGGCTGCCACACAGGTGGCCGTATTGCAGCCCAGCAGCACCAGGCGGCAGTCGCGCTGGAACAGCGCATCGACCCCCTGGCGAGAGAGGGCGACGATCTCGTCGGCGGGCCGGTTGCCATAGGGCACGTGCCGGTGGTCGCCGAGATATACGAAGGGCAGGCGCGGGAAGCGTTGCACCAGCGCACGAAACACTGTCAGGCCGCCGTGGCCGGAATCGAAGACGCCGATCATGCCTTGAGATGCCACGCGGACACGGAAGGTGCAATCGCAGGCGCACGGAGCTATTCGGCGGCGGCCGAGGCTTCTGCCTCCTGCTCCTTGAGGGCCTCGAGGCTCGGCATGGCGACGCTGTTGTAGCCGCAGTCGACGAAATGCACCTCGCCCGTCACGCCACCCGACATGTCGGACAGCAGATAGAGTGCCGATCCGCCTACCTCGTCCAGGGTTGGCGTGCGCCGCAGCGGCGCATGATCGCGCTGGTAGTTGAAAATGACGCGCGCGTCGGCGACGCCCGCGCCGGCCAGCGTGCGCATGGGGCCGGCGGACAATGCATTGACACGGATGCCCTGTGGCCCGAGGTCCGCCGCCAGGTATCGCACCGAGGCCTCGAGCGCAGCCTTGGCCACGCCCATGACGTTGTAGGACGGAACCCAGCGCGTGGCGCCGCCGAAGCTCAGCGTCAACAGCGAGCCGTTGCCGCTCATGAGATCGGCGGCGCGCTTGGCAATCTCCGTGAAGGAGAAGCAGGAAATCACCATCGTGTTTACGAAGTTGTCCCGCGTGGTGTCGGCGTAGCGGCCCGACAGCTCGCGGCGGTCAGAGAAGGCCAGCGCGTGCACGACGAAATCCAGGCCGCCCCACTTGGTCTTGATCTCGGCGAAGACATTGTCGACGCTCTTCAAGTCGATCACATCGCAGTTGACGATGATTTCTGAGCCGACCGACTTGGCGAGCGGAATGGCGCGTCTGCCGAAAGCGTCGCCCTGGTAGGTGAAGGCCAGCTTGGCGCCGTGGCCGGCCAGTACGCGCGCAATGCCCCAGGCGATGGAACGCTCGTTGGCCACTCCCATGATCAGGCCACGCTTGCCGGCCAACAGCGGCCCGGGTTTGGCGACATCGATGTTCGTCATGGTCATCTTCCACTTATACCGTTTGCTATCGGCACAGGATCATCTTGGCGCCGCGCGCGCCAAAACGTGCGGCGCTTACGCGTCGCAGCGTCTCATTATCAAAGTCGCATTGGTGCCGCCGAAGCCGAAGCTGTTCGACATGACACAGTTAAGGTGGACGTCATCCTGCCGCTTGCGGGCGATGGGGACGTCGGCGAATTCGGGATCGAGCGTGTCGATGTTGGCGCTCTCGCACACGAAGCCGTTGTTGAGCATGAGCAACGAATAGATCGTCTCCTGCACGCCGGCGGCGCCGAGCGAATGGCCAGTCAGAGATTTGGTGGAGGAGATCGCCGGCATGTCCCCGCCGAACACCTCGCGGATCGCTTCGATCTCTTTCTGATCGCCGACCGGAGTGGCCGTGCCGTGCGGGTTGATATAATCGATCTTGCCGACGCCCTTGCCGTCCATGCCCCGCGTAGCGAGGCGCATGCAACGCGCTGCGCCCTCGCCCGACGGCGCCACCATGTCGAAGCCGTCGGAGGTCGCGCCGTAGCCCACCAGCTCGCCGTAGATCTTGGCGCCGCGCGCCTTGGCGCGGTCGAGTTCCTCGAGCACGACGACGCCTGCCCCACCGGCGATCACGAAGCCGTCGCGGTCCTTGTCGTAGGCGCGGCTCGCCCTGGCAGGCGTGGCGTTGAAGTGAGTGGACATGGCGCCCATGGCGTCGAACAGGACGGACAGTGTCCAGTCCAGTTCCTCGCAGCCGCCGGCAAACATCACATCCTGCTTGCCCCATTGGATCATCTCGGCGGCGTTGCCGATGCAGTGCGCCGATGTGGCGCAGGCGGAAGAGATCGAATAGTTCAGGCCCTTGATCTGGTAGGCGGTGGCGAGCGCAGCCGAGGGCCCGGAGCACATGCCTTTGGGCACCTCGAAGGGGCCGACCTTCTTGGGGTCCTTCTCGCGCGTGACGTCGGCGGCGCGCACGATGGCGCGCGTCGAGGGGCCGCCGGCGCCCATAATGATGCCAGTTCGCTCATTGACGACGTCCGAGGGTTCCAGCCCGGCGTCGCGGATGGCCTGTTCCATGGCGATGTAGTTCCAGCCAAGGCCCGCCTCCATGAAGCGGCGCGCCTTGCGCGGGATCATGTTCTCCCATTCGAGGTTGACGGCGCCGTGCACCTGGCAGCGGAAGCCCAGCTCGGCGTATTTGTCGGCGCGCACGATGCCGGACTTGGCCTCCCTCAGCGAGGCGAGCACTTCCTGGGTGTTGTTTCCGATCGAGGAAACGATACCCATGCCCGTCACGACCACGCGTCTCATCGCAGTTCCTTTCCCCGCATCGTCGCGCCTGCCCAGAATGCAGCGTCGGCCCGCCTGCAGTGCTTTCCCGCCCTCTCAGGCCGCTACGGGTTGTTCTCCCGCTTCGAACAGACCAACCCGCAGATCGGTGGCGGCGTAGATGACCTGGCCGTCGGCCTTCATGGTGCCGTCTGCAATGGCGAGCTTCAGTCGGCGCAGGATCACCCGCTTCAGGTCGACCACGTACTGCACTGTCCTGGTTGTTGGCACGACCATGCCGGTGAATTTCACCTCGCCCACCCCCAGCGCACGGCCTCTGCCCGGGGCGCCTAGCCACCCCAGAAAGAAGCCCGTCAACTGCCACAGCGCATCGAGACCAAGGCAGCCGGGCATGACCGGGTCGCCCTTGAAATGGCAGGCGAAGAACCAATCCAGGGCCGGATTACCGGCCACCTTGAGCTCGGCCACGATCTGGCCTTTGCCATGAGCGCCGCCGGTCTCGGAGATGCTGGAGATGCGCTCGAACATGAGCATCGGCGGCAGCGGCAACTGGGCGTTGCCGGGGCCGAAGAGCTCGCCGCGGGCACAAGTCAGCAGCTCCTCGTATTCGAAGCTGTTCGGGCGCTCGGCCATTACCCTCTTTGTCCCATCCCCTTTATGATGAACACCCGCGTGCGCAGCAGGGCCTGGCCCCACTCCGCCGCGTTGCCGGTTTCCTAACATACTCGTCCGCTGCTCAAAAGCCCGCGTTCTAAGCACCCGAGCCTGTTCTAGGGCCGTGCCGCGTCGCCATTGCGGCGGCCGCCGGGGCCGTTTATACTGGTGATATCGGCTACTATGAGGATTGTAAGGCCTCTGCCCGGTCCTATCACTTGGGCCGGAACGGGCTAATCTGCCACAGACGGGTCTGCTGCTGACGGGATGAGACGAACCGAGCATAGTGCAACGGGAGCGGACGCTCCCAGGCGCCTCAGGCGCGCGGGCTTGCGCCCGACGCGGCAGCGCGTCGCCCTGGCAACCCTGCTATTTGGCTCTGGCGACCGGCACGTGACGGCGGAACTGCTGCACGAGGAGGCGGTACTTGCCGGTGAACGGGTATCGCTGGCGACCGTGTACAACACCCTGCATCAGTTTAAGCGTGCGGGCCTCTTGCGCGAGATCGCGATCGGCGGACAGCGCGCCTATTTCGATACCAATACCTCCAACCACAACCACTTCTTCGTCGAAGCGGAAGGCCGTCTGGTAGACATTCCCGGAGAAACCATCCGGGTCGACGGTGTGCCGGAACCGCCCTCCGACCTCAAGATCGCACACATCGATGTGGTTGTGCGGCTGGTGTCCAAATAGCGACGGCGTCGGGCGTATCGGGCTCCTGTCGATGGCAGCGGCGCCTACTTGATCACCTCGCCTTGCCGCGTTCCCCATAGCTTGCTTTGTTCGACAAAGCCGCGGAAGTTGCCAACGGAGACCCGGCACCAGCGCCCGTTACAGTCGATGACGCTGGCCAGTACGCCGGCTTCGACGTTGGCAATGGTGGAGGCGTTGGCGCTGTCGTCGTCGCGCAGAGGCACCGTTTCCTGCTGGCTTTGCCCCGCCTTCATCTGCCATGGCAGGACGAGGACGGTGCGCCTGCGGCTCAAGGCCGTACTCCACACCCAGCCAGTTGTACCCTCTGCATCGCGCACCTCGCTCCACGCGTCGGTCTCGCGGGTGATCTCGACGGGCAGACCGGCGCGGCGAAAGACCCAGGCGACCGGGAACTCGGTGCCCGGACCATGGTGCAGTTGCACCTTGTCGGACTTCAAGCTGGCAAAGCGGGGAACCGGCAGGCCGGAATTGGCGACCGTCAAATCCTGGGCCTGCACGAGGCCTGCCCCTGCGCACCACAGCGCCAATGCCAGCGGGCCTTGGAACACCGGACGCCGCGCCAAACTGGGCGCTTTGCTCATGAAATACTGCTCCTTTAGATAGCCCGAAAACCCGCTCTTACCATCGCGTTAGGGCGCTTTCCGGACATTGCCGTGCGCGCCAATGGCGATGCAAGAGTGAACTCTTTTTTGTCATCGTCACGACCTTCTGTTAGACACAAAAGCACAACGGGGTGACAGGGCGGCGTTGCGCCCCCGACCGGCCTCTCCGCAAACCCGACGCGAGCCGAGCTTAGATGCCGACAACACACAAGAAACCTGTGGTGGTAGTCACGCGCAAGCTGCCCGATGCGGTGGAAACCCGCATGCGCGAGCTGTTCGATGCGCGCCTCAACGTCGAGGACAAGCCGATGAGCCAGGCCGAGCTGGCCGAGGCGGCCAAGACGGCGCATGTGCTGGTTCCGACGGTGACCGACCGGATCGACCGCTCGCTGATCTCCCAGTTCGGGCCCCAGCTCAAGCTGATCGCCAACTTCGGCACCGGTGTCGACAACGTCGACCTGGATACCGCGCGCGTGCGCGGCATCATCGTCACCAACACGCCCGGCGTGCTCACCGAGGATACCGCCGATATGACCATGGCGCTGATCCTGGCCGTGCCGCGCCGGCTGGCGGAGGGTACCGCGCTGCTCAAGGACACGCGGCGTCACTGGTCGGGCTGGTCACCGACCTGGATGCTCGGCCATCGTATTTTTGGCAAGCGCCTCGGCATCATCGGCATGGGCCGCATCGGCCAGGCGGTGGCGCGCAGGGCCAAGGCGTTTGGGCTGCAGATCCACTATCACAATCGGCGCCGGGTCAGCGAAGAGATCGAGCAGGAGCTGGAGGCGACCTACTGGGACAGCCTCGACCAGATGCTGGCCCGCATGGACATCGTGTCGGTGAACTGCCCGCACACCCCGGCGACCTATCATCTGCTGTCGGCGCGCCGTTTGAAGCTGCTCAAGCCTTCGGCCTACGTCGTCAACACAGCGCGCGGCGAGGTGATCGACGAGAACGAGCTGGCGCGCATGATCGAGGCCGGCGCCATCGCCGGCGCAGGCCTCGACGTATTCGAGCACGAGCCGGCCATCAATCCCAAGCTGTTGGCAAGCGACCGCGTGGTGGCGCTGCCGCACATGGGATCGGCGACCATCGAGGGTCGCGTCGACATGGGCGAGAAGGTCATCATCAACATCAAGACTTTCCTCGATGGCCACAATCCGCCGGATCGTGTGCACGCGGCGATGTTCTGAGTCGGCCGAGCGCAACCTGTCACGCCGCCTTTGCGAGCGGGTGATAGATGCCGGAACTCCCGCGGGCGCGAGTTCAGTCCTCGTACTTGAACGAGAGCTTAAGGCGTACGCGGTAAGCTTCGATCTTGCCGTCGGTGATGATGATGTCCTGCTCCGATACCTCAGCGATACGCAGATCGCGGAGTGTATGTGCTGCGCGCTCGACGGCGGCCGCAGCCGCTTTCTCCCATGAGGTGGTGCTTGTACCGACGATTTCGATGATCTTGTAGACGCTTTCGGCCATGACGTCCTCCCATCGCGGTGCAACGCAGCAAGCGCAGATCAGATACATCTAGCGGCGCCGCCGCGCTGGCTATAGTTTGCCGCAATGACAGCCAAAAGGGCTTTTACACTGGTAACCAGTCGCGCAAATCACTTCACAATTGTGAGAGCGCAGCTGAAGGCATAGCATCGCGCGTGGGGAAGGAAGCCGTGCCGACGAGAGCGGGCCAAAAACCGCTCCGATAAGGCATGCTGGAAGGGGCACGCGTGCATCACCGCATTTCGATGCGACGCCGTGTTGCGAGCACGCTTGCTTGCGCGCGGAGTCAAAGTCTGGCCACCGTTCTGCTCGTCATCGCCGGAATGTGGCTTGTTGCCGCGAGCCGATGGATCCTCACCGACACGGTCGTGCCATGGGACGCAAAGAACCAGTTCTATGCGTTCTTCAGGTTCATGGCCTCGGCTTTTCACGAAGGCTACTCGCCGTTCTGGAACCCCTTCCACTACGGCGGCCACCCGGGCGTCGCCGATCCACAGACGCTGGTGTTCGAGCCGGTCTTTGTGCTGTGGGCACTGTTTGATCCTTTGCCGTCCATCCGTGCATTCGACCTCGTGGTCTATGCGCACTTGCTTGTCGGCGGCCTTGGCGTGGGCTTGCTGGGCCGGCGTTGGGGTTGGCCGGTGCCGGCGACCGTGTTGGCGGCAGCCGTGTTCATGTTCGGCGGGCCGGCGTCGGGCCGCCTGCCCCACACCGGCATGATCATGAGCTACGGGCTGTTTCCGCTTGCGCTTTTCCTGCTGCTCGTTGCCATGCAACGGCGCTCGCTATTGACCGCCGCCGCGTTCGGTGTGGTCGCGGCGATCCTGGCGCTGGGCCGCAATCATGTGGCTCTGCTGCTGTGCTTCGTGCTGGTGGCAGCGATGGCCGCCGAGGTCGCCATCTCGAGTCAGCCGCTGCGCTACATGCGGGAGCGCGTGGGCGTGATGCTGACCATGGGTGGCCTCGCCGCCGTGCTGCTGGCCGTGCCGCTGTTGCTGACCTTGCAGTTCGCAGCGCTCTCCAATCGTCCGGAAGTGACGATTGAGACATCGCTCGATGCCTCGCTATATCCTGCCAACTTCGCCTCGCTGGCCGTTGCCAACGTGTTTGGATCCGTGGACCCGGTACAAGGCTACTGGGGTCCGAACTACGAGACCGAGCCCGACGTGGGCGCTACCGATCAATCATTCAACTATCTCTTCATCGGTGCGACGCCGACCATCCTGCTGCTGTGGTTGGGCCTAGCCGGCGGATGGCTGTGGCGACGCGGCAACCGGTTCATGGTCGGGGCGGCGCTGGCCACCGCGCTTTACGCGATGGGCCGCTACACGCCGCTCTACGCCTGGGCCTTCCACCACATTCCCGGCATAGACCTGTTCCGGCGGCCGATCGACGGAGCGTTCG
This sequence comes from uncultured Alphaproteobacteria bacterium, assembly GCA_963840445.1. GTDB lineage: Bacteria > Pseudomonadota > Alphaproteobacteria > Rhizobiales > Hyphomicrobiaceae > AWTP1-13. The sequence continues at coordinate 290,488 of CAWIZC010000032.1, read as the reverse complement.
TGCTGGTCGGAGTTATCGCACTACTGGCCGGGCATCTGCTGGCCGACTATGTACGAGACGGGCTGCCACGCGTCGCGCCTTGGCGCGTCGTCGCAGTGGCGGCATTGGGACTCGGCATGATTGGATGGGCCGTTGTTTTCTCGGCGCGCTCCGCCCATGGCTGGTCGTCACTACTGGAGGTGATGAAGATTGTTCCGGTGGCCGCACTGGCCGTGGCGGTTCTCTCTCGCGCGCGAACAGCTCAGGCGCGCAGCTTTGCCGCGGCCCTGGCGGCCATCATCGCCACTGGAGAGCTGCTTTGGTTCAACGCGGCTTCCCCGTTGAATGCCGAGGCGCCTGGTTATTCCGCGGTGTTGCAGCAGCCGACCGGCGAAGAGGCGGACGCTCTTGCCATCCTCGAGACGGAACTGGCCAATCGCCACCGGGAGGGTGCACACCCACGTATCGAGGTGGTAGGGATCAGCGGCGCCTGGCAGAACCTGTCGGTGGTGCGCGGCCTGGAGGCGACCAACGGCTACAACCCGTTGCGGCTCGGGTCCTACGACCACCTCGTGTCTCCCGGAGAGACCACCTTCGTCGTCGACCAACGGGAGTTTCCCGCGTCGTTTTCGGGTTACGACTGCGCCCTGGCGCGCGAGCTTGGTCTCGAGTACGTGGTACTCGGCCGGCCGATCGAGGAGGTGCCGCATTTGGCGCGGCGCCCCGTGGCGGAGGTGCTGCTGGCGGGTCCCAAGGTGTGGATCTACCGCCTGCATGGCGCCGAGCCGCGAGTGAAAATCATCAACCGCATCGTGGTCGCCGACAGCGACCCGCAAACCAGGGCCGGACAAAGTGCCGTCGACCCGGCCTCGGAAATGGCCGTCGTCGACGACGAGCTGAAGCTGCCGCACTACTACTGGCCGGCCAACGGCGAGCACGTTCCCAGTCAGGCACGGATCGTTTCCTGGCGTCCGGATCGCGTGAGGGTGGAAGTGGAAGGCACCTATCCGGGCCTGCTCATCCTGCACGAGGCCTACTATCCCGGCTGGGTCGCCGAGGTGGATGGCCGGCCCGCCCGCATCATGCGAACCAACGTGCTGTTCCGCGGCGTCGAGGTGGGCGCCGGCCGCCACATCGTCGAGTTCCGCTTCGAGCCGCTCTCGTACGCCAACCTGCGTGCGGCGGCACTGGCATTGGTGGAGTGATCCAGACCGGCTTGCCTATTGCGCAGCGATGAGCCCGGTCACTGCAGTGCCCGGCTACCGACGGCATCCTTCTCGAAGGGGAAGATTACTTTCCAGTCGTGCTTCATATCGACGACCGTCCAGCCGCGCCGCATGGCCTCGTCGAGCGCTTTGTCGAGCCTGCCGACGTGTGAATTGCGGTCGTAGGCCCATTCGCGCTCGGCATCGGTGTGGTGCACGAGCCCCTTGAAGCTCGCACCCTTGTCCGCTGCGGTCCATTCCAGCATCTGCTGGTCGCCGTCGGAATTGCCGAAGGCGAAGATCGGGCGCCGCCCGATGAAGCGGTTGATGCCGACCGGCTTGCCGGGGCCGTCGTCGACGAACCCGATCTTGGCGAGCTTGATCAGCTCTGGCTTGCCGTCCGGTCGCAGGCGAAACTGCACAACCTCCGACGAGCCGACCACCTGCTCGGGCGGGATACCGTAAGCCTTGCCAACCCATGGCCGCATGAATTCGACGCCGCCACCCGACACGATGAACGTCTTGAAGTCGTTGGCGCGCAGATAGGCCATCAGCTCCAGCATGGGTTGATAGACGAGGTCGGTGTAGGGCCGGTTGAAGCGCGGGTGGCGCGCGGTGGCAGTCCAGTCCAGCACGATCTTGTGGAACTGATCGATCGACATGCCCGCGTGCGTTGCCGCAATGATCTCCAGCAGTTCTTTTTTGCCCGCTGCAGCGAGCGCAGGCAAATCTTTGGTGAGCGCCGCCTTGAATGGCTGCCTGGTCCGCAGTTCCGGGCGTCGCGCCGCCATTGCCTTGAGTTGATCCAGCGCGAATATGACCTGGAAATAGATCGGCTGCTCGGCCCACAGCGTGCCGTCATTGTCGAAGGTGGCAATGCGTTCGGCAGGCGGTACGAAGTCCGAGGCCCCCTGTGTCGTGACGCGCGCGACGAAGTCGGTGATCGACCGTTTTGCCAGGCCGTCGTTCCAGGATGGCAAAGGATCGGTCTCGGGAATTTGCGCCGATGCACTCGACCAGCTGAATAGTCCGGTGATGAGCAGCGCGGCCAGTATGCACCGCCTGGTCAGCACACGCGCGCTTTGCGACATCTACGCAACTCCACGGCCCACGGATCGAGCAAAGCTCACCGGCTTCAGACAGTTCGTTGGTAACGAGACGCATTACTGCAGCGCTCGTCCGATCACCCCTCGATTCTTGATGGACTCCAGCGTCTCTTCCACGACTGCGGTCGGCACAAAGCTCGGTGGGAACGAGCGCGGTGGAAACTCCTTCAGTGTCGCTACGAACTTGAAGACTTCGTCCATCGCGCCGTAGATCGATCCGACGTGATTGAGCTGCCAGTCCCAGAAGGTGTTGGACGTGATGTCAGCCCGCTCGAACGGGTCCTGCATCAGGTTGAAGGTCTTCTGCAGGCGCAGTTTCGTGAAGGGCTCAGCCCACACCTGCATCTGCCCCGGCGCGCGCTGCTCCGCGTAGACATACTTGTAGTCGCCCTGCCGCAAAGCCACGAGCAGGCCGTCATCGTCGGAATAGAAGAACTTGTCGCGGGCGCTTTTCACGCCGTTGTTGTTGGCTGCCGTGCCATTGACGTTGCGCAGGAACGCCGATTGGTCGTAGCCGTCCAGGTGCACTTTGTAGTTGATGCCGTTGGCCGTGTAGCCGGCTTTCAATTTGTTGACGATGTCCGGCTCGCCGGCGATGGCACACAGCGTCGGGATCCAGTCGTTGTGGCTCATCGAGCTCGTTGGTCACCGTGCCGGGTTTGATCACACCCGGCCAGCGCATCAGACAGGGCACACGGAATGCGCCTTCCCAGTTGGTGTTTTTCTCGGAGCGGAACCATGTCATGGCGCCGTCCGGCCAGGTGTTCATGTGAGGGCCGTTGTCGCTCGTGTAGACGACGATGGTGTTGTTGGCGATGCCCATGTCGTCCAGCGCCTTGAGCAAGGTGCCGATGGTGTCGTCGTGCTCCAGCATGCCGTCGATGTATTCGCTGTCGCCGTGCGCGTATCGGCCGCGATGACCCTCGCGTACGTGCGTGCGCAAGTGCATGCGCGTGGAATTGAACCAGCAGAAGAACGGCTTGCCGGCCGCGTTCTGGCGCTTCATGTAGTCGATGGCCGCGGCTGACGTCTCGTCGTCGATCGTCTCCATGCGCTTCTTGGTGAGCGCGCCGGTATCCTCGATGGTCTGCTTGCCGATCCTGCCGAAACGCGGATCGGTCGTCGGGTCGTCACGATCCGTGGCCTTGCATTTGAGCACGCCGCGCGGTCCGAACTTGGCGCGGTAGGCAGGGTCTTTCGGATAGTCCGGCAGCTCCGGCTCCTCCTCGGCGTTGAGGTGATAGAGGTTGCCGAAGAACTCGTCGAACCCGTTCACGGTCGGCAGCGTCTCGTTGCGGTCGCCGACGTGGTTCTTGCCGAACTGTCCGGTGGCATAGCCGAGGTTCTTGAGCAGGCCGCCGACCGAGGGATCGAGCTGGCTCATGCCCATCGGCGCGCCCGGGAAGCCGACCTTGGTGAGCCCCGTGCGGATGCCATGCTGGCCGGTGAGGAACGCTGCCCGCCCGGCCGTGCACGACTGCTCGCCGTAATAGTGCTGGAACTTGATGCCTTCGCGGGCGATGCGGTCGATGTTGGGCGTCTCGTATCCCATCAGGCCGTTGGAATAGGCGCTGAGATTGGCGATGCCGACGTCGTCGCCGAAAATGACGAGGATGTTCGGGCGGCGCGCCGGTGGCGCGGGCATCTGCTGCTGTGCCTGCGCTGGTCTTTCGGACGCGACGGATGCAAGGGCCGATGCTGCCACCAGCGACGTTCCTCTCAACAGCAGATCCCGCCGCTTGAGGCCTGCGCCCTGTTGCGGCGCGGATTGGGACGATTGCCCGTTGCTGCGATCCTTATGCATGTCGGGACCCTTCTCTGATCACACAACGAAAACCGACGTGGCTGGTGGATGTGTCGACCGGCTGCGCGTGCCGAGCCGCCGGCCGATAGCGGCGGCAATAACTGGGCGCGCACAGATGCGAGCCGCCCTTGAGGACCTTGCGCGGGATCTTGATGGCGGGCTGGCAGCGATCGTAGCTTTCCTGCTCGCGCCCGCCGCGCGGGTTCTCGGGGATGCAGCAGGCCTTGGGAGCGTCGGCCGTGTGCTTGGGCGCGAACCAGTCGCCGGTCCACTCCCAGACGTTGCCGATCATGTCGAACACGCCGTAGCCGTTCGGCGGATACGCGGTCACGCGTGAGGTGCGCTTGCGGGCGTCGTCTGCAAGGTTTTGGTGCGGGAAGTGGCCTTGCCAGGTGTTGGCCATGCGCCGGCCGTTGGGGGTGAACTCCTCGCCCCAGGCGAATTCCGCGCCGTCAAGGCCGCCGCGCGCCGCGTATTCCCATTCGGCTTCCGTCGGCAATGCCTTGCCGGCCCATTGCGCATAGGCCTCTGCGTCGCGGTAGGCGATGTGCACGACCGGGTGATCGTCGAGGCCGCTTATCGAGCTGCGCGGTCCGTAGGGGTGGCGCCAGTTCGCGCCGAACTTGAAGGTCCACCACTGGCTCCAGTCTTGCAGGTCGACTGAGTGCTTGGGGGGCGCAAACATCAGCGATCCGGCCTTGAGCATGTGCGGCAGGGCACCTGGGTAGTCCTTCGGATTGGGGCGGATCTCGGCAAACGTGACGTATCCGGTCGCGTTCACGAACTTGCGGAAGTCGCGATTGGTCACCGGCGTCTGGTCGATCCAGAAGCTGTCCACCGTAACGCGGTGGACCGGTGCCTCCTCCGGATAGTGCTTGTCCGATCCCATGCGGAATGTGCCGCCGGGAATGAAAATCATGCCGACCGGCCAGTTGCTCGCGGCCGACGCGGCATCGGCTGCGACAGCTGAATGCGTCTGTTGCGGCGTCCGGCCCAAATGGAGATCGGTCACAGGTGCCCTCACCCGATCTTACTTATGTTGGCTATGTTGGAGGGTCTCATGCCCGGCCAATGCCGGGCATCAGGGTGAACCCTGATTTGCCGCTCGGGTGAACCCGCAGTGGTTCCAGGGGCCTATCCGCCGGGCGCAGAGCCACAGGTTGCAGCGCGGCCCAGCAACAGATTGCGCTCACGTTCGTTGCGGGTGAGGGAGGCGGCGTGCTCGAACTCGGCGCGCGCCTCCTGGAGGCGGCCGAGCTTGTAGAGAAGATCGCCGCGCACGCTGGGTAGCAGGTGATAGGACTTGAGCGCCGGCTCGTCCCTCAGTGCATCAACAACCTCGAGGCCCGCCGCCGGACCGAACAGCATCGCCAGCGCGACGGCGCGATTGAGCTCCACCACCGGCGATGGCGTGATCTCGCTCAGCGCGCCATACAGGCCGACGATGCGCGCCCAGTCGGTTTCCTCCGCCGTTCGCGCGCGTGCGTGGCAGGCGGCGATGGAGGCCTGCAGCGCGTAGGGGCCAAGTCCACCGCCATTGCTGTTAGCCCGTGCCTCGGCCTGCGCGAGAGCCGCGAGGCCACGGCGGATCAGCAGCTGGTCCCAGCGCGCCCGGTTCTGGTCGAGCAGCAGGATCGGCTCACCCGAGGGACCGGACCGTGCCTTGAGGCGCGAGGCCTGGATCTCCATCAGGGCGACAAGGCCGTGCACCTCGGGTTCTCCGGGCGCCAGTCCCGCAAGAATGCGGCCGAGGCGCATGGCCTCTTCGCACAGCTGCGGCCGCATCCAGTCGTCGCCGGCGGTCGCCGAGTAGCCTTCGTTGAAGACCAGGTAAATCACCTCCAGCACCGAGGCGAGGCGCTGGGCCAGCTCCGGCCCGCGCGGGACTTCGAAGGGGATGCGCTTTTCGGCCAGAGTCCGTTTGGCGCGCACGATGCGCTGAGCAATGGTCGGCTCGGCGACCAGGAAGGCGCGTGCGATCTCGTCGGTGGTCAGGCCGCCGATCAGACGCAGCGTCAGCGCCACTCGCGCCTCGGTGGCGAGCACCGGGTGGCAGGCCGTGAAGACGAGACGCAGAAGGTCGTCGCCGATATCGTCATCGAGCGCAGCATCGAGGTCGGGCTCCGCGCCCTCTCCCTCGGCCTCGATTTCGCGGCCCAGCTCCTCGTGCTTGCGCTCGATCAGCTTCCGGCGCCGCAGCCGGTCGATAGCGCGATGCTTGGCGGCGGCCATCAGCCAGGCGCCGGGCTTGTCCGGGATGCCCGACCGACGCCATTGCTCGAGCGCGACGACAAGCGCGTCCTGCGCCAGTTCCTCGGCAAGGCCGACATCGCGCACCATGCGGGCCAGGCCGGCGATCAGCTTGGCCTGCTCGATGCGGAATACCGCTTCGATGGCGCGATGGGTTTCGGTCGCCGTCATGGCGACCGGTTACACCATCTCCGATCGATCTGGGCAAGCTGCGGGGGCGACGGCGAAGCTTGTGCGCCGTCACCCCGCAGACAGGCAGATCAGGCCGCCGGCCAGCTCGCTCCGCGTCTGGAGCTACCGCTTGGCGGCATTCTTGCGCATGGTCTGGCGGGTGGCCTCCTCACGGGCGCGCTCCTTGGGCGTGAAGACCTCTTCGGAGAAGTCTTCAGCCTCGAAGATCGGCCGCAGCTCGCATTCGCCCTGGCCCAGCACCTCCAGGAAGCGCTTGGTCCAGTGCACGGCCTCGTCCATCGATTTCACCTGGAACAAGGCGTAGGAAGCGACCAGTTCCTTCGACTCGGTAAAGGGGCCGTCGATCACGGTGACCTTGCCGTTCTTGAGCCGCACCCGTTTGCCGTTTGCGCTTGGATGCAGCCCATCGCTGGCCACCAGGACGCCGGCCTTGGTAACTTCCTCGACGAAAGTGCCCATGCGCTCTATCAACTCTTTGCTCGGCGGAGTGCCGGCTTCGCTGTACTTGTCGGCGCGCAGCATTCCTAAAATTCGCATTGCCATAACTCCCGATTGTGCGTGGTGGGCGGGCTCATGACGGAGCCCGCTCTCTGTCTGCTGTTGCGTGGGTTTACTTCTTGAGTTGCTCGCCGAGCTTCTTGTGGTGCTCGACGGCCGGGCTCTCCCCGAAGTCTTCCAACTCGAACAGCTGGCGGATCTCGATCTCGCTGTCCCCTTCGTGCGGATTGGGGCAGCGCTTGATCCATTCGATCGCCTCGGCCCTCGACTTGACCTGGATGATCCAGTAGCCGGCGACCAACTCCTTGGTCTCGGCAAAGGGGCCGTCGATCACGGTGCGCTTGTCGCCGGAGAAGCGAACACGCGCGCCCTTCGAGCTGGCCTGCAGCCCGTTGCCATCCAGCATCACACCGGCCTTGACCATCTCCTCGTTGAACTTCGCCATGGCCGCCAACATCTCTTCCGACGGCATCTTGCCGGCTTCCGAGTCCTTGCTGGCTTTGACTATCACCATGAAGCGCATCGTCGTCTCTCCTTCGGGTTGCTTTGGGAGCCTGGCCCTCCGGACCGTACCGACCGGTGCCGAGACCTTGCTCTACAGTCACGACGAACCATGGGCGTCGAAATCGACAGGCCGAGGCGATATTTTTTGAGAAAGTCCGTAAGGCACTGTTTTTGAGGCGAACTTTCTTGCGCGGCCGATCATCGGGCACGTATCAGCGGGCGATGCGGTGTGGCAGGAGTGTCCTTGCGCCCGGCGGCAGGCTCGTGATGGTTGTCGTTTCGGCAACTCCGCGCAGTTCGCGCCGCGTCCGCACAGTGCGTGGCGTGCACGCGATGCGCATTTCCGACAACGTTTCGCTCCACAAAGCGGTGGAGGTTGCTTAGACTTGGAGGGAAGTTGAGCACGCGTGAGCAAGCGGGGAATGACTGAAAACCGGTTCTCGACACGGCCTCTGTATCTGCAGCTGCGCGAGGCTCTATTGGAGCGGATCGCGGCCGGCGAATGGAAAGCGGGCGGTGCAATACCCAACGAAGCGGATCTGGCACGCGAGTTCGGCGTCAGCCCCGGCACCATGCGCAAGGCGCTTGATCTTCTCGAGACGCAGCGCGTCCTGACCCGCCGGCAGGGCCGGGGCACGTTCGTAAACGATCAGAGCTCCGCCGAGATGGCGTTGCGCTACAGCAAGCTGCGGCGTGCCAGCGGGCAACCGCTCGTGAGCGAGATTGCTGTAAGCGAATTCAGTGAGGGCGCCGCGAGCGAGGCGGAACTTCTCCGACTTGGCTTGGAGCCAGAGGCCCACGTGTATCGCTATCGTCGCACGTATGTGCACGAAGGCCGGCCGTTCATGGTGGATGAGGTTGTGGTGCCGGCCAACGTATTTCCCGGTCTGGAGAACCAGAAGGGGGCGGCCTACGACGTGGTCGCGCTCGCCCGGCGCTATGGTCTGCTCACCGGCAATGCCGCCGAGCGTATTTCGATGGGTGTCGCCGACGAGAGCCACGCCCCGGCCCTCAATGTTGCGCCCGGGGCACCGCTGCTGATTTTTGATCGTGTCGTGTTTGAACTCAGTGGACTTCCGCTAGAGTGGCGCCTTGGATATTGTCACCTCGCCAGCGGCTACTATCTGGCTACACTGGGATAATTGGAATTTCGGGAAGAGGCGCATTCCATTGGCAAAGAAACCAGATGCGTCGCGTGAGGGCCTGCGTGCCGATGGCCTGTCGCTTCACATGGGGGTGCGTCTGCAGAGCCGCCGCCTGCAATTAGGGCTGCAGAAATCTGCCGTGGCCGCACATGTCGGCGTTCCCTTGACCTCGTATGAGGAGTTCGAGCTGGGCCAGGTACAGATTCCTGCAACCATGCTGGCCGAACTTGCGGATCTCTTTAAGGTTCCTCTGTTCTATTTCTTCCAGGATCTGCCGCTCGATAGTCCCGAGGCGGTCCCGGAGCAGCCCGAGGGAGCAACCGTCTTGACCGTCGCTACCCATGCGGATCGCGTCGCCGCCCTGGTCGCGGATTTCCAGAAATTGGGTTGGCAGGAGCAGCAGTACGTACTTATGTTAGCGCAGGCTCTCGCGCGGGACAGCGGAGCCGCCTAGCGGGTTGTCGAGTACGATGCTGCCGACGCAAGCGACCTTGATCGACGAAAAGGGCAGGTTGTGGGACGCTGCATCGCCTCAGCTTAGGAAGTCCCTGTATCTGGATGGCGTGCAAGGCGACGTCTCTGGGGCGCTCATCAACAATCTGGGTTTTGTGGGTGTATCCGCGCGCAGCGGTAGGGTCATCATTCGGTTCAACCCCAAGGCGGTGTCCAAGGCCGCAGTCGGCGCGCTCTACTACTGGCTCTCCTCGCACATCTCCACGCGCATCTGCCTGACATTTGCGTTCAGCGGGCAGGACCAGCGCTACGAGATTTTTGCTTCGGCACGCGCGGCACTGCTGCGCATGGAAGCCTTGTTGGATTGCGAGCACCGGTTGAACTGGACGCCGCTGTTCTCGGCGCGCGCGGGCATGCTCGACACTCTTTCCAAGCGCCAGCCGTTCGCGGCCCTGTTCGACTATTGGCGCGCCACCTCGGGCGCCTATACGGAAAGCGCCTACCTTTCCTTGCTCAATCAGTTTGCGGCAGACCGCTATGTCGTGTTCGAGCCGCGATCGGAGGGCGGTTTTAATATCGCCCGTGCCGGCAGGGGCCTGCACATCCCGGACGAGCCTGCCCATCGCGCCTTGGGAGGCTCGCGGCTCGACGACATTTCAGACCAGGATTATGCGGCGTGGGTATCGCGCTTCTACTTTGCCGCCTTCCAGAGCCGCCAGCCGCGCTACGATCACATTCGCGCATACATCAGTTGGCCGCGTGCCGGCAGGGTTGAACGAACCTACACGCGGCTGATCCTGCCCTGCCAACGGCGGGATGGACGGCAGCTCCTGCTAGGTATTACTGGCGCGTTTGTGGACGACGGTCTGCTCGCCAAGCCCGCCTAGCGAGGCGTCCTCGTCCAGGAACTGCTGCAGGTCCTGCAGCATCTCATCGCGCTTCATCCAAAGCAGGGCGAACTGGATAGTCCCCTCGCGCGTGTCGATGAAGTGCACATCCCATTCGATGTTGCGATATCCGTTCCTGGGAAACACGCCCTTCTTGATGTTGCGTTCGACCATCAGGGTGATGGTGCAGCTGGTGTCCCACTTCGCACAGGCAAGCGTGCGCGCCAAGCGCGGCAGCAGCGAGACCAAGCCCACGCCCCGATAGTCGGGGCGGTACCAGGCCCCACCCGAATAGAACACGCGACCCTTGATGGAGCGGGCCGCGAGCGCGGTCACTTCGCAGCGCTCGGTCGGCAGCTTGTGCTCGGCCGGATTGCTGTAGAGCAGCCGCAGTTCCTGCATCTCCTCGTGGCAGCTCGAATCCGACCAGTCGTACAGGCGGCCGGCTTGGGTGGCGATCACCTCGCCTTCCTCGTTGCGGCCGAGAAGGCAGAAGGAATTCTCGTCGTTGAGGTCGTTGAGTGCCGGGTCAAACCCGCGAAAGACGGCCCCCCAGGTTGCACGGTTGCGCGCGTGCGTGTCGAGAAACTCCTGCATGGTGGCGAACGATAGCGTGACGCCACGATCCCGCACGCCAGCTTCGGCTTTGAGGAGCACGCGCCCCAACAGGCTTCGCGGTCCATGATCTATGGCCGTCTGGGCAAAGATTGTCCTGTCGATGGCGACGTTCAAAAGTGCCTCCCGCGGCGAGCGTGGAAAGGCACTCAATCAATGCGATTCGCGATGCAGCGATTGTTGCGTGACGTGCGCTATGCACGGATATCTGATCTCGGGCAGCTGATTCCGGATGTGATGAGCACCACGGACTGTGGAAGAGCCGAGCCGGGCCGCAGCGCGCGGCACGGCAAGCGCATTACGTCCCTGCCGGCACCCGGGCGCTGCGTTGCCTGCGGATGCGCCGAACGCGCACGAAGCTGGCAATGTTGAGTGATGCCGAGACGATGCCGATGCTGTAGCAGGCGATCTGGGTGGCGATGAGAAGAGTGTTCACGGCCTGGCTCCCCTGGTTTGGCGCTTTGTGATGCGAGCCGGGTTCGCGTGTCGCTGGTGTCGGCTCTGCATGGACGACGAACAGGGCCGTTCGAAATCGACACGCGGCATACATTTTTTCAGCGACGCCTCGGCACCGGCAGCGCACGCAGGTTCAACGCACGGGTGCGCAAGGGGAAGTTGGTTTCGAATCTGCCGCTCTTGTGTGCGGTGGCGGCGCAGGAAGACGGGAGCCCGTGCGGCCGGCTCCCGAGTTGGTGTTCAGCAAGCGTGACGACTAGATCATGGTCTCGAGCCGGACATAGCTCGCCTCCATGCCGTGCTCCATGCCGGTCGCCAGCATGGCCGCGCGCGTCTGGGCGTCGGGCAGGGTCATGCGCATGGTCATCAGCGTTCCCGTACCGTCAGGCGTGAACGTCGTTACGACGTGATTGTCCGGGCAGGGGTCGGGCATGTGCATCCGCTCCACGTGAACGATGCGGCTGAAGGGTACCAGTTCCAGAAACTCGCCGGTCAGGTAGAAACCGCCGCCCTTGCCGTTGGTCCACTCGTAGCGGATCTTGCCGCCCGCACGCGCCTCGTTGAGGCAAACCGGCATTGTCCAGCCTTCCGGGCCGAGCATCCACTTCTGGACCAGGCTCGGGTCAGTGTGGGCGCGGTAGACTGCCTCGGGCGGCGCCGCGAAGCGCCGAGTGACGACCACATACCTGTCGCCTTCGGTCTTGATTGTCATCTTGCTCATGGCCTGTCCTTTCGCTCCTCGGGCTGAATGGTGGCCAGAACCTCGTCCAGCCGATCGTAGTTCTTGGGCAAAGCCTGCCGCAGCATCCCCAACCATTGATCGATCTCGGCCATGCCGTCCGGCGCCAGCCGGCAGGGGCGCTTGGTGCCCTCCACGCGGCGGATGATCAGGCCGGCGCCCTCGAGGACCTTCAGGTGACGCGAAATGGCGGGTTGCGTCATCTCGAACGGCTGGGCCAATTCCATCACCGTCGCCTCACCCAAAGCCAGACGGGCAAGAATTGCCCGGCGGGTGGGATCGGCGAGCGCAGAGAAGGTGGCGTCCAGGTGCGGCATGATGCGTAATCCGTTATATAATGTATACGTTATATAACGGAGGTATTATTGTCAAGGGAATTGTCTAAGCGCGTATGGGCCGTGGCCGACCTCGTGCGGGTTGCAGGGATGTGAATGCCTAGCCGGTCCGGCACCGTGCTAGCGTCCAGCGGCATCGTTCAGAGGACGGGAGCTGCATGGAGTTCGATACGGGAACCGCAGAAGCCACGCAGCCTCCGCAGAAGTTCGCGGACCCGGACTGGACGGCCAAGCGCGAGCCGCGAGCCACGGTCGCCCTCGACCGGCTGGAGACGCTGTGGATCAACACCGGCACCCTGTGCAACATCACCTGCCAGAACTGCTACATCGAATCGAGCCCGAGCAACGACCGGCTCGCCTACATCACGGCCGCCGAGGTTGCGGCCTATCTGGACGAGATCGTCGCGCAGGGGCTCGGCACGCGCGAGATCGCCTTCACAGGTGGCGAGCCGTTCATGAACCCGCAGCTGCTGGCGATGCTGGAGGGTGCACTCGCGCGCGGCTTCGAGACGCTGGTGCTCACCAACGCCATGCAGCCAATGCAGCGGCCGAAGACGCAGCGCGGGCTAATGGTCTTATGCGAGCGCTTCGGCGCCAGGCTGAAGATACGCGTCAGTCTCGACCACCACACGCCGGCCTTGCACGAAGCGGAGCGAGGTGCGCGCACCTGGAGCAAGACCATCGCCGGGCTCGATTGGCTGGCGCGCAACGGCTTTGCTGTCGCCATCGCCGGGCGCACCTGCTGGAACGAGAGCGAAGAGGACAGCCGCGCCGGCTACGCCCGCCTGATTGCGAAAAAGGGCTGGCCGATCGATGCCTATAGCCGCACGCAGCTAGTGCTGCTGCCGGAGATGGATGGCGGCCACGACGTGCCGGAGATCACAACGCGCTGCTGGGCCATCCTCGACAAACGGCCGGGCGATATGATGTGCGCCACCAGCCGCATGATCATCAAGCGCCAGGGCGCGGAGCGGCCGAGCGTGGTGCCCTGCACGCTCATTCCCTACGATGCGGCCTTCGAGATGGGGCCGACGCTGGCCGATGCGGCGCGGGCGGATGGCGGCATGTTCGCTGATGGAGCGGTGAAGCTATGCCACCCGCACTGCTCGAAGTTCTGCGTGCTGGGCGGCGGCAGCTGCTCGGGGCGTTGAGCCAACATATCCCCGCGGATCAATGCCGAACGCCCCGTCCCACACGTGGCAAGCCCATCACGCTAACCGTCACGGTGCGGCGCTATTTCTTCACCAGGGCGTCGCGGATTTCCTTGAGGTAGATCTCGGACTGGGTGGGCTTGGGCGGAACCACCGGGGGCTCGCCGGCAAAGCGCTTCTGCATGGTGATAATGGTCTTCAGCACCATGAACAGCACGAAGGCGATGATGGCGAAGTCGACCACCGTCTGCAGGAACATGCCGTAGCGGATCAGCACGGGGCTCTGTGCGGTGCCCAGATTGATGGCGAGGTCCTTGAAGTCGACGCCGCCCAGCAGGTAGCCGATCGGTGGCATCAGCACATTGTCGACCAGAGCCGAGACGATCCTGCCGAAGGCGGCGCCGATGATGACGCCGACGGCGAGGTCGACAACGTTGCCTCTGAGAGCGAAATCGCGGAATTCCGAGAGCAGCTTGAGGTTCACGGGTCGACCCTCCATCAATGTGCGTGCGCGCTGCACCTTGCTTGAGCGGGACTCAAAGTGCATAGCGAGCCTATGGGACGCGGCCGCAGCCGGCAATCCCAGGCCGTCAGGCGAGGGTGGAAAATCACGATGGCTTAAGGTCTTAACGCCTGGCCGTTGGACAGCGGCCACCGCTTTGCGCACAATAGGTGCGTCTCGGAGGAAACCTGGCACCGGCACCGCGCCCTCGCGCGGGTTGCGGGCAGAGAAGCAGCAGCAGGCATGATCGAAGGCTGGAGCGTCGTTGCGCTCGCGCTCGGATACGTGAGCATCCTGTTCGCGGTGGCGTGGTATGCCGACCGTACGGCACGTCCGCGCAGGGCCGGCGCCGGACGCCCGCTGACCTATGCCCTGTCGCTGGCAGTCTACTGCACGTCCTGGACCTTCTTCGGCAGCGTGGGTCTGGCGGCATCGACGGGCTATGACTTCATACCCGTCTATCTCGGGCCGATCCTGCTGTTCGTGTTCGGCTGGCGCCTCCTACTGCGCATCGTGCGGCTGGCCAAGAGCCAGAACATCACCTCTGTCGCCGACTTCCTGGCGGCGCGCTACGGCAAGAGCCAGGCGGTGGCGGCCATCGTCACGGTCATCGCGGTGGCCGGCACGCTGCCCTATATCGCCCTGCAGCTGAAGGCGGTGGCGCTTTCGGTCAATGCCCTGCTGGGACCAGAGACGCTCGGCCAACTGCATGTACCCGACACGGCGCTGATCATCGCGCTGGCGATGGGCATGTTCGCCATCCTGTTCGGCACGCGCCACATCGACGCCACCGAGCACCAGGAAGGCCTGATCGTTGCCGTGGCGGCCGAGTTCGCTGGTCAAGCTGGCGGCGTTCCTGACGGTCGGCTTCTTCGTCATGTTCTCCGTGTTCGGCGGCATCGGCGACTTCGTAAATTCCATCAACGCAGAGGCCGAGCTGCACAAGATCTTTGCGCAGGGCCTGCACGGCGGCACCTGGGTAACCGTGACGTTCCTCAGCCTGGTGTGCATCGTGCTGCTGCCGCGCCAGTTTCACGTCACCGTGGTCGAGAACAACTCCGAGCGGGAGCTGCAGCGCGCGGCCTGGCTGTTCCCGGTTTATCTGGTGCTGATCAACCTGTTCGTGGTGCCGATCGCCGCCGCTGGATTGATGGGCCTGCCCAAGGGCTTGTTCGACGCCGACACCTTCGTGCTGGCGTTGCCGCTGTCGAAGGGCGCCGAGGCCATCACGCTGCTGGCATTCGTCGGTGGCTTGTCGGCGGCCACCGCCATGGTGATCGTCGACTCGGTCGCCCTTGCGATCATGGTTTGCAACGGCCTGGTGCTGCCGCTGTTGCTGCGTCATCGCAGCAACGAGGCCGGCGGCCAGCAGCAGGACATGACGCGGCTGCTGCTCACCATCCGGCGCGTCGCCATTTTCGGCATCGTCCTGCTCGGCTATCTCTTCTATCGGCTGCTGGGTCAGACGCACGGACTGGCCTCGATCGGGCTGGTCTCGTTTGCTGCCATCGCCCAGTTTGCGCCGGCCTTCTTTGGTGGCCTGATCTGGAGGAAGGCGACCGCACGCGGGGCCATCGCCGGCACCGTCATAGGCTTTGCCGTATGGGCTTATACGCTGCTGCTGCCGTGGATCATCGAGGCTGGCTGGATACCGCGCAGCGTGCTGATCGAAGGCCCCTTCGGCGTGGGCTTCCTGTCGCCGCAAGCGCTGTTCTATCTGAAATTCGAGCCGCTCACGCACGGCGTGCTGTGGAGCATCGCCGCCAACCTCTGCACCTTCATCTCGGTCTCACTGCTGAAGGCGCCCGAGGCCGTCGAGCGCCTGCAGGCGCATGTGTTCGTGACGGGCGATCTGCCGCGTGTGTCGGCATCGCCGTCGTTCCGGTTGTGGCGCACCTCGATCACGGTCGGCGACCTGCAGAATACGGTGTCGCGCTATCTGGGAGTGGAGCGTGCCGAGCGATCCTTTGCCGAGTTCGCGGACAGCCGTGGAGCGCCGCTCTCGCCTGACGCCGGAGCCGACATCCAACTGCTGCGCTTCACCGAGCACCTGCTGGCGAGCGCCATCGGCGCGGCGTCGTCGCGGCTGGTGCTGTCGCTGCTGCTGCGCCGCGGAGATGCCGGCAGCCAGTCCGCCCTGCGCCTGCTCGACGATGCCTCCGAGGCGCTGCAGTACAATCGCGATCTGCTGCAGTCCGCGCTCGACCAGGTGCGGCACGGCTTGAGCGTGTTCGACAAGGACATGCGGCTGATCTGCTGGAACCGGCAGTTTCGCGAGCTGTTGAATTTGCCGGCGGAGCTTGGACGCGTCGGCACGCCGCTCGACCGAATCCTGCGCACCTGCGCCGAGCGCGGCGATTTCGGCGCCGGCGATGTCGACAAGCAGGTGGCCGAGCGGCTGGTGAAGCTGGCAGAGTCGCGCGACACCTTCCAGGAGCAGGTGGATGGCGGGCGCCGCATCCTCGAGATCCGCACCAGTCCGATGCCGCAAGGCGGCATCGTCACCACGTACTCGGACATCACCGATCGCGTCGATGCCGCCGACGCGCTGGCGCGCGCCAATGAGACGCTCGAGGGCCGCGTGCGGGAGCGTACGGCCGAGCTGCTCGAGGTCAACAAGGCGTTGGCGGTCGCCAAGCGCAAAGCCGACGAGGCCAACCTCGACAAGACGCGCTTCCTGGCGGCGGCCAGCCATGACGTGCTGCAGCCACTCAATGCCGCGCGGCTGTACGTGACGAGCATGGTCGAGCGTCCGCTCGACGGGCACGAGGCGACGCTGGCCCGCAACATCGATGCCTCGCTGGAGGCGGTGGAAGAGATCCTGAACGTGCTGATCGAGATCGCGCGGTTGGACACCGGCCGGATGGATCCCGACCTGACGATGTTCCCGTTGAACGACGTGCTGGAGCGTCTGGCCGTGGAGTTCGAGCCGATGGCGCGCGGCAAGGGATTGGACCTGCGGGTGGTGCCGACCGGGGTGTGGGTGCGATCGGATCGCCGCCTGCTGCGCCGCGTGCTGCAGAACCTGGTCGCCAACGGCATCAAGTATACCCCGGCCGGCAAGGTGCTGCTCGGCGTTCGCCGACGCGGAGATACCGTCAGCGTGCAGGTGTGCGACACCGGCCCCGGCATCCCGAAGGGCAAGCGATCCATCATCTTCAAGGAGTTTCAGCGCCTCGAGGCGACGGCAAGTTCGGTGAGAGGATTGGGGCTCGGTCTGTCTATCGTCGAGCGCATCGGCAAGGTGCTCGATCACCCTGTGCATCTGGAGTCCGTGCCAGGTCGCGGCTCGGTCTTCTCGGTCGACCTGCCGCGGGTTGCACCGAGTTCCTCCGCGCTGCCGAGCGAGCCCCCGGCGCAGTTGGCGGGCCGGCTGTCCGGCCTGCGTGTCTTATGCCTCGACAACGAGCCGGCCGTGCTGCAGGGCATGCAGACCTTGCTGAGCGGCTGGGGCTGCAGCGTGGCCACCGCGCGCAGCTCGGAAGAGGCGCTGCAGCATTTGGGCCAGGGGACACAACCCCCGGATATCATCTTGGCCGACTACCACCTGGACGACAGCACCGGCACGGGTGCCGTTGCAGCCTTGCGGGCGGCATCGCGCACGCAGATCCCGGCCATCATCATCACGGCCGATCATTCGGCTGAGGTTCAGCGCGAGGTTCGCCTCAAGGGTCATGCCCTGCTCAGGAAGCCGCTCAAGGCCGCGGCGCTGCGCGCCCTGATGCACCAGCTGACCTGGCGGCGGGCCGTTGCGGCCGAATAGCCGGGCAACCTTAACGGGAAGCCTTAACGGCAGGTCGCAGGCACCTTACGAACATTTTACCCTTTCTCGCCCTGGCGCAGATGTCGGCCGTCTCCTATGTCGATGGCAGGGCCTCATCCCCTCAGAGGCCTTCGACCAGCTCTCCCCCCGTGAGCTGGCACAGAGCGGGAGCGGCCCATTGATCTCCATGCCGCTCCCGCTCATTCTTTTGGCGGACCGCAACGGGGTTCTTCGACGTGGCAAGGCGACGAGCAGGCGAAGGCCGGACCGTCCATGCGTGCCCCAGCTGTGGGGGTGCGGTGGAATGCGGAATGGCGAACGGCGACGAGAGCTGCTGGTGCTTTGAGCTGCCGCATGCGCTGCCCGTCTCGGGCCGCGACGCGCAATGCTTCTGCAAGGCGTGCCTTGAGAGGCTGATCGATCCGCGCAAGGTGGTCACCGGCGAGACCGATCAAGGGTCAGGCTGAAGCGTAGGCGGGGTGATCCGCCCGGGGGCTACCGACTATGCTGGGTCTGGCTGTCATCTTTTGCACCGGAGGCTGAATGAGCCGCGCGGACGTGATCGTCGTTGGTCTGGGCGCCGTCGGCAGTGCCGCCACGCTACACTTGGCCAAGCAGGGCCAGCGCGTACGCGGCTTTGATACCTGGAGCCCGCCACACTCGAACGGCTCCTCGCACGGCGAGACGCGCATCACGCGTCTGGCGATCGGCGAGGGCGAGGAATACAGCCCGCTCGCCATCCGCTCGCACGAGTTGTGGCGCGAGTTCGAGCGCGAGGCGGGCGTGGACCTGCTGGTGCAGTGCGGTGGCCTCATCATCTCCAACCGCGTCGAGGCCAAGCGAAAGCCACGGCGTGCCGGCCTTCCTCGACAACACCATCGGGGCCGCGCGCAAGTACAACATCAAGCACGAGTGCCTGTCGGCGCCGGATATCCGCAAGCGCTTCCCGCAATTCAACGTCGCCGACCACGAGGATGCCTACTACGAGCCGTCGGCCGGCTATCTGCGCGTCGAGGCCTGCATCGAGGCGCAACTGAAGCTGGCGCAGAAGCATGGCGCCGAGCTCAACATCAACTCGCCGATCAAGCTTGTTCCGGTCCGTTTCCGGCGGCGTGGAAGTGGTCAGCGCGGCGGGCGATGCCTATCAGGCCGAGCAGCTTCTCGTATGTACGGGTGCGTGGCTGCCGGGCCTGCTGAAGCTCGATCCGCCGTACCGCGATCTGTTCAAGGTGACGCGGCAGGTCATGCACTGGTTGGAGGCGCCCGAGCCCCAGGAGCAATTCATGCCGCCCGCGTTCCCGGTCTTCATCTGGGAGCCGGCAGGCCGGCCGCAGCCGATCTATGGGTTTCCCCAGATCAGCCGCGGGGGCGGTGTGAAGATGGCGACCGAAGGCAAGGATTACGTCGATCCCGACCGGATCGAGCGTGACGAGCCGCAGGCGCGCATCGAGGCGGCGTATCGGGAATATTTCGGGCCGTGCTTCCCCGATCTCGGGCGGACGCTTGAAGACCAAGACCTGCTTCTATACGGAGGTGGAGGGTGGTCGTTTCGTGATCGACCGCCACCCAGCCAACGATCGCGTGCTGTTCGCGTCGGCCTGCTCGGGCCACGGCTTCAAGCACTCGGCGGCCTTAGGCGAAGCGTTGGCGCAGATCCTTGCATCCGGCCGCAGCACCATCGATCTCAGCCCCTTCAGCCTGGCGAGCCTGATGGCGCGACGGGGCGGGCGGGCCTGACCGCCAGGGCTCTTCTACCGCAGCGCAAGAAAGTCCGCGCCATTCTGCGCAAGGGGTGCAGAACGTTGATGTCGGATATGCGCGCGCTGGCGGTTGACGCGCTTACCCGGCCGGTTCAATGGTCCCGGCATGACCACGCTTGCCGTTGCCGCGCGCCGTCCGCTTCTGCCGATCCTGGTGGCTCTGAGCGGGGCGCATCTGCTCAACGACCTTATCCAGTCGATGATCCCGGCCATGTACCCCCTTCTCAAGGAGGCGTACCGGCTGGACTTCGCGCAGATCGGGCTGATCACGCTGGCGTTCCAGGTGACCTCCTCGCTGCTGCAGCCGGTGCTCGGCTTCGTCACGGACCATAAGCCGTGGCCTTATGCGATGGTTGCCGGCATGGCGGCAACGCTGTCTGGCCTGCTCGGGCTGGCGTTCGCCGGCAGCTATCCGATGGTACTTGTCTCGGCGGGCATGGTCGGGCTCGGATCGGCCGTGTTCCACCCTGAAGCGACGCGCATGGCGCGTCATGCAGCGGCCGGCCAGCAGGGCTTTGCGCAGGGCATTTTCCAGATCGGCGGGCATGCCGGGTATGCGCTGGGTCCACTGCTCGCCGCCATGCTCGTGGTCCCGCGCGGGCAGACCAGTCTTGCCTGGGCGTCGGTGGTGGCACTCGCGGCGATGGTGCTGATGACGTGGACGGGTACGCGCTATGCCAATATGCGCCGCTCTCAGATTGCCGCTGCGAAAGGCCATCCGGCGGTCGCAGACGTGCCGGTCGCGGCCGGCGGTGGCGTGCTGCTGGCCATGACGATCCTGATTGTTCTGCTGCTGTCGAAGAATGCTTATACGGCCGCGTTCACGTCCTACTACACCTTCTACCTGATCGAGCGGTTCGGGGTGCCCGTGCAGGTCTCGCAGGTCATGCTGTTCCTCTACCTCGTGGTCGGCGCATTCGGCGTGATTGTCGGCGGCATGGTCGGAGACCGGATCGGCCGCCACAAAGTGATCTGGATTTCGATCCTCGGATCACTGCCCTTCGCGCTGTTGCTGCCGCACGTGGACCTGTTCTGGACCGGCGTGCTCAGCATCCTCGTCAGCATGATCATGGCCAGCGCGTTCTCGTCGATCCTCATCTATGCGATCGATCTGGTGCCGCATCGGGTGGGACTGGTCGGTGGGCTGTTCTACGGCCTGGCGTTCGGCCTCGGCGGGCTGGCGGCTGCGGCGCTCGGGCTGCTGGCCGACCAGATCGGCATCATCGCGGTGTTCAAGATTTGCGCCTGGCTGCCGGCCCTGGGCTTGCTGGCCTTCCTGCTTCCGCGGGCAGCATTACCGAGCCGCTGAGGGCATAGCGATCGCGACGCCACTGCTCCTACATGGCGGCGTCACGCATCGGCCGAGCAGGCGTGGCGTCGAGGTCGAGCCGTCTCTGAAGTTGCTTCGCCGCTAAAATCATGGCGCGTTCCGCAAGAGCCGTAATCGTCAAGAGTGGGCTGACGCCGATCGCCGAGGGGACTGCCGCCCCGTCGCACACGTACAGCCCATCATGAACGCCTGTCGGTCCCTTGGTTGGATCGAACACCCGCCCATCCGGCGCCACGACCCCTGTCTCCACGGTTTCGCCCATCGCGCATCCGCCGAGAGGATGGGCAATGATGCGGTTGCCGCCGAACGCGCTCATGGCGAAGGGGTTGCCGACGAACACACCACCCATTCTTTCGATCATCGCCTTGACCTTCTGCTCCGCCCGCACCCGCTCCGGCGCGTCGCTGTAGCCCGGCCAGTCGACGATGACATGGTTGTTCTGAAGCCGCAGGCGGCCGCTCGCATCGTCATGCGCGACGATGTAGAGGATTTGCGACCGGCTCTGCTCGTCGCCGTAAATGCCTTGTTTCAATTGCCGAAGGGCGTTCCAGACTTTCAGCTTCAGCAAATTCTCGAGCGGAGCGAGTGCAGCCATCATGGTCAGCATCGTGCCGTCGTGCACCCACAGAGGGCCGTGCTCGTCGCCGAGGTCGATCAGCGCCATGCTGTGCGGCCCAACCGGCGGGGTCCCGCGTGGCGCCTGCGAGGGAAAACCTAGGGCGATTGCATTGACCGGCTTGTCGAGCTTGTCGGCGAATACGAGGTCGTCGCCGTTGGCCGAGAAGTTCTCGCCCAGCCTTACCGAGAGCTTCAGGCCGCGTTGCTGCGCCCGCAACAGCAACTCGTTGGTGCCCAGCGTGCCGGCCGCCAGGACGACGACCGGCGCCGCGATGCGCTGGCTTGCACCCGCCTTCGACAGGTCCTGCACTACGATCTCCCACCCGCCCTCTGTCTTGGAGATCGACTGGACCCGGCTTTCGCAGAACACCGCCGCGCCGTGATCGACCGCGTCGGCAATGTATGTGATGCCGACGGTGTTCTTGGCGCCGACGTTGCAGCCCGACCAGCAGTCGCCGCAATGCCGGCAGGCGTATTGCATCACGCCGGAGACGTTCAGTCCCGGCCTGTGGGAGATCGTCATCGGTGGCAATTGCACCCTGCGGTCGGATGCTTCGGCCGCCTTGCGCATGCCGGCAAACTTGGCAAAGCGCTCCGGCTCGGGCACCGGCGCGACGCCGAGCATGGATTCCGCGCGCGCCAATCCCTCGACCAGCAGCCCATCGCTGACCACCGCATCCGGCCAGCCGACCTTGCGCAATCGGCTGAGATCGGGCCGCAGCACGACGCCGGCGTTGATCAGCGAGCTGCCGCCGAGGCCGGAGGCGCCGAACACGGTCAGCCCCCTGCCGACCGACAGGTAGTAGAGCCCGGTAGGATCGCCCAGCTTGGGCGCGCGGCCCGTCAACCGGATCGTCTTGCGCCGTGCCTTGGCGGTGGTGGGAAAATCACCCGGCCGCCAAAGCCGCCCCTGCTCGAGGATCGCCACGCGCAGGCCCATGCGGGCGAGCCGGGATGCTGCTACACCGCCGCCGTAGCCAGAACCGATGACGACGGCATCGTAGGCCGGCATCGCGTCGCTGACTGTATGGGCCGATGCAACCATGAAACGCTCGACGAAATCTCGCGCGCCGCTCGTAGCGAGTAGCCGGCGGACACGCGCATGTGCAATCGGTGTAAGGGAAATTTCCTAATGCTTCGCGTGGTGGGTGCGCTGGCAACGGCGTGGATGCGCGACCAGCGCGAAGACCAGCGGAGCACGAAAAGTAAAAAACCCGCCGAAGAAGCGAGGCTTTCCTAGGATTAGATGAACCGCAGAAACCAGTCAGCGATGGCTAGCACCCCCGCAACAATGGTGCAGACAAGCGCCGCTGTTTCCAGCGGGTCTGGTTCTCTTCGCATAGCTGTTATCCCTTAGACCTTGGCCCGAACGCAGATGTTCGAAGGCCGCCTAGGCGAGGGATTTGCGCCACCAAAGTCAGCGACGGCACTGCGTAAGAAAACTTCTGTCTTACATACCACCAGCGTTGGTTCAATCTCCCACTGACGATATGCACAGACGGGAAGACTGTTAGGTGGGTAGGAGCACCATCATTTCTTAAACGAGCCAGTTGGGTACTCCAGCCATGCTCAGGCCCTTGTCAAAAGCGGCTCGATGATCAAGCGTACTCGCGTCAAATCCGGCACGGACCATCGCCGCCCTGAATTCCGGTTGGCCTGATGCGACGGATCGTCGAATAGAGTATCGCCCTTCTTGAAAATCGCCTCCACCGTTTCTTCTTGGTTCATCGACGTGAGCATCGCCGTAGTGAATGTCCCGTGCTCCTGGGGAGTGAGTATGTTCATAACTCGGCCGAGGAGCCAACCAGCCATGAAATCCGCTTGAGATTCGAGCTGCCATGGGCCATCGACACCCCATCCATTCTTGAACTGATAAATGCCGTGCCACCCACACTCTTTTCGTCCGTCTTCGCCTTCTTCCCCTCTAGTGCACTCAAGGTAGCGTTCAACGCCTCGAATGCCTTCGGCATAAGAACAATTTTCCTGTCCTGTCCCGCCCCGCGAGACTTGATGTATCCGGTCTCTTCCAGCCACATCATCGTATTCACGAAGAACTTGCTTTGCTGCTCCGACGTCCTGCGTGCCCGTATGCGATACGTCCGCGGCTTACTGGCTATACTTGGGGTGTGCCTTGACGGGTGCGCGCTACCTGACGCTCGCGACGCGAAACTCCCGACCACATCCTCAGCCCTCGGGGGTCCTATCTCTGAACCGCGCGCACCCGCAGCCTTCACGGCAGGTGTATCCACCAACCCGATACTCACTGAGTACGTTGTCAGTCTGGGCCAACTTGTTCGCCCGTAATGATTGGAACTACTGACGTTCGTATCGCTAAATTTCTTGGCTAGACCTACGGGCCTCAGAATGTCGAGCATTCAAGCCAAACCGTTTCTGGATTCTGATTAGCGGCCATCGCCTTACTCAACTCAAGCTGCGTCAAGCGGTATACTTCGGCGCTAAGTTGGCTCAATCGCTTTGCAGCGCACCGGGTCAGGTCTTCCTTACTATCCGAGTGACAATCGGACTTTTGGACGAACACTTCGCAGCTGACCTCTTCGAGGTAACGATTGTCCGCCGTGGTCAAGAGGACTGGCCCGTTAATGCTTAGCCTGACCAAGTAGACAATGTTTCCACCGACGCTCACTTCGCGGTCTTTAGGGGGTACCCTCCCATCGGCACATCGGTAGACGCGCCATTGATCGCATAGCGATCTTGAAGCGAGGGTAGTGCCACTAGGCACTTGAGGACCTGGGGACCGACCCAAACCTGAAGGCTTCAACCGGATGCACTGAGGACCCCCGGTGTACCCCCGCCCGTTTCACCCAGAATTCTGAAAGGGGCTAAGTCCTTGGTGCCCCAGGCCCGACTCGAACGGGCACACCCTTGCGAGTACCAGATTTTGAGTCTGGCGCGTCTACCGATTCCGCCACTGGGGCTGCCAGGATCGAAAAGGAGCGGCATCATAGCGTTGCGAGGCGGGGCGTCAACGCGGGACGGCGCGGGGGCGGCTCCACGCGGGGCTGCGGTTGGCGGCCTAGCGTCCTAGCGAGCCGGGTCGCACGGTCAGCCGCCAGTCCCCAGTGCTGAGCTTGTCGAAGCACGGCATTGCCGAGACTCATTGCCCCTTCGACAGGCTCAGCGCTGCGAGGCTTTGCGCCCGTCCGAGCCGGAAGGTCTTAGGTCAGGGCCAGCATGATGACGCCGCCGGCAATCAGGAGCACGCCGATCCAGTTATGGAAGGTTAGGTGCTCGCCGAGAAAGGCCACGCCGAAGATCGCCACCAGCACCACGCTCAGCTTGTCGATGGGGGCGACCCTCGACGCGTCGCCGAGCTGGAGCGCCCGGAAGTAGCAGACCCAGGATGCACCGGTTGCGCAGCCGGACAGGGCCAGGAACAGGTACGTGCGCGGGGCGATGCTCGCAATCGGCTGGAACAGTCCGCGGGCCGCAAGCAGGCCGCCGAGAACACAGAGCACCACGATCGTGCGGATGAATGTGGCAAGATCGGAGTTGATGTTTTCCACCCCGACCTTGGCGAAGATCGCCGTCAGCGCCGCGAAGATCGCCGACAGCAGGGCCCAGATCACCCAGGGCGCAACCGGCAGGTTGGTCATCGGCGCAGCACTCCTCTTATTATTGCGTTCGGGCCAAACGATAGCATGCGGCTCGCCCGAGCGTTTGCACGGGGCGGCTGAATTGGACTAGGACTGCGGGGCGCGCTGCACGTGTCGCCGCTTGTCGGGAGGCTCATGCATGTTCTTTCCGGACTTCACCCTCGAGCATGTGCCGGTGCCGGGCGGCACGATACGCCTGCGGCGCGGCGGCTCGGGGCCGCCGCTGCTGATGCTGCACGGCAATCCGCAGACGCATGCCATGTGGCACGCGGTGGCGCCGGCGCTGGCGCAGCGCTTCTCGGTGGTGTGCCCCGACCTGCGCGGCTACGGCGGCTCGCTCAAGCCGGACGCGACGGCCGACCATGCGCCCTACGCCAAGCGGGCCATGGCGCAGGACTTCGTCGAGGTGATGCGGCATCTGGGCCATGAGCGATTCCTGGTCGCGAGCCACGATCGCGGCGCGCGGGTGGCTCACCGGCTGGCGCTCGACCACCCCGAGCGGGTGCAGCGGCTGGCCGTGCTCGACATCGTGCCGACCATCGAGCATTTCGAGCGCGCCGACATGCAGTTCGCGCTCGGCTACTACCACTGGTTCTGGTTCGCCCAGCCGCACCCCTTTCCCGAGGTGCTGATCAATGCGGCGCCGGAGGCCTGGTTCAACACGCACACCAACCGCGAGCCGAAGTCGCCGGGCTTCTTCCACCCAGATGCGCTGGCCGACTATCTGGCGGCGGCTGCGCGACCCCGCCATGATCCGCGGCATGTGCGAGGACTACCGCGCCGCCGCCGGCATCGATCTGGTGCACGACCGCGAGAGCCGCGCCGCCGGGCGCAAGGTGCAATGCCCGATGCTGGTGCTGTGGGGCTCCAAGGGCAAGATCGGGCAGTGGTATGAGCCGCTCGAGATCTGGGGCCAGTATTGCGCGGCCGAGGTGACGGGCGGCGCGGTGCCGACCGGCCACTATCTGGCTGAGGAGGCGCCGCAGGCGGTGCTCGACCAGTTCGAGAAATTCTTCGGGTAGGTGGCCGCCCGCGTCGCGCGCATGCATCCCCTCTCCCACTCTTCCGTGGGGAGAGGGAGAAAGACGGTGCCGCGCGCACAATAGCACTGTGCATCCAGGTAGCTCGCCGGCCTTGCGGTGCTGGCACATTTGCGGCAGCAGGCGGGCATGACGTTCTCGGCTTCGTTCTTCGCTGTGCTGATCCCTGCGGCCCTGCTGGCCGGCGTGGTGCGCGGCTTTGCCGGATTCGGCGGGCCGCTGACGCTGCTGCCGGCGCTGAACGTCTTCATGCCGACCTCGGCCGCCATCCTGGTGATGAGCTGGATCGACCTGCTGGTCAACGTGCACATCCTGCCGCGGGCAGCGCGCGAGGCGAAGGCCGGCGTGGTGGTGCCGCTGACGGCTGGCGCGCTGCTGACCATGCCGCTCGGCGTGCTGCTGCTGTTGGTGGTCGACGCCGTGATCATGAAGCGCGCGCTCAGCGCCACCATCCTGGTGGCGGCGCTGGTGCTGCTGTCGGGCTGGCGCTATCCCGGCACCATCGGCCGGGCCGGCTGGGTGGGCGTCGGCGCCCTGACGGGGGTGGTGATGGGGGCGACGTCGCTTGCCATCACGTCGGCGCTGTTCCTGCATGCGGGCGGGCAGTCGGCGGCCGAAAGCCGCGCCAATTTCATCGTGTGGGTGTTCCTCGGCACCATCATGCTGCTGGTGATGCTGACCATCGGGTCCGGCTTCGATGTCGCCCTGCTGCCGGCGATCGGCGTGCTGGCGCCGCCCTACATCGTCGGCTGCGTGGCCGGCTCCCATCTGGTCGGGCGGCTGCCGGACGCATTGGTGCGCACGGCCGTGCTGCTGCTGGTGGTCGTGATCGCCTTGGCCAGTCTCCTGCTCTGAACTGCCCTGCCGCGGCACCGGCCCCCGCCATGGCCAAACGCCAATCCGGGGCTAGAGCCAGATCGTTCTTGCTTCGGCTTCCATAGGAAGATGAATCTCACTCTACACCCAAGGAGCAGAGCAAGGTTCACGCTTCAGCCAAATCATCCCGTTGGGGCAATGTGATTCAATCTGAAGCGATCCTGCTCTAGGGTGGCCGCATGACGATGGTTCCGCGCCTTGCCGTGGTTGCCGCGCTCGCCTGCACGCTGGTGGGCTGCGCCGACATAGTCGATGCCGAGCAGGCGCGCACCTGCCGCACCGCCGTTCCAGCACTGAACCTGTCGGCCTCCGATGTCGAGATCACGCGCACCACGCCGCTTGCCTCGCGCGACGGCGTGCGGGTCGACTATCGCGCCCGCGTAGCGGCAGGCCCGACCAGCGACCGCTTTCTCGAGTGCCGGTTTGCCCTGGGTGCCATACCCTCGGAGCGCAACACCATCGTCGATGCGACCACGGAGACGGGTCCGCTCAGCGATGTGCGCCTGCAGTTGATCCGGCGCTTCTGGCTCAAGGGCTCGGAGCTGGCGGCTGATCCGGAGCCGGTCTGGAATGCGGCGCGTGTCCCTACGGTGCCGCGGCTGCTCGCCGTCGGGCTGCAGCATGTGCTCAGCGCACTGCCGCTGACGGCCATCTACGCCATGCTGGCTGCGGCCTACTCGCTGATCTATGGGCTGGTCGGGCGCATCAACCTGGCGTTCGGCGAGCTGGCCGCCGTCGGCGGCTACGCCACCTTTCTGACGTTCGTGCTCGCCGATGGTTCAAGCGATACAGCCGTGCCGCTGGCATTGGCGCTGGCCGTCGCTCTCACATCGGCTCTGTCGTACGGCATCGCCACCGGGCGCCTGGTGTTTGCGCCCCTGATGCAGCGCACCGGGCAGCAGCTGCTGATCGGCACCATCAGCCTGGCCATCGTGCTGCAGGAGTACATGCGGCTGGCGCAGGGGCCGCGCCACCATTGGCTGCGGCCGATCCTCAACACGCCGTCCGCCGTGGCGCGCTCCGAGGACTTCGTGGTGACCGTGACGCCGGCGGCCATGACGGCAGCCGCCATATGTCTGGCCGCCGCACTGGCGGTGCTGGCCCTGATGCGGATGAGCCGGTTTGGACGCGCCTGGCGGGCCTGCGCCGATGACCCCCTGGCTGCGGAGCTGTTCGGGATCGATCGTGGCCTGGTCCTCTTCAAGACGTTTGCGCTGGCATCGCTGCTGACGGGGTTGGCCGGCTATGTGGCCACCGTCTATTACGGCACCTTCGGCTATGTCGGCGGCGTTTCGCTCGGCTTGAAGTCGCTGATTGCGGCCATCGTCGGCGGGATAGGCTCGGTGCCCGGCGCCTTCCTCGGCGGGCTTCTGCTCGGGTTCGCGGAGACGACCTGGTCCGCCCTGTTCCCGATCGAGTTTCGCGACCTCGCCATCTTCGTCCTGCTCGTATTCCTGCTGATCGTGCGCCCGGCCGGCCTGTTCGGCCTGCACGAGGCGCTGCCGCCCAAGGTGTAGCGCGACCCACACGATGGCGCAGGCGGCGAGCCTCCGCTATGGTCCGGGCCGATGAGCCGCGCATCCGACAAGAGCGAGCCGCCGGGCACCGCATCCTTCGGCTTCAAGGACGTGCCGGAGGATGCGCGCCAGAGCCTGGTCAACGACGTGTTCGCGGCGGTTGCCAACCGCTACGACCTGATGAACGACCTGATGTCGGGCGGCCTGCACCGGCTGTGGAAGGACGATTTCGTCGGCATGCTGGGGCCGCCGAAATCGGTGCGCCGCTTCGACCTGCTGGACGTGGCCGGCGGCACCGGCGACATCACGCTGCGGGCCCTGCGCGCCGGCGGCCCCGGCTGCCGCGCCGTGCTGTGCGACATCAGCCCGGAGATGGTGGCGGTGGGCCGCAAGCGCCTGGCGGCCGCGGACCTGGCGAGCCGCGTCGCCTTCTCGATCGGCAACGCCGAGAGCCTGCCGTTCCCGGACAAGTCGTTCGATGCCTACACGATCGCCTTCGGCATCCGCAACGTCACGCACATCGAGGCGGCGCTGGCAGAGGCGTTCCGCGTGCTGAAGCCGGGTGGGCGCTTCCTGTGCCTGGAGTTCTCGGCCTGCGAGGTACCCCTGCTCGACCGGCTGTACGACTTCCACTCGTTCCAGGTGATCCCGCGGCTCGGCCAGCTGGCGGCCGGGTCGGCGGAGTCCTACCAGTATCTGGTGGAGAGCATCCGCAAGTTTCCAAACCAGGAGCGGTTCGCAGCCATGATCCGCGACGCCGGGTTCGGTCGCGTCAGCTATCGCAACCTGACGGGCGGCATTGCCGCCATCCACTCGGGCTGGCGGATTTAGGCACGCACCCGTCATCCCGCACGCGATGCTCGCATCGCAATCCGAGGTCGCTCAACCCGCCGCACAAAGTCCCCGATAGTCGCGGCTGGGCTGCGACTTGGGGGATGACGGTAGTCCGCGATGCCGGGGATCAGGCGGTGACGTGCACCTTCACGGTCTGCGGCGCGCCGGAGGTGGCACCGCTGCGGTCGGCTACCACGACTTCGAAGCTGGCCGCCTGCGTGTTGGTGCCGTCGTGCGTGAAGGACACCTTGCCGCTGGTGAGATCGGCCTGCGTGAAGCGGGTGACCGGGCTGCGTCCGCCGGCCAAGGTGATGAAGCCGTTGCGGGCATTGGAGATCGTGAAAGTCAGGTTCTGGGCGGTGTCGTCGGGATCATACGCGGTAAGATCCTGCGGTGTGATGCGCACGGCCTTGCCGCGGCTCACCGACAGGTCGAGATCGCCGCCCAGCGTCGGCGGCACGTTGCGCACCTCTGCGGAGAGATTGCCACCCTGCTCCAGCGCCAGCTTGCCGTAGCGCACGTTGCCGCTGACGGATCCCGAGCTGCGGATGTTGATCAGGTGCTTGACCGTCACTTCGCCCTGCAGGTCGCCGTGCACATCGGCGTTCTCGGACTTGACCTTGCCGTAGCAGCGGCCGCCCTGGTGGACCAGGACGTTGGAGGCGGTGATGTCACCTTCGATATAGCCGTACACTTCGAGTTGTCGGCAGTTGCGGACTTCACCCTTGATCGCCGTGTCCTCACTAACGATCAGCACACCTGCATTGCTCACGGACAGCCCCCGCTTCTGGCCGCTCGGCCGGTTACGTCTATGATCTTAGCGGAGAAGATGCGTCTTGAATACGCCGGCTTTGCGGCCCGTACGGCGGGCCCAGGGCGGCTCGGAGATGGCTGACGCAGCCGTCCCTTTCGTGCCAGGGTAGGTTGGGTGGCTACACCGGATAACGGAGGAAACATGCGCGCCATTATTGCCTACCTGACGACCAAGCCCGGCAAGCAGGCCGAGTTCCAGGAGAAGATGACCGCCCAGGCCAAGCGCTGCCTGGCCAACGAGCCCGGCTGCCTGCAATTCGACGTCGTGCAGGATCCCGAGAATACGACCCGGTTCGTCATGCTGGAGGTATATCGGGACGATGCCGCCGTGAAGGCGCATCAGGACAGCCAGCACTACAAGGATTTCCGGCCGACGGTCGGCGACCTGGTGGCCGACCGCAAGATCGAGATCCTCAACATGGTGTCGGACGGCAAGGCCAAGCGGGCCTAGACAGGTGTGGGGCCGCGGTCCCGGCAGGTCGGCCCCGCGATAGCCCCTATTGCGCCGATCCGCGGTGCAATACGCTTCGCTATTGCACCCCTCCGCTTCTTCAGCGAGTTCGGCCCGCGACTGCGGGCCCGGCGCACAGTTCTGCGCCGGCCATCCGCATAGGCGCGCGCTGTTTCTTCCTGACGCTCCGGCGCAGCGGAGGTCAGCTCGGGGAAACGAGGGAGCGGGGCGTCCGACGCCTGGCTCTGAGGTATAAGGGCAGTCCTGCGAAGGACGCCCCGCGCCGTATCCGGTTTCCGCTTCGCGGCTCCAGCGAGTGACCCAACTGGCCTCGGCTGACGGAGCGCCCGTTTGCGCGGGCTACCGGGATACGACCCCCGGCCCGCTGCCATCGAGACGCCTCGCGATGGCGCCCCTCGTTGGGCCGAGGTGCGCGCATCGTCGCATGGGCTCCGAGCGCGGGGACAAGCCCGAGCGCACATTTCGCGGCTATGGTGAATCTCGGTCCCGCTCGCCGGCGCCGCTAGTCGGGTGGATGGCCTTGCAGGATGGCCAGCGCGGGGGCGATGGCTTCCGGGGTGGTGTGGGTTTCGGCGGCAAACACGAGGAGCAGCGACTCGTCGGCGGTCAAGTGGGCGAGCACCGCGGCCAGCAACTCGGGCGAACCGGCGTTGGTGCGCACGTCCGCAAGCTCGATGCCGGTCAGGGCCAGGAAACGGGTGAAACGATCTCGTTCGCCGGCCAGGAAGGCAAGTGCTTGTGCAGCAATGGCTTCCGCGGTTTCTCGGTCGACCGTCCTGCGCCCGTCGCGGTGTTTCGACATCGCTAACCTTTCCGAGCGTTAGAGGCTGTCGGACATCATCTTAAACAGTTGCTTAGGGCTTCTGCACCAGAGTTCGATGCCTGGGTCGCATCGAATTGGTGCAAGAGTACGTGGGGCGAGAGCAGGCTTGCCGGGGATGAGCTATCAGGAGCGCAGCACGACGATTGCGGGCCGCAACCCCGAGACGCGGCAGATGAGCAAGACAGTCCTCATCGTGGAGGACAACGAGCTCAACATGAAGCTCTTCCACGATCTGCTGGATGCGCACGGCTATCGCACGCTGCAGACGCGGAGTGGCATCGAGGCCCTCAGCCTCGCCCGCATGCACCGTCCGCATCTCATCCTGATGGACATCCAGCTGCCGGAGGTGTCGGGCCTCGAGGTTACCAAGTGGCTGAAGGATGACGAGGAGCTGCGCGACATCCCCGTCATCGCCGTGACCGCCTTTGCCATGAAGGGCGACGAGGAGCGCATCCGACAGGGGGGCTGCGAGGCCTATATCTCCAAGCCGATCTCGATCGCGGTATTTCTCGATCTGGTTCGACGGCATCTCGGAGAGGCCTGACGGCCGCAGGACTGTTGGTGTGTAGCGAAGGCTTGTGATGACCGCCCGCGTTCTCGTCGTCGACGACATCCCCGCCAACGTCAAGCTGCTGGAAGCGCGCCTGTCGGCCGAGTACTTCGCCGTGCTGACGGCGCACTCGCCGGCTGAAGGGCTGGCCATCCTGCAGCGCGAGCACGTCGACGTCGTTCTGCTCGACGTCATGATGCCGGGCATGGACGGCTTCGAGGTGTGCCGGCGCATCAAGAGCTCACCCAAGACCATGCACGTGCCGGTGATCATGGTCAGCGCGCTGGATCAGCCTGCCGACAAGGTGCGGGGCCTGGAAGCCGGTGCCGACGATTTCCTCACCAAGCCGGTGGACGATATCGCGCTCATCACGCGCGTCAGGAATCTGAGCCGACTGAAGTCCTTGAACGACGAGCTGCTGCTGCGCGTGGCGACCGCGAGCGACCTCGGCGTGCTGCCGGCGGCCGGCACCGAAGGCGAGCTTGCGATGGCGCCGGGGCGCGTGCTGCTGGTGGAGGATATCCGCCAGGTGGCCAGGCGCGTTAGCGGCGCGCTCGGCGACTTGCACGAGGTCGACGTCGAACCCGACCTGCAGGCGGCCCTACTCAAGCTTGCCGCCAAGCCCTACGACGTACTGATCGTCAGCCTCGCCATGGAGAGCGGGGACGGGCTCAGGCTGTGCAGCCAGGTGCGCTCGCTCGAGCGCACGCGCAATCTGCCGATCATCATCATGGTGCACCCGGGCGACGAGGCGCGGCTGCTGCGCGGGCTCGACATGGGCGTCAACGACTATCTGACGCGTCCGGTCGACCGCAACGAGCTGGTGGCGCGCGTGCGCACCCAGATCCGCCGCAAGCGTCACGCCGACCATCTGCGCAACCGGCTCGACGAAAGCATCGGGTTTGCCATCACCGATGCGCTGACCGGCCTCAACAACCGCAGACACATGGAGCAGCACCTGGCTGCCCTTGCCGGCCGGGCCAAGATGGCGGGGTGGCCGTTGTCCGTGCTGATCGTCGACATCGATCGGTTCAAGGCGATCAACGACACCTTCGGACACGCAGCCGGCGACAACGTGCTGCGTGAGTTCGCCGCCCGCTTGCGGCGCAACACGCGTGGCATCGATCTGGCCTGCCGGGTGGGCGGCGAGGAGTTCGTGATCATCATGCCGGAGACGACCCTGGCGAGCGCGTTGCAGGTCGGCGAGCGGCTCTGCCATGGCGTTGCCGTCGAGCCGTTTCAGGCCAATGCGGATGCGCGCTTGCACGTCACCGCCAGTGTCGGCATCGCCACACTGGAGCGCTCGGATGACAGCGCGGAGGCGGTGCTGCGGCGGGCCGATGCCGCGCTGTATGCCGCGAAACGGGAGGGGCGTAACCGCGTCGTGGTGGATGCCGCGTGACTGTTGTGCAAAGGCATAAGCAACTGAAATTTTGATATTTTCCGCACGATAGCGGATGTCAAGCATCGCATCGCCCGGGGCTTAAAGCTGGACCGCGCGCGGTGACGGGTGTGCGGCTTTCAGCGATGCGCAGTCAAGTCGTTGAAACTGCTGCTATTGCCAAGCCCCGGCCGATCTGCTTTGTTAGGAACGGGACAGAGGGAGGAGGGATTTGGCGGGCGTCGAAGTGCGCGCCGCTCTTCAATCGCAAAATCTGGATCCTCACGGACTTTCAGGTCCGCCGCATCTCCTGATGCCGTGAGGTAGTGGTCGTCAAGCGCGGCTAGGAGTGGCCTCCTCTAGGACGCCGCGCCAGACGACCAAGACGCCAGGTCGATGGCCAACGCCCTCTTTGGTCCATGACTTGGCAGGCCGGTGTCCGTGACTGCTCGGACTTCTACCCCGCTGCCGATGTCAGTCACGGACCCGGCCACCGTCTCGAAGCGGACCCCACAGGTTCTCGCCGAACACTCCTATGTAATTCGCGTTGTTGCGTTGCGGTCAGGCTATGCACGGCTGCTGCAAATGGCACGGTCCGCGAGCCGGACGCAGGAACCACTTGTCCGCGTGTCAGCATCCGCGCGATCAGCGGCGCCAAGCGTCGCAGCGCTACTTGATCTTGGTTTCCTTGAAGACGACGTGCTTGCGAGCGACGGGATCGTACTTCTTGAAGCCCAGCTTGTCCGTGGCCGTCCGCGGATTCTTCTTGGTGACGTAGAAGAAGCCCGTGCCCGCCGTGCTCAACAGCTTGATCTTTTGCGTTACCGGCTTTGCCATGACTGTTCCAATTTGGAGCGATTGCTCGCTGCGGTCGTGCCGCACTCTACTCAGCCGAACTGCTTAGTCAAGGACGGTATCCGGGCTGATGAGGTCGCGGCGAAAGGTGCCGTTTCTGCGATGGTAGAAGGGCACCGGAACCTCGCTGGTGTGCAGCGCGCAGGCGGCGATGCGCTCGCCAAGGTCCTCGAGAATGACCCGGGTGATGTTGGGCAATTGCAGGCCGCGCGCCTGCGCGATCGAATGCCATTCGAGGTCGGACAATTCGCCGTCCTTGATGGTGATCTTGTGCGCGATGGCATCGGCCGGCACGCAGAAGAAGCGGGTGTCGAAACGGCGCGGCCGGCCGGGCGGCGTGATGGCGCGCGCGAAAAAGGTCAGGCGGTCGAGCGCTGGACGGTAGCCGGTAGCGAAGAAATCCTGCCAGGCCGGGGTCTTGGCGGGACCGGCCGCCGAGATGGGCGCGCCGATGATGAGGCCGGCTTCCTCGAAGGTCTCGCGAATGGCGGCCAGCCCCAAGGCGCGGGCCCTTGCCTCGCTGGGCGTACCCTTCATGGCCACCATCAGCTTGAGCAGGTCGTCGCGGTGGAGATCGCTGCCGGCCTCGATCAGGCGGTCGGCGCGATCGACGCGGCCGCCGGGAAACACGTAGCGGCCGGGCATGAATACCATGTCCGCGCGCCGACGGCCCAGCAGGACGCGCGGCTCGCCCGAGGTGTCGTCGACGATGATGAGCGTGGCGGCATCGCGAGGCCGCAATGCGCGCGCCTTGGCCGACGCTGCCGGCGCGGCTTGCCGCGGCTTCTCGTTCATGCGGTCGCTCCCAACCCCCGCCCCTCGGTGTCGCGCCAGGGTCTAGCCTGCCCGCATGTCAGTCAAGCTTGCCGCGGCGATGGCAGGTGTGCTGCCGGCGCATCGTATGCGCATCATCTCGGCCGGTAGCGTCGCTGTCCGCGGAAGCCGGCGCGGCGCGGCAGTTTGCCCAGATGGCCGGGTTGGCGCTTGCCCTGCGACAACATCTCGAAGCGCAACGCGCCGGCGGTCGGGATGGCCTCGACCAGGCGCACGCTGACGTCGTCGCCCAGGCGGTAGCTCTCGCCCGTGCGATCGCCGATCAGGGCATGGGCGTCCTCGTGATGACGGTAGTAGTCGTTGCCGATGGTGGCGGCCGGCACGAAGCCGTCGGCGCCCGTGTCCCTGAGGCGCACGAACAGGCCGGCGCGGGTCACCCCCGAGATGCGCGCGGAGAACTCGGCGCCGACGCGGTCGGCGAGGAAGCCCGCCACCAGCCGGTCGATGGTCTCGCGCTCGGCGGCCATGGCGCGCCGCTCGGCCTCCGAGATGGACTGGGCGATCTCCGGCAGGCGAGCGGCCTCCTCATCCGCAAGCCCACCGGGCCCGAGCTGCAAGGCGCGGATCAGGGCGCGGTGCACGATGAGATCGGCATAGCGGCGGATCGGCGAGGTGAAGTGCGCGTAGCGGGCCAGATGCAGGCCGAAGTGTCCGGCGTTGTCGGCCGCATAGACGGCCTGCGCCTGCGAGCGCAGCACGATCTCGTTGATGAGGTCGGTCACCGGCATCGACTTGGCGCGCTTCAATACCTTGTTGAAGTCGCCGGGCTTGAGGCTGCCGGCACCGGGCAGCTTGAGGTCGAGGCCGTCCAGGAACTCGCGCAGCGCCTCCAGCTTTTCCTTGGAAGGCGGCTCGTGCACCCGGTAGATGACGGCAGCGCGCTTGGCCTCCAGGGTTTCGGCAGCGGCAACGTTGGCCTGGATCATGAACTCTTCGATCAGGCGATGGGCTTCCAGGCGCTGGGGCACGATCACTCGCTCGACCTTGCCGGCAGCGTCGAGCACGATCTTGCGCTCCGGCAGATCGAGGTCGAGCGGCTCGCGCCGGTCGCGCGCGGCGGCCAGCGCCTTATAGGCCGCCCATAACGGCTGCAGGGCGCTCTGCATCAGCGGACGGGACTTCTCGCTCGGCTTGCCGTCGATGGCCGCCTGCGCCTCCTGGTAGGAAAGCTTGGCGGCGGAGCGCATCAGGGCGCGCAGGAACGTGTGGCTGCGCTTGCTGCCATGCTTGTCGAATACCATGCGTGCGACAAGACACGCGCGCACCTCGCCCTCACGCAGCGAGCACAGGTCGTTGGAGATCCGCTCGGGCAGCATCGGCACGACACGGTCGGGGAAATACACGGAGTTGCCGCGGATGCGCGCCTCGCGATCCATGCGGCTGCCGGGACGCACGTAGTAGGCAACGTCGGCAATGGCCACGTGCACGATCCAGCCGTCGGGATTCTTGGGGTCGGAGTCGGGCGCGGCGTGCACGGCGTCGTCATGGTCGCGGGCATCGACTGGGTCGATGGTCAGCAGCGGGAGGTCACATAGGTCGACGCGGCCTTGCGGCGAGGGCGCCCGGGCCTCGGCTGCCTCAGTCAGCACGTCCTCGGGAAACTCGTCGGGTATGCCGTGCGCGTGCACGGCGATCAGGCTGACCTTGCGCTGGTCCTGCGGATTGCCGAGGCTTTCCGCGACGCGCGCCTGCGGCACGCCGAAGCGGCCGGAGCGGTTGAGGTCGAAGCGGACGAGGTCGCCGTCCTTGGCGTCGCCTTCGTCGCCGGCAGCGATCCGCCACTCCTTCAGCTCCTTGCGGTCGACCGGATCGATAACCCCGCCACCACCCTTTCGGGTGCGGAAGATGCCGAGCATGCGCCGCTTCTCGCGCGGCAGGCGCTTGATCGGCTCGGCCTCGTAGCGGTAGCCGTACACGTCTTTGTCCGAGAGGCGCGTAATGCGCGCCAGGATGCGATCGCCCTGGCCGAGCGCGGGCTCGCCGGAACGGCCGGACTTCTTGGGGTCGATGACCAGCACCTTGGGACGCTCGCCCTCGCTCGCGTCCCAGACAGCCGGCTCTGCGACGAGCTCGCCGTCCTTGTCGCGGGCCACGATCTCCAGCACGCTCACGGGCGGCAGCTTGCCGCGCTCCTTGAAGCCTTTGCGGTTGCCCGTGAGCAGGCCCTCGTCGGCCATTTCGGCAAGCAGGCTCTTGAGCGCGACGCGGTTGTCGCCCTTGATGGAGAAGTGGCGCGCAATCTCACGCTTGCCGGCCTTGCTGCCGGCCGTTTGAAGAAACGTGAGGATTTCGTCCCTGGTGGGCAGCTCCCCGGCCCCGCGGCTTGTTGCTTTCGTGTTGCGGGGCACCGCCTCGGTAATCCTTATTCCGCCGCCTCTTTTGCCTTGGCCTTTGGCTTGGCCGATTTGGCGGCCGTCTTGGACTTCGGCTTGGCCGGCGCGGCTGCGGCCTTGGTCTTGGATTTGCTCTCGGCCTTGGCGGGTTTGTCTGTCTTGGGCGGTTTCTCGGCTTTCGGCTTGGCGCTGCGCCGCTTGGATTTCGACGGACCCTTGGCGGCACGCTCGGCGATCAGCTGTACGGCTTCGTCCATGGTCAGTGCGGCCGGCTCCTTGGAGCGTGGCAGGGTGGCGTTGACGTCGCCGTGCTTGACGTAGGGACCGTAGCGGCCCGACAGGACCTGCACCTTGCCGCCGAGCTTGGGATGCTCACCCAACTCCTTCAGCACAGTCGGCGCGGCGCGCTGGAAACGGCTCTTGCCGCCGCCCGCCTTCTTTTCCGCCAGCAGTGCCACGGCGCGGTTGATGCCGACCGAGAACACCTCGTCCACGCTCGG
Source organism: uncultured Alphaproteobacteria bacterium (assembly GCA_963840445.1). Classification (GTDB taxonomy): domain Bacteria; phylum Pseudomonadota; class Alphaproteobacteria; order Rhizobiales; family Hyphomicrobiaceae; genus AWTP1-13. The sequence goes on along the minus strand of CAWIZC010000032.1, from coordinate 252,754 downwards.
CAGGTTGGCGTAGGTGCCGTCGTGCAGGATGAACGGGCCATAGCGGCCGAGCCCGGCGGTGATCGGCGTGCCCGTCTCCGGGTGCAGCCCGACCTCGCGCGGCAGCCGCAGTAATGACAGCGCCTGCTCCAGGGTGAGCGTGGCTGCGTCCATGCCTTTCGGGATGGACGATCGCTTGGGCTTCTCCTCGCCTTCGGCTTCGCCGAGCTGCACATAGGGCCCGAACCGGCCGGTGCGCAGCGTGACGGGCAATCCGGTCTCGGGATCGGTGCCGAGCATTTTGCCCTCTGGCGTCGAGGCCTCGGGCGAACCGTTCTGGCTGTCGGAGAACTGGCGGGTGAAGCGGCACTCGGGATAGTTGGAGCAGCCGATGAAGGCGCCGAACTTGCCGACCTTGAGACTCAAGCGGCCGGCGCCGCAGTTCGGACACTGGCGCGGATCGCCGCCTTCCGGCTTGGGCGGGAAGATGTGCGGGCCGAGCAGCTCGTTCAACGCGTCCAACACCTCGCCGACGCGAAGGTCCTTGATCTCCCCGACGCGGGCCGTGAAGTCGCGCCAGAAGTCGCGCAGCACGTCCTTCCACTCGAGCTTGCCGTCGGAAATAAGGTCGAGCTTCTCCTCCAGGTCGGCGGTGAAATCGTACTCGACGTAGCGCTTGAAGAAGGCCTCCAGGAAGGCCGTGACGAGACGGCCCTTGTCCTCGGGGATCAGGCGCTTCTTGTCGATGCGGACGTAGTCGCGCTCCTGCAGCACGGCGAGCGTGGAGGCATAGGTCGACGGACGGCCGATGCCGAGTTCTTCCATGCGCTTGACGAGCGTCGCCTCCGTAAAGCGCGGCGGCGGCTGCGTGAAGTGCTGCTCGGCCTCGATCTTGCGGTCGGTGACGCGGTCGCCTTCGGCCAGCGGCGGCAGGCGCCTGCTGTCGTCGTCCTCGGAGTGATCCTCCTTGCCCTTCTCGACCACGCGCACGCGATCATCGCGGCCTTCCTCGTAGATCTTGAGGAAGCCTTCGAACATCACGACAGATCCGGACGCACGCAAAGTGTAGAGCTTGCCGTCGCGGCCTTTGACCTCGATGTCGGCAGTGGTCTGCTCCAGCTCGGCAGACGCCATCTGGCTTGCGACCGTGCGCTTCCAGATCAGCTCGTAGAGGCGGGCCTGGTCGCGGTCGAGATGCTTGGCGACGTCCTGCGGGCGGCGGGTTACGTCGGTCGGGCGGATGGCCTCATGGGCCTCCTGCGCGTTCTTGGCCTTGGTCTTGTACTCGCGAATGAAGGGTGCGACGTAGCGCTGAGAATACTCGCGCGCGATCATGCCGCGGATGGCGTTGACGGCCTCCGGAATGATGGTCACGCCGTCGGTTCGCATGTAGGTGATGAGGCCGACCGTCTCGCCGCCGATGTCGACACCCTCATACAGGCGCTGGGCGAGCTGCATGGTCTGCTTGGCGGAGTAGCCGAGCTTGCGGGAGGCGTCCATCTGCAGGGTCGAGGTGGCAAACGGCGCAAACGGATTGCGCTTCACAGCCTTCTTCTCGACGCGCACCACCTTGAAGTCGCCCTTCTCGATGGCCGCCTTGATGGCGGTGGCGCTGGCCTCGTCCTTGATGTCGAGCCTGTCGAGCCTCTGGCCGGCAATAGCGTTCAGCCGGGCCGCGAACTCCTCGTTCTTGGCGGTGAGGAGCTGGGCTTCGATGGTCCAGTATTCCTCGCTCTTGAATGCCTCGATCTCGGCTTCCCGGTCGCAGATCAGGCGCAGGGCGACGGACTGCACGCGGCCGGCCGAGCGGGCGCCCGGCAGCTTGCGCCACAGCACCGGCGAAAGCGTAAAGCCGACCAGATAGTCCAGCGCCCGGCGGGCCAGATAGGCCTCGACCAGGGGGGCATCGATCTGGCGGGGGGCCTTGAAGGCGTCCAGCACCGACTGCTTGGTTACGGCGTTGAAGGTGACCCGCTCGACCGGGACGCCCTTCTTCAGGGCCTTCTTTTCCCCGAGGATGCGCAGGATGTGCCAGGAGATGGCTTCCCCCTCGCGATCCGGGTCGGTGGCCAGGATCAGCTTGTCGGCGTTCTTGACGGCTTCGGTGATCTCTTTCATCACCTTCTGGGAGCGCCCATCCACGTCCCAGTGCATCTCGAAGTCCTTGTCGGGCTCGACGGAGCCGTCCTTGGACGGCAGGTCGCTGACATGGCCATAGGAGGCAATGACCTTGTAGGCCGAGCCCAGGTACTTGTTGATCGCCTTGGCCTTGGCGACCGATTCAACAATGACAACGTTCATCTGTGACGGTCTCGGCGGCGGCTTCTGTTGCTTCTAATATGGGGAGCGGCCGCGCATCCCAGCTGTTGCTACCCAGTCTGTTTGCGGCGCAGAACATGGTTGATGAGTGGGGCCATGTCAAACTTGACAACCTAAAATTGTAGAGGACAACCCATATCGCATATTGCGAGCATATCCACGCTTCGTTAGATTGATTCCGGCAATATTTCTTATGAATTGGCACAGACCTGGGGATGACGGCTATGCGCGCTAGGGAAAGTGCAGAAAGTGGTAATGGGCACGGACACCGGCCTGCGCGTAGGACGCGGACGGCGGCTGGGCTGGTGCCCAGTCCCGGCGGCCCGGCGCCGGCCACGGCGAAGGATGGTAGGCTCGGCTACATCGCCGATATGGCCCGACAACTCGAGCTGATGTCGGCCAACATGGGCTGCCGCACGCTGGCGGCCCTGCTGGAGCTGGCCCGCCAGGAGGCGCTGGTGCAGCGCCAGGCGGGGCGCAAGCCAGCCTCAGGCCGGGTCTGATACGTCCGTCGCCAAGGACACCAGCTGGTGGCCGTGCCGCTCGATGCGGCCGGCCAGGTCCAGCTCGATCAGGGCGATGCGGATCGAGCGGATCGACAGGCCGGTAGCCCGCGCCAGCTCGTCGATATCGACCGGCGCGGGGCCTAGCGCGCCAAGCAGACGGGCCCTCTCGCCGGCACCGAACTCGGGCAGGTCGGGGTGGCGGCTGTCCTCGGCTTGGGGAAACCGCGTGTCGTCCGGATACATGGCGACTGCGGATGGGCCCTCCCGCAGCATGGGGGCGAGGACCTCAAGCACGTCCTCGGGCTCGGTGACCAGGGTGGCGCCGGTCTTGAGCAGCCGGTTGGTGCCTTCCGCCCGGGGATCAAGCGGGTGGCCTGGCACCGCGAACACCTCGCGGCCCTGCTCGGCCGCCATGCGCGCGGTGATCAGTGTTCCCGACCGGCGCGCCGCCTCGACAATGACCACGCCCAGGGAGATGCCGGAAATGATGCGGTTGCGGCGGGGGAAGTCCTTGGCGCGGGGCACGAAACCAGGTGGCTGCTCGCTGACCAGGCAGCCGCGCTCGCCGATCTGGGCCTGTAGCCGCTCGTGCTCCGGCGGGTAGACCACATCGATACCCCCCGGCCACCACGGCAACGGTGCCGGTGGCAAGGGCAGCCTCGTGCGCGGCCGCGTCGATGCCGCGGGCCAGACCGGAGGCGATGGCGAGGCCGGCGCTGCCGATGCGCGCTGCGAACAGGCGGGCTAGCTTCTGGCCGGCCGCCGACCCGTTGCGCGCCCCGACGATGGCCAGCGTCGGCCGCAGCAGCTGGCCGAGGTCGCCTTTGGCGTAGAGCAGTGGCGGCGACCGGGGCAGCACCGCCAGCGCCGGCGGATAGCCGGGCTCGATGGTGAACAGCGGGCGCGCGCCGATGCGGTCGGCTGCTTCCAGCTCCGCCTCGGCATCGGCTCGTGCACAGATGCGCAGACTGTGGCGGCCGCCGCGTCGGGATAATTCGGGCAGAGCCTCGAGCGCCTCGACGGCGCCGCCGAACTGATTGATGAGCTCGCGAAAGGTGACCGGCCCGACGTTGCTGCTGCGGATTAGGCGCAGGCAGGCCAGCCGCTGGCGTTCATCGAGGTCGGCTTGCGGCAGCGGCGCCGGTGTCAGACGCGTCAGGGAACGCGCCAAGGAATGTTCGGGAGGCTCACGACTTGGCACCGATCCTGCTCTCCTCGCCGGCCAGCAGGCGGCGAATATTGGCTTGGTGCTTGAGGAAAATCAGGGCGGCCATGATGACGATAAACAGCAAGCCGGCCTGCCCGAACGCTGCGTAGAACAGTACGACGGCGACGGTGGCCGACAGGGCCGCCAGCGAGGAATAGCGCGAGATCGCCGCCACGGCTGCCCAGACCAGGCCAAAGATCACAGCCGCCGGCCAATACAGAGCCAACAACACACCGATGAAGGTGGCGACGCCCTTGCCGCCGGCAAAGCGCAGCCACACCGGGAAGATATGGCCGAGCAGCGCACCAAGCCCTGCCACATAGGACAGCTGATAGGCGTCGAAGGCCACGAAGCGCTTGGCGATCTCGTAGACCACCAGGACGGCTATCGTGCCCTTCAACAGGTCCAGGAGCAACGTGGCGGCGGCGAGCCCCTTGTGCCCGGTACGCAGCACGTTGGTGGCGCCGATGTTGCCGGAGCCGATTTGGCGCACATCGCCGAGGCCAGCAGCTTGCGTCAGCAGCAATCCGAACGGGATCGAGCCCAACAGATAGCCGACCAGCAAGGCGAGAGGTGCGTAGGCAGATGACCAGAGGCTCATCGGCAACACTCGACGAGATGCAGCGCGTCAGGCGCGATCGGCCGCAGCGTATTGATAGACGGTGCTGCCGGCAACCATCGTGTGCAGCACGCGGCCTTGCATCTTGCTTTCGTCGAATGGCGAGTTCTTCGATCGTGCGCGGAGCAGATCGCGGTCGACCACCCACGGCTGGCCGAGATCGACCAGGATCAGGTCGGCCGGGGCCCCCTTCTCCAGGCGGCCGGCAGGCAGGCCCAGCAGCTTGGCGGGATTGATGGTCATGGCGCGGATCAGCGGCATTAGGCCAATCTCGCCGTTGTGGTGCAGACGCAGCGCCGCCGCCAGCAGGGTCTCGAGCCCGATGGCGCCGTCGGCGGCCTCCGCGAAGGGACGCCGCTTGGTGTCGGCGTCCTGCGGATCGTGGCTCGATACGATGACGTCGATCTCGCCGGCCGCCAGTCCCCGCACCATGGCCACGCGGTCGTCCTCGGAGCGCAGCGGCGGGCAGACACGGAAGAAGGTGCGGTAGGGCCCGATGTCGTTCTCGTTGAGCGTGAGGTGATTGACGGAGACGCCGCAGGTCACGGGCAGCTTGCGCGACTTGGCGGTGCGGATCACGGCCAGGCTCTCCGCGCATGACAGCGTCGAGGCGTGATAGCGCCCGCCGGTGATCTCGACGAGGCGCACGTCGCGCTCCAGCACGATGGTCTCAGCCGCTTTGTCGACGCCCGGCAGGCCGAGGCGGGTCGCGATCTCGCCGGCGTTCATGACGGTGCCTTCGGTGAGGTGAGGATCTTCGGTGTGATGCACGATCAGCGCCCCGAAGTCCTTCGAGTAGAGCAGCACGTTGCGCATCACGCGCGTGTTGGCCACGCTCGACTTGCCGTTGGTAAAGGCGATGGCGCCGGCCCGCTTGAGCAGGCCGAGTTCGGTCATGTCCTGGCCCTTGAGGCCGCGCGTCATGGCGGCCATCACGTGCACGTTGACGGCCGCGTTGTCGCGGGCGCGGCGCTGGATGAAGTCGACCAGCGCCACCTGGTCGATGACGGGCTCGGTGTCGGGCATCACCACGATGGTGGTAACACCGCCGGCCGCCGCAGCCTGGCTGGCAGTCTTGAGCGTCTCGCGATGTTCCTGGCCGGGCTCGCCGGTGAACACCTGCATGTCGATCAGGCCGGGGCACAGCACGTGGCCCTTGCAGTCGATCACCTTCGCATGCTCGGGTGCGTTGCGCCGCAGGTGGCTGCCGAGATCGGCGATCTCGCCGTCCCGCACCAGCAGCCCGCCTGGTTCGTCCTTGCCCGAGGCCGGATCGATCAGCCGCGCGTTGAGGAAGGCCGTCGCCGCCTGGTCCGCCGATGAGCCGTTCTTGCGCATCCCGAGGTTTCTCAATGGTTGGGCAACAGCCGGGCCATCGCCTCCAGCACCGCCATGCGCACCGCCACGCCCATCTCCACCTGGTCGCGGATGACGCTGCGCGAGTGGTCGGCGATGGTGGATGCGATCTCGACGCCGCGGTTCATGGGGCCGGGGTGCATGATCAGCGCGTCGGGCTTGGCGCGCGCCAGCTTCTCGTGGTCGAGGCCGAAGAAGTGGAAATACTCGCGCGTCGAGGGAACGTAGGAGCCCTGCATGCGCTCGCGCTGCAGGCGCAGCATCATGACGATGTCGGCGTCTTCGAGCCCGGCGTTCATGTCGGTGAAGACCTCGGCCCCGAGCCGCTCGGCCTGCGAGGGTAGCAGCGTCGAAGGCGCGACCACGCGCACGCGCGCACCCATCGTGTTCAGCACGTTGATGTTGGAGCGGGCGACGCGCGAGTGAAGGATGTCGCCGCAGATGGCGACCGTCAGTCCGGCCACACGGCCCTTGGCCCGGCGGATGGTGAGCGCGTCGAGCAGGGCCTGCGTCGGATGCTGATGCGCTCCGTCGCCGGCGTTGATCACGGAGCAATCGACCTTCTGCGCCAACAGCTCGACGGCGCCGGCCTTGTCGTGGCGCACGACCAGGATGTCGGGCCGCATGGCGTTGAGCGTCATGGCCGTGTCGATCAGCGTCTCGCCCTTGGAGACCGACGAGTTCGACACGTTCATGTTCATGACGTCGGCGCCCAGGCGCTTGCCGGCCAGCTCGAAGGAGCTTTGCGTGCGCGTCGAGGCTTCGAAGAACAGATTGATCAGCGTGCGACCGCGCAGGACGTCGCGCTTCTTGATAACCTGTCGATTGCTTTCGGCGGCCTTGTCGGCGAGGTCGAGCAGCGTCACAATCTCGCCAGCCGAAAGTCCGTCGCATGTCAGCAGATGCCGGCGTGCGAAGACGGTTTGGGCGATGGAGCTTGTCATTAAAGCGGTGCCTATACGCCAACTCTGGAGCGCCTGCAAGGCACCCTGTCGACAAAGGCGGGCATCAGCGTGCACGAGGGCTGCGGTGTTGCTAGTGTGACGCGCTGGCCTGGAAACGAAGCACCATGGAGAATCGAGGCACCATGGACGAGACTTTCGCCACCCACGAGGTGCTTAACCAGAGTCCGGCGCTCGAGGACGTAAACCTGTTTACCTCCGACCGGGCCTTGATGGAGGCGGTGCACAGGGAAGGTGCCGGCCACGCCGCCAAGCGCCTCGCCGCCTTTGGCCAGATCTGCGGCAGCGCCGAGGCCCTGCAGCAGGGCCGCCTTGCCAACGAGAACCCGCCGCGCCTCAGGACGTTCGATGCCAAGGGCCGCCGCCTCGACCTCGTTGAGTTCCATCCCGCCTATCACGCGTGCATGGATATCAGCATCAAGCAAGGACTGCACTGCTCGGTCTGGGACCATCTGGCGAGCCCCGACTCAAAGCCGGCGCAAGGCGCCAACGTGGCCCGTTCCGCCGCCACCTACATGGCCACCCAGATGGAGGCCGGCCACCAGTGCCCGACCACCATGACCAACGCCTCGGTGCCAACCCTGCTGCTGGAGCCCGATCTCGCCAAGTGGTGGATCCCCAAGATCCTGTCGCGCGACTACGACAAGAGCTTCAAGCCGGCCGGCGACAAGACGGGCGTCACCATCGGCATGGGCATGACGGAGAAGCAGGGCGGCACGGACGTGCGCGCCAATACCACCACGGCCCAGCCCGTGCGCAACGGCGGACCCGGTGCGGAATATCTCATCACCGGTCACAAGTGGTTCATGTCGGCGCCGATGTGCGATGCCTTCCTGGTGCTGGCCCAGGCGCCGGGCGGACTGTCGTGCTTCCTGATGCCGCGCTTCCTTCCCGACGGCACGGTTAATGCGCTGCACTTCCAGCGCCTCAAGGACAAGCTCGGCAACCGCTCCAATGCCTCCTCCGAGGTGGAGTTTCACTCCGCACACGCTTGGCTGATCGGCGAGGAGGGCCGTGGCGTTCCCGGCATCATCGAGATGGTGACGGGGACGCGGCTCGACTGCGCGGTGGCTTCGGCCGGACTGATGCGCTGGTCGCTTGCCAATGCCATCCATCACTGCCGGCATCGCGCGGTGTTCGGCAAGGCTCTGATCGATCAGCCGCTGATGACCCAGGTACTGGCCGACTTGGCGCTCGACGCCGAAGCCGCCACCGCACTGTCACTGCGGCTGGCGCGCAGCTTCGACCGCGCCTCCGACGAGCGTGAGGCGGCCTGGCGCCGGCTGATGACGCCGGTCACCAAGTATTGGGTGTGCAAGATGGCGCCCGCCTTCGGCTACGAGGCCATGGAGTGCCTGGGCGGCAACGGCTATGTCGAAGAAGGGCCGATGGCCCGCCTCTATCGTGAGATGCCCCTCAACGCCATCTGGGAAGGCTCGGGCAATGTGATGGCGCTCGACCTGCTGCGCGTCCTCCAGCGCGAGCCCGAGACGGCCGAGGCCGTCATGGACGACCTGGGCGCCGCGGTCAGCGGCGATGCGCACCTGCGGGCGCATCTGGAGCGTGTACAGAAGCTGCTGCACGAGCCGAGGTTGTTGGACAAGCGCGGCCGGGATCTGATCGAGGCGCTGGCGCTGCTGGCGGCCGGCACCATCTTGCGCGCGCATGCACCCACGTCAGTCGCCGACGCGTTCATCGCCACGCGCCTGTCCGGCGCCGGGCGCCGGACATACGGACAGGGGCTGCATGGGACGGATACCCGCTCGATCGTCGACCGGGCTTGCCCCGGTTGAAGCAGAGCTGCGGCTAGGTCTGGGCGACGCGGCTGCTCATGGCCTTTACGATCTCCCCCAGCGACTCGATGAAGTCGCCGCGCTGATCGGCGCGCAGCACCGACAGGATGCGCTGATCGACTTTAGCGGCAATCGGTCGCACCGAACCGAGGGCGGATTTTCCCTTGGCGGTCAATCGCACCGCATACATGCGCGCATCGCGTCGCGTGCGCTTGCGTTGCAGCAGGCCCTTCTTCACAAGCCTGCGCACGATGTCGGCCAGCGTGGATCGGTCCACACCCGTTTGCTCCACCAGTCCCGTCTGGCTGATGTCGGGGTTTATCTGCACACTGGTGAGAATGGCGTACTGCCGCGGGGTAAGCTCGGTGCGCACGGTCTCGTTGGCAAACAGCACCTCGGCGCACTGGCCGGCCCTGTGCAGCAGATGCAATGCCGACGTGTCGAGTTGGCGATCCTGCTTCATGTAAAAGTCTCCACGCATGATGGGGTGTTTGGGGCGAACGAACCGGGACCCGCAAATCCGTCGCGGTCTCGTGGTGTCGACACCCGGTGTCGAACAACTTGAGCGCGCTCTCAAGTCACGTAATCGTCAGCAAGCCGACCAAGACGATTAGACCGTAGCGCGCATTTTCACAATGTGGAACTGTGCGCTAGGGCTGGCGTATCAGACGTAGCGAGCGCGAGAAAAAGTCGCGGCGCGCCAGGATCAGGATCACCCACGTGGTCGCGAACATGAACAGGAGCGGGTGGAAGAACCACGCTAGCGCGGCAATGACATGGTAAAAGGAGCGTATGCCGCTGTTGGCGTGCTCGCCGGCGATGCCGATCAGTTTGGCCGTGCGCTCCGCGTGATCTTTGCAGGCCTCGGTGTTGCCCTCATCCGCGGCCGGAGTCGCACCGATCATGATGGTGGCGTAGTGCGAAAGTCGGAACGCCCAGGCGAACTTGAAGAAAGCATAGACAAAAATTCCCATGATCAGCAGCTGCTTTGCCGCCCACACGACCGGGGTCGACTGCGCGGTCAGGGGCAACGCGTCGAGCAGGTACTGCAGCCGCTCGGCGCCGCTACCCAATGTCGCGGTCAGCCCGCCGACGGCAATCGCACTGGTGGAGGCGAAGAACGCATTGCCCTGGCCCAGGCTGTTAAGCAGAATTGCATCGAGCACGCGGTTGTCGCCGCGGCCGGCCATGTTCAGCATCCAGCGCAGACGCTGCTGCTGGGCCGCGCCCACTAGGCTGCGGCGCTCCAGCCCGGCGCGGCTGGCGATGAACCGATAGACGGCGATCGCCACAAAGAAATAGGCGATGGCGATGACGTCGAGCGGTGTTGCCAGGCTGTCCAGGCTCATTCGTGCGATCCCCCAGCTGCCCGCCATCAGGCGTCGAAAAGCCTCATGCGGTCGAGCGCACTCTGAAGGATCAACGTGGCGGCCACCTTGTCAATCACCTGCGCGCGGCGCTTGCGCGAAGCATCGGCCTCGAGCAGGGATCGCTCGGCGGCTGCCGTCGTCAGCCGCTCATCCCAGAGCAGCATGGGCAGCCGCGTGAGCTTGCCAAGATTGCGCGCGAACGCGCGGGTGGCCTGGGCGCGCGGTCCCTGCGAGCCGTCGAGATTGAAGGGCAAGCCGATCACGAAACCGCCAACGCCATGCTCGGCGGCTAGCGCCAACAGCCGCGCGGCATCGGCTCCAAAGCGGGTGCGCGGCAGGGTGGTGAGCCCGGAGGCGATGCTGCGCGTGACATCGGACAGGGCGAGGCCCAGCGTCTTGGTGCCGAGGTCGATGCCGATCAGCCGGGCGCCCCGCTCGAGAGCGCCGGCAAAGGCCTCGGCGTCCAGGATCCCATCCTGGCTGTCCCCGGCAGCTGCCACGCCCAATGCTCTCCCGGTTGCGCGCCGTTCTTTGTGTGTTGTTGTGGTCTTGTGCCCGCTTATACTCCGCCCGCCTTCCGCGCCATAGTCTCAGGAGCCTTCGCGCATGAAGATCGTCTGGTTCGGACACTCCTGCTTCCGTCTCGAGATTGGCGGCAGCGTCCTCCTCATCGACCCGTTCCTGAAAGGCAATCCGACCTTCGAGGCATCTGGCCTCGCCTGGGACGAGGCGACCAAGGGCGTCACCCACGTGGCGCTGACGCACGGCCATTCCGATCACGTCGGCGATGCCGGGGAGATCTGCAGCAAGCGCGGCGCCACGCTGTTTGCCAACTTCGAGCTCGCCCTGTTCGTCAAGGACAAGGGGGCGGAGAAGCTGGAGCCCATGAACACAGGTGGCACGGTGGGCGGGCCCGATTTCGAGATCACGCTCGTCAACGCGCTGCACTCCTCCTCGATGGAGGGCGTCTACCTCGGCAATCCGAACGGCCTGATCGTGCGTCCCAAGGACGGCAAGACGCTCTATCACATGGGGGACACCGACATGTTCGCCGGCATGGCGCTGATCGCCGAGTTCCATCGTCCGCAGATCGGCATCGTGCCGATCGGCGATCGCTTCACCATGGGCGCCCACTCGGCCGCCTACACCTGCAAGAAGTTCTTCAGCTTCGAGATGATCCTGCCCTGCCATTACGGAACATTCCCAGGCCTGCTGGATCCGGATGCCGACAAGTTCGTTGCCGAGATGAAGGATCAAAACGTCATCGTGCCCAAGGTGGGCCAGGCGCTCACCGTTTGAGACGCCAGGTCGAAGCCCTGCGGACAAGCGGAAGGCAGGAGTACGCGTAGCATGCCTGATTCCAACGGCAGCCTGGGCGCAGCTGCGAGGCCGCGCGATGCGGCGCAACCCGGGCAGCCGCCGGGAACGCCAGGGGCATCGGTGCTGGGCGGGTCCGGTGTGGTGCTGTGGGCCTATACGGCCACCACGTTCCTGTCGGCCCTGCTGCTGTTCGCGATCCAGCCCCTGTTTGCCAAGATGGTGCTGCCCGTTCTGGGCGGCTCCCCGTCGGTGTGGGCGGTGGCCGTGTTTTTCTTCCAGTTGGCGCTGCTGGTCGGCTACTGCTACGCCCACCTGCTGATCGCCAAGGCGCCGCCGCGCGCGACGGGTTACATCCACTTGTGCGTGTGTCTGGTCGCCCTGGTGTGTCTGCCAATAGGGCTGCCCAGCGGCTGGAGCGAGCCGCCGCCGGGCCAGCCGTACTTCTGGCAAATCGGACTATTCACGGTGGCGATCGGCTTGCCGTTCCTGGCGGTGGCCGCCAACGCGCCGCTGCTGCAGGCCTGGTTTGCCCGCACCGGCCATCCGCATGCAAACGACCCCTACTTCCTGTATGCCGCGAGCAACCTCGGTAGCCTGATCGCGCTGCTCGCCTATCCGTTCGTGCTGGAGCCGGCGTTCGGCCTGAAGGCGCTGAGCGGCTTCTGGGCGATCGGTTTCCTGCTGCTGATGGCGGCCCTGGGGGGCGTGTTCCTGCTGATGCTGCGCAGCGCTGCGACGATCGGCGCCGAGCCGACGGTGGCACAGTCGCAGGCCCAGGATGCGGCCGATCGCCCGAGCTGGCCCGACCGCCTTGGCTGGGTAGGGCTGGCGCTGGTGCCGTCGGCGCTGCTGACCGCGTTCACCACGCACGTGACGACCGATGTCGCGTCGGCGCCGCTGTTGTGGGTGCTGCCACTATCGCTGTACCTGCTCACCTTTGTGATTGTGTTCCGCGACCGGCTGCTCATTCCTCGCCAGCTCCTATTGGCTCTGCACCTCATCAGCGTGGCGGCAGCCTTGTGGGCTCTATCGCAGACCAAGCATGAGAGCTGGGGAGTGATGGCGCTGACGGGCGTCTGTGTATTCTTTCTGTCCGCCATGGTGGCGCATCGCACGCTGTATGAGGCGCGGCCGTCCGCGCGCTATCTGACCGAGTTCTACCTGTGGATGGCGCTGGGCGGTGCGCTGGGCGGACTGTCGGCGGCGCTGATCGCGCCGCGCATCTTCACTGAGGTGTTCGAGTATCCGTTGCTGCTGGCGCTGTCGATGGCCTGCCGGCCGGGCGTGTTCAGCGTGGCGGCCATGCGGCGCGGTGTCGGCAGCGCGGCGAGCCTGCTCGGGTATGTCTTGCCGATCCCGGCCAGCTGGCGGACGCCTGAGCTGACGACCAAGGACAAGGAGCGACTGTTGATGGCGTGGCTGCTGTTCGCGGCCGGACTGCTCATCATCTACTGGGTGCCGTGGGCCATCCCCAGGCTCGGCATCCGCACGGCGGACTGGGGCACCACGCCGGTCGTAGTCGGCATCCTGGTGGCGGTTCTGGTGCTCGATTTCTTCAGCCCGCCGCGCCAGCTGCTGGCGGCTCTGCTGGTATTCTGCGCGCTCATTTGGCTGCCGTCGGGTGTGAAGCGGGGCGAGGCACAGCGCAGCTACTTCGGCGTCTATCGCGTGCAGACGTCCAGCGACGGCATGTACCACACGCTGATTCACGGCACGACCCTGCACGGCGCCCAGCGCATCCGCAACGACCTCGACGAGCTGGTCAACGATACGAAACCAGCCACCTACTACTACCCTGGCAGCCCGATGGCGCAGACCATCGCCATCGTCCGGGAGCGGGTCGGCGAGGGCAAGGGACGCTACGGCGTGACCGGTCTCGGATCAGGCTCGCTGGCCTGTCACTCCAAGCCCGGCGAGTCCTGGCGCTTCTTCGAGATCGATCCGGTGATCATCGGTATCGCCAGCAACCCCGAGTACTTCACGTTCCTCAAGACCTGCCAGCCGCAGCCCGACATCGTACTAGGGGACGCGCGGCTGACCATCGCCAAGGAGAAGAACGAGAGCTTCGACCTGATCATCGTCGATGCCTTCTCCTCCGACGCGGTGCCCGTGCACCTGATGACGGCGGAGGCAATCCGCCTCTACCTCGACAAGGTGACGGAGAACGGCATCGTGTTGCTGCACATCTCCAACCGCTATCTCGATCTCGACTCGGTGTTGGGCGCCACCATCAAGAAGGTGCCGGACGCCTATGGCATGCTCATCTCGGACGACACGGCCGACGGCAGCTATGCGCAGTCGACCTCGACGGTGGCACTGTTCGCCAAGAGCGAGGAGGCTCTCGAGCCGTTCCGCCAGCTGGAGACGGTGTCCGAGCTGGATTCGGGTGGCCTCAAGCCGTGGACGGACGACTATTCCGACATCCTGGGCCCCTTCCTGACCAAGCGCGGCTACAAGTGGGGCGCGGCCGAGTAGGGCCAGGTCTCGATTGCGTCCCTCAGGCAGCGAGAGACCCTCGGACAAAGTTGGGGTGGCGCAAGGCCTGTGGTAAAAACATTTCGCCGGCGGCCGATTGGGAATGCCGTCGATGCGGCAATTTCATGCGCAAGACTGCTTGTTCATTAAGGAGCACAATCATGCATATTTCTGCACGAAGCACTCTTCTTTCGATGGCCATCGCAGCGGGCATGACGCCATCAGCTCAGGCTGCCGATATGACGGGCGCCGAGATCAAGTTGTTTCTTGCGGGCAAGACAGCCTATCTGGAGACCACTGCTGCTTCTGCCGGAGGGCAAGCCGGGCAGGTCGTCATCTATTGGGTCGACGACGGCACGGCGCTCTACAAGACGCCCGCCGGGGTCGTCATGCATGGCAAGTGGGAAGTCAAAGGCAACACGAATTGCACCGAATGGAAGGAGCGGCCGAACACCGGTTGCGTGCGCTATGACAAGACGGGCGACGTCGTCACGGTCGTCGACGTCAACACCGGACAGGTGCGCGCGAAAATTGTGAAGACCGCCCCAGGTAACGTCGAGAAGCTCGGACCTTAGGGACGAACTTGGCGCGGCTCAGCGCACGGAGATGATGCGGGCGCCCGTTGCTTCGACCAGCTTCGCCGGTGCGGAGGGAAATACCGCGTCGGATGTGCCGGCCGCCGCCCACACCGTGTCGTAGTTGAGCAAGGTCTCGTCGATGAAGGTCGCGAGCGGCGTGTCGTGGCCGAGTGGCGGGATGCCGCCGATGGCAAAGCCGGTGACGCCGCGCACGTAGTCGGCGTTGGGCCGCTTCAGCGCTTCGCCGAGGTGCTTGGCAACGGCTTTCTCGTCGACGCGGTTGGCGCCGGAGACTAGCAGCAGGTAGGGCTTGCCGGATTGCGCCCCGCGGAACACCAATGACTTGACGATCTGGGCAACCGAGCAGCCGCAAGCCGCTGCCGCCTCCTCGGCGGTGCGCGTGCTCTGCGGCATGTGGCGCACCTTGCCGCCCAGGCCCTTGGCGTCGATCGCCGCCTGCACCTTCTGCGCCGCGGGTTTCAGCTCGTCCATGCCGGTTTCTTCCTCTTTTCACCAGGTCCACGGCGCGGGTTGCACCCTGCCTGCCGCACCGCTATCACTGCAGCGCAAACGTTGGCAATCAGCCTGACAGGACAAGCATGCAAGTCGACGAGGCGACCGTGCGGCGCATTGCGCGGCTAGCGCGGATCGAGGTGACCGACCAGGAAGCCAAGGCGCTGGAGAAGGAACTCAGCGGCATCCTCGACTGGGTCAAGCAGCTCGACGAGGTCGACTGCAGCAACGTCGAGCCGATGACGCGCGTCATCCCGATGACCCTGAAGAAGCGCGAGGACAAGGTCACCGACGGCGAGATCGTCGAGCAGGTGTTGGCCAATGCGCCGCAGCGTGAGGGCGACTTCTTCGTCGTGCCGAAGGTGGTGGAGTGATTGGAGCCTCGGCATGGCAGTTAGTGTGTCCGTCGAAAGTCCACTGCAGGATGAGGTGCGCCAGCTCATCGGCGAGTTGAACCAAGCGCTGCTGGCTCTGACGCCGGCTGAGTTCTGCTACCACATGACGGCCGAGGAAATGGCCCGCTCGGATACGACCGTGTTCGTCGCCCGCGAGGATGGTGCTGCCGTTGCGTGCGGCGCGTTGCGCCGGCATGGCGACGGCGTCGGTGAGGTCAAGCGCATGTACACGCGGCCTGCCTATCAGGGGCGCGGGATCGGCGGGCACATTCTCGAAGCAATTGAGTCTCTGGCCCGCAGCAAAGGGATTTCCCGCCTCGTGCTCGAAACCGGCGACCGTCATCCTGCGGCCTGGCGGGTGTACGAGCGTGGCGGGTTTGAGCGCTGCGGCGCCGTGCTCGACTATCCGGACACGGGCTATTCGGTGTTCTACGCCAAGACGCTCACCACAGAAAGGACGCTGACTTCGTGAGTGATTTGACGAAACTGACCCTGGCACAAGCGCGCGACGGGCTGGCTAAGAAGGACTTCTCCTCGGTCGAGCTGACGCAGGCTTTCCTGGATGCCATCGAGGCCGGAAATCGTGCCCTCAACGCCTACGTGCTGGTGACGGGCGAGCATGCGCTGGCCCGGGCCAGGGACAGTGACGCGCGACTCGCCGGCAAGACGGCGCGGCCGTTGGAGGGTCTGCCGCTCGGCATCAAGGACCTCTATTGCACCAAGGGCGTGCGCACCACGGCCTGCTCCAACATCCTTGGCGAGTTCACGCCGACTTATGAATCGACGGTGACGCAGAACCTGTGGGATGCGGGCGCCGTCATGCTGGGCAAGCTCAACAACGACGAGTTCGCGATGGGCTCGTCGAACGAGACCAGCCGCTTCGGGCCGGTGGTCAATCCCTGGCGGCGCAAGGGCTCCAATGTGGCGCTGGTGCCGGGCGGCTCGTCGGGCGGCTCGTCTTCGGCGGTGGCAGCCGACCTGTGCCTTGGCGCCACGGCGACCGACACCGGCGGCTCGATCCGCCAGCCCGCGGCCATCACGGGTACGGTCGGCATCAAGCCGACCTACGGGCGCTGCTCGCGCTGGGGCATCGTCGCCTTCGCCTCCTCGCTCGACCAGGCCGGGCCGATCGCCAAGACGGTGCGCGATGCAGCCATCCTGCTGCGGCATATGGCAAGCGTCGATCCCAAGGACTTCGACCTCGGTCGATATCCCGGTGCCCGACTACGAGGCGGTTATCAGGCAGAGCATCAAGGGCCTGAAGGTCGGCGTGCCCAAGGAATACCGCATCGACGGCATGCCGAAAGAGATTGAGGATCTCTGGCAGCAGGGCATCGCCTGGCTGAAGGCGGCGGGCGCCAGCATGCACGATATTTCTCTGCCACATACAAAGTATGCGCTGCCGGCCTACTACATCGTGGCGCCGGCCGAGTGCTCGTCCAACCTGGCGCGCTATGACGGCGTGCGCTACGGCGCGCGCAGGCAGGCCGACGAGCTGATCGACATGTATGAGGGCACGCGCGCGGCGGGCTTCGGCGCCGAGGTGCGCCGGCGCGTGCTGATCGGCACCTACGTGCTCTCCGCAGGCTACTACGATGCCTACTACCTCAAGGCGCAGAAGGTACGCACGCTGATTGCGCGCGACTTCGAGGAAGCCTATCGCAAGGTGGACCTGATCCTGACGCCGACCACGCCGGGTCCGGCTTTCGGTGTAGGCGAGGTGTCGGGCGATCCGGTGCAGATGTACTTGAACGACATTTTCACGGTGACGGCGAACATGGCGGGCGTGCCCGGCATCTCCGTGCCGGCTGGTCTGTCGTCGGAGGGCACGCCGCTCGGCCTCCAGCTGGTCGGCAAGCCGTTCGACGAGGCGACGCTGTTCCGCGCCGGCCAGATCATCGAGGATGCTGCCGGGCATTTCCCGGCGCCGGACCGGTGGTGGCAGGCAAGCGCGAGCGCCGCGAAGGCCCAGCCTGCCAAGAACCAGCCTGCCAAGAAACAGAGTGACACCAAGAAGCCACGTGCCAAGAAAAGCTGAGCGGGTGCTCGATCGAGCAGTCGAAAGCTCGTGTCAAGACGCTGTTGCGCGCCTCGGCATTGATCTAGTGTGATGATCGAGAAATTCGTCGGCATTCGCGGCAACCTCTGGGCGAACTTCTCGATCTGAATCACACTAGAAAACCTGTGATCCTAGTGTCCCTTGCGATTCCGAAGTTCGCTCCAGAGCCTAGCCGCGGGCATCGGCGAACTTCGGAATTGGGACACTAGCCTCTCGGCCAGATTGATGGTCGCTTGGGATGCTTTGTGATGTTGAGTGCTCTCGGTCGTGCGGCCGTTCTCGGCTTGGTACTTCTGATCGCGGGCTGCGCCGCCACCGGCACCTCGCGCGTCAGCGATGAGCTGGTATCCACGGCCGCGCTCGCCCAGGACAAGAAGGCCGTCGCGCTGATCAAGCTTGGCGCTGCCGACCCGCAGTGCACGGTGCTGACAGCCGGCATCGGCGTGCGCGAGAATGACGCCTTTCGTCTGCTTCACACGGCGCGCATCGTGCAGAAGGCTGGCGAGGCGACCGTTGCCGAGCTGGCGCTCGATCCCGGCGAGTATCATGTCGTCAGCTATCTCTGCATGCGGCCGAACGGAGCGCATCTCGTGCTGAGCGAGCCGATGGGCGGCGGACAGTTCAGAAAGAGCTATGCCAACTTCGCCGTGCAGTCGGGCGAGGTCATCAATGTCGGCTTTCTCAGGCTGGTTCCGCTTGGCGCTACGCAGGCCGCCTTCTCGCGGGTGGTGCTGGTGGGCGTTGTTGCGACCGACTGGCCGGTGCCGGAGCTCGAGCGCTTCAAGCAGCAGCGGCCGGCGCTCTATGCGCAGATGAAGACGCGACTGATGACGGTGCCCAAGATCGTGCCGCCGACGGTCGAGCAGATCGCCGCCAAGTGCGCCGAGATCAAGAAGCTGCAGGCGGAGGGGAAGATCCAGAACCTGCCGAGTATCTGCACTGCGCCCCTGGGGCGGCCGCCCACGCCTAAGGGTATTGCCAAGGGTGAAGTGAGGGCGTAATCCCGGGCCGCCCTGATTCACCGACGAAGCCCGGTTAGACCCATGCCCGTACGCAAGCCCCAGGACTGTGCCGACCTGTCGCAGGTGCGTGTCGAGATCGACCGCATCGACAACGGCCTCGTCGACCTGATTGCCGAGCGCTTCGGCTACGTGGAGCGCGCCTGGCAGATCAAGCTTGGCCTCCAGCAGGAGGCAAGCGTGCCCTGGCGCAACCAGCAGGTGATCGACAAGGTGCGGGCGCGCGCCGCCGATAAGGGCGTGCCGCCCGACCTGTGCGAGGCGCTGTGGCGGCAGATGATCGGCTGGTTCATCCAGTACGAGGAAGAGAAGCTACGCGGCGATCTGGAAGGCAAGTCGCGCTAGTCGCGCCGAGATTGGTATCCGCAGGCGAAGAGGTCGACCATTCCACTTATCGAGCCCGTCGCTCTCAAGGCCGTGCTGCTGACGGCGGTGTTGAATCCGGCAGTGGCACTCGTCGCCCTGTGGATGGGCAGCAGCGCCAGCCAGTGGCAGAAGCTGCCCGTGGCGGCGTTCGCTGCAGCGCTGAGCGGATGGCTGCTGCTGTATGCGGCGGTGCGGTTCGGCTGGGCGCCGGCCCTCGACGTACGGCGCGCATCGGCCGGGGTGGTGGTTGCCCAGTTTGCCGTTGGCCTGGTTTGGGCCGGGATCGGGTATTGGTGGGCCCGGCGCGAGCTATGAGCATGCTGCGGACCTGGCTCATCGGCACCGCCATCATCTGCGCGGCGCTCGCCGTGTGGGCATTCGCGCCGGTGTTGGTGTTCTTCGGGCTGCTGGCCGCCGCCCTCGGTTTGTTGAGTGCCGTAATGATTGCCTTTGCACGTCTGCTTGGTGCGTGGCGCGACCGCAGGGCCGGTAGATAACCGGCGCTCCTACGCCGCCGGCAGCGCAGCGTGCGAGTTCTCAGGTTCGGCTTCGGCAGCCCGCAACACCTTCTCGAGCAGCATCAAGCCCGGGACATCAGGGCTCGGCCGAACCGCAAAGCCTGCCCTGCGCGCCAGGCGAAGCAGGCGCTCGTTGCTGGCCAGCGTCTCACCATGGAAGCGCCGTACGCCGGCGTTGGCGGCGTGGCGGCCGATCTTGCCGAGCAGAAGCCGGGCCAGGCCCTTGCCCTGCCAGGCGTCGGCGACCGAGACGGCGAACTCGGCTGAAGTCTTATCCTCGCCGCGCGCGTAGCGGGCTTCGGCGATCACGGTCTCGCGGCCATCCACGAACACCTCAGCCACCAAGGCAAGGTGGCTGCTATAGTCGATATGCGTCAGGTGCGCGACAAGGCCCGCCGGCAGAGTGCGCATCGGCCCGAGAAAGCGGTCGTAGCGCGATGCCGCACGCAGGTCGCGGAAGTAGGCGTCGGTCAACGCCTCATCCTGCGGCAGCACCGGGCGCACGACAACGCGCTGGCCGTCGGGCAAGCCCACCGTGTCGATCAGATCGGCCGGATAGCGGTGGATCTGGTAGAGCATCGGGCAACCCCCGGTCAGGCCTTTAGGCGGCCCGATGATGCCTTGCAACGGTGGCGTGACCCGCGGGCGTCACCCGACCCGGCTGTCCGACCAGCACGGAGGCCTCGCGGAAGGCAAACACGAGGGCCACACCGTTGCGATCCAGAACGAACGACTGGCCGGCGCTCAGAATGATGTCGCGCACATCCCGGTCCTGGGTGATCCAGACGGTGCCCTTCAGGGCCGTGACGCTGAGACCCCGGCCGTTGTCGATGCGATGCACGCCCCGGGCCCTGAGGCCGATTGGGCGCAAATCCCATGGCTGCTGCATGACGATCTCCTATGCATGCGCGACGCGCATTGAAAAACGCCGCGATTCATTGTCAAATTCAACGTAGATCCTTGAATAGGAAGGATTGGTGCAAGGCACAAACGATCATTTCTCAGTCCATACATGAGCAATGGTAATGCATAGAAAGCGCTTCAACCTGCCGCCGCTCGACCTGATCCAAGGCTTCGAGGCGGCCGCCCGCAACCTGTCCTTCACGAAGGCGGCGGAGGAGCTGTTCATCACGCAGTCGGCGGTGAGCCGGCAGATCCGCGCGCTCGAAGAGCATCTGGGCATTACGCTGTTCGAGCGCCGCCCGCGCACGCTGGTGCTGACCGAGCATGGGCGCACGCTGCAGCGTGCCGCCGCCGAGTTGCTCGAGCGCTTGCAGCAGGTCACCGATGGCCTCAAGACGGAGCGCTCGGCTCCGCAACTGACGGTGACCACCACCAACGGCTTCGCCTCGCTTTGGCTGATCCCGCGCCTGCGCACCTTCACCGCGCGCCATCCATCCGTCGACGTGCGCATCTCGGCGACCTACGAAATGCTCAACCTGGAACGCAGCCTGGTGGACGTGGCGGTGCGCTACTGCCGGGACGACAAGGCGCCGCCGGGCGCGGTTCGCCTGTTCGGCGAGGATCTGCTTCCGGTGTGCAGCCCGAGCCTGCTGGAGATATCGGGACGGCCGTTGCGCGGCATCCAGGACCTGCGGCACCACACGCTGCTTTATATGGACGAGATCGGCGCAGTCGGCACCTGGCTCGAGTGGGGCACGTGGCTGGCGACCCACGGCCATCCAGACCTGAAGCCGGCGGCGGCCCTGCATTTCGGAACCTACGAGCAGGTCATCGGGGCGGCGGTGAGCGGGCAGGGTGTCGGCATGGGCATCGGCAGGCTGGTCGGTCACCTGCTGCAGTCAGGTCAGCTGGTGGCGCCGTTGGGCCAGTCGACCGCCGGTGCGCACGGCTACTACATCATCCGCTCGGGGGCGACCGGTGCGCGGTCGCAGGTGCAGGCCTTTATCGACTGGCTGATCGAGGAGGCCAAGGTTGCGGTGCCCGAGCCGCCCGCCGCAAACACGCCCAACAGCAAAGTCAGCTCCCGATCACGAGCGGCGCGGTGAGCCGGCGCAGTGCGGCCAGCACGCTCAGCGCCGTGATGCGGCCGGTGCGCGGGTTCTCCTCGGAGGGGATGTTCTCGATGGTCATGGTCAGGTCCGAGCTGTCGGACTTGACGACGACCGTGTGGGTGTTGCGGGTGACGCCGGGGTCGGCCCAGATCTCGATGCGCGTCTGATCGGGGCCGATGCCGGCGAGCGAGAGGGCGACCGCCACGTTGACGTTGGCCGGGAACCCGGCGATCGCCTCGCGCGCTGAGCCCTCGAACACGCGCAGCGGCTCCTTGATGGCATCGACGGAGATGCCGCGCTCCACCAGCAACGGCGCGCCAGCCAGCCCCCTGGGCGGCTTGCGGGTGACGATCCTGGCCGAGCTGATCCGGCCCTCGGCGGCCGCGCGCACCGCATCGAGGCCGAGCAGTGCGCCGGTCGGCACGATGATGCGGGCACCCGTCTCGCGCGCCAGATCGACCAGCGGCATGTGGTCGAGCAGCGCGCCCACCGACAGCGGCATGAAGATGCGGCCGCGCTCGATGGCCGGCGTCGCCACTGCCGAGAACTGAGCGGACGGCAGGCACTCGACGACCACATCGGCGATATCTGCCAGCGCGGCCAGGCCGACGATTGCAGGTTGTACTCTGAACCGCGCCGTGGCGCCGCGGGCCTTGGCCTCGTCACGCACTGAAATGGCGGCCAACGTCAGGCCCCGAACGGTGCCGGCATCAAGACTGCGGGCGACCGGAAGTCCGATCGCACCGAGGCCGGCGATTGCAACCTTCAAAGGTCCCATGTGATCCATCTCAGTTGAGCAGGGCTAGCGCGGCGCGATAGCCGATGCGTTTTTCCGGCGGCACGGGATGGCGGCGTCGCACCCGATCGATCAGCATCGCCACGTCGTCTTTGCTCCGCGCCTCGACTGCACAATCGAGGAACAGTTGCTCCAGAACGTCCTGCTGGGCATGGCTGCCGCCGAGGCGATGCATGCCGTCGAGCGCGGGCCGCATCAGGTCGCAGGCCCGTTTCGGATGGCCCTCGGCACGCGCCAGGATGGCCTCGCTGATCGGCAGCACGCAGTCGCGCACGAATGCCACATTGGCGCTGTCGCCGCCGGCCTCGACGTGATCGCGCATCGACTGGATGGCGCGGTCGGCGGCTTCCCAGCGCTTGGCCGCTGCGAGCGCCATCATCCAGTGCGGCACGGTGAACACGGACAGGAAATCGCCGATGCGTGCTTCCGCCTTGTCGGCCAGCTCGATCCATCGGCCACCGACGTCGATGCCTTGGCGCTCCAGTCGGAACAGCATGGAGGCGGCGTTCTGCACGTCGATGTAGAGGTCCGGATTGGCCTGGGTGAGTTGCGAGGCGAGATCGCGGAAGCGGCGGTCGTAGAGGGCGAGCACCTCGCCGAACTCCCGGCGCTCGAAATGATAGAGACCGCGGTGCCACCACAGGTGGTGCACCAGGTTGTTGCCGCCCTCCCAGTTCGGTTCCAGGCTGGCCAGCCAGGCGATGCCTTCGTCGTGGCGTCCCTGCATCTCCATGACGTGCGCGACACCATGCGCGGCCCACAGGTCGCCCGGTGCGAGCGCGATCGCCTCGCGCCCGGAAGCTTCGGCGATCGCGTAATTGCCGAGCTCCTCGTGTGCGAAGCAGCGGCACGCCAGCAGGGACGGCCAGCCGGCCAGCTCCGGGCTCCAGCGCTCGTAGGCGGCATCGGCCTGCGTGACCATCAGGTCGGGCCTGCCGTGCCAGAAGGCCTGGAAGTGATGCAGGCGGAACGCCAGCACATCGAGCGGTTGCTGATCGAGGATGTCCTCCCATACCCGCAGGGTTCCGTCGATGTCGCCGTCGACCCATCGCTCGAGCGCATTGACGTGCGCCCGTTCGCGCCATGTGTCGTTCGCGGACAGGCGCCGGGCAGCTGCCAGCGCATCGCGGGCGCCCGGCAGGTTCGCTGCGTTGAACCCCAGCATCTGGAAATAGCCCTTGAGAACATGGGCAAGGCCGAACTCCGGATCGGCGGCGAGCAGGGGCCCAAGCCTGTGCGGGCCGTCGGCGCGGTACTGCAGGTAGCCGAGCATGGCATGATTGAGCGCCTGCGCTGCATGCGGCGAAGACGTCGATAAGCCAAGTCCGTGCAGGTCGGTGGTGGGCACGCGGTCGCTCCTGGGCTTGGCGTGGAGTTTATGCTTCCTGGGTGCGGCCTCGCAACGCCGATCGCATCGCCGCAATGGTTGGAGCGGCTGCCATTCGGAACGGCCGTGCGATAGTCTCGCCCCCACACGACAATCAAATCGGCATGCGAGCCTGGGAAGGAGTCATCGTGAAGAAGCTCATCGTGGCGCTGGTGGCGACCATTTGCGCGATGGCTGTTGCTGCTCCCGCCAGTGCGCAATACCCCGACCGGCCCATCAAGATGATCGTGCCGTGGGCGGCCGGCGGTGACACGGACAACATCTTCCGTCCCCTTGCGCCGTTGCTGCAGAAGCATCTTGGCCAGGGGGTGGTGATCGCCAACGTCGCCGGCGCGTCGGGCACAGTCGGTGCACGCGAGGCCAAAGGCTCGCCCGCGGACGGCTACACAGTCTATGCCGTGCACGACTACATTCATCTGGTGCACTACGCGGGGCTGACCGACATCACCTACACAGGATTTCGAGCCGATCTGCCTGGTGGCGGCGACACCGTCCGTGCTCACGGCTAGCCCCACGACGCCATGGAGCGATTGGAAGGGGTTGGTGGAGGACGCCAAGAAGCGGCCCGGCGAGATCTCGGTCGGCGCTACACTAGGGTCGACCAGCCACATTTTCTCGGCCTCCATCGAGCAGGCGGCCGGCATCAAGTTCAAATACGTGTCCTATGAGGGGCTGGCGCCGCGCATGAACGCCATTCTGGGCGGCCACGTCGATCTGACCGACTCCAACCTCACGCAGAAGGGCAAGGTGGAGGCCGGCCAGCTCAAGTTCATCGCCATCGCCAGCGAACAGCGCAACCCCGACATGCCCAATGTGCCGACGCTGAAAGAACTCGGCATCAACATCGTCTCAGAGGTGGTCCGGGGCCTGATGGTGCCGAAGGGCACGCCGGCTCGCGTGCGCGCCAAGCTCTCGGAGGCCTGCCAGAAATCGACGTCGGAGGCCGACTTCAAGGACGCGATGCAGAAGCAGGGCACGCGCGTGGCCTTCCTGGACCAGAAGGCCTACGGCGTCCTTCCTCGACAAGATCGACGCCGAGAACAAGGCGATCATGACCGATCTCGAGCTGATCAAGAAATGAGATCAACCTGATCCGCTCGATCATGACCGACAGCAATCCGTGGCTGTTCTTCACCCGGCCGATCTCCGACGGCCTGCTGGCGGCCTCGGCGCTGTCCGTCGCGCTGGCGATCTGGCGTGGGTGTGAAGGTTATGTGAAAGTCAGTTGCCTGTTGCCTTGCCGCATCATGGCTCCCAACAGAGGTGGCGCCTCGCTATCAACTCCTGCTGCTGTTCAACAGGATGGTCTGCACGGCCTCTCGCAGCATGCTCTCCGTCGCCGGACTGATCTTGAGATATTCCCTCCAGGCGGTCTGCTGCGCCAGCTCCAGCCAGGCGATGTACTCCTCGTGCGTGAGCTTGTGGAACTTGGCGCCGGCCCGGCTGAAGGTCTCGATGAATCTGGCCTCGGCTGCGAGTTGCGTGGCCGTAAAATATTCCTCGGAGATTTCGGCGGCCGTCTCGAAGGCTTCGCGCTCGGCGTCCGACAGGCTGTCCCACACGGACTTCGAGATCAGCAGGGGCGTGGCGAACATCCATATGCCGGGGCTGCCCGCCGTGAAATACTTGCCGTGCTCGTAGATCTTGGTCGACATGAACGTCTCATACGAGGTCAGCGCCCCATCGACCTTGCCCGACTGCATGGCGCCGTAGATCTCGTTTGATGTCAGCTCGACAGGGATGGCGCCGGCTTTCTTGAGCATGAGATCGAACAGGGGATCGCCGCCACGCAATCTTAGCCCCTTGACGGTATCGGGTCCGGCAACCTCCCGGTTGCGGGTAACAAATCCTCCCGGCACCCACCACCACGCCATGATGTGCACGCCATGCGCATTGGCGACCGCCTGCAGTCGATCCGCGACTTTAGAACCCTTGAGGCCTCGCACCGTGTCCATGCTCGGATAGAGGCAGGGCAGCACCGAGAGGGAGAACTCCGGCACCTGCTTCACCGCGTAGGGCAGCGGGTAGACGCTGAGGTCGGCGACACCAGTTTGCAGGGCCTGGAACTGCTCCTCGGCCTTCATCTTCAGGCTGAGCTGCGGATAGATCTGGAAGGTGATGCCGGGTGCCCGCGCAGCTACCTCCTTGACGAAGATGCGCGTTGCGCGATCGCGCGCGTCGGCATCCGGCGGCCATTGATGGGAAATCTTCAATTCCCGTGCGGTCGCCCCGTCAGCGACCGAGACCAGCACCAAGAATGCAAAAAGGATCCACGCGATGCGCATGCTCCACTCCCCAGGTTGCAAAATGAATTTTGCCAGGAGCCCGCACCACCTCGCCCGCCGGTTCATCATCGGCGGCAATGGTGACGATCCTGCGACCGCCAGCAGGAATTTTTGGCGCTCGTTCACTGAGCCGCGCGCGAGGAGCCTTGAGCTTTGGCGATGGGCTGCCTGTAAGTGACCTAGGGTGCCTGTCTTGGGGCGAGCTTCTGTGCGACCAGGTCGATGTGGCTCCTCAGGTGGTAAAGCTGATCCGAGAAATGGCGCGGCAGCCGCAGACGGCTTACGGCGCGGTCAATCCGCTTCAGACCCTCGTCAACCTCGACCAGTTGCGCGCGGCTCGGATTGTGCTCGAGCGTCGACTCGAGCTCTTTGAGCCGGTCGTACCATTGCAGCAAGCGCTGGCGGATCATCCATGTGTACAGCAACGGCAGGAACCGGCTGAGCGGGATGGCGATCGACAGGATCGGGATGGCGAGCAGAAAGATCTTCGTTGCGTGCAGGAATGCAAACGCCGTCACCCAGAACGGAATGCCCATGCTGGCGTTGAAGGGTCCAACCGCGCGCAACACCACCGGCAGCTCTCCGGTCTTGTAGTACGCCCGCGCATCGGGATCGACTTCGTACTCGGGATCGTTGGCGTTCGGAAACTGGCCGGGGCGGTAGAACAAAAGGGGCTCACCCGATCGGTCGAAGCCAGGCTTGGGATTGGCGGAGACGGCGTGCGTCAGCAGGCTGACAAGGGCAGGGTGAAGGTCCTTGCGCACGACCAATGCCGGCGCACCAGCGAGAAGAGTGATATCGGCCGAAGGTATGTCGGGTTCGAATTCGACTGCCCCGCGATACATGACGACCTTTGACAGGAAGGGAAAGCGCGTGGTGTAGGCCTCCGCCTCGGCCGAGAAATCCATGAGCAGGATGCCGGGCGTGCGCAGAAGATCCTGCACTTTCTTGGCATCCGGCGGTAGCAAGACGAAAGCCACGTCGGCGCCTTCGCCGGTCAGCGGCTTGCCATCGGCGGGAAAGTCCTGGTCGATGAACTTTGAATTCTCGGACGTGATGCCGTTGGCCTTCAGCAGCAGCGTGGCGACACGCCGGGCACCGCTGGCAGGCGTGCCGACCATAATGCGCTTGCCTTTGAACTCGCCCAGGCTCTGAACCAGGTTGGGGCCTCGATAGAAGATCCAGATTGGCTCATGGAACAGGCGGCCGACCGATTGCAGCTGCTCGATCTGCATGTCGTGCACGGTGTGCTCGGATGCGGTGGCGAGCCGGCCCTGCAGGCTGCCGGCAACACCGCCTTTGACCAGGCCAGCGTGCAGCCCGCCATCATCGGCGGCGAGCGCCTGCAAAGTATCGAGGCCCTGCATTTCCGGCCGCAGCTCGAGCGCAACGCCAAAACGCGCCAGCTCGCGCCTCCAGGTCTCGGCCAGTTGCGTGTAGGCTCCGGCACTGCCCCCGGTTGCCATCACGATCCTGCCCTCGGGACCGGGCTTGAGGAGAGCGATTGCCAGCCACAGCCCCAGGACGACGCCTATCAGCGTACTGCCAACCACCATCAAATACTGTCGCACGCGCTTGCCCAACATTGCTGAAGCTCCCCCGGGACGTAACGGCTAGCAGGCGAGATAGCCAAATTTTCGACGCCCGGCCAGATCATCCGAGTGCGGTAGGCGTAAGCTGCGCCGCTGGCAATGGGCAAAGCCGGGTCTCGCGAAGGTTGCTGTGCGGAATGGTGGGAGTATCCGTTCGGGGTGGAGTATGCACGTCCGTCCAAGGATAGACAGAGGCGCGAGATAGGACGGCCCGCTTTGCAAGATGTGTCGTCGCCGCAAATTGCAAGCGACGGCCAGTCGGCAGGCATAGACTGGCATTAAGTCCAACTGGAGTCGGAAGATGGGGCCTACTTGCGTGAGCCCCATTCTCCGTGGCGTGGTCCTGACGGGCGACTTAGTCCCGGGCGGTGCTCGGGTCGATCACCCGCTTGATCTCGGTGATCTTGGTGGCCGGAAACCCGCTGATCTCGGCGTGGCGGCGGATGATGGCCTCATCCTTGGCCAGGTACACGCAGAAGGTCTTCTCGTCCGCCACGTAGGACATGACCCACTGGATGTCGGTGCCGAGCTTGGCGAGCGCGGCATTGGAGGTCTTGGCGACCTCGCGCAGCTGCTCGCGCTCCAGGGTTCCGACCTTGGGAATTTCACGCTCGATGATGAATTTGCGCATTGCTCCATCTCCTGTTGCGCCGAGTTCGGCTCGGCTTGTGAACAGGCGCGACGTTAGTCCCGCTGCGTTATGCGACCGTCATTTCGGCAGCTCTGCCGGAGGTATTTGCCCGTTATTTCTGATAGGCTTGCGGATTGATCGATAATGACGCGCAACACGGCGCACCTCGCATGCAGCTTCAATTGCTCGGTGGCTTCGCTCTCATCGGGGCCGGCGCGGACGCGCAGCCCGTCTCTCTGCGCAGAGGCCAGGCTTTGCTCGCCTACCTGGCGCTCAAGGAGACGCGCGCCGAGAGCCGCGAGGTGCTGCTCGATCTGCTGTGGCCGGACCGGTTCAAGGAGCAGGCGCAGGCGAGCCTGCGGCAGGTGCTGTTCGAGCTGCGCGCTGCCGCCGGCGAGGGCCCCGCTATCGTCGAAGCCACGCGCACGAGCGTCGCGCTGGGCGCCGGTATCGCCGACTGCGACGTGTGGGAGTTCGAGAGCCTGCCCTCACGCGACACCGGTCTCGGCGGCGTAGAGCACATGCTGCGGCTCTATCGCGGCCCGCTGCTGGACGGCCCCCCGATCGGCTCGGAGCCGTTCGGGCAGTGGATGGCGATCCAGCGCGCGCGGCTCGAGGGGCGGCTCGAGAGCGCCGTGCTGGAGGCGACCGCGCGCTCCATGAGCGCCGACGAGCAGGAGCGGGCGATGCAGGCCCTGCAGCGCCTGATCGAGCTGTCGCCGATGTGCGGGCAGGCGGTTCTGCGGCTGATGAGCATCGAGGCGGCGGCCGGTCGCGGCCAGGAGGCGCTGCGGCAGTACGAGCGCCATGCCAAGCGTCTCAAGCTGGAGTTCGAGGAGGAGCCGCCGGCCGAGCTGCGCCAAGCCTACGAGGCGATCAAGGCGGCCCCGCAACAGATCAAGGTCCCCGCGATCAGCCTGCGCCGGCCCGCATACGTGCACGCCGACCCGTGGCTGCGCACGCGCGGCGATGCGCCGGTGCTGGCCGTGCTGCCGTTCCGCTACGAGGGGCCGCAACCGTCGGGGGCGGCACTCGCCAGCGCGCTGTCGGAAGACATCACCATGGTGCTGTCCGGCTGCCGCTGGTTCAGCGTACTGTCGCGCGCCACCACGCACAGTCTCGCCGCGATCGGCTTGGGCTCGCCGTTCATCGCGCGCGATTTCGCGCGCCTGACGGGCGCCGACTACCTGATCTATGGAGCGATCGTCGATCGCGGCACCACGCTGTCGCTCGGCATTGAGCTGGCCGACGCCGAGACGGGGCATATCCGCTGGGCCAATCGCTACGATGCGGCCAGCGACGATCCACTGTCATGGGTCGGCGAGGTGTGCCCGCTGATCGTGGCGGCCCTCGATCCCGCCATCGCCGATATCGAGCGCAGGGCCTTCGCCAAGCCGGCGCTGGCGGCCACCGGCTCGGCCGTCGCCTATCAGCAACTCGTGCTCGGCTACCGCTACTTCTATGCCGGCGATCTGGTCGAGGCCGCGGCCGCCTTCCATGGCGCCATCCGCGAGGACGCTACCTACGCGCATGCGCACGCCATGCTCGCGGTGACGACCTATCTCACGGCGCAGGTGGAGCGGGATCATCGCTGGTCAGCGCTGCTGGCGACGGCGGAAAAGAGCGCCAGGCGTGCGCTGGAGATCGACCCGAGCGAGCCCAAAGGCTGCAACATCATGGGTCAGGTGCTGGACTGGCAGGGCCGCCACGAGGAGGCGGCGACCTTCCTGGAGCAGGCCGTTTCGCTCAATCCGAGCTTCGCGCTGTCCTCGACCGCCCGCAGCTATCATGCCGTCATGACGGGCGCCTTCGCCGCGGCGAAGACCTATTTGCAGACCGCCATGCGCCTGCGTGTCGGCGACGCCAGCCTGGGGCACTGTCTGCCGTCCAAGGTGCTCGCCGACCTGCACCTCGGCAACCGCGAGGAAGCCCTGCAGACGGCCCACTGGGCAGCGCGCCTGCAGCCGCACTTCTGGCTGGGGCGACAGGTATTGGCGGCATCCCTGTCGGCTGCAGGCGATGTGCAGGCGGCCTCGGCAGCGGTGGCGGCGCTGCAGCGCGACTACCCCGGCCTGACCGCCGAACAGTTCGTCAACTGGTTCCCCTACGCCGGCGGTCATGGTGGCGCGCTCGTCACCGAGGCGCTGCGCCGGGCCGGCTGGCGCTAGCGGGGATTGTCACACGTGAAACACCTGTCCCCGCGCGCCGGCCGCGCCGGTGATCATCACTTCACCTCGATGCTCAGGCGCATGGACGGGTGGATGCCGCAGAAGGCCTCGAAGGTGCCGGGATCGCGGAAGGGGATGGTGATGGTCTCCTTCGGTTCCTGGGCGCCGGAGTTGTAGTCGAGGCTGGGGCTGTAGATGCGCAGGTTGTGCGTGCGCGTGTCGTCGTTGAGTACGGTGAGCGTCTGGCCGGCCTTGATGCGCACGCGCGAGGGCTTGAACAGCTTGTTGATCTGGCTGACCACGGTGGTGTCGGCGGGCGGTTGCGGCCTGGGCGGCTCGGTATTGCCGACCCAGGCTTCCGTGGAGGGCTTTGGCGGCTCATCGCTCGACAGGGACAACAGGAAGGCGATCAGGTCGTTGCGTTCATCGTCGGTCAGCCGCAGGTTCTGCGGCAGGTCGCGGCTGCGCGTCGGCCGCTCGATGCCGCCCATCTCGTAGATGCGGATGATGTCGTCGAGGGTGCCGATCGAACCGTCGTGCATGTAGGGCGCGGTCCAGGCCAGCTCGCGCAGGGTCGGCACCTTGAAGGCGTGATCGGCCGCCTCCAGATGCAGGATCGGACCGCGGCCCAGATCTTCGGTCGGCAGGCCGATGTCGTAGAACCCATGATCGGTGAAGGCAAAGCCGGTGTGGCAGTTGATGCAGCGGCCGCGGCCGGTGAAGATCGTAAAGCCGTTCACCTCGCTGGGTGTCAGCGCCGACGCGTCGCCGGCGATCCACTGGTCGAAGCGTGTCGGCGGCGACACCAGCGAACGCTCGTAGGCGGCGAGCGCCTTGGCGATGCCCTCGGCAGTGATGCGCGGCGAGCCAGGGAAGGCCTCTGCGAAGGCGCGCACGTAGTCGAGGTCGGGAGTGAGCCGCTCCACCGCATGCTCGAAGGTGGCGCCCATCTCGTCGGGATGGGTGAGCGGCAGGCGGATCTGCTCCTCCAGGTCGGAGGCGCGTCCGTCCCACATCAGGAGCGGGCTCCAGGCGACGTTCCATAGCGAGGGTGTGTGGCGTGCCAGCGGACGCCCCGAGACACCGCGGCCGGTGCTCTCCCCGTCGGTGAAGGCGAGCTTGGGATCGTGGCAGGACACGCAGCCGATCGTGCCGGTCACCGACAGCCGCTTGTCCTCGAACAGGCGCCGGCCGAGAGCCACCTTGGCCGGCGTGGCCGGGTTGTCGGCGGGCTCCGGCACGAAGGTCGGCCGGGCAAAAGCGCGCCGCAAATCCTGCAAGGTCGGCTGGGCTTGCTGCGTCGCGCCGACGGCTGCCGGCCGTGGCCACCACGTCACGGCAGCCAACAGCGCAAAGCCCACCACCGCGGCGGCGAGCCCAAGGCCGACCGGGGGCGCATCACGTGGCGGTTCGCCCTGCCCCATCAGTACCTCGAAGTGTGCAACTCGATCTCCGAGATCAGCGCCGACATCTTGCCGACCTCCAATATCGGCTTCTCGGGCGGCATGGGCTCGGGCCAGGCCGACTTGAGTTGCTGCATGGCAGCGCGGATCTTGGCCAGCGCATCGGGGTCCGCCTTCTGCAGCTGGGCGGCCGATCCCTCCAGCATGCGGTCGGCTTCCCACACGAAGCCGCGGCTGTCCTGATACTCGACCGGCTTGACGAACTTGCCGTCCTCGATCGAGGACTCGTATTCGCTCAAGGCCACCTTCAGCACCTCAGCCGCAGTGCGGGCGGTGAAGCCGAGCGGGGGCGTCATGAATTGCCGGGCCCTGTCCAGCGCGGCGCCGATGCGCTGGTCGACCACCTTCTGGGCCTGGTCGTAGGCGCCCCTGCGCTTGGCCTTGACGCTCTGGGCGAGCACGCCGAGCTCGAGCTTGAAGGGCCGGATGTTGTGGCCTTTGATGTACTTCTCCATGCCGTTGTAGAGTTCTTCGGTGGGATGCAGGAAATGCGGCAGGGCCTCGTCCCACAAATTCAAGCGGAGCAGCTCGGTGCCGACCAGGATGTGCCCGCGGATCAGCTCGAGGTCGCGGTAGAAGCGGATGCGGCTGTCGCGCGGCCCACCGTCGGTGAGGTAGGCCTCGCCGCCTTGCGCCGGGTCCTTGGTCGCCGCCTCGTCGGTCGGCGCCTTACCCGGCTGGTCGGCCTTGTGGCCGGCGTGCTGGGCGACGGCGCTTCCCAAGGTGGATGCACCGGCGATGGTCGCTGCGCCGATGCCGACCCACACTTTCCGCGTCAGCTTACTCATGTGCCATTAGCTCCCTGAAAAGGTGCGGGAGGCGCGCCCCCGCTTGCTCGATTTTCCTGTCTGGCTCGGCTAGCTTGGCAGCGTTGTGTGACCAGCGGAGCATGCATGCTTCTGTCCATCGCCGACGTCCTGTCGGTTGCCGACCTCGAAGAGGTGCGGGCTGGTCTTGCCACAGCGACGTTCGTCGACGGCAAGGCGACGGCAGGCTGGTCGGCTCGACTGGTCAAGTCCAACCTGCAGGCCAGCCGCGGCCCGGAGCTCGAACGTATACGCGGGCTGGTCGACACGCGTCTGCGTGAGCATCCTGTATTTGCGCTGGCAGTGCGGCCAAAGACGATCCTCGGTCCGATGTTCTCGCGCTACGAGCCGGGTCACGCTTACGGCGCGCACGTCGACGATGCGCTGATGGGCGGCGTTAGGACCGACGTGTCCTTCACGCTGTTCCTGGCCGAGCCGGACAGCTACGACGGCGGCGAGCTGGTGATCGATACCGCCGCGGGCGAGGAGGCCTTCAAGCTGCCGGCGGGCGTCGTCGTGGCCTATCCCGCCTCGACGCTGCATCGGGTGATGCCGGTGACGCGCGGAGCGCGTCTGGCGGCGGTGGGCTGGGTGCGCAGCTTCGTGCGCGACCCTGCCCGGCGCGAGCTGCTGTTCGACCTGGAAACGGCACGCCGGCGACTGTTCGACCGCGACGGCAAATCGGCAGAGAGCGACCTGCTGGCGAAATGCGCGGCCAACCTCGTGCGCATGTGGTGCGACGACTGAAGGCGCGCTGACCTTCCGCTCAGTGGTGCTCACCCGATTCATCCGCCGCATCGGCCTGCAGCTGCCCATAGTTCTGCGCCCCGATCTTGTCGAGCAGATCGAGTTGCGTCTCGAGGAAGTCGATATGGCCTTCCTCGTCTTTCAGCAGCTCCTCGAACAGCTGCATCGACACGTAGTCCTCGTTCTTGCGGCACAGCTCGCGCCCCTTCACGTACAGGTCGCGCGCCAGATGCTCACCCTTCAGATCGCTCTCCAGCACCTCCTTGACGTTCTGCCCGATCATCAGCGGTGCGACGTGCTGCAGATTGGGAAAGCCCTCCAGGAATATGATGCGCACCACCAGCTTGTCGGCGTGATGCATCTCCTCGATGGACTCGGCACGTTCCTTCTTGGCGAGCTTCGTGTAGCCCCAGTTCTCGAGCAGGCGGTAGTGGAGCCAATATTGATTGACGGCGCCCAATTCGAGTTTCAGGGCTTCGTTCAGGATGTCGATGACCTCTTTCTTACCCTTCATGGCGCCTCTCCGTGCCTGGCGTGTCGATTGGGTCTGGTATCATGCAAACGACAACGCAGCGTCCCTCGAGGTGAGAGGCGCTGTGCAGATACCGTTACCTACGACACTTGCCTGCAGCGAGCCAGCATGGAAGCGGCCATGAAATGGGGATAGACGAACCTCAGGCGTTCTCCAGTTCCGGCTTGACCGCCGGAATCGGCTTTGCAATGCGGCGCCGGCTGATCGGGCGCCGCGCGATCAGCCGATGTGCCGGCGGCCGGGCGCCCTTCAGCAGGCGGCCTTGCGCGCACGCGCCGGCATAGGGGCAGATGACGCCGCGCTCGGCCAACTGGTCGATCTTCTCGTAGATGGTGCTGACCGCCAGCGGGGCACAACCGCAGCACACCATTCTCTTGGACAGGTGCTGGTAGACGACGCCGGGCGTCGGCAGAGGCGCGTCGGGCTGGCTCATGATCTCGATCAGAGCTTCCTCGATGTCCTGGTCGGTAATGACGGCGCAAGAGCAGACGATCATGTGGGGATTCTCTACGCCATTACTGCGATATGGGGGTGGCCGGCCGCATGGCAAGGAGCGATGCGCCATGCACATAGGCGGGCAGCAGGATTTGGTCGGCCCCGCGCATGGTGGCCGCGAAGCTTTCGGCCCCGTGCACGACCTCGTCGATCATCGAGCAGCCGAGCAGCGAGAAGGCACAGGCCCGCATGGCCGGGCAGGCATTGTGCTGGCAGGCCGCGATCATGGCGATGGCCACGCACTCGTCGGGGCAGAAGCCCTCACAGTCCACCGCCGGCATCTCGAGCGGGCGCTGCGCATGCAAATTGACAGCGCGCACCCAGCCGGACAGACCCGTCAGGGCCTGCTTGGCCGCGCTCGGACCCATCGCGTCCGCGTAGGCCCGCCATGCTTTTTCCCAGCAGCCGATCTCGCCGGTGCGATAGCCGGCGAGCCAATAGCGGAAGCCGAGGCCGACCAACCGCTCGGGTCCCGTGAAGGCAGGCGTCCAGGCGAGCGAGGGATCGGTATGTCCAGTGGCGCTCATGCCCCCGAGGCGCAGAGAATTTGCCCAGCCTGGCGAAGCTGATGGCCCCGCAGCCAGCCGGTAGCTGTAGCTAGAGAGCGCTGGAAGATACATGAGCCTATCACCAATAGTTGGGGTTCAAGGCCCCGACATCGGTATGGAGTGAAAACCCGTTTCAGGCATTTCGCCGGAAGCGGCGCCAGCAATTTTTTGTTGAGGCGCGGCGTCAACATTTCTCGCCGGGCCTGCCTCTGTCAAGCTTTTGTCGCTACTTTAGAATTCGTCGAAAACACAGCGGCTGCCGAACGCATTGCCGGTGCGCTGTGCGCGTCGTCTGGTCGCGGGCAGTTATTATCCGTGCAGTGCGCGGCGCACGCGAGCGGGCACGTTCGCGACCGCCTTGGCGCCGCCCCGCGGCTTACGTCTCGACGCTCCGCTGATGCGCTGGCCGTTGGCCATGTCGGCCAGCGTATGCTGGTCGAGCACGTCGATGAAGGCACCAAGCGCGTCATCGAGGATCTGGTTGACGCCATGTCCGCGACCATGTGCGCCGTGGTCCTCGTCGTCCTCGATCTCGACGCGCGTCACCTCGCTCGCCCGCACCACATCGCCGATGCGAATTTCGCTCGCCGGCCGTGCCAGCTTCACGCCGCCCTTGCGACCCCGCACAGCCTCGAGCAGGCCGGCTTTGGCCAGCAGATTGACGATCTTGAATATGTTCTGCTGGGTGATGTCGAGACGTTCGGAGAGCACGGCGACCTTGACCAGCTGCTCGTCTGCGCTGGCGCACTCGAGCAGGATGCGGATCGCATGGCTGGTGGATTTGGTGAGACGCATCGCTACACGTGCTCCGCCGGGATCGGTACGGTCATGGTATCCCACATTAGAATTCCTCCAATGTAAACCAGGAATTGTTGTTCAGCGCTAATTTGCCAACACATACAGGGTGCCACCGTTGGGCAGGCTGCGGCTCGGGGGCTCGGCCTGGGTCGCGAATACCGCCGGGGGGAGCACGAACGGGCGGTCCCCCTGCGGCGTCTGGTTGGTGCGCACCGGGCAGCCGTAGGCCGCCGACAGCAGGTCGTCGCGCAGCACCTCGCGCGGCGATCCCCCCGCCACCACCTGGGCGCGGGCGAGCAGGACGATGTCATCGGCCAGCGCTGCCGCGAGGTTGAGGTCGTGCAGGACGGCCAGCACGGCACGGCCGGCCTCTGCCTGCCTGCGCAGGGCCGCAAGCACCTGCGTCTGATGCGCAAGGTCCAGGCTGGCGGTCGGCTCGTCGAGAAGGAAGCAGCGCGTCTCCCCGCTGCGGTAGGTAGGCATGGCGAGCTGGCACAGGGCGCGGGCAATGTGAACCCGCTGGCGCTCGCCGCCCGACAGATGCACGTAGGGCCGATCCTTCAGGCCGGCCATGTCGAGGCTGTCGAGAGCCTCGAGGGCGGTCTTGCGGGCGGCTGCATCGGGGACGTCGAAGCCCGGCACGGTGATGCCCAGCATGGTCACCTCCAGCACCGTGAACGGGAACGTCAGTACGCTCGCCTGCGGCACCACCGCGCGGCGCCGCGCCAATTCGGATGGCGCGAACGAGCCGAGCGGGCGCCCATCGAGCAGTATGGCCCCCTGCGTCGGCTTCATCTCGCCGGAGAGCAGTCGCAGCAGCGTCGACTTGCCGGCGCCGTTCGGACCGATCAGCACGACAATGCGCCCCGGCCGCACCGCGACGTCGACCGCGTGCAGCAGCGTGCTGCCGCCGTGGGTGCCGCCCGTCACGTAGGTGAGGCTGCGCGCTTCCAGCATGTGCGTCAGCTCCCAACCACGCCGCGCTTGACCACCATGTGCAGGAAGATCGGCGCGCCGATCAGAGCCATCACCACCCCGAGCGGCAGCTCGGCCGGCCGCAGCAGCATGCGCGCGACGACGTCGGCCAACAGGACGAGGGTGGCCCCGAGCAGGGCGCTGCCCGGCAATACCACGCGATGGTCCGGTCCGGCCGCCAGCCGGATCAGGTGCGGAATGACGATGCCGACGAAGCCGACCACGCCGGCCACCGCTACCGCCGCACCAACCGCCGCCGCCGTGACCAGAATGATGGTGCGCTTCGACCTCTCCACATCGATGCCGAGATGAAACGCTTCGGCCTCGCCCAGCAGCAGGCCGTTGAGCGCGCGCACCAGGCGTGGCAGGGCGATGCCAACCAGCAGCGCGAAGGGCAGCACTGCCAGCACCTTCGGCCAGCTGGCGCCGGACAGGCTGCCCAGCATCCACAAGGTGAGGTCGCGCAGCTCGCGATCGTCGCTGGCGTAGGAGATCAGGCCGGTCAGGGCCGTGCTCAGCGCGCCGATGGCGATGCCCGCCAGCAGCAGCGTGCCGATCGCCAGCTGTCCCTGGCGGCCGACGATCCCCACCAGCGTCAGCGTCGTCGCCACACCGCCGAGGAAGGCTGCGAACGGCAAAGCGTAGACGCCGAACGCCTTGGTCAAGGGCGCGGCCAGGCCGTTGCCCAGCGCGATGGTGGCGACGGCGGCCAGTGCGGCGCCAGAGGATACCCCGATCAAGCCGGGGTCGGCCAGGGGTTGCGGAACATGCCCTGCATCAGGGCGCCGGATACCGCCAGCGCCGCGCCGACGAAGGCGCCAAGCAGCAGGCGCGGCAGGCGGATGTCGATCAGCACCAGCTGCTCGCGTGCACTGATCGCGTCATGCTGGCCGGTGGCGATGGCCATCAGCACGCGCGGCAGGGAGGCGAGCGTGATGCCGGTCGGCCCGATCGACAGCGACAGGAAAGCGGTGACCAAGCAGCGCCAGCGCTGAGAACACAACGAGGGCGTGCGCGCTCGCCAGGCGTCCTCCCTCACGCTGGCGTGAGGAGATCGGCAGCGCCGCCGTCATTTGATGGCGCCCGTATGCCCGCCGGCCGGGTCGCCGCCCAGATCGGGATAGATGCGGCCCATCAACTCGCGGGCGGCGCGCGGTGCGCGCGGGCCGAAGCCCAGGAGGTACAAGGCATCCATCATGATGACCCGCTTGGCGGCACCGGCCGGAGTGGACTGCACGCCTTTCAACTCCAGCAGTTGGGCGGTGTCGTGATTGTCGTTGCCGCTGCTGCGGCGCATGATCAGGATGACGTCGGGCGCCATTTCGACAATCGCCTCGTCGGTCACGGGTTTATAGCCGCTCATACCGGTCGGCGACATTCTTGGCTCCGGCCAGCTCCAGGATGGCGTTGGCCGCCGTTCCTTGGCCGGCCACGTTGGCTCGCCCATTCTGCACGCCGAGCACGAACATGGCCTTGGCCGGCTGCTTGATGCGCCGCGCGGTGTCAGCCAGGTCCTTGAAGTCCTGCTCGACCTGGTTCACCAGCTTCTCGCCCTCGGCCTCCGCCCCGATGGCGCGCGCGATCAGCCGCACCTTGGCGGCGATGCCCTGCAGCCGAATAATGCATCGGTCACCTCGACGTACGGGACGCTGGTGGTCTTCAGCGTCTTGACGACCTCCGGCGGTCCGGCGCCCGCCGAGGCGATGATGAGGCTGGCGCCGACTGACATCACGCCTTCGGTCGACAGTGCACGCATGTAGCCGACGTTCGGCTTGTCCTTGAGGGCAGCTGGACGGAAACTGGCTGGTGGCATCGACGCCGACCAGTCGCGCATCCGCTCCCAGCGCGTAGATGATCTCGGTGATATCGCCGCCGATCGACAGGATGCGCGAGGCATCCGAGATCTGCACGCTGCGCCCGCCGGCATCCGTCAGCGTGACGTCGCCAGCGGTCGCGGCCGCTGCCATCAGGACACCGGCTGCGACCAGGCAGCCGAGCAAGGCCGCGATCCGCTGAGCGAGGTGACGAATGCGCATTCTTGAAGCCCTCACTTGGTCAGGATCAGCTTGCCGTTGGCGGTGATGCGCAGGCGATAGTCCTGCCCATCGTGATCAAGGATGATCTCGCGCTCGCCAGCCAGCAGGTCGCTGACCTTCAGGCGACGCAGTTTCGGCGTTGCCGCCGCCGGCTGCGGCTTTGTCTGATCCGCATCATCACTGCTGATCATCAGCACACGATCCTCTTGCGCTGTTGTCTTATTGCCACGGCCGCATCGCGAGCGGTTTCTGTTTGTTGACTCCACTAGTCAACAAACATAGGCTTTGCAAGCCTCCTTTATGGAAAAGGAGTGGACGGCGCGCACACGCGCGCACGAGCGAGCCCGCCCGGGAGCAGTGCATGCTCCTCAGCCAGCCAGCCAATTGTTCAAGCACCCGTTTGAAACAGGGGCGTGGGGTATGTACGGGCGTTGGGTACGCTGCTCGGAGAGCAGCGCTGTTGAGTTGCGTGCAGAGCAGACGAGCGCGCGTAACGGATCGCATCTCCTCAAAAAGAGCCTGTTGCTGTGGGGGTGCGCGGCGGCTTCGCTGGCGCTGACCGCGCAGGCCATCGCGCAGAGCACGCAGACCTTGCCGCAGGTGACCGTCGAGGGCAAAGGCTCGACCGCCAAGAAAGGCACGGCCAAGGGCGCGCCGAAAGCCGCCCCGCAGCAGCCGGCCGAGCCCGTCCAGCAGGAGACGCAGGCGACCAAGGAAAAGGCGCAGCAAGGACGCCGTCTACAACACGCCGGCGGCGGTCAGCACCGCCACCAGGACCGATGTCGAGACGTTCGGCCAGCTCGACACTGGCGACGTGCTGCGCTCGATGCCCGGTACGTCCACCACGGAGAACCCGCAGAACCCCGGCGTCGCCGTCAACATTCGCGGCTTCGAGGGCTCGGGCCGCGTGAACATGATGATCGATGGCGTGCGCCAGAATTTCCGCTTCACGGCCCACGAGGCCAAAGGCTTCGCCTACGTCGATCCTGCATTGCTGGCCGGCGTCGACATCATGCGCGGGGCCATCTCGACGGCGGGCGGTGCGGGGGCCCTGGCTGGCGCTGCCAATCTGCGCACGCTGGGCGTCGACGACATCGTCAAGCCCGGCAACACGACCGGCGTCATGAGCTCGATCAGCTACGGCACCAATGGGGTCGGCTGGAGCGAAATGCTGGCGGCGGGCGTCAAGGCCGGCGGCATCGGCGTGGCCGGCGCGATCAGCCATCATGAGCCGAACAACTACAAGAACGGTGACGGGCTGACCGTGCCGAACACCTACCAGGATCCTCTGTCCGGTCTATTCAAGATGGACATCAGGTTGTCGGCCGAGCAAAGCCTGAAGCTCGGCGTCGTCCTCTACGACAATGACTTCACATCCAACGGCTCGCTGCAGAACCTGAAGTCCAACACCTACACGGCCAAGTACGCCTACAAGCCGATCGACAATCCGCTGATCGATTTCCGGCTGAATGTGTCCGGCAACGAGGCGGAGATGAGATACCTGTCGGGCTCACCCCTTGCGAACGGTCGCGTCATCAACGACACGGGCGTGGGCTTCGATGTGTCGAACACCTCGCGGTTCAGGTTCGGCCCGTTCAAGGTGGCATCGACGTACGGCTACGAGTTCTTCTTTGACGACGTCGATGCATTCAACAAGCTCAGCCCCAGCGTCGGCGGCAACGTCAACCCGTCGGGCGAATCCACTGTCGGTGGAGCATTCTGGCAGACGCAGTTCTCCTACGGCATGTTCGATCTGATCACCGGGCTGCGCTACGACACCTACACGCTCAAGGGCGTATTCGACTCCAATGGCAGTGCTGCCGGTGGAACCCTCACCACGCTTGATCGATCGGACGGGCGCCTGAGCCCGAAGGTCACCCTGGCCGCTCAGGTGCTGCCCTGGCTGCAGCCCTATGTGACCTACGCCGAAACCTTCCGGCCGCCCACCATCAGCGAGACCATGTTCGGCGGCGAGCACCCCGGTGGCGCCATTCCCTTCCTGCCGAATTTCATACCCAATCCCGACCTGAGGGCCGAGGTTCAAAAGGGCTGGGAGTTCGGCGCCAACATCAAGCAGGACAACCTGTTTGTGCGCGGAGACGCCTTCCGGCTGAAGGCCGCCTACTTCAACATGGGGGTCGAGGACTACATCCAGGGCTTCCAGTTCCTGACCTTCCCGGGGCCAGGCGCTCCCACCGTGAATGCATCATTCCGCAATGTGCCTGGCACATCGCACGTCCAGGGCGTTGAGCTGGAGGGCTCGTATGACGCGGGCAAGGTGTTCGGTGGCCTGAGCTACACCTACACGGACAGCCACCTGCCCACGCAGCTGAGCGGTGTGGGTGCGCCCACCAACCTGCCGGAGCACATACTGGTCGTGACCGGCGGTGTGCGCCTGCTCGAGCAGAAGCTGACGATCGGTGGCCGCGTGTCCTACTACTCCGAGTTCGACGTCGGGCAGGAAAACACCGGTCCCTTCAACCAGGGTTTCACCTACGGGTCGCGGACTTTGCCGGGCTACACGCTGGTCGACGTGTTCACCAGCTACAAGGTGACGGACAATCTGGAGCTGGGCCTACTGGCGACCAACCTGTTCGACGTCGGCTATACGCCAGCCAACTCCATTCCGATCCTGCCGTCGCCGCCGGCGGCGCCAACCTCGGCGAACTGCTTCGGCAGCAATTTCTCCGGTTGCAGTGATTTGGGGCGCGGACGCACGGTCCTGTTCACGGCCAAGTCGCACTTCTGACGGAGGTGCAGCCTGATGGCTGGCGCCGCGAGACGAAAGCACCTGATGCCGGCGGCGTCGCTCGCCGGCATTAGGTGAAAAGATAAGTTGGAGAAAAGAGTCGACAAACAACCCCGTCCGGCCCCATGGCTGTTTCGGGGCTGAGGATGCGGCGGCGGCGGGTTGGGCTGACCAAGCCCCCGATCAGACACGCCGTCGCCGCTCGTTCTTTGCCCGCACGGGGCCATGGAGACAGCACGATGTACATTGCGATGAACAGGTTCAAGGTTCTCAAAGACGCCGCCCAGGACTTCGAGAACGTCTGGTACAGCCGTGAGAGCTACCTGCATGAGCTGCCGGGCTTCGTCGAATTCCATCTGCTGAAAGGCCCGGAGCGCGAGGACCACGTGCTCTACTCCTCGCACACCGTGTGGCGCTCCTATGCCGATTTCGAGGGCTGGACCAAGTCGGAGGCCTTCCGCAAGGCGCACGCCCGCGCCGGCGCCCCCACCGCCAAGCCAATGACGCTCGGCCATCCCGAGTTCGAAGGCTTCCACGTACTGCAGACCGTCACGGCGGACGGCTCGATGAAGCGCGCCGGCGGCCGAGTGAGCCGCGTTCGCGCTGCCTGCAAGGAGACGCGTCATGGCTGACAGCAATGTCGTCGAGCTGAAGAAGCCGCCGCTGGCCGAACGCCTCGCGCAGAGCGCCGACGGCATTCTGGAGCAGATCGCCCGCGAGTATTCCGTAAGCACGTTCGAGGTGGTGCGCGCGCTCCCTGTCGAGCACCGCTCGATCGTGGCCGGCTCGCTGTTCGAGAAGATCTTTGCCGAGCTTACCAGCTGGGGCGAGATACTGTTCATTGTGCACACGCCGGACATCGTGCTGGAGTGTGCGGGCAAGATCCCGCCCGGCAGTTTCGCGCGCGGCTACTTCAATATCCACGGCGACAGTCCGATCGGCGGACATGAAGGCCGAGCACTGCACGCACATCGCTTTCGTCAGCCGGCCGTTCATGGGCCGGCCGTCGCGGTCGCTGCAGTTCTTCAACGGCGCCGGCGAGGCCATGTTCAAGATCTTCGTGCGCCGCGACGACAAGCGCGAGCTGCTGCCCGAGCAGGTTGCGCGCTTCGATGCGCTGCGGGAGCAGCTGGCCGCTGCCGGCTGAAGCGCTTCTTGCCGGCCTTCCGCTATACCGGTGTTCCATATCGGTATTTCGCCATGCAGGAACTGGCACCTCTGGGACGCGTTGTTCTGTGAAGCAACGCTGACCGGAGGGCCATCATGGCCGACCTTTACGATTCAGAGCAACGCGAGCTGCTGCGCCGCCAGGACGCCAACTGGCGGGCGCTTCCGCTCATCCTGGGCGCCGTCTTTCTCTTTGCGCTGGGCTTCCTGCTGCTGTCCGACACCACCAATCCGCCAGGGCGCTCGAGCAGCGTGGAAACGCCGGACCAGCGGTCTCAGTAGTTGGCACCGGCCAAACCCGGAGCGTTGCTGATTGCGGCCCTGCCTTGATTGGGGCGTGCTGCGCGACGCAACGAAGCGGCGGCTGGGCCCGACCAAGCGGCTTCAACAGGGAATGGAGGACACGATGAAAAGAGCCCTTGCGGCCTCTTTGGGTATATTTTTGCTGGCGGCGGCGCCGGTGGCGCAGGCGCAGACCGACACCGCCCACACGGACACCTCGGTTATTGGCATGCCGATCTACACCTCGGACGGCATGAAAATCGGACAAGTCACCACGCTTGGACGATTTCGCGGCGAAAGCTCGATGATCGGCGAGGTCGGCCGTTTCATGGGCTTCGGGACCCGGCGCGTGCTCATCCCGGACACCCTGGCCACCGTGCAAAATGACCGCGTCATTCTCACGATTGCGAGCGATCGCGTGAACGAGCTGTTGGAAGCCGGCCAGTAGGAGGCCGGTTTTGCAGCAGAACCCGATCACGGAGCATCTTGGTGGACTCATTTTGAGGTAAAGCCGCGCCACAGCGTGAACAGTTCGCACACGCTTGCACATGACGCTCCCCACGCTTTCCGATTGCATCGCGTCAGCAATGATCTGGCTGAGCCACCGATTGGAGAGCGTCGACAGGCAAACTCGAGGAGAGCTGTCATGAAGCGCATCGTCACTGTTCTGCTGGCCGCCTTTGTTGTCACGGCCACGGCTGGAATCGCTGCGGCTTATGAGAACGACAACGACTATTCGACCACCAATCCCAAAGCGTTCTACTGGAGACTCGATGAGGCGCGCGGTACGGGCGGGTAGGGTCCGTCAGCCGTCCCCATTTTTTCGGCTACTGCCGGTCATCACGCACTATAATGATGTAGGATGCAGGCGGTATGTTATCGTACATACGGCGACTCCCGCATGTTTGCGGGGCAGCCAGGAACAGTCCCAGCGCTGCACCCCGCACTGCACTGGGACTGTTCGGATCCCATCGCCTCTCGCTCCCATCACTTCGATAGAACGACAGCCGAGCGCCGATACTTGGCGCCCGTGGCGTGCCTTGTGATGGGACCGGGAGTGGTGCCGGCTGGGCGGTTCAGGCATTGTCACCCGACAGTTTCGGACTGTGGACGATTAGATGGCGAGCGGCAGCCTAGCGGGCATGGCAGCTGTGCCGGGGAAACGCGAGGAAAGTCCGCCGGGACACATAGATTGAGGTCCTGACGGTTGAAATGGGCATTCCGTGGCCTTGGCCCGCTCGAGACCACGGTTGGGAATAGGCTGCATCAGGTTGAGGTTCATGACCGGTCGGCGCCGATTGGCCATCGGACAGTAGGGTCAAATCGGGGACTCGAAGCCACCTATGTCGAACGAGCTCCGCATCTAGCCGAACTCCAAGCCCCCCCTCGGGATCAGGATCTGCCTGCTGACCGAGCAGGAGGGCGACATCTGGCGGCCCATCAGGAGTGCGACCCGAGCGCGCCACGCGATGCGCCATTTGCGGAAGTTGATGCGATGACCGAACTTCTTCCTGATCGATCAATTGGTTACCTGACAGTGGTCCGAGGGCGGCAGAAATGATACAGCGATCAATCCAAACCCATTGCTTCCCAAGCACAATGTTCCCGGCCGGTCCCCGATACGTTATCGGTGATCGGTTGAGTATAGTTCTGTGGGGGTCAAGTAATGTCCGCAGCGTCACGTATCGCCGCCATTTCCTACCGATGGCTCGTGCCTAGCCGGGCCAGTATTGCGAGCATCGCACTCGTAGCAGTGCTCTCAACCACTTCAGGCGCTGATGCCCAATGTGTCACTAGCTATAATTTTGGCGGGATCAGTACGAACGGTAACCTGGTCCCACAGGCAAGCCCGCTCATTTCGATCATCAACACGGTCAACACAGCCTTCCTAACAAACACCACGTCGTTCGTGAGTGCGCCGGGTGGCGCGCAGGCCGATCAGACGGGTGGGGGCGCCTGGGCTCGTGGCATTGCCGGATCTGTAGACTCCAAGTCTGACAGTACGAGCACGGCCGATTTCACAAAGACTGCCGGTATCTTCGCGCCAAGCGTGTTCTTGCCGACCGG
This sequence comes from uncultured Alphaproteobacteria bacterium, assembly GCA_963840445.1. GTDB lineage: Bacteria > Pseudomonadota > Alphaproteobacteria > Rhizobiales > Hyphomicrobiaceae > AWTP1-13. The sequence goes on along the minus strand of CAWIZC010000032.1, from coordinate 207,861 downwards.
CTCTTTGCAATGCCATCAGGAAAACAAGCAAGACTACGCGGGCTTCCAGTTCGGCGCCGATCTGGCCAAACTCAACCTCGGCGGCACTGGCGTCAACTGGCACTTGGGGATCACCGGCGGCAGTTTCTACGCCCGTGCGGAAGAACAAACCCTGCAGCCGGCGCCAGGAAGCCCTGCCTTCGCGACGGGAGATCTGAAAGGCAACTTCGAGGTACCGTTCGTGGGCGTCTATAGCGTCTTTACGGCAGGAAACTTCTTTACCGATGCCCAGCTCCGTTGGGACTTCTATCGCAACACCGCGTCTAGCGCTGGACAGCACTTTTCCGAGGTGAAAGGCCAAGCGCAAGGGCTCTCCTTCACGACTTCAACCGGTTATAGAATACCGCTTTCGTCGAACTGGTTCATTGAGCCGTCAGTGGGCGGTGTGCTGTCCCAAACGAAAGTCGATCCGATTGTTACTCCGTGGGACAACGGCAATGGGACGAGCACTCTTCGAATTGGTGACATCAATAGCGTGCTCGGTCGTGCAACCGTTCGCGTCGGCACCAGCTTCACGGAGGGCAACAACACGTGGCAGCCGTTCGTGACGGCGAGCGTTCTGCACGAGTTTGCTGGGCCCGTAACGTCAACTCAGACCATAAGCTCGCTTACAGATACCGCCTTCAACAAAGCCGAATTTACGACGGTTACAGAGCGCATGGGGACATACACGCAAGTCGGCTTGGGGACGGCGGTTGTGGTCGGCAGCACGGGGTGGCTTGGCTATGGCCGCGGTGATGTGAAATTCGGCGAGAATGTTCAGGGTTGGGGCGTCAATTTTGGGCTGCGCCAACAGTGGTAGTGTGCATCAGCTGTGCATCGGCGAATGGCCATAGCTCAATTGATCGGCGACGAGCCGCTCCAGCTCAGCCTTGTCGGCCTGCAGCATTGCCTTCGTGAGAGCTTCCACGGCTGCATTGACTGCTGGCTCTTCACTCGCCTGTGCCATCACCGCTCCTCCATCAAGGTCTTCGCACGCTCGGATATCTGAGCGGCGCATCATCGGCAGGTACGATGCTCTTGCCAATGGGCCAAAGGGCAATGCCGGCCAGCTTGAGGTGTGCCCATGCGAACGGGAGGCCTATGATGGTTATGGCCAGAACGATCGCCACCAGCACATGGCCGAGCGCCAGCCACCAGCCCGCCAACACGAGCCAGACGATATTGCCGATTGTGCCAAGCGGTCCGGTACCCAGGTCCGACTGGCCGAAATGCTCTTCGCGTGACACCGCCTTGAAGCCGAACGGGAACAGTGTGTAGGCCGCAATGTTGAAGGCGGCCCAAGTCCAAGGCAGGCCGATGATGGTGATGGCCATGATGAGACCGGCAAGGACCCATGCAGCTCCCATCCAGAGGCCGCCGAAGAAGAGCCAGAGCAAGTTCAGGAGCAAAGCGATGGGCGTCATGAGCGGGACTCTTGAGTAGATGGTTAGGGGACTCTGTAGCTCGTAGCGAGTTGATTGCCGACACCGCGCCGGGGCGGCCTTTGGCCGCCGCCCGCCTGCGGCGGGCCGCTCTATCGAGAGCACTTCCGAGCGTTGATTTGGGTGGATCCAGTAGCCACAGCCACCGCAGCCACGGCCATACCGGCAGCAAGCAGCATCGCCATTCGTAACGGTCTCCAACCTGCGCCCACGGCGAGCCCTCCCCTAGCCAAGCTATCCCGCACGAGCGACTGTAGTGGGTCGGTTTATCAGCGGCTAGCGCCTGCAGGCTCGAGCATTGTCGCTGCTCCTCGACATGAATCGTGCAGATCACCGACTAGGACAAGTGACAACTGGAATGGTTACAGCATTTATCGGCATGCCAAGGGGGAGGGCAGATGCGCATGATTGAACCCACATTTCATGGGGTGTGCCCGGTATTGTACGCCTTCCATCTTCCGGGAGGCTCACTCGACGTGGCGGCCATGAGTCGGCAGGTGGAGCATTGCCTGGCCAATGGTGCGAATGGCCTCATGGTGCTGGGCCTGATCACTGAGGTTGGAAAGCACACCACGCAAGAACGCCACCAGATCGTCGAGACCGTGAGCAATGCATTGGGAAAGCGCAAGCCGCTGATGGTGACAGTCGGCGAGCCAACACAAGCAGGCCAGCTGCGCTTTGCCCAATCGGCCCGGAGCAACGGAGCTGATGCGATCATTTTGCAGCCTCCGCCCTCGATCGACGGAGGGGAGCCGGCCTTGCTTCGTTTCTTCGGCGAGACCGCCGACCGACTCGACTGTCCAGTCGCCGTCCAGCACAACCCCTTCAATCTGGCCGTCAATCTGTCGCTCGATGGGCTCGTCACGCTGCATCGCAATCATCCCAACATCAGGTTGCTGAAGGCCGAGGGTACAGCCGTCGAGACGCAAGCGCTGATCGAGCGCACAGGAGGCGAACTCGCAATCTTCAGCGGCCATGGTGGCATCGAGTTTCTGACCAACTTGCGAGCTGGTGTAGCGGGCCTGATCCCTGCACCCGACCAATTGGCCGTGCAGGCCCGCATCTATGAGTTATTCCGGCAAGGCACACCGGAGTCGATAGAGAAGGCCGAGCAGCTGCATGCTGAGATCTTGCCATTGATCGTGTTCATGATCCGCTCGATCGAGCAGGCGCTTTGCTATGGCAAGCGCTTTTATGGCACACAGATCGGTGTCGAGGTCGTATACGAGCGGTTGCCCGCCCAATCACCCACCCCGTTTGGTCTGCAGGAGATGCAGCGGCTGCTCAGCCGTCTCAAGCAGACCGCGGAAAACCTTCATCGTATTTGATACTCTGGCGGCGTGTGCTTACACGTCTGAGTGCAACGAAACCTGAGGGTTATCCGGCATGCTGACGATCCACGGTGTCTACCGCTCACGAGCCTCTCGCAACCTGTGGCTGGCTGGGGAGCTTGGCATTCCCTTCAAGCAGGTGCCGGTGATCCAGCTTTATCGGCTAACCGATCCGGCTGCCGCCGAAGGTGTCCTGCATACCAAGTCGCCCGAGTTTCTGAAAGTAAACCCGAATGGCCATGTCCCGTCGATCGAAGATAGCGGCTTGGTGCTGCACGAGTTGCTGGCGATCAACCTTTACTTGGCCAAGAAGCATGGCGGACCTCTGGCGCCGGCCAATTTGGCTGAAGACGCTTTGATGACCATGTGGGCACTCTGGGCGGCGACCGAGGTCGAATCGCATGCGCTCACGGTGTTGAATCATAGAGTCGGCAAGCCTCCTGCCGAGCGTGACCCCAAATTGGCCCAAGCCGCTATCGAGGCCCTGCGTGCGCCCTTTGCCGTTCTGGACAAGCACCTGGCCAACAGCGGCTACGTCATCGCCGAGCGCTTCACCGTGGCAGACATCAACACGGCGGAGGTGTTCCGCTATGCCATGCCGGCGCCGGAATTGTTCGAGGCTGCGCCGAGGGTGAAGGCATGGCTCGCTGCCTGCCAAGCCCGACCGGCCTTCAAGGCGATGTGGGCCAAGCGGGAGGCGGAGCCGGCCTAGACTTTGCGAGCTGACCTCGAGGCGCCTGGAACACGCTTCAGCGGCCGTGAGCACTGTTTGTAAAAGAGACACGCATGATCCACAACCAGCGGCATTTGTTCGACATTCCCGAGGGGATTACCTATCTCAATTGCGCGTATCTCTCCCCGCTTTTGTTGCGATCAGCGGAAGCCGGCGTCAAAGGCATCGACCGCAAGGTTCATCCTTGGACGATCGTCCGGCGTGATTTCTTTTCCGATCTCGAAGAGGTGCGGGGGCTCTTTGCTCGGCTCATCGGCGCATCTGCCGACGATATTGCGATTGTTCCTGCATCAAGCTATGCGGCGGCGCTGGCGGGCGCCAACTTGCCGCTTGCAGGGCGCCAGAATGTCATCGTGATCGAAGGAGAGCATTTCTCCAACGTCTACCAGTGGAAACTGCGTTGCCGATCGGTCGGCGCCCAGTTGATCACCGTGCCAGCCCCGCACCAAACCGATTGGACGCAAGGCATCATCGAGCGGATCAATGCGAACACCGCCATCATAGCGGTCCCGCATTGCCATTGGCATGACGGTCGGCTCATCGACCTAATCGCCGTGGCGGCAGCGGCGCGCATGGTGGGTGCGGCGCTGGTGATCGACGGAACGCAATCCATCGGTGCGGCACCGTTCGACCTCGCGGGGGTCAAGCCAGCCTTTCTGTTCTGCTCAGCCTACAAATGGTTGCTTGGGCCCTATGGGCTGGCGTTTCTGTATGTGGATCCGGCCCACCAGTCCGGTCGACCGCTCGAGCACCATCCGTATAATCGGGCGGGCGCGGCCGATATGCCCAGCAGCAGTGGCTATGCCGACGAGTTCATGCCCGGTGCGCGGCGCTACGATTTCGGCGAGCGCAGCAGTTTCATCCACCTTCCGATGCTCAAGGCCTCGCTTTCACAATTGCTGGATTGGGGCGGACCGGTAGAAATACAACGCACGCTCGCACCGCTTGTCGCGCAAATCAATGAAAGGGCCGCCCGCTTCGGACGCATCGCACCACTAGCCGGTTGCGGCGCCAGTCATTTCACCGGACTTCGCGTTCCCGGCGGCATCGCGACGGGTTTGCAGGACGCTCTCGCTGCAGAAGGCGTCTACATCAGCGTTCGCGAGCAGTGCCTGCGGATCAGCCCTTATCTCTACAACACCCTGGATGATGTAGCGCGGTTGTTTGAGGTTTTGATGCCGAAGCTCAGTTCACGGCACTGACCGATTCCGGAGCATAGGTTATTCGGCGCGTCTCCAAGAGGTCGCGAAGTCGACGCCACGTCTCGTCAGAATCGGCGTTCGCTCAGGCCATGCCGACCGGCGGTTTGCTGCGGCGCAGACTAAGCGCAGAGTGAACGACCAGTGCGGAAAGCACTACCGCGCCGCCGGCCAGCGACAGCGGTGCCGGCACCTCGTCGAATGCCAGCCATACCCAGATCGGCGCCAGGATCACCTCGAGGAGACCGAGCAGGCCGACCTGAGCGGTCGTCAGATGCGGGGCCCCGCGCATGAACAGAAAGAGACCGAGGCCCAGGCTGCAGACGCCCATTGCCGCCAACAATGCGAAATCGTACGCGGAAGGCGCACCGAGCGTTGCCCGCGGCAGCGTCGCAAGGAGCGCGATCGTGCCGGCCAGGACCGTCGCGGGCACCAAGTCGAGCCCGCGCGCGGCCCTCACCACAACGATGTTGGCGCCGAATAGGATGGCGACACCGAGCGCCAGCATGTTGCCGGCAAGGTCGCCACTGCCAAGTGCGCTGGCAAACATCATTGCGACGCCGCCGACGGCCGCGACAATGGCAACCAGCGTGGGCGGCGCCAGCCTTTCGCCGAGAAAGATGCGTCCCAGCACGGCTGAGGCGAGCGGTGCGGCGCTCTGCAGAACCACGGCATTGGCGACGCTGGTGCGCGTAATGCCGAGAATGAACATCGTGAACGTCGCGCCCAACAACACGCCCGATAACAGCCCGGGCCAGCCCATCGCGCGGTAGACGGCGAACACGCGGCGGCCGTGGGTGACAAAGAGCCAGCTTCCGACCGCCAGCACCATGAAGGCCGAGCGCCAGAAGGCGATGGTCCAGCCGTCGAGATGGTTGCCGATGAGGCGTACGAAAAGGCCGCCCAGACTCCAGCACAGCGCCGCCGCGCAAACCAGCACTGCTCCGCGCAGCCGTTCCCTGCTCGTGTCCATGGAAGCCTTTCGGGCAATGATGGCGGTGGGCGTCGTTCGTTCGGGCTGCCTCAGACTTCCAGCCATCCGCGCCGCACGGCCTCGTTGCCCTTGAGCTCCGTTGGCGTGCCTTCAAATACCATGCGCCCGTGCCCCATGACGTAAACGCGGCTCGAAATGTCGAGCGCGATCGAAAGCTTCTGCTCGACGAGCAGAATGGCCAGTCCGCGTCGCGCGATTTCGGCAATCAGCTCGCCGACTTGCTTCACGATCAATGGCGCCAATCCCTCTGTCGGCTCGTCGATCATGATAAGCTCGGGGTTGCCCATCAGCGTCCGGCAGATGGTCAGCATTTGCTTCTCCCCGCCGGACAGGAAGCCTGCCGTCATGTCGGCACGCGCGCTGAGATTGGGGAACATGTTGAGCATGTCCTCGAGCCGCCAGCGGCGGTCGCCGCCGCCCTGTTTCTGGCCAAGCAGCAGGTTCTCGCGCACCGTCAGCGTCGGGAAGATGTCGCGGTTCTCCGGCACGTAGCCGAGGCCCAGGCGCGCGATGCGGTAGCTCGGCAACCCGGCGATGTCCGCGCCTTTGAAGCGGACAACGCCGACCGGAGCGACCTCACCCATGATCGCCTTCACGGTGGTAGACCGCCCGACGCCGTTGCGGCCAAGCAGGCTGACGATCTCCCCGGCAGATACGTCGAGATTTACCCCCTGCAGAATGTGGCTCTTGCCGTAGTAGGCGTTGAGGTCGCGCACCTCGAGCATCAGTTCGGATCCTCGCCAAGATAGGCTTCACGTACCTTTGCGTTGGCGCGAATGTCGCTCGGCGTGCCGCATGCGATGATCTCGCCGTAGACTAGCACCGAGATGCGATCGGCGAGCCCGAATACGACGCTCATGTCGTGCTCGACAATCAGCAGCGTGCGCCCGTCGCTGATGCGGCGGATCAGCTCGATGGCTCGTTCGGTTTCGGCATGGCTCATGCCCGCCGTTGGCTCGTCGAGCAGGATGATGTCGGCGCCCCCAGCAATGGTGATACCGATCTCGAGCGCACGCTGCTCAGCGTAAGTCAGGACGCCCGCCGGGATATCCTTGCGGGGTAGAAGATTGATTTCCGCGAGCACCTCATGCGTGCGCGCCGCAACGTCCCTGTTGCCGTCGATTGGTCGCCAAAAAGCGTACTTCTCGCCCTTGGCCCACAGCACCGCACAACGCACGTTCTCCCAAACACTCATCTTCGGAAAGATGTTCGTGACCTGAAAGGAGCGCGACAGTCCGCGTCTGTTGACTTCGTAGGCGGGCATGCCAGTGACGTCGGTGCCGTTCAGCCGGATCTCTCCAGAGGTGGGTCGCAACAGACCGCTGACCAAATTGAAGAGGGTCGACTTGCCCGCGCCGTTCGGGCCGATGAGCGCGTGCCGCTCACCCTGCAAAATGGCAAGATCGACGCCGCGAATGACCTCTGCCTGGCCGAAGCTTTTCTGCAATCTTCGGATCTCGAGGGCGGGCACACCTTGCGTGCTGGCACTACGATCTGGCGGGGCGGCGAGCATCGTGCTCATATCACCAGCCCTTTTTGCCGGGCGACAGCACGGGCGCTGTCCCACGACCTGTCCAGATGCACCCACATCGGCCACCAGAGGATGCCGCCGACGGCCAAGCCGCCGATCGCAGCAGCCCAGGGCTGCCACGTCCTGATGTCGTAGACGAGGCCTGCCATCCGCATCATCGAACCTTCCGCAGACTTGGCGAAAAGATGCGCCACCATCTCGACGATCATCACGCTGCCGGTCGCAATCAGCGCGATCGGCACCAGTGCGGCCAGGTAGGAAGGAACGAGCCGCGTCAAGGCGCCTGCCCGCCAGATGGGAGCGTGCATCATGATCAGCCCGGCCATGCCACTCGGCGCGTACATTACGGCAGCCATGAACATGAGACCAAAATAGAGTTGCCAGAGCTCGGTGACGTCACTCAGCATGGTCTGCAGATAGGTCACCAGCACCGCCCCCAGGATCGGTCCGATGAAGTAGCTGGTTCCGCCGATGAACGTAGCCAGCAGGACGTTCCCGGATTGGGTTGCGCCAAAAAGAGCCGAATTGGCCAGCTCGAAATTTATCGACACGAGCCCACCGGCGATGCCGGCAAAAAGGCCAGACAGGCAGAACGCGATATAGCGAACCATCTGCGGATTATAGCCGACGAACTGTGCGCGCTCGGGGTTATCACGCACCGCATTGCACATCCGTCCAAATGGCGTTCGCGTAAGCGCGTACAGCAGTGCGGCACAGACAAGGCACCACGCGGTGATGAGATAGTAGATCTGGATCTGCGAGCCGAAGTTCCAATCGAACAGACGCAGCAGCTTGGTCCGGTTCGTTGAGACGCCTTCTTCTCCGCCGAAGAACGAACGCAGGATCAGCGCGCTCGAGCCGACAAGCTCGGCGAGGCCCAGCGAGATCATTGCGAAGGCGGTGCCGCTGCGCTTCGTGGAGACCCAGCCAAACAGCATGGCAAACGCCAGGCCGGCCGCGCCGCCCACGAGGGGCATGAGGATGAGAGGTATCGGCAGCCTGGCTGCAATGGCCCAATTGATGGCGTGGACCGTGAAATATGCGCCGAGCCCGTAGTAGACAGCATGTCCGAACGACAGCATGCCGGTCTGGCCAAGCAGCATATTGTAGGACAGCGCAAAGATGACGGCAATGCCCATCAGGCTCATCATCGTCAGCGCAGTGCCGGAGCGAAAGACGGCCGGAAGCACAATCAAAATCGCGGCCGCTGCAACCCACGCACCATAGGGCGCGATGCGCCCGATCAGCGCGGAGCCTTCCCGGGTGCGCGTGATGACGGTCTCGCTCATGTCTCGCGGTTACCGAACAGGCCAGTCGGCTTGAAGATCAGGACAAGGATCAGCAGCAGGTAGGGCAGGACCGGTGCGATTTGGGCCACCGACACGCGCCAAAGATCCCCAAGCAGGGTGTTGGTCTGCGGGCTGAAACCCGAACCCGCGAATATGTCTGCCAACGAAAGGTTCATCGAGATGGCGAAGGTTTGCAGCAGGCCGATCAGGAGCGACGCAAACATGGCGCCTTGCAACGAGCCAAGCCCACCCACAACCACCACCACGAACAGGATCGGTCCAAGCAGCGCAGCCATGCTCGATTGCGTGACAAGCGCGGGCCCGGCGATGACGCCGGCTACCGCTGCGAGTGCCGCACCGACGCCAAACACCGACATGAACACCAGCGGCACATTGTGCCCGAGATGGGCTACCATGTGCGGGTGAGTAAGCGCTGCCTGGACAATGAGACCAATGCGGGTGCGCGTCAGCACAGTGAACAGGCTGACGAAGATGGCGATGGAGATCAGCAGCATGAACAGTTTGTAGGCGGGATAGTTAGTCCCAAACACCGTGAAGGCTGGAAAATCAAGCAGCACTGGCACGCGGAAATCGACCGGCGATTTCCCCCAGATGATCTGCACCACCTCCTCGATCACAAAAGCCAGACCGAACGTAAAAAGCAGCTCTGCGACGTGGCCGTGCTTGTGGACATTGCGCAGGCCGAAGCGTTCCACGAACGCTCCCACGATGCCAACTAGAACGGGTGCCAGAAGCAGCGCCCACCAAAATCCAGCCCAGCGGCTGATCTGAAACCCGAAGAAAGCGCCCAGCATATAAAAGCTGGCGTGCGCGAAGTTGAGCACACCCATCATCGAGAAGATGAGCGTGAGGCCGCTTGCCATCAGGAACAGCAGAAGGCCGTAAAGAGTCCCGTTGAGGGCCGAGACGATGATCAGCTCTGCCATGAGGCGCGTATCCACGGACTGCGACACGGCCGCCCGATCTCGTTTGATCCGGCGGCCGTGGCTTCGTATCAGTTAGGACGCGTCATCTTGCAGGTCGTCGGCAGGATCGTGTCTTTGGCGTCGATCTTGGCCACCGTGCGCCAGCCCCATCCCGTCTTTTCTTCATCGAATGGTTCTTTCGGGCCGCGCTCTCCGAAGGATACGAGATACATCGGCTGGAAGAACTGGTGGTCGTCCTTGCGCATGAAGGCGTCGCCGCCGTTGAATACGTCGAACTTCATGTCCTCCAGGGCCGCTCCGATCTTGTTGGCTTGCGTCGAGTTTGCCTTGTTGATGGCAGCCGCGAGCATGCGCATCTCGTTGAACGCACGCGGATAGAAGATGCCGACGCCGAACTTTTCGCGGAACGCCTTCTCGGTGTCCTGGGAGGCCGCGTGGTCGATGTTGGCGGAACCTTCCTGAATGGCCACCACGCGGTGGTTCAGGCCCGTCTGCTTGACGGACGTCGGACCGCCGGTGCCGCCCGCATAGTAGGTGTACCAATTGACCTGCAACCCGGCGTCGGCGGAGGCTTTGAGCAGGAGTGCGAAGTCCTGGCTCCAGTTGCCGGTTATGACGGTGTCGGCGCCCGAGGCCTTGATTTTCGCGATATAGGGCGCGAAGTCGGTTACCTTCAGGAGCGGATGCAATTCGTCGCCAACGATTTGGATGTCGGGACGCTTGGCCTTCAGCATTGCCACCGCAGCCGTGCGTACCGCCTGTCCGAACGAATAGTCCTGGTTGATGAGATAGATCTTCTTGGTGTCAGGCTGCCCCTTCAGGTAGTTGGTGAGCGCCTCCATCTTGATGTCCGAATTGGCGTCCCAGCGAAAGTGCGAGAAACTGCACTTGTCGTTGGTGAGCACGGGATCGACGGCAGCGTAGTTGAGATAGATCACTTCCTTGCCGGGGTTGCGCTCATTGTATTTTGCAACCCAATCGGACAACGCCGCTGCAACCGACGATCCGTTTCCCTGCGTGATGATGGTGGCGCCGGCATCCACCGCCTTCTGAGCCTGGACAAGGCTTTCCTGCGGGTTGGTCTTGTTGTCGAACGGCAGGATCTCGAATTTTCGACCGGCTGCCCCGCCCTTAGCGTTCAGTTCGTCGGCCAGGAACTGGAAGGTCTTGAGTCCTACCTCGCCGACCGTGGCACCGGGCCCTGAGAGCGGGTCGATATAGGCGATCTTGATGGTGTCTTGCGCCATGACCTGGCTCGCCGCAAAGAGCGTGCCGGCAGCAATTGCAGCAGCGATGAGATGTCGTGCCATAAAGCCTCCGATGCGTTTCCCGTGCGACGCTTGGATAGCCGCCGCGACTGTTTGTCTGTCCAGTCTTGAGCTGGCTCGTTAGGCTGCGTCATGCTACTCCGAAATTGGTCGATAACAAGGTTGTGGTGAGCTGCTTTCGGCCGCTCGACGAGGTTTCGTCTTGTCGAGGTGGAGACGACGGATTCCGGGTCAAGAATTCGCCGCCGCAGTGCCTGAGCGCACGCTAGAAGTCCCTCAGATAAGAGACGGAATCGGCGCAGCGCAGCGAGCGGGCGGTCAATGCAACTGCGCTAGGCCGCGACTGCGAAACCGACCCTCGATACCGCGCCAGTACGGAAGTACTGGAACGAAAGTGACTCGCGTCCGAGGTCGGCATGTGCCGATTTAGCCTTTATCTTTTCGGTTACCTCACCACCCCTTCCGCCGTGTCGCAATACGTCCGGATGATTCCGGCCGACGTTAAAGTGTGATCATCCACGGGGCGGTCGCGCAAGCGATCGTGTCGACCGATGTTGAGACAGTATCCCGCCGCTGACCGGCAGCGAAGACATGAGCAACCGAGATCGTCATGAACGCAAATTCCCCTGCGTCCAGTTCGGCGCCAAGCATTGCGGGCATACCGCCGGCGTGTGAACTCGCGGTCGAGCTCCTGCTGACGCATCGCGGAAAGCCGTCTGCAGAAGTCGAGCGGGTGCTTGCCGACGACCCCAAATGCGCGTTCGGCCATTGTCTGCGCGCCGCGCTCATCGTGCTCGCCGACGACGGAGCCGCGCGACCCGCCCTTGCCGCGAGCCTGGCCATCATGGAAACGGCGAGCGCAGACACGGGAGCGCCTGCGCGTCGTCACGCTGATGCGGCGCGGGCCTGGCTCGAAGGCAACTCACGTGTCGCTGCCGAGCGCTACGGGGCCATCGTGACCGACAGGCCAACCGACATTCTCGCACTCGTGGTTGCGCACGCGCTCGACTTTCGCCTCGGTCGGCGGCACATGCTACGGGATCGCATCGCCCAGGTTCTGCCTGCATGGGACGCCTCGATGCCAGGCTACGCGAGCGTGCTTTCGATGTACGCATTCGGTCTAGAGGAAAACGGCCAGTATCTGCTTGCTGAGCAGACGGCACGTCGCGCACTTGCCATCGATCCGCGGTCATCCAGCCGCCATCCATGTCATCGCCCACGTGCTGGAAATGCAGGGGCGTACGCGTGAAGGCCTGAACTTCCTGGCGGCGACCCAATGGGCCTGGGGTGAAGGCACGGGGTTCTCGGTTCATCTGGCCTGGCACCAAGCCCTGTTTCATTTGGATTCAGGCGATCCGACCGCCGCGCTCGTAGTCTACGACAAGCAGATCGCGCGTGGCCATGCAACGGACATGAACGGTCTCGCCGATGGCTCGGCTCTACTGTGGCGTCTGCATCTGCGCAACATCGATCTGGGTGCGCGGTGGCAGTTCCTGGCTGACGGCTGGGAGCGGCAATCGCTGGACGGTGTGCGGCCGTTCTATGTCGTGCACGCTATGATGGCGTTCGCGGCGGCGGGTCGTGCGACGGCTGCTGCGCGTTTGATCGAAGCATTGCCGCACGCCAAGCCGACGCCTCAACAGCCTCCGGAAGAGGCATTTGCGGTGCCGTTCTGCGAGGGGCTGCTGGCGTTTGCCCGTGCCGACTATGCCGCGAGCGTTGAATGGCTTACGCGCGTGCGCCACATCGCGGATCGCTGCGGCGGCAGCCTCGCCCAGTGCGACCTCATCCATCTGACGTTCACCGAGGCGGCACTACGCGCCCGCAGGGCGCGTCTCGCCCGTGCGCTGGTGGCGGAGCGCTCGGCACAGAAACCGGCGAGCTGGCTCAATCAGCTACTGCAACAGCGCTTGCGTGCAATGTCTGCCGCTGCGTGAAGGCCGTCTGATCGGACGTGACTTCTGGGACCAACCCGTCCAGGAGCGCGATCGGCTGTCACGTCTGATATTGGTGCTGAAGCGGGCGTCAATGGCTCCGCGTCGCGATTGCCGCTCTTGACCTGAGCGGGTAGCTGAGCGGGTCGTTGGCCGTGCCGCAGGCCTTGCAGCTCACTGTTGTTTGGTCGCCCGTTAGCAGGTGTCCGGCCCCAATTCAGGGGATCACTGTCGCGCCAGCCTCCGCCAAGGCAGCTTGCCGCCTCGATTACACAGCGCGGGGCAGTTATAGTCTTCCTCAAGCCAGCGCCATGGGTCCGCCCGGAAGCTGGCGTGCGGGGCCCATGTGGGTGGTCCCGTACCCTTGTGCGGAAGGCTTTTGATATGAAATTACTGGTGGTTGATGATCACGCCCTCATCCGCGACGCCATGCGGGGTGTCCTCAAAGACCTGCAAAGTGATGCGACAGTTCTCGAGGCTGCGAGCTCGGCTCAGGCGATGGACCTAGTACGAGAGCATGCCGACCTCGCTCTGATCCTGCTTGATTTGCAGTTGCCCGACCGCGATGGGATCGAGGTTCTGAAAGAACTGCGGGAACACTTCCCGGCCATATCTGTGGTCATGCTGTCAGCCTTCAATGATCGCGACAACGTCGTCAGGGCGCTGGACAATGGTGCGCTCGGTTTCATACCCAAGACGGATTCGCGTGAAGTCCTGCTCGGCGCGTTGCGGCTAATCCTTGCCGGCGGCATATACATTCCTCCTGAGATTCTCGCCATCGGACCCACCGGGGTGGCAGCCCCCGACAGGGCGGGCGCAACCAAGCGACCATCGCCGGCCGAATTGGGCCTGACCGAGAGGCAGGTCGATGTGTTGGCGCTGATGATGGAGGGCAAAAGCAACAAGCTTATATGCCGTGCTCTCGACTTGGCCGAGCCGACCGTGAAGAACCACGTTTCGGCGATCCTCAAGGCGCTCGGTGTCACGAACCGCACCGAGGCTGTGCTCGCGGTCGCGGGTTTGGGCTGGGAGCTTCGGCCTCCGGCTCGTTGATCCTCGCCGATGGTTCCGCCCCCTCGCCGCTTCAGTTGATGAGGCGGGTCATGATGGCGCGCATCGCCATCGGGTTGACCGGCTTGTGCAGGAGATGATGGGTGGTTCCGTGCGTTTCGCGCAAGCGGTCCTGCGAGATGTCACCGCTGATCAGGAAAGCCGGGATCTCTGCGCGGAACGCATGACGTAGCTCGCCGATGGCGTCGATGCCGGATCGGCCCTCTTTGAGGTGGTAGTCGGATATGATCAGATCTGGCCTGCTGCCGTTGAGTTTCGTCAGCGCCTCGCGATCCGACTGGCCGGTAACCACCCGGCAGCCCCAGCTCCTTAGCAAGCCACCGGTTCCTTCAAGCGCCAACGCGTCGTCGTCGATCACCACGATCAGCTTGTCGCGCAGACGATCGGGCGGAGCTATCCCGGCAACAGCGGCGGCGGCAGACACGACACGCGCCTCGACCTTGGGTACCGAGATCGAGAAACGCGAGCCCTTCCCGAGAGTCGAAGCAAGGGCGATGGGGTGTTCAAGGACCTTGGCAATGCGCTCCACGATAGCAAGGCCAAGGCCCAACCCGCCCTTGCTCCGCTCGGGTGCCGCAACTTGGTAAAACTCGCCGAAGATACTCCGTTGTTGGTCGGGCGGAATGCCTATGCCGCTGTCGCATACATCAATTCGCAGCATGTCCCCGAGTCTCCGGCAGCCGACAACGATCCCGCCAGCCGATGTATAGCGAACGGCGTTGGCAACCAGATTGAGCAGGATCTGTTCGAGCAGGATGGCGTCGCTGCGGACCCACGCGCTGCACGAAACCACGTGCAGATGTAGACCCTTATCGCGCGCAGCAGAAGTGAACATAGCGCCGATGCGGTTCAACACTTGACTGACGGGGAAGTCGGTGATGTTGGCGCGCATGGCACCGGACTCGAGCTTTGAAATGTCGAGCAGCGCGTTGAACAGCTCGTTCATGCTTGCAACGGCGGTGTCGATCCGCCAGGCGAGGCGGTCGCGCTCGAGCTGATCCTTTTCGGAGCGCAGCTGTGCAGCGAACAAATTCAAGGCATGCAGCGGCTGGCGCAAGTCGTGGCTTGCTGCCGCCAGGAAGCGCGATTTGGACAGGTTGGCTTCGTGGAGCTGCTGCGTGCGCTCCTCCACCTTGCGCTCCAGCGTCGCGTACGAACCCTGCAGCTTGGCTGCCATGTCGTTCAGCTGCTCGCCCAGCGCTTCGAACTCGTCGCCAGACTTCATCTCGATGCGATGGTCGAGCGCGCCCGCGCCGATGCGGGCCGCCCCCGCTGCCAGTGCTTGCACGGGAACCACCATCAGACGCGCAAGCAGGAGCGCTGCCAGCAACGCCAGAATCAGGCCTGCCACCAGGACGATAACGGTGCGTACGATGATGGCGTAGAGTGGTGCATTGGCTTCGGATTCGGGGATCTCAACGATTACGAGCCAGTTCAGCGGCGTGGCCATCGCATGCGCCGCCAGCACACGCTCACCTTTGAGATCGCGCGCGATCTGCGCCTCTTCCATGTCGGGCTTGGCTCGCCCAGACCGCACCTGGGTCAGCTGCGACACGTCCGTATTGCGCAGGACCAGGCTGATCTCTGGGTGCGCGATGAGCCGTCCGCGCGCGTCGACGACGTAGGCACGGCCACCGCCGCTGACCTTGATTTGATTTACGACGTCCCAGATGTGAGTGAGGTTGACCTCGGCCACGCTCACACCTGCATCGCGGCGCGAGCCTGCCATAGCCAACGTCATGAACGGCTCGCTGCCGCGCCGGAAATAAACAGGTCCGTAGAACACCTTGTTGACCAGTGCTGCCTTGAATTTGTCGTCTGCCGAGAAGTCCCGATTGCTGCCAATTTGGTCCATGGCCTGGCGTGAGATGCGCAGCCGTTCTCGTCCCTGGCCGTCGAGCAAGGCCAGCTCGGCAATCGCGGGAACCTGACGCAGCAGCCTGCGGCTGTCGAGCTCGCGCTGGTCTGTCGCCTCCGTCTCCCAGGACAGATGGGTGGTCCAGCCGAGCTGACCTTCTATCTCCTTAATGAACTGGGTGATCTTGGACGCTGCGGAGACGGCCTGCTCCTTCTGAATACGGAAGAGCACGGCACGGTGGTCGCGGAATGTGAACCAGATATCGACAAGCCCATTGATGATGAGGGACGAGCTGGTGACCGCAACGAAGAGAATGACGTATTTCCAGAACAGAGTCCGCCGTACTGCCAGCCGATCGAGCCATCGGTGGTAGACAGGTATGAACCTCTCGACCCACTCTCTCACCGAGCCACCCCACGCATCCTTTATTTCGCCGTGAGAATGACTGAACCTACTCGCGGATCGAGGCAATAGCCTCGGTTCCTGCGCTCGCGTAAAATGTTTCGCGAGGACAGGATTAAGGTTTTGCCTGCTATAAGACGCCGTTCCGTCACGCACCATATTGGATACGCCATGAACCGGCGACAGATTGTATCATTGGTCGGCGCGGCAGCGCTCATCAGTCCCGCCGCGGCCCTGGCGCAAGTCGTCGCCGGGCGACGCAGGCGCGTCGGCCTCATGGTTGCGACGGCTGAGAATGACGCCGAAGGCAAACTGCGAGCCGAGGCTTTCAGCCGCGCGCTCGGCGAGGCAGGATGGGTCGATGGGCGCGACGTCGATATCGACATTGCGTGGTACCGCGGCAGCTTTCCGGTGGCGCAGACCGAGGCCAAAAATCTCGTCGACCGCGGCGCCGAGGTGCTCATCGTCAACGGGACCCCGGGCATGGATGCTGCGCGGGCGTTGGGCACGAAATTGCCTGTCGTCTTTGTCGTCGTCAGCAATCCGGTTGGCGCCGGGTACGTGCAAGACCTGTCGCGGCCCGGCGCCAATGTCACCGGATTCAGCACGTTCGAGCCCGAGATCGCTGGCAAGTGGCTCCAGTTGCTGAAGGAGGCGGCGCCCGGCATGCGCAATGTAAGCATGCTGCTTGATCCGAAGTTTGTCGCGTTCAACGCATTGTTGAAAGCGATCCAGGACAACGCGGCCACGCTCGGCCTTGTCCCGCACGCCGCATTTGCCAGCACGCTCGAGGAGATCGAGCGCGCCGTTGAGGTGATTGCCCGGCAGGCTTCGCCCGGCCTGGTCGTAAGTCCCAGCCCAATAAACACCGTCAATCGCCAACGCCTGATCTCGCTCGCCAACGAGAAGCGGATACCTGCCATCTTTCCATTCCGCTTCTATGTGCGCGAGGGTGCCTTGATGGCTTATGGGTTCAATGCGGCCGATCAGTTCAGACGCTCCGCCGCCTATGTCGCTCGCATCCTGCAGGGTGAGAAGGCCGGCGATCTGCCGGTGCAGGCCCCTAGCCTGTTCGAGCTTGGCGTCAATCTTCGGACAGCACGGGCTATGGGGCTCACCATTCCTCAGTCCCTCCTGATCGCCGCCGACGAAATTATCGAATAGCGGTCAATAGCATTTCGCCTGCGCCGCAGGCGGCGCGCCAGCCTTGTCGCTTAGTACTGAAGTACTGGGCCCGACAGACCCCATGGCCGCCACGGATGTTTTGGGGTCGAGGGGCCCGGCAATCTCCGTCAATTCGGCCCAGAACGCTCTTCGACCCAAGAGCGGCGGCAGTACCTCCGGCTGATTTTCGCCCGCAGCGAAATGTGGCTGATGGCGGCCAAGCGAATGCGCCAAGCGGGCCTTCCTGCCGAGTGTCGCAAAAGCATAGTAGATGGAGATGGTCATGAGCTTAGTTTCAAACTCGGCGGTGCCGCAACAGGCTCCCGTCGGCAATTCATTGCGGACCGCTGGCAAGACTGCGCGCAGCTGGTGGGTCGCATACACAAGTTGGCGGCTCGAGCAGTTCGCCATCAAGCGGTTGCGGGCGCTGAGCGATCGCGAACTCAAGGACATCGGACTTCCGCGCGCTGCGATCGAAGCCCTGGTCAGAGGCCGTGATCGTCATCCAACGCTCGACGGCACGCACTGAACAATTACGGCCCCAGAAAGTACCACTGCAATGAACAGCTCCTCATTCTACCAGCCGCGGCCAGTGCGCCGCGGGCGGGTGATAGCCCTGCATTGCTCGGGCGGCAGTGCCAGCCACTGGTCCCCTCTGGCCGAGGCATTGCTCGGGCGTCACGAAGTGGCGGCGCCCGAGCATTATGGAAGCCAAGACACCGGAGCATGGGGGGGTGAGCACGCCTTCAGTCTCGACGACGAAGCCGTGCGCTCGATTGCGCTGATCGACCACTGCGATGGCGACAAGGTTCACTTGGTGGGGCACTCCTACGGCGGCGGCGTCGCACTCAACATTGCTCTGGCCCGGCCGAACCGCATCGCCAGCATGGTGCTCTACGAGCCCACGGCCTTTCATCTCCTGCGCCAATTGGGCGACCGCGGTGCGGAGCCTTACGCGGAGATCACCGGCGTCGCTAGAAACGTCTGCCAGGGTGTCGTCACCGGCGACTATCGGGGCGCGGTTGCCGGGTTCGTTGACTACTGGAACGGCCCTGGCGCCTGGAACGCTTTGCGCCCGGCAGTGCAAAGCGCCCTGATCCGATGGGCACCCAAAGGCCCACTCGACTTCCGTGCATTGATCGACGATCCGACGCCGGCCGATGCGTATCGCCGGCTGCCGTTTCCAGTGCTCATCCTGCGCGGCGAATACGCCCCGTCGCCGACCCGAACGATTGCCGAAGGTCTGGCCGAGCTTTTGCCGGCGAGCCGGCTCGTTGTCGTCGCCAGCGCTGGCCACATGGGGCCGTTGACGCACGCAATCGAGGTCAGCGCCCTAGTCGTTCGGCACATCGCGGACGCAGAGTCTCATGCCGACGCACCGCTCTACCGGGCTGCGCAGCGCGACGACATGGCGGGCTTCGCAATGCAAAGAGCGGGGGCGGCGTCGTGACGTGCACAACGAGCCGGTATCCCGTGCACCTCATCGATGTGGTCCCTATGGCCGACGGCAGTCGCATCACGATCCGGCCAACCTTGCCGCAGGACGTGGACCTCCTGCGCACGTTCTTCCGCACGCTGTCTGCCGAGTCTCGCTACCGCCGCTTCATGACTCCGCTGAGAGAGCTGCCCGACCAATTGGCCGAGCGGTTCGCAGACATCGACTACCATCATCACCTAGCGCTGGTGGCAGAGGTGTTCGGCGAAGCCGGCCAGGAAACAGTGATCGCTGAGGCGAGATACGTCGTGGATGAAAAGGATCCCGGAACCTGCGAGATCGCGCTCGCCGTTGCCGACGAATGGCAGTCGCACGGGATCGCGCGCGCGCTTCTGGGAAGGCTGGAGCGCCAAGCCGTCGCTTCGGGCATCCGCAGGATGTGCGCTGACATGTTGATCTCCAATCGAGCCATGCGCGAACTGGCGGTGCGCACCGGTTACGCCATCAGAGCAAGCCCCGACGACGCTGAGATGGCGAGGTTGGAGAAAGTACTCCCCACCCCACCCAATTTACCGCCATGCCGGCCGCTGGCCGCCTGACGCACAGTTCAACCCTTCATGAGCAAGCGATCCAAACGGAGACCGATCAATGACTGTCAAGAGCAATCACCCCGAGACCATGATGCTGCATGCCGGCCCGCGCAGCGATGCCGGCACCGGCGCTGTTGCCGTGCCGATCTACCAGACCACGTCGTATCAGTTCCGCAGCACAGAGCATGCGGCCAACCTGTTTGCGCTAAAGGACTTCGGCAACATCTACTCGCGCATCATGAACCCCACTTGCGACGCTCTTGAGCAGAAGGTCACGGCTCTGGAGGGCGGCGTTGCTGCTCTGGCAGTCAGCTCCGGGCAGGCGGCGTCGGCCTTGGCGGTGCAGAACCTGTGCCGGCCGGGCGATAACATCGTCAGCTCGACCGATCTCTATGGTGGCACGTGGAACCTGTTCGCCAACACGCTTCCGTCGATGGGCATCACCGTGCGCTTCGCTGACCCAGCCGATCCGGAGTCGTT
Organism: uncultured Alphaproteobacteria bacterium; assembly: GCA_963840445.1. Taxonomy (GTDB): domain Bacteria; phylum Pseudomonadota; class Alphaproteobacteria; order Rhizobiales; family Hyphomicrobiaceae; genus AWTP1-13. Next base: position 188,172 of record CAWIZC010000032.1, on the reverse strand, counting down.
CCGCCGGGCCACGGACGAGCGCACGCGCGCCTACTATGCCGAGACGCTACCCAACCCGAAGCTCACCGTATTTCCGATCGCCGAAGTGGCCGCGATCGGGCGTGAACTTGGCGTCCCTCTGATCATGGACAATACGGCCGCGCCTATCATTTGCCGGCCCATCGAGCATGGTGCCGCTGTCGTGGTGCACTCGACCACCAAGTATATCGGTGGGCATGGCACCTCGATCGGCGGCATGATCGTCGATGGCGGCAACTTCGACTGGGTGGCCCACGCGAAGCGCTTCCCCACATTGAACCAGCCGGACCCCAGCTATCACGGCGCCGTCTGGACCGAAGCGGTCAAGCCGCTAGGGCCGATCGCCTACATCATCCGCATCCGTGTGGTGCTGCTGCGCGATATCGGTGCCTCCATGAGCCCCTTCAACGCCTTCCAATTCATCCAGGGGCTCGAGACGCTGCCGCTGCGGATGCGTGAGCATTGCCGCAATGCTGCCGAGGTCGCACTTTATCTGCAGCGCCACCCCGCCGTGACCCGCGTCATCTTTGCCGGCATGCACGAGAACTCCGAACAGCGGCGCCGGGCGGGAACCTACCTGAAGGGCGGCTTCGGTGGCCTGGTCGGATTCGAGCTAAAAGCAGGCCGAGAAGCGGGCGTGCGCTTCATCGATGCACTCAAAATGTTCTACCACGTGGCCAACATCGGCGATGCGCGGTCGCTGGCGATCCATCCGGCCAGTACCACGCACTCGCAGTTGAGCCCGGCCGACCAGCTTGCCAGCGGAGTGACGCCCGGGTACGTGCGGCTGTCTGTTGGTATCGAGCACATCGATGACATCATCGCCGATCTGGACCAGGCGTTGGCCGCAACCGCAGTGGCGATGTCCAAGGCAGCGTGAGAGCAGGGCTCGGCTGGGCCGTGCCGCAGGGCACGACCCAGCGGCCTTGATCTCGCAATGCCGATTTTTCATTAGGCCCAGCTGCGGGTCGTTATCCCCGCACACGACCAAAGGAGCACCGCCATGAACCTCTTGTCTCCAGTCGCTTTCGCCTTTGCTTTGCTCATTCTGCCGTTGCCGATGGCCAGAGCCCAGCTGCCCGAGGCCATAGCTGCCCCGGGCGAAACCGTTGTTGCAACCATCCATGCCGAGGGCGCGCAAATCTACGAGTGCAAGGCTGACGCGGCGGGTAAGCTCGTCTGGCAATTTCGCGAGCCAATCGCCACGCTTCTTGTCGATGGCAAAACCGTCGGTCGCCACTACGCTGGTCCGAGTTGGGAATTGGCTGACGGCAATGCCGTGGTTGGCAAGGTGTCCGCGCGGGCTCCCGGTGCTACTCCGAAAGACATCCCGCTCCTGAAGCTGGAAGCCATCTCACATCGCGGGACTGGACAGCTGAGCGGCGTCACCACGATCCAAAGGCTCAACACCAAGGGTGGTGTGGCCGAAGGACCGTGCGAAAGCGCGGGTGCTTTCCTGAGCGTGCCCTACTCCGCCGATTACGCGTACCTGAAGAAGGGCGCCTGATCGCATCGATTTCATTCCGGCGTGGGGATTTGGCAGTCCGCAATCGCACACGGCTTCGCAGGTATTGACCGGGCGCGGAGGAAGGCGGCCTCCGCGCAACGGATCATCGATTGGGGTGGGGGCGTTCCTTGCTCGCACCCCACGCCAGGAAAGCCCCGGCGACAGTTAGGATAGAAATCATCGTCCAAGCTTCATTGATGGCCGTCGTGAGCGCGGCTCTCTCGACGGCGCGATGCACGAGCTGCATCTTCTCTGGCATGACTTGGATCGGCACAGGGAGGCTCGGTAGCCCGGCGAAGTCGAAAGCGGCAGCGTCGCCGCGCGAGAGCCTCTCGACGAGTGCGCGACCGTGCATCTCCGCCCGCCCGAAGATCACCGTGTCGATCAGGGCCAAGCCGATTGCACCGCCCAAATTACGCATCAGGTTGAACAGTGCGCTGGCGTCCGGAACCCGCTCAATGGGGAGATGCCCGAGCGCAATCCGGATCGGTGGCAAGAGGCAGAGCATGATCGCAAGTCCGCGCACCGCCTGCGGCCAAAACATCTCTTCGCCATCCGTGCGCGGGGTGTCGAATGCGCTCATCGCCAATCCCAGTGCGAATAAGGCAAAGCCAACGATCGCAAGGTGACGCGCAGCCACACGCTGCTCGAGCCAAACTACGATTGGCGCTGAGATCAGTTGCGCGGCGCCGGTCACCAGCATGATCTCGCCGATTGTCAGGGCACCGTGATTGCGGACATAGGCGAGAAAGACAGGCATGAGATAAACCGATCCGTAGAGTCCCATGCCGAGGATGAAGCTCAGGGCGCATCCCAAGCGAAAATCGCGATCGGCCAGTAAGCGAAGATCAACAATTGGCATCGCGCGCGATAGGGTCCGCAAGCCAAAGGCGGTTCCACACGTAAGGGTCAGCAGGAAAAGGCCGAGCACCACACCGGATGCCCAGCCTCGACTGGGCGCCTCCTTCAGTCCGATCTCAAGCGCGGCCAGCGCCGCAGCAACAACAACAAGCGACGCTAGGTCCAAGTGGCGCGCTTCATACAACTTCGCCTCTGAGCGCGGCAAGACCAGGAAGCCAACGAGAACGGCGATAATTCCTGGCACCACGTTGATCAGGAAAAGCCAGTGCCAACTGTACGTCGAGGTAATCCATCCGCCGGCGATAGGGCCAATGGTCGGGGCCAGAACGGCAAGCACGCCGGCAATGGTCGTGGCGAGCGCTTGGCCACGTCCGGGAAAGAGGAGGAAGCCCGCCGAAAAGACGATCGGTATCAATATGCCTCCTGCAAACCCCTGGACAATTCGTGCGGCCACGAGAGATGCGAAGCCCGTGCTGGTGGCGCAACTTACGGACGCGACGACAAAGACGGCCGTTGAGATCACAAACAGGCCGCGCAGTGAAAGCACCCGCGTGAGCCAGCCGGTAAGCGGGATCGCGACAACTTCAGCAATGAGATAGCTCGTCTGAATCCAGCTCATTTGATCGGGCCGGATGGCGAGCGCCTCCTGGATGCTGGGGAGCGACGTTGCAACAATCTGAATATCGAGGATCGCCATGAACATGCCGATGCACATGGCGCTGAACCCGATCCAAGCCGCGAGGGGCGGCGCGGGCTCTGCACTTGAAGTTTCGTGAATCATCTGTCGGCACAGCTCATGGCGACGATGATGCTGCAATTTGCAGTGCTCGATTTTCCGCGCGAATGCGAATGCCGAGCAGGACGGCATTGAGCGCCGTAAATGCAACTGCGTACGCGTAGAGGCCAAAGACCATCGGTAGTGCGAAGATTTCCGCGACCACGATTGCGTAGTTGGGGTGGCGTATGAAGCGGTAGGGCCCGTTGCTGACCAGGGGTGCCTCCGGGAGAACGATGATGCGGGTCGTCCACCGCTCCCTGAGCGTAGCCAGCACCCAGAGCCGGAGCGCTTGCAAGACAAGGAAAGCAAGCAACCAGACCGGACAAATCGGCTTGTCCGCGGCAGCAAGCCAGAGGCCAGCCAGCCAGGCCCCATGCAGTGCGACAATCAACCAATAGTGCTCCGGCGCATGCTCAACTGCACCTCGCGCCCTGAGGCGCAACTCATTGCGGCGGGCGTACACCAGTTCGGCCAATCGCTGTGCAGTAACGAATAAAAGCAGGACGATCGCCGAAGCTTGAACTGCGCCTGGCTCCGGCATGGCGTGCCTCCGTGCAATCTTGGCTCAGAGATCCAGGAGGCAGAACGAGACCGTGAAGCCCGGCCCAAGGGCAGCCAACAGATGCCGTCCGGTCGCGCCGGCCGACAATGTCCGTTCAAGTACGAACAATGCCGTGGGCGACGACATGTTTCCGTATTCGGAGAGGATGTCCCAGGCATGCTGGAAGGCCTCGCGTGGCATTCCGAGCGCACCCTCGACGGCCTCGAGAACCTTCCGCCCCCCCGGATGCATGATAACCCCCGCCAGATCGTTGAGCGCGAGACCTTGTCGGGCGAGGAATGTATCCACCGCAGGGCGCAAATCATATCGCGCACATCTTGGAATATCCGGGCTCAGAACAACGCCAAAGCCATCGTCCTCGATGGACCAGCCCATCATGTCCTGGGTCTGTCGCCACATATGTTCACCCGATGCGACGACGCGAGGCATAGAGTGCGAGACGTCGCGCTGGGACGCGCGCCGCAACAGCAGACCTGCTGCGCCGTCACCGAACAATGCCGTTGAAATGAAGTTCTTGATGGTGTGGTCGGACGACCGGCAGTTGATCGTGCACAGTTCAACGACGAGGAGTAGCACGTTGCCTGCGGGCAGGGACTGTGCCAACCGCGTGGCCCGTGCGAGACCGGACACACCACCGGCGCAACCCAGACCGAAGATCGGCAAGCGCTCCACGGTGGCGGCCAAGCCGAGGCGATTGGCGAGAATGGCGTCGAGACTCGGCACCGCAAGACCGGTCGTTGAGACCGTTACTATCGCTTCGATGTCGGTTAGGGCTATGCCCGCTCGGTCGGCGCACTGTCGCGCCACCCGTTCAAGAAGATTGGCGGCAAATTCTTGAAAAACGGCGGCGCGTGAAGACCAGCCTTGCGGTTGTGCGTGCCAGCTCAGCGGGACGCAGGAATATCGTGTCTTGACCCCTGTATTGTTGAAGAGCGCTTCATGACTTCGCAGTTCGGGCGCAATGGCAAGCACGATATCGCGCGTCGCAGCCTGGTCGATGCGCTGCTCAGGCACAGCTGACGCAACAGCAGCAATCTGGACGGACTGCTCGCCGGAAGCCGCTGCGAGCGTTCCGACCATCCTCCCCCGAAGATGCTCCACGCTTAGTTCCCCTTTCATCGGACAAACCTGAGACCGCAATTAGTCGGGCTATGTCGTGGCCGCATCTTGATGCAGATGCCGCTTTCGCCAGAGTGGTCATCAATTCCGATTGCAAAATGTGGAAACGCCAGGAAAGCAAGCGGATCACGGCCTATTGACCAAATGCCAAATCACGGAGCCATAACCACCATTGTGGTCCGCACTCTTCATCCGTCTGCCAACATGTGCCCCAATCTTGGGCGTATTCGCAGTTGTAGGAGTAAAAGCAAGGGGAAACCGATGGTTGGACGGCATGAGCTAGCGGCTTTCATTGCGCTGACCGTTGTTGCCGTTGCTGGGCCTGCGTTTGCCCAGGAAGCGAAGAAGCCAGGTCTCGCCAATCCGGCGGTCGGTACGCCGGGCCAAGGGACGAAGGACGACCGGCAGGGAGTGGAACTCACCAGCAATCAGGTCGAACTTGTCCAGAAGGTGGACACTTATTTCAATGAGATAAGCGGCCTGAAAGGTGATTTCGTTCAGACCAGCGCCGCCGGGACGCGATTGCGCGGCAAGTTTTACGTCAAGCGCCCAGGACGTTTCCGGTTCGATTTTGCGCGGCCAAGCAGGCTTGTCATTGTGTCTGACGGCCGATACGTCGCGATCCAGGACCACGACCTGAAGACCGAGGACCGTTGGGAGTTGAATCAGACGCCGTTTGGAATTCTGCTCCGGCAGGACGTGAACTTACTGCGCGATGCGCGTGTCTTCGAAGTGCAAGATGTCGGCGACACCATAGTGATTGCCTTCGAAGACAAGAGCGAGAAGGCGCCTGGCCTCCTCAGGATGTTCTTTGCAAAAAAACCCACTCTCGAGTTGAAGCGATGGATCACGAAGGACCTGCAGGGTCAGGACACCCAAATTGAGCTGAATAGCATCGAGAAGAACGACGACTTTGAGCCCGACTTCTTCAAGCCGGCACCCATAGCCCTTGAAAAATTGCGTTAATGCTTCGCCCTCATCCTGATTGACGGACGTCTGCTGTCCCGCAGTTGGCCGATGCCTGCCGCGTCACTCGCCATGGCTTCCGAGATATGCGAGCCGGGGCCGGTTGACCAAATCGAGCGCAGTGACCTCCAGATCGGTCTGGGTCGCGAGGAGTTGCGTCGCCTCCGCAATGAAGCGCTGCTTGCGAACCGGGCTTTCTAGTTGAAAGCGCCATAGAGTTCGTCAAGTGCATGGACCAACTTCGACATCTGCTTGTCCGAGTGCGTAGGCGTTGGCGTAAGACGCATCCGCTCGGTGCCCTTCGACACAGTCGGATAATTGATTGGCTGCACGTATATCCCGTATTGGTCGAGCAGCGCGTCCGTCACTGCTTTGCAGCGGATCGGGCAACCGATCATCACCGGGACGATATGGCTTGGATTGTCCATAACGGGCAAACGCTTCGCCTCCAGCGACCTCTTGAGTGTCCGAACCCGTTCCTGGTGGCGCGCGCGCTCAAGTGTGCTCGTCTTCAGATAGCGGATGGACGCTAGCGCCCCGGCGACGATTGCAGGTGCGAGCGAAGTCGTGAAGATGAATCCCGGGGCAAACGAACGGATCGCATCGCAGAGATCGCGGGAGCCGGCGATGTAGCCGCCCATCACGCCGAACCCCTTGGCGAGCGTGCCGTTGATGATGTCGACCCGGTCCATGACGCCGTCGCGCTCGGCAACGCCCCCGCCGCGCGGGCCGTACATGCCCACCGCGTGCACCTCGTCGAGATAGGTGAGCGCCCCGTACTTCTCGGCGAGATCGCAGATCGCTGCGATGGGCGCGATGTGCCCGTCCATGGAGTAGACGCTCTCGAAGGCGATGATCTTGGGCGTGCCCTTCGGAAATTGCCTGAGTTTCGCCTCGAGGTCTGCAACGTCGTTGTGACGAAAGACATGCTTCTCGCACTTGCCGTGGCGGATGCCTTCGATCATCGACGCGTGGTTTTTCTCATCCGAAAGGACAACCGTGCCAGGAACGAGCTTGAGAAGGGTCGACAGTGTAGCGTCGTTGGCAACGTAAGCTGAGGTGAAGAGAAGCGCCGCTTCCTTGCCATGCAGGTCGGCAAGTTCGTCTTCGAGCTCCACGTGATAGTGGGTTGTGCCAGAGATGTTGCGCGTGCCGCCCGAGCCGGCCCCCACGGCGTCAATCGCCTCGTGCATCGCTCCCAGTACTACTGGGTGCTGGCCCATGCCGAGGTAATCGTTGGAGCACCACACCGTAACCTCGTGCGAACCCTCGGCGGCGAAGTGATCTGCCACTGGAAAGGATCCGCGGCGACGCTTCAGATCCGCAAAAACGCGATATCGACCTTCGCGATGAAGGGCTTCGAGCCGCTGCTGGAACAAGCCCTCAAAATTCATGTCGGTCTCCTGCACGTCTTTCCGGAAAATGCAGAGCGGTCAGTCGGCCTTCAGGCCGAGTTCGATCGCTGCGGCCGTGATTTTGCCCGATGCTGCCTGGTCGTCTTTGAAGACCTCAAGCGCCTTGCGGAATGCTGTTGCCGCAACCTCTCTCTCGCCAAGGACAACTCGAGAACGCATAAGGCGAGTCCAGCCGTCGACGTCTCGCGGAGAGCTGTCTAGGCGATTTGCTAGGCCATCGACCATCGATCGGACTGCCGCGTCATGCCCGCGCGCAGGCATCGCCTCGGACTTGGCATTTCTTGCGATGCGTGGTTCGTCACCACCGTTGCCGACGACTTCGGCCGGCAAAGACGAGGCGGTCTCGGAGGCCTTCGCCTTGGCCTCCTCGTACGCGATCTTCAGCTCGGCCGAATTCGGGTCAAGCTCTTGCGCTCTCGCATAGGCGCTGGCCGCATCTCTATAGCGCCCGGTGTGGAAGTAGGACCAACCGAGCATCCGCCAGCCTTTGACGTCCTCTGGCGCGGTCTCGAGTTCGAGCGGCCAGCCGTTCGATCATCGTGCTCACATCGGGCAGCAGTTTGCCGGCTGCCGCCTCAGACGCCGGGTCCTCGGTTCGAACAGAACGCGTGTACGCTTTGAGATCCGCAAGCAGTTCGCCATTCGATCCAGAACGCGACAGCGAGATCGTGTCAGCTGAGCCGGTCGCTTTGGGACGGTCTCGCAGATAAGAAGTAGCTGCGCCAAAACCCGCAACGAGGAGAAAAACCGCGGCAGCCACAATCAACGTTCCGGCGTTACCTCGAAGGCCTCGGCCGAACTCCCAACTCGAACGGCGCAGCCGAGATAGGACAGACAACGACATCTGCAAGCTCCAAAGCTCTGATGCGACCCCATTCCGTCAATTCGCACGCGCCCTCCGATTACCGTATCTCAGATAGTAGCGGCTTTTGTAATATGGGTAGCCATAGTAGACAAAGCCGGGACCTATATGGGTCGGATAATAGCCGCGGCTGTAGTAGTAGGGATAATCGTAGTACAGATAACTTGGAGCTATAGGCGGATAGATCCGCGGGCCGCGGTCTCGGTTCTTGATCTGAACCACACTAGCCCTGACGTTTTTGCCGGGATTCAGAAAGGCTGCCCCGGCCGATGCGGCGTTGGCCGCGGGTACAATGCCGAGTAGACCGACGACCGGCATGCAAGTCATCAGGATGGATGCGAATAGATTCCGACTACTCATGAGATTACCTCGCATGGTCAGAACTTCCTACGGACCTCGGCGCGGATGCCGAAGGTGTCTTTGTCGGCGCCCTCTGTGATCTGATAGGTAGCATCGGCGCGGAACAGCCAAGCCCGGTCGATGGGGATCTGATAGCGAACACCGAAGCCGTACTGCGGTCTTGCGACGCCGATGCCGGCGATCGGAGTGCCGAAGGGCTGCACTGTCGCAAACTCGAAGACGAGCTGCTGATCCAGATTGAAGAGATACTGCAAGCCTAGCGCGCCGCCATAGGCGTTGGAACCGGTGTCATTGAGTTTCGGGTAGCCGGTCAGAGCGTCGGTCTCGAAGTTGATGCCTACGTTCTTCAGTATGCCCGCGCCATTGCCATCGACCAGAGGCTGAGGGTTGTCGAAGCCGATGAACAAGTTGAGGTAGGGGATCAGCGTGCTCGGCAAGCTCGTGATCAGGCTGTTCTCCGAAATAATGGCGAAGCCTTCGTCGTTGTTGCCGTTCCCGAAGTTCGCGAACACGCGGGTCGAGTTCGACACGGTGTTGGCGTAGCGCCGGCTGTAAGCCGCGGTCACAAAGTTGGTCAAGAGGCCGTCGTTTCCGTCGCGACCCTGTATTAGGCCGTAGCCCCCTTCGAGGTAGCCGCCGAAGGCATCAACAAAGGTGGTCACGCCATAGATGTTGGCGCTTTGCTTGTTGGCTCCGAGGATGCCTGCGTTGTCGACATTGTTGTACCCGGCGAAGAAGGTGATGTCGTAGTTGGGAAGACCCAGCTTCTTCGAGTTCTTCGCGGTGAGGCTCACCGCGCCGCCGAGGATCGCGTCGTTCGCCCAGATCCCGTTCTGCAGGAACAGCGGGAACAGACCGACCGTGAACGGCAGGTCGAAACCGGCTGGACTACCGGAGAAACCGGAATAGAGGGACCCTAAGTCACCCTCGAAGAACAGCGTCTGCGGGCGAAGGTCGAACTCGCCGGTGAACCTTCCATCGCCGTCACCGCCGCCGAACTCGTAGCGGGTGAACCTGTTGTTCTTCTGCAGCGGTGTGAAGAAGGCATGGAATCGTTCCGTGCCAGTGATCTTCAAGTCGACGTCGACGTTCAGCCGGGTCGCGATCTGGCCAATATCCTTGCCGTTGTTGCTGTTGTAGGCGACCGCCGTCCGCCAGTCGCCGTAAATGGCGAGGCCCGGTAGCAGCGGATTCAAATTACCCAGGAGGGTGCTGCTCTCGTCGTAGGCGCCGGAGGTGTATTGCTGGCGACCCAGTTCCAGCGGACGCGCCGGGTCGACCGCGCTCTTCGCGCCGTAGATGTCGACCTGTGACTTGGCATCATAGTTCTTATCGTACTGCGGACCAGGTTGGAAAAGCTCTTCCTTGGTGGCCACGGTGGTGCGTTTGCTTGCCACTGCGTCCGCCGTGTTGTCGGCAGTCGGTTTTTTGGGGTACGCGCCGACGTGCTGCGCATCGGCTTGGTCGTCGACGGGATCGACCCGTGAGGCGGGCCAGACTTGAGTGGACCAGCCTCCCTTGCGGGCATCGCTGCTTTGGGCTGCTGCGGATTCTGCTGTTGTGCCGGACATCACAAGGTAGCCACCAGCCAGCAGCGCCGAGAGTGGCGGTCGTCGTCCTGGCACGATAGCGAAGATTGCCTTTTGCGTTAGGAGTCACGTGTACGCTCCACTTCGTGGCTCAGACCTGCGGGATGGGTTGGGCCCCGGCTCTTTGGACCTCTTGCCGGTGCCCAATCCAAAACCTGCGGTTCTCGGTTCTAGGGCTTGACTTCCAGCTCCACCGTGGAGGCTTTGAAGCTCAACATCCGCTCGTTCATGCGCCGCTCCATTTCCTTGGCGGCACCAACGAAGCGCATGAAGTAGATCGGCTCGGCACGGCTCCGTAGGCGGAAGGCGAGGCGGTACTTGCCGGGCTTGCTGATCAGGTTACCTGGCACTTGGTACTTGGCCTGCCTCTCGGCCAGCGGCGGCAGCGAATGGTTCTCCATGCGCACCAGCGGCGGATGATTGAGAACGGTGGTCGGGACCTGCGGTGGACGCAAAAACGGCAGCGGGTCGATGTCGAAGTTCACCGGCAGGTACATCTCCCGGTCCGTGCCCTTGATGTTGGTGGTCAGGAACTTGGTCTGGAAATTGACCAGCTGCTGGTCCAACTTGATTCTGCTGGCCGCGACCTCGAGACTGTGCAGATCGGCCATGTCGCCGTTGCTGTCGACGTAGCCCGACTCCCAGATGTTCTTGCCGTCGGGATCGACGAGGGCGACGTTGACCCACAGCTGCGGTTGCGCACCCAGGGAGCCGGACGGCAGGTTGTGTCCTGAATTGAGGTTCTTGATCTTGTAGGAGAACGCCAGATTATTGCCGACCTTCGGATCGCCCTCGATGTAGGGACCGTCGACGTCGGTGCCGTTCTCCATAATTTGGCGCCTGAGTTCGTCGCGCTCGTCGAGCTTCGCGAGATTCTGCTCGATGAACACCCGAGCATCTTCACGATCGAGCCCATCGGCCCAGCGCTTGGGAAAGTCGACCTTGATTTTGCCGCGAGCGACATTGTCCTCGAACTCTTGGGTGCCCCAGCCGGCGCGCCAGTCGAACTCGAGCCAATCCTTGATGCTGAAGGCTTGGGCCTTCGTGTTGTGGGGGAAGATGCCGGGGTGGGCGACCGAATAGCCCGGGCCCATGAAGCGGTGATTTGCATGCTTTCGTCCCGGGTTGATTTCCTTGCCGCCGACCACGGCGGAGGCAGCAGTCGAATAGCCCTCAGGCTTTCCGGGGACCTTGCCCATGTGGCAGTCCTGGCAGGTGACGCCAGCGCTTTTTGCCGGGCTGTCGCGATATTGATCCCACACGATCTCGAGCTTGATGCCCAGGTTGACAGCAACCTGATGGCAGCTGACGCAGAACTCCGACTTGGTGAGTTGGGGGTTCGTCATCATGCCGTTGTGGATGTCGGTGCCGCGCCCGTCTTTGCTGGTTTTGACGGAATAGGTTTCCTTGTTGGCGAGGATGTCGTCGATGACGCTCTTTTCGCCGCTGCCGTAGACCGGATCGAAGATCTTGCCCGGCTCGACCCGGCGCTCGCCGTTGACCTTGCCGTACTGCTCCTTGACCCGGTGGCAGGTGATGCAGGTCACGCCCTCGCGCGAGATCGGCGTCATTGCCCAAAGCGGCGTTTCGCGATTCTCGCCGAGTTGGGTGCTGACCTGCTGGTGGCAGCGCACGCAGAAGGTGCCGACCGTACCTTTGGTCAACTCCTGGAACTTCTGCTCGAACGCGTGGAACATCGGCGAGATCGAGGAATAGGCATGCTGCGAGGAAGACCATTCCTCGTAGATCTGCTTGTGGCACTGGCCACATTGCGCAGCGGTCGGATAAAGGGACAGGGTCTCCTCGTCGACCGCAGGGATGGGACCTTCTTTGCCCTTCTCGGCTTTTGCAGCTGCTGTGAGTACAGTCATCTCACCGTGGGCGGCCGCTTCCGCCCCCGCGGACAGCTTCTGCTCGTCGCCGATCGCGGTGCCGGTTTTTCCGGCCGTTTCCGAAGTCTGGGCGACAGCATTCTGGCTGAGGAATGCCGTGTGACTGAGCAGCGCGCTTGCGAAAGCGCAGGAAAGCATCGAAATACGGGACAATTGTCCTGTCGCACTACGCATTACCCTCTTCCCCCGTGGATTTCAGGCGGCATTCCAATAGGATCGCCTACGCGAAAGCGGCGCTCGACTGCCGCCGTGCGGCCTCCATGTCAGTGGCCGTGCCGGATTGCGGACTCCATAGCTCCCCCGTCAGCCGAGCCGCACCAGCTCAGCTGCCTGTTCACTCGGAGCTTGGAAGTTCAGCGCGTTAGAGCAGCGCTCCCTTGCGCGCGCTGGGCGACACTACGCCAGTTTAGCGCGAGGCGATGGCGGACCGGACACAAGGACCCCCTATGGGCAAGCACCTATTCCCTAAGCACCGCGATATCCCCCGATGCTCTCCCCGCCAGTCATTAAGTCACATCCGATCAGGCTCAAAGTGTGACGATTAAAAGGAATCTTTCTAGCGTCAGTGTTCGTTCTGAGCCTAATCGGATCGTCTGTATACGCTTGGATGACGCGGTTTTCTGCTGCGTGGCGCACTGCGAACTTGGGTTGCGAGCCGTTGGAAAGTTGTGCCGCGACGGCTCTCAGCGCCAATGTTTCCAGACTTCCCGCCGAAACCAGGCGAAACCGAGAGTCGCGCGGCTCGCCCCGGCGCCGGTGCCTGTGGCGGCGTCGCTCCACATTGAACTGAACGTTTGGCGTGGCGGCGCCTGCATCGCTTCTGCACCGATCGCAGCGCGCTGGAGGCACTCTCTCGCCAGATTGTCTCCCTCTTTTCGCCCGATACGCTTGTTTTGGTGCGCATCCCAGGAAGCGCAGCGACGGCGGGGGTACGCGCGCCAGCCGTAGATGGGGAACTTGAAGCCTTCCGGGATCAGAAAATGGCAAGACGTCATCAAGTCACCATCAACGGAAATAGCTTTCTGGCGCGCCGCGGCGAGTTGCTGCTGGACGCTGCGCTGAACAACGGCCTCGACCTGCCCTATAACTGCCGCGCCGGCCACTGCGGCACCTGCTGCGTGCGGCTGGTATCGGGCAAAGTGCGGGGCGGCGAAGGTTCCGAACCTGGCATCGTCCATGCCTGCCAGTGCCGGATCGTCGGCGATGCGGTGATCGAGAAGGATCAATCGTCGGGTGTCCGCACCGTCGAAGGCGTGCTGAGCTCGTTGCGCGCGCTGTCGCCCGAGGTGATGGAAGTCGGCATCAGGACGAACCGCGCGCTGCCCTATCATGCGGGACAATATGCGCAGGTGCGCTTCAACGGGTATCCGAGCCGTCCCTTCAGCATTACCCATCCCTTGCACGGCGACCCCAACAGCCGCTACGTCTGGTTCCATGTGCGGCGCATGAAGGGTGGACGGGTCACCTCTTCGCTTGGCCAGCGCATCAGGCCGGGCCATCGGGTGAAGCTGACCGGGCCCTATGGCTCCGCGCATTTCCGCCCCAATTTGGACAGCCGGCTGATTCTCGTTGCCACCAACACCGGCTTTGCACCGATCTGGTCGATCGCCGTGGCGGCGCTGCGCGAGAACCCGGAGCGCACGATGATGATCGTCGCCGGCGGCCGCACCGTCGAGTCGCTCTATATGAGCCCGGCTCTGGTGCAGCTGGCCCGGTTCCCCAATGTCCAGGTCGTGCCTGTCTGCAGCACGCCGCAGACCTTGAGCAACGCGGTGAAGCTGGGGCGGCCGCCCGACTATCTGCCCCGGCTGCTGCCGACCGATGTGCTCTACGCTTGCGGCGCGCCGGGGATGGTCGATTCGATCAAATCGATCGCAGCGCACTGCGGCGCGGTCTGCTATGCGGATCCGTTTCTGCCGACCACCGACGACACGGTCGAGGCAAGCGTAATGACCCGCGCCATGGGGTGGCTCTCTGTCACCAGCCGGCAAATGGGCCAGTTCGCTCTCGATCGCCCCCGCAATCGTCGGGAACAACCGGTGCAGGCGTATAGGGTGGCTGAAGCAAGGGTGAGAAGTCATCATCGTTCTTAGAGCGCATAGCCTTCGGTCGATCGGGTTTGGGCCCCTGGCCGCACTCCGGTCCTGCGTGCCTTGCCTCTGCGGCTTGCTGATAGTCTTCGGCTTTGCTGCGGACGGCACGGTTGCGTCCGAACCGGCCAAGGTCGTCGGTCCGAACGCCTGTGCCGAATGTCACAAGCAGGAGGCCGAGGCCTGGCAGGGCACGCATCATTTCAAGACCTTTCGCGAGATGCCGCGCCGGAAGGAAGCGAACGAAATAGCGGAAAAAATGGGCGTTCAGCGCATCAGGTCGGAGAGTATGTGCCTGACCTGCCACTACACAGTGCAGGAGAAAGAAAACAAAACCCAGCCGATTGCCGGCATCTCGTGCAAGTCTTGCCACAGCGCCGGTGAGGACTGGATCAAGATCCACAGCGGGTTCAGCGGCAAGACCGAGAAGACCGAGAGCAAGGCCGAGGCGGAGGCGCGCCTGAAGCTCGCCGATTCCAAGGGGATGATCAGGCCGTCCTCGCTCTATCAGTTGGCGAAGAACTGCTATAGCTGCCATGTCGTGCCGCAGGAGGACCTCGTTAACAAAGGCGGTCATCCCGCCGGCAGTGCCTTCGAGCTGGTGTCCTGGTCGCAGGGCGAGGTGCGGCACAATACCTGGCACAACAAGGGCAAGGAAAACCTGCAGGCCAACGCGGCGCGCAAGCGAATGCTCTATCTCATCGGCCTCGGCGTGGAACTTGAGACGGGGATCCGCGCGGTCAGCCGGGCGACGGCGCGAAAGCTTTATGCCTTCGAAATGGCAAAGCGTGTCGATCGAGCGCGTAAGCAGCTGACCGCCGCAGCGAAAGCAGCGCCGAACGTGCCGGAAATCGCAAAGATGGTGGAGTATGCTTATTCCGCCGGGCTGAAGCTGAACAATGAACCTTTCCTGACGGCTGCCGCTGACGGCGTCTCCAAGCTGCTCGCGAGCGTCACCGAGAAGTATGACGGCAGCACGATGGCCGGGCTCGACAGCCTGATTCCCGGACCGGACAAGTTCAAGGGCACGGCGAGAGAAGCCGGCGCGGCCAACTGATCCCGGGCCGGGTGGACGACAGCAACCTAAATGGGACAATGGGGAAAGAACCGCCGCGACGGGTGATTGTTGGGGGGGCGCCGTCGTGAGGTTGGCGTGGCGGCGTGCGTTCGGCGCTTCGATTGGCCGGCGCGGTCAGGCCTCGGCGAGATATCTCGCCAGCCGGACAGTCAATGGTCTGCTGATCGCGGTGATTTCCGGCGGACTGTTCTGGCTCGTCTGGATCTATGGCAACGGGCTCCGCGACCCGCGCTATCTCGACGGCTGGGTGCTGGCCGGCGGCATGAGCTTTCAGGTCGCTTTCCACATCGCGATCAAGACGGCCAGCCTGTCGCCGAAATCCGCCACACGCTGGCGGAAGATCCATATATATGTCGGCTATCTGCTGATCGCCGCCTTCATCTCGCATTCGGATTTCTCTCTGCCGGATACCGGCTTCGAGTGGGCATTGTGGGCAGGCTTCGTGCTGGTGACACTGAGCGGCATTTTCGGCACCTATCTCGCCTGGTCGCTGCAGACCAAGCACACGATCGACGAGCGTATCAGCTATGATCGCATTCCTACCCGGCGCGTAGAGTTGGCGCGCGATGTCCACGCGGTCGTCGCCAAAACTGATCCGGCCGCCTCTGCGATCGCCTTGCCCGCGCCACCTCATGACGCCTGGATCATGGACCTCTACACCACCCACCTGCGGGACTTTTTCCAGGGGCAGCGCAATTTCGCCGCCCATCTCATCGGTTCACAGCGGCCGCTCAAGCGCCTGACCGACGAGATCGACGGCCTGTCGCGCTATGTCGACCACGGCAGCCAGGAGAAGCTGGCCGCCATCAAGAACCTGGTGATCGAGAAGGACCGGCTCGATTTCGCGCGTGTCTATCTCGGGCTCAGCAAGGGCTGGCTGTTCGTACATGTGCCCGTCACCTATGCGCTGGCCGTCCTTACGGTCCTGCACGTCCTCGTCGTCTATGCCTATTCATCAGGGCCCTGGTGATGGAGCGACCGGTATGGACCCAATCGGTTCAGCCGCCGGAGCCCCAGGGGCAGGCGGCCCCAGGCTCCCTGCGCGACCGTCTCGCCGTGCTGCTGGCACTCGTGACCATCGTCTGCGTAGCCTTGGCCTTCATCCTCGCCAAGGACACACAGTTCCTGATGCCGGGGCCGCTGGCGAGCGCTCACGGCGCGATCGAGAATTGCAGCGCCTGCCACACCAAGAGCGGCAGCGGCAAATTGAGCTGGGTTCGCGGTCTCGTCGCCGGCGATCCGCTCGCCGATAGCGAGGCCTGTCTCACCTGCCACAAGATGCCGGACACGGCCTTCAACGCGCACGGTGCTTCGGACGAGGTATTAGAGCAGAGCACCAAGCGGCTGGCGAAAATCGCTGCGGGAACCCCCGTGCCACAATCGGCCCGCGCGCAGAATATCGCTTTCCCAACCCACGACAAGGTCGCAAACGGCCTCTACTGCGCGACCTGCCACCAGGAGCATCAGGGCATCAATTTCAACCTGAACAAGATCACCAACGAACAATGCCGCTCCTGCCATGTGGTGAAATTCGACAGTTTCGACGGCCATCACCCGAAATTCGCGAGCTATCCGTTCAAGCGGCGTACCCGGATCATCTACGACCATGCCGGCCATTTCGGCAAGCACTTCCCGGAAGTGGCACAGAAGAAGGGTTTGGCGAGGCGCATTCCCACTACCTGCTCGACCTGTCACGACAGCCGCAAGGACAAGAAAGTCATGGCGGTGGCGCCGTTCGAGCAAACCTGCACCGCCTGCCATCTCGACCAGATCACCGGCAAGGAGCGGGTAAGCGGCCCGAAAGGCATTGCCTTCCTGACCCTGCCTGGCCTCGACCTGCAAACGCTGAAGGAGAGGAAAGCCTCGATCGGCGAATGGCCGGATGCGTCCGAAGCCGAACTCACACCGTTCATGAAGATGATGATCAGCCGGAACGAGCGGGGCCGCGCCCTGATCAGGATCGTGACCGGCCTGAATCTCCAGGATCTCAGCGGTGCGAGCGACGATCAGATCAAGGCGGTGGCGGATCTGGTGTGGGAGATCAAGCGGCTGTTCTATGCACTCATCATGGGGAAGGCGTCGGACGTGCTGGCCGACCTCAATATTGCCTGCGGGGCGAGGTTGAGTGCCAATCTTGTCGCTGATCTGACCGCGAGCATACCGCGCGATGTGATCATCAGTGCATACCAGCAGTGGCTACCCAATCTCGGCACGGAAATGGCCAATCGCCAGGATACGAGTGACCAGGAACAAAGCTGCTGGATCACGACCATGGGTGGCTGGGTCACGACGCTTACAGAACCGAGATTGGGCGCCGATGGCGAGGCGGCCAGTACGTCCAAACCTGGCCGGCTTGCTCAGGCAAATCAGCAAACGCAGACCAAGAACGCACCCAGCGCAGTCGCGGCCAAAACTGTTGCGGCCCTGCCCGCAGGAGTGACTGGAAAAACCGATGCCGCGAACGTCAGGTCCGAGGACAGCAAGGAAGCGCTCCCCGCCGCCGAACGGCCCCAGAACAGGGCGGCGGACCAAACCGACGATCTGCTCAATCCCACGCAGGAAGAGCTTGGCGGCACCGTGGCTTCTACTAGGGACGCAGAGAAAGCAGCCGAGCCTGCAGCAAGAAAAACCCAGCCTGAAGCGGCGGGTGCCAAAAGCCCAGTCGCGAACGCCAAGCCTGACAGCGGCACGAGAACGGCCACCGCTGACGAACGCTCTCAGAACAGGGCAGCGGACCAAACCGACGATCTGCTCAATCCCACGGAGGAAGAGCGGGGTGGCGCGGCACCCAACAAAGACGCCGAGAAAGCAGTCCGGCCGGAAGGGGTGGCGCGAAGATCCGATACAGCAAACGCTAGGCCTGATGACGGCGCGAAAACGGCCGCCGTCGCGGAACGGCCCCAGAACCGGGCGGCGGACCAAACCGACGATCTGCTCAACCCTGCGGAGGAAGAGCGGGGCGGCGCGGCAGCCGACAGAGATGCTGAGCGAGCAGGGCAGCCCGAGGCAGCGGCCGGAAAGACCGCTGCCACAAGCCCCAGGCCGGATATCACGATATCTGCGGAAACCGGCTCCAAGGCGGATGCAAACACGTCACGCGAGGCCCCGGCAGCAAGGGCTGTGCCCGTGATCAGCATCGAAAGCAACGTGGACCCGGAGAGTTGGGCTGAATATGGCGGCTGGTACCGGCAGGATTACGCGGTTTTCTACCGTCCGACAGGCCACAAGGACAAATTCATCTATTCTTGGCTCTTTCTGACCGGTCCCCAAGCTCCGAAAGGTGATACGAGCCCGGCGGCGGCGGTGTTCGCTTTTCTTACAAGCAAGGACGCCCAGGGGGCATGCACGAAATGCCACAGCGTCGACGACATCCAGGGCAAAGGGCGGGTCGTCAATTTCTCTCCGCCTTCGGCCGGGAGCAAACTGGGACGCTTCACGAATTTCATCCATGAGCCGCATTTCGGCATCCTGGAGAATCGCGGTTGCCTGACCTGCCATAACCTTGAAAAAGGCCGTCCGTATCTGCAGAGCTACGAGCGGGGCAATCCGAAGAATTTCGTGTCCAATTTCGGTGCGGTGAAAAAGGATCTCTGCCAGACCTGTCACACCAGCGGCATGGCGCGTCAAGACTGTCTTCTGTGCCACAAATACCATGTGAATGGAGTGGTCACGCCAATCATGAGCACGAGAATCCCAACCGAATAGCGTTTGATGCCACCGCCGCAAGGCACGCGAATGGAGTTGTCGTTGTCGGGGCATGCCTTGGTGAGAGCGCGGAGGTCACGCGCGCACCAACCGCGGCGCGACGCGTTCTATCGCACAGACCGATCTGCGTAGCATTGCTTCATGGCTTGGCACCGCTGCGAGCCAGTGAAATGCATGTTGTCGCCCTTTGCGGGCGCCATGAATTTGCACACGTCGTCCAACCCTTCCGGCGTCAGCCAGCCCTGCCGCCGTCCGCGTTGAACTGCGAAGCAATCGGCCGTCTCCTCGTCCGGACCCCGGAACTGATGGCCACACTCGTGTGCGTGGATCCAGAGCTTCACGGCCGTTGATTTGATTGTAGCCAAATGCTTGGGATTGAGAATGAGAAAGCCTGGGTAGGCCGCACCATAGTCGTCCAGCTTAGGGTCCAGCACAGTTGGGCGGTGGCCGCAGATAACTTTGTGACCGTCGATCGTAAGCTGACCGGCCGGCACGATGCTCGCCTCGCCACCAGCTTCGCGTATGTACTCCTCAGGTGTCGGGGGCGCCGCACTGACGCTTGTGCACATCAGCATGGTGACCAGAATTGGCCATGCCGCCAGGCCTGCTCTATGCAGCCGAACACATCCACCTGCCACGCGAGTCCCCCAGTCGATAGTCAGGCCGCCTGCTTTTCAATGAATCTCACGGCATTGCCGATCGTTTGGACCGCTCGGCGCCATCGGGAATGCCGCAACCGCACTCTTCCTCGAAGCCCATCACAAGGTCTATCTTGTCGGGGCTCCCTGCGGTTAGGTTATCACTGACATTCGCGGTGTCGGTGCTAGCCTCTATCCCGAGGCGCTCGATAACGACCTTCTTCACCCGCTCAGCGATGTCGCTCATTGCCCGCCCCTCATTGCAGGAAGTCACGTTACCCTTGCCCAGCATTCTCCACAAATCACGATACGCCTTCGCCTCGGTTCCCAAGCAAACTCGATCGAGCGGACATCGGGCACCGTCTGGCCTGGCAGGTAGCACGTGCGCCGACCGTCACTCCGGCGACCGTGGTGTGGCGTACCGCACTACCTGCTGGAGCTTCGGCTACAGCGGTGCGGTTCTGTGGCATGGGCAAAGCAAGCTATCCGGGGCCCTGACGATACCGACGTGGATTGGTATGATGGGGACATGATTTACGACGACAAAGCGCTGCTGGCACTGCGGGAACTCTTTAGAACTTCACTCGGCTTCCAGCTGCCGCCTTTTCCAACGCCGCCGCGGACCGTAAAAAATCTAGACAGGGCCTGCGCAGCGCTGCTCGACTTTACGACCGTATCGCTTCATTCGAAAACGGAATTGGCGGGTGGAGGACCTGGACGAACCGGGGCAGTCGCCGATGCCATGCGTCGTCAACTGAAGGATGCTTCGAACGAGAAGGTCGCGGCCGCATTAGACGGGTTGGTGGCGGATTACGTCGAGAAGCGTGACCGACGTGCGCGCGTGCTTGAGCTGGCGGCCAGGGAAATCATGCAGGCACCCGCCGGCGCGGACGCAGTGAGCTTTCTAGACGACGACTGGATGGCATTCTTCAAAGGCAAAGTCGACCACCTTGGCACTGACGAAGCCAAGTTATTTTTCGGAAAAGTGTTAGCTGGAGAAGTCAAACAACCGGGTTCGTTTTCCAAAAGGTCCCTTAGCATTCTGGCCGAGATGGGGCCGAGAGTGGGCCACTTATTTGACGCGCTCTGCAACATAAGCACCGTCGTCTCCGCGCGGCACGTCAGAGTGGTGACGCTAGGCGTGGGCGATGTTGGAGAAAACAGCCTGCAGGAGTTTGGGCTACCATTCGAGGCTCTCAATCACCTTATCGAGGCGGGGCTCATCTTCTCGGAATACAACACGTTTGTTGACATGCCTCTTGCCGCGGCAGGACGACCGTTCGAGCTGGGCGGAGACTTTTACCGGCTACACGTAAGTGACGAAAGAAAGTCGGAGCTAGATACCGCCGAGAAATGCGCAGCGGCCTTGGGCGCAGTACCAGGCGTCACGCTAAGCGCCGCAGGCAGAGAATTGAGAGCTATTGTTGCAAAGCGGACAATGCACGCATATGTCGAGAAGCTTGCAACCGGCTTCGCCCAGATGGGTTTTGACCTGCGGGTGGCTTAGCGACCTGAAGAATGCTGCTCTGCCTCACGAAGTGATGCCAAGGCATCAGGTTAGAGTGTGGGGCGCGATTTGTCGGCAATCGAGCCAGCCCTTCATCTGAGCAGCATCATCATTGGCGCCAGCCTGGCGGCTAATGCCGGGCTCGTTGTGAGCCACGTAAAATAAGCTCCGCGGCAAGGCATCGCCCGTTTCGGGTCGGCGGGCTCGACGGCTGGACCACGCGGCGAACGCCCGTGCGATCCATCTGTTCCGGCTCGGCCTCCGCTTGGGCTGCAACTTTGGCGTAGCCGCGGCGTTGTCCTCGCATCCGAGAGGCGCCAGATCCGCCCAGAGATTGCAAATGTCCGAGCGCGCAGAACGCAACATCGGCCGAAGGCCAGCGATCAACCTGCAGGATGCCTCCGACGAGGCACTGCTGGAGACGCGTCTGTGTGACCTGCCGGTGCAACTCGGCGGTTCGCTGATGGCGCGTCGAGTCAAGCGGCTTCATCGCGAGCTTTCTGCCCGTGGCCTCGTGGCCTTGCCGCATGTGTGGTTGTCGGAGGAGTTCTTCACGCCGGAGCAGGTCCTCGGTTTCGCCGTGCCCTTCTATCTGGCGCATCCCCGACTGATGCGGCTCGAGCGGTCACAGATGTTCGAGTGCGAGGGAGCGGGTGAGGCAGAGTGCCGGCGCATCTTCCGCCATGAAGCCGGCCATGCGCTGGAGGAAGCCTACTCGCTGCAAGAACGCTCGCGCTATCGCCAACTGTTCGGCAACCCCGACGATGCCTATCCGGACGCCTACAAGCCGCGGGTGGACAGCCGTGATTATGTCATCAATCTCGCCGGTTGGTACGCACAGGCCCATCCTGTTGAGGATTTCGCAGAGACGTTTGCGGTGTGGCTCAATCCCTATCTGGACTGGCGCACGGCTTACAAGGGCTGGCCGGCGCTTGAGAAGCTCAGCTATGTCGACGAGCTCATGAGGGAGGTGGCGGGCCGACCTCCGCTGATCTCGACGAAGACCGTAATCGAGCCGCTATCATCCTTGCGGCACACGCTGAAGGAGCATTACACGGCCAAGCGTGCGCATTTCGCGTGGCCGTGGCCGGCCAACTACGACCAGGACTTGCGCCGGATATTCTCCGATGACCCTAAGGATGCGGGGAACCTGCCAGCGACGCGCTACCTGAGGCGGATGCGCGGCACGCTGCGTACCCTTATCGCCGAGGGCACCGGCGTGCACGCCTACGCCATCGATCAGCTGCTGCGCCAGATGATCGCCCGCGCGCAAAGCCTGGGACTGCGGGTGATCGAGGCGCCAGAGGCAACCATGCAGAGGCTCCTGGTCATGCTCACCATGCAGACCGCCGGCCTCGTCCATGCCGGTTTTCCGAAGGTCGCCCTATGACGGTGACTGCATCGAAGGCACTGCGCGTGCTGCTGCTTACGGATGAAGGCCTCGTCCCGGACAAGCCGCGCAGCAAGCTCAAGGGGCGCGACGCCGAGCTGAGCAAGACCGAGTACGACGTGGTCGATGCGCTGAGGGCGCTCGGACATGAGATGGTATGCGCGGGCGTAGGCAGCGATCTTGCCGTCATCCGCCGTGCGATCGTTCGCAACAAGCCGCATATCGCCTTCAACCTCGTCGAGCAGTTCGACAATCTACCTTTCTTCGACCAGCACGTGGTGAGCTATCTGGAGCTGCGCAAGCAGAAGTACACGGGATGCAATCCGCGCGGCCTCACGCTGGCGCGCGACAAGGCGTTGACCAAGAAGATCTTGGCCTACCACCGTCTGCCGGTGGCGCGTTTTGCCGTGTTCAAACCCCGCAAGAAGATCGCCATCCCTTCGCGCCTCAAATTCCCGATGTTCGTCAAATCGCTGACGGACGAGGGCTCGGAGGGCATTTCCCAGGCGTCCCTGGTGCGCGACCCGCAGAAACTGATAGAGCGCATTGCCTTCGTCCACGAGAAGACCAGCTCGCCCGCGCTGGTGGAGGAGTTCATCGAGGGACGCGAGATATACGTCGGCGTCTACGGCAACGAACTTCTGACTGCGCTTCCCCCTTGGGAGCTGACGATGAGCAAGCTTCCCAAGGACGCCCCCGTCATCGCCACCGACAAGGCCAAGTGGGATCCGAAATACCAGAAAAAAGTTGGCCTCGAGTTGGGCCCCGCCAAGGTCGATGAGGCGATGGCCCGAGAGATCGAGCACACCTCCAAGCGGATCTACCGTCTGCTCGGCTTGAGTGGCTACGCGCGTCTCGACTACCGACTCACCGACAAGCGACGGCTCTATCTGCTGGAAGCCAATCCCAACCCGCAGATTGCCAAGAATGAAGACTTCGCCGACTCTGCTGAGCACGCTGGTATGCAGTACGAGGAGCTGCTGCAGAAGCTGATCACGCTTGGTCTCAGCTATGAGCCGCGGCCATAGCGGTTGATCCCGCCGTCGGCCATCGGCAGGCTGATCTTGCCCGCTTGCCCGGCGGAAAAGGCCTGCACCGCTGAAGTGACGCCGGGTGCGTTAAGTGCTTCGCCAATTCGAACGTGCCGGGATTCATTTGCCACTGAGGACGGTGGGCGGGATGTGCATCAGAGCCCACCTGGCTGCCAATAAGCACGGGCCCAGCGTCAGTTGGCGCTGAGCTCAATCCGGTCAAGCTCCTCCTCGACCCGATGAAATGCGTCATCGCCAATTTCGTCGCGTGAGCGCATCGCCAGCATTGCGTCGCGAGCAGCCCCCACCGCGCGCTCGTGCAGCCCGTTCGGAGATGGATGCCGCGCCTGCGTGGCGGTGCCGGCATCCGCTTGCACGATCAGATTTTGGAACTGGATGCGAAGCGCCTTGCTCACTGGGGAGGTCTCTCCATCGAGAGCCGCAATGGCTGCTGAATAAGAGATCCTGCGCGCGTGTTCCACCTCGCGACCGACCGGGTCGTCGTCTGGCAAATCGAGCTTTGTCAGCAAGGGTCGGAGCGTGAGCCCTTGGATGATAAGCGTTCCCAGAACGACGGAGAAAGCTGCGAACACGATTAGGTCGCGGTAGGGAAATGCAGCGCCGCCGTCTCCATTGGGCAAGGCAAGGGCCGTAGCCAGCGTGACGATGCCGCGCATTCCGCACCACGAGATGATGATGCCGCTCTGGACCGTAGGCGCCATCATGGGGCGCACGGGACGGAACCCGAATTGGCGGATGTGCCAGCGCGCAATCGCGTTGTAGCTCATGACCCAGGCAATCCGCACGAGAATGACGGTCGCAAGAACCGCCGCCGCAATCACGAGATAGGCGATCCGCTGCTCCGGCCGAAGGCCCTCCACGATTGGCCCGATCTGCAGACCGATGAGAACAAAAGCGAGAACGTTGAGCACGAGTACGGCCGTATCCCACACCGCGTAGGACGGAACCCGGAGGCGCGCCGGTGTAGACGCGGGCGCCTGTCGAGCCACCGTAATGGCGTAGCTGACGATGGTGAGCACGCCCGACAGGCCGAGACGATCAGCCAGAAGCCAGATGCCGAAGGTGATGATGAACTGCATGATGATGTTGCTCGGCATGTCGCCGGCTCGCCGCATGGCCTGCATGACGCGCGTGGTGAAGACAGCCAACAACGGGCCGAGGAGGACGCTGCAGATCACCGTCGCCGCAACGCTCGGCGCTGCGCTGGCAACAGAGAACGTGGTGGCCGACGCAGCGGTCACGGCTGCACGATAGATCAGCAGGGCGCTCGCGTCGTTGAGGAAACTCTCGCCCTGCAGTATGGTCAGAATCCGATGCGGCAGTCGGACTTGCCGGAGCACCGCTGTCGCCGCAGCGGCGTCGGGCGGGGCGACGATGGCACGAGAGCGATGGCAGCTGCCCACGGCATTCCGGTCAAGGTACGCGCTACGACCGCAACCGCAGCTGTGGTCAGTGTGACCGCTATCAGAACCAGGCAAGTGACCGGCAGCCAATTGTCCTTGAGATCGCGCGGGGAGGTGTCGTAGGCGGCATCGAGCAGGACAGGCGCCAGGAAGAGTGCCAACGCCAACTCCGGCTCGAGGACGATGCGTGGCGCACCGGGGACGAAGGCAACAACGGCGCCCCCAAGGGCAAGCAGCGCTGGATAGGGTGCGCCTATCTTCTTCGCCAAAATCGAAAGAAGCACCGCGCCGAGCAGGATGCCGATGGTCCACTCGAAGACGATCACTGCGCGTCATTCCCCTAGGGTCATTACATCTCGAACAGCGCCTGCAGCGGCCAGTCTACCGGCTGCCTGCGGAGACTGATAACAGACTTCGGCAAACGACGGAGCTAAGCCTAGCGGCAGAGCTGGGTCGGCGCAGTGCATAATTGTGTGTGTTGGACGAAGCAGGCTGAGACTGGCGATTGCCGCAACGCCGCGGGGCTAGAAAAGCGCTGGACTAGCTTCAGTGCGCGAAGCCATCGACTAGATGCTTTTCTTGCGCGAAAAAAGGTCCAGCACGGCGCCAGACTTCACCTTTTCGCGTATCCACTGAAACACGACGTAAAGCACGGGGATCAAGAATATGCCGGCCAGGGATGCCGCCAGCATTCCTCCGAAAACTGCCGTACCGACGCCACGTCGGCTCAGCATGCCCGCTCCGGTCGCTACCACCAGCGGCACAAGGCCGGCAATGAACGCGAAGCTCGTCATCATCACGGCCCGGAAGCGCTCCCGCGAGCCTTCGGTCGCGGCGTCCAGGATGGAAAGCCCCTGCTCCCTTCGCTCCTTGGCGTACTCCACGATCAGGATGCCGTTCTTGGCGGCGAGAGCGATCAGCACGACTAGGCCGATCTGGGCATAAAGGTTGTTGTCGAGCCCCGATACGAGCAGGGCGAGCATGGCTCCCGCAACGCCGACGGAAACAGACAGCAGCACAGGAATGGGAATGGTCCAGCTCTCGTAGAGACCAACCAGGCACAGGTAGGCGAACAGCACGGCAAGCCCGAGTACCATGCTGGTCTTGCCGGCCGCCTCCTTCTCCTGCAAGGCCGTACCGGTCCACTCGAAGCTGTAGCCGCGCGGCAGCGAGGTCGCCGAGATTTTCTCCATGGCGGCCAGTGCATCGCCGGAGCTGTAGCCTGGCGCGGGGCCGCCGTTGATGGTGACGCTGCGCAGATTATTGAACCGGATCACCGATTGTGGTCCGAGTACCACGCGCACGCTGGCGAAGGCACGTACCGGCACCATGTCGCCGCGTGCGTTGCGGACATTGATGCGCAAGACGTCGTCGATGCGGCTGCGATCGATCGCCTCGCCCTGCACGTTGACCTGCCAGGTACGGCCGAACAGATTGAAGTCGTTGACATAGGAGCTGCCGAGCACCGCTTGCAGGGCGTTGAAGACGGCGGAGACCTCGATGCCTAGCGTCTGCACCTTCTCGCGATCGATATCGAGATAGAGCTGCGGCGTGTTGGCGGCATAGGTCGTGAAGACGTTGCTCAGTCTCGGTTCCTGGTTGGCGGCGAATACGAGGCCGCGCGCTACGGCGGCGACGTCGGCCGCGCTGCTTCCGCTCAGGCTTTGCAGCTGATATTCGAAGCCGCTGCCCGTCCCCAGGCCAATGATCGGTGGTAGATTGTAGGCGATGACGTTTGCCTCGCGAATGGCCTGGAACTCCCCCCTCAGTTTGCGGATCAGAGCGTTGACCGAGAGGGCAGCGTCTTTTCGCTCGTCGAACGGCTTCAGCAACATAATGAGAAAGGCGCTATTCGACTTTACCTGGCCATCCAGCATGCTGTAGCCGACCACGGTCGTAAGGCCGGCAATGCCGTCCGTGCTGCGGACGATCTCCTCGACCCGCTTCGCAACGGACGCTGTGCGATTGACGGAAGCGCCCTCCGGCAGCTGCACCTCGCCGAAGATGGCGCCTTGATCCTCGGCGGGAAGAAAGCCGGTGGGGGTGACCTTGAACAGCCAGGCGCTACTGACCAGAACCGCCGCCAGCGCCACCAACCCGAAAGCAGCGAGGCGAACCAGCCTCGCCACGGCTGTCGCGTAGCCGTCGCGGGCGTAATTGATGGCAGCGAGCACGTGACGGATAGGCCCTCGTTTCGGACCGTGGCTGGCGCGCATGAACACCGCGCACAGCGCCGGCGACAGGGTCAGCGCGTTGACGGCGGAAATGATCATCGACACGGAAACGGCCACCGCAAACTGGCGGAACAGCTCGCCGGATATTCCGGGAATGAACGCAATCGGCACGAACACCGACAAGAGCACGGCCGTGATGGCGATGATCGGCGCGGTTATGTGGCCCATGGCGCGCCGCGTTGCCTCTGCCGGTGCCGTCTGCGGGTCCTTCTCCAACTCGTGCTCGACGGCCTCCACCACGACGATCGCGTCGTCGACGACAATGCCGATAGCCAGCACCAGGGCGAGCAGGGATACGGTGTTGGCCGAGTAGCCGAGGGCCAGCATGACGGCGAACGTGCCGATCAGCGACACCGGCACGGCGATCAGCGGAATGAGCGTGGCGCGGAGGCTCCCGAGGAACAGGTAGACCACGATCACGACGAGCACGAACGCCTCGATGAGAGTGTGCACCACCCCGTTGATGCTTTCCTTCACGAACACCGTCGTGTCGTAGGTGATCTTGTAGTCGACGCCCTCCGGAAATGACGCCTTGAGGCGTTGCAGTGTGTTCCTCACCGCTTCGGCGCTTTTGATCGCATTGCCGCCCGGGGCCTGATAGGTGGCGATTACTGCCGCCGGCTCGCCGTCCTGCCGCCCGATCCGTTCGGAGGATTGCGCCGAGAGTTCCACCCGTGCGACGTCCCTGATGCGCACGAACGAGCCATCGGGATTGGCACGAACGACGATGTTGCCGAACTCATCGACGCTCGAAAGGCGGCCCTTGGTCTGGATGGTCAGCTGGAACTGCTGGTCCGGCAAGGCCGGCTGGGCGCCGATGCGCCCGATTGCCGCCTGCACGTTCTGCGCTTTGATGGCGTTGACGATATCGTTGGGGGTCAGGCCGTAGCTCGTCATGCGGTCGCTGTTGAGCCAGATACGCATGCTGTAGTCGG
Organism: uncultured Alphaproteobacteria bacterium; assembly: GCA_963840445.1. Classification (GTDB taxonomy): domain Bacteria; phylum Pseudomonadota; class Alphaproteobacteria; order Rhizobiales; family Hyphomicrobiaceae; genus AWTP1-13. The sequence goes on along the minus strand of CAWIZC010000032.1, from coordinate 160,211 downwards.
CCGGGGTCAGCACCGCGACGTCGCCGACACCGTTGATGCGCTTCAGATTGTCGATGATGTTGATGGTTGCGTAGTTGCTGAGAAAGAGCTGGTCGTGCACCCCACCCGGAGAGGTCAGCGCGATGACCTGCAGAATGGCCGACGACAGCTTCTTGACGCTCACGCCCTGGGCACGGACCTCGGCAGGCAGTTGTGGCTCGGCCAGATTGACGCGATTCTGCACCAGCACAGTATTGATGTCCGGGTCCGTGCCGACGTTGAAGCTGACGTTCAGCGTGTAGCTGCCGTCGTTCGCACTGGTCGACTTCATGTAGATCATGCGGTCGACGCCGATCACGCGCGACTCGATCGGCTGGGCGACGACCGCCTCGACCACTTCGGCGCTGGCTCCCGGGTAGTTGGCGGATACCTGCACCTGAGGCGGAACGATATTGGGAAATTGGGCGATCGGGATCGCCATCAGCGAGATCAGGCCGGCCAGCGTAATGATCACGGAGATGACGATCGCCAGTCGCGGCCGCTCGATAAAGATTCCTGACAGCATCAGCCGGCCTGCGATTTGATCTCGGTCGCCTGCACGACCTGACCCGGGCGCACTTTTTGTATGCCCTCCGTGATGACCTTCTCGCCCGCCTTCAGACCTTTGGTCACTGTCAGCTGCTGGCCAGTTCCCTGCGCGACCTCAACTCGGCGCACTTCGACCTTGCTGGCGCTGTCGACCACCAGCACAAACGCACCGCTTTGATCGATCTGAATGGCTTGCTGCGGGATGAGCAGCGAAGCCTGTGGCTTGCCGACCTCGGCCACAACGGAGACCAGCTGGCCGTCCACGAGCACGCGGTCGGGATTTGGAAACACCGCGCGCACCTGCACAGTATCGGTGCCTTGATTGACGGTCACATCGACGAAATCGACCTTGCCGGGATGCGCGTACCTGCTGCCGTCGGCCAGGCGGATGTAGATGACAGGGGTAACCGGGCCCGCTTGCTGCTCCTTTCGGAACTCGAGCATCTCGCGCTGCGTCACTGGAAAAGTCACGTAGATGGGATCTTGCCGGACGATGGTCGCCAGCGGGCCCGTCGACGGTCCGACGAAGTTGCCGACAGAAACCGTTGCCCGGCCGATCCTGCCCGCCAAGGGGGCCCGGATTTCCGTATAGCTGAGCTGCAGTTGCGCCTTCTCCAGGGAAGCCTTCTGGCGTGCCAGTTCGCCTCGTCCATCGCCCTGCTGAGCGGTCACCACGTCCAGTCGCTGCTGCGTACCCGTCTGACGCTCAACAAGGGTGGATTGCCGCTCGACCTCTATGTCTGCGAGCTTCAGTGCCGCCTGCGCCTTCTGAATGCTGGCATTGATCTCGTCGATCGAGGCCTTGTAGGGCGCCTGCTCGATGACGAACAGCAGGTCGCCCTCCTTGACGTCCTGCCCTTCGTTGAACAGGCGTTTCTCCAGAAAGCCCTCGACGCGCGCGCGCAGGTCAACTTTGTCCTGCGCCTCTACGCGTCCGGTGAAGGAGAACGACGGCGTAATTTCATCCTGGGCGACTACGACAACGGTGACCGCCGGCGCCGGCGGCTCAGTGGCAGTTTTCTTGCTGCCATCGTCGCAGGCTGCCAGCAGCAGCACCAACGCAAGGCACCATCGGCCGCGCGCCAACGCGGAATAGTCCTGCCTACCCTTCTGTCCGAGCATGAACCGCGTCCCGTCGCGCCGCCAACCCGACGAGTCGGTCGGCCGGGCTGGTTTTCATCATCGCGGTACCAAGCACCCGGTGATATCGGGGAATACCCTCACAACCAGCGGGGAATAGCCCCCAGAACCCCTTGCGTCTGCACATCGGCTACGGAATGGCCGCTTTAATTACAGGCAAGAGGAGACAGACTAGGTCCATGCAACCAATCGCGTGCTCCGGCGTTGCCGGAGGGAAGCGGGAGTATCAGCCATGACCCATTCCGTTTTGGAAGTCACCAACGGCCCCGCAAAGGACGATCTTTTGCGAGCGGTCGCCAATACCGACGACAGGCTGACAGCTGTATTCAACACGCCGGCTGGTGCGTTGGAGATGACCATCAATCGGCTGGAAGAGCAGGGCGACAACGGAGTTGACTTCACTCTGTGGGGGCAACTCGCTTCGTCGGATCTGCGGGGCGCCTATTTCACCGCATATTATAATTGCGCCAGTCGAACGGGCCGGCTTGCCCTCAAGCAAGCCACCAGCTGAAGTCAGCTCCAGGCAGGCGAAGTGTTTTGATCTCGGAGTGCCCCGCGGTCGGGGCATTTCCCTATGTTCGGTCGCTGAACGAGAATGCCGGTGAGGAACTTGGCCGGCTGTCGTGACGGACAACCTCCAACCCGCGCGCAACTATGAGCGGTGAATGGCCGGCGAGGCGCCTCTTAGGCGCGCGCGTACGTAGTTTGCAAAACCGACGCGCCTGGCGGTGTAGGCCACGCCAAAAAACTGTGAGAGGACACCCGGCGACCAGACACGGGAACCGCGCCGAGCCGTATTGCCGATTTCCGACGGAAAGTCTTGCCGCTGCTCGGCAGGCGCTGGATAGACACCAAATATCTCGAGCCGTTGCAGCCACGCATATCGATTGTCCATGTCAACCGGGCGGCTCCGCACCATCGGTGACAAGCGTTTGCGCGCACCCCGGTTTGAGACGACATAGGCTGCCGTGTTGACGGGCATTCGGGTGTATTGGATGAGGCGAGTGCGGTTCGGCAGCGGACCAACGCTAATGACGGGCGCCTTGAAAACGGAGCTGGCGTGAATCAGGTCCCAACCCGTCGGTACTGCATCGATCGCGGCACGAATAATGGCTTTGAAATCAGGGGCCAGTTCAACATCGTCCTCCAGTACGACGGCGTACGGAAGCCCCCGCGCGACAATTTGCTGGGCGACCACCAAGTGGCTCGCGTAGCACCCGACCTCGCCGGCGCTCATTGCATGCGGACTATCGAACTCGGATCGCAGCCAGTCAGGCACGTTGGCACCTTCGACCGCGGGAATCCGTTCGAAAGCCAGCCCGAGACGGCTGGCTTGTAGTGCCATCTGCTGCAGTCTCTTCCGGGATCGATCGAGATTGATCAGGAAGACGTGCGGATCGCTAGTAGTCGCTGGCTTCATTGCTGAAGATGCTTGCTCATCTGATGAACGGTCATCGGCACCGGATGACAGCAGGTGCGAAGATTTACGCCCAAACGATTCGCCATCCTCTGTCCGCAATCACCTAACCGTCATCTTTAACTGAGTCGGCAATTCGCCGCCACGACCGATGACAGGCGCGAGCGCGTCTGTGGACCGTGATGGGCAACCGGTGGAAAAGGGGATTCCCGCATCGCGGGCGCAGATCAGAACGAGCCGCCGGTTGTAAAGTCCTCATCATCCTTGCGTGACGGGCCGGGCGACCAGCTTCCGCGGCTCGACGGCTCGCGCCAATCATCGCCGCGCGAGCTGCCGGTGCTGCCATCGGGCAGGGGGAATGGGAACGGAAAGCCCGGGGAGCCGAAATCCGGCCGGCCTTGCGTCGGCCTCGACCGGTAGCCCTGGCGCAGCAGATCCCACAGCACGCCGCTGCGCACCACCCCCTCGAGCACATTTTTGAGCGTATCGCTGATGGCGTTCTCGTTCTCGAACGTGGTTTGCGGATGGTCGTAGCCTGTGCGGCGGAAACGGTCGCGCACCTGCTCGACCTCCCCGCGGCGCTGCGACAACTCCACCATCGCCTTGCGTAGGCTGGCAATCTCGGCATCGGTCTTGCCGACCGCCGCGTCGATCGTCTCCATCCGGCGCACGACGGCTTCGTCGGCATTCGTCGGCGTGCGGCGCGCCTCCATGTAGAGGGTGGCAAGGTCGTCTTTGCTGTCAGCCGCGGCGATGGTCGACAGGGCCTCGTTGTAGGCCGGGTTGCTGTCTCCCGCCACCAAGGCCGCGCGCGCTTCATCGACCGTGTGCAACAGGGCGCGCTTCTTCTCGACCGTATCGTCGAGTGCGGCCAGCTTGTGGCGGGCTTCAGCCAGCGTCGTTTCCTTGGGCTCGATGCCGGCCGCCACCATGGCGCGCCGCTCGATAGCAGCGAGCGCCGACTGCGGCGCTTCCACCTCGGCTCGCTTGGCCGTGGCATGCTCGCGCAGCCGCAATGGGATTTCGATCAGCGCCGCATAGTTGGGCCGTGCGTCCGCAAAGCCGACGAACTGGGCAACCATGCGATCGATCGCCCGCACCATGCCGCCGGAGCGATACTCGGCGGTGCCGAAGCGGCGGCCGCCACAGGTAGGCGAACAGGGGGTCATCGTCGTAGGGTTTCTTCTTGGCGCCAAGCTCGGCTTCGGAGGCGATCGGCTTTCTTCTCGGCCTCGGCGGCAACAGCTTCCAACGCATCACGTGTTGCCTTGCCGTCGCGCCATTCCTGGGTCGCCTGCACACTGGCCTCGGCCTGAGCGCGCAGGCTATCGACTGCTGCGAGCGCGCTTTCCACCGCTGCCGCCGCCGCATGGCGTTCGGTCTCGGTGCCCGACACGTCTTTCAGCAATGCCTCGCGGCGCTCGGTGGTGGCGGCGATGCGCAAGCGGTAGTCCTCGAGGATCTGTGTCGCGCGGCGCTCACCGGCATCCAGGTTGCCGACCAGCCGGCCGGCCGTCATCTCGTCCAGCTTGATGCGCGCCAACTCGCGCAGTGCCTCGCCGCGCTCTTTGCGCAGGCGATCGGCATCATCGACTGCCGAGCGCAAGGCCTGATCGAGCTGACCCTCCTCGCCGTGCAGCTTGGATATGGCGTCCTCGATCGATGACAGAGTTTGCCGTCCGGTCCACATCAGGGCAGGCCTTACCACTTGGTGATGAAGCCACCCTCGAATGGCATCTGGTAGTCGACGGCCAGCGTGCCGCGTCGCTTCACGCCCAACCGGTTCTTCTGCACGATGCCATCGTCGCGCTTGTCCTTTGCCACGGCCTCGAAGGTTGCTTCCGGAACGCGCACGCCGAACTTCGAAACGGTCTCGACCGCTCCGGTTTCCTCGTTGCGTATCGGTAGACTGAGCTTGTGTCCATCCGGCGTCAGCGGCTCGACGATCAAATAATAGTTGCGCGCCTGGTTGCCATGTGGCGGACGGCGCCACACGCCCGTGCTCTCTCCGACGCGCGACACGATGGTGAGCGTGTATTCGCGCGTCAGCTCATCGCGCAACGCCGACAGTTCCGCGCTAAGGCGGACCATTGCCGCCTTGTCGCCTGCGCGGATGGCCTGCTCGCCGTCGGCGAGCAGAGCGGCAGCCTTCTGCTTGGCGGCATCGTCGGCGGCGACGGCGATCACGTCGGCGTATGCCTGCCGCAGTTGTTTTGGCAGTACCTCCGTGACTTCGAGGCGAGCCTGCTCTTGTGCCAGCCTGGCCGGCCGGGACACGAGCACATGCCAGCCGCCAACCACCACAACCAGCGTGGCCAACGCGATGCCCAGGCGCTTGCCATAGCTATCGCGCTTGACCCACCACGTAAGGAGCGTGCGAGTCCAACTCGCCGGCGGCGGAGTGTAGACGAAGCGGCTGTCCTTCAGCGCCTTGACGCCGTCAGCCAGAACGCTGTCGGGGACCTCGATGCCCTGGTCGTGATAGATTTGGCGCAGGCGGGCGATCAACTCGCCCTCGCGGCCTTCCTCGTTCAGCTCCCGACGCACCAAGTCTTCGCGATGGCGCAGCGTGTCCACCACGTCCATCGCGATCATGACGTCGTCGAGCTTCTGCGGCTGGCTCGGCGCGAGCCCGGTCTCGGCCATCGATGTGCACTCTTACCGGGGGCTTAGGCGGCAACAGGCAGCGCGTCGCCGGCGGCGATCAGCTTAGCCATGCGCTTCTTGCCGTCTTCCACCGCCTCGCGAATCTCGGCTCGAGTTCTGGGTCGACAGCTTGCGCATCTCGGCGATGATCTCTGCCGACTTCTCCTGGAAATTGACGACGCTGTCGACCAGCTTCTTGACCGCATCGGCGCGGATGGTCGGACCATAGCCGCTGCGCACCGCCGCTTCGGTGACCTTGTCGCCAACCTCGGACAGGGTGTCGAGGCTCTTCGACATGCCTTCCTTCATGGCGTCCAGGGTCTTGGTCAACTCGTGCAGACCGAACATGCCGGTGAACGAAGCCTTGAGCGCCGTCAGCACGCTGTCATTGGTCGAGAAGAAGGTCACCGCCTGCGCATAGACACGCTCCTTGGCCGATGTCGTCTGCATCAGCCGGGCCATGATAACCTCGGAGGTGTTGTAGGAGATGGTCAGGTTGTCCGACAGGTCCTTGGCGATCTGGTAGCGCTTGTCCTCGTCCTGGGTGCGGCGCAGATGCTCGTCGCGTATCAGTTCCAGCTTGGCACGCTCAGCCGGCTCGGTACCGGCGAACGCGGCAACCTTCTCGGTCGCCTCCTTGAGATCGGCCTTGGCTGCCTCCAGCTTCTCGTCAGCCTTTTTCAAAACTTCGAGCGCCATCACCTCGGCCTGCTTCAAGGCACCGCGGTAGTCGCGATAGGCATCGAGGATCTTGGCCTCGCGCTCGATCTGGTTCTTGGTCTCCTTGCTGACGGAAAGGTAGGTGCTGCGAATCTTGTCGAAGCGATCGCCGATATCACCGCGCGCGATCTTCATCCACATGTTGGTGCCGCGCTCGAAGATATCGAGCTTGCCGTCGGCGACCTGGTCGACAAGGCGCTTGGAATCGTCGCGGATGGAGTTGAAGCCGTTGGTGATCGATTGATAGCGCTCGCCGATCTCCATCTTCGAGGTCTGATCCCGCACCACCTCATTGAACACCTCGGCCTGGCCGAGCGTACGCGCGATGAGCGCGATCTTGTCCTGGTCGAGATCGGAGATTTTCTCGAGCAGCGCGTTGATGGGCGCCGGTTCGACCTTTTGCGGCATCAGGCCCATCTCGCGCAGCGCCGAGGAGGCCTTGTCGAGATATTGCAGGGGCGATTTGATTACGACGTCGGTCATGTGCAGCCCTCCTGGCCAATCTTGCCGGGTGCATCCATCAATCAATCCGCATGAGATTTACCACGAACTGGGCGGAAGCAAGGATGGCCGACGTCGCGGACAAAAAAACAAGCTTAGGTAAGAATGACCGGTGCGGTCTGGCTGTCCTGCTTTGAGGCAGCGGCGCGGCGCTCACAGGGCATCGAGGTGTTCGACCTCCCGACCGCGGCAGGCGAAGCCGGCCGCTCCCAGTCAAAACGTAGCGGACACGCTCCCCCGCATCGCAGGCAACACGCGTTTCGTCGATCGGATGTCGCCGCCGCTCGAATGCGTAGTTCCCCCGATAACGCGCCGCGCGCAGGCTTGCATACTGCGTTCGGGGACTTTGGCCGCGAGCGACGCGCTCCTCGCGGGAGAGCGGGGGAAATTCTGCGAACCAGGGAGCAAGAGCATGGCGACCAAGACCACCTTTACACCGGAAGAATGGGAACTGCTGATGCAAGGCGTCATGTCGAGCAGCGTGGCGGTGACCGCAGCAGATCCGAGCGGGCTATGGGGCCTGATGAAGGAAAGCTTCGCCAGCGCCAGGTCGATGACCGAAGCCAAGGCCAATCCGCAATCGAGCGAATTGATCAAAGCCCTCGTCGCGGACTTTGAAAACGCAGACACGCGAGCCCGCCTCCGCGCTGCCATGAAGAAGAGATTTGAGGGAGCGGCGGCCTCGGCGGACGTCAAGACAAAATCCATCGAAACCTTGAAGGAAGCGTCGTCGCTGCTCGACGCGAAGGCGCCTGCTGAGGCTGCTTCAGTCAAGACCTGGATGAGACACATCGGCCAGAGCGTGGCCGAGGCCGCTCCCGAAGGCGGCATGTTCGGCTTCGGAGGCGTCCAGGTCAGTGAGAGCGAGAAGGCCACCCTCGCCGAACTGTCGAAAGCTCTCAAGCTGCCCGCATGAGAGGGTGGCGCCTCAGTCCTTCGGGACTGTATGGAGCATATCGCGCGGCCGCCGGTCTCGCGCTTGCGATCGCAGCAATGGCAGTGCTTCACAGTCCAAGCGTTGGCGCGGACCGGATCGCGAACGACGGCCCGCCGGCCCGCTCGGATTCCGTTGCGACAGGCGAAATGCACCCAACCGCCGACTGGTTTGATTTCCTTTTCGGTGGGATGCGCCAGCCGAGGAGCATGCACCCGGAACCCCGTCCGCGCCGGATCGATCGGCCCAAGATAGCTGATGGCGCGTTCCGGACGCTGTGCGTGCGGCTATGCGACGGGTTCTATTTTCCAATAAGCTATTCGACGGGGAGTGAGCGCCTTTCCGGCGACGCGAGCCAATGCGAGCGCCAATGTCCCGACCGCTCGCGTCTGTTTGTCTATCGCAACCCCGGCGAAGAGATCGAGGACATGCGCGACCTGAAGGGGCTTCCGTATCGATCGCTACCCACGGCATTCCTGTACCGCTCAAAGTACGTCGCAGACTGCACGTGCCGCGGCAATCCCTGGGAAGACGCGGAACGTGAGCGGCATCGCGCTTACGCGCTCGGGGCGCAACGAAAGCTGGCCCGGAAGTCCGGCGACAAGCGCTGACGCATGCGGTCCGCCCGAGCACCCGCGCCGCGTGAGTGACGCAAACAAGCACGCCCGGCTGTCGCTTCCGCTGCAGATCCAGCCGAGGACCGGATAGCCTGCTGTCGTCGTCCCCATCGCTCCAATATCCTTACCCGGACCACGCGAGGTCCCGGAGTTGACAGAGCGCACCTTCAAGCCGGTGGGCCAGATCTGTCTCGGATTGCGACAGGTGTGTTTCGTATCGAGACGTGTAGCCGCCCGGTTGGGCCTGTAGCACGCGCCAAGCCGGCATCGGCACAGCTGTTGCAATGGCAACTAGTAGGTCGGATGCGCGGGGCACATTAACCTTCTCGTAGCGCAGCCTGACTGCTCGGCGGATCTGATGTCGCGGTCGCGACCCCCGAGCGCCTCCCTTTTTGGCGAGGCAGAAGCAGCTGCGCTTGCACTCGGATCCTCTGCGCATCCGTCACAAGGCAGCTTCCCCGAAAAATCGCACGCCCAAGCCGCGGCGAAGCGAGTTGGCACGCGTAACGGAGAAGGCCGTTGGATCATCTTTCTGGAATGACGAAGCGCCGTCTTTGGACGGACAGCACCAGGATGCGCCGTGTGGCAGCGATTGTTGGAGCCATTCTGCTGTTCTCCTGCACACTGCAAACGGCGCGAGCTTCGCTCGACGCTGACGGGGCGACCGAGCCGGAGCAGACAACCTCTCCCTCTCCGCGCTTCTCCCGCACCCTCGAGGACGCGATCCAACAGGCAGCGGAACGCTACGCTATCCTCCAATCGACGTTGCGCGCGTTTGCTGCCATCGAGAGCGGTGGGAACGCACGCGTCTCGACTGGCAGCTATCACGGCGTCTTCCAGCTCAGCTACAACCTGTTCCGGAAGTACGGCGGCCACGGAAGCATCTTTGACCCGAAGCAGAATACCGAGGCGGCTGCTCGCAAGTTCCGCGCAGAGATAGACGCTTTCCGCGTGCGGTTTGGCCACGAGCCGACAGCCGTCGAGCTGTACATGATGCACCAGCAGGGCTGCGAGGGCGCGGCGATGCACATATCGCAGCCCGACCTGCCGGCCTGGCAGAACATGTATCGTACCGGCGAGGGCAAGAAGCGAGGCGAAGCATGGGCGCGTCGCGCGATCTGGGGAAACGTACCAACGGACCAGCGTTTGCGGTTCCCGGCGGGCGTCGACAGCATCACCAGCCGCGAGTTCATGGAAATGTGGGCGCGACGGATGGCGAGGTTTGGCGGTGGCGACTCCGTGGCCGCGTACTCTCCTGGCTAGCTGACAGTCCCGGTGCGATCGCTCGCAGCGCTCGCACCGATCACACCCGACCTCCAATCGCTTGGCAGCCCGACGCGAGCGTGTGACGGATTTGGACGGGCTGCGCCGCATGACATCTTGCCAGCTGAACGCCAGGGTTGCGCGCGCTGCAGGGGACCGCAGCATGATTTCGGGCGCAAGCCGAGGCGTGATACAGTCGTCGCCGCAAGCGTTGCAGCGAGAGCAGCAGGAGAACCGGAGAGATGGGCCACGGCCACGACCACGACCACTCTGCCGCACCTATCGACTGGAAGCACAACGGCGTGCGGGTCATTCCGGGCAGCCAGCTCGACTCTAACACCGCGCAGACACCTGGCATGAGCCGCGCGGCGGCCATCAACTTCGCTCGGGTCGGCGCACAGAAGATCTGGGCGGGCACCGTCAGCATCCACCCCAATGCCAAGACTGGCGCCCACCACCACGGCGCTCTTGAGAGCGTCATCTACGTCGTAAAGGGGCGGGCGCGCATGCGCTGGGGCGAGCGGCTCCAATACGTGGCCGAGGCCGGGCCGGGCGACTTCATCTTCGTGCCGCCCTACGTCCCGCACCAGGAGATCAACGCGTCGGCCGAAGAGGCGCTCGAATGCGTGGTCGTCCGCAGCGACAACGAAGCGGTGGTGGTCAATCTCGACATCGAGCCGGTGGAGAAGCCGGAGGATGTGCCGTGGGTCGACCCTATTCACAAACACCCAAACCGCTGAAATATCGGCTTCCCGCTGCTACTCTGGGTGGCAATGCTGCAACGTTGCCGCCAAAACGTCGTTCAACCCCTTCCATCGTCGTCCCTATCAAGGGCAGAGTGTTTCCCATTAGGTGAGTGCAGCTCGTCGTTTTTGGAGGCCTAGGAGCTGCCAGTCGCGGTGCGGGCAATGTGATGCGTAACCCAGGTGCGTCGGCGCGAGCCAAGCGACGTGGATTTGTCGCCGCCTGCATGTTTGCGAGCGTCGCATTTGCTTCGAGCGTCGCGGCGCAGGAAAGGAAGGATGTTGTCGGCGTTGTCATAGGCACTGGCTCGCTGTGCCTGCCGATCAAGCTGCCCTTTGAGCAGCTGGCGCTGGAAAGGCTGCCTATCGACCTGCCGCAGCTACCCACCGACAAGCCGAGTTCGTCCTGCCCGAACACGCTCGCGCCGCTCGCCCTCGCCGTGCAGGCGGGCACCGCCGTCGTGGCGACCGGCAGCTTCACGGGCTCCATCTTCGCTCGCCTGGACGGCATCCATCAGCAGGGTGCTTTGCTGGGCGCGGTCGCCGGGGACCTGGCCTCGGCTGGCGGCGATGGCATGATGGCCTTGGGATACCGCTCGAAGGCTCGCGAGAAGCAATCGCCTGCGGTCCCGCAATTCACCTCCTACGCGATGGGCACGTTCGCCGGTGGCAACCGCCCCGAGTCGGCGACCATGGCCGGCTTCAATTATGAAGCCGCTTCGGGAACGGCCGGGTTCGAGTACAGCGTAAGCCGCAATTTCATCGTGGGATTCGCCGCGAACTACACGAGTACGCGCGGCGACGTAAACACGGGCGCATCCGTCGACGTCGACGCCGTGCAAGCGGCCGCCTACGCGTCCTATGCGACCAGGCACTGGTTTGCGGACGTGCTTGCCGCCTACGGGCATCACGACCTCGATCTTGCGCGGCCGGGCGTCAATGACGTGATACGCGGCAGCACGGATGCCAACGCCGTCGCGCTGGCGGCAAGAGGTGGCTACCTGTTCGACTTCGGGCGGCTGCGCGCCGGGCCGATCGCCGGGCTGACATACATTCATTCGAAGGTCGGCGGCTACACGGAGCAGGGCGACCCGCAGCTCACGCTCAATGTGTCTGCGATGACGGTCGACGCGCTGACCGGCAATCTCGGCATCCGCTTCCTGGCCCCGTTCGAGTACGGCGGCCGCTTCTTTGTGCCGTACCTCAACGTCACGGTGGAGCACCAGTTCGGCGACAACACGCAGACCCTGTCGGCAAGTCTGACGCAGGCGCCGCTGGCGCCGGTGCTCACGCCCGTGCCGAGCTTCGATACGCGAACCTATGGAAAGATCGATGGCGGCCTGACGATCCAGCTGGGGCCACAGACCGCGGCCACCATCAGCGCTTCGTCCACCTTCGCGCGCGAGGACGGCGTCGACTATCGGGTGAGCGCCGGGCTCAATTACCGCTTCTGACGGCAAATCAGAGTTTAGCTAGCAGCTGTTGACAACTGCATGCCAGCGATCGCTGACGATCGTCAGCACACTTAATTCCGCCTCAAATTATGGTTTTGTCGGGCTTGGCAATGATTGTCCTGTGCATATCCACATACGACCATTTGACCACTTCGTTGCAAGCTGTCTGATACACGCTGACTTGGATACTGGGACTTTGAGTACGGTCGATGCCGAGGCTTGCCTCGGGCGCGGGGACCGACAGAAAGTTGTAAGCTATGTCCGACCCATTACATCTGGATAAGATTCGTGCGGGCGCTCTCGTCTGGAATGACTGGCGACGTGACAATCCCGGCATTGTGCCCGATTTGAATGGTCTCAGGATTTCCGCAAGCGAAATCCAGTTCGGCGCCGTCCAAGGTGGACCGATCGACTTCAGCCGCACGGAGCTCGCTCAGGCCACCCTGGCGCACGCGACCTTGATCGAGGCAAATCTTGCAGGCGCCGTGCTGACCAAAGCGGATCTGTCGTACGGCCGCTTGAACAAGGCGGATCTGCGCGGAGCCGACCTTCGCGGGGCCAAGCTCGCCTACGCGGACCTGACCGGCGTCCGACTAGATGGGGCGTTCGTTTGTGGTGCCGACTTGCGCCATGCACGTGGCCTCACGCAGCAGCAGATCGACCGCGCCTTTGGTGGTGAGCGCACTTTGCTGCCAGGCGATCTTGAAATTCCCTCCACCTGGCTCGCCGAGGACGAGCGGGCAAGGCAGCGCCCAGGTAACCAGGATGCTGATGCGCTGACCAAGGCCTATGATCTGCTCGGGGTGAAGCCCAAGGCGTCAATGCAGGAAATTCGGGTAGCCTGGCTCCGCCTGGTCAAGGAGTTGCACCCTGATATTGCTGCGGACGACCCAGCCTCATGTGAGCGGTTGAAGGTGATCAATCGGGCCTATCAAGGGCTGAAGAGCCTTGAGCAGCGCGAGATGGCTTGGCGAGCCCAGCGTCGTGCTAACAGCATGGCGCGGGCGACTTTTGTCGTCTTCCTCTTGTTGCCGGTTGCCGCAGCTCTGGCTGTAGGAGCCTGGACGTATGGCGTCCAGGGTCCGATCCACCAATCGGTCGCCGCCCTGTTGGAACTCGCAGGGCCCGGCCGTCCCGACATCGAAGGCACGTCGGGCCAGGTGCAGGATGCTGAAGAGAAGCCGACGGTCGTGGCTCGAGCAGACCTCGAAGGGTTGCCTGCGCGGCAAGGAGAGGTCGGATCGCTACCCGATGCTGCTTCCGACGATGATGCTGCCTGGGCCCGGGCGGCGGCTGAAGCCACGAGCGTATCTCTGCACCGGTACCTCGGCCGTTTTCCGCACGGGCGATATGCGCAGAAGGCCATGGATGAGCTGACACAGGTGGCCAGCGTGGAGGTCGCCCTGGCGAAGGACTTCAGATCACGAGATGCGGCCGCCATTCAGCAGGCCGCACCGATGTTGCGCCGTTATCTTGCCGACTATCCGACGGGGCAACTTGCCAATGAGGCGCGCGGCAAGCTGGCGGCGATCGAGGCAGGCGGTGGTGCAGACGTGGCTTGGTCGGACGCAGAGCAGAGAGACGGAAAGAGGGCGCTGGCCGAGAACGTCAATGCACATGCCGTCGAAATGACCGGCGCGAGTGGTCATCGAGTGCTGGCCCTGGCTGAGCCTGCCGGGCGCGATCGCATTGCGTCGTCCGACACACAACGTGGCAACGGGCAGGCATCCTTGGGCACCTATCTGGAGCTCCGTTCCGATGGACGTCATGTAGATACGGAAGCGGCGGGAGTTGCAGAGCTGGATGGCATTCCAGAAGCGAGGTCCGCGACTGCTGCGGGCATCAAGACGCCCAAACAGGCATTGCGGACGGCGCGCCCTGTAGCGCATGCCACCCAGCAGTGGCGGTCCGCCAGCGAGCCGTTTGTGGCGGCTGACGGGCGGATCAGATAGCACCTGCAGAGCGCGACTTGACCCGTGGCAGACGCCGCGGCTCAGATAGATTTGGTCATACGGCGCCGGTCGCTTGCGTCACAACTGCCCTGAGTAGGGTAGCCAAGAGGTCGATGGTGCCACGCGTATCCGGGCCGAGCCCGTGCCGCGTGGCAACCCAGCTTGGATCGTTGTAAGACAGCCGCGTCTTGCCATCCGCGTCCTCCCACACAAGGGCCTTCAGCGGCAGATCGATGCCGACAGTCTGGTTGGCCTGCATGAGAGGAGTGCCCCCCTTCGCACTGCCGAAGATCAGGAGTTCGGTTGGTCGTAAGGTGAGCCCGGCTTGCGCAGCCCCCGCCGCATGATCGATGCGAGCAAATACGGTCATGCCCCGTGCCCTGATCTCGGCCTCAAGCCGGCTCGCCGTGTCCTTCGGCCCGAATTTGCTGGGCACCGTCGTCAACGCGCCAGCGGCCATTTCAGACACTCCTGACTGCGGCAGCCAAGGCCGACGTTACATCGGAGGCCCCAGCACGTCATTCGACAGCGACAGAGCCTAGCGGGCCATTCGACTTTCGCCTGGCCCGTCTGCGCGCAAAAAAGGCTCAAGCCAGCGCGGAAGGCAACGATGCATTTACCCATATCGGGCAGGTTCGTCGGGTCTGTAAGCCAGTCGTCGCCGGTCGTTCGATCTTGGGTCGCCAGGGGAAGCCGGCAGAGCGTCCCGTTAGTTGAGTAGAGTTGTCCAGACATGGCCAAGCTTGTTCTGATCGTCGATGACGATCCCGCCCAGCGCCGTATCCTCGAAGAAACAATCAAGCGCCTCGGCTACGAGACCAAGAGCGCACAAGGCGGTGAGCAGGCCCTGCAGATCCTCGAAGGGCCGGACGGAGCCGCCATCGCGCTTGTGCTGCTCGACCTCGTCATGCCCGGCATTGGCGGCATGGAGGTCTTGAAGCGCACCTCCCAGAGGCCGTCGACGCCGCCGATCATCGTGCAGACCGCCAACGGCTCGATCGATGCGGCAATCACCGCCATGCGTGCGGGCGCCGTTGATTTCGTAGTCAAGCCTACGTCGATCGAAAGGCTGGAAGTCTCCATCAAGAGCGCACTGAAGATCGAGGCGCTGCAAGGCGAGATCAGCCGCATCAAGAAAAAGGCCGAAGGCACGCTGACCTTCGCCGACCTCATCATCCGCGGCCAAGCCATGCAGCGTGTGATCGCCCTCGGGCGCCGCGCGGCCGCTTCCAACATCCCTGTGCTGATCGAGGGCGAAAGCGGCGTCGGCAAAGAATTGATCGCGCGTGCCATCCAGGGTGAGGGTGAGCGGCGGTCCAAGCCGTTCATCACCGTCAACTGCGGCGCGATCCCTGAGAACCTGGTCGAAAGCATCCTGTTCGGCCACGAGAAGGGCTCGTTTACCGGTGCCGTCGAGAAGCGCATCGGCAAATTCCAGGAGGCCGACGGCGGCACGCTGTTCCTGGATGAGATCGGCGAGCTGCCCCTCGATGCACAGGTCAAGCTCCTGCGTGCTCTGCAGGAGGGCGAGATCGATCCAGTAGGCTCCAAGAAGCCAGTGAAGGTCAATTTCCGCCTGATCTCCGCCACCAATCGCGACACCATTCAACTGGTGAAGGAGGGCAGGTTCCGGGAGGATCTCTACTACCGCCTGAACGTCTTTCCGATCTGGGTGCCACCGCTGCGCGACCGCATCGAGGATGTACCTGAGCTTGCCCAGCATTTCCTGGCCCGCTTTGCTGCCGAGGAGGGCCGCCGGGTCAGCAGCATTGACCAGGAGGCCGCGCAACTGCTCACCAGCTATTCGTGGCCCGGCAACGTGCGTCAGCTGGAGAACGCCATGTTCCGCGCCATCGTCCTGGCCGACGGGCCGCAGCTGACCGTCGCCGAATTCCCGCAGATCGCCGCGCACGTGGAAGGCTTCCGCGCCACCATCCCGCCGGCCCCCGCCCAAGTCGATCGGCGTCCGCCGGTGATCAGCGGCCCGGCCATGATCGGCGCCGAGGCTACAGTCCCGCACACCGTCGAACTGGTGCCCGGTGCAACGGGCAGGAACGCGCTTGGCATTCCGGCCGTGACCGATGCGGGCGAGATCCGCTCGTTGGAGGCCATGGAGGCCGACATGATACGCCTTGCCCTCGGCCGCTACCGTGGACATATGACCGAAGTGGCCAAGCGGCTCGGCATTGGCCGGTCGACGCTGTATCGCAAGATGCGCGAGTTCGGCCTGGAAGAGCGTGTGAGCTGAGCGCCCTGCCACCGTTCGATGTTGCAATGCCGCGGACGGACGCGCCTTGCGCGATCTGCGCGGCACTAAATCCCGTGCCTCGACCCTGCCCCATGGGTACTATACCCGAGCCAGATTCGAGGAACCGCGCATGCGCATCCGCCGCCAATCCCTAGCCCTACCCGTCCTGCTCGCCTTGATCGCCAGTCCGGTCGCGGCCAGCGAGGGTGGCTCTTCCTCCACGACCGAGCAGCAGGCCGCTGCGATCGTCGGCCTGGCGCCTGAGATCGGAGCGGCTTTGGCGCCCGCGGGCGCTCGTTCCGCCGCAGACCGCGACGATCGTGTGGCACTGGCCAAGTTCTACGAGGCTCGCCAGTACGAGCCGGTCTGGGTGACGACGACGGGTGTCGGCGCGGCGGGCCAGGCCGTGGTGGCCGAGCTTGGCAAGGCCGACGACTGGGGGCTCGAGGCTTCTGCGTTCCGGTTGCCGCCCCTGCCGGTCAGAAGTGCGGAACTGTCGCGGAGCGACCGTGCCAATGCAGACGTGGCCATCAGCCTTGCCATACTGAGATACGCCCGCTACGCGCGCGGCGGTCGTATGGATCCGACCGCGCTCAGCAGGTTCATCGATCGCAAGCCGCCGCTCGCCGATCCGGCCGGCGTGATCGAGGATGCGGCCAAAGCTGCCCAGCCCGACGCCTACCTGCGCGGGCTACATCCACAGCATCCCCAATTCGAGCGGTTGCGCCAGGCCTATCTGGCGCTCAAGTCTGGCCGGCAGCTGGCGCAGACCGAGGTGGCCGAGTCGGCAGGCGTCAAGAAAGGGGCGACCTCGGATGCGTCGATCGCACGCCGGGTGCTCGTCAACATGGAGGAATGGCGGTGGATGCCGGAGTCGTTGGGCGACTTCTACATCTGGGTGAACGTGCCCGAGTTCCTGATACGTGTCGTGCGCAACGGCGCGGTGATCCACACCGAGCGCGTGGTGGTCGGCAAGACTGACACGCAGACGCCGATCTTCTCCGACGAGATGGAACAGATCATCTTCCATCCCTTCTGGGGCATCCCCGACTCGATCAAGCAGGCCGACATTTTGCCCACGCTCCTGCGTGGTAGCACCAAAATGATGGAACGCTACAACTTGCGCATCCAGTCGGGTGGCCGGGATATCGACCCGCTGTCCGTGGACTGGACACAGAACGACATCCGCAAGTTCCACGTCTATCAGCCGCCTGGCGACACCAACCTGCTCGGCGTCGTAAAATTCCGCTTCCCAAACAAGCACGACGTCTACATGCACGATACGCCGCAGAAGTTTCTGTTCAACGCAGCCGTGCGCGCCAACAGCCATGGCTGCATGCGGGTGCGCGATCCGCAGAAGCTGGCCGAGGTGATCCTGGCCGAGGACCAGGGCTGGCCAGCAGGCCGCGTGGCGACGGTGGTCGCGAGCAATCAGCCGAACAATCAGATCAACCTGAAACACAAGATTCCCACCCACATGACCTACTTCACCGTGTGGGTGGAGGACGACGGCAAGCTCAAAACCTTCGCGGACATCTACAATCACGAGAGCAAGATTGCCCTAGGCCTGGAAGGCAAGGCGCATCTCATTCCTCGCGACAAGGGCCCGGTGGTGGCCGGTGCGGTTGGCTCGCTAGCCGAGACCCAGACAGGGGGAGCGGGTGCAAAGAAGGATTGGATGCAGAAGCTCTGGCAGAATTAGTTACGATTTACCTGCCAACATAGGGACCTTGCCGCGGCAAGCCGTGGTTTTGCCCTTCGCCGCGATGTTGCCGCATAGCCTGCGTTGAATGGCTTATTCGGCGTTCTCAACGGGTTAGACGGGGCGTAGCGTTTGGCCTGACCCAGTGAGTCAATCGCCGATCTGACCGCAGAGGACACGCAGCAAGCGTCCCGCCGGTTGGCAAACGGGGGAATACGGGCTTTGAACGTACGCACGCGCGGACTTGGGGTTTGCCTGGCTGCCGCCATGGCGGCGATGATCGCCGGCACCGCCGCTTTGATGGCCGATGCAACACGCGACCGCACCATCTCCCTCTACAACATTCACAGCAAGGAGACGCTGACCATCCAGTACATGAAGGCCGGCAAGCACGTGCCGGAGGCCATGGAGAAAATCAACTGGATGCTGCGCGACTGGCGCAAGGACGAAACGACTCACATGGATCCAGATCTGGTCGATCTGATGTGGGAGATACACAATGAACTCGGCTCCGCGGAGCCGATCCACATTATCTCTGGCTACCGTTCTCGCGGCACCAACGAAATGCTGCGCCGAACCGTCGGCGGACAGGCCAGCCAGAGCCGGCACATTCTGGGCCAGGCTGCCGACATTCATTTCCCTGACGTGCCGATCAAGAAGCTGCGCTACTCGGCCCTGATCCGCGAGCGTGGCGGCGTCGGCTACTACCCGACCTCGGCCATTCCGTTCGTGCACATCGATACCGACCGCGTGCGCGCCTGGCCGCGCCTGCCGCGCAATGAGCTGGCGCTGCTATTTCCCAACGGTCGCACTCAGCACGTGCCCGACGACGGCGAACCGATCACCGTCGAGGACGTGAAGCGCGCACGAACTGCCAACGCGGAACTGGCCGCGCAGATCGCCGAGTTCAACCAGGAGCGCGCTCGGCCCAAGACGGGGGTACAAGTCGCGTCGCTCTCGTCGTCGCTCCCGCAACTGCTGGAGCCGCCCCGACTGGTCGAGCGGCCGTCTGCGTTTGGTACTCGCCCGAGCGAAATGGAACGCGCCAAGCTCGCCCAGCTTGCGGCCGAGCCGCCGCGGTTGCTGTCTGAGCCTAAGCCCGTCAGCCGCAGGGCGCCGGCCGCCGGCAGCACGGCGTCGTGGAGCGGCGAACTGCGCGTTGCGTCGGCTGATGCAGCACAGGACGCCAAGACCAAGCGCGGGCTGGGTGCGGGCGTGCCGCTAATCCGGGACACGCAGTTCGTGCCGGCGCCTGCCTATGACGAGGAGCATCCGGAGGAGCTGTCCTACCGCCCGTTTCCTATCGCCCCGCTGCTGACGGGGACGGCCTCGGCTGACGACCCGGCGTTGGCCCGCATGGTGCATCCAGATCTGGCCAAGACGCTGGAGTTCATCGATCAGGGCCTGTCGGCGTTGCCGATGCGGCTGCGGGTCGGGCCGCAGACGGCGGAGGTGATGTGGGCGCAGCAGTTCAAGGGCGAGGCCGTCAACTTCTTCACCCTTACGGATCCGGATCGCTCGGGCCCCGCATCCAGCGTCAACAACCGCCTCGTACACACCCAGGCCCAGTAGGCTTAGTCGCTGGTCACGACGCGCTTGCATGCAGCCTTAGCGGCGCTGGCACTGCTTGATGCATGTTTCCCGCACTTGCTCGCACTGATTGCGGTTCTTCGTGTGCACGTAGCAGGCGGTGTAGGCTTGCAGGCATCGGGCCGCACACGTTTCCTGGGCAACAACGGGGCGTGCAGGCGCAAGAATGCTGATCAGAACTGCGCAACAAAGAAGCAGTCCCGCCATGGCCAGCATGAGCATGCGGCTTATCACTGCGGAAATCTCCTGGCCGCACCCGCCGGCCACTGGGCAACGCGCGACCTGATTTGGGATCGAGTGCACAGCTAGCCCGCGTTCCATGAACGTTGGCTGAATGCATCATCTGGCTGACGCTACGGGCCTATCGCTGGCGGCATTTGGCGCGGACGCGCGTCCTGATAGCCACGAGATGATCGAAATCGATCAGAATGCATATTCGACAAACAGCGGGTCGGTGCGTTGGCCCCACTCGCGCTCGAAGCGCGACAGCATTTCCTCGGCAGGCGTGCAGCCTTGCTGCAGGATCGCCTCGATCGGCTCGAGAAAAACGCGCTCATCAACGCCCTTCGCATTCACAACGGCGCGCCGTTGCAGGCCCGATCGGGCGATGGCCAGTGCTTGCCGGGCAACCTCGAGAACCGTGGTGTTGCCGACCCGGGTGCGCAATGCCGTCCTGGGTACCGCCTCTCGCAACGCGTGGCGCTGCTCGGCCGTCCAGCCCTTGATCAGATCGTACGCTGCGTCGAGCGCGGTCTGATCGTACAGCAGCCCCGTCCAGAAGGCCGGCACGGCGCAGATGCGACGCCAGCGGCCGCCATCGGCGCCGCGCATTTCGAGGAAGCGCTTCATGCGCACCTCGGGAAACAGCGTGGTGAGGTGATCCGACCAGTCGTCGAGCGTCGGCCGCTCACCCGGCAGCTGCTCGAGCTTGCCCGCCATGAAGTCGCGAAACGATGCGCCGGCCACGTCGATATAGTTGCCGTCGCGATAAACAAAATACATCGGCACCTGCAGGGCATAGTCGACATAACGCTCGAAGCTCATGCCGTCCTCGAACACGAACGGCAGCATGCCGGTGCGATTGCGATCGGTGTCGAGCCACACGTTGCTGCGCGCGGACAGGAAGCCGTTGGGCTTACCCTCGGTGAAGGGCGAGCAGGCGAAGATGGCGGTGGCGATCGGCTGCAGCGCCAGCGACACGCGGAACTTCTTGACCATGTCGGCCTCGTCCGCGAAGTCGAGGTTCACCTGGATGGTGGCCGTGCGATACATCATGTCGAGGCCGCGCGAGCCGACCTTCGGCATGTAGCGGGTCATCACCTCGTAGCGCCGCTTGGGCATGCGCGGCGTCTCCGCCAACGTCCAATTCGGCGAAAAGCCGACGCCGAGGAAGCCGATGCCAAGTGGAGAGCCGGCGGCCAGGCACTGGCGCAGGTGCTCATGCGTCTCGGCGCCGACGTCGTGCACGGTCCGAACCGGATCGCCGGACAGCTCGAACTGGCCGCCCGGCTCGAGCGAGACCGTGCCGCCTGCCTCGCCTTCGGGACGATTGAGGGCGATGATGTTGTCGCCCTCCACGATCGGCAGCCAGCCGAACCGCGAGATCAAGCCTTCCATCAGCGCGCGCACGCCGCGTGGACCGGCATACGGAACAGGCTTTAGGGTATCGACAAGAAACAGGAACTTCTCGTGCTCGGTGCCGATGCGCCAGGCACTCGGCGGCTTTGAGCCGGCAGCGATCCAGGCGATGAGATCGTCACGCGAGCCGACGGTCGGGCTGGGCGCACTGTCCTTGCGGGTGGACATGGGGCTAACGTGTTCCTTGTCGCCGGAGCCTGCGGCCTGGCCTGATAGCGGGTGCACCTTGTTAGGTAAAAGCTGCGCCGGGCACAAGTCTTGCCGGGCAAGCCAGTTAGCGCCAATCGCCGAGCACCGCATTCACGAGGGCGAGAGCAGCTACGGCCGCAGTGTCGGCCCGCAGGATGCGTGGACCGAGTGAGATGCGTGTGACGAATGGCTGGGTTGAAAGAAGCTCACGTTCGGCCTGGTCAAAGCCGCCCTCGGGTCCGACCAGCAACGCCAGCGGGCCTTGCTTCAACCGGCCAAGAGCCGCGAGCGGATCGGCATGCTCACTCCCCTCGTCGCAAAAGATCAGCAGGCGTGAAGGTTCCCAGCCAGCCACCACGCGTTCCAGCTTGGCGGGCTCGTCGATGACCGGGACGCGCAGGACACCGCATTGCTCGGCCGCCTCGATGGCGTTGGCGCGCATGCGCTCGACGTTGACGCGCTCGGCCACCGTGCGCCGCGTGAGAACGGGGCAAAGCCTGGCCACCCCCATCTCGGTCGCCTTCTGCACCATATAGTCCAGCCGGGTTCGTTTCAGGGGGGCGAACAGGTAGGCAATATCGGGCCCTGCCTCCTGCGGCCGAGTGCGTGAAAGGACCGTGAGGTTGGCTTGACGCTTGCCGGATTGGGCGAGTTCAGCCCTCCACTCTCCGTCACGACCGTTGAAGATCAGAACGGCGTCGCCGGCATTGAGCCTCAGCACATTGCGCAGGTAGTTGGCCTGGTCACCGCTCAGGGTGAGCGACGCGCCTTCGCCAAGATCGGCCTCCACGAACAGGCGCTGGGCGTTGAAATCATACCGGCTCATAGTGACCTGGACCGTGGTTCTGGCGGAACCACGGTGTCGTTCCCTATCGCCCGCACGGGGTGACGGACTGCCGGCCACTCGGCTCTTGGGTCCAGCAGAACTTCTGCTTGCCCCCAGACCCGGACTCGCCTTCGGCCCGCCTCGGTGCACGGGACGGCTCGCGCTTCTCGCGGACTTTGGCTACGCACTCGCCGTCATCCTCTACTTCGTTCTTGCCACATTTGAGTGGGCACACCCGTCCCTTGCGAGTCTGGACGGCTTCCAGCGCAGCCGCTGTCGGCGTGTCCGTAGCGACGGCAACCTTGGCGTGGCGCGAGAAGTCTGTGAGGGCGTGTTTCGTCCGATCATCCCATCCCCCGTCAGCGGCGTCTGCCATGCAGCCGACGCGTTCGAGTTCTTTGCGCAGGCTCCGCGCCAGTGTCGTGGGATCGTCACCCGAAGAGACCTGCGCCTTCGGCGTCACCGCCGGCTCCTTGCTCGCGACCGTGATATTGGCGGCGCTCGTTCCGCCTTGCTTCTGTGCCTGGTCCGCGACCATCGCACGTGCGAGGCCGGCGAAGGTTCCTCTGGGATACCGGTCCAGATACGCCTGCAGAGCGGCAACCGACTTCGTGTCCCTTACCGAATTCCAATAGGCGATCTCCATTTCCTTGTCGTAGTCCTTGCCCTGACCGGCGCCAAGCCTCGGCTCGGGGCGGAGGATGACCTGCCCGGTCAGCGACGTATGCTCCCATGGCACCTGCCTGCCGGCGGTCGCCTTCAGCACGTCATTGCGAACTGACACGAGCACGGCGCTCACGTCCTTGCCCGGCACCTCGATATGGTCAAGCAGGGCTGCCGCATAGGGTGAGTTGCGCCCCGTTCCATCTAGGGAGACGGATCCCGGTTGCGTCGAAAAGCCGATCAGGGTCCCGACCCCTGTCTTAACCTCCGCGAGACCCTGGCCGATCTGCGCCGCGCGCGTGCCCATCGACCGTGCCAGATTACGCCCGAGCGGATTGTCGCGGCAGGCGTCGAGTAGAATGAGGCTGGTCTTGGCTTCGCGTTCCATCTGCTTGACGACCAGGGCGAGCGGCACGCTTTCGAAATCCAAATCGCCCTCGCCTGACAGCCTGGCGTCCGTCGGCACCAGATAGTTCTGCCCGCCGATCTGTAGGCCATGGCCTGCATAGTAAAAGGCGGCAACGTCGGTTCCCGGCAACTCTATGGCGAATTGGCGAACGGTCCGCTCCATCGAGCGCTTGTCGAGGTCGCGCCCTTCGATCACCTGGAAGTTAAGCCTCCGGAGCGCGGCTGCAATGTCGGCGACATCATTGCCGGGATTGGTGAGCTGCACGGTATTGGTGTACGCCCCGTTGCCGATCACCAGGGCAACGCGCTTCTCGGCCTCGGCTCCAGTCGCCCAGGTCGCGACCACGAGGAACACGGCGAATATGACACCGAGGTATCGCATTGGCTTCGCCCGCAATTAACTCAGTATGCTTTCATAAACCTACTATTTCCGAATCTCGTGAGCAACTTGATCGCCAGCGTGCGGTCAGGCCTGCACGTCCAGCATCAGGCCAATGTTCTGTACTGCGGCACCGGAGGCGCCCTTGCCAAGGTTGTCGAGCCGCGCCACCAGGATGGCCTGGGCGTGCTTGTCATTGGCGAACACGTGAATTTCCAGCGTATCAGTGTCGTTCAACGCCAGCGCGTCGAGACGGCCGCCTTTGGTTGACGGGTCACCGGCCGCCACCACCTTGACGAGCTTCACCTTAGCGTAATGGCGGCTGAGGGCGGCCTCAAGGTCGCGCGCAGTCGGCTTGCCGGGCAGCGCCTCCAGATGCAACGGCACGCTTACCAGCATGCCCTGCCGGAAATTGCCGACCGAAGGCACGAAAATCGGCCGCCGCTGCAGCTTGGCATAGAGCTGGATCTCCGGCACATGCTTGTGCTCCAACCCAAGCCCGTACAATTCGAACTCCGGCGCCTCGCCAGACTCGTAGGCTTCGATCATGCTTCTGCCGCCGCCGCTGTAGCCGCTGACGGCATTGATCGTGATCGGAAAGTCGGCCGGCAGCAGCTCCGCATCGATCAGCGGGCGCAATAGCGCGATGGCGCCGGTCGAGTAGCAGCCCGGGTTGGAGACGCGCTTTGCCGCCTTGATGGCCGCAGCCTGGCCCGAAGCCATCTCGGCGAAACCGAACGTCCAGTCGGCAGCGACCCGATGCGCGGTGCTGGCATCGACAATCTTGGGCGCCTCGGCGCCGAGCGAATTGGCCAGCGCAACCGCCTGGCGAGCCGCCTCGTCCGGCAGGCACAGCACGATCAGGTCGGCGTGCCGCATCAGGGCGAGGCGCGCCGACTCATCCTTGCGCTTGTCCGGTGCGATGCTGCGCACCTCGATGCCGGTCACGGCAGCCAGCCGGCGCCGGATCTCGAGGCCGGTGGTGCCTGCTTCGCCGTCGATGAAGACGGCCGGCTTCGTGGCCGGCACACGGGCTTTGGAGGTCTTCGGCTTTACGGTGGTCTTGGTGGTCATGGCGTAGGCTCCAGCCTGGCCTCAAAAACAAAAAAAGCCGCGATGCGAGCGCGGCCCCTGCGAAACGACAGTCACGAAACCGTCATCGCATCCGCGCATGGCGCGTGCGGCGGCGTCGCAGCAGCAATGTATCGATGGCGATCATGGCGTTCTTATGGGTGCACGCGCCGCTCCTGTCAACGGCGCGTGCTCGGAAAATCGACCGATCCAAGAGCAATCAGCGCTTGGAGAACTGGAAGCTGCGGCGGGCCTTCATGCGGCCGTACTTCTTGCGCTCGACGACGCGGCTGTCCCGGGTCAGGAAGCCGCCCTTCTTGAGCACGCCGCGCAGCTCCGGCTCGAAGTAGGTGAGGGCCTTGGAGATGCCGTGGCGCACCGCGCCGGCCTGGCCCGACAGCCCGCCGCCGGACACGGTGGCCATCACGTCGAACTGGTCGAGACGATTGGCCGCCTGCAGCGGCTGCTTGAGCAGCATCTGCAGCACGGGACGCGCAAAATACTCGCTGAAGTCCTTGGCGTTAACGACCATCTTGCCCGCGCCGGGCTTGATCCAGACCCGCGCTACGGCGTTCTTGCGCTTGCCGGTTGCGTATGCGCGACCCTGCTTGTCGAGCTTCTGCGTGTAGGCGGGCGCAGCCACCGGCTCGTTGCCCTGCAGATTGCCCTGCAGAGCGCTCAGGCCTTCGAGACCCTTGTTGGTGTCGGTTGTCATGGCCGTTATACCCTCACGTTCTTGGAGTTGAGCGCCTTCACGTCGAGGGGCTCCGGCTTCTGAGCCTCGTGCGGGTGCTTGATGCCGGCGTAGACTTTCAGATTGCGCATCAGCTTGCGCTGCAGCGGACCGCGCTTGAGCATGCGCTCAACGGCCTTCTGGAGGATGCGCTCGGGAAACTTGCTGGCCAGTATCTGGCGCGGCCGGCGCTCCTTGAGGCCGCCGGGATAGCCCGTATGCCACTGATAAACCTTGTCTTCCGTCTTGTTGCCGGTAAAGACGACCTTCTCGGCGTTGATCACGATCACGTTATCGCCGGTGTCCACGTGCGGCGTGTAGGTCGCCTTGTGCTTGCCGCGCAGACGCATCGCGATCAGGGAGGCGAGACGGCCGACCACCAGGCCGTTGCCGTCGATCAGCACCCACTTTTTCTCCACCTCGCCGGGCTTGGCGACATAGGTTGTCATGGAAGAGCCCTCTGGCTTGCACCGGCGCCGAACGGGCCGGCCGTGTGTTTCGCGCGCATTTAGTGGATGCAAACCGTGATTGTCAATGCTTTTAACAATCACCAAAAATGAAAAACATCAACAAAATCAGTCGGGTGTAATTGCGGTATCAGGTTACCTGCAAACAGGTATCTGGCTACCTCTGAGACGGCAGCGAATATGTTGCGATGGCATGCGCGACCATGTCGGGCGAGCCGTCGGAAGTAATCTCCACCTCACCGACCGCCAAACGGCGTCCAAGGCGGAGCAGGCGCACATGGGCGGTCATGTCGCGCGGCTCCGGTTTGCTGAGGAAATTGATGTTCATGTTGGTGGTTACGGCCTCGATACCGGACTCCCCCAAGTTGCCGATGATCGCCACATACACCGCGAAATCGGCCAGGGTGAACATGGCGGGTCCCGAAACCGTGCCACCCGGCCGGATGTTGCGTGCCTGTGTCTTGAGGCGCACGCGCGCCGTGCGGTGGCCAACCTGCTCGATGACCAGATTGCGGCCGCCTGAATGAATCTGCGGGAAGCTGGCATCCAACAGAGCTTCGATGCGGGCGATGTCGAGCACAGGTGTTGCTGGAGCGTTACTTGTCATGACGATGACGTCCAACTTTTGTCATTTGGAATCGTTATCGGACCTTTCTATCCTGTCATCCGAGATCGGCAAACGAGGACCATTCCCATGCAGCAGGCGCTCCGGCTGGTGATCGCGGCATTTGCGTTGATCGCCCTTGCACAGTTTTCGTCGTCTGCGTCCGCACAATCCGAGGCCAAACAAGTCAAGCTGACCGAGAAGCACATCGAGGCGTTCATCGCGGCCCAGAAGGACATGGAATCGTTCGCGGAAAAGCTCCAGGGCGGCACGGCGGACAAGCCCGACCCCAAGATGCAGACCGAGCTCGAGGGCATCGCCAAGAAGCACGGCTTTGCCAGCTTCACCGAGTATGACGACGTGGCCGCCACCATCTCCAACATCATGGCCGGCATCGACCCGTCGACCAAGGTGTTCTCGGACCCGACCGTCGCCATCAAGAAGGAGATGGAGGAGGTCACGGGCGACAAGACGATCCCCGACAACGAGAAGAAGCAGATGCTGGACGACCTCAAGGAGGCGCTGAAGGCCGCGCAGCCGATTCAGTATCCGACCAATATCGAGCTGGTGACGAAGTACTTCGACAAGCTCGACGCGGTGCTGCAGTAGCAATCGGACCAGCGATGACCACAGCCAAGGAGGCGACGCGCCGCAAGAGCGGGCAGACAGCGCGCGCCAGCGATCTGCTGGTCGAGCGTCGCAAGAGTGTGTTGCTCATCACTCTGGCGCGGCCTGACCGACGCAACAGCCTGTCGAAAGCGATGCTGGACGCGCTGCAGGCGGCCATCGCGGACGCGGCCGCCGACCCGGCGGTGCGGGCGGTCGTGCTGGCTGCCGAGGGGCCAGTGTTCTGTGCCGGTCACGACCTCAAGGAACTGACTGCCCATCGCGCCGACGCCGACCGCGGGCGGGCCTTTACCGAGAAGCTCATGCGGCTGTGCGCGACGGTCATGCAAGCAATCGTGCGCTGCCCCAAGCCGGTGATTGCTGCCGTGCAGGGCACAGCGTCGGCCGCCGGGTGCCAACTGGTCGCCACGTGCGATCTGGCGGTGGCGTCGGAGACTGCCCAGTTCTGCACGCCGGGCGTCAACATCGGGCTTTTCTGCTCGACGCCGATGGTGGCATTGACGCGCAACGTATCGCGCAAGCGAGCCATGGAGATGCTGCTGCTGGGCGAAATGCTGCCCGCTCGGGAGGCGGCCGAATATGGCCTCGTCAACCGTGTGGTGGCTCCCGACAAGGTTCTCGATGAAGCGCTGGCGCTCGCGGCCCTGATCGCCAGCAAGCCGCCCGCAACCGTCGCGACCGGCAAGGAAGCCTTCTACAGGCAGATCGAGATGCCACTGGCCGAGGCGTATGACTACGCCGCCTGCGTCATGGTCGAGAACATGTTGCACGCCGAGTCCAAGGAAGGCATCGGCGCTTTCCTCGAAAAGCGTCCGGCTGACTGGGACAAGAGCTGATCGCACGTGGAGCCGCGCCTCTCCCTACTAACGCTCGGCGTGGACGACCTCGCCCGGTCGCGCAAATTCTACGAAGCCCTGGGCTTTGCGGCCTCGGGTCCGAGCAACGACCATGTCGCGTTCTACATGGCCGGCGTCGTCGTGCTGTCGCTGTATAGCCGCGCCTTCCTCCTGCGCGATCTGGGGCTCTCCAACGGTGCGCCCGGCTTCGCAGGCATAACGCTGGCGCACAACGTCCGCTCGGAGGCCGAGGTCGCCGCTGTTCTAGCGGAGGCCGTGGCGGCCGGTGGGCGATTGATCAAGGCCTCGCACAAGGTGTTCTGGGGCGGCACCATCGGCTATTTCGCCGATCCGGATGGACATCTATGGGAAGTGGCCTACAACCCCGATTTCCCGTTCGACGCAGCGGGCAATCTGCAGTTGCCTGCCCAGAAGTCATGAACCACGACACCTATAGCGATCCCTACATTGCCGGCATCCTCGGCAGTGCCCGGACCATTGCCATGGTCGGAGCCAGCGCGGTCACTAACCGGCCGAGCTACTTCGCCATGAAGTACCTGCTGAGCAAGGGCTACCGCGTCACCCCCATCAACCCGACGCTGGTCGGCAAGGACATTCTCGGTCAGCGGGTCTATGCCTCACTTGCCGAGGCGCCGGGTCCGATAGACATCGTCGACATATTTCGTAACTCGGCGGCGGCGCTGGAAGTGGTGCGCGAGGCCATCCGTCTCAAGGATACGCTGGGCATCAAGGTGGTCTGGATGCAACTGGGCGTGCGCAACGACGAGGCCGCGGCGGAAGCAGAGGCGGCTGGCTTGCAGGTGGTGATGAACCGCTGCCCGAAGATCGAGTACGGCCGCCTGTCGGGCGAAATCGGCTGGGCGGGCATCAATGCCGGCACCATCACGGCCAAGCGCCCACTGCTTGGTGGCCGCGGCGTGCAAAACCATGTGATCGCCGGCAAAGCGCGGTAGCTCTCTATTTTCGCTCACCTTTCTGCGCACGCGTCCCGGGGAATCCGAAACCTGCGGATAACCTCTGGATGGCTAGCCTCGACGCCTTGAAGCACCAAGGTACGGCAGCTAGCGTCGCGCCCTCGTGGTGGCGGACCTTGGCACGTGTCCGCCTGCCGCATGCGTCACTCGCAGGTCGTGCAGTGGGGGTAGATCAGACATGACAACGCTTCAGTCTTCAGCGCAGAAGCAGCTTCGCCAGCTCATCGAGCAGATCGAGCGGCTGGAGGAGGAGAAGAAGGCGCTGGCCGGCGACATCCGCGATAAATACCTGGAAGCCAAGGCGGTGGGCTTCGACGTCAAGGCGCTGCGCAAGATCGTGAGCCTGCGCAAGAAGAGCAAGACCGACCGGCAGGAGGAGGATGCCATTCTCGCCGTCTACATGCATGCGCTCGGCATGCTGGACGACGAGCCGCTGCAGGCCGGCGGCGAGGCGGACGACTCCCACGTCATGGATGCGGCGGAATAGGCTCGCTGCCTAGGGCACGGCAATCCATTACTTCTTCGAGAAGGTCTTGAGATAGGCGATCACGTCCCTGCGATCCTGCTCGTCCTTGAGACCTGCAAATGCCATTTTTGTGCCCTGCATGAAGCTGAGCGGATTTTCCAGGTATTTGAACAGCACGTCGTCGGTCCACACCAGTCCCTTGGTGCCGGCGGCCTTGTTGGCATCAGAGTAGTTGAAACCTTCGATGGAGCCGGCGTGGCGCCCGACGATATCGTTGAGCAGTGGGCCAACCTTGTTCTTGGCGTCTGGTCCGACGTCGTGGCAGGCGCGGCATTTCTTGAAGACCTCGGCGCCATCCTCAGCCTTACCGTCCTCGGCGGCAGCCGGTTGGGCCTGCAGCAGCGCCAGCGCCGCGAGCCCTGCCAGGAAGGTGGTGCGAGGCCATTGCGGTGTCATCTGTTCTCCGTTCGCAAGCCCGTGCGGGAACTCAGAAAATAGCAGTTTAATGGAGGATCCCCCACGCGACCCATCGCTGCACTGGGCGTGCATGCGATAAAGCCCACCCCGTTGCGTGCAGATTGGCGGGGTGGCGCGAAGCGCGATATACCATGCTAAACGGGCCGGACGGCACAAGACCTTGCGATCCGTGCCCAAGGAAAGCCTGCAGCAACGGAGAAGCCCATGTCGCTGGTGGCGCTGCCAGATCCTGACCGGGCCGTCGTGGCGCGGCGCGATGCCATCGTCGAGGATTTGCGGCGGCTGATCGGCTCGCAGTCCATCATCGCCGACGAGGATGGCCGGCGCGCCTATGAGACGGACGCGCTGACTGCCTACCGGTGCCTCCCGCTGGCCGTTGCATTGCCCTCCACGACCGAGGAGATCTCGCGCCTGCTGCGCTATTGCCACCAGCACGACATCAAGGTGGTGGCGCGCGGCGCCGGCACGTCGCTGTCGGGCGGCGCGCTGCCCGCCGAGGACGCACTGGTGATCACCGTCTCGCGCATGAGCCGAGTGCTGGAGATCGACTGTGTGAACCGCCTCGCACGCGTCGAGGTCGGCATAACCAACCTCGGCATCAGCGACGCGGTCAAGCCGCACGGCTTCTTCTATGCGCCCGATCCATCGAGCCAACTCGCCTGTACGCTAGCCGGCAACATCGGCATGAACTCGGGCGGCGCGCACTGCCTGAAATACGGCGTGACGACCAACAACGTGCTTGGCCTCAAGATGGTGCTGATGGACGGCGAAATCGTAGAGATCGGCGGCAGCCATCTCGATGCGCCGGGCTACGACCTGATGGGCCTCGTGGTCGGCTCGGAAGGGCAGTTCGGCATCGTCACCGAGGCGACCGTGCGCATTCTGCGTTCGGCGGAAGGGGCCCGCCCGATGCTGATCGGCTTCGACTCCAGCGAGACGGCCGGCCAGTGCGTGTCCGCCATCATCGGCTCAGGCATCATTCCCGTCGCCATCGAGTTCATGGACCGGCCGGCGATCCACGTCTGCGAGGCGTTTGCCAAGGCCGGCTATCCGATGGAGGTGGAGGCGCTGCTGATCATCGAGGTGGAAGGCTCCAACGACGAGATCGCTAGCCTGCTCGACGTCATCACCGAACTCGCCAAGCCGTTCAAGCCGCGCGACGTGCGCATCAGTCAGAGTGCCGAGCAAAGTGCCGCCATTTGGAAGGGCCGCAAGTCGGCGTTCGGCGCAATTGGCCGCATCTCGGACTACTACTGCATGGATGGCACCATCCCGCTCGGCAAGCTGGCCGAGGTGCTGGTCGCCATCTCGCACATCTGCGACAAGCACGGCCTGAAGGTGGCCAACATCTTCCATGCCGGCGATGGCAACCTGCATCCGCTGATCCTGTATGATGCCAATGACCGCAAGCAGGCGGAGCGCGCCGAGCAGGCCGGCGCCGAAATTCTCGAGCTGTGTGTCGCCTCGGGCGGCTGCCTGACCGGCGAGCACGGGGTCGGCATCGAGAAACGCGACCTGATGCGCGTGCAGTTCAGCGAGACCGATCTGACGCTGCAGATGCGCATCAAGACCGTATTCGATCCCAAGTGGCTGCTGAACCCGGCCAAGGTGTTCCCGCTCGATGGCCGCGAAGCTGCACGGCAGGACCCGCTGCTGGCGGCGTGAGGAGAGAGCAACGTGCTCACCAACATGCGCCCCGTCGACGAGCGCGAATTCTCGCGCGTGCTGGCGGAGGCGTCCTCAACCGGGACGCCGATCGAGATCATGGGCGGCGGCTCCAAGCAGCGCATCGGCCGGCCGATGCAGACTGCTGCCAACGTATCCAGCCGGGCGCTGCGCGGCATCACGCTCTATGAGCCGAACGAGATGGTGATGGCGGCACGGGCCGGCACTCCGGTCGCGCAAATTGAGGATGCGCTGGTGGAGCGTGGACAGATGCTGGCCTTCGAGCCGGTCGATCTCGGCCTGCTGGCCGGCGGCGAGGAGAAGCAGGCGACCATCGCCGGCGTATTCGCGACCAACATCTCGGGCGCGCGCCGTATCAGCACTGGCGCTGCGCGCGATCATCTACTTGGCTTGCGGGGCGTAAACGGTCGCGGCGACATCTTCAAGTCTGGCGGCAGGGTCATGAAGAACGTCACGGGCGTCGACCTCTGCCGCGGCATTGCCGGCAGCTGGGGCACACTGGCGATCATGACCGAGGTCACCTTCAAGGTGCTGCCGGCGCCGGAAGACACCGGCACCATTCTGCTGCTCGGCCTGCCAGACGAGATTGCCGTCGAGGTGCTGTGCGCGGCGATGGGCACGCCCTACGAGGTGTCGGGCGCGGTACATCTGCAGCCATCCTTGGTGGCGCGCCTCTGGCACGACGGGCTGCGCCAGCAGGGTCAGGCCGTCACCGCGCTGCGCGTGGAGAACTTCACCAAGTCGGTGGCCTACCGCACAGCGCGCTTGAAAGAGCACTTCAAGGCCTATGGCGAAATCCACCAGCTCGATCGCACCAATTCGCTGTCGTTCTGGAGTGAACTGCGTCAACTGTCGGTGCTGATGGGCAGCGACGCGCCGCTATGGCGCATCTCGACCTCGCCGACGGCCGGCCCCAAGGTCGTGGCCGCGATCACCGCTTACATGGACTGCCGCGCACTGTACGACTGGTCTGGCGGCTTGATCTGGGCCGAGGTGCTATCGACCACTGACGCTGGTGCCGCCGACATCCGGCGCGTCATCGCCACCCACGGCGGGCATGCTACACTGATCCGCGCCGAGCCCGAGGTACGGGCGGCCGTCGACGTGTTCCAGCCGCTCGAGCCCGGCGTCGAGCGTCTTTCGCGCAAGCTGAAGGCGACGTTCGACCCTGCCGGCATCCTCAACCCCGGCCGTATGTATCCCAACTTATAAAAGAAGCCGCCGCACATGCAGACCAACTTCAAGCCAAAGCAGCTCAAAGACCCACGCATTGCCGAGGTGGACAAGATCCTGCGCAAATGCGTGCACTGCGGCTTCTGCACGGCGACCTGTCCCACTTACGTGCTGCTGGGTGACGAGCGCGACAGCCCGCGCGGCCGCATCTATCTGATCAAGGAGATGTTCGAGCGCGGCAGGAAGGCCAGCGCGCAGGTCCAGCACCACGTCGACCGGTGCCTGTCATGCCTGTCGTGCATGACCACCTGTCCAAGCGGCGTCGACTACATGCATCTCGTCGATCATGCCCGCGCGCACATCGAGGAGACGGGCCGGCGCAGCTTCATCGATCGCCGCATCCGCTCGCTGCTGGCGGCGATCGTGCCATACCCCGAGCGTTTTCGTTTGGCGTTGCGCGGTGCTCGGCTGGTGCGACCCTTGGCCGGCGCTTTCAAGAGGGTCGGCCTGCCGCAGCTGGCGGCCATGATGGAGCTGGCGCCGAACAGCCTGCTGATGCCAACCGCCTCGTATGCGGGCCCCGGCACGGCATCAACCAAAGGGGAGCGGCGCAAGCGCGTGATCCTGCTCGCCGGGTGCGCCCAGCAGGTGCTGCGGCCGGAGATCAACGATGCCACCATCCGCCTGCTGGCTCGGCGCGGTGTCGATGTGGAGGTAGCACCAGGCGCCGGCTGCTGCGGCGCGCTTGTGCATCATATGGGGCGCGAGGCGGCGGCCGTCGCCATGGCCAAGCGCAACGTCGACGCCTGGACGCGCCTCATCGACAAAGGCGAGGCGGTGGACGCGGTGGTGGTCAACACGTCGGGCTGCGGCACCACCGTGAAGGACTACGGCCATCTGCTGAAGCGCGACGGCAAATATGCCGACCGGGCAGCCAGGCTCGCCGCCATCACACGCGATGTCACCGAATTCCTCGGCACCTACGACATGGGCCCGCCTAAACGCTGGTCGTCGCTGCGCATCGCCTACCACTCCGCCTGCTCGATGCAGCACGGCCAGCGCATCATCGACGAGCCGAGGAAGCTGCTGCGCAATGCCGGCTTCACGGTCATGGAGATTCCGGAGGGCCACATCTGCTGCGGATCGGCCGGCACCTACAACATCCTGCAGCCCGCGATTGCCGGCGAGCTGCGTGCGCGCAAGGTCGCCAACATCCGCAGTGTCCGTCCTGACGTGGTCGCAACCGGCAACATCGGCTGCATCTCCCAGCTCGCCATCGGCATGGACATCCCGATCGCCCATACGGTTGAGCTACTCGATTGGGCCTACGGCGGCCCGGTGCCGCGGGGGCTGGAAGCCCTCTCCCGCCACGTCAAGGACGTACCCGAGCCGAAGCCGCTGGTCGCCATTACCTAAGACGAGCCCGGCGCGAGGGGCGGGCTGACTAGCGTCTGGCGGCGGATCCGCCGCGCTGGCTTCCTGCGGGCGAGGTCGGCTTCGTCACCTCGCCGTTGGCGGCCTTCGGCCGCTGCATGCGGCGGAATGCGCGGTCCTTGCCGAGGTCGATGCGGTGGCGGCACTTGGCGCGCAGATCGTTCATGTGGCTGCCGAAACCGACATGCACCACCTGCTTGTGCCGCATCTCCTGCACGAAATCGACGGCCGGCACGAAATCGCTGTCCTCCGACACGATCACGGCGATGTCGCAGACGTCGAACGTGGCGTCGCCGATCAGGTCAACCGCCATCTGCGTGTCCAGCATCTTCTCCGGCGCGATCGGGATGCCGCCGGACGTGAAGTTGCAGGAGAACAACTGGTCCTCACGTGGCGTGCGGCGGACGATCGGCACCATCAGGTAGCCGATCTCGTTCTGGATCGTCTGGGTCAGCTCGACTTTGTGGGCCTCGTTCTCCTCGCGCCAGCGCTCCACCGTCTCCTTGCGCAGGCGGATCGGCAGCGGCAACTTGTCGGGAGCGGTCTGTTCCAAGCGCAGCATCGTTTCGAGTAGCTTGAAGTAGCTCTCGTCGAACAGCGTGCCGTACACGTTGGTGCCCCGGTAGACGAGCGCCGGCGCTGCTTTGCGCATCTTGTTCAGCCACTCCGCCGTGTCCTCGGTGATGACGTGCGGCAGCCTCGCCCAGTCCACGTCGTGCTCGAGCGGGCGCTCTCGGTTGTGCACGATCTGCGTCCAGGTGCGGATGAAGTTGGAATGGTCGATGTAGATCTTGACCTGCTGGAAATGCCCCGTGCGCAGACGCCGTATGCGTGTCTTCAGGTCCTCGGCCGTTGCCGAGGCGCGGCGTGCGAAGGCATCGATCTCGCTGATCTCGCGCACGCTGCGCATTGTGGCGGCCGAGGCTAGGAACAGATGCTGGACCTCGTCGCGCGGGCGATGGCGGACCCAGCGTCTCACCAGCCCGACAAGCAGCATCAGCAGCGTAGCCGTCAGCAGCCACGCGAACGGCGCCTCGACGGCGCCAGGGGTGAAGACGCGCCTCAGCTCTCCGAGAAGCGCATCGAGCCCGTTCATTATGTCGTTCCCCCTGCCCCCGCAGGTTACCCCCGACATTTATCTGACGAAGGGGCGGTGTGGCGAGTGTTCTTGCTGCGGCAAGCTAGGCGCTCTACGCGGGCAGGTAAAGATTTACGTTACATACCAATCGGTTCCGGCTCTCGGCGAATGGCGGTTTTGCCACGGCAGCGGATAAAAGGGCCGTTGCGGCGGGGCCGACGCTGGTGCCCGTTGCCGGCATCGACTATGGTTCGGCCGCTCGCGGTGCGGCACGGCCCAGAGTGCGGCGTTGACCAAACAGTGGACATCGATCTCTTGCGCATCTTGATCTCCGTCTTTGCGGTTCTGATTGGTCTTGCCGGCGCCGACGAGGCGCTGGCGCAGACCACCTACGTGCCAACCGGTCTTGAGATCAGGGCCGGAGTGCTGGCGCATGACGTGCCGGACTTGTGGAGCGGCTTTCGCCTGGAAAGCGGCGTCGACATCAATGCCGAGCTGCTGGGCCCGGGCATAGCCTTCCTCGGCGGTGCGCTGCGCCCTGCGATCGGCGGGTCGGTGAACACCAGCGGTTACACCAGCAAGGCCTATCTCGACGCCCGCTGGGAGATCGAAGGGCGCTACGGCATTTTCTTCGGCTTGGGGCTAGGCGCGGCCATCCACGATGGCAACCTCAATCCGACGGATCCCGACCGCAAGGCGCTAGGCTCCCGCGTGCTGTTCCACATCCCCGTCGAGATCGGCTACCGCTGGGACCAGCACCAGAGTTTGTCCGTCTATTTCGAGCACACGTCGAA
The DNA here is from genome assembly GCA_963840445.1 of uncultured Alphaproteobacteria bacterium. Lineage (GTDB taxonomy): Bacteria > Pseudomonadota > Alphaproteobacteria > Rhizobiales > Hyphomicrobiaceae > AWTP1-13. The sequence continues at coordinate 124,173 of CAWIZC010000032.1, read as the reverse complement.
CGGCAATACCGCCAGGTACAACGAAGCCCTCGACAATATCGGCATTCGGTACGGATACCGCTTCTAGCGCTTCCTGTCCCTTCCATCATGCCGGAAATTGCGCGCTCGGGGTCGAGCGTGAAATTGCGACCTCGTCCGGAGTCATGTCGGCCGGGATATTTGCAAACAGCGGTGTTGACAGGTAGCGCTCGCCGGTATCGGGCAGCATGGCAAGAATGTTGGCGCCCTTCGGGGCTTCGGCAGCGATCCGCAGCGCGCCCGCAAAGGTAGCGCCGGAGGTGATGCCGACGAAGATGCCTTCCTTGGTGGCGAGTTCGTTGCTCATGCGGATCGCTTCCGGTCCGGGAATTGGGATCAGCTTGTGGATGACCTTCATGGCCACCGCATCGCTCGTGATCTTGGGAATGAAGTCTGGCGTCCAACCCTGCATGGGATGCGGCTTGAAAGCCGGGTGCGCGGCGGCCGGCGAGCCATCGGGGTTGCGCGCCTGCTCGGTACCGCTGGCCAGCAACTGCGCGTCCTCGGGCTCGCACACGATGATCTTGGTGTCGGGCATCTCCTTGGCCAGCACGCGGGCGACGCCCTTGAGCGTGCCGCCGGTGCCGTAGCCCGTCACCCAGTAGTCGAGCTTCTCGCCCTTGAAATCGTCGATGATCTCGCGCGCCGTTGTGCGCGAGTGGTAGTCGGGATTGGCCTCGTTCTCGAACTGACGCGTGAGGAACCAACCATTCGCCTTGGCAAGCTCAATGGCCTTCACCACCATGCCGAAGCCGCGCTGTGCCTGCGGGGTCAGCACCACCTTGGCGCCGAGGAAGCGCATCAGGCGGCGGCGCTCGACGCTGAACTGCTCCGCCATGGTCACGACCAACGGGTAGCCCTTAGCGGCGCACACCATGGCCAGCCCGATGCCGGTGTTGCCGCTGGTGGCCTCGATTACCGTCTGGCCGGGTTTCAGCTCGCCTGATTTCTCCGCCGCTTCGATCACACCGAGAGCCAGGCGATCCTTCACCGAACCCAGCGGGTTGAAGGCCTCGATCTTGACGAACAGGTTGACCCCTTGGGGTGCCAGCCGGTTGATCCGCACCACCGGCGTATTGCCGACGGTCTGCAAGATGCTCTCGTACTTGCGGGCCATGGTCTTCTCCATCGCTGGTGTCCGGCGCGTCGGCAGTTTCAGTCAAATCTCACACGATTGCGGGCGCCTGGCTACGTGGGGATGAAATTGAAAAAGCAAAGGGGAAGGCGCGGGCCAAAGTTTATGCCTGGATGTGCCGCGGGGAACAGCGGTGCTTGCGCCAAGTCCGTACTTTTTGCTCCAACACTCGCCTGTGGAGCCCTGATATGCCCCTTATTCTCGTACTTGGTCCCGCGCTCGACCTGTTGTTCATTGCCCTGCTGTCCCGCCACCGCACGTTCTGGTTGGCGCTCGCGGCGACGGTGGTCTGCGGCTTGTCCCTGTTCGGGGACTTAGCGGGCAATGGCGTGACGATTGCCGCGCCGCTATTGGGTGGCTCCCGGTGACGCCGGCGTCCTATTTGCCCGTAAAGTTCGGCTTGCGCTTCTCAAGGAACGCCGTGCGGCCCTCGATGTAGTCCTGGCTGGCAAAGCAGCGGGCGACCAGCTCGGCGGCGCGGGCGAGATTGCGCTCGCTCTCGGGCTTGAGCACCTCGTTCGTGATCTGCTTGACGGCTCCAACCGTCAGCGGGGCGTTGGCGGCGACGGTGCCGGCATAGTCTTTGACGAACGCCTCCAACTCGCCCTCCGGCAGGACGCGGCTGACGATCCCCATCCGATGGGCCTCGTCGGCACCGAACTGGCGGGCCGAGAAGAAGATGTCCTTGGTGTGGCTCGGGCCTATCGTGTTGATGAAGCGCTGCAGGCCGGCAAAGCCATAGCCGAGACCGAGCTTGGCTGCCGGCAACGCAAAACGCGAGCCCTGTGTACAGAAGCGCAGGTCGCAGGTGACCGCCAGGCCGAGGCCGCCGCCGACGCAGTAGCCCTGGATGGCGGCGATGGTGGGCTTTGGGAAGGTGTAGATGGAGGAATAGATCCGCTCGACGGCGATGTTGTAGCGCTCCACCGCCTCACGGGTTGCACGTTCGTCCTCGAATTTCGAAATGTCCGCGCCCGACACGAAGGCCTTGCCGCCGGCGCCGGTCAGCACCACGACGCGCACGTCGTCGTCCTTGGCGAAATCATCGAGGATGCGGGCCGCCGCCTGCCACATATCGAAGGAGACGGCATTGTGCCGCTCCGGGTTGTTGAAGATCATGGTGCCGACGCGGCCATCCTTGCGCGCAAGCATCTTGTCGGTTGAGGTCACGGGACTGCTCCGGTCTGAACCTAGATCACCTTGGTCTTGCGCAGCTCGGCGATATCCGCCTCGTTGAAATCGAACTCGCGCAGCACTTCCTCGGTATGCTCGCCGCGCTCGGGGGGAGCGCCCACCAATCGGCTGGGTGTGCGCGACAGCGTCACGGGCTGGTTGAGCAGATGCAGCGTGCCGCGCGCGTCCGACGTCTCGATGTGTCCGACGACGTCGAGGTGCTCGACCTGGGCATCGGCGAACACCTCGTTGATGGCGTAGATCGGGCCGCACGGAACCTCGGCGGCGCTCATGCGCTCAACCCATTCGGCACTGCTGCCGCCGGCGAGATAGCGCTCGATCTCGACGTTTAGGGCATTGCGATTCTTGGACCGCGCGGCTGCCGTCGCGTAGTCCGGATGCTCGAGCAACGCCTCGGCGTCGATCGCGCCACACAGGCGCTGCCACATCGTACCGCCAGCCGTCGCGATATTGATGTGGCCGTCCTTGGTCTTGAAGACGCCGGTCGGAATGCTGGTCGGATGGTTGTTGCCGGCCTGGCCTGGCACCTCTCCCTTGTTCAGCCAGCGCGAGCCCTGGAAGTCGAGCATGAAGATCTGCGCCTGCAGCAGCGAGCTGGCAACCGCCTGCCCCTTACCCGACTGCTCGCGCTCGAGTAGTGCCACCAGGATGCCGAGCGCGCAGAACAATCCGCCGGACAGGTCCGCGATGGGAATGCCGACACGCATCGGACCGCGGCCGGGCTCGCCAGTGATCGACATCAGCCCGCCCATACCCTGGGCGACCTGATCGAATCCTGGACGCTCGCGGTAGGGCCCATCCTGACCGAAGCCCGAGATGCTGGCGTAGATCAGCCGAGGGTTGACCTTGCTTAGCGCCGCATAGTCAATGCCGAGGCGTTCCTTGACGTCGGGCCGGAAATTCTCGATCAGCACGTCGGCCTTTGCCGCCAGCCGGCGCAGCACTGCGACGCCGGCTGGCGATTTCAGGTCGAGTGTGATGCCACGCTTATTGCGGTGCAGGTTCTGGAAATCTGGGCCGTGCCTAGGACCGCCTAGTGCGTCGCCCTTTTCCAGGTGCTCGGGCAACTCGACCTTGATGACGTTGGCACCCCAGTCCGCCAACTGGCGCGCGGCTGTCGGTCCCGCGCGCACCCGCGTCAAATCAAGCACAGTGTAGCGAGCAAGCGCGGTTGAGGCTGGAGTACTGGGCATGCGTGCATCTCTCATTGTCGGCGAGAGATGCAGCTTGCCATGAACCCGGAGCCAGCCCAAGGCTCAACCGTCTGCGCGCCTTCTTCGAGATACCCCGCTCAACCGATATCGGCCTGATAATACTGGTCGGTGAAGTGGCAGTAACCCGTCCGCCACTCGACAGGGCGCCCGTCCAGATCGTGCACCACGCGATCCAAGACAATCACCGGGGAGTCGGCTGGAATCACCAGCTCGGCGGCTATGGTCGAATTGGCCTTGCCAATCGAGATGCGCTCCTCGGCCTTGCCCAGCAACAGGCGGTATTGCTGCGCCAGCACGGTGATGCGGTGCGACGGGTTCTTGGTCTCGATCAAGCCGGGAAACAACGCAGCCGGGCAGGTGATTTCCTCGGTCATGAACGGCCGGTCGCCATGCAGACGCACCCGCCGGATGCGATAGACGGCGTCATGCGATTGCAGGCCCAGACGATCCCGCTCCCGCTCGTTGGCCTTGCCCTCCGTCATTTCCAGCGTGCGCACGCGACCTGCGACCTGCTGGCCGTCCCTGCCACGCACGTTATTGAAGCGCATGGCCATCTCGTCGGACGACTGGTCGTTGACGAAGGTGCCACGGCCCTGACGCCGCGTGAGCAGATGTTCACCCTCCATCAAGTCCAGCGCCTTGCGCATCGTCCCCGAACTCACTCCGAATTCGCGCGCCAGATCACTCTCATTGGGGATGGCCGTACCCGGCTTCCACTCACCATGGGCGATCCGCTCTGCGAGCGCGTCGCGCAACTGCAGGTAGAGCGGCCTGGTTGAGAAGCGGTTCGTCGGCAGCATCCGATCGCCAAGCATTCGTGCCTCCTTCCATTGATAGGGACGCAAATTGTAAATATTCCTTCGGCAGATACTCTAGTTTAACTGTTGTCCTCTACATGACATAGCGCAGCTTGCATGCATTATTGTTTGTGTTATCGTGCGCCGATTCCAGTTTAACCATGGGATATCATTAACCTTCTTGGAAGGAGGTTCGTCAATATTTGTCTGGTGAATGAGTCTCCCCGTAGAGCCCTTGCAGAGCGGTGCCGCTACGCGCAAAAGTGCGATTTCACGCCGCGGGCCGACGCCCCCGGGCGGCTTCGAGAAAGCTGTGGATTGTAGATGAACCGCCCGCGGAGTTAATCATTGCAAAGCAGTCGCTGTTGAACACACTTTCGCGAGCAAACACCGGCTTTGCCCTAGCGATTCGGCGTCAACCAACCAACCGTTGTGCGCTATCTGACATCAGAAGTGAGGCGCAGGAGGAGGATGCAGGATGAACAAGATTGATCTCACCGGCCGCTTCGCCGTGGTGACCGGTGGCGCGCAAGGCTTCGGAAAAGCGATGGTCGAGCGCTTTGTGCAATCCGGGGCGAAGGTGGCGATCTGGGATCGCGATATCGCGTTTGCGGAGAAGACGGCCAAGTTGCTGGGCGACAACGTGATGGCGATTGCCTGCGATGTCGGCGATCCGGGTTCGGTTGCAAAAGCGCGCGAGAGGACGCTCGAGCGGTTCGGCCGCATCGACATCCTGATCAACAATGCCGGGATCGCGGGCGCCATCGCCAAGACCTGGGAAACGGACGTCGACGACTGGCGCCAGGTGATGCGCATCAACCTCGACGGGCCGTTCATCTGCTCGCGTGCCGTGGTGCCGCTGATGATCGAGCAGAACTACGGACGCATCGTCAACATCGCCTCGATCGCCGGCAAGGAAGGTAATCCCAATGCCGCGCACTATTCGGCCTCAAAGGCGGGCGTGATCGCACTCACCAAGTCATTGGGCAAGGAACTGGCCAGCTATGATATCGCCGTCAACGCCGTGACGCCGGCCGCCGCCAAGACCGCGATCTTCGACCAGATCACGCAGGCCCATATCGACTTCATGCTGTCCAAGATCCCGCGCAACCGCTTCGTGCTGGTGGAGGAACTGGCGGCGATGGTGGCCTGGATGGTGTCGCAGGAGAATTCCTTCACGACCGGGGCCGTGTTCGACCTGTCGGGTGGCCGCGCCACCTACTGACCACCAATGCCAGGGGCCAGGGGCTCGGCGGCGAGCACTTCCGGACGTCGCAGGGATCGGGCTCCTGCACTACGCCGGTCGCACCCGCCGCCGAATGGCACTCGGCCTCCAGGCCGCCGTATCGCACCCCCGCGATGACGACGCTGACTGGCGAGTTTGAGAGGAACGGCGAGGGTGCCGGCAAAAAAACCGGCACTCGAACGACTGCATGCACTCGCCGACATTGCGACACACCGATCAAGAAGCATGCCAGACTGTCGAAAGGCCTCCGTCTGCGTGGCAGTCGCATTCACACGCACCTCGAAGTCATCCTTGGCTGGCATTTTGTGCTGAAGCTTTGGGCGATCGGCAGCGAAACTAGGCAGTTGCGGCGACATCGGTTCAGATGACGCCCAGGCTAGCTGTGCGTCCGTGCGCTGGTCAGCGAGCAAACTCACACTCGACGTCCCGGCTTGCCTGGGTAGGCGCCGAGCCTGCGCGCACTACTGTGCCCGGGACGATCTGCCAGTCGCGCGCTGTCCGCCACCGCACCGTGTCGGTCGGGATGAAGTCATCAACTTATCGCAGCGCCGCAGCAATGTTGCCGCCGTCGACCGTCTCGATGTGGCCTGTGGTTGAGCGGGCCTTGGCGAGTGCGACGAACGCCTGGGCGACATCGGCGGCCGTGACCTCGCGCTTCAGCAGGTTGCCGCCCATGTACTCCACCTCGCTCACACCGCGCGCCTTGGAGCGCTTGGCCACCATGTCGTCGGTCAAGAGGCCGGTGCGGATGCGGTCGGCATTGACGCCGTTGGAGCGGATGCCCTCGGCGCCGTAGTCGATGGCGTACTGGCGCATCAGGGCGAGCGTGGCCGCCTTGGGCAGGCCATAGGGCCCGAAATCAGGGCCCGGATTGACCGCCTGCTTGGACACGTTGAACAGCAGGCAGCCGCCCGTTCCCTGCTTGCGCAGGATGGCCACCGCCTCCTGCGCCACTGCTTGGTGGGCGAAGAAGTTGAGCTCGAAACTCTTGCGAAGTACTTCGTCGGATACTTCGCCGATCTTGCCCTGCCAGGCTGCGCCCGCGTTCGACACGATGATGTCGATCCCACCGAAGCGCTCGGCGATGCGCGCGAAGGCGGCGCGCACCGACTTGCGGTCGGTCACGTCGCAGGCGAGCCCCAGCCCGCCGACCTCCTTGGCCGCCGTCTTGGCTGCGGCCTCGTCGAGGTCGAGCACGGCGACCGCCGCGCCGTCCGCCGCGAAGGCCTTGGCGGTGGCCTTGCCGATGCCGCTGCCGGCGCCGGTGACGACCGCAACCTGGCCGGTGAAGGGTTTCGCCACGGCGCCCTTCAGCTTGGCCTGCTCCAGGCTCCAGTACTCGACGTCGAACAGGTCGCTTTCGGGCAGCGCTTCGAAGCGACCGATAGCCTCGGCGTCGGTGATGACCTTGACGGCCGTTTCGGCGAGATCGGCGGCAATGGCGGCATCCTTGGGCGTGGCGCCGATACCGAATAGGCCGACGCCCGGCACGAGAACCAGACGCGGCATGGGGTCGAGCTTGGTCTTGGTGCCACCGACGCGGGCGTTCTCGCGTGCGAACATCGCGTCGTAGTCGGCCATATAGCGGTCGACGGCGCTGCTGGTGGCGGCCTTGAAGTCGTCGAGCTTGGCGGCCACCGGCGCCGGCACCGACAGCGGCTTGTTCTTGGTGCGAATGACGTGGTCGGGCGTCACCACGCCGCGCTGGCTGATGTCGGCAAGGTCGGCGGCGCCGACGTAGTTCAGGATCTCGGGGCTGGTGCGGAAGTCGAGCACGAAGCGCTTGGGCTCGCCGCCGGCGCTAGCTGGCCGCACGGCGCATGCACCGCGAATGATGGGAGCGACCTCGGCTGCGGACGCGAGCCCCTTCGGCAGCTTGGCAGCGGCGAATACGTTGCGGCGACCCCTGGCCAAGTGCTGCTCGGCGCGCGTCACGTGCGCGATCATGCGCTCGTAGGCTTCTTGCGCGGTCGCGCCGAACGTGAAGATGCCGTGCTTGTGCAGGATCAGGCCTTCCACGTCGGGCTTGGCCTCGTAGACCTGCGCGGCGAGCTTGGCGAGGCCGAAGCCCGGGATGACATAGGGCACGAAGCCCATGCTGTCGTCATAGACCTCTTCGATGAGAGCCTCGCCGTTCGGCTGGTCGACCAGGCTCAGCACGGCGGCGGCGTGCGTGTGATCGATGAAGGTGTGCGGCAGGAAGGCGTGCAGCAGCGTCTCCACGGAAGGGTTGGGCGCGGTCGAGTCGAGCAGATTGACGCGCTGGAAGTTGACCATGTCCTCGTCGCTGAGCTTGTCGAGCTTGCGCAGCTCGCGCAGGGGGCCAAGCTTCACGGCCGGCAGACCTGGCGGCTCGATGACGGCCATGTCCCACCCGGAGCCCTTCACGCACAGCACCTCGTGCGTCGCGCCCAGCAGGTCGGCCATCTCCGTCTTCAGCGAGGTGTTGCCGCCGCCGTGCAGGACGAGCATCGGATCTCCGCCCAGCAGGCGCGTCGTATAGGTGCGCAGCGCCAACGCCTCGCCCACGCCCTTCTTCGCATAAGTTTCGACCGCTTTGCGGGCGTCGGCATCGTTCCAGCGGCTGTCCATCTCGTCGGCCTCCAGCACGCGGGCAATCGGCCCGCATGGCGCCCTTACATAGTGTGCGCTGACGCAATGTCCACCGCGACGACGGCCGCATACTTCGGCCCTCCATTCCAGCCCCGTGCTGAGCCTGTCGAAGCACGCTTGGTGGCCGCCCTTCGACTGGCTCAGGGCGAGGGCGTCCGTTACCAGGCGCGGCCTGCCTCACGCCACCTTGCACTTGGGCTTTTGAGGGTGCACGTTCCCTATCAGGCCACAGGGGACGCGCATGCCGTCGGCGCCGTTCGGGTGAGGGCGGCGTTCCAGATCTCAGAGCTGTTGCCAAAAACAGAATTAGGGGGAGACGTCGATGATCACGCGCAGGGCGCATCTGCAAAGCCTGTTCGGGCTTGCCTCGACAGCGGCGCTGCCGCTGTCGGCGCTGGCGCAAGACAAGCCGATCCCTCCCGAGGGCATCGGCCATCGCATCAAGCACGTGTCGTACAGCGACGTCGGCGGCCGCCCGGACGGCGTGCAGGTGATGGTCAACCGAGGCCATGTCTATTACGGGCACATGTTCAGTGACGGCGTCACAATCCTGGACGCGTCGGACCCGCGCGCGCTGAAGCCGGTCGGCTTCTTCACGGCCGGACAATTTACTCGCACGCACCACTTGCAGGTCTCGGATGACCTGATGCTGCTCGCCAACGGCGCCAACATCGTCGCCATGCAGTCCTACGACAACCAGCGCGGCTATTTCGAGAACACGCTCGTCGACAGCATCACCAACCGCAAGAAATTCCGCTCGGGCCTATCGATCCACGACATCTCAAAGCCGGCGGAGATGCGCGAGATCGCATTCCTCGAGATGCCCGGCTTTGGCATCAACCGGCTCTGGTGGCCGGGCGGGCGCTACGCCTATGTGTCGGCCCACTTCGACGGGTTCACCGACCATATACTGTGCATCGTCGACCTGAAGGAGATCAGCAAGCCCGAGATCGTCTCCAAGTGGTGGTTGCCGGGCATGAATAGGGCGGCGGGCGAGACGCCGACCGCGCCGAAGGGCCGCCGCTACGCGCTGCACCACATGCTGACCGCGGGGAATTTGGGCTACGCCGCCTGGCGCGACGGAGGTCTGACGATTCACGACATCAGCGATCCGGCAGCACCCAAGCTGTTGTCGCGCATCAACTGGTCGCCGCCGTTCCCCGGGGGAACACACACGCCCTTGCCTCTGCCCGGCCGGCAACTCGCCATCGTCGCCGACGAGGCCAACGCCGAGAAGTGCGCCAAGGGCACGTTCCACACGTTCGTCGTCGATGTGCGAGCGCCGGAAAACCCTGTGCCGATCGCGACGTTTCCCGTGCCAAAGGACCGCGACTACTGCGCTGCCCCCGGCACATTCGGCCCGCACAATCTGCATGAAAATCGCCCAGGCTCGTTCCAGAGCGAGGAGACAATCATCGCCACCTACAACAACGGCGGCGTGCGCGTGTTCGACATACGCAATCAGTTCCAGCCCGCTGAGATTGCGTCCTGGGTGCCGCCGGCACCAGCCAAGCTGATCGATCCAAGGCCCAACATTGCCCTCGCTGCCAAGACGGCAGACGCCTACGTCACTCGCGAAGGTCTGATGTACGTGAGCGACTGGAACGCAGGCCTGCATGTTTTGCAGTACGAAGGTTAGCTGTCTGAGCGCGAGCCCGCCAATGTCGAGCGTGGCGCGGCCGACCGCGCCCGCAGCACGGCCTTCGGTCTCGCGCTCTCATGGTGCCAACCTGGAGGAACGTGGCGGCGCACCGTGCTCTGCCCCGGAAACGTCGGCGCCAAGCTCGATCTGAACCGGGCTGTCGACTGGGCGGCCCAACCCAAGCGCGGACGCTGATCAGACCCGATGCCGCGGCATGCCTGCGGCCCATGACTTGAGCCCCGCCGTGTTCTAAGGTGGGTCAAGGGCCCATGTCCACGCGGCCCGACGGGAGAGGAACTCCATGCGATGGTGACTATCAAGTCGGGCGCGCTCGCAGACTTCGTGCGCGATATCTTCGTCAAGGCCGGAAGTTCAGCGGCCGAGGGCGAGCGCATCGGCAAGTACCTGGTCGGAGCCAATCTCGCCGGCCATGATAGCCACGGCGTGGTGAGGGTGCCGCGCTATCTGCAGTGGAAGCAGGAAGGCGCAATATTTCCCGACCGCAAAGTGGAGATCAAGACCGAGACCCCGGTGCTGGCGGTGGTGGACGGCAACTACGGTTTCGGCCAGACGGTCGCTCCGCAGGCGGTGGCCATCGGCATCGAGAAATGCAAGGCGATGGGCCTGTCGATGGTGGCCCTGCGCCGTACCGGCCACATCGGCCGGGTCGGCGACTGGGCCGAGACCGCGGCCGCCGCCGGGCTCGTCTCCATCCACTTCGTCAACGCCTCGGGCAGCGTGCTGGTGGCACCCTTTGGCGGCACCCAGCGGCGCATGTCGACGGCGCCGTTTTGCGTCGGTATCCCGCGTCCCGGACAGGCGCCCATTGTGCTCGACTTCGCCACCTCGGTGGTGGCCGAAGGCAAAGTGCTGGTGGCGAGCCAGGGCGGCAAGAAGCTGCCCGACAATGCGCTGATCGCGCTCGACGGCAAAATGAGCACCGACCCGCGCCTGCTGTACGGCGAGTTCACCCCGACGGGTCCTCGCAATCACACGGCTGGCCCGGGGGCGATCCGTGCCTTCGGCGACCACAAGGGCTCGGGTCTCGCCCTGATGTGCGAGTTGCTCGGCGGCTCGCTGACGGGTACGGCCGCTACCGGCGAGGGGCAGCGCTTCAGCAACGGCATGCTGTCGATCTACATCGACCCGGCGGTGGTTGACCCGGACCACCTCTTCCCTGCCGATGTGTCCCGCTACATCGCCTACTTCAAGAGCGCCAAGCCTGCCGTCGCGGGCGGCGAGGTGCTGACCCCCGGCGAGCCCGAGGAGCGCATGCGCCGCCAGCGCTTGGCCGAGGGCGTGCCGCTTCCCGACGACACCTGGGCGTCGATCGTCAACGCCGCCCGCGAAGCTGGCGTCGACGAGCGCCGCATCCAGCAGGTGGGGGCGGCGTGAGGAGCAATGCCGTCATGCTGAGTTCTCCGAGTCCCGAAACGCGCGCTGTGCCTCCCCCTAGAGGGGGGAGGGCGATGCGTCCGCGGCTTAGGCCGGCGCCAGCATCCTGCGCTTCGCACGGACCCACCGGCCTAAGTTGCTGGACGCGTCGGGTGGGGGTGAGTCGCCCAAACGCCACCCCCACCAGCAACGCCATCGGACTTAGCTCGCCGGTCGTCGCTTATTCAACCGTTGCCAGGGGCGAGCTAAGCCCGTGGCGTTCCGACCTCCCCCCTCAAGGGGGAGGCAAGAAATGGGGGACCGTCCTGTGATCGACATGGATCTGCTTGAGAAGCTCAAGACCTACGACACGCCGACCATCTGCAACGCGTTGGAGATCGTCGACCCGGCGCGGCGGCTGACCGGCTTCACGGTCAAGCCGCTGGTGTGCCCGTTTCCGACCCTGGCGCCGATTGTCGGCTACGCCAAGACCGCGACCTGTCGTTCTACCCATGCGCACGAGTTCGATGCCAAGCAGGCGCGCGAGCAGCGCATCGCCTACTACGAGTACATCGCCTCCAAGCCGGCGCCTGGCGTCGTCGTCATCCAGGACCTGGACGGACACGAGGTCGGCTTCGGCGCCTTCTGGGGCGAGGTGATGAGCGCGGTGCACAAGGGGCTCGGCTGCCTCGGCGTGGTCACCGACGGCTCGATCCGCGACATCGACCAGTGGGCACCGGGGTTCCAGGCGCTGGCCGGCTCGATCGTGCCGAGCCATGCGCACGTGCATCTGGCGGGCTTCGGCCAGGAGGTGCGGGTGGCCGGCATGCTGGTGCGCTCGGGCGACCTCGTGCACGCCGACCGGCACGGTGCCGTCACGATCCCCGAGGCGCTGGCTGCAAAAATCCCGGCCGCCTGCGATCTGCTGACCCGCAAGGAGGCCGTCATCCTCGACATGGCCCGCGCGCCGGGCTTCAACATCGCCAAGCTGCGCGAGGCGCTGGCCAAGCAAGACGAGATCCACTGAGCGTCATGAAGCACCGGGTCATCGTCATCCAGCCCATCCACGCCGAGGGCATGCAAATCCTGCATGCGCGCGACGATCTCGAGGTGATCGTGCCGGAGAATCCGGACCCGGCCACCTGGTCGAACTTCCTGCCCGGCACCGAGGCGCTGTGCGTGCGGCTGAGCAAAATTCCGCGCTCGCTGATCGAGGCGGCGCCCGACCTGAAGATCATCTCCCGGCACGGCGTCGGCTGCGACAACATCGATGTCGGGGCAGCCACCGAGCACGGCGTGGTGGTGGCAACGGTCGGCTTGGCCAACGCGCCCTCGGTGGTCGAGCACACGCTGTCGCTGATGCTGGCGCTGGCCAAGCGCCTGTTCGATGTCGATCGCGACGTGCGCGGCGGCGATTACATGCGCAAGCTCAAGCTCGAGGCGCAGGACATCGGCGGCCGCACGGTGCTGATCATCGGTCTCGGGCGGATCGGCAGCCGGCTCACCAAGACGCTGAATGCGCTGGGCATGAAGTGCCTCGGCGTCGATCCTGCATATTCGGCGGCCGAGATCGAAGCCATGGGCTGCGAGCCGGTCAAGGACTTCCGCGCGGCACTCCCGCGCGCCGATTTCGTCAGCCTGCACGTGCCACTGCAGGATGATACGCGCAACATGATGGGCGCGCGCGAGCTTTCCATGATGAAGCCGACGGCCTACCTGATTAACTGCGCCCGCGGCGGCATCGTCGACGAGAAAGCGCTGCTCGAGGCGCTGGAGGCGCGGCGTATCATGGGTGCGGCCCTCGACGTGCAGGTCGACGAGCCGCCCAAGGCCGACGATCCGCTGCTCAAATGCGATCGGCTGATCCTGACGCCGCATTCGGCCACCGCCACCAGCGAGACCTACATCCGCTCGGCCAAGACGGTGGCTCAGAATGTGCTCGACATGTTCGACGGCCGCCTGCCTGACAGCCACGTGTTCAACCCGGACGTACTGAAGCGCCTGAAGAAATAAGGGCCTGCCTCGCGGCCCTCTAGGAGGAGAAACACGCATGAAACACAACACCCTGAAAAAGAAGCTCGCCGATGGTGTGCCGGTGGTGGGCGGCTGGGCCGGCATCCCCAATGCCTTCTCCACCGAGATCTATGCTGCGCAAGGCTGGGACAGCGTGACCATCGACATGCAGCACGGCGCGCCCACCATGAACGACCTCGTGTCGATGCTGCAGGCCGTGTGCGCCAGCGAGGCGACCCCACTGGTGCGCGTGCCGTGGAACGATCCGTCCTACATCATGCGCGCGCTCGACGCGGGCGCCATGGGGCTGATCTGCCCAATGATCAACACCAAGGCGGAAGCCGAGGCGTATGTGCGCGCCGGCCGCTATCCGCCGATGGGGGAGCGCAGCTTCGGGCCGTTCCGCGCCGCCCATTATGCGGGTAACGACTACTGGCAGCACGCCAACGAGGAGGTGCTGCTGTTCGCCATGATCGAGACGCGCCAGGCGGTCAGCAACCTGCACGAGATCCTGTCCGTGAAGGGTCTCAACGGCGTCTACATCGGCCCGTCCGACCTGTCGCTGAGCATGGGCAAGACGCCCACGCTCGATCCGAGCGACAAGACGGTGCTGGAGGCGATGGGCATCATCCTGAAGGAAACGCGCGAGCGTGGCCTGATTGCCGGCGTGCACACCGACGGCCCCAAGACGGCCATCCGCCGCTTCGAGGAGGGCTTCCACATGTGCACCATCCTCAATGATGTGCGCCTGATGGCCAACGCTGCTGCCGCCGCCGTGCGCGAGGTGCGCGGCCAGGCACCGGCACCCAAGTCGAAGACGTATTGACGTTTAGCGGGCTGGGGGGCCTTCCAACCCCAGCCCTGAACTAGGGCGAGCGCGACGGCCCTCGCCACCGAAGCCCCAGAGCGCGTTCAGTCGCTTCATGAGGTCCGTGTCGCGCTCCTTGACCTGGGCGGACGTCCACGCCTTTTGCCGGCGCACGTACTCGTTGATGGCCAGCGTCGGTCCGCCGGACGCCGGGAAATAAATGGCGTGCTTGCGCGCAAAGTCGAGGTTGCCGGCCTTGTCGTTCTGCGCCTTGCTGACCAGCACCAGGTTGCCGAGCGCCTCCGTGCACTGGTCTCGCTCCTGCGCGTCGGGGAAGGCGCCGCGCCAGGCGCTGCCCGTGCCGTGCTTCTTGGGCAGCACGTGTTCGACGGTCAGCTCGCCCATCGGTAGGTTCTGCGGCCGTCCTGCCATCTCGTCGTTGAGACGCAGCAGCACCAGCTTGCTGAGGGGCGCGCTGCGGGCGTGTAGGTCTTTGAGGCTGTGCTCGATATTGCGGATCTCATCGCGCAGCAGGTTGAGCGGGCTTCCGGTGGCTTTGAGATCGGCGCCGTTGCGTATAGCCGAGATGATCGTGCCGAAGCGCTTGGCGCGCCGGCTGGCGCCGAGGCCGAGGATACGCAGACCGTAGGCCAGCCGCTCCAAACTTTGCAGGAACCAGGCAAGCTCGGCCGGCTCCTTGCCCTTGCCGAGCCACCACAGCATGACCGGTGGCACCCAATCGGAGGCGGGCAGCCACGACAGATACGACAGCGTGCGGGCGATGGCCGCTGACTGCACCGAGCCTGAATGCCGCGCGTGGCGCAGGTCGTCCAGGATGGCCGCGGACGGCGCCAGCACGTTGCCGATGAAGGCCTCGGCACCGCCGCACTCGGCGGCAACCGCGCGCACGCCCACCATCACCTGAGCGCTCGACCGGCCGTACATGGTGCGGATATGGCTGAACAGGCTCTCGAACTCGGTGCCGAGCCTTGTCTCGACGGACTCCCAAGTGGCGCAGGCCGACCCCGCGACGCCGCCGGGGATGCCGCCCAGCAGTTCGGCCTTGAGGATATCGTTGCGAGCAAGCGGCTTGCCCGTTTCGTTCAAAACCATGAACATGCGGTGCGCGCGATCGATGCCGACGGTGGCCACCAGCACCACGGCGCAATGCTCCAGCAGGAACTCGGCAAGCCGCCGCCGTTGCCCGGCATCGAAGTCCAGCAGGGCCGACAGGTAGTGCTCGCGCACCTCCAGGATGCGCTCCTCGGCGGCCGAAAGCCTGTCGCTGTCCGGCATGGTGCGGCTGGCCCCTGCACTGCGCACGTAGGCCTGGAAGAATTTCTCGTCAGTGCCTCTGAGGGCTAGCCGCGAGATGGCGCTCGCGCCGGTGCCTGCGCGGATCGCCGCTGCCAGCCCGGGGTAGGATGTGGCGCGCTCCTCGGCATCGAGGTCGCGCAGCACGCAGAACAGGATGGTCAGCGTGGTCAGCCGCTGCAGCCCATCCACCACCTCGAAGGTGCGGGCAGTCCCGTTCAGCGGCCAGCCGTCGCGCAGCAAGGCGGCCCGATCGGAATCGATGAGAAGCATGGTGCCTAGAAAGTAATCGGTGTTCTCCGCGCCTTCGCCCTCTGCCTCCATGGCCAACGTGATGTCGTCGAGCAGCCGGCCGGCTTCCAATGCCGTCCAGGCGTATGAACGCTGGTAAGGGGGCACCTCGATGCGCAATGGATCGGCAAAAACCTGTCCTAGCCGGACGGAACGCGCGGCAAACTGCGACGGCATTGGCTGCCTTTCCTGGAGGCCGGCGCGCGGATTGGCAATTGCGCGCTCGACAAGCCATCCAGAGCACGAATTATTGCGCGTGTGCAACTCTCAAATATTCGCGTGCACGGCTTGTTGCTGCTCGTGCGCATTGACAAGCGCGCGGGCCCTTGCTTTCGGTCACGCCGGGATCAGTCCGCTCAAGGATAGGGCAGACGATTGCAGAGGACGGACAGATGCCAGTGCTTGCAGCGGCGTTCGATCTCGCGCGACCATTGCTGTTCGCGCTTGAGCCGGAGATGGCGCACGAGCTGACGCTCAAATCGCTGGAAGCCGGCTTCTATCCGCGCCCCTCCGTTGCCGACGACTCGCGGCTCGCCGTCCGCGTGTGGGGGCTCGACTTTCCAAACCCGCTCGGTATCGCCGCCGGCTTCGACAAGGACGCTCGCGTGCCCGACGCGGTGCTCGGCATGGGGTTCGGCTTTGCCGAGATCGGCTCAGTGACGCCGCTACCGCAGGCCGGTAATCCGCGCCCGCGCGTGGTCCGCCTGATCGAGGACGGCGCGCTCATCAATCGGCTCGGCTTCAACAACGGCGGGCACGCGCAGGCACTCGCGCGGCTGCAGGCGCGCCGTGCCGCCGGCGTGGTTGGCATCAACGTCGGCGCCAACAAGGATGCGGCCGATCGCGCGGCCGACTATGCCGCAGGCGTGCATCTGTTCACCGACGTGGCCTCTTATTTCACGATCAATGTGTCATCCCCCAACACGCCGGGTCTGCGCGACCTGCAGGCCCCAGCAGCGCTCGACGATCTGCTGGCGCGCGTGCTTGCGGCGCGTGCCGAGGTGGTTGCAGCCGGCAAACCGTCGCGGCCGATCGTCGTCAAGCTCGCGCCCGACATCGCCGAGGACGATCTCGAAGCGATCGTGCGCGTCCTGGTGGGGCGCGGCGTCGATGGCATCGCCGTGTCCAACAGCACGCTCGCCCGTAATGGCGTGAGCGACGCACAATATGCGGCGCAGGCAGGCGGCCTGTCGGGGCCACCGCTATTCCATCGCTCGACGGTGGTGCTGGCGCGCGTCCGGCTGTTAACCGATGGCCGCATTCCGCTGATCGGCATCGGCGGGATCGACTCGGGGGCTGCGGCCATCGCCAAGATCGAGGCCGGCGCCAGCCTGCTGCAGCTCTATACCGGCTTGGTGTTCCACGGCCCCGGCCTGCTCGCCCGCATCAAACGCGACCTCGTCGCCCACGCAGACCGCCACCGCCTTGCCCGCGTCACCGACGCGGCCGGCAGCCAGGCCAAGGCCTGGGCCGCCAAGCCGCTGGATGGCGGCTAGTGCTCCCTCTCCCCGCGGAAGGGCGGGAAGCGGGGACGCGCGAGCCAGACTACACCTTCGGATCGCGAGGGCGGCTGAGCAGGCGCATCACGAACCAGATGGGCACGACCACCACGACGCCCAACAGGAAATACTGGAACGCCGAGTGGAAGGTGTCGAAGCCGAGATTGATGATGTTGCGCACCAGCTGCTGCAGTCGCTCGACAATGTTGAACAGATTGATGCCGAGCGCCGAGAACACGATGCCGACCACGATCGATAGCAGGACCAGGCGGATGATCGTGCCGGAGACGCTCTCGCCGAAAAACTGGCGTCGGTCCATGATGTCGCTCCTTCTGCCGTCGGCGCACCGGCGCCCGAATTGGCATTAGCATAGTGCTCCTTCACGTAGAAGCCTGAGCTGGAGTGGAGAGCAAATGGCGGCCCGCGGCAAATCCGCGAAGCACGGTTTACTGAGGCAGTCCCGGAGTGACGCGGTGCTGGCGGTCGAACCCCCGCCCCTGCTGCCGCCAGCCTTCCGGTCCTGGTTCGAAAGCCGCGGCTGGCGGCCGCGCGAGCACCAGATCGCCCTGCTGGAGAAGACCGCCGCGCGCCGCTCGACCCTGCTGATCGCGCCGACGGGCTCGGGCAAGACGCTGGCCGGCTTTCTGCCCAGCCTGGTGGCGCTGGCCGGGCGCAAACGCGATCGGGGCGAGCGCGGCCTGCACACGCTGTACGTGTCGCCATTGAAGGCGCTGGCCGTCGATGTGGCACGCAACCTGCTCACTCCGCTGGAGCAGATGCAGCTGCCGATCCGCGTCGAGACGCGCACGGGCGACACGTCCACCTCGCGCAAACAGCGCCAGCGGGTACGGCCGCCTGACATCCTGCTCACCACCCCCGAACAGATCGCCCTGCTGTTGTCGCACGCCGATGCGCCGCGCTTCCTGGCCAGCCTCGACACGGTCATCCTCGATGAGCTGCACGCGCTCGCCCCTACCAAACGCGGCGACCTGCTGGCGCTGGACCTCGCCCGCCTGCAAACCATTGCGCCGGGCCACATGCGCATCGGCCTGTCCGCCACCGTGGCGCGGCCGAGCGAACTGCGCGCCTACCTGATGCCGCAACCAGGCACCAGCGCCACGCATCTCGCCGACCTGGTGCATGTCAAGGGTGGAGCGCGTCCAGAGATCAGCATGATGGAGACCGAGGCGCCGCTGCCCTGGTCCGGGCACACCTCGCGCTATGCGTTGCCCGAGATCTTCGCGGCCATCAAGGCGCACAACCTGTCGCTGGTGTTCGTCAACACGCGCAGCCAGGCCGAGCTGCTGTTCCAGGAGCTGTGGCGCATCAACGACGACAACCTGCCGATCGCCCTGCATCACGGCTCGCTCGATGCCGTCCGCCGTCGCAAGGTGGAAGCGGCCATGGCGGCCGGCACGCTGAAAGCCGTGGTGGCCACCTCCACCCTCGATCTCGGCATCGACTGGGGCGACGTCGATCTTGTCATCAATGTGGGGGCGCCGAAGGGTGCGAGCCGCCTGATCCAGCGGGTCGGCCGCGCCAACCATCGCCTCGACGAACCCTCGCGCGCCGTGCTGGTGCCGTCCAACCGCTTCGAGGTGCTGGAATGCCGCGCGGCGATCGATGCGGCGACGGCCGGCGCCCAGGACGCGGTGCTGAACCGCACCGGCGCCCTCGATGTGCTCGCCCAGCACGTGTGGGGGACGGCCTGCGCGGGGTCGTTCCGCCCGGACGACCTCTACCGCGAGGTGCGCTCGGCCGCCGCCTACGCCGGTCTGACGCGCAGCCAGTTCGATCGCATCATCGATTTCGTCTCGACCGGCGGATACGCGCTGCGGGTCTACGAGCGCTATGCCCGCCTCAAGCCGACGCCGGAAGGTACGCTGCGGCTCGCCCACCCGCGCCTTGCCCAGCAATACCGCCTCAACGTCGGCACTATCGTCGAGGCGCCCATGATCAAGATCCGCCTGGTCGGACGCCGCTCGCGGCACAAGGCGGGCACGCCGCGCCCGCTGTATGGCGGACGCGTGCTGGGCGAGCTCGAGGAATCGTTCATCGAGCAGCTGACCGTCGGCGACACCTTCGCGTTCGCCGGCGAGGTGGTGCGCTTCGAGGGCCTGCAAGAGACGGAGGCGCTGGTCTCGCGCAGCAGCGATCCCGAGCCCAAGATCCCGTCCTATGCGGGCGGCAAGTTTCCGCTTTCCACACACCTGGCCGAGCGGGTGCGCCGCATCCTGGCCGACCAACGGCAGTGGACGGGGCTGCCCACCCCGGTTGGCGAGTGGCTGGGCTTGCAGGCCGAGCGCTCGGTGATCCCGGACGCAGGCGAGGTGCTGGTCGAGACGTTCCCGCGCGGCAACCGGCATTTCCTGGCGGTCTATCCGTTCGAGGGCCGCCTCGCCCACCAGACGCTCGGCATGCTGCTGACGCGCCGGCTGCATCGCGCGGGCGCCTCGCCGATCGGCTTCGTCGCCAACGACTACGCGCTCGCGGTTTGGAGCATCGGCGACGTGGCCGCGCTGGCCGAGGCCGGGCGTCTCGACCTGGCGCGGCTGTTTGACGAGGACATGCTCGGCGACGACCTGGAGGCGTGGCTGGCCGAGTCCGCGCTGATGAAGCGCACCTTCCGCGTCTGCGCCGTCATCGCCGGGCTGATCGAGCGGCGCCATCCGGGCCACGCATCGCGCAACGTCAAGTCGGGTCGGCAGCTCACAGTCTCGTCCGACCTCATTTATGACGTACTTCGCAAGCATGATCCTCGGCACATCCTACTCGAGGCCGCTTGGGCCGATGCTGCCGCAGGGCTGCTAGATCTCGCTCGACTTGGCGAGTTCTTGCGGCGTATCAGAGGTCGCATCCGCTACCAGCGTTTGGACCGCGTGTCGCCGCTCGCGGTGCCTGTGCTGTTGGAGATCGGTCGCGAGCTTGTCTACGGCGGCAACGTCGGCGATGCTCTTCTGCGCGAGGCGGCCGACGATCTGATACGGGAAGCCATGCAGCGGGGGTGAGTATGCTCAAGTCGGAACGCTACAATCTATTGGAAGATGCGCAGTCGCATCCGCTGACGCTGTGCGGCAAGCCGTTGGTCGGCGACAGCTCAGGTGCCGTGTTCTGGCCGGCGCAGAAAACCCTGCTGGTGGCCGACCTGCATCTGGAGAAGGGCTCCGCTTACGCGGCCCGAGGCACCATGCTGCCGCCCTACGACACGCGTGAGACGCTGATCCGGCTGGCAGAGGTGATCGACCGCTACGAGCCAGGCCGCGTCATCGCGCTGGGGGACAGCTTCCACGATGCGGGTGCCGCCGAGCGCATGTCGGCGACCGATCTCGAAATCCTGCGCATGCTGCAGGAGGACAGGGAATGGATCTGGCTGACCGGCAACCATGATGGACGGATCGCCGACATCTTCGGCGGGCGCGTGTGCTCGGAGCTGAAGATCGCCGGCATCAGGCTGCGCCACCAGCCGGCGCCGGGCTCCGTCACCCACGAAATCGCCGGCCACATGCACCCGGCGGCGCGCATTTCCATGCACGGCTATGTCATCCGCCGGCCCTGCTTCGTTGCCAACGGTCGCCGGCTGGTGATGCCGGCCTTCGGTGCCTTTGTCGGTGGCCTCAACGTGCTGGACGAGGCCTTCCACCCGCTGTTCGGCGATGGCGGGATGGCGGTGTGGATGCTGGGCCAGGAAGGCCTGTACCCCGTCGCCACCCGGCTGCTCAGCCAGGATTGAATCGACATCCTCCGCTAGCTGTCTTTGGGCGGTAGATCGAAGCACGGCGCTCGATCGACAGCCTACGGCACGTCTTGTCCGCTGAAAACACCGTGTTCGGACGGGATAACGCAAGCCTCGCTCCGCATTCCGACACAATAGGCGGGCGCTATCGCGCTGCGGGTACCAGGACGGGGTATCGCCCGTCCGCACAACGGCTCCGCCAACCTCACGGGTCAAAGACCGGAGCCACCAGGAGGAGGTGCCACATGCAGCGCATGCAGCAGCATCAGTTCATGGACCTGGCAAAGAAACGTTCGCCCGCCTCGACAGATCTTCCCAGCCCGGATCGCCGCAAGTTCCTGGCGATTGCCACCGGCTTAGCGGCCGCAACCGGCATGTCGCAGACCGCATTCGCCCGCAACTTCGGCCCCGATACGCCGCCGGAGCGGTATCCCGATCCAGACATCCTCGTCCTCGACAAGCGCTTCAAGGCCAAGCTCGGCAACACGCCGATTCAGCGCCTCTACACCGGCACTCTGTGGGCCGAGGGTCCCGCCTGGAACGGCGCCAGCCGCTATCTGCTGTGGAGCGACATTCCCAACGACGAGGTCCTGCGCTGGAGCGAGGAGGACGGCCACGTCGGCCGCCGCTTCCGCTATCCGTCGGGCAACGCCAACGGCAACACCTTCGACTATCAAGGTCGGCAGATCTCATGCCAGCACGGCACCCGCAAGGTGGTGCGCTACGAATACAACGGCAAGGTCACGGTGTTGGCCGACAAGCTCGACGGCAAGGAGTTCAACGCTCCCAACGATGTGGTGGTGCACCCCAACGATGGGTCGATCTGGTTCACAGACCCCGGCTACGGATCGCTGATGGAGTATGAGGGTAACCGGCTGCCGCAAAGCGCGAGCAGTGTCAGTCCCTTGCAGAAAGAAGCGATCTATCGCATCGACGGCCAGAGCGGCGCCATCACCAAGGTGGCCGATCAGCCATTCAAGCCGAACGGACTGTGCTTCTCGCACGACTACCGCCGGATGTTCGTGGCCGACACAGGCGTGTCGCACTACCCGGACGCGAAAAGCATCATCTGGGTCTACGACATCGACGGCGCGACCCTCAAAAACCCCAAGACGTTTGCCAGCATGGAACTGAACGGTAAGACCGGCTTTGCCGACGGCATCCGCTGCGACGAGGAGGGGAACGTGTGGGCGGGCATGGGCTGGGTCGGCGACGGCTACGACGGGGTGCACGTATTTTCGCCGGACGGCGCCCGCATCGGCCAGATCCGACTGCCGGAGATCTGCTCCAACGTGTGTTTCGGCGGATCCAAGCGCAATCGGCTGTTCATGACCGCCAGCCAGTCGCTCTATGCCGTGTACGTAGAAACGCGCGGCGCGCATATCTCGTGAACGGTGCGCAGCAGGTGCGCCGGGATGGGATCCCGGCGCGCTCCATGCAGAACCTCGGGCCTCAGTGTGCCGGTCTGCGGAAGACCGTGGAGGCGAGCAGGCCGGCGGCGATGGCGATGGCCACCGTCACTAAACCGTACAGGGTCGGGTAGCCGAAGGCGAAGGAGTGCAGATGCCGCTCCAGGCCCTCGCGCTCCAAGGTCAGGCGCACGGAGTACTGGCTGAGGAGCTTTTCGTCGCGGAACAGGAACACGCGCGTCGTGAACGGCCCGACCGTCACGTTGGCCGGCAGCTCGATGGTGGAGCGGAACAGGCTGCGGCCGATGAAGGCGACGCTGTAGGGGTCCTGCACGTACAGCCCGTCTTTCTGTTTCAGTCGGATGACGGCCGCGCGGAATTCCTTGAGGTCCTCGGTCGACAGCGCCTGGGCCTGGCCGAAAGCCGGCATCATGCGCAGGTGCTGGAAGCCGATGCCGTGCGAGGCGCGAAAGTCCTCCGAGGCGATCTCGTCGAGCGGGCGCGTCGAGGCGACGGCGTAGTAGCTGGGCACCGCGTCGAAGGTGGCCGACGAGGTGTTGAGCCACAGGCCCGCCACGTTGTTCTTGCGCCGCGCCACCACGCGCCCCGGCACGCCTTCGACCACGATCACGACATCGTAGTAGCCGGACTCGGCGCTCGGCTGCTGGCTGTTGTCGACGGCGCCGAAGATGACGATTTCCGTGCCGTTGAAGCTCGAGGTGACGGACACGGTGCGGGCCGAGACGTCGGCCTGCACCGACTCGCGCGCACCGGCCGTCTGCTCGCGGCGAATGTCTTGCGGGTTGCCCTGCGTGCTCTCCTTGCCGACGGGGGCCGGCCCTTTCTTGCGCGGTGTCTGGCCGTTGCCGTCGCCCGCCAGCAGTAAAGTCGCGGCCAGCGCGGCCGTCAGACCCAGGGCTGAGGAGCGGTACAGGCCTGCGCGCATCAGATACTCCCTGGACTCAGCGAATAGAGGTCGCGCGGCTGGGCGATCAGCTGCCAGGCGAAGCGCAGTCCGACCAGCAGCACCAGCCCGGCCAGCAGGAAACGCAGGTGTTCAGCCTTCAAGCGCTCGCCCGCCGCCGCGCCGAACTGCGCGCCGATCACCCCGCCGACCATCAGCAACGCTGCCAGCACCACGTCCACCGTGAAGTTCAGCCGCGCCTGCAGTATGGTGGTGGCTGCTGTCAGAAATACGATCTGGAACAGCGAGGTGCCGACCACCACGTTGGTCGGTACGCGCAACAGGTAGATCATGGCCGGTACCATGATGAAGCCGCCGCCGACGCCCATGATGGCAGCCAGCAGGCCGACGAACAGGCCGATCAAGAACGGCGGAATGGCACTGATGTAGAGTTTGGAGCGCTGGAACCGAACTTTTAGCGGCAGGCCGTGGATCCAGCTGTGCTGGCCTGAGCGCCGCAGGCTGACCGTGGCCCCGCCGCGCACCTTGCGGATGGTGTTGACGCTTTCGATCATCATCAGCGTGCCGATCACGCCGAGGAACGTGACGTAGCAGGCGGCGACGAAGAAATCGAACAGGCCGAGCCGTCGCAGCGCGCCGACCAGCTCGACGCCGAGGAACGAGCCGACGATGCCCCCGGCCAGCAGCACCACGCCCATGGTGATGTCGATGTTGCGCCGCCGCCACTGGGCGAGCGCCCCCGACACCGAGGAAGCGACGATCTGGGCCGCTTCCGTGCCCACCGCCACGGCCGGCGGAATGCCGGAGAAGATCAGGAGCGGCGTCATCAGGAAGCCGCCGCCCACTCCGAACAGGCCGGAAAGAAAGCCGACCGCTCCCCCCATGGCGATGAAAATGAAGATGTTCGCCGACATCTCGGCGACGGGCAGATAGAAGTGCATGCAATCACCACGCTGAACGGGTCGCCCGGGCCAAGTTACGCCCGCGCAGGCTACCGCTGTCCGAGTGCGGTGCCATTGCACGCCAGCGCCAGACCGGGACCAAACTCCGAATCCGGAGGGCCGCGCAGCCAGGGCCAACCTTTCTGGATCCGGAGGAAAACCCGCCCGCTTGCGGAGGCGCGTGTCGGCGGCCGCAAACTCTCGTTCGCGCGATAGGGACACTATGTTCCCACCAATTGCAAGCCTCGCGGAAGGCAAAACAGAGAAGAAAGGACGGGTGCGCCTATATCGCATCCCGTATCGTTCGGCTGAGGTCGGTTGCTAAGCGCCGTGGCCCCGTCAGCCGCCGACTTGCTGCACGTCCTCGGGGCCGGGTGTGATCGGAGCGATGCGCGGACGCCAGTCGGCAACCTGCCGCTCGGCGGCGGCGATCTCGCCGGGCGTCAGCCGCGTCTTGATCTGCTGCAGCCTGCCGGTCGCCTCCTGGTCGCCGCCGCGTACCGCCAGCGCCAGCCACTTGTAGGCTTCGGGCAAGCTCTTCGGCACGCCCAGGCCCATCTCGCACAGCACCCCGAAATTGTACTGGCTGTCGGTCAGGCCGCGCTCGGCCGCCTCCCGAAACCAGGTAGCTGCGGTCGCATAGTCGGGTGCGTTGCCGTCCCTGCGCGCCAGCAGCACGGCCAGATTGTGCATGGCCTTGACGTGCCCCTGTTCGGCCGCACGGCGGTACCACACCTTGGCCCGCTCCATATCGGTCCCGGTTCCTACGCCGCGCTCGAGCAAGTGGGCCAGGCGAAACTGGGCGGGCGCGAAGCCGTGCATGGCTGCGCGTTGGAACCAGGCGAGCGCCTGCGCCTGGCTTGGAGCCAGGCCGCGGCCCTCGGCGAAGCGCGTGGCCACCTCGAACTGGGCGATCGGATCGCCGCCGGCAGCGGCCTGTCCGATGTCGGTGGTGCTCAGGCCCTCGGGCAGCGTGCCGGGGGTATCCGATGGCTTGGCGCCGTCATAGGAGGCGATGCCCTCGTCCGGCGAGGCGGCCACCACGTCCCGGTCCGACGCGCCCGCCGACGTAGCGCGTGCGATGGATGCGGTAGTTTCGGGTACCGATTGGTGCGGGGGCCGGTCCTGCGTGACCGTGATCTTCGACTGGACCAGGAAGAAATCGACGGCCAGATAGCCGGCGCCGAACAGCCCAGTCGTGGCCAGCATCAGCAGCAGGCCTGACAACCGGCCCGACGACCCGAACGGTTTGGCCTTGCGGGCGGCGGCGGCAGGACCTTTGGGTTCGTCATCAGCCGCTTCGGCTGTGGCTTGCGGCTTGTCTGGGTTGAGGGCCGGAGGCAATTCGTCTCGTACCGCGGTGTCGGCGACCAGGGGGTCGGTCCAGCTCGGCTGGACGGACCGATCCGGTGTGGCCGACCCGGTGTGCGACCCGCCCGTGGTGTAGTCGGTGGCATCAAGCAGGGAGGCTGGCGTGACCTGTCCCAGCGCGCGTGCGCCCTGCGCATAGGCCTCCAGCAAGGGATCGAGAGGAGAGCTGCCCTCGTAGCGCTCGCGGCTGGCCGACGGAGCGTCGAAGGCGGGCTGCAGGCCGTCGACCCGGTCGAGAATACGCCCCAGTGAGTCCTCGATGGTGCGCAGAACGCTGCTGGTCATCGCCTCGGTCTGCTGGCGCTCGGCGATCTGCTCGCGCATCAGCCCCTCGAGCGCGTCGAGGCGCTGTGGATCGATGCCAGGCGCCGCCGGGGGCAGGGATTGCACCACGCGATTAGCGGCGCGATCGGCTGCCGACTGGATGAGCGCTTCGATGGCCTCGTCGCTGAGCCGGGTGGCCTCCGGCAGGTGCCGGTGTTCGTCGAAGCGCTCGGCCAGCTCGCGCAGGCGCGTGTCGATGGCGTCGATCCGCTCGATGTGGCCGCGCGTATGCTCCAGATGGGCGTTGAGGCCGCTGATCTGGGCCTCGATCTTCTCGAGGTTGTGACCCTCCAGGCGCCGCGCCACGTCCTCGAAGGCGACGGCCAGACGCTGCTCCAGCTCCTCGATGCGCGTGCCGAGCGCGCTTGCCGATTTGTCGGGGTCGATGCCCGCAATCGAGCGCTGCAGCCGATCGGCGATGTCGACCAGGCGGCTCTCCAGCCAGGCACCGCCGACATTGCCGCCCTGGTCGGCAGGTGGAGCCCGGCCGCGATCATGCGGCGGTCGCCGGGCCGCGCGGGTCTCGCGCCACTCCGCCTCGCTTTCCTCGTAGGCCTGGGTCAGCGCCTCGGCCGACTCGCGGTCCCATGGACTTTCGCTCGTCTGCGGGGCGGCTCGCCGCCGTTTGGATTTGGAAGGCGCCATGTCTCAGTGCTCGGGCCAGAGGTGTGTGCGCAACGCGCTCACGTCCGGCGGTCCCCTGATTTGGGGGCGATCGAAGCGACTCGGGATCGGCTTCGATCGGGCCGGCTAAGGCGTGCACAGATCTTGCTTGAGGACGCAGCACCAGCGCGAAAGCTCGTGGCCCAAAGTCGCAATCCGTCGTAAAGTTTCGGTTAAGTGGACGGGAAGCCCCGCCGCGGGCGGGTTTCCGGTTGCGCGGCCGGTCGCCGAGGCGTGAACGTTGCCGCCCGGTTGCTCGAGCGGCCCACTGATTCGGGAGCAGGCCCATGTCCTTACATCGCGCATCGACCTTGCTGATCTGCTGCGTGGCGCTGGCGGCCTTTACCGGAGGCGCGCCCGAGACGGAGGAGCGCGGTGGCAGGTTTGTCATGACCCCGGTGGAGGGTGGGTTCCTGCGCATGGATACCCACACCGGCGCGGTGTCCATGTGCCTGCGCACCAGCGGCAAGTGGACGTGCGAGGCGGTGGCCGACGACCGGCGCGTGCTGGAGACGGAGGTCGAACGGCTAGGTGCGGAGAACCGCGAGCTGAGCGACACCGTCCGGCGTCTCGAGGAAAGGTCGCTGCTGCCGGAAGCGGACGGCAAGGACGGCCGCGCTGAGAAGGGCTCCAGGCTGCAGCTGCCCTCCGAGGAGGATGTCGATCGCGCGTTCGGCTTGATGCAGCGTCTGATGCGCAAATTCAAAGAGAAGCTGCGTGAGCTGGACGAGGGCGACCGGCGGAGTTTGTAGGCCGCGGTCTGGCAAGTTTCCGACCCGACAAGACGACGAACATGGATACGCTCTGGTTCGAGGTGGCGGTCGTAAGCAGCATATTCGCCTTCGGGCACATCTTCTTCGGGCATTTCGAGGAACGTACGCCGCGCTGGAGAAAGGCGCTCAAGCTCGTACTGTTCATCGCGTTGGTGACCGGCCTTTCCGCGTTCCTCGGGCGGGCCTGGGCATTCGGATTTCTGGGGCTGATGTCACTCGCGGTCGTGTACATTCACGCCGTCTGGCTTCCGAGCAAAGGCATCAACGGATGGACCGGCGAGCCGAAGGACAAATACTACGAGCTGCGCGGATGGACGGCTCCGACCAAAGGGAGGAGGGCCTAGTGTGATGATCGAGAAATTCGCCGGAGTTCATCGGTTGGTTCGGAGCGAATTTCTCGATCTGAATCACACTAGCAAATCTATGATTCTAGTGTCCCTTATGAGTCCGAAGTTCGCTCGGGAGGCTAGCGGCGAGGTCAGGCGGACTTCGGAATCGGGACACTAGCCGTGCGGCAGGCGCAGCATCGGCTGACAATCGAGACATCCGGCCGCGGCTTCACCGACATAACGGGCGGCGTGGCGAGTTGGCTCGGGTCGATCGGAGCTGCCGAGGGGCTGCTGACCTTGTTCATCCGCCACACCTCGGCATCGCTGACCATCCAGGAGAACGCCGATCCGGACGTGCTGCGCGACCTGCTCGATGCGCTGGAGGGCTTCGCCCCGCGCGATGCCGGCTACCGCCACGACGTCGAGGGGCCTGACGACATGCCGGCCCACATCACCTCGATGCTCACCTCCACCAGCCTTTCGGTGCCGGTCAACGGCGGCCGCATGCTGCTCGGCACCTGGCAGGCCCTGTACCTGATAGAGCACCGCGACCGCCCGCACAGCCGCGAGGTGGTGCTGCACTACGTCGGAGAATGACGCGGCCAGGCACTCCGCCGCGTCTCGCGCCCGTTGCTTACTGCCCGGGCTTGTTCTTGACCGCCGCGTCGATCTGCTGCTTCACGGTCTCCAGGTTGAAGGACGCCGGATCTTGCATCGGCGGGAAGTCGATGGCCGTCTTGGCGAGTTCGGCCACCTTCTGCTGGACGAGGACGAACCGCCAGAACTCGCGTGCGTAGAAGTCGTTCATGTAGCCGCCACCGAGATTGTTGAGGCTCTCGGAGTTGATGGACGGCGTCCGCTCGAAGGGATCCTGGCGGATGTTGACCATGCCGGGCATATCCGTCGTTACCTTGCCGCCAGGCCAGCCTTGCGGCTGACGCAGGAACTGGAACTTGAAGTCGTCCAGCCGCAACGCGCCGAGGTGCGGGCCGGCGAAATAGAAGTACTCGTGACGCTCGGAGGGGCCCTTGTCCTGCAGCAGGCTGGTCTGATCGTAGCCGTCGAGGTGGTTCTTGTAGGTGCGATCGCCAAGTTTGACGCCCTTGAGCAGCTGGTCGGTGACATTGGGATTGCCGGCGGCGGCCACCAAGGTCGGGAACCAGTCGAGGGCGGAGAAGATGCCGTTCTGCACCGTGCCCGGCTTGATCCTGCCCGGCCAGCGAGCGATGCAGGGCGCGCGGAAGCCGCCCTCGTAGGCGGTGCCCTTGGTGCCCTTGAACGGTGTCATGCCACCGTCGGGCCAAGTGAACACCTCGGCGCCGTTGTCGGTCGTAAAGACGACGATGGTGTTGTCGGCTTCGCCGATGTCTTCGAGGTGCTGCAGCAGTGCACCGACGTTGTCGTCGAGCTGCTTCATGCCGGCTTCTTCCAGGCCGAAGTTGGTCTCGCTGTTCATCTGCGAGGCGTACTGCGGCGACAGGAACGTCCAGACGTGCATGCGCGTCGTGTTGTGCCAGAGGAAGAACGGCTTGCCGTCGCTCTTGGCCTTGGACATGAAGCGCTTGGAGTTATCGACCAACACCTCATCGAAGGTGGTCATGTTGTACTTGGCCGCCTGGAACCCCTCCGTCATGTTGGGGACGTTGGCCATATTGGGATACGGAGGCAGAGGCCCTTCGTCGACGATGCGCTGCTTGCCGACCTTGCCCCAACGCGGCATCACCGTCTGGTCGTCGTTGTCGGTGGCCCAGCTGTGCACCAGATTGCGCGGCCCATACTTCGCGTTGAAGCCCGGCTCCCTCGGGAAGGAGTACCAGTAGGGATCCGACATCGCGTCCAGGTGATACAAATACCCGAAGAACTCATCGAAGCCGTGCAAGGTCGGCAGGAACTTGTTGAGATCGCCGAGGTGGTTCTTGCCGAACTGCCCGGTGGTGTAGCCCTGCGCCTTCAGCGCGGTTGCAATCGTGCAGGCCTGAGCCGGCATACCGACATCGGCGCCGGCCTGGCCAACGGTAGTAAGACCCGTGCGCAGCGGGATCTCGCCGGTGATGAAGGCAGCGCGGCCCGCCGTGCAACTGGCCTCGGCGTAGTAGTCCGTGAACAACATGCCCTGGCTGGCCAGCTTGTCGAGGTTGGGGGTCTTGCCCGACATCATGCCCCGGTGGTAGGCGCCGACGTTGAACCAGCCGATATCGTCGCCCATGATGAAGAGAATGTTGGGCGGCCGCTGGCCTCCTGACCTGACCGCAGGCGTCTGAACCTGCTGCTGCTGGGCCTGCGCCGTTGTCGCCAGCCCCGTGGCCGACATGGCCGATGCCGCCAGCAGCGAGCTGCCGCTGAGCAGAATGTCGCGCCGTTTCAGCCCTTCGCCGGCTTGCTGCGTGTTGTCTCGGGGTTTGTTGCGCGAATGGGTGCTCATTGGGTGCTGCCTCCACTAGCAAGCGGCTGCTTCGAGAAGCGCTCGCGTTCGTCACGCGACGAAGGCGACGGCCTCAGCATTGCTGTGGAGGATTTGTACGCTTGGCCAGCGCGGGAAGCGCTCGGGGCAAACCCTAGAAGCGGCGGTCGGCAAACCCTGAGCCGATCAGTCCGGCCAGGAGAAGTCCTTCAGCACATCGATGGGTATGGAAACCACGTTGGGCATCTGCCAGGCGGTCGAGACGCGCACCGGGCTGGATGCGAAACTGATGGTTTGCGTGATGAGCGTGCTGACCACGGCAACCACGCGCCCCTCGCAATCGAGAATGGGTGCACCCGAGGCGCCGTGATCGAGCACGAGGCGATCGTTGCCGTCGAACATTTCGAGGAGTGCCATGCCGGCGAACCTGGCATCGTCACCGTATTCCACGAAGCGACCGCCAGCGAAGCGAAGCTCGCTGCCAGGGTAGGCCAGGCTGGCAAGGGGCTCGTCCGGAACGAGCGGCCCGATCCTGTTGCGAAGAACGGTGGCGCCGGGAAACGGCGCTCTCAACTCGAGGACGGCAATTTTTTCTCGCTGGGTGCCTGCAACGCGGAGAATGCGAGCGGGCAGCGATGCCTTGCTGCCGCGTTCGTGAACTCCAATCTCCTTCCAGTCCTCAGGCGAGAGATGCATCGCTTCGGCCACGTGCGCCGCGGTCACGACCAGGCGCTGCGAGAGGAACCAGGCGGTTCCGCGAATGCCGAGCACGTCGGGCTCTGCCCGCCGCTCTTCCTCGTCGAACTCCCTGCTGATGTTCACCGTCGAGCGGACAAGCGTGGAGGGATCGACACAAGTCGCTCTGGTTCCGCTCGACGTTGCGACCAGAATGAGAATGCAGAAAAGACACCGGCGCATTGCGCCACTCCCCCGGTCGCGACGGACCCTCGGGGGTGGGCCAGACGATCCGCCTCCCTGGTCAGCGAGACTATCGCGGTGGGGTGGCCGCCACTGTGATCAATATGCAGCAGGCGGTTGGAAACACGCCGAGCCAAGCGCAGCTGCGCAGAGAGGCTTTCCGGTTACATGGAGGCAATGACCTCGCCCTGAACTCCCGTCGAAGGGCGAATGGGTGCAGCAATGCCGTGCTTCGACGGGGCTCAGCACTGGGTAGTGGCTGCTGAGCGCGGCTGGGGCAAACCGCCGCTCGGCCTAGCGCCCCGCACCGGCGAAGCGGCGGGTGGCGACGAGGAGCTCGTGCACGATGCCGGGCTCGGTCATGGCGTGGCCGGCGTCGGCGACGATGCGCAAATCTGCGAGCGGCCAGGCCCGATAGAGATCCCAGGCGTTCTTGACGGGGGTGACGACGTCGTAGCGCCCGTGCACGATCACGCAGGGGATGTGGCGGATCACCTCGACACCGCGCAGCAGCTGGTCATCGTGCTCGAAGAAGCCGCGGTTGATGAAGTAGTGGCACTCGATGCGGGCAAAAGCGATGGCGTAGGTGTCGGCGCCGAACAGCTTGACGCGCTCAGGGTCCTGATGGAGCGACAGCGTGCTGCCCTCCCACACCGACCAGGCGCGCGCGGCGCGGATCTGTACATCGCGGTCGGGATGGGTGAGGCGGCGGTAGTAGGCGGCGATCATGTCGCCGCGCTCCTCCAGCGGGATGATCTTGGCGAAGTCCTCGAAGGCCTCCGGGAACAGCCAGCTGCAGCCTTCCTGGTAGAACCATTCGATCTCGGCGCGACGCAGCAGGAAGATGCCGCGCAGCACCAGCTCGCTGACGCGGGCCGGATGCGTCTGGGCGTAGGCCAGCGCCAGGGTCGAGCCCCACGAGCCGCCGAACAGCTGCCAACGGTCGAGCCCCAAGTGCGTGCGCAACCGCTCCATGTCGGCCACCAGGTCCCAGGTGGTGTTGGCCTCAAGGCTGGCGTGCGGCAGGGAGCGGCCACAACCGCGTTGATCGAACAGGATGATGCGGTAGCGTGCCGGATCGTGATAGCGGCGCATGGTGGCGTTGCAGCCGCCGCCGGGCCCGCCGTGCACGATCAGCGCCGGCCGCCCCTCTGGGTTGCCGCACTCCTCAAAGAAGATCTCGTGGCCGCCGCCGACCTTCAGGCGTCCCTGCCGATAGGGCTCGATCGGCGGATAAAGACCAAGCCGCTCGCGTGCCGACATGGCTCGTGACGTTCCCTTCCTGCGGCCGGCCCCGCCCGGCCTTCTCGTGCCCGCTATGGTTACATGGCCGCAGGCGCGCAGCGCAAGTTAACCCTGGCCCGCACGCCCGTAATCAGGCCGGGGTGCGGTTCTTGAGGCGCTGCAGGCGCATCTCGCGGTCATACAGCGTCTCGCCGCCCGGCACGCGCACGTCGCGCAGCATGTCGAGCACATGCCGACCCGGCGCCGGCGTCATCAGGCTCACCACGATGGTGGCAGCGACCGCCAAGGGCAGGGCCACCGCCGCCGCCAGCTCGCTCGGCAGCGTGATGGCACCGGTCTCGCTCAGCAGCACCATGAACATGGCAACGGTGGCGCCGGTCGCCATGCCGGCCAGCGCGCCCCAGGCGTTGGCCCGCTTCCACCAGATGGCGAGCAGGATGATGGGAAAGGAGGCCGAAGCGCTGAAGGTCAGCGCCCACAGGAAGAGCTGCAGCGGATCGGCGGGGGCCGCGATCGCCAGCCACACCGTGACGAAGGCGACACCGAGCAGAGCCAGGCGCGCGGTACCGATGCGGGCACTGTCCGGCACCGTCTCGTTGGGCAAGCCGTGCACCACGTCCTCCGCCAGGATGGCAGCGGCCGCCACCATCGAGGCGGCCAGCGCGGCCATGGCGGCAGCCAGCGCGCCGGCCAGCGACAGGTAGACGATCACCTGCGGCATGCCGGCCGCCACCGGCAACGCAAACAGCACGGCGTCGCGCTCGAAGCCGACGCTGGTGAAGGCGACCAGCGGCGCCTGCCCGTCGACACGGGCGATACCGGCCTGCTGCAGCAGCTGGAACCACGCCGGCAGGCGGTCGTAAGGCGCGTTCACCACCTGCTCCAGCACGAACGAGCGCAGGTAGATGGCCACCGCCGGCAGCGTCAGCAGCACCAGGCCGGTCACCAGCACCGCCCAGCCGCCCGATTTGCGCGCCTCGTAGACGCCGGGCGCGGTGCCGGCGCGCGGCAGCAGTGCCGGCGAGGCGGCGATGCCGGTCGCCACCACGAACGACATGATGATGAAGCCGATGCCGCCGACGTTGCCGAACGCCTGCAGCATGCGCTTGCTCAGCATCTCGATGCCCTCGCCCGGCAGCTCCACGGCCCAGTTCGGGGCGACGATGATGGGCAGATTTCGGGCAGTCTCAATGCGCGTCAGGGTGCGCAGGATGTTGCCGTGCGTCATCTGCGGCAGCGGCAGATTGGAGACCATCACGGCAACAATGGTGGCCGGGATCGCCAGCGCCAGCAACGCGGCGATGCCCTGCGCCGCGCTCGACCAGGTCAGCGAGCGCATGCCGCCGGCGATCACGATCGCCGCGGCGCAGGATACGACCAGCACCGCCGTCAGCCGTTCGGACTGTCCGAGCAGCCAGGCCGAGGCGTAGGCGGCAAAGCGGGCCTCCGCGGCCAGCAGCAGCAGGATCGGCACCGACAGCACAGCGGCTGCGACCACACGCACTGTGCGGCTGTCGAAGCGGCGGCCGAGAAAGGTCGGCACCGTGTAGGCGCCGACCTTGCGCAGGAACGGAACGAACAGCAGCGTGGCGAACACCAATCCGGCATACCAGCCGATGCTCAAGCACAGGGCGTCGAAGCCGATCAGGAAGAAAGACCCGGTCAGCGCCAGGAAGCCGGCGCCGCCAAGCGCGGCGATGCTCAAGGCCAGCCCATTGAAGAAAGCCGGAACGCGCCGTCCGCAGGCAAAATAGTCTTGCGTTTCGCGCGTGGCCGACAGCAGACCGATGGCGGCATAGAGGGCGATCGGACTGGCGAACACGATCAGCCGCACCATAGTGTCGGTGACACCGAGCTGCTCGAGCATCAGGGCCATCAGCACGATGGCCGCGAACCCCGCCGCGAAGATGCCGAAGTAGGTGCCAAGCCGCGGATTGACGAGCCTGGTGCGGGAGGTGAACGCCATCCTAGTGTCCTGATCGCGAAATTCGTCTGATGGCGATGCGAACTCTGGCGAATTCCGCGATCATCATACCGGTTTAAAAGTCCTCGTGCGCCCCGTGCCAGTGATCGATCGCATCCTGCCGATTGACGAACACCGCCACCGTGGTGAAGGCGATGACGATCAGCCCGTGGCAGGCCAGGAAATAGCCGAGCGGAATGCCGAGGAAGCGCTTGTCGTTGAGCGCGTCGGCGTAGAGGGGCAGCACGATCATCGCCAGCACGAACGGCAGCAGGCTGGTCAGCATCTGCGCCTTGGTATGCCGCCAGTACGGCTTGCGCTCTTTGCGCTCCATGATTGCTTTCCTGCTTTCTGTCCCCGAGGAGGCGGCAGGCCACAGCCGAGGGGTTGAGCGGCCGGGCGGGGCCAATCGAACCAGCCGGAAAAAATGCCCACGATTCGTGGTTCAAGTGGGGCGCCTGCTTCGCCGCCCTGTCAACCACCTTGCTGCACCGCGGCTTAAGGCTATCTGGTCCAAGAGATTAGCCAAGGATGCAAAAAGCCGCTAATTTTGCCGTGTCGGCTGGCCGATTCAGCTGATCTGGGGCACGGGTCGGCAAAGACTGGCGTGGGCAATGTGGGGGACGTTGGAAACAGGGCATGGCCGACTACAGGTTCATCATTGTCGATGATCACCCGCTGTTTCGGGGCGCGCTCAGCCAGGCGCTCAGCGCCTCGTTCGAAAACGCGGAGATTCTGGAGGCAGGCTCGCTGGACGAGCTGACCGAGCGGCTGGCCACCGCTATTGACACCGACCTCATCCTGCTCGACCTGACCATGCCGGGCGTGCACGGCGTATCGGGGCTCATCTATTTGCGCGCCCAGCACCCGGAGGTGCCGGTGGTGATCGTTTCGGCCAGCGATGACGCCGAGACCATCCGCAACTGCCTCGACTGCGGGGCGTCGGGCTTCATCCCCAAGTCGCAGCCCGTCGAGCGCATTCGCGACGCCATCCGCAAGGTCATCGACGGCGAGCTGTGGCTGCCGCCCGACGTCGATCTGAGCAACGTGCCCTCCGGCGACAGCACCGAGTTGGTGTCGCGCCTTGCCACGCTGACACCCCAGCAGGTGCGCGTGCTCATGATGCTTGGCGAGGGCCTGCTCAACAAGCAGATCGCCTACAAGCTCAACGTCTCGGAGGCGACCGTCAAAGCGCACGTGTCGGCAATCCTCCAGAAGCTCGGCGTCGACAGCCGCACGCAGGCCGTGATCGCCATCGGCAAGATCGGCGGCGGTACCGGCGACTGGCCGCGGTTGCCCAATTAACGGGTAACGCCGGATCCGTTCGCCGGCGGCCTCACCAAAACGCTGGCCAAAACACCGGCCAAAATACCGGCCAAAACACTGGGATGACGGACAGCACCAGCAGGCCGGCCATACACCAGTTGAACGCCATGCGAGCGCGCGGGTTGGCGAGACAGCGCCCGATGACCGCACCGAAGCCGGCCCAGACCACGCACGACATCAGGCAGGCGGTTGCGAGCACGGCTGCAATTACCGAGGTCTCGCACACCACGTTGCCGCCCACTGTCATGTAGGTCGCGAGCGCGCCCAGCACGGACACCCATGCCTTGGGGTTCATCCAGGTGAACAGCGCCGCCGCCAGGAAGCCGATCGGCTTTGCGAGTGTCGAGGTGGTGCCGCCGGCATCGGATCGGGCGATGCGCCAGGCCAGATAAACGAGATAGGCGGCGCCTGCATATCTCAGGGCCGCATGCAGACGCGGCTCGCCATGCACCAGGCCGGCCAGGCCGAGCCCCACAGCCAACACCATGCAGCCGAAGGCGAGCGTGATGCCGAGCATCTGCGGGATCGTGCGGAGAAAACCGAAATTTGCGCCCGAGGCGGTGACCAGGACAACATTTGGCCCGGGCGTCAGCGTCACGGCGGCGGCGAACAGGATGAGCGGTCCGAGCAATATGCCTTCGCCCATGCGAGGCTCCCTCTGTCGGCTGAGCAGCAGTTGGGAGCAGGGTGCCTAGCTGCGCTTGCCGCAACTACCTGACAGGTATCGAGAACGAGCGCGCCGACACATCCCCGCACGGGTAGTGCGTAGGAGCGCGAGGGGAAGCCAGTCGCCTAAGCTTCTAGAACCACATGTCGGCAACGCAGCGCCCGTCGCGACCGAGGTCGTCGAAACTTACCAGCCCGTCGAAGTGATCCATGATGATGCCGCCTACGGCATCCGGTTCCGCGAGCCGCAGATTGACAGCGATGCGGCGCCGCCCATCGTCGCCTGGGTCGCGCGCGCGCCAATAGGCGACGCACCCGCAGTCCGCGCAAAAATGAAAGCTAATGTTCTGCCGCCCGCGGGCGTAGGCGCGGGTGGGGCCAGACACGCGAATGCGTTCATTTTCGTAGTCGTAGGCCCACAGCACGCCGTAGCGCCGGCAGACCGTGCAGTTGCAGGCAGTGGCCGAGTCAGGCATCCCGTCGAAACTCCAGCGGACCGCGCCGCAGTGACAAGAGCCTTCGATCATTCAGTTGCCCGTCGGTTCAGGCTGTTTCTTCTTGGCTGTCGGCGAGCGCGAGCCGCCTCTGGGCTCGGCCACGCTGTGGGGGCCCTTGCCTTCGAACACGCGGGTTTGTTTCGAGGGCAGCACCAACACCTGGACGCGATCGCCAGTGTCGAGATTGAAGACGGTGTTGTCCGGCAGCATCGTGCCGATCTTGTAAGCCGCCACATTGGACTCGATCACCTGCAAGTCCGCAAGGGCCGGGGAGGAAAACGCCGCGCCGAGCATGCCAGCCGCGAGGCTCGCACCGATGAACGCCAGATATCGACTCATGTTCCGAAAACCTCTCTCACCCGTCGAGCGATCATGCGTGCCGGCTGTAGTATCCGGCGCTGACACCGGCGAGCCACGTCAACAACACACCGGTGTAGGGAAAAATGAGATCGGCGTAGACGAAAGCCACGATGCCGATCAGGATTAATGCCACCACGCTCACCAGCTCGGTGAACAGATGGATGCGCGTCTGGCGTCTGCCGACCCAGAAGCCGAGCGCCGTGGCCAGCAGGAACACGATCACCTGAACCGGCTTGCTGAGCAGCGACAGCGACCGCTGATCGATGATCTGCGCCAGGATCTGGGCATGTATGAACAGGCCGGGATAGCGACGACCGTCGCCGACCGACAGCGGGATCAGATGTTGGTCGCGATCAGGGAAGTTGCCGCCGATCAGCACGATCCTGTCGCCCAGCAGATCCTTTAGAGGCAAAGCCGGGCCTCCGGTCTTGCCCAATACCTGCTCGGCGGACAGCGTGAAGAAGGTCTCCGTGTGATCGGTCGGCTGCAGCAGCCAGGAGATGTATTCCGACTTTGGCTTGGGATAGGAGCCCGCCTTCTGCGCCAGCTGCTCGGCGAACGACTCTGGATGGCTGCGCGACACGCCCGGCTTGGCCATCATGCGCACGACCTGGTCGCCAATCACCAGCGTCCGGTGGTCGTTCTCGAAATAGAGATGCCCGACCGAGCGGTTGGCCTTCTCAAGGTACTCGGCTTGGAAGGATTTGCCGTCGCCCGGGCGGTGCGGGAAGTCGTCGTCGACAGCGCCGAGCACCACCGGCGCCTTTGCATTGCGCACGGCCGCGACGAGGGAGTCGTCGTTGGCAGGCTCAGTCTTGCGGTCGATGATGAAATCCAAGCCGATCGCGGCCGGGCCGGCTGCATCCACCGCCTTGACGATATCGGCCAGCAACAGTCGATTGGTGGGCGAAAGATAGGGATAGGGCTCGAGGGTCTTTTCGGTGACATAGACGAGCGCGATGCGCTTGTGCTGTGTCTCGGGATGCTTGGACCAGTGCGCCGTGCGGAAGTCTGCGGACCAGTGCTCGGGACCATGCGGCAGGTGCAGCAGCCATGTCAGCAGCAGGAAGCCGCCGGCGATGGCGATGACAAACAACGCCGCCTTGCGGTCCGACGGAGTGTGCACCGCTCCGGCAAGCCGGTTGCGGGCGCGCGCGAGACCTTCACCAAGCATGGCAGCGGTCACCTGGGCGGGCGGCTGCGATCCGCGCCGAGGCACGCCCAGCGCCGGCGGACGCTCGCCAGAAAGCCCCTGATGTCATTCCGTCCCCCGCCCGGCTTTCGCAATGGATCTGCTGGCAGTCATCCAACAGCAGCCATCAGGATGCTCATTCTCCGGCATGCCGGCAAGCCCGGCAACGGCACAGATACAGCTTGGTAACCGGGCATATCGAAGCAGCAAAAATGCTACAGCCTTGTTGGCGCCTTGCGCACGGCGCATGGCGGCGCATGCGGTTTTGCAGTATGGAGGGGCGATCTCGGTTCGGTCATTCTCGTGCGCAAAAATTGTGCGAGCGAACTGTATCTCGGCAGCGCGAGCGCCGGCTCCGCCAGGGGGATAGATGCTGACAAACATCGCAAAGGTCGTCACTGGAGCCGTGACCGGGGTCATGGCCATGGCACTGGCGTCGACCGTTTGGGCGGGACCCACACTGCTGCTCGACGCTTCCGACGGCCTGATCCTCTACGCCGAGGATTACGACAACCAGTGGCACCCGGCCTCGCTGACCAAGATCATGACGGCCTACGTCACCTTCGAGGCCCTGCGCGAAGGCAAGATCAAGCTCGACACCAAGATCGGCTGCTCGGAGCTCGCCAACCAGCAGCCACCAAGCAAGGTCGGCCTGCCGGTTGGCGCGGAGATGACCGTGGAGACGGCCCTGCAGGTGCTGATCGTCAAGTCGGCCAATGACGTTGCCATCATGCTGGCAGAAGCGGTGGGGGGCACCCAGGAGGCGTTCGTGGCGCGCATGAATGCCACGGCCGCCCGCCTCGGCATGACGCGCACCAAGTTCGTCAACGCCAACGGTCTGCCGGCGCCGGACCAGGTGACGACCGCGCGCGACCTTGCCAAGCTCGCCACGGCCGCGATCCGCGACTACCCGGAGCACGTCGCGCTCTGGTCGATGGTCGATGCCAAGGTCGGCAAGCGGCGGCTGCACACGCACAACGGCCTGCTCACCAACTACGAGGGTGCGGACGGCATGAAGACCGGTTTCATCTGCGACAGCGGTTTCAACGTAGTCGCCAGCGCCACGCGCGAAGGTCGCAGGCTGATCGCCGTCGTGCTGGGTGAGCCGACCGGCCGGGAACGCACCGTACGGGCTGCCAGCCTGCTCGAGCACGGCTTCCAGACCTACGGATGGAAGGCGCTGCTCGACCCGCAGAAGCTCGACACCATGCCGATGGCGGCGGATGCGAAGGGTCCTATGACCATGCGGCAGGCCGTCATTTCCTTCGAATGCGGTACGGGCCGCCGCCGCGTCGTCGCCAAGAAGAAGAAAGGCGGCAAGCCGAACGCCGTGGTGGAAGACAGCGCCAACAAAGGCGCGCCCGCCAAGCAGGCGCCGAGCAAGCCCAAGGCACCGAAGGCGGCGCAGAAATCGGCCAAGTCGTCCGCCGCCAAGCAGTAACGCCTCTCATCCGGAAGCCGAGGCCGCGGCACTAGGCACCTCAGCGGACGCTCCTCGGAGGCCAGCTCTGGATGCGGGGCAGCGCATCACCCTGTCGGGGTGACAGGCGGCCATATGTCAGATGATCAGCTCGAGCGTGTTGCCGCGATCGGGACAGGTATGTCCGCCGGGAGCTTCCTCGCTGCCTTCCAGCTCATCGCCAGATCTCGGCAGCAGCGACAGGGGCGGGAGGTCCTTGTCAGGGGTGCGGCTGTGCGGCAGCTCGGCGGTCGCGCCATTCTGCCCGCCATTCTGCGCGCCTTTCTGAGGGTCGTCCGTCTTGGACTGCGCGACGGCCATCGTCGCGCCAAGTGCCAGGGCCCCCGCGACCAAAAGTCCGGCCGCCAGCAGCGGCAGCTTGCCGATCCGCATCGAAAAGGTCTCCCCGTGTTTCAAGACAGAATGCACCATAACGGAACGGACCGCGCTGTGCACCCGTCGCTTGCAGCATTTTCACCGTTCAACCGTCGCAGTGCGTCGATAGCAGTGCGCCGCTGCCCGATGCGATCTGACGTTTACGATAAGATGCGGCATGAAAGTGGGGCGAACGGCGATTGGCGCCGAATTTGCTGTTGGATGTCGGTGGTAAGCATACAGAGGCGCAGAGATGAGATCGGGCTGGCATTTCCAAGAGAACGCGACCCCCACTGCGGGCGAGGTCGAAGCCATGGTTTCCGTTCTGGAAGGCCGGCACGGCGCATTGGCGGCCGAGGTCGCCGACTTCCTGGCGACGTTTCACAGCCTGAAGGGTGACGCGGGACGCAGCTGGGCCTGGGCGGGCGTGGCCGACATGGCACGTCGTCGAACCGAGGCCCGGCTCGACGAGCATGTCATGGCGGATGCTTGAGCAACAAGGCGCGGCGCAGCAGCCAGGCTCCGGTCGTGCAGATCGTCTCGTCTAGTTAGAGAGACGATCCCACGACCAGCGTCCAGAACGTCTTGAACTCGGTCTTGTTGTCCTGCACCAGCGCAATGCCCATGTCCGACGCGTCGGAGAGCAGCAGGTTCTTGTTGTGGCCCGGGCTGGTCTGCCAGCCTTTCATGACTTCGTCGATCGACACCTGGCCGGTACCGACGTTCTCGGCAGCGAGCTTGGCGTTGTAGCCGGCCCGTTTCACGCGGTCCCACGGGTTGGAGCCGTCCGAGCCGAAGTGCGAGATGCGGTCCCACTTGGCTAGATCGCGCGAGTGGTTCTTGGCGGCTTCGGTGAGGGCCGTATTGAGCCTAAGGGGCTTCAAGCCATTTTCCTTGCGGTAGGCGTTGATCAGGTCGCGCGCCTTCTCGGGATCCAGCCGGCTGCCGGAGTAGTCGCGATCGGCCAGTGCGCCGGTCGGGGCTTTCTCGAAGGTGCCTTTGGGGATCCTGTCTTCGGCGCTGGCAACGGCCTTCTGCGGGCGGCTGGAGCCGGCATCGCCTGTGTCGCTGCTGCGTAGGGTTCGGCTGGTCGGCAGGGCGCTGGTCGGCTGACCAGAGTCGGCAAACCCGGAGGAAATCGAGGAGTTGGCCATGCCGCAGCCGGTCAGCAGCAGGCCCAGGATTGCGGGTATCAGAACGCGATACATTGGATACTCCCGCTATGGGGGCATATTT
This sequence comes from uncultured Alphaproteobacteria bacterium, assembly GCA_963840445.1. Classification (GTDB taxonomy): domain Bacteria; phylum Pseudomonadota; class Alphaproteobacteria; order Rhizobiales; family Hyphomicrobiaceae; genus AWTP1-13. The sequence continues at coordinate 82,909 of CAWIZC010000032.1, read as the reverse complement.
CGACTTCCATAAAGATGCCCCTGATCTGTTAACCACCCGTTAAGCGTACCCAGCGTGCCAGGCTGGTTCAGTTCGGCAGGGTCGTCGATGCACCTCTCGGCCGCCTCGGAATGGAAGCGCCGCCCGTCCGACGGGACGGAGAAAGCGTTGATCGACTTACCTGTTTCCCCTGGCGCGATCCCACAACGCAAAGATGACGCCAGTTGGGCGGAACAGCGGCCATTGGTGATTTGATGTCTCGGACTAGTATCCTAGTCGAGCATTTCGCCCGCGTTCGGGGCTCGCCGCTCCTACAACGCGAGACGCCAGCATCGCGCAGGTCGCCGGCCGCGTTGCGGTTAGTCGCGGTAAGCGCTTGGCGTTCTAGCCGAAACTCTACAAGATGCAGATCTAGCCTCCGGTGATTCGCGCGTCCGGCGGGCGCTGCGATGCGTCCGCGCCGTCCCAAGCGCGGGCAATGGCCAACTTGTAGGGGAGGCTCGCCCATGCCGGCTGCCGTGCTGGAGACGCCCGGCGCTTCCGCCTCGGTCGATACCGAGCGTTTGCGCGATATTGTGCTGGTGCGCATCGCCAGTGCCGTGCGCGGCGTCAGTCGCATTGATCTGGCCAATGATCTGGCGGGCTTCGTGGCGCACCGGCTGTCGGTCGGACGCTGGCGCACGCTGCTCGACGGCGCCATCGAGAGCCTCATCTCGGCTGGTTTGGCGAGCCAGCGGGCGGGGCGGATCGAGGCCAGCGAGGCGGGCGATCGAGCGCGCGTCGCAGTTCCTTGGGTTGAAGAGCAACCTGCCCCGCCTGTGGAACGAAGTGCGCGACGGGCGCCTTGTTGCCAGGGCGCTCGGCCTGCAGCGCGAGCCAGCCAAGCGCATCAAGGCGCTGGCCGATCAGGACAGCCTGCGCGCGGCCATCGTGCAGCGCGCTTACGGACTGAAAATCAAGGGCGTGCCGACTGCCTCGCGGCTGCGCTCGGCGCTGGCGGCGTTGGCGCTGCAGCGGGCCTTCGGCAATCAAATCAAGACCGGCCTGGCCGGCAAGACCGGCTTCTCGGCGTCTGCCGGGCGGTTGCTGGCGGGCCAGCTCGCACGCCAGCCGCGCGATTTCGGAACCGACGCCCGGCTGATCGCGGCGCTGGCGGCCGAGCATGTCGGCGCAACCAAGACCGATGTGGCAGCACTGCGCCTCGGCGTGCTGCGCGTTTTCGTTGAAGGTGACGATGCCAAGTCTGCGCCGCCGAAGCGTCAGGCCGCAGCCGCCATTGCCAAGCCGCGACTGGTGGAGCCGCAACCTGCCCCGGTGTCGGCGAGCGCCACCGCCGCACGTCCCGACCTGACGGGCTTCGTGCAGGAGGTGCGCCGGCAGGCGGCTCGTCACGCACAGGGCTGGCCAGGCAACCGCCGCGCCTACATCTCGCACGTCTGGCGCCACGTCCGCGAGCAGCGTCCCGACTGGAGCGTCTCCGAGATCGAGTTCAAGTGCATGCTGGCCGAGGCGCACCGCGCCGGCCACGTCGTGCTGGCCAACGCCGACCTGAAGGACAGCACGAACATCAAGGACGTGCAGGAGTCGGCCGTGGTCTTCAAGAACGCCGTGTTTCATTTCATCCGTGTCGACGCGTAAACCGCCGCCATCGCAATAGTCGCATCCGAGGTTTCATGACCGCCGACGCAGATCTAGCGCAGCATCCCGACCGCCTGTCCGCCGCATTCGACCACTCCATCACCTGGGAGGACGACATCTGGCGGGCCGATCCGGTCGATGTCGAGATCGTGCACGCGCAGGCGCGGCGCAAGTTTCAGGCCCTGCTCGAAGCGGTGACGGCGGAGCACAGCGCCGCCGGTCAGGCGCGCATTCTCCTGTTCCACGGTCAGTCCGGTGCCGGCAAGACCCACCTGATCCGGGCGCTACGCACCTCCGCGCACCGGGCCGGCAAGGCCTACGTCGGCTATGCGCAGATGACGCCGGACGTCGACAACTACGCGGATTACTTCCTGCGCCGACTGGTGCATTCGCTGGAGAAGCCCTACGACCCCGACGGCTCGGGCGAGAGCGGGCTGATGCGTCTGACGAACCGGCTGGTCGGCGATGGTCCGCTGGATGCCGCTATCCTCGACAAGCTGCGCGAGGCCAAGCTCAACGAGGCGCAGCTGTCCAAGCTGGTGCTCGGCATGGCCGACGACATCGTCGCGGCGCCGAAGTTCGCCGGCCTGAACCTCGACATCAATATCGTGCGCGCGTTGCTCTATCTGCAGCGCAGCGACCCGCGCATCGATCAGCGCGTGCGCCAGTATCTCTACGGCCGCGAGCTGACCGACCTGTCGCACGAGGCGGTGGCCGCCCTCGATCCCAACAAGGGCGAGGGGCGCGCCTTCGAGATCATCGAGTCGCTCGGCCGCCTGATGTGGACGGTCGATCGCGCGGCGCTTGTGTTCTGCATCGACCAGGTCGAGGACCTGCGCTTCTTCGACGATGCCAACGAGCGGTTCCAGAAAGCCGCGCGCGATCTGATCCAGATCGTCAACCGTGTGCCGACCTCCATCGCGCTCGTGTCCTGCCTCGGCGACTTCTATGACAAGGCGCGCGAGGTGCTGGCGCAGTCCTATATCGACCGTATCGAGAAGGCCGGCCCCGAGCGGCTGGTCGAGACGCGCACGGCGGCGGAAGCGCGCCTGATCATCGCCAAGCGCCTGCAGCAGGATGGCCGCGGCGACATTGCTGATCCGACCCTTTATTTCGGCCCGCAGTTCTTCGAGGAGTTCAGCGGCCTGTCGACCCGGCGCATCCTGGAGCTGGCGCAGGCGCGCATCCGCGAGCAGGAAGGCGGTGATGAGGCGGAGCCGGAGGCCGTGCCCGCGGAGAAGGGGGGCTTTATCTCGACGCTGGCGGCTGCCCTCGGCTTCAGCGTTGCCCCCGCCGAGGATGACGCCCCCGGCCCGCAGATCGAGTTCCGCGAGCTGTGGGACCGCTTCACGGCGCAGTCGGAAGCGGAAATCCCCTCCGACGATCAGGCCCTGATGGATGTCCTGGCAGCGGCCGTGGCACTGGCGCGCGAGGAATGGGGCGGCGCGGTCACCATCACTGCCAAGCGGCTGGAGCTGTCCGATGAAGTGCCCGCCATCGATCTGACGCTGCGGCACGAGACGGGCTTTGCCGCCGAGAGCCGCATCTTCCTGTGCAATCGGCCCACGCAGGGTGGTGGTCTCAAGCGCCAGCTCGATCGTGTGCTGCCGGCCATGAAGGACAAGACCTGCTTCATGTTGCGGGCGAGCGATTTCCCGCCCAACAAGAAGAACCAGACCGCCCAGGCCTTCCGCAAGTTCCGCGAGGCCGGTGGCCGCTCCGTGCTGGTGCCGATCCCCGACTGGGAGCGCATGATGACGGTGCGTGAGTTCCACGCCCAGCATCGCCACGATCCGGGTTTTGCCGACTGGTTCCAGCGCGCCAAGCTGCTGTCCGAGATTCTGGCGCTGGTGCAGCTCCTGCGGCTGGACCTGTTCGGGCGCAAGGTCGCCAATGGCAAGGCTGAGACGACGCAGAAGGCCGACCAGCGCGCCGATGTGCACGGACAGGTTGCTGGCATCCCCGAGTGGAGCACGACACCGACCGGCACGCCCATTCCGCCTGAGCAGCAGGAGCAGGAGCTGCCGCTGTCGGTGCTGCTGGATGAGGCCGGCAACGGCGCCACCAGTATCCTGGCCGGCCGCGCGCAGCGCTCCAACAAGAGCATCACGCTCAACAAGGACGTGCTGAAGCGGCACACCGCAGTGCTTGGCGGGTCCGGCTCCGGCAAGACCACGCTGGCGCTGTGCATCATCGAGCAGTTGCTGCTGAAGGGCACGCCGGCCGTGCTGATCGACCGCAAGGGCGATCTGTGCTCCTACGCCAATCCCGATGTGTGGCGCGCTCTGGAAGGCGAGCTTGGCGAGCGGCGCGGCGAGCGCGAGAAGCTGGCCGATTCTATCGACGTCGCCGTTTACACGCCGGGCCGGGCCTCCGGGCGGCCGATTTCCATCACGCTGCTGCCGAACGGCATCAACGAGCTGCCCGACCAGGAGCAGCAGCTGCTGGCCAACCTGTCGGCGGCGGCGCTCGGGGACATGTTGCACTTCAAGAACTCGGCCACCCACCAGAAGCAGTCCGGCACTCTGTCGGTGGCGCTGCGCATCCTGGGCGGCCGCTCCAGCAAGGAAGTCACGCTGCACGATCTGATCCAGCTGCTCGAGGACGAGGACCCCGAGCTCAGCGACCTGACGCAGCGCATGGACCCGTCGGGACGCATCCGCCGCGACCTGGTCGCGCAGCTGGACAGCCTGCGGCATCGCAACTCGGCACTGTTTGAGGGTGGCGGCGAGCCGCTGCGCATGGACTCGCTGCTGGGCAAGGGCCGCTATGGCCGCGACAACCGCACGCGGCTGTCGATCATCTACACGGGCTTCCTCGGCGACAACGAGAACATCTTGTTCTGGGTCTCGCAGTTCCTGTCGGAAGCGCTGCGCTTCTGCCAGCGCAACCCCAACGATGAGCTGCAGGCCGTCGTGATGTTCGACGAGGCCGACCTCTACATCCCGGCGAACTCCAAGCCGGCCACCGCCGAGCCGTTGCAAAGCCTGCTGAAGCGGGCCCGCTCGGCCGGTCTCGGCATCATGCTGGCCACCCAGTCGCCGGGCGACCTCGACTACAAGTCGCGCGATCAGATTACGTCTTGGTTCATCGGCCGCGTGCGCGAGGACACCGCGCTCAGGAAGCTGCGCGCCGCGTTCCAGAGCGAGTCCGGCCTCGATCCCAGCGCCGTGCTGCCAGGCCAGACGGTGGGCGAGTTCCACCTTGTGCAGGAGGGGCTGGTGCGTCCGATGCGCGCTCAGCGCTCGCTCATCAACGCCGAGCAGGTGCCGTTCGATCGCATCGAGCAGCTGGCCCGCGAGACCAAGGGGCATGACGAGAAGCAGCTCAAGCTGTTCGCGTGAGGGCCGCGCGAAGCGTTGTCGCGCGCGGATAGTTGGTGCGCTTTGCTGCGCTGCGGTCTCACAAAATGGGACTTGCGGGTTGAGAAGAGCTATGAAATTGCGTGCGTTGGGCGCGATCTTGGGGTATTGTTCAGCGTACGGGCCGTGAGGGTACACGGCACGACTTCAAGCGAAGCTCAGGGCGGTAGCTACGCTTGAATCTGAATGCGGTTGCGGGGTTGTGTAGTGTTCGACAAAACCTTTTTGATCATGGCGTTAGCTTGCGCCATGGCACCCTTCCTGGGCGCGGGTCTGTTCCTGGTCGTCCACCTGTTCTGAAGTCATAACTTCACTACAGGACAACGGACTTGGCGCAGGTGAATACCTGCACTGATTTGCATTGGCGAGAGCCGGTCCCACTTATCCACAAGTTTTGCACAATAGACTTCGGCGCGGACACGCGTGGGCGATTGATTGCCCCATTTCCGACATCGCCAGGGTCTGACATCAGCCGCGCCTCTTGACTTGCGACCTGGTTAAGGCAACCGGATAGGCACGCCCGCCGCCGCTGCCGGTGAGGCGCCCCGCAAAGATCAGGAGGATCGCCCGCTATGAAGCTTGTCAGATTTGGTGCGCCCGGCGCCGAAAAGCCCGGCTTGGTCGACGGCCAAGGTGCCGTGCGCGACCTGTCGGCCCATGTAAAGGACATTACCGGCGACGTGCTGGGGCCGGCCAGCCTCGACAAGCTGCGCGCCATCGACGCGAGTTCGCTGCCGCTGGCTCCCAAGGGTGTGCGCCTTGGTCCGCCGGTCGGCGGCGTGCGCAACTTCATCGCCGTCGGCCTGAATTATGTTGATCATGCCAAGGAGACCAACTCGCCGATCCCGGCCGAGCCGATCCTGTTCAACAAGCTGACCAACTGCATCGTCGGCCCCAATGACGACGTGATGGTTCCCAAGGGTTCGATCAAGCTCGACTACGAGATCGAAATCGCCTTCGTGATCGGGAAGCGTGCCCGCTACATCGCCGAGAAGGACGCGCTGTCCTACATCGCCGGCTTCTGCATCTGCAATGACGTATCCGAGCGGCACTTCCAGTCCGAGCGCGGCGGGCAGTGGATGAAGGGCAAGTGCGCCGAGACGTTCGGGCCGCTGGGGCCCTGGCTCGTCACGCGCGACGAGATCAAGAACGTGCAGAACCTGTCCATGTCGCTCGATGTCAACGGCCAGCGCCGCCAGACCGGCAACACCGAGACCATGATCTTCTCGATCGCCCACTGCATGTACTATATCTCGCAGTTCATGGTGCTGGAGCCGGGCGACGTGGTGACAACCGGCACGCCGCCAGGCGTGGCACTCGGCATGAAGCCGCCGGTGTGGCTGAAAGCTGGCGACGTCATGACGCTGAAGATGGAAGGCCTCGGCGAGCAGTCGCAGAAGGTGGTGGCCTTCAAGGAGTAGCGACTTCGCGCTCACAGCACCGAAATCAAAAGCCCGCGCTGAGGGTTCGGCGCGGGCTCTTTAATTTGTTTCCAGGGCACTTGTCTCAATGACGCGTCGTGCCGCTCCCCATCGCCACCACCGTGCTGGGTTCGCCGATCCGTTCGATCTGGCGCGCAACCCGTTTCCACGCAACCAGGTCGCTTTGATCCATCGCCCCTAGATCCTCTTTTAGCTTGCGGAGCTTGTTAAGCAGCAAGTGCTCCTGGCTGCTCAGGTCTTGCTCATTGGCTGCTTCCTCGAGGCCGGCGATCAGCTGTTCGACGAGCCCGCCTTCGGGCAGCAACATCAAGGCCGGCATCAGCTGACGCAGTTCTCCCGCTGTTTCGTTCAATAGTTGCGTAGCGCGCTTATCGCCTTCGCAGCGAATGGCCAGGGCCCGGCAGGCCTCGTCGAGGACGCGGTTGCTTTCACTCTCGATCAACTTGAGCATGCCGCCGAGGCTGTGATGAACCCTGGTAGCCTGCTTCTTCAAGGTGTTGGCGGCCAACATGACTTCGCCTGCTATGTCACGATCAGAGATTTTCTCCAGCGAAGCAGGCCCAAGGTTGAGTGCCTTCAATAGGGCTTCTCTGAATTGCGCCCTCAACTCCTCATCGTCAGCGTGTGAGGCGCCATTGTGGGCGTGCCCGTTGGCCAGCAAGCGCCCTGCGCGCTGGTCCGCGATCGCCGGTTGACGCGCATCGAGCGGGCCACCGTAAGCGATCCGATCCTGGGGAGCGTGCGCTGCCGTCATCAGCGAACGGGCACGGATGCGCGCCAGCGTCTTGTACAGCTCGCCGTGCAGGTAATAGCGGTCGCGGTCGGTTCGGTCGCGCTGCACAACGCGCAGGCTGGAGCCGGCGGTCAGCACGTTGCGCACCGGGCGGACATGTTCGGGTGACACCTCGCTCATGAAGATTTCCGAAGTGAAGCCGTTTTTCTCGTCGATCGGATGCAGGTGCTGCAGCACGGCGTCGGCGGTCTCTCCGACATGCGGCAGCAGCGCTTCCGTCATGCGCTTCTCGAGCTCGTTCAGCTCCAGGCCGCGACGGGTTTCGGCCGGCCGGTTCTTCAGCTCCTTCTTGATCACCTCGCACAGGAACTCGTAGAGCTCGGCGCGCACCAGATACTGCCCGTCGCGGTACGACTCCCGCACAGCGCCGATGGCGGCTCCGGCGTTCAGAACGTCGCGCACATGACTGGCGCTTTCGGGATCGAGTTCATTGAGGCGCACCACGTTGGTAAAACCGTCGACCGGCTCCATCGGATGCATCGCCTCGCGGGCGAGCCGGGCCTTGTTGAACGTATCCGGCAGCAGGGCGGCCTCGATGATGGATTCGAGCTGGTGGGCGCTCCTGGCCTTCGGGCTCGGCACGTCAGACAGCGGCGAGCGCAGGGCGTTGGCGCCGAACAGGCCGGACATGAACACCAGGCTGTCGACGCCGATGGCCAGGATCAGCGAAAGGTAGGCCAGCCGGTTGCCGTCCAGGAAGGCGTTCCAGGTGACGACGAAGCGGTGCGCCTTGTCGTCCCGGTTCATGTCGATGGACGACAGCCGGGCGCCGACCGCATTGGCGTCTTTGCTGATGAGCCCTGAGTCCTGCAGGCACTTGCGGCCGAAGCCGAGCAGGGCGTCGGTAGTCTCGTTGCGGGCGAGCTTCTCGCCACCGGCGCAGGTGTTGTGGAACGCCACCAGGCCGGAGTTGAGGGCGAACACGCGCGCGGCCGCCTCGGCCGCCTGCTTGGGATCGCAGTCGATGGCGCGCACCTTCTCCTTGGTCGCCTGCGTGCTGGACATGGCGTTGAGCAGGTTGCCGCACTGCTGCTGCAGGCTGGCCAGCCGCTCGGTATCCGGCTGTTGCCGGAAGGCGGCACGGGCGCGTTCGAAGGCCGGCAGGACGCGGGCCGGGTCGAGCTTGGTGCCCTCTTCTTCTGTATTGGCGGCCAGCGTCGACTTGATGCGCTGCTCGGCCGTGTCGGCTTCGCCCTTCAGCTTGGCAAGGTCGCCGTCGACGGTGGACAGCTCGCGCTCGATTTGGGCAATGCGGGTCTCGACAGTCGCAAGCCGCTTCTGGGCGTCCTTAGTGCGCTCCGTCTTGATCTTGGACTGGTCCTGCAAGGTCTCGAGTTCGGTCATGCGCTGGCGGTAAACTGGGCCGCGGCCTTGTTTCAGCGTGCCTTCCACGCCGCGATCCTCGGCCAACGCGTCGACGCGCTTGGCATCGATCTCCTTGGCTTTGGCATCAAGTTCGCTTTTGTGCTGGGCGTACTCCGCCACCAGCCCCGGGCGCTCGGCCTTGAGGCGGGACAGCTCGTCGGTCAGCGAGATCTTCTTGTTGGCAAGGCCAGCCTGGCCGCTCTGCGAGGTGGCGATGCGCTCCTGCTGCTGGTTGATGGCGCGGCGCCGGTCCTCCATCTGCTGCACGAAGAACTTCTCGATCTCGCCCTGCGCACCCTGCGAGGCCTGTGCGAGGTTGGAGAGCTGCGCGTCGTAGGCCTTCCAGCCATCGGTGCTGAACAGCGCCTCGGCCTCTTCGATCTGCCGCTTCTGGGTAATGGCGCCGATGTCGGAGACGACGTTGCCGATCTGGCTGGTGGTGCGGATCTCGGCGGCGCGCTTGCGCTGCTCGGCCGGGAAGATGGCATTGAAGTGCGAGTCGAACGAGAAGAAGACCGACGCCGACATGGAGGCGAGGAACATCACCCACAGCACGGAATTCTTCACGATCAGGCGCAGGCTCTGCACGTAGGGCGTGGAGATGTCGCCGCCACGCTGAAAGCCAAAGGCGATCATGCCGACCAGCACCATCACCAGCAGGAAGTAGGTCGACACATCGACCACCTTCACCCAGTCGGCCTGCAGGCCGGCCTGTTGGGTCAGGCTGACGGCACTGGACTGGTTCAGCACCCAGTAGAAGGCTATGCCGACAAAGGCCACGCCGAGCAACATGCCGACGCCGGCGTCGACCAGGCGCAGGCGCTTGCCTTCCGCTGTGCGCTGGTTCATGCCGGTGGCGAAGCTCTCGCCGATCAGCCAGGCCACGATCAGCATGACGCCCTGGATGCCGAACGAGATGGCGACCGACAGCAGCGGTGCGTTGGTGAAGTTCCGCAAGCCGTCGAAAGTGGTGTAGCCCGAGGCCAGCGACAGCGCGATGCCGGTGGAAGCCAGCAGCGTGAGCTGCCAGTTGTCGGTCAGCGCTTTCTCGATGCCGTAGCGGATGCGGGCAAACACACCACGGTTGCTGAACAGGACGAGAAGGACCAGGCCGACAAGTACGAGAATGTAGTTCTGGCTGGCGAAACCGATGATGCCGTCCAGCAGTGCCTTAACATCGAACCCCGCCATACCCTGCCACTCCTGCAGACGCGCGTCCGCTCAAGCCTCAACCCACATGTCGGCTGGTGGGGCAAGACGCGTCTGCGCCAATGCGAAGCCCTCGCCGCGCCATGACTCGAACTCTTCCCCAGGGCCACGATTACCGCCCAAGCAGGCGGTTTTGCGGCATTTCTGGTTCTGAGCATAACGACTGCGGGCCGCAGAACCCGTTGCAGCGCCGTGCTCGACGGCACCGCCATCTCGTTATCCCAAGGATGCAGTTGGAAATTCCTGCCAGACCGACATTAATGCACGATCAGGCAGGCAAGGGAACGAGCGGCCACATTAAAAGGCAGTAATGGCCGCGCGGGCGTCAATCATTCCGCCGGTAAGGCAAACGCGCGATTCGATTTGCCGAGTCGCCGGCGCGTGCTCTCGGCCTGATGGTCAGAGATCTTGAGAGGGAGCGGCGCCGTCCGAGTTCAGGCTGCGGCAGCGGCGCGCTTTACCAGATCACGCAGCGCCGGATGGATCGAGCCGCTGTCGGCTTTGAGGAACATCAGCAGGGCCTGCTCGTTCGGCGTCAGCTGCCCGTCGCGGCCGATGCGCTCGGCAAGCCAGGCCGCCTCGGCAACCGTAACGCCCTCGTTGGTGACGATCTCGATCTTCTGCTGGGTCAGCCGGGTGATGGCGCGCTCCTCGCTGGTCTGCTTGCGGTAGCCGGTGAGGAAGTTCTTCATCCCGGTGCCCATGCCGCTGACGATCGAGCCCAAGGCCAGGTCGCCGCGGCGGTCGAGCCAGGCATCGCGTGCAAGGGCGATCTCGCGGGCCGGGGCGGCATAGCCCGAGGACGACATGACGCAGTTGGCGATGGCCTTGACGAACAGATCGCGCCAGGAAGGGTGGTTGTCGGCATCGGCGGTGGCCGCATCGATGTCGAACAGCACCTCGGCCTCCGGCTGGGTGACGCCGATGCCGCCGTCACCGCCGTAGGCGTAGAGAACGCGGCGCAGTAGGTCGACGTCGCCCTCTGTCACAACGCCCGGCGCAAACTGCTTGCCGTTGCGCAGCACGCCGCTGCCGTTGATGACGGCGTCCTTGACCTGCCCGAGGGCGAAGGTGACGAGGCTCTGCGGGGCCCAGCGCGCCTTGTCGAGCACATTGACCAGCAATTCCAGCTCAGTCTTGGTCTCGACCCGGCCGTCCCGGGAGACGCGCTCGATGAGCCAGGCGGCGTTGGCCGCGGTCAGGTAGCCCTCGGGCTGGGCCTGATCGACGATGTAGTCGGTGATGGCCTCGATGAAGTAGTCGGCCCAGGCGGGATCCTGCACCGGGCAGGCGTCATTGAGGGCGAACAGCGCGTCGGCCTCTTCAGCGGTGATGCGGCCGTCGTCGTAATAGCTGCGGCGCAGCTTCAGCACGTCGGCGTCCTTGATGCTGCCACGCGCCTTGATTTCCGACACCGACACAGCACTCAGAACGCCCATGGCCAGCCCCCAAATGAATGGCCGGTAAGCTAACGGCGAGGGAGTTACCATCCCGCTAATGCACCGCACTGGCAGGGCGTGCGTGGCGGAATTGCCGGGTGGCTCTTGCAAAAATGCAACACGGTAGCCCGCCCACGCGGAGATCCGCGGGTGTTCAGCCCTCATGTACGCATTCCGTTTACTTGCAAATGATTTGCAACTGCATTAACGTCGGGTCAATAACCAATGCAAGGGGCCCCCGCGCATGCTCAACACAGTGGATCAGAACGGCTCGCCGGGGGTGACGGCCGAGCAGGACAGCGGCTGGCGGCGCGCGCGGGGCGAGGCGCCGCTGTCGGACGTCTATCGAACCGTCAGCATCAAGGGTGCCACGAGCGCGCGGCGCCTGGCAGCCTTCCTGGGCCCTGGCTACTTGGTTGCGGTCGGCTACATGGACCCGGGCAACTGGGCCACCTCGCTCGCCGGTGGCTCCAAGTTCGGCTACACGCTGCTCGTCGTCGCGCTCATCTCCAACGTCATGGCGATCGTGCTGCAGGCGTTGTGCGCTCGCCTGGCCATCGCCTCTGGCCGTGACTTGGCGCAGGCCTGCCGCGACGCCTATCCCCGCTGGGCGGCCTATCCCCTGTGGGTGGCGGCTGAGATCGCCATCATCGCCACTGACATCGCCGAGGTGATCGGCACCGCCATCGGCCTCAACCTGCTGTTCGGCATTCCGCTCGAGATCGGTGTGCTGCTGACGGCGCTCGACGTGTTCCTGATCCTCTATCTGCAGCGGCTGGGCTTCCGCTACCTGGAGGCGCTGATCATTACCCTGCTGGGTGTGATCGCGGCCTGTTTTGCCGTGCAGATCGCTATGGCCGATCCCCAGTGGGGCGAGGTGATCCGCGGGTTTGCGCCGACCACCGAGATCGTGCGCAACCCCGACATGCTGTACCTAGCCATGGGCATCCTCGGCGCCACGGTGATGCCGCATAACCTCTATCTGCACTCGGCCATCGTGCAGACCAGGGCCTACGGCTCATCACTGCCCGAGAAGCGCGAGGCGTTGAAATACGCCACCATCGACTCGACAGTGGCGCTGATGTTCGCCCTGCTGATCAATGCCTCGATCCTGATCCTGGCGGCCGCCAGCTTCAACAAGGCCGGCAATACGGACGTTGTCGAACTCGGTCAGGCATCGGCCTTGCTGCATCCGCTGCTGGGCTCGGCCATTGCGCCGACATTGTTCGGCATCGCGCTGCTGTGCTGCGGGGTCAACTCCACCGTGACGGCGACGCTGGCCGGCCAAGCAGTGATGGAGGGCTTCCTCGACATCCGCCTGCCGCCATGGCTGCGGCGGCTGGTGACCCGCGCCATCGCCATCATCCCGGCGGCCGCCGTGACGATCTTCTATGGCGAGGCCGAAACCGGCAAGCTTCTGATCCTGACCCAGGTGATCCTCAGCGTGCAGCTACCCTTCGCTGTGGTGCCGCTGGTGCAGTTCACGGCCAGCCGCAGCAAGATGGGCCAGATGGCCACACCGGGCTGGCTGGTGGCCTTTGCGGTCCTGATCGCCGCCTCGCTGATCGTCCTCAACATCAAGCTAATTTGGGATGCGATAGCCGGCGGTTGACGCCTGACCGATCTCCGCGCGGCCGCAATCTGTGACCGGCTGGCACGCGAGACTTGCACTTCGCCCTGGTTTGCCCGACATGAGCCGGAAGCCATCCGGCTCATGCGCCGTTGCATCAGCGCCAGGAAGAAAAAAATGGACACAGCCGCGCCGCGCCCGATCCTGCTCGAGGACTATAAGCCGCCCAACTACCTGATCGACACGGTCTCGCTCGACGTGATGCTGGACCCGGAGCGTACGCGCGTGCGCTCGCGCCTGCAGATGCGGGCCAACCCGGATTTCCCTGGCAAGCAGGGCGCCCTCAAGCTCGACGGAGAGTTGCTGGCGCTGGAGCGGATCGCGCTCGACGGGCGCGAACTCGGCCCCGCGGAGTACCAGGTAAGCGACCGTAGCCTCACCATCGCCAAAGTGCCGGCGGGGCCCTTCAAGCTGGAGATCGTCACGGTCTGCAACCCGAGGGCCAATGCAGCGCTGACCGGCCTTTACCTGTCGAAGGGCATCTACTGCACGCAATGCGAGGCGCAAGGCTTCCGCCGCATCACCTATTTCCCCGATCGCCCCGACGTGCTGGCCACCTACACGGTGCGCATCGAGGCCGATCGCAACGAGACGCCCGTGCTGCTGTCCAACGGCAACCCGCTGGAGCGGGGTACGCTCGACGGCGGCAAGCGGCACTATGCGGTGTGGCGCGATCCGCATCCCAAGCCTTGCTATCTGTTCGCGCTGGTGGGCGGCAACTTGGCGTCGCTGGCGTCGACCTTCACCACCCGCTCCGGCCGCAAGGTGGATCTGACCATCTACGTAGAGCCCGGCAAGGAGGGTCGTTGTGCCTGGGCCATGGACTCCCTCAAGCGGTCCATGCGTTGGGACGAGGAGCGCTTCGGGCGGGAGTACGACCTCGACGTGTTCAACATCGTCGCCGTTTCCGACTTCAACATGGGGGCGATGGAGAACAAGGGCCTCAACATCTTCAATGACGGCCTGGTGCTGGCCTCGCCCGAAACCGCCACCGACAACGCCTTCATGGGCATCGAGCGCGTCATCGCGCATGAGTACTTCCACAACTGGACCGGCAACCGCGTCACCTGCCGCGACTGGTTCCAGCTGTGCCTCAAGGAAGGCCTGACCGTGTTCCGCGACCAGGAGTTTGGCGCAGACGAGCACTCGGCGGCAGTGCAGCGCATCAACGAGGTCCGGCAACTGAAGGCGCGGCAGTTTCCCGAGGATGGCGGTCCGCTGGCCCATCCCGTGCGCCCCGACCGCTACATCGAGATCAACAACTTCTACACGGCGACCGTCTACGAGAAGGGCGCCGAGGTGGTGCGCATGCTGCAAACCCTGCTCGGGCGCGACAGCTTCCGCAAGGGCCTCGACCTCTACTTCGAGCGGCACGACGGGCAGGCGGTGACGGTCGAGGATTTCGTCGCCTGCTTCGCCGAGGTGTCCGGACGCGATCTCTCGCAGTTCATGACCTGGTACAGTCAGGCCGGTACACCGGAGCTGGTGTGCCAGCTCAAGCATGACATGCGCACCAAGACGGCGGAGCTGACCGTCTCGCAGGTGCTAGCGCCTACGCCAGGGCAGGCCAAGAAGAAGCCGCTGCACATCCCCTTGCGGCTTGGCCTGCTGGGCGGCAACGGCCAGGAGCTGGAGCTCAAGTTGGCCTCCGGCGAGCGGCTGCAGGACGGCATGCTCGAGATCCGCAAGCGCACCGAGACATTCCGTTTCCGCGATATCGCGTCTCGTCCCGTGCCGTCGCTGCTGCGCGGCTTCTCGGCGCCGGTCAACTTGACGCTCGATCTGTCCGACTCCGACCTGCAATTCCTGATGGCCAACGACGGCGATCTCTACAACCGCTGGCAGGCTGCGCAGGACTACGCCACGCGCGTGCTGGTGGAGGCGGTGAAGACCGTGCGGGCCGGGGAGAAGCCCAAGCCGGCGCGCGCTTTCGTGCAGGCGCTCGGCGTGACGCTAGCCGACGAGAAGCTCGAACCCGGCTATCGGGCGCAGTTCATTCTGCTGCCCTCGGAAAGCGATCTTGCCCGGGTGATTGCGCGCGACGTCGATCCGCTCGCCATCCACAAGGCGCGCAACGACCTGCGCAAGGCGGTCGGCACACTCTTGTTCGATGAGTTCATCGAGGCCTATCGCAGGAACGAGGTGAAGGGGCCGTTCTCGCCGGCCTCGGAGCCGGCTGGCCGGCGCATGCTGCGAAACACGGCGCTGGGCTACCTGGCGAGTCGCGGCCGCGCCGAGGACGTCGCACGCGTGGTGCGCCACTTCAAGCAAGCCGACAACGCCACCGACGAAGTGGCCGCGCTTTCGGTTCTGGCGCAGCTGCGCTCGCCGGAGCGAGCCAAGGCGCTGGAGCGCTTTTACGAACGTTGGAAGGATGACCATCTGGTGATCGACACCTGGTTCTCCTACCAGGCCGTCTCGCCGCTGGCGTCCGCGCTGGCCTCGGTCAAGAAGCTCACCCGCCACCCGCTGTTCTCGATCAAGAACCCTAACAAGGTGCGGGCCCTGCTCGGCACGTTTGCGCACGGCAATCTGGTGAACTTCAACCGGCCGGATGGGGCGGGCTACGAGTTCGTCGCCGACCGGGTGCTCGACATCGATGCCTTCAATCCGCAGATCGCGGCGCGGCTGCTGTCCGCATTCCGCAGCTGGAAGGCGCTGGAGCCGGAGCGGCGCAAGGCTGCCAAGAAGGCCCTGCAGCACGTTGCCAAGGCGAAGCCGCTGTCGCACGACGTGTTCGAGATCGTGTCGAAGATGCTGGAGTAGCCTGCCCAGCAGCGTGCAGCGCCGCGTTTGCCGGACGAGGACTTTGCGTCTAGAGCGAGATCGCTTCTTGGTAGAAGCACTACTGCTTCCAGGCCTCGCGCGCTGACTGGCCCGCGCCTCCATTCGAAATATCGCGAGTCGTTGTTGCCACAGGGGCATGAATTTTGTCCGCGCACGGCATTCGTCCTCGACAAGAGATTCGCATATGGTTCAAACTGTTGGGGTGATTCGACGAGCTTGTTGCGCCGTCGGGTCCGGGTTCTGGGCAGCACTTTCTAACAAAATCAGGTCGAGGCAGGGATGGCGCCGGGCACGTCATTCCGTCCGGGCCGGACTCTGTCCGGCGCGATGACGGTATTCATGGATATTGCAAGGATGGCGGCGATGCGCTGGACGGCCCGAAGGCCGAACGTGCATCTCAACGTGCCGTGGCTGACACGCATCTTCGCCGGGCTGCACTTGGGCGGGCTCGGCGTTCTGCTGATGACAGCTTGGCGCGGTACGGAGACGGCCGGGGCAACCATCGCAGGTTTGCCGGCGATGCACCTGGCCTTCCTGATGGCGACGGGCGCGGCGGCGGCGGCTTTGACGCTGATCGAGCGCGATGAGGCTCGCTCGTGGGCGGGAAGCAGCGCCCAGTCAGGCTCGGTCAAATGCGAGGACGGGAGGGACGGCCTGCGCGATCTGATGGCGCAAATGAGCCACGAACTGCGCACCCCGCTCAATGCCGTGATCGGTTTCTCCGAGGTGATGCTGCGCGAGTTGCACGGACCGCTCGGCCATGCCCGCTATCAGGAGTATGCGCATCACATCAGCGAGAGCGGCGGCCGCCTGCTCAAATCGTCCGAGGATGCGCTGGCCGTCACCGAGGCCATGTCGGCCTTGATCGCCGATCGCATGCACGGCTCGCGGGAGCGCTTGATGGCGGGTTCGCTGGTGCGCGAGGCCTGGAAAGCAACCGGTATGGGCGACTCCAGCGAGCTGCGCCTGACGACGACGGGCTGCAATGCCTGCGAGATTGTCTGCGAGCGGCGCGCGACGGTGCAGGCGCTGGAGCATCTGCTGCGCGAGGCCGCCGGCCACGCCCAGGCCGGAACGGTCATCGAAGTGAAGGGGCGCCGGCGCGGGGCGGTGCACAGCCTCGAATTCCGCGTAGCCGGGCAGCGCGCCGGGGCGGAAACGGTCGGGCCCGGCAGCCTGCGCGTCATTTTGGCCCGGCTGCTGGTTGAGACGCAGGGTGCGCGCTTGGCCACGGGCGTCGACGAGACGGGGTGTTGGTCGGCCGTTCTGCAGTTTGGCGCTCGCGGCTAGCGAGGACCGCCGTCACGTGTCCCGACTTCCCCGGTTCTCATCTTCCCGATAGGTTGGCGGGCGACGACGGCTTGTCTCCCTGGAGGAAGCCGTGGCAACGGGTGCGCGCAGGCTGGCCATCGCGGTTATCCTGCTGGGGCTGCTGTCATGCGCAGTTCTGGCCCAGACGATAAAACGACAAGCAGGGAGAGCCGCACGTGTCTCAACAGGTCATTTCCGAGCTCGCGCCGACCGGCGTTCTGCGGGCGGGCATCAACATGTCGAACTTTCTGCTGGTGAGCAGCAAGGACGCAGCCGGCGGCCCGGTGGGTGTCGCACCCGACATGGCGCGCGAGATCGCCACGCGCCTCGGCGTGCCGGTCAAATACGTCACCTACAAGGCCCCGGGCGAGTTGGCCGACGCGGCCGAGACCGGCGCCTGGGACATCGGCCTGATCGGCGCCGAGCCGCAGCGGGCCGAGAAGATCGCCTTCAGCGCGGCTTATTGCGAGATCGAGGCGACCTATCTGGTGCCGACGGGATCGCCGTTGCGGACGATTGCCGATGTCGACCGGTCCGGCGTGCGCATATCCGTGACGGGCCGCAGCGCCTACGGCCTCTGGCTCGAGCGCAACATCAAGCATGCCGAGCTGGTGCGCACGGACAGCCTGGACAGCTCTTTCGCCAAGTTCGTCGAGGGTCGGCTGGAGGCCCTGGCGGGCTTGAGGCCGCGGCTGATCACGGATGTCGAGAAGCTACCGGGTGCGCGCATCCTCGATGGGCAGTTCATGGCAGTGCAGCAGGCCGTCGGCACATCCCCCAAGAACACGGCCGGTGCTGCGTTTCTGCGCGAGTTCGTGGAGACGGCGAAGGCATCGGGATTGGTTGCCGGCCTGATCGAGCGCCACGGCGTGCGCGGCCTGACGGTCGCGCCGCCAGCTTAAGGGCGGGTTTTCAGTACGTCAGATCCGCAGCGCGCTCGGTTGACGTTGACGAGCTTCGGCTGGTGGACCATGGATGCCGCCGGAGTAACAATCGCCGGTGGTGCAGCGATGGTGGATAGTGTTTGCGATGCACAAAACCCGTTCGGCGCGGGCGAGGCTCAATTCTTCTTAATCTCGACGCCAGGCGCCTTGAAGATAGTGTTATGGCGACTGTCCCAATACAGGTAGCCGAGCACCGCCACAGCGACCAGCAGCGCGCCGACCAGAATTGACCTGCCATCCATAGGGCAACGTCCTCCCTTCAGCTTCGACGCCACCTTAACGGCCCAAACCGCTTTTCGTTGCACGGGCCGCCGCCGCCGTTCCGTCCGCCTTTCGCGGAAACAGGACAACGCAACTTTCTCGCTCGCGATGGTGGACGCGCGTCGGAAGCGTCGGCACAAAGCTGAGCCTAAGCTGACACGTGGATGCGATTTAACGTGGCGAGCCGACGGACAAGTCGGGCGAGGCCGTTTCCCTGGACAAACAGATCACGCCAACAGGTTCAAGGAGACGACGACGATGAAGACACGCATGCACCGATTTATGATCCCAGCGCTCCTGGCTACTGCGATCCCAACCATGGCCGTTGCGCAGGCTCAGCAGGAGCCGGCAGCCAAGGGCAACGAGCGCGGCCGGATGGAGCGCCTATCGCCTGAGGCTCGGGCGCGATTGCAGGAGGGCCGCTTCGCGATGATCAAGGAGACCCTCAAGCTCAACGACGGGCAGCTGAAGCTGTGGGCGCCCGTCGAAGCGCAGATGCGGGCTGCGGCTACGGCAAGGCAGCAAGCGCGTGCCGAGCGCTCGCAGATGCGGCAGCAACAGGGTGCACAGCAGCCGTCGCTTGCGGACCGCCTGGACCGCGCCAGCCAGCGCATGGCCAAGCGCGCGGAGCAAATGAAGGCCTTTGCCGACGCCTTCAAGCCCTTCTACGCTGCCTTGAACGATGAGCAGAAGACGCTTGCTGGCGTCGTGCTGCATCGTGAGCACGGCGGCCGGAGAGGCCACGGCTAAACTCCCTCATTTGCAAAGCGCGAGCCTGCCGGAGCCGAGATGTGCCGCAGGTTCGCGTTGACAACAGAGGCCACGGACAGGCGGGCTAGCAAAGCTGGCCCGCCCGGGCGGCCATCCATCAACGGCGGTGTCCGCCGTGATGGCCGCCATGGTGGCCGCCGCCGCCACCGAAGTACAGGTTGATGCCGGGGCCATAGCCGTAATAGCCATCATCGTAATAGTAGCGCGTCACGGTCCGCCGGCAGTGGCGGTGGCCGTTTTCGTACCAGCACCGACGATAGGCCACTGGCTGTGCGGTCGATTGCTCGACCCCGATCTGCGCGCTTTGCACGCCAGCGGGCATGGCTGAAGCCGGAGCGACAGCCAAGCTGAGCACAACCGTCGCGGCAGCAGCGGAAAGTATTTTGTACATGTCTCACTCCTCTCTGCGTTCGAAGGTTGGCTGCTGAACGTGCCATTGTGCGCGCTGTTCCAATGAATTGCTGCAGCCACTCACACTTGTGTTTGGTGACTGCCCTGGAGCTGGTGTCGCTCGCAGGGTTGCGGTGGGCAACGCTGACCCGACGCACCGCCGATCCCTAACCGCTGACCAGCACTTGGAGGGTGCCGCAGCGAATCAATGCTCGCCCCCTTGTGTCTTCCGGCTTTTTTTGCCTTCTTCGTCACACACCTGTTGCGTTCTCGCCCTACCGCACTGAGCGTCCCAGACACATTTCGAAAGGCAATGTCTATGAAGCGTCCGCAAGCGATTTATCTTGCAGTCTTGCTCGCGTTGGCGGCGGTCCCTGCACACGCCCAGACAATCTATCCCCTCAACAGGGCCGAATTCCTCGCGGGCGCGAGATTTGACTTGAAAGTGGAGTTCCCGGGGGCGCCGGAGCAGGCGGCCGTCCGCGTCACCATCAATGGTCAAGACGCTGCCACGGTCACCGGCAAGGCCTCGACGTTCTCGCAACGCCATGAGGGGAGCGATTACTCGGCCTATTGGATCCGTGATGCCGCCATCTCCAAACCTGGCAAGTACACCGTCGAGGCGACAGCGGGGAACCAGAAGGCCAGTGTCGTGTGGGAGGTCTTCGACACCACAGGCGGCGGGCAGGCCAAGAACGTGATCCTGTTTATTGGCGACGGGCTGTCCGTTGCGCATCGCACCGCCGCGCGCATGCTGTCCAAGGGCATCGTCGAGGGTCGCTATGGAGGCGAGCTTGCCATCGACGACATGCCCCACATGGCGCTGGTCTCCACCTCGGGCACGGACTCGATTGTCACCGACAGCGCCAACAGCATGTCCGCGTACACGACCGGCCACAAATCCTGCGTCAATGCGCTCGGGGTCTACTGCGCGCGGGACAAGAACTCGCTCGAGCATCCGAAAGTCGAGACAATCTCGGAGTTCGCCAAGCGGGCGCGCGGCATGTCGGTTGGCGTCGTCACCAATACCGAAATCGAGGATGCGACACCGGCCGGCATGGTGGCTCACACGCGCCGGCGCGGCGACTACAACGACATCGTCAAAATGTTCTTTACTGTGCAGCCCGAGGTCATTCTTGGCGGCGGCTCACCAAACTTCCTGCCGAAGTCAACGCCCGGCTCCAAGCGGACCGATGAGGACGACTACATCAAGAAGTTCGAGGGCGCAGGCTACAAGTTCGTCTCAACCAAGGCCGAGCTCGAGGCTGCCGGCGGCGCCAGCAAGGTGCTCGGCCTGTTCAACACGAGCAACATCGACGGCGCGCTGGACCGCTTCTTTCTGAAGAAGGGCAGCGTCGCAAAGTTCCCCGATCAACCTGACCTGACCGACCAGGTGCGCGTCGCCCTCAACGTCCTGTCCAAGAACGACAAAGGCTTCGTGTTGATGGTCGAGTCGGGCCGCATCGACAAGTACTCCCATTCGATCGACTGGGAGCGCGCCGTCTACGACACCATCATGCTCGACA
The DNA here is from genome assembly GCA_963840445.1 of uncultured Alphaproteobacteria bacterium. Classification (GTDB taxonomy): domain Bacteria; phylum Pseudomonadota; class Alphaproteobacteria; order Rhizobiales; family Hyphomicrobiaceae; genus AWTP1-13. Next base: position 62,062 of record CAWIZC010000032.1, on the reverse strand, counting down.
ACGCGGTGAAGCTGGCCAAGGACTTCGCCTCCCAGCGCAACGACACACTCATCATCGTGGTCGGCGACCACTCCCATCCGGTGTCGGTCGTTGGCACTTACGACGACAGTCGGCCCGGGCAGCAACTCAGGGACAAAATGGGCGTTTATGCGGATGCGGGGTTTCCCAACTACCCTGCAGCCAATGCCGCCGGCTACCCCGAGACGGTGGATGTCTCGCGTCGCCTGGCTTTCGTGTTCGGCGCCTTCCCGGACTATTGCGACCTGGGGCGTCCCTATCTGGACGGCGAGAACGTGCCCGCAACGTCCGGCGCCAGCAAAGATACGAACGTGGCCAACGAGAAGTACTGCGGCGTGCCGGGGGCTGCCCGCCGCACCGGCAATCTTCCGCTCGAGGCTTCCTCGGGAGTACACTCCGCCGACGACGTGGTGCTGACGGCCACGGGGCCGGGGGCGGAGCAGTTCCGCGGCCGCATCGACAACACGCGCGTCTTTCGCATCATGACGACGGCGCTCGGGTTGACAGCCCCCAGCCAGTGACGAGGAGATACGCGGGGATGGCAGTCGAAGGCTTCCGTCCCGAACGGCTGACCCGGCGCCGGGCCCTGCTCGGCGCTGCCTTCACCTGTCTGGCGCCGGTCGTGCACGCTGCCGACGCGCCGCTCCTTCTGTTCGACCAGCTCTATAAGAGCTTTGGCGTGCGCGGATATGAGTTCTCGGGCGTCGCGCTTGCGCTCAATGGCAAGCAGGTCGCCATGCGCGGCTACATGGCGCCTCCATTGAAGCCGGAGAGCCGATTTTTTGTGCTCACGCGCCAGCCGGTGGCGCTTTGCCCCTTCTGCCAGTCGGATGCAGACTGGCCTGTCGATATCGTGGTGATCTACCTCAAGAGTGCGACGCCGCTGGTCAGTGCCGGCGAGCCGGTGTTGGTCTCGGGCCGGCTCGAGGTTGGGTCCTGGACCGACCCTGACACGGAGTTCGTCAGCCAGATCCGGATCGTCGATGCAACCTTCTGGCGCGACTGAGCCGGCGGTGCCTCGCCCACCTCGATTGACCATCACCGATCTGGTGGTGGAGCGCGAAGACGCCGGGCGGATTGTCGATCGCGCCAGCCTCGTCGTCGAACCGGGCGCCGTGGTGGCGATCACCGGGCCATCGGGATCCGGCAAGACGACATTGCTGTACGCCATTGCCGGGTTGGTGAAGGCTGATGCTGGAACCGTGGCGTGGGGAGGTCTTGATCTCACCGCGCTGTCGGAGCCTGCCCGCGACCGCTGGCGGCTCGATACAGTGGGGCTGGTGTTTCAAGATTTCCAACTGCTTGGAGAACTCAACGTTCTGGACAACATCCTGCTTCCGGTCCGCTTCGATCACAATCGGACGCCGGCGGCGTTGACGCAACGGGCAAGGACCCTTGCGGCGCGAGTAGGCCTGGCTGGTCGTAAGCTGCGCGCGAGCATGCTGTCGCGGGGGGAGCAGCAGCGTGTCGCCATCGCTCGCGCCCTGATGCGGGCGCCGCGGCTCATTCTGGCGGACGAACCCACTGCAAGTCTCGACCCCGCGAGCGGTGCGCGCGTTGCCGATCTGTTGATCGAGGCGGCGCAGGATGCGGCGGCGAGCGTTCTCTTTGTCTCGCACGACGCGGCCCTGCTCAAGCGCGCCGGTTGCGTGTATCGCCTCGACGCCGGCAGGCTGCAGCCCGTGCAAGATGTACCGGCATGAACCCCTGGCCGGTCGTCATCGCTGACCTGCGTGCGCTGCGATGGGTGGCGTGGGTTGTGCCGATGCTGGTGGCCATAACCGTGGCAGTTGGCGTTGCGGTCAGCGCCCAGGAGGCGGCGCTGCGTCGTGCCTCGGCCCACGCTGCTGACGATTTCGATCTGCTGATCGGGGGTCCCGGCAGCCAGACGCAACTGGTGTTGACGGCGATCTATCTGCAGCCGGCGGCATTGCCTCTGATCGACGGCTCCATCGTCAATGCGCTGGCCAGCGACGCACGTGTAAGGGCCGCTGCGCCGATCGCCTTCGGCGACGTCGTGCGCGGCTATCCTGTGGTGGGCACCACGGCCGCATTTGCCGCGCGTTGGGGCCGCATCGAGCCATCCGAGGGTCGGCTTTTTGCCGGCGAGGGTGAGGCGGTGATCGGGGCCGACGTGCGCTTGCGTATGGGTGAGACCGTGGTGCCATCCCACGCCGTGGTGGGCCATGGCGGTCCTTTCGGCGTCGAGGGCAAGGACGAGGCAATGCATCGCCACGCGGGCGTGCGATATGCCGTCGTCGGCCGACTGCCGCGCCTTGGCAGCGCTTGGGATAACGCGATCCTCGTGCCGATTGAGAGTGTTTGGGAAACGCATGGGCTCGGCAACGGGCACGCCAGGGAGGGTGCAACGATAGGTCCACCATTCGATGCGCCGCAGGTTCCGGGAGTGCCGGCCGTGGTGGTGAAGACCGCAGCAGTCGCAGGCGCATACGCTCTGCGCGCCCAGTATCGCCAGGGCGGAACCATGGCGCTCTTTCCGGCCGAAGTATTGGTTTCGCTGTACCGCACTCTCGGTGATGTGCGCGATGTGCTGGTGGTTGCGTCGTGGCTCAACGATCTGCTCATCCTGGCTGCGGTAACGATCCTTCTGCTCGCGTTGGCTGGGCTAAGACGGCGGCGATATGCCATCCTCCGCGCACTCGGGGCTTCACGCAGTTACATCCTGCTTACGGTGTGGCTCGGGGCCTCGCTGGTGCTGACGGCGGGGTGTGTGGCCGGTCTCGCCCTCGGCGGCGTCGCCGCGTGGCTAATCGGGCATTTTGTGCAGCAGAGGACGGGGTTGGCGCTTGCCGTTGCGATCGGCCTGCCGGAAGTCATCAGCATTGTCGGCCTGATCGTGGTGGTCAGCTTGTTGGCGTTGCTGCCCGCGAGCGTAAGCTTCCGCGCGCCGGTCGGTGATGCGTTGCGCTGACCGGGGCGGACCTTATCCCCCGGGATGTCAACGCCGCCTTCTGCGAATCGAGGCCAGGAAGTGATTGATTTTGCTAGGACTGGTGCGGTCGAAAGGAAACCGCGACAGGCATCGGATTGTCCGGGCTTTCGCTGCCAAATCACTCGCTCGTCGGCATCTCTTGTAGCGAGTATTTGTAGCCAATTCAATCGTTGCTCAATGGTGCCTTTGTTATGAAAGTGCGCGGCTGGGAATTCCCTCGGTGTCGCCCGGGATAGAGATGAATCAATCCGATCCGATATCTGATCATCTCGCTTCTCATCGGATGACGGAACACCACCGCCGGTTGGCAGAAACGATCGCCGATTTTGATGCGAATTGCGTCCGCTCAGTCGTCCGCGGCCTCGATGCAGGGGAGAAGCATCCCGATCGGAGATGTCTCGGCGAGAATCTCATTCGGAGTTGTTGAAGACAACGCTCTACGAATTGGGTGCAGTTTCGCTACGTTCTCCGGATGGGTGTTCGGAGCGCAACCACGCGGGCTGCAGCTGACGGGATGTCAGCACCGCGCAACGACTGAGGAGAGAATTGCTGGATGTAGAGCTTGCAGGGTGCGTGGGCCGAGCTTCTGCCGCATATTGTGCGCGAACCTGGACGGCCCAAAAGGCTCGTTGACAGCGATGATTTCAATCGCTTCTGGCCGGCTGATAGTTCAGACACCGGAGTAGATCGCAGGATCATGAAGCTGTACCGAAGCCATCACGGCGTTTACGAACGTCTGGTGGCGCGCGAGATCACTTGGGCCCAAGCAATCCAAGAGGCTGGCTTTGAGCGTCCAAGGGGAGACAAGCTGCTGCGCAATCTGATGTCGGCTTGGAGACAAGCATCTGCAGAAACGCGAAAGACGTTCCTTGAGTGGATCGATGGGCCGGGCCGTTTTCGTACCGTGAAAGGCACGTCTACATGATTGCGAGCTCGTCTGGGCCAGATTTCAGCCTATAGATCGTCCGTCTACGTCTTTGCAACACTGGCGCTGTAATCGTGGCGTGAATTGCTGAATCCTCGTTGCGCAGAGTTCCCGAGCAGGCGACGGTGAAGTGCTACTTGAAACATGACCGTTGAGCCAATCCGGCAGTCTCAAGTGGCCTATCCTTCACGATCGTGGTCGGTAGATAAGACGGCAGCGCGATCGATAGCGACGGTGGCTACTGTGGGGATCGGCCCGAGCCACAAGGTCAGTCCGTAAGGCGTAAGACCTAAGCCGACGGGGGCACCCCCGTAACCTAAGTACGCCAACTCCAGACGCGGTGCAGACGAGGCAGCCCTGAGCGACGCTGGCCACCATTGGCCCCAAGTCGCGACAGCGGCGTCCTCTCGCGACCTGGAGGCCCCGCGGGGAGACCCGCCTCCGAAGCTCGTCTCAAGGGATGATGCATCACCAGGGGCTAGGACCCTTGCCAGACGACCGATCACGGTCGCGCGGCAGGGCGTCCTATGCCCCCACAACCGAGCTGAACTCAGGGATGATGACCTTCTTCTTTCTAATCTTCCTCATCTCCAGAGTCCCGGTGGTTCCATCCAACCACCCTACAGCCTGGCGGCAGCGGACTCTGCGGAAGCGTCGCAGAATCCAAGTGATCTCGATTTCAAAGGAAGCTCCTATGGGCGGTATTGGTAGCGGCGGATGGCGATCACGGAGCAGGTGGCGCAGGACGTTGGAGGACCTACCAAGCGTCGACGTTGTGCGGTGGCTGCGCGCGCATGTGCTGATGCCTGGCACTATGTTCGAACAAGGATTGCGGAACCAGGACGGCCCGTGCGGCACCGCTCGTGTGGCCATTCTATCTAACAGCCTTGCCTGCATGCTCTATACCACGACCACGCTAGACAACCTCGTGCGGATCGACGTTGAAGTGCGCTGGACCGATTGCCGATTTGGTGGTCGCCGGCCGTGGTTTGCGTGCCCCCGCTGCGGCGGTCAGAGCGGTAAGCTCTATCTGTTCAATCATTGGCTATGCCGGCATTGCTGCGCTCTGCCTTACCGTTCGCAGACGTTGACACCGGCCGACCGCCTGTTGCACCGCGCCGCCAAACTTCGGCAACGGCTGAACGCAACCACATTGACGTCGTCGTTGGAGCGTCCGGCACGCATGCGCCACAGCAGGTTCGTTCAGCTTAGCTCGCAGATCATTGAGCTGGAGCGTAGCGGCCGCTTGATGGCTTTGCAGGCGTTCTTTGGTTCGGGCCCGATCACGCCAGCTACGCCAGTCAATAGCCAATCATCGACCTGATCTGCTTCCAGGTCCACCCGCCCCCCGCAACCACCACGCTTGGCATCTTACGCGCACCTTCCAAGATCGCCTCAAGGGTGGACGTGCTGGCCTGCTGCGCGATCCGCTCGAGTTCCAGCCGAGCCTCTTCGACGCGCACCACAAATGTATCGATCGTGCCGCCGCAGTGCCGGCCCATGACGCTTCGCGCCTTCAACAGTTGGGACCCTACATCGTAGACGATCGGGGCAGCCACGATCCATGGCCCAAGCTTGCTGGCCGCGATGGGAGCCGCGGTCCTGGCCGCTCTCCAGCCCATCTTTGAGGCCGCACCGGTGAGCCAAACGCGAGCGGTTTCAGCCTTGCCAGTCTTCCAAACATTGAGTTGCGTTCGTGTCGCAGTGGCTGCCAGCACTTCCCAGGCGGCCAGCGTGAGGAGCTGGCTGGCGTACGACACCCCGCCATCATGCGCCCAAGATGTCGCCAGCGTTCGATAGTTTGCTGGCAGCTCCGGCAAAGCATTGAATGTGCACCAGCAGCCAGTCAGCTGATTGCCGTTGCGCAGGCACCGTTCCACAAACGTCACCCGTTCCCGACAGGTATAAGCCGCCGTCACCGCTGCGCAAACGAACCCAGCCAGCAACACCGCACCACGCCAACGATGCACACCAGTCACACCCACCTCCATCGCAATAGCCAATCTCTGAGTCGCAATGCTGTGTGTTTGTAGAGTATACTCCGTGGTGAAATGCTATACAAGATTGTCGCCTCTCGTGCATGGACATACGAGAGGTATTCGCGCGCAACCTTCGCAATCTCCGTCGCGAGAGGGGGATGTCGCAGGAGGCTTTGGCCGACGAAGCAGGTGTGGACCGCACCTATATCAGCGCGCTGGAACGCAGCTCCTATAGTGCCAGCATCACGATGGTTGAGAAGCTGGCCAACGTGCTGGGTGTGGAAGCCAGCGTTTTGCTTGAACGCCCGGTTCGATCGCGGCGCTCGAAATAGCTGACGCGATCCCGCACTCCCTTGTGCGCGTCCGTGGATCTCGGCCATCCAGCGCCTACCGAGGCAGCACCCGAATCCCTTGCGGCACCTTCGGATGCGACCAGCCAGCGCCTGCCTGCTCGGCACCGAGCTCGAAGATGTCAAGGTTGGCGGTGTCCTTCAGCCATCCGGCGACCAAGCCGCGGTGGCACCAAGCGGTATCCGGTGGTGATCTCTCGAAACATAACAGGGCTGGGATGTTACCATCAGCGAGCCGCGCCAGCTCATGCAACACCTGATCCGCATCGAGGCCCGCAAGTTGCGCCATGTAGCGCTCGACGAATGTCTTCTCGTCTACCGCCCGAAACCAATCGCCAGGCGCAAGGGCTCTGTACATGCGGTAGCCACGCCGACCACGCGGTGGTCCGCGGCTGATGCCAATTGCAGCATAGCCATCGGGCAGACGGCTGGACCAACTGCTGGTCACCGGGATCGGCAGTCGTCCGGTGGCAGCAACGCGGCTCCTTCCTGTTGGCATGCTTATCGAACTCCGCACTGATGTGGCGATAGGGTCAATAAGCTGGCGCGTTGCGCATAGCGCAGCACCATGCACAACGACTTGTGCCGAGCCAAAGCAGCGATGCGTTGCGCCGGCACGCCTGCTTCGGTGGCTGATACGTACAAGCCGACCCGCCCGCTGTGACCGCTGAAGCGGGCGGCCGTGATCTGTGCGCTTTCAACGGTGGCTCCCACTGACCGCAGATGGTCTGCTACGGTTCGCTGGACGATGCTGCTGACGCTGTTGGCATGCAGTCTCTCGCGGCGTATGGCACCACCGCGCGCGAGCGCGCGCAAAACCGGTTGACCTTCCGCAACCCGCGCCAGGTCGACCCAACTGCGGACAGCTTGCACGGCGTGCTGGCAGTTCTGAGTGGGAACCACGACGCGTTCGACCGCTTGGCCCGCACCTTTGCTGCCACACAAGCCGATCTCCACGACGTCATCGTCTATTCGAAGCCATCCGCGCCCGTCGCCGACCCGCATCCAGTCCAGTGCGACCACCTCGGATGCTCGCAGCGCGAACACGAAGAGCAGGGCCAACAGCGCGGCGCCTCGCTGTTCGGCGGCAGTTGCGCCGCAGCTGTCGAGAATGTCATCGAGCAGCTGCTGCTTCAGGGGCTCGGCCTGTCGCTGCGGCCGCACATGCTCGCGGCGAATGCCATCGAGGACCAGGCGCAACAGCGGATCCTCGCGCCGTAGGCTGGCGCCAGCTCGGTCGTGAGCAAACTGGATTGCGGCCAGGGCTACCGCAATAGAGGACAGCTGCCGCGCCGGCTTGCGCGCGTTCCGCAAGATACCACGCGATCGTCTCGGGCGCGGCCGGCAAGCAGGGAGCGGCCGTTCTTGCCACTCCACCTGGCGAGAGGCCTTGTGTCGACGGGGCCCAACCAGCTCTGGGTTGCCGACATCACCTACATCGCTATCGCGGTCGGCTTCGTCTATCTGGCAGCCGTTCTCGATGCCTGGTCACGGCGCGTGGTTGGCTACTCCATCGGTCGCCGCGTCGACGCTCGCCTGGCGCTCGCGGCCCTCAGAGCGGCAATCGCCAGCCGGCAGCCCCCGAGGGACTGCATCCATCACTCCGATCGCGGCTCGCAATATGCTGCCGAAGACTACCGCACCGAACTCGAAAAGCACGGCCTCAAAGGCTCGATGGGTCGGCGCGGCAACCCCTACGACAACGCCAAGGCCGAGAGTTTCATGAAGACGCTCAAGGTCGAGGAAGTCTACCTGATGGAGTACGACACCTTCGAGGACGTGGCGGCTTCATTGCCGCGCTTCATCGACGAGGTTTACAACAGCAGACGGCTCCACTCCGCGCTCGGATACCGGAGCCCGGTCAAGTTCGAAGAGGAGAACGCCCGGCAGACGGTCAAATCCGCAGCCTGACCCTTGTCCACCCGCAGGGGTGCACTCCAATCGGCGTCGAAGAGTTGACCACCCTCTAGGTTGTGACGACGCAGCGCCAAGGCTGGAGGCGCGCAGCGCAGCGTAGCGCCGGAAGGCTTGGCGCTGTTTCGAGCCGATGGTGGGTCAGGATTGAATGCCGATCGACAGACGCATGGCAAGCCTGGTTCGCTTTTGAGGATCAGGAGCGCGCGACGCACCTGGCACGCGCGGGACCGCTGGCAGCTCGTGCTGCAGATCGACAGCGATACCGACGTTGGTATGCAGTGGGGTGATCTCGGCCGCATCTACGTCTGCATCAGGAAGAGCGATCTGGCCGAGCGCAGGTTCGACCGCTGCTGGACGATGTGGCAGTGCACCTAGCGTGGCGGCATCGCTCTGAGATAAGAAGGTGGTGCCCGGCCGAATACCCCGTGCATCAGTTAGGTGTTCTGCTCCGGGTCATGAGCACGCATCGAGCGTGCAAACGCAAGTAGTCGGTTCTACCACCGATAGCTGCGGATTTGTGCGCCGCCGCAACCGGGTAATGTGTGCCAGTTCCGGACTCGTGCGCCTCACCAGATAGCGATGGGCCCTTGCCTGTGGAACGCCGTTGATTTGCCGACATTTGCCGTCATTGCGCCAGGATCGCCGAGCACGGAAAGCCGACGGCGAACAAAGCGGGGTGCTGAAGGGTCTAAAGTGTCAAAGGGGACATCAATGATTATTCTCGCGCAAGCCTCCGACGGCAGCACGTGGATTTTCCTCGCCCTCGGCATAGCGATTGGGCTGGTCGCATTGGCCGCCTGGGCGACTCACTGGATTTGGTTTTTCAGGTCGTTCGGGTTGTTCCGGGTCCTCGTGTCGTTCGGGAAGGACAACGTTGCTCGCAACATCATTCGCAAGAACTGGCTCCACTACTTCCTGGGCGCGATGGGAACTCGCGGTCCCCATCGTCGGGATAATCCATGGGTTCGCGATCTGGGCTGGCGCTGGCTTACGAGTTGGAGAGCTCCAGGAACACTGAGGGTCCGATTTTTTCACGTCTCACGTGCCCCTCGCACCACATAAATGCTCATGTGCGTGACAAGTGTAACCGGTCGTCAATCGACTGATAGCGCTGCATTTATTCCGCGATTGCTCGCGCGATCCGCCGTAGCGCGATATTCCGCAGACATGCATCGTGATCTTAAACATGACATCAGCCACCGATATTTTGATCGAGTCGGCTGCGGGGGAGACGATCGGAACTTGAGAGGGAGGCACTCGGACATGGAAATCGCGCGCAAGGGCATGTTCGCTTTGGCCGTGCTTGTCGGCACGACCGTCGCGTCAATCCCGGCAGCTGCTGACGGAGGCAATGGCGCCTATCCGGACCGACCCTATTATCCGTCAATCTGGCAGGGCCTTTACGCTGGCGTGCATGTAGGCTTCGGCAATGGGGGTGATGGCGTCTTAGGTGGCGGTCAGATTGGCCACAACTGGCAGTCAGGCCGTATCGTCTATGGCGTCGAGGGCGATTTTGCGGTGTCCAGCATCAAGGAAGGGGAGAGCGCCTGCAACCAGTTCTCCTGCGCCCACGCCAGCGCGTCGCTTGATTGGATGGCCACCGTGCGCGGCCGTATCGGCTATCTCATTGACCCTCGCATATTAGCCTATGCGACTGCCGGCATTGGTATTGTTAGCTGGTCTGCGGAAGGCGGCATTACTGGATGCCCAGGATGCTCAATCAAACTCGACGGCACTGACTCAGGCTTTGTCTTCGGAGTGGGTGTTGAGGGCAAGATCAGCGAGACGATGACGGCCCGCATCGAGTTCCTCTCTGGCGGCGATTTCCAACCCGATGTCGTCCGGGCAGGCTTGAACTTCAAGCTCGGCGGCAACTGACCAGACGACGCGTGACCAGACTACGCGATTCGGCCAAGTGGCTTGGCCGGATCGTGACCTGCCACGGCGTTTTCGGGGTCGGTGTTGGATGATTGATGTGGTGCTAAAGGTGCCTTCCCGGTAATCCGCGCCCAATTGGTGCTGGATGACACCACAGCGACCCGAAGTGGTGGGGTGACCCCTGTGATCGACTGGGGAGAAATCTCGTAGCGCGGCTTGCGTTCGTGCTCGGTCCTTGTTTGCTATTGGGACCTTAGCGATTCGAGTTCGCGTGCGCGCCGTGGCCTTAGGAGATCGCCACGTGGAACGAGCGTTGTCAGTTGCGAGCAGGGCGGGTGCTAATCTCGACGAGCGTCGGGTTGCCTGATGGCTGGCCGTAGCTGCGGGTAAGGGCGACCCCGGGCGATGACGTGAGCATTTCGCCCGAGATGATGCGCGCCGCGCGTGCGGCGGCTGACAGTGGTGCATCGGCGTCTCTGCTAGCATGCAGATGGTCACCGAGATCTTAGAGGCAGGGGGCTGTAGAGATGCTTGTTCGTTGTCCCAGGCTTGTCCGCGCCACTTTGGGCGCGGTTTTGGCCTTTGCTTTCATGAACCTTGAAGCGGTCGCTCAGACTGCCTCCCCAGACACGTCGCTCAAGGAAGTCCAAATCGGCTCGAGCGCGTTCTCGATCGGCAATCCCGTGCCCTCGTGGGTCGACCCAGTCGAGATGCCGCAAGGCGATAAGAGCGAGCCGGTGCTGTTGCGTTTGGCCGACACGCAATACTCCATCGGCAGCACGTACACGGTCTATGTCCGGCGCGCCATGATGGTCAACGACCCGGGCTCGCTGAGTGCCCTCGGGCAGCTTGCCATTCGATTCGTGCCGCAATATCAGCGCGTGCAACTCCACACGATCCAGATCGTGCGCGGGTCCGAGACCCTCGACCGCACGTCCTCGTCGACGGTGCGCTTTCTGCAGCGAGAGACGGCCCTCGAGCAGGGCATGTACAGCGGCGAGGTCACCGCATCCATTCTGGTTGAAGACTTGCGGGTCGGCGACACGCTGGTGATGGCGTATTCGAGCCAGGGCCACAATCCTGTGTTCGGGGACAAGTTTTTCGACACGGTGGGCTGGGATCAGGGGCCGAAGACCGGCTTGCGCCGCGTCAGCCTGAGCTTTTCGGACAAGCGCAAGATTTCCTGGCGCCTTCTCAGCGAAGGTCAGGCGAAACCGGTTTCGCCCACAGAATTCGACGCGCGATGGCCTACGCAAAGTGGTCTTCGAGGAGAAATCGATTCCGCGTCTCAACTCGGAGGTGTCGACCCCGCCGAACTATCTGGCGGCGCGCTTGCTTCAGTTTTCCGAGTTCACCGGCTGGGACGAGGTAGCGGCCTGGGCTAATTCGCTGTTCGAGACGCGGTCGACGTCGGACGAAGCATTGCGCGCGGTCGTCGAAAGAATCCGCGCGAAGAGCACGCCGGAAGAGCGCGTCAGCGAGGCCCTGGCGTTCGTGCAGTCCGAAATCCGCTACTTCTCGGTGTCCCTAGGTGAAAGCTCGCACCGGCCCTCGCAGCCCGACGCGGTTCTCAAGCGGCGCTATGGCGACTGCAAGGACAAGTCGCTCCTGCTGATCAGCTTGCTTAGAGAAATTGGCATCACGGGCAAGGCGGTGCTCTTACAGTCACAGCCGCGTTATGTGCTGAGCAAAACTCTCCCGAGCCCCCAGTTCTTCGACCACGCGATCGTGCAGGTCACACTCGACAGCAAGAGCTACTTTCTCGACCCAACCCGGATGGGCCAATATGGACGTCTAGCTCGCTTGGGCCAGGCGCATGAGGCATCTGAGATCCTGATCGTATCTCCCGACACGCGTCAGATCTCGATCATCGCCAGCGCCAATGCACGGGAACTCAGCCTCGACGAGGTTTTCGAGACGGCCTCGTTGCCGGCTTTCGGCAAGGAGGCTCAGCTGCTGACACGCCAGGTTTGGCGCGGGCTCGGCGCCGAGCGCGTGCGGCTCTTGCACGAGCAGTACCCGCGCGAGATGTTCGTCAAAACCATCGCCGATGCCCTGGAGGCACGCTATCCAGGATCGACGATGGTTGGCGAGCCCGACATCACGGATGATCGGATCAATAACGAAGTCTCGATCACTGCGACCTACAAGGTGCCCAAGCTGACCGGCGAACAGGGCAGTTACGTGTTCGTGCGCTTCACCCCGACCAACATACTCGGTGTCCTGACAGCGCCGTCTTCCGCGGCCCGTGCGACGCCCCTCTTTCTGCCCGGATATCCGCTCGACGCAAAATACAGCTTCGAGATCAAGTTCCCCAACGAGGTTCGCGTGGTGTCTGACCCTCGCGTTCAGACCGTGCAAAATAAGCTGTTTGCATTCACGTCGACCTCGGCGTTCCGCGGCAGTGTCGCCAGGCACACGATCGAATTGCGACTTCTCTCGGACCGGGTAGAGCCCGCTCAACTGGCCAAATATTCCGAAGACTTGCGATCGGTCGGCAATACACTGACGGCGGTGGTCTTGTCGAAGCAATGGGTCAAAGCCGTCGCTGGAAGGGTCGAGAGCAAGAAGGACTTCGCGCAGCTGCTGCGGGATCGTCAACAGGAGACTGTCACCAAGACCACCGAGTCCATTAAGTCCGGCAAATTATCGGGCAACGACCTTGCCGGCGCCTACTGCGCGCGAAGCTCGGCACGTGCGAACCTTGGCCAGGCCCAAGAGGCCCTTGCGGATGCTAACGAAGCCGTAAAGATCAGCGAATCGACAGCGCTGCATTGCCGCGCTTACGCCTATTTCAATAGCGGCGAATTCGAGAAGAGCATCGCCGATTACTCGAAAGCCATCGTGCTGGGCTCGACCGATGCAAAGAGCTTTTATCAGCGCGGCATCGCCAAATTCTACGCCAGCAAACTCGATGCGGCACTAGAGGACTTCACACGCGCCAGCGACGGCGCAGATACAGAGGCCCAGGCGTTGAGCGATCTGTGGCTGACCTGGACCAGCTTGCGATTAGGCAAGCCCGTGCCGGAGGCTGTCGTCGAGCGCGGCGCTAGCCAAGCTCGCGATTGGCCGCGTCCAGCGCTGGCTGTCATGACAGGCCGCCTCTCGCCTGAGAACATGCTCAAGGGCATCGCCGCCAGAACCGGGGACGATCGCACCATGGGGACCGCGGAAGGATACTTCTACCTCGGCCAATACTACTTTGCGCAAGGCGATGTCGCCAAAGCGCGCGAGTTCTTCGAGAAGACGCGCGAATTGAAGGTCATCACCTACACAGAGCATACCGCAGCTGGATTCGAGCTGCAGCAGCTCGGTAGCGCCATCGAAAGCGGCGCAATTACTAAGAGCGCTCCAGCGGATGTCAAAGACGCAAAGAAAATCCCCACGAAAGCGAAGCCCTCCAAATCCTGGCTGGATCAGATCTTTAAGCAATAGCGCACGCCGTCCCGGGGATGAGACGTAATGCGGAGATGGATTAAGGCCGGACCGACGTGCCCATCATCTACACCTCGGGCAGTGCGGTTGACCCGTCTCGCACTGTTGCTGGAAACCTGTTCTTCGATAAGCCCTATAATCTTGCGGAATTGGTAGTGGCCTGCGAGCGCTTCATGATCGCGCTCACTGTCACCGCTTTCGCGTGTACGGATTTCCCCCGCCGCACAGTGGCTGGGATTACGTCGCGTTCCTCCACTTCCAAAGTGTAGCGCAAAGACAGGTGCTTCTGACTAGGCGTGCGACTTCACCCGAGCACGGATCACGCGATCATGCGCGGATGCCTCCGACCCTGGAACAGATGCGAAAGTTCGCGGCGTGGGCTTGGGTGCACTGCGCCAACTTGAAAGGCCTACACAAGGTCCCGATGGCGTTGACGCCGCTGCATCCGATCTTGCCGGCCAGCATTGAAGTGGTGGCTTCGTCGACCTGACTGGCGCCTTGATGACATCGGCCGGTGCGGCGGCCTGCTCTTCAGGCTCCTGTTCGCGTGCCGGCTCTCATCCTCGCCTGCTCACCGTTACGGCGTGCCGTGGCCTATTGCCTCCGAGCCTGCCGTGCTCGAAATGGTGGCCTTGGCTTTATCCTGGAAGCCTATTCGCTGGCGACGCTTCGGCGCTTCGAAGAGGCCGCGGCGATTTACGATGCTGTTGCCACCCGCTTCGTCGCAGGCGAAGACGGATCCGTGCAGGATATCGTGAGGCGGTCGTGCGCGTTGCACAATGAGCTCAAACAAAGCCGATAGACCTTATTGCGGATGGGCGGTGTCATTGCACTGCCTCGTGCGTGCGAGCCGCTGCCCCAGTCAGCTTCTGGCAGATATTCCCCGTTTGTCGGGCTTAACTGCGATGGCACTGCGGTGGTTGGGGTGCTCCCTGCTGGTGCCGATTGCGTTGCTGGTGTCTCTGCCAGCATTGGCAACGCGCAAGCTCAAGACGCGGATTGTTGAGGTGGGTGCCGACTCGCGGGTGGTCAGAACCGAACGCCCGTTTCGTTGATCGCCAGCGCGCGCTTGCCATGGCGCTGTTCCCGACCAGGCCGACGTCGGCACCTCGCTCAACGACCTAGTTGTGCTGTACGAGCGCCAGGGGCGCTACGCCGAGGCCGCGCAGCTGTCTCCGCGCGCTCTGGCCATCGCCGAGACGGCGCTAGGCCCCGACCACCCGCGAGTTGGCACCCACCTCAACGGGCCGCTTTGCGGAGGCCGAGCCGCTGTACCAGCGTAGCCTCGCCATCGCCGAGAAGGCGCTGGGTCCCGACCACCCCGACGTCGCGGCGCGGTCTCCGGGGTCCAGCTGCGAGCTTTACGGATTGTCAACACCCGCCTTCCAGGCTGCATTGATGAATAACCGCGGTCGGCATCGGCGATTGCGATACTAGAAGCGCTGGCCCAACCGCAACGAGCTGCGTCGGGAACCTCAGTGGCAAGCCCAACAATTCTGCAAGGGTTCCCTTGACCTCCCTGTCTGAATGGACCGCGGGAGAACCTTCATGTCGCAAGAGCGCATGCACCGCCGACTGGAAGCGATCCTATTGGCCGACGTGGTCGGCTATAGCCGCCTTACGGCTGGAGACGAGGTCGGCACTTGGCGGCGCCTGCAGAACGCGTTGCGAATCGTGGTTCGGCCGCAGGTCCGGGCCCATGCGGGGCGAATTGTCAGCATCGAAGGTGACTGCATTCTGGCGGAATTCCCCAGTGCCGTGGAGGCAGTGATCAGTGCAGTCGCGCTGCAGCAAGCGATGGCTGACAGGAACGCCACTTTCGCTGCCGCGCAGCGCATCGAATTGCGCATCGGCGTCAATCTCGGGGATATTTTGACCAACGACAACCGAATCTATGGGGACGGAGTCAACATCGCGGCTCGCCTTGAATCATTGGCTCAGCCCGGCGGCATCTGCATCTCCAGTACGGTACACGAGCACGTGCGTGGGAAGGTCGCTTACCCGTTCGAAAATCGTGGAGAACAGGCGCTCAAGAATATTGCCAACCCAGTCGGCATCTATTTGCTTGGACCTGAAACCATTACGAGGCTGCCGAAGGAGTACTCACCGTCGGACAAGCACAAGAAAGCGCGGTGGTGGTACGCGGCCGCGCTTGCGGTTGGCCTTTTGTGCGCAGCGGCGTTGTGGACGTATCTTGGTTCGTCAGGACAAACAACCGCAGGTTTGCGCGGTTCGCCGCCCTCACACATCGCGGAACCGAGGGGGTTGACCGGCGTACCGCCGCTATCCCTAGTGGTGCTGCCGTTCACTAATGCGGCGCACGATGCGGAGCAAGAATACTTCGCGACAGGAATGAGCGAAGACCTGACGACTGATCTGTCGCGCATTCCCGGCGCGTTCGTAATTGCCCCAGCTACAGCTTACGCCTTCAGGGAAAAGTCGATCGACATCCGGCAGATCGGGCGTGACTTGTCGGTACGCTACGCGCTGCAAGGCAGCGCGCGGAGGATCGTGGACACCGTCCGCATCAATGTGCAACTGGTCGATACCACAAACGCTTCGCAACTGTGGGCAGAACGATTCGATGGAGAGATTGCGCAGCTCGCGAAAGTGCAGGACCAGATCACACAGCGCATTGCCGTAGCGCTGAAGGTCGCGCTCACCGAGGCAGAGAGTGAACGCGCCTTGCGCGATCGGCCGAACAATCCCGATGCCGTCGACCTGACCATGCGCGCCTCCGCGCTCCTCAACAAGCAGGCGAGCCGCGAGGGCACGCAGCGCGCCCGGGAGCTGCTTGAGGCGGCCTTGCGGCTTAGCCCTGAGTATCTTCCCGCGTTGAACGGCCTTGCCGAAGCGATGTTGGTCCAGTGGCAATCGACGTGGTACGCCCGCTCGGGCGATGAGCATCTTGAGGAACTCGACCAGGTGGTCAACAAGGCGCTCGCGGTCAAACCCGACGACGCACTAGCTATTTATCATCGTGGTTACGTGCTGAAGCGGTTGCAGAAAGATCTGAATCAAGCATTGGCTGCTTTTGAACGTGCGATTGCCATCGATCCCAATCTTGCGGTCGCTCATAACTACGTCGGCCAGATCAAGGTCTTCCTTGGTCGGTCCAACGAGGCTGCCGAGCACACGCTCAAGGCGATCCAGCTGAGCCCGCGCGACCCGCAACTGGCGCTTTGGTATTATCAGCTCGCAGTTACTTACATTCACGAGCAGCGCTACGATGATGCGGTGGAATGGGCGCGGCGCGGCGTGCATGTTAATCCGAACGTGCGCTATACTTATCGCGTCCTCGCGGCAGCGCTTGCGTTGTCGGGACGGGTTGACGAGGCCAGGACAGTCGGGGCGGAAATGTTGCGCCGCTATCCCAAGGAGACCGTCAGCGCCTTTTTGAAGCGGGAGCCGTGGCCTGATTTAAGATATCGCGCGGGACAGAATCGCGAGATCAGCGGAATGCGGCTCGCAGGCATTCCCGAATGACCGCCGAAGCGGTCCTTTTTGGCCTGACCGGTGAGCCTGCCCCCACAACGTGTCTCGTTAGCTTGCTGTGCGTGACGCAAGCCAACATGGTTTTGCTAGCGGATTGTGCGTCGTCGTGCTCTATGAGCTTCGGTGAAAGCTGCGGAGATCACATGAAGCTTTGGCAGGTCGCACTCTTTGCCTACGCAGTTTTCTACTTCGTGCTCGCGGGAATCATGGAAGCCGAGAACCTAAGCCAAAGCTACCCCATCGCCTACATCGCATTTTCAATGGTCGCCCAAACTCTGGTCGTCGGTGGCGTGGCCCTTTTCGGTCTCGAAAAAGGTTCTGAGTTCGCCAGTGTGTGGCGATGGTTGTTTCCGCTGCTCGTGCTGGAGCTCGCAGTCGGCATCGTGTTCGACGCCTCCTACCAAGCCGATCCCGGCGGTCTTTGGATGAACGAACTCTTCGGCCTCTGGCTTGCGGCGCCTGCGTACTACTTCAACTTCAGAATTGCTCGCTACACAGGCTGATCGGCGCTCCTGCTGCGCCGACTTGACCGCATGAAACGGAAGCAGGAATTGAAACAAGCCAGACGACCCGTGCCGGCCTAGAACCAAGAATAGGTTTCTCGGCGGACCAAGTCATTTTGACGTGTTGGCTCGGAAGTCAGTTTTAATACTAGATTCCGGCGGCAACTCTTTATCAATCGAAGCAATTGATATTGTGCGGGATCCATTCAAGCCCGGAGAGCAAAATGGCCCGGATTAGCTCACTCCATAGAATGTCGTATGCGGAATTGGCGGAAGTGCGATTGCAAGTCGACCATGCAATGGTCGAAAAGCAGAATGCGGAGCGTATTGCGCTGCGGCAGAAATTGGCCGATTTGGCCAAGGTGCACGGGCTGTCCCTCGATGAGGTTCTCGGCAAGGGCCACCGGGGCATGGGCACGGTTGCCGTGAAATACCGTGATCCCAAGAACCCGCAGAATACCTGGACCGGTCGGGGCCGCATGCCGCTTTGGATGGTTGCGGCGACCAAGGGCGGCAAGGGCAAGAAGGAAGATTTCCTGATTTGATGCAGCCTTATCAGGCTGCCTAAGGGGGATCCTGTTTGTCCGCTCGGATTGGCTGGCTCGCGGAACACCCGGTGACGATTGGCGTTACGTCTCCATGCCCTTCCGATCCACGGCGATGGGCGCTTTCGTCAAACGGGAGCGTTCCGACCGGCCGTCGCATGCAAGGAGGACGCTAAATGCTTCGCATTGCCGCCGCTCTAGCCGCTCTGGCCGTTGGCGCAACGGTGGTCTGGGCTCAGAACCTCGAGGTCATCAAGCAGCGCAGGGAAGTGATGCGCGCTATCGCCAAAGCAAGCGTCGTCAATTTCAAGATGTCGAAGGGAGAGACACCGTTCGACCTGGCCACGGTGCAGTCGAACCTCAAGACCATGCAGGACCAAATATCGAAGTTCAAAGGCTTGTTCCCGGACGATTCCAAGACCGGTGGTGATACCGATGCAGATGCGTCGATCTGGACGGCGAGGGCCGATTTCAACAAGGCCGTGGATAACTACGTTGCCGCTGCCCGGGCTGCCGCGAGCGCGATCAAGGACGCGGCGAGCTTGAAGACCGAGTACCCCAAGCTGGTGAAGGACGGTTGCGGCGGCTGCCATAAGGAAACCGATGACGGCTTCTCGCCGAGGCTGGCCGATAGCTTCAAGAAACTGCAGCAGCCGCTGCAGTAGGCGTCGTCGAACAGCATGCTCCTTCGTTCCGTCCTTGTTCTTGCCGTCCTGGGGCTCACGGCCTTCTACGTCCTGACGATCCCCTCGACGCTGCCGGCGGACGCTCTGAAGCCGCGGACCGCCGATCTCGCCAACGGCGAGACCATGTTCAGCATCGGCGGCTGCAGCTCCTGTCACGCGACGCCCAAGCAGGACGATCGGCGCAAGCTCGGCGGCGGCCTCGCGCTGCGATCGCCCTTCGGCACCTTCAAGGTGCCCAACATCTCGCCGGATCCCAACCACGGCATCGGCGGCTGGACAGAGCTACAGTTCGCCAATGCCGTGCTGAAGGGCGTCGGCCGGGGCAACGAGCACCTCTATCCTTCGTTTCCTTTCACCTCGTACCAGCGGATGGCGCTCGACGACGTGCGCGACCTGTTCGCGTTCCTCAAGACGCTGCCGCCGGTAACGACGGCGTCGGAGCCACACCAGCTGCCGTTCCCATTCAATGTCCGCCGGGGGCTCGGCGGCTGGAAGCTGCTGTTCGTCGACGGCCGCCAGTTTGCACCCGACCTGTCGAATGGGGCCGTCTACAATCGGGGCGCTTATCTCGTCGAAGGGCCGGGGCATTGCGCCGAGTGCCACAGCCGGCGCAACAGTCTGAGCGGCATCAATCCCTCGACGCGTTTTGCCGGCGGCGCCGACCCGGAAGGCAAGGGCGGCTGGGTGCCGAACATCACGCCGCACTCCGACGGGCTGGCGGCATGGTCGGTCAAGGACTTCGAATTCTTCCTCGAAACCGGTCTGGCGCCTGACGGCTCTGGCGTCACCGGCAACATGGCCGAGGTGGTGGCGAACACTTCGAAGCTGTCCGCAGCGGATCGAGCCGCGATCGCCGTCTATCTGAAGGCCTTACCGCCCCGCGAGGGTAAGGCCCCGCCGCGCAAGTAGCGGCGGGTTTTGGGCGACAGCATCCGCCGGTGCCGAGCGTCCGCGCGCGATCCCTTGTGCCAGAGCGCGTATTGCCGAGCGGCTCAAGCATCGTCCTGCCCCCTGCGCTCTTTGGGCTGAGTGCGACTGTCACCTGGGATTTGATCAGAGCCCACGACAACAGAGGACTCTGGCGCGCGGACTAGGCGAACCAAAGCGTTGGCGGATGCGGACTGTTGCTCTGCGAGCGGCGATCTTTGATCAGACCTGGTCATGTCCCCGCTTACCGCGGTGAGCACCTCGGCGCTAGGTCAAAGCTCAGACCGGTTTGCGCGAGAACGCTCACTTTCCAGCTGTGAAGGTCATCGAGGGTCTGCACCAGGTCCTGCGTTGAGCGACCCCAGCGGCTGAGTTCCGTTACCAGGATCGCATCGATCTTGCGGGCCTGTGCCAGCGCCATGACCATCTTGCGCTCGGCACGATCGTTCTTGGCGCCCGAGGCTCTCTCCCTGAAGATGGCGACGATCTCATGCCCGGAGCGCTTGGCGAACGCGCGCAGGTCGCGTTCTTGCCGTTCACAGGACTGATCGTCGGTGCTGACACGGCAGTAGATGGCAACCTGTCCCAATTGAACCCTCCCGCCGGTTGGCCCGTTTGGGCCAGCAAATGCGTTGCGGTTCATTGTATCAAATAGACTTTTGTCTATCCAAGACAATATGAGGATGGGTGCAGGTCACTGCACTGCCTCTGCGTTCCCGGGCGTGCGCGGTGGAAGACACGTCGCCGCAGTCGGCGCCGGGTCGGCCGACACGTTCGCCTGCTATGTGCGCGTCGCCTAGGAATGGACGGACAGCGGCCTGAAGGGCGTCGGGTTCTAGCACTCGACGTCCGAGCTGCTCTCGCCACTTAGGAGCCGGTCAATCTCGGGAGACAGCGTCTCTCGGACATCCTGAATTTGCCCATCCCTAGTTCGTGAAGGTGCTGACGTCCAGATCCTAGGGTAAGATCAAGGACATGCAAGCAACCAGAGGATCCACACATGGCTGTTCAAATTGTCATGGATCGCAATGGCGACACGCGGCATGAGTTCGATGTCGCCGATCCGAAAACCATAGCGCGTGCAGAAGAGCGGTTTCGGGAGTTGACCGGCAAAGGGTTCCGGGCCGTCGCGCTCGGTAAGGATGGCAACCCCGGCACCCTGCTAGACAAGTTTGATCCGCTCGTCGAGCGGACCTTGTTCATCCCCCAGCTGCAAGGCGGTTGATGGATCGAGCAATTCATACTTGTCGTCGTCGACCGTCGGCCGCAAACGATCGCGATGCCCCGCCCAGACTTCGTGCATGGTGGTTGCAGCGCTTGAGTCGACCTTCTCGTTCGGCGATTGCCCGCTGGGCTTCGCTTGACTTTGCGAACCCGGCGAGAGTTAGGGCGGATAGACTTCTTGCAGAAAACCTGTCCCAAACCCAACGGGAGCAGTTCGAGGACCGCGGATATTTTCTAGTGACAGGCGGCGACACCGGCAAGCGCTACCGCATCCGGCGTGGCTACCAAATGAACGTCGAAGAGCTCGACAGGAACGGCAACCGCAGCCACGTTCTGTGCTTCATGCCTGAGGGTCACCTTGCGGAGGGGGATGTCACGCTGGCGCAGAAGCTCGCACTGGAGCTGTTCGAGTCGGAGGCACTCAAGATCGCCAATAGGATACCTCACCATCTTTCTCGGTTTAGTGATTGGCCTCCCTAAGCCGACTTGCGTCCGCATGAAGGGAAGATAGGGTCGTCTGGCCTGTTCCAGCGCCGCGCGAGCGGCTCAAGCGCGGCAGTTCCAGGAAAAACGCCGACGAGCTTAAATGCCTCAGAACGACGGCCATGCTGCTCAGAGGTTCCTTAGCTCTGACTGCCTATTCCTGCTGCGATTGGGCCTTCGCTTTTTGCTTCGGCCGAACCTTTGGTGCAGAAGCCTGGCTTCCGGAATCCGTCACCGGCTCCTGGCCTTGTGCCTGGTTTAGCTGCCTGCGTAGCTGCGCCGCGATTTTCCACGCCGCGTCCTTTGCGAGCTGCTCGCGATGGAGCAGCTCGCGCGCTTCTTTTGCAGTGCGCTCGGCTGCTTCCGTAGCGCTCTGTTGCTCGGACACGCGCTGCCGGGCCTGTTCGAGGTTGTGCTCGGCGGTTTCCTTCGCTGCGCGCTCACGATCGAGCTGTTCACGCATCTCTCGGACCATACGCTCGGTCGGCTCTCTGGCGTTCTGTTCCTCGATGGAACGCTGCCTGGTGTGTTCAGCATCGCGATCAGCAATCTCGTTTGATGCACGGTTACGATCCAGCTGTTCACGCATTTCTCCTGCTGCGCGCTCCGACCACCCTTCGGTTGCCTTGACATTGCGCAGTCGATCAAGCTCTTGGCGAGCGTCTCGAGCGGAATTCTCAGCGGCTTCCCTGGCTCGCTGCTCCTCGTCCAAGCGCCTACTAGTCTGCTCCGCTGCGTGCTCGGCGGCCTCTCTTGCAATACGTTCGTGACCCAATTGGTCGCGCGCTTCCCGCGACTTGTGCTCTGCTGCCTCCCTGGCGCCTTGCTCAGCGCTCACGCGCACTTGCATTGCTCGAGCGGTGCGCTCCTCCGCTTCCTTTGCGACAGATTCAAGCATGTGCTGCCCCGGCATCGGGCGAGTTTCCAAACTCCCAGTTTCAGGCTGCCTCAGCGCGCCGTACATTGCCGCGGCCGCCACCGCCGCCGACGCGACCATGGCCGCCAGGAATCCAACGACCCCACCCCATCGCCATGTGCCGCGCGGGCTACTTCCGTCAAGCCGGTTCCCCTGCCAGGGATCGTACGTGCCGAAGCTCCAGATGTGACCTTCCGGATCGCGGCACGAGTAGCTCCGCCCGCCGATCTCGTCATCCTGAATGTCCAGAATGATCTCGGCGCCCGAGGCCTTCGCCCTTGCATAGTGTGCATCTGCGTCGCTGACGACCAGATAGCAGCTCTGGGTTTCGGCACCGCCTATCTCATCGGGCTGCTTCATGTATTTGTCGAGTGCGAAGTCGCGAACCGGCGCGAGCATGAGCATGGCATCGCCAAAAATCAGCTGGGCGTAGTCCACCATTCCGGTTTCGCTGGTGGCTACCAAGTGCTTGTGGAACCCGAAAGCAGCGCACAGCCAATCGCTCGCCGCGGCAACATCGCGATACCGCAACGCAGCTGCAAGGCTCGATACCGTCGACATCGTTGTGCGCCTTAACACGCTCACCCCCGTTTGGCTTGCGGAGGTCGTACCAAGCCGTGTAGCGATCCGTTCAGTGTAAGCGCTCACCGCTCGGAGCGAACCACCGCCATGTGCGCCGTAAGTTTAGATCGTCGCCAATCGTGACTTATTTATCACAGCGGGCCCGTGCGGCATTAGGGCCGCCGGACCACCTGTGACCGCGTGGCCGGATGTGCCGCTTGCGCGCCGGTCGCCGCCGGGCGATTCGGACGTCAGGCTGCGGCCGCGAAGGGCTCGAGCTGCGGGCGTGCCGACCGAGCGTGGGACACGCAGCGCGTTTCAGAACCCGACGCCCTTCAACCCGCTCTTGGACTACTGCTCGGCCGACCTGATGTAGCCCTCGAATATCAGATGCTCCGTCGAGGCTCGATATCGACAAGGCGTTTCGTACGTGGGGAGGCTGGCGAATTGCATGCAACTCAACGCTTGGACAACAAACGGAGTTCTACTCACGCCTACTATTAGAGCTTGCGCTTCGCGCCTACAGCACCTGGCCTGACGGACTACTGACCGCAAGGAATAAATTAAGGCCGTCCTCTTCCTACCGGGGACGGCATGGCTCCCGTTCCTCACAGGTCATGAGATATCGCGAAGCACCTGGTGCCGACGACCAGCGCCACGCGCCACACGGATCTGGAGAGCGTGCGCTAAGCGACAGATTGCCGACTGCCGGCAATGGTGCGAAATTCGTTTGGCGCCACCTGGGAGGTCTTGCGCCATGATCTACGAGTTTCGCACCTACACCTTGCACCCGCGCACGCTCCCCGAATTTCTAAAGCGCTGGACCGACGTGCTCGAGCCGCGCCTAAAGCTCTCCCCCCTCGCCGCCTTCTGGTACACCGAGATCGGCCCGCTCAATCAGGTCATCCACGTCTGGCCCTACGAGAATGTGCTGGAGCGCTCCAAGATCCGCGCCGAGGCCATCAAGCGCGGCATCTGGCCACCCAAGACCTCGGAGTTCATCGCCGAGATGAAGTCGGAGATATTCGAGCCGCTGCCCTATTCGCCCCCACTCGCCCCCTCCAACCAGGGCCCTTATTTCGAGATGCGCACCTATGTGCTGAAACCCGGCGGCATCCCCGGTATGGCCAAGCTCTGGGGCGAATACCTGCCTGGCCGCATCAAGCTCTCGCAGCTGACGGGTGTCTTCACTTCCGACATCGGCGGGCTCAATCAGTGGATGCACATCTGGGCCTACAAGAGCCTCGACGAGCGCATGGCCGTGCGGAAGAAGGCAACCGTGGACGGCCTCTGGCCCCCGCCTGGCGACAGCCCGGTCCTCAAGCAGGAGACGAAGATCCTGCTGGCGGCAGGGTTCTCGCCGATCAAGTAGGCCGTTAGCAAACGATCGCCTGTCGCAACGTCCGGCATCAGCGATGAGAAGGCCGCTCACCGGCGCTGCATGCGGCGCGAGTTGGCAGGAGGAAATCATGGCGATCAAAGACATCCTCAAGACTCATCGCACGTGGGAAGACGGCGCAGGTCTTGCGCTAGGGCTCATGATTGGTCTCAGTCCTTGGTTCTACGATGAGCCCGTTGTGCCTGCAGTCCTCCTCAACTCCGGACTGATCGGCCTAGCGGTACTCGTGCTCGCTCAGCTGGAATTAGTCCACCTACGCCGGTGGGAAGAGCTTGCTCAACTCGCCTGTGGCCTTTGGCTGTCCGCTTCGCCGTTCATCTTCGATTACGCTCACCAGGACCATCTTCGCCTCTGGCACTGGGTGCTCGGTTCGATTGTTTCGGTCCTTGCGCTGCTCGAGCTTTGGCAAGACTGGAATCGGGCCAACAACGAACCGCAAGGCTGATCGCCAGAGAGAGCTCTGCGAGACCGAGCACCTCTTGAGGATCGCGCCGGACAAAGCCCCCCAAGGGCAACGCGCCGCTGCCGTTTCATACCGCCCTCGCCCATGCGCTTTACAAGGCGCTGCTCGAGACCTGATCCTCCGTCATTGGGCGGCAACCACAATCGGCTGGTTGATGATCTTGAGCGCGGTGTCGGTGAGCGCGTTCACGTACTGCGCGGCCGTACCGAACTTGGAGGCGAACGTGCCGGGCTGGTCGCGATAGTCGAGTGCGGTGGCCAGCGCCTGCGTAGCCGGAACCTGCACGCCGAACGGCGAGTACTTGCCGGCGGCCGCGGCGGTGATGCCCTGCGCACGGTTGTCCTGGCCGGACACGCGATTGGGCACCGTGTAGTACTCCGTGCCGCCGTTCTCCTTCAGGCGCCGCGCCAGCCAGCCGACATTGTCTTCGGCCGTGCGATCGGGGATGTATGGGACCAGCACGAGGTCGGCGGCGCGGAGAGCGCCCCACACCAGCTGCGACAGTCCCGGCGCGCAATCGATGACGACCTGGTCGTACTGGCCGTCGACCGAGCGGGTGATCTGGCCCATGCGCGTCTGCATGTGATCGAATGCGTCGCTGACCTTATGGAAGCGCGCCTGATGGGCGATCATCAGCAGCACCTCGCGATCGTCGAGATCGTGGGAGCTTGGCATGATGTCGAGCGTCGGCGCGCCACCGCCGGGCAGCGTCGCGTCGCCGGTGCCTTTGGCGATGTACTCCGACGTGCTGATTTTGTCGTCGCCGACCAGCTGCGTGAGGAGACCGGCGTTGGTGCGGTTGGCCTCGCGCGCCTCGCGCCAGCGCTTGTGACCCATCATCACCATCGAGGTGCTGGCCTGCGCGGCGAGATCGATCAGCAGGACCCGCTGTCGGCCGGTGACGGCCAACCCGTAAGCAAGCATCATGGTGGTGGTGGTCTTGCCGACGCCGCCTCGCCGATTCGAGGCGGCAATGTATTTGGTCACAGTACGCTCCCCACAAGTACCAGGCAGTTCCTCACCATCGACCGCTCGGGCAACGGCGGCACAACTCGGCGATCGAGCGCTCGCCACGCAAGCCGTCCAGGACGATGCGGATCTTCTCTTCGGCGGAGTAACGCTTGCGCGTCGCCCGGCGGATGTCCTTGACGACCTCTTCCGATGACAGGTCGGTGGTCTGGGATTTCCGTCTCATCTTCGCTCCTTGAGGGCTACGATGAGCCAGAAATCCTCCCTTCCTCAAGCCGCTATTTCTATCTCACAGGTGCTGATGTCGGACATCGAAGGCTCCGAGCCATTCCCACGCCCCGCCGAGTTCTGCCCTAACACGGATTTCTTCAAGGATTGCCTGTCAGAAATCCTTAGGCATCGGGTGTCGTGCCAACCGACTAGGCCATGGACTCCGCAGCCTGATGCTGATCAAGGGTCGCTCAGTGGCTGTCGCAAAGTGACAAGTAACGCCAGCGCTTTAGGCAGTGCGCTGGCCACCCGAGGCCATGACGTTGCTGAGGATGTGGCGCTACTACCGGAGCTGACCTAGTCGCCTGATGGCCAAGGCTTCACGTCCTGACGATCAGTCGAGAGTAGGCATGCTCGCTCATGCCGTACGTCCAGGCGACCGCCTCGCGCGCCGTACGCATGTGGGCCGGAACCTGCAGAAAGAAATGCTTGCGTGTGCCGTCGGGCTCGGGGGTCGCGTTGACGACCTCGACCACAGCCCAGGCGTCGAATGTGTGCCAGACCTTGCGCCACAGGACTCCTGACTCGTCCTCGGCAACATGGATGGGGCCCCCGAGCGCTACGTAGCGTTGCGGGGTCATGATCTCGATCATGCAGCGGCGGACTTGAACGTCCGACTCACAATCGATGGCGTCAAGCGTAATCCTTTCTGGCTGCTCGATCATCCAAGACGGCACCTCGACATCCTTCCACGCCCAAACACACCAGTCGTCGGGATATCGCAGAGCGGGGCCTTGCGCATTGTGCAGGCGGCCGCGGGCGTCGCCGCACAGCAGGTTGGGCCGCTCGACCAGCCAGCACGTGTGTTGATGCGGCTGCATCCAGCCAAGGTTTTTCGCCAGCTGCATTAGGCCACGCAACGGCTCAGTTTCGGACCGCAGGCCGAGCACCTCGCGCAGATATTCGTATGCCCCCAGCCATGCAAATTCGTGCTGGCCAGCGGCCTCATAGAGGTCGGATAGACCAAACAGCGTGCGCAGATCCCAAGACAAGGCGCGCGATCGGCGGATGCGCTCGAGCAATGGCCCCGTGTGGCGCGCGACACGTCGCGTGGTCGCGTCGTTAGCCGAAGCAACAAGCGAGTCGGCGGAGTTTACCCCGCTCGTCACAGCGGCCCGCACGTGCGCAGGCAGGCGCCGGCGGACGAGCGAGGCCACCTGCCGGCGCTGACGACGCAAGAGCGCGGTCTTGACGTTGGTGCCGTCGGCTCGCGCGATCCGCCGGGTAAGGTGGGCGAGGGCGATCGGACTCTCGCACCAAACAAAATGGGCCGGCGGCTGCAGTCCTGCCGCACGGTAGGCAAGCCGCACACCCTCTTCAGCAGCACTGCGGTTTGCAGGCGCGGTTGATCGTCGGATGGCGACCCATCGGGCACGATAGTGTCCAAGTGCAGCCGCCCGCTCAGGCGTGAGCGTGTCGTTCTCAGTCGGCAATGACCCGGGCGTCCCGCGGCTCGAGTTCGCGCTGGCGGCGAACACGGTAGGTCCCCTTAGATAAGGTCAGCGGCGCATGCTCATCGTGCACTAGGCGCGCACCCGCGTCGTCGATCCTGACGTGACCCACGTACAGGCCTTTAGGTATATCCCGAGCGAGACTGTCATCGCGAAACATGGTGACCTGATCCCATATTGCGTGGCGGTGGCCGGTTGCCTCTCCCTCCGCCAGCACCATCGCAGAGCCGACGAGGTTCTGCTCGATCTTCCCCGAGGGGAGGACGTCGGGCACACGTTCGATCAACAAGTCGCCTTGGGCGAAAATTTCCTTCATCGGACTTCCTCCTTGGCTCTCGAGAATTCCACGCTTGTGCGCGGCTTTGCTTACGCTCTACTTAAGATTTCTACGACGCGACGCTTAAGGTGTCGCATACACAAGTGCGACGACGACCAGCATGAGAGAGACGTGGACCATCAAAAAAACCAACATCGCTCTGACCAGTGAATGTGAGTGGAGTCCTTGTGTGGTCATTAGCTTTGCCGATCGAACGCGGGCGCCGACTGGAGCGTCTCCTTCGTTACATCGCTTGAGCGCCGACGTCGGCAGGGCGATGTCCTTGTCGTCGCCGATGCGCATTTTCAAGCAAACAAACAACCGTTTGCCATCAGTCAAAGACCTGAATCGAAGTCTCGAATACTCCCAATTTCGCATGCAAAAACCGTAGCCGGGGCCTAAGGCACAAGTAGTGGATGCAACTCCGCAGATGCGCCCCACCGTCGCCGGCCAGCGCTGGGCCACGTTCTCGGTGGCGCATCTCCGATGCAAGGATGCACGTGGAGGCCGGGGGCGGGACCCATCACCCTGGCGGTCGGGCATGCGTCCCCAATCTGCGCAAGTATTTTCATCGTCGAGGACAGCTGGGGCGATGGCGATACGGCCCAGGAAGGTCGGTGCCATGTCGGCTTTCAAGGCTACGTCTGGCTCGACCTTGGCTCTGTTCAATGCTTAGCAGGTCGCGGACGGCATTTCACATTAGGTTTCACTCATCGGAACTCACCGACCGCAGGATCCTTTCGCGAGTAAATCGGAATGTCCGTCATGCCCGACCTGACTCGCGACTCAGAACACTGGCGCATGCTGGCGCGACGGGCCGGCGTTATTGCCGCCCAGATCCCTGATCTGGATGGTCGGATGAGGATGCTGAACGCTCAGCTACGAGCAACTGGCGCAGGAAGCCGAAAAGGGTGAAGGCAGCCTTTCCAAAACGACGAACCAGCTATCCACCAAGTGACGATCAAGCAGTATTGGACTCTCGCCCGCCGGAGCCAGGCACTCAAACGTAAGACCCCAAGACGCGCGCGAACGCGCTCAGCATCTTTCCCGAATCTTAGCACTGCGAGTCACGTTGGACTCATTTCTCCTGGTCAACCACCTCTCAGTTACATTTCTCGCAGGCCTGGGGGCCTGCACACGGCCTCACAGGCTGTGGCCGACGTTGATCGCAAGGGTGCAATCCGGCACTATGTCGGTAGTTTGCCAGTCGGGAGGGCCACGCAATGAGAGCGCCGCGCATCAGCTACGTGGAGCCATCTAGCATCACCGATGCCGCCATGCTGGCGGAACTCGACCGCTGCCGCCGCGAGGGCACCCCGCGGCCGGAGAGCCAAGCCGTTCGCGCCCACGTGCCGGCGGTGTTCTGGGCGTTCGCCAACAGCTGGCGCGACGTGTTCAAGAACGGTGTCGCCGACCACGCCATCAAGGAGTTGTGCCGCATCTACGTGTCGCGCTCCGTGAAGTGCGAGTATTGCGGCAACCAGCGGTCGATGAAGGCCGCGACGCTAGGGATTGTCGAGGACGACTACCTGGACCTCCTGAACTTCGAGAAGTCCAGCCGTTACAGCGACACGCAGAAGGCGGCGCTCGCCTGGGCGGAGGCGATTACCTGGGACCTGCCAGTCGACGATAAGCTGTGGACGCGACTGCACGAACATTTCAGCGATCCGGAGCTGGTAGAAATCGGCTTCTTCATCGCGCTCACAATGGGCCAGCAGAGGTGGCTCAGGACGCTCGACATCGAGCATCATCAGGTGCTGGCCGGAACCGATGCCTCGATGGCACCAGGGTTCGAAACCGAGGCAGCGCTGAAGCGCTCCAAGACGGATCCGAACTACTGGGCCGGGAGCGAGGCCAAGCCGCCCAGAGAGGCAGCGGAGTGACGCGCTCGACTCCAAGCGCGCGAGCTGGACCGACTGCAGGATGAGGCCTTGCCGGAGGAGATCGTGCGCACCGCGATCGCTACTGGCTCGCGTTCCATCGCCTACACCTACAACGATCCAGTGATCTTCCTCGAATATGCCGTGGATGTCGCAAAAGTGCGCGCCAGCACGGCATCAAAAACGTGGCAGTGACGGCCGGCTACATCGCTGCTGGGCGCGGGACGAGCTCTACGCGTGTATGACGCGGCTAACGTCGACCTTAAGGCGTTCACCGAGGCATTTTATAGCGCCTGTGCACTGGCCATCTCGGCACCGTCCTCGAGACGCTCGAGTATCTCAAACATGAGACGCAGGTCTGGTTCGAGATCACGACACTGTTGATCCCGGGCCACAACGACAATCCGGAGGAGGTGAAGAAGCTGAGTGAATGGTGATGACAAACTCGGCCCGACGTGCCCTGCACTTCACGGCCTTCCACCCCGACTACAAGATGCTGACCTACCGCACACGCCGTCGCCCACGCTGACGATGCGCGCGATATCGCCCGGGAGGTCGAATCCACTTCGTCTACACCGGCAACATCCATGACGAGCGGGCCAGAGCACCTACTGCCCGGCTGCGCTGAGCGCGTCATCGGCCGCGATTGGTATGAGATCACGGCCTGGCGGCTCGCGCGGATGGCCACTGCCGCGCCTGTGGCACTGCGCTTCCCGGCTTGTTCGAAGCGGCCCCGGGGAACTGGGCAGCGGCGGTTGCCGATCCGGATCGCGATCAGCTGGAGCCCGCGCGTAACGCGCAGCGTGACCATCGTTGGCCAGCATGCGTGTAACGGCTGTCTCGCACTCCTAGAAGCCATGCCATCGTATCAAGTGTAGGAGGCAACCAGTCAAAGATTGCCCCCGACGCGAGTAACTTGTAGCGGTCATCACCATCCTTCAGGCCCGGCTCAAGGCCACAATATGCACCTTTCATTCACCAACTGTGTACTGCCGGACGATGAAGGCCTTCACGCGCGACACGCAGGAAGTCATGCTGCAATTGTCGCTGACCTACAATGTCCCGCCCGCTTCCGCCTACCATCTGCTCTATGAGGTCGGACGCGCAGGCAACGTCGACATTGCGCACAATCTCGAGTTCGGTTGCCAATGATCGCGTGCGCTCGATTGTCAGCCGGCAGGATGTCACAGCATCTCGCTGGCGAAGGCCGCGAGAAGATCGTGGACGAAATCAAGGCCACGATTGCCACAGAGCTGAAGCGCCTTATTCAAGATTGAGGTGCTGGACGTTCAGATCCCGGCTTTGGATTTCTCGTCGCAATACAAGGAAGCTGTGAACCGTGCAACGCTTGCACGAGCGCAACGTGTGCAGGCGGAGCAGGATCGCGAGCGCGCCAGGGTCGAGGCCGAAACGATCGTCGTCAAAGCCAAGGGCGAAGCCGACTCCCAGTATGCGACGAGCTGAGGGCTCAAGCGCGAGCACAGCTGACGCAAGCTAGAGCCGAGGCCGAAGCGACCAAGCTGCGCGGCGAGGCTGATGCGATTGCAATCCGTGCGAAAATCGAGGCCGCCGGCGGCGTCGATGGCTACACTCGTCAGCTGCAGGCACAGGCGGCATTGAACTGGAAGGGTGGTCCTGCCGCAGGTCATGGGAGCTGGCGGCAGTGCTCAATTCCCCTTCATTCTACCGCTGCAACTTGAATGAGAAGTCCAGACAGCCGAGGCGAGGCCTGAGCCCCATGCGTGATGCTCCGCATTACAGCTCGCTGCTTCCTCGTAGAGATAAATCGATACGTGGAAGTGAACTTCATGCAATTCTTTGGCCTGGAGATAACTGGAGATCATGCGCGACTGATTCTTCCCGCCATCGGCGGTGCTCTCGCCGTCGGCGGGTTCATCGCTGGGCGCTGGTCCAGGCACCGCGCGCGGGTGCACTTCAGACGAGAGGACCTCGTCACCAGCTCTATCATCGTAGAAATGTATGGGATCGTGGCCCAGCCCGACGGCAGCGATATGCTGCACATCGTCACTCAGGGAAGTCCTTCGACATTGGAGGATTTTTTCTTGACCCCGGACCTTGTCAAACATGTCCAGCGCGAAGCCATGAAGCATCCGCGGACTGTTAGCAGCTACTCGCCAATCCCGTGGCTCACCGAATGATGATGGACGAGGGCAAGGATGTGATTACTGCGCTGGACACTCGGGCAAACATGGATTTCGTACATGGTCGCCCGACCCAGGACGACGAGACGCTATTTGGCTTTGCTTCCTATTGGGAGCGCAACCATGACGGTTCGCAGTTGCACGATCAAATCGGGCGGCTCGTCCTCATGGTGGTAAGTCCCACATTGATCGATAGGCTGGCCGATCCCGAGTATATTAAGCGCCTGCGCGTGCGCCACTCGGGTTACTTGCCCCGCCGCGAAAGACTTCACGACTTCGCCCGGGAGTGGCGTCGCATGCAAACGCTGCCGGATACAAAGCGCAGCTCGGCCACCGATAAGATCTGGCAGATTACCGTGCGGACAGCACAACGCTAAGGGTGTGGCCATGTCAGATGCTGGCACATCGCGTCGCGCGCTCGTGCGGCCATGACCGCTTTGCCCGGCGGAGATGCAGCCTGTCGTTCTTGCCCGCGCAGCTGAAACATCGCATCATCTTCAGACGCCGTCAGGAATCTCGTCCAGTAGGATTGGAGAATGGCATGCGACAGGATGTTTCGGCCCCAGCCATGACCATGTCGGAACGTGCGGATGCCCTCGAAGAGCACAAGATGCACGAGCTGGAGCACATCATCACCAAGTCCGTGTTGTTCAACCTGGCTGACGGCAAAGTCGAGACGGTAAGCGGCCCGGCGCTGTTGGCCCAGAACCCCGGCAAATACGTGCTGATGGGCGCAGACCCACGCTTACCAAAGATGCCGGACAAGCCAACGCTGGTCGACTACTTCAGATGCCGATTCGCCTCTACTGCGCATCTGCTGCAAAGCGCAACGCATGCGTTGAAGGCCGGCCACGACGAGAAAGTCATTCTCGCTTGCCTGCTGCACGACATCGGCGTCGCGAGCTTCATCCGCTGTGATCACGGATACTGGGGTGCGCAGATGATCGAGCCCTACGTCGACGAGCAGGTGAGCTGGGCAGTCAAGACGCACCAAGCGCTGCGCTTCTTTCCCGACGAATCTGTAGGCTACAAGTATCCGGAGATGTACCTGAAGCTGTTCGGACCCGACTACCAACCCGAGCCCTACATCGTCGAGGAATACAAGCGCGCCAGAAATCACAAGTGGTACATGACATCGCGGTTGATCACGGTCAATGACATCTACTCGTTCGATCCAAACGCTAAGGTGAAGCTCGACGACTTCCTCGACATCATCGGGCGCAATTTCAAGCAGCCCAAAGAAGGCCTGGGCCTCGACAACAGCCCCTCCGCACACATGTGGCGCACGATGATGTGGCCAACGCGGTTCCTTTAAGAACCAGAGAGCGATATCGATACTGTCCGTCGTCAGGGTTTTCCGGACATTGGATGGTGTGAGCTAACACTAAGAGCGAGGTCGGCTCATCTCCTGAAAGCGGACGAACGTGTGTGGTGCGGCGTGCGGGGTGCCAAAGGCGGCTGTCGCTGGCACATCAGCTAGTCGTCAGCTTTCCAGATCACCAACCCCCGGGTTCAGGCGAGCGCCTTGCGCAGGTAGACCGATGCGGCAGAGGGCGGCAGCTACAGTTAGTTGCACACGTCAGTGAAGCTCGGGTCGCGACAGTGTCGTTTGCGGTACGCCTCGACAAAGGAGCAGCTGCGCGGCCCTCCTGTTCCTGCTCGGCACACCAGAGGCATAAGTCGGAAGGATTACTGTCCCCAGATTTGCGATCCAGGTTCTGTCTATTCTTCGTACCGCGGTTGGAACATCGAGAGATTCGGGCCAGGCTCTCCCTATGCCAACCCTGATCATCACGGAAAAGACCAGCCAAGCTCGCGACCTGCGCGCGGCCCTCGGCGAGCGCTTCGGGCAGATTCTGCCCGCGGAGGGGCACCTGCTGCGCCTGGCCGAGCCCCACGAGGTCAATGCCGCTTGGAAAAGCTGGGCGTGCGAGCTGTTGAAGCCGGACGATCTCTACCCCACGAAATCCGCGACCGAGGGCAACAAGCCCGCCAAGCTGAAGGCGATCGCCGCGGCGCTGGTGCGTTGTGATCGGGTCATCCTCGCCACCGATTGCGACCGTGAGGGCCAGCTTATCGGCCAGGAGATCCTCGAGCACCTGCGCTACCGCGGCACCGTTGAGCGCGCCCTGTTCACCGCACAGGACCCCAAATCGCTGCGGCAGGCCTTCGAGAAGCTCAAGCCCAACCGCGAACTGCATCCGCTCTACGAGGCCGCCGTCGCGCGGCAGCAGGCCGACCAGATCTTCAACCTGTCGCTGACCCGTACGGCAACGCGAACGTTGCTCGCACACGGCGTCAAGGGCGTCATCGGCATCGGACGGGTCAAGACGCCCACCTTGGCCATCGTCTGTCTCCGCGAGATCGAGATCCGCGATTTCCGCGTTGAGGATTATTTTGAGATCGTCGCCACGACCAAAGTTGAGGGCGGCACGTTCCTCATGCGCCATGCCCCACCGGCCAAGGCTCGGATCCGGGATCGTGCTCAGGCCGAGGCCATTGCGAAGGCCGCGGCCCGGCACACCGGCCCGCTCGCCGTGTCGGTCGAGCACCGCAGGCAGGCGCCGCCGCGCCTGTTCGACCTGCCGTCGCTGCAGAAGACCTGCGGTCAGCGCTGGGGCTGGACCGCCGACAAGACCCTTTCGATTGCGCAGGAGCTTTATGACGGCGAGGGCAAGAAGCTCATCACCTACCCCCGAGCCGAGGCCCGCCATCTCGCCGAGAACCAGATCGCTGATGTGCCGGCCATCGTCACCGCCATGACCCGATTGCGGGGCTTCGCACACATCGAGATCGATCGGCCCGTGATCCGCCGCGGCAAGTCCGGCCACTTCTGCGACAAGGCGCTCGAAGGTGTGTCGCACCATGCCATCGTGCCCAACGTCAATGTCATGGATGACCTCGAGGCACGCATCGCCCGGCTCAGTGACGATGAAAAGCGGTTGTTCGCTCTCATCTGCCGCTCTTATTTGGCCGCCGTCATGCCCGACTTCGAATACCGCCAGACAGTCGTCACCATGAACGTACCGGTGCCACAACTGGGAGCGCGTACCACGGCAGAGTTCCGCACCGTCGGCCGCATTCCTCTGGTTGAGGGGTGGAAGGCGGCGTTCGGGACTGCCGATCCCGAACCAGGGCGGGAGAAGGAGGGCGAAGCAGGAGGCGAGCAGACGCTGCCCGTGCTCATCGACGGGCAGCATGCAATGCTGACACAACCACGGGTGCAGGCGAAGCAGACCCAGCCACCACCGCGCTACAACGAAGGCACGCTGGTTGACGCCATGCAGAACGCCTGGCGCTTCGTCAAGGACGAGGCATTGCGCGAACGACTGAAGGAGGCCAAAGGCATCGGCACGCCGGCGACGCGCGCCGAGATCATCAAGGGCCTCAAACGCCAGAATATGCTGGCAGCCGACGGCAAGCTGGTGGTGCCAACGCCGGCGGGGCTGCAGCTATTCGAACTGCTGCGCGCCGCCGCGCCCGCACTGGTCGATCCCGGCACCACCGCACTCTGGGAAATGCGGCTCGACGACGTCGTGGTGGGTAAGGCGAATTTCCGCGCCGTCATCGACGAGATCGCCAGCGAGGCAGACCGTTTGATCACGGTGCTCCGGCAGCACAATGGCGGCAGCGTCGACTTGAGCCAGCCGGCACCGGTCCGCACAAGACGCAGACGGTCTCCGGCGCGCGGTAAGAGCCACACCCGCGGTCATGCAACGGCCGCCACGGAAGAGACAAGACCCAAAACCCGGCGCCGGCGCAAAGCTAAGGACGCTTCGCACCAAGTGATCGGTCAGCGCAGACAGGACGACGGCACCGAGCCCAAGCGGCGGCCATCCGCCCGGGCTTCGCCTCCGACCAGCAAAATGATCGCGTTCGCGCAGCGGCTTGCCAAGGACAAGAAGGCCGCACTGCCACCCGGCTACGACAAGGATTTCGACATCTGCCGCCGCTTCCTCGATCAGAACGTAGGTCGCTGATGCGATCTGCGGCCTGTCAGCAACGTTGAGGCCCATCGTATCGAGAAGGACCTGCGATCAACCACCTGGACCATCGGCGCACGATATCGAGGACTGGACGCCCAGACCGCTGCCTCAAGAACACCGTCGACATGTTGCCGGAAGAGCCCGTACGCCGGGCAATGGCAATAAGCTAAGCTCGCCTCGTGCTGTCGAGACGGAACGTCGACATGACGGCGTCTGAAATGGAGGCTGGATGCTGCCGACCTTACGCAATCTGCTGACATCTCTGCCCTCTGCATGCGACGCGGAGATGAGCGAGACCCTGATCACCGCGCACGGCATTCGGTTGCAGCGCATCATCTCGTTCGGTCAGGTCTCGCCACAGGGATTCTGGTACGACCAGAAAGAGGCTGAATGGGTCATGCTTCTGAAGGGGCGTGCTCGCCTTGTGATTGCCGGTGAAGCGGAAAAGCTCGTCCTGGGGCCAGGAGATGCGGTGTACTTGCCGGCGCATTGCCGCCACCGCGTCGAATGGACTGATCCCGATCATCCGACGGTATGGTTGGCGCTGTTCATAGACGGCCACCTTGGCCCTACCGTTTTTCGGGCCTGATGCGCTCGCCGCGAGAGCATTCCCGCAAATGGGCTCGCGGCGTGGAGCTGTGGTTGTTGCTGCGGGTCACCAGAACCAAGCCGTCTGCTGGGCGTGAAGCACCTCCGATGCGAGGTGAGTTGGTCGTTAGCTGCCGGCCTACATACGCGTCACGTGAGCCGAGACGCATTGCCAGCGCCCATCGCGAAACTGCCAATCGTCGGTGTAGCGGCCGGCGCCCTGGCTACCGTCCGGTTTCTGATAGCTGGTGCGCGCGTGGATGATGGCGAAGTCGCCGAGAATACGGATCAGCACGTCATGCTCGCGGATGTTCTTGACCGAGGATCCACGGCCGATCTGCGCAAGAAACGCCTTGCGGTCGATGAAGGTGCCATCGGGGTTGGTGTTGAAGAAGTCGGCCGCGAGGTTAGCGTCAAACCAGGCGACATCGGCTTCATCGACGGACCTAATGTAGTTGCGGTTGAGCTCCTGCAGGGTCGCGCGGTGTGGTTCGGTGTCGGCCATGGGCTCAACTCCAGTCGTTGGGATAACCAGTCGCAAGGAGGTTAGCGAACGCCTTTTGACATCCTACCGTCAGGAGTGGCCGGGCGGGCGTCAAGTGTGGTTTCGATCCATTCCCATTGTTTGGCGGCCCGGCCTCATCGTTTGAGGTTGCCCTGATTCGCCACTGGCGGGGCGCTTGATAGTACAGTCTACCCGAGGCTCGGCCTCTCGACGTGAGCAAGGACTGCCGATAGCAGCTGACCAAGCTGCAAATTAAGATGGTTGCGTGCCCCCGCAACCACCGAGAGTTGACTCCCCCTTGTTGTGGGAGCGGTCGTGCCCGTAGTGGCCACCGCACATATGGCCAAAATCGCGCCAAGCTCGCCGTAGAGCGTTGCATCGAGGCCGCTCGCGGTCTTGCGTGGCGTGAGCACCACTCGGTCGATCATCGAACGGATCAGGTCTCTGGCCTCATCGCGCTCGGTGCCTGCCTCAAGCAGCTGTTCCAGCTCGCTCACCTTACGGCGATAAAGCTCCGGCAGATTTGGGTGCACCAGCACCTCGACCTTTGGAGCCTCGATCGGCACCGCCCCGGCGATCATGGCAGCGCGATAGGCCTCCAGCTGAGCCATCCTTTCCTTCATCGCCGGGTGATACATCCCGTCTTCGATGGCCTTGATCATGGAGCCGATCTTTCGTTCGATGTCGGCTAAATTGCGCGCTTGCGCGAGGCATCGAGCCTTTGCCGCGGCTCGATGTCTTTCGATCTCCGCGTTGAATTCTAGTACGAACTCTTTCACGAGATCCGGAGCCAGCAACCGATCCTTTAGCCCATCCAAGACCCGTGCTTCGAGTTCCCCGCGCGTTATGGTGCGTGTATTTCCGCAGAGGCCTTTTTGTCGGCGCGTTGCACAGCCGTAACGGTCTTTTGCGACGATGGTGTAGCGGCCTGGGTCTCCGCGCATTCGCCGAGTTTCCAAATAAGACCGGCTCAGGCCGATCAGCCTGACGAGCAAAGCGACGTAGTCGACCATGAAGCAGCCGGATCTCGGCTTGCTCGTCGAACTTTGAGGTCATGTCCCTGGACCCACGCTCGCTGGAAAGGAATGCTCTAGCCGGAACTGCAGTTTTTGTTGATTTCGCTTCGCGCCTGCTAAAGACCGGCCGCGAGCAGGGACAGATGCCGCGGCTTCGATCCGACGTGTTCCTACGTCCGCGAGCGCGTCCGTGGGGGCGCGCTTACGTCGGGGCGGCGGTCGGCCTCATCGGTGCCGTCGCTCATCCCCGCCTCCGCTTTGAGATTTCCCACTGGGCGCCCTGAGCTCAAGGTCTTGCCCGTTGAGTCGCCGATCGCCCGCGTGCCAAGCGGAATCGTCACGCTGAATAACCGCACACTTAGCCCCGTTGCGTTGCTTTTCCTCGAAAGTGCGCGCGGACTCTGCAAGAACCCGCAGACGCGTAGGCGACAGCAATCCCGACACGTCGGGTTCCGGCAGATTTTGTTGCGGAAGTGGTGAAGCCAGACCGAGGAGCTGTGGCGCTGCCTGTGGTTGCTGAGCCTCCCGAGGGAGCGGCGGCTTTGAGACAGACCGTTGACATCACCCAAGATACGGAAGGGTGTCCTGCCGTAGAGTGCAGGTGTGATCTTTACCTGTGACCCAACCCTTCTCAATGCTGATCTCCACTCGGTTGCGGCGGCCGCACCCAGTCCGAAACGACACGCATACCACACCTCGCGGAGTCGTCAGATGGTGGGGGCATTTCGGACGTGCGGCCGCGACCTCCGGACCGGTCAAAATCAACGGCGGGTTTAGTTTCCACGTCGTCCGAGCGCACGCTGCCAAGTGCTTGGGGCGACCGTGCCGCAACAGCCGGGCTCGCCGCGTAGTTTGTTTTAGCCCTGTCAACGACGACCGGCTGAAGTCTCCCCCGAAATGGGGATACGGCAAATCGAAGGTCCCACCAATTGAGGCTGAATCGCCGGGCGCCACGAGTGCCGCATCCTTCGCGGGATGGCGACGCAAATTAACCGCCAGTAAAGTATGCCGAATGAAAGAAACGATGTCCCGTTGCGGTAAACTGTCCGTCAAATGCACCTTCGCCTAATCCACGGGCGCAGATTCCTAGTCTAGAAAGGAACAACTGTGCGAACGATCCTGCTGCGATGCGCGGTAGCGTTCTGCGTGCTGTGTCCAGTGGCCTGTCTCGCTGAGCCGATCAAGCTTAGACTGGCATTCTTTTCCTCTGATAGCGCACTCTTATACCGGGGCGGCGTCAAGCCGTTTGTCGATGCTGTCAATTCCGAAAAGGAGGGTGGGCTTGAGATCGAGGTCTTCTTTGGAGGTGCGCTTGGTAAGGTTCCCGTTCAGCAACCCCAATTAGTGAGGGATGGGTCGGCCGACATCGCCTATATTATTCCGGGCTATTCCGCGGAGCAGTTTCCGGACAATGCCGTCATTGAATTGCCAGGGCTATTTCGCGACCAGCAGGAAGCGAGCCTTGCTTACACGCGAATGATCGCAGTAAACGCATTGCGCGGATATGAGGACTTTGTCGTTATAGCGGCCTTCACCGTTGAACCGCACAGCATCCACACTCGCCGACCGATCGCCTCCCTCGATGACCTCAAGGGACTAAAAATACGTGCCAATAATCCGACCGAAGTCGCCACGTTCGAGAAGCTTGGCATGCGGGCCGTTGTCATGCCCGTAAATCAGATAGCCGAGGCAATCGGTAGCGGTGCGATCGATGGCGCAGCAATCCCGCCCTCGATGCTTGCAGAGTTCGGTGTCGGTCGCTTGGCGACCTACCACTACATCATACATGCCGATGCACCCTCGCTGGCGCTTGTCATGAACCGAAGCAAGTTCGCCAGGTTGCCGCAAGCGGCTCAGGACATCATTCGCAAATACAGCGGCGAATGGTCAGTGGCCCAGGCCAACAAGTTCTTTAAAGACATCAACGCCAAATCCATGCAGGAGCTGATAACTGATCCAAGACGACATGTTATATTTCCTTCAACCGCGGATCAGCTCCGAATCGAGCGAGCCTTTGCAAGCGTCATAGATGATTGGCTAGCGAGGAACCCTCGCAATGCGGAGCTACTCAGCATGGTGCGGGGAGAGATCACCAAATCTAGAGTGGCGAACTCGCAGCGAGAATGATCTCGATCCTCAGCAAATCCGCGGCACGCAGTATTATTGGCTTCGTGGCACTGCTGTGTATCCTTGTCGGCGGTACATGGGTCGTCGTGCAAATCACAACGCGGTACTTGCTCTATCAGAATGCTACCGGCGCCGCGCGCAGCTGGGCGCAGTACTTGGCCTCAAACGTTGCCGATCTTGAACAGATCGCCGCGGGAGAGAAGCCATCCCTCGCCAGCATGGCCTTTTTCCACCAATCGCAGAAATCGGATCAGGTGTTCCGCTACGAGATATACGACCGCAATGGATTTTCTTTGCTGATATCAGATCATGACGAGGTCACGCTTGCCAGCGTTTCGGATTTCAGCACCGAAGCGGCACTCGTGGCCAAGACAGCACAGCCTATTGTGGAAACGAGGGACGGGACAGGATTGGATCAACCACCCTTTTTTGCGCGCGCGGTCATGCCCGTCACCTCGAACGGACGCGTTGTCGCCGTCGTTGCGGCCTATGTGGATCAGACCGCACAAAGAGACAGCTTCTATGACACTTTCCTAAGAGCAGCCGCCGCGCTCTGCCTGCTTACCAGCCTGTCCTTTGCGATACCAGCCATCGCATGGTACCGCCGATCGAAGGAGAAACACCAGGCCGAAGAGAAGTTGGTTGCTGCGCAAGCTGTGGCCGAAGTCGCCGCTCGGGAGGCCCGGAAGGCCCACGCCACGCTTCTCGAGGCGTTTAGGATTGTTCCTGAAGGCTTGGCGCTGTTTGATGCCCAGGATCGCCTCGTCCTTTGGAACACCCGGTACGCCGAACTGTACGGCGAAAACGCCGATGAAGTTGTCGCGGGACGGCGTTTCGAAGACTTAGTGCGTGCCGGCCTTGCGCGTAGACAATACCCCGACGCAAAAGGATGCGAAGAAGCGTGGCTTGCGGAGCGCTTGGCCCGCCATAGGCAGCCACAACACACACATGAACAGCGTCTGCCCTATGGACGCTGGCTACGCATCCACGAGCGTCGGACCGCCGATGGTGGATCAATTGGTGTCCGCATTGATATCACAGAGCTAAAGCGGCGTGAGCAGGCCTTGCAGGCGCAGAACCTGCGATTTGACACAGCTCTCAATAATATGTCGCAGGGACTTTGCATGTTCGACCACGAGCAGCGACTGGTGGTCTGCAACGGCCAATTTGCGCGAATCTATGGCTTACCTGTACGGCTAACCGCGCCCGGAGCCACCCTGCAGGAAATTCTTGCGCACCGCATAGCGAGCGGGCTCTACGCCGCCGATGCGGAGAGCGGCCAGGCGCAAGAGGTGTTTTCAGCCGCTGCCCAGAACGTTCCGACCGCGCGGATCACCGAACTCAACGATGGTCGCTCCATCCTCATCAAGCACCGGCCGATGCCTGGCGGCGGTTACGTCGCTACTCACGAAGACATCACCGAACAGCGCAATATCGAAGCGCGGATTAGACATATGGCGCATTATGATGCGTTGACTGATCTTGCTAACCGGTCACTTCTGCGAGAACGACTGGAGCGTGTCCTCGAGTGCCCCGAACAGGCAGGGCCAGTCGCGATACTTTGGCTGGATCTCGACCGTTTCAAGGAGGTCAACGATACGCTCGGGCACGCCACCGGCGATGCGCTTCTCAAGGCCGTTGCGCGGCGACTGATCGACACTGTCAGAGCCGAAGATACCGTTGCGCGTTTGGGCGGCGACGAATTTGCAGTCCTTCAGCGCGGCGTCAGCCAACCGGTGGGAGCAACATCCCTTGCCTCCCGCTTGATTAAGTCCGTCGGTGCACCTTACCAGATTAATGATCACCAGATCGTCATTGGCACCAGCGTCGGCATTTCTATCGCGCCCTCGGACGCGGCCGATCCAGAGCAGCTCTTGAAGAATGCTGATCTTGCCCTCTATCGCGTCAAGAAGGAGGGACGGGGCACCTACAGGTTCTTTGAGCCCGAGATGGATGCGCGCATGCATGCGCGCCGCAAGATGGAACGGGATCTCCGCAATGCGATGGCAAGCGCTGGTTTCGAATTATTTTACCAGCCGATCGTTGATATTGAGAGCAACAGAATTACCGCCTTCGAAGCGTTGTTGCGATGGAACCATCCCGAACGCGGGCGCATCTCGCCAACGGAATTTATTCCGCTAACCGAAGAGACCGGGCTGATCGCCAGCATCGGAGAGTGGGCGCTGCGCGCGGCCTGTGCGCAAGCTGCCACCTGGCCGCGGGGCATCAAAGTGGCTGTCAATCTGTCGCCCCTGCAGTTCAAACAAAGTGATCTGGTCCAAGTCACCACGGATGCGCTCGCCAGTTCAGGTCTATCTGCGAGTGAGCTCGAACTGGAAATCACCGAGTCGGCGCTTCTGGAGAACACGGAGAAGACCCTGGCAACCTTGCACGCCCTGCGTGGTCTGGGCGTGCGCATTTCGATGGATGATTTCGGCACCGGCTACTCGAGCCTGAGCAACCTGCGCAGTTTCCCTTTTGACAAGATCAAGGTTGATCAGTCTTTCACGCAAGGCCTCGGCAAGGAAGAGCAGTGTGAAACCATCATTCAGGCTGTGGTGGCACTGGGTCACGGTTTAGGGATGACGACAACCGCCGAGGGAGTCGAGACCGCCGATCAACTGGCCTGGGTACGCGCGATCGGCATTGATGAAGTGCAGGGGTTTCATCTTGGCCGGCCGGTGCCTGCGAGCGAGATCGGCGTCATGCGCCGCAAATTCAACGATACGGCAGACGTCGCCGCCTGAATCCCCACATTCAGGAAGCCCAAATGGAAGGCCCTACCGAATCTCAACCTCGCAGTGCGAAGAAAGTCTTCGAATGGGGCGCGGGGACGGGTTGCCGTCATCAACGGCCACCAACTCAAGCTCAAAGCCGGCACGATGGTTCTGATCGAGGCGGCGATCGGCACGAGATCCGCAATACCGACCGGTCGCTTCTGCAAACGGTGAGTGTTTACGTGCCGCCACCCTACGGCCATTTGCTGTTACCCAGGGGACAGCGGAGCGAATGCAACCGCGTTATCCTGTGCGGAAGTCGCTCGTAATCCTCCTCAGGGCGAGCGGCGGGCGCCCGGCCTTGGGGGACACCCTGGGGCCAGGCGCCTTCACCTACGGAAGCACAAGTCCAACCGTTCCCCATCAGCTCGCCGAGTGTGCTCGTCGACGGCAGTTCTTTTTGCCTAACCGTCTTCCGGTGCTATTCGCCGAAATACTTCAGCGCAATTTGGATGCCCTCGTCGTACATCTTCTGGAAATCAGCCTGGAACGGCTCACCGCGCTTGGTGCTGCGATGGAAGAACTGAATGACGTGCGCAATCGGTGTGCGTTCCTGCCGATCAACGGCTTCGATCTGTGTCTTTGATCCGGTGTCGATCAGACCATCAAGATCGAAATCGACCATGTAATAATACAGTGCATCGATATAGACGCCGCGCGAAGGTTCGTTGCGAATTCGCAACATTTCCGCCCGATTGCCGGCCGCGGCAATGTGCTCGTAACACCACCGCCGATCGTCGAGCCGGATGCAGCCGGTCATCGCGCCCTCCCGGTCCAGCCAAACACGTTCCGTCTTTGCGCGATTGCGAGAAAGGCTCTCGGGATAGGGCATTTTCACCGACGTCACGAGGTTGATGACTTTGCGCACATCTTCGCGCTCGGCCGCATGGGCGAAGGTACCCGAGACACTAAGCAGCAGAATCGCAGAGACAAACGCC
Organism: uncultured Alphaproteobacteria bacterium; assembly: GCA_963840445.1. Classification (GTDB taxonomy): domain Bacteria; phylum Pseudomonadota; class Alphaproteobacteria; order Rhizobiales; family Hyphomicrobiaceae; genus AWTP1-13. Next base: position 18,420 of record CAWIZC010000032.1, on the reverse strand, counting down.
TTGGCTGATCCAAGCATTTGGAAAACCCTCCGAAGAGCCGCAGTACGTTCAGGCGACCTGGGCCCCGAATTCGCCTGTGCGCGGCATAGCCCACGGTTAAACACACGCCAGCGTCTAAGGTTCATTGCGCCGGCAAAAAAATGTTCATCGTGGCCGAGTCAGCGGCTGCGTCCTGTTCCAGGCAATACCCAATGAGCCGACGGGCTTATCGGCTTTGCCAGCTTGGCCCGCCGGCAGTCTACGGAAAGCCCTATTCGCCCAAGTACTTGAGCGCAACCTGAATGCCTTCGTCATAGAGCTTCTGATAGTCACCGCGAAATTGATCGCCGCGATTGCTCGCGCGATGGAAGAATTGACTAATCACTCCCACCGGAGCGTGTGGCTCACCGTCGAGCCGGGTTGTGCTCCCAATGTCGATCGACCCATCAAGATCAAAGTCGGTGACGTAATGGTAGAGTTGACCCACCATCAGGCCCGCCACGGGTTCGCTGCGAATGCGTAACATCTCTGCTCTCGCGCCGACGGCAGCGATGTGCTCGTAACACCACCTGATCTTGTCATCGAGCCGCAAGCAGGCAACCGTTGCGTCATTGGTATCGAGCTGGACGCGTTCGGTCCGCGCGACGTTGTTGCGCAGATTCTGGGGGAACGGCATCTTCACTCCCGCGATCAGGTTGATCACCACACGCACCTGCTCACGTTCCGCGGCGTACGCCGGAGCGAGCCCTGCACCAAAGACAAGCGTACTTGCAAGCGCGAGAGCCATCATCCTCTGGGACATGGGAAAATCCTTTCTTTGAGGCCTTTGGTTCACCGCAAATAATCACTATCACGGCGACGCCCACGTTTGATGGGCGTCCAAGCAACCTGCCGACAGACCGCTGAGTTCCTGCTGGGGCGCGCTTTCTGTGCTGACCTGTGGCCTTCAAGCAATGAGGCCGGGGCCTACAGGGGCAAATGCCCCTGTAAAGAAAAATGTCGGCTAAACGTCCTAACAACTCTGGGTCGCCGAGATAACGACGACAATCGGGATCGCTGACGCGCCAATCTGTTAGCCGGTATGTGGCCGGAAGGGTGCCTCGCTGACGGCGCCAAGCTGGGACAAGCTCGATCGCCTTCGCGCCGTTTCCGGCAGAACACCTTTGGCCGCGTCCGCCTTCGAGGGCGAAGCGGACCTCACTGCAGCGCTAGTGTCAGGTCTGGGATTGAACCCTAAGCAGCCCTCGGCAGCAACCCGTCGACGGTGGTATGCACGTGGGTGCATGCTGACTGCTAATGCGCACTGCTCAGGTTTGCCCGGTCGCAAATAAGGGGGCTCCCGTCCTGGCACGTCTCTCCTTGTTTCTCACTGCCGGCAAGCGTCGATTCCAAGATCTATCGGAACGGGAGGTGCTTGCTCTCGCCATCTCGTCAGAGGAGGAGGATGGCAGGATCTATGACGCCTATGCTGCCAAGCTGCGCGGCCAATACCCGGCATCGGCAGCGATCTTTGACGGCATGGCCGCGGAAGAGGACGAGCACCGCCGCAGGCTGATGGAGGCGTATCGGCATCGCTTCGGCGAGTTCGTCGTACCTTTGCGTCGCGAGCATGTGGCGGACTTTTTTACGCGACGGCCGGTATGGCTGATTGAGAACCTTGGGCTAGATCGCATCCGTCAGGAAGCGGTGGACATGGAGCGCCAAGCTCGGGATTTTTATGTGGCGGCTGCCAGCCGATCTACAGACGCCGGCACACGCAAGCTCCTGGGCGACCTCGCCGCCGCAGAAGCCGGCCATCAAGTCACGGCCGACAGGTTGGCTGAACGCCATCTGAGTGATGACAAGCGCCGCACGAAGACCTCGCTTCGCGCCGTCAGACTATTCTCACTTGGATTCAACCCGGCCTTGCGGGCCTGATGGATGGTTCTGTCTCGACACTGGCACCCATTTTCGCCACGGCTTTCGCGACGCACAATCCCTGGACAACGTTTCCGGTTGGCCTTTCGGCGTCTGTTGGGGCAGGCATTTCGATGGGCTTTACGGAAGCGGCGCATGATGATGGCAAGCTATCGGGGCGTGGTTCTCCCTGGAAGCGCGGGTTGGCCTCCGGGGTAATGACGGCGATCGGCGGCCTTGGGCATTTCATCGAGTTGTGGGTCATCGCCTGGATACAGAACCGCTACATGGAAACGCCGTTCTTGCGCGCCGCATTCCAAGTCTCGTGCTCGGTGGCGGACTTGTGCTCGCGGCCGGCATTCTGATCGGCGGCGCGTGACGGGTGCCAACTCAAATCCGAGATGTCCCTTGGGACCGCTAAGGAGCGTAGCCGAACGCACGTCGGCTGGGGACGCGCACAGATGCATCAGGCTCGCCAGCATCGCCGTGGTCTTCACGGCATGCGGTTTCGTCATCAACTCAGAGCGCGCCAGGCTAGGCCGTGAACTCATAAAATGCGAAGCGACCCTGGCGAGTTAGGACAGAGAGCCGCGGAACCGTAGCCGTGCTGTGTCGGCAAAGCCCCCGGCTTAGGGCAAATGGCAGACGTTGGGCGAAGGTCGCCGTGGAAATGGCCGGTGGAATAGTGCGCATTTGCGCTTCGTCAGCCGGCCAGCCGGCCGAATGACATAGCCTCTTCCCAGGACAGCTCCGATCACAGCAGCAGTGGCGGAAAAGCCGAGAACGAGAGAAGGCAGCCGCACCCCAGCCGACAATGCTTTGGCGATCCCAAATCCTTGGTTTCGAACCGTGGATCGAAACCAAGGATTTGAACCCTGGTCGGCGCTATTCCTTCGCGAAAACGGCCGAGGCGAACAAAATCATGTTCACGAAGGCAATGAACGCCACCGTGACATAGTATGCCGCCAGGTTCAGTGGCATGAGAGACAAACCACCCTCCTGGAGAGCAAGGTAGGCAAACAGAGCGCCGACTACGGCGAGGATAAGTGCACAAACTGCGGCCATGTCGTTCCTCCATGATCTGACAAAAAGCCAAGATGATACTTGGCCACAAGGGGAGCTTGTCCTGCTCGCCCCCCTAGCTTGCGCGGAACCGGTTGCAGGCTCCGCACAAGGTTCTGAGCTAGGCGCGCGCCCTATCCTCCTCTGGATTCCAAATGCTCATCTTGCGCGTCTCCGGCATCAGGAAGAGCGCAAGTATGAAGCACACCGCTGGAACGGCGATACAGTAGAGCAGCGCGTAGGCGAGGCTCCCGGTGGCCGCAAAGGCGGCCGAGGTGATAAACGGTACCAGTCCGCCACCCCAACCGTTGCCGATATGGTAGGGCACGGAGACCGATGTGTACCGGATCCTGCCGGGGAAGAATTCCGCCAGGAACGCTCCAACCGGCCCATAGACCATTCCGACGAAGGACACGAGAATAGCTATGATGCCGACCGCAGGCCAGAATTCGACCTTACCCGGCTGCGTGAACGTTCCCAGCCAGCTGTACAGGGGATAGTAGGTGATCGCGGCCAGGAACATGCCTCCCAAGATCACGGGCTTGCGGCCGATCTTGTCGGACAGCCAGCCATACAAGATCAGGGTCGGCGTCGCGATCAGCAGCGCGGTTCCCACGATGTAGGCCGAGTCCAGCGGACTTACCTTCGAAACCTGCTGCAGGTAATACAACGCCCAGAACTGGCCGCTGTACCAGACCACGCCCTGCCCGATCAGCACGACGGTGGCGATCAGAATGAATTTGATGTTCGAACTGAGGAAGGCCTCCTTCCAGGGGTTCTTGGTCATCTGCCCCTTGGCCTTGATCTCCTCAAAGATCGGCGTCTCCTGCAGCTGGAGCCTGATGTAGATGGCGATTGCCACCATCAGGAACGACACCAGGAACGGAACGCGCCATCCCCATGCATTGAACGCGTCAGTGCCAAGGTACGTGCGGGTCGCAATGATCACGGCCAGCGACACCACGATGCCGAGAGTGGGAGAGGTCTGCAGCCAGCCTGTGTAGTAGCCGCGGTGCCGGTCTTCCACGTGCTCGGCGACGTAGGTGATGGCGCCGCCATACTCGCCGCCCAGGCATAGGCCCTGAATCATCCGCAAGCCGAACAGGATGAACGCGGCGGTCACACCAATATCCTGGTAGGTCGGGATCAACCCGATACATCCCGTGCCGAGCCCCATACCGCTGAGCGTAAGGAGGAACGTGTATTTGCGGCCCACCTTGTCGCCCATCCATCCGAACAGGAATGCCCCAAGCGGACGGATCAGGAATCCGGCAGTGAACAGCGCAATGGTGCTCAACAGCGCCGCAACCGGGCTGGTCTGGTCGAAGAACTTGACCGACAAGATCGCGGCCAAGCTCCCGAAAATGTAGAAGTCGTACCACTCGATGACGTTGCCCACCGCCGCCGCGACGATCACGGTCCGGAAGTTCTTGGGAATTTGCGGCCCAGCCATTGTGCTCCTCCTACCTTCTTGTGGCGATTATCTCCCTATAGCGCCGCTGCCAGATCATCTGGCTACGAACGGCATTCTGATGCCGACGGCGAGACCTTAGGCTAAGGCGGTGTCAATGGGGGTGTCTGTCATCCTTTCGTCGTACGCGAAAGGTTGGAGGTGGCTGCTTGACTATTCGGATTTCAGTGGAAATGCGCAGAACTCGAATTCGACGCCGAGTCCGGGACCTGGACATAGCCCACGAAGCGCAAAGCGAATCATGGAGTTGGTGGGAGTAAGGGCCAACCTGGAAGCGCGCACCTCAGGATATGTGGCTCAGCTTCCCGCGCGCACGTCGGCTAGGAGGCAAGCCGAACGTCAGACGGAGCTACTGCATCGCGCGGTCCGCACAGCTCAAAAGTCCTCGCAAACCGTCCGCATTGTTGGGGGCCGGCCTGGCCAACCCGCCAGCCCATCAGTCAGCAGACCTTTGGTGACGCTCGCAGATTCGAGTAGTCCAGCAGATCAGGTCGATACTGAGCGATGGCGTTCAGCAGGTCGGACACGCTGCCGTCGAGCAGCAACATGCTGATCGTGACCGCCGGCACGCCGTAGCCCATCTGGCAGTAAGCACCGACTCGGACTGACCACCGGGTATCGCGCAGCGTGGTCTCAGGCCAGCGCAACTCGATATCGATTGTGTGGTTCCGATCGGCGTTGACGGGCCAGATCGCTTTGATTTCCTGCCAAGCGATATGCCTCGACATCAATCGATGATCAAGAATCCCGCGCCGGTCGACCGAGAGAACGATCGCACCATCATTCGCGCGGCGGCTGAGGCCCTGCATGAGAACTGCAACGCCGCAAAGCCATACCAGGCAAAGCCATTTCACGAAGGGAACGGGCACGGCAAAGGCAGTCGCCGCTGGCGTTGCGACGGCGGCAAGGACAAGGCTTGCAATGCGGAGCTTGGCGCAACTCCACACAAATGAGGTGCGGGCTTGGTGAACAGGTTGTGGTTCAGCGAGATCAAGTTGCAATGATTTTGGCTGGGAAGCGCGCACCATGACGACCCCCTCCTGCGCAACACCACGGCACGCGTGAATGGGGCCGGTCTGCAGCGCAGGCGCGCGTCCGACACAGCCGTGCCGTCTAATACTAAAGTAGGGGGCACTTTATGAGCACTGCAACACACAATCGCGCGACTGAGCGCCCAACGGGCTTACGGCCATAGCGCGGGCTCAGGTGTCGACCGCTCTGCGGGCCTCCACACCCGTCTCTGGTTGGCTTGGCGGCGCGCTGCATCCCTTGTTTCCCTAATTGTCGTTTCGGTGCGGTTCGGGAAGCCACCCGGCGGTTCGGTGGTACTCGTATACGACGGCAGTATTTCCAGAAGCTCGTCGACTTCCGCGTCGCGCTCACCAGCGGGCGAATGCGCCTGGCTCGACGCGACCCACGCCGCGAGCACATGGAGCGCTGCATCGATCATTACAGCCGGCGCTATTGTGTCCCTGCCGAGCGCACCGACCATCCCGCGAATGCCTGCTTGCGCGACTTTCACGATCTCCTCTTCGGGGTCGCCCACTTGCATGGTTCCCTCCACTAACGCGGAACACAACCACCTACCCCATCCCAAAACCGGCGCGTCGACCGGTCAAGGGAGAGCTCCGCTCGGCGGCGAAGCGGAGCACCCTTGACGGGCTGCATCGGGCGCCGGTTACAGTCGCGAACACACAGACGCTCGACAACTCAGCGTCACCACGTCAGCTATGCGTTAAAACCCGCTACGGTACAGCAAGCAGTAGCGCTCGACGTTGCCGGGGAACCACGTGGCGTAGTTGCCCCACGACTTGTACTTCGGCAGCTTCACCTCTTTCATGGCGTTGTCGTAGCACTTGCCTTCGTCTGCCGCCGTCTTCACCACGGTCGCCAGGTCATTCATGTACTGCTGCAGGTTCTCGACATCCTGCCTGTTGCCAAGTCGGCCGCCGGGCCCGGGGTGGCCGGGGATGAGCTTCTCCCAGTCCATAGCGAGCACACGCTTCAGCGACGTCTCCCACTCATCGAGCCAGCTGTCCGGCATGCTGCGCCAGAACACGGCCTGCACCGGGATGAAGTCGACTGCGAAGATCACTTTCTCCTTCGGCAGGCGCATGACGAGCGAATTGTCCGAATGGTTGCGTCCCACATAGTGCAACTCGAGCGTGGTGCCGCCGAGCGTGATCGTGTGCTGATTGTCAACCACCTCATCGGGCATCACGATGTTGGGCGGCTGCAGTCGTTCCAGTTGGGTCTTGGCATTCTTGTGGGCGATGAAACGAGCGCCAAGATCCTTGAATGGTTTGCCGCCCGTAATGTGGTCGTAGTGGTTGTGGCTATAGATCACGTATTTGATCGGCTGGGCCGTTACCTTCTTGATCTCATCGATGTAGGTCGAAACGGCTTGCGGTCGACCAAGGCCGATTGGATCGGTTGCAATGACGCCATCATTGGTCACGACGAACATCGACTGGTGGCCCTGGTAGCCGTAGGTCCCCCCTGGGAACCTCCCTGGAGCCTCTCATCAGGAGCATCCATCCGTCGTGCTGAATACATAGTATCGTCAGCAGTCCTCGACACCCCACCTCCCCCCTTCAAGGGGGGCAAACATGTAAGAAGACCCTTCTTTACGAAACTGCCCCCCCTTCGTCCCAGCTCGCTACCCAGACCATGGCAGCGATGCGAGCCTTCTTCGCGGAACAGGGGCACCGCCCCTCAGCCGACATGTGGGGCGCTCTCCAGGCAGTAGGCGAGACCATGGAGAAGATGGCCGAGGGAAGGTGTCCTCCCCTCATCCACGTCTCCAGCCTCCATCCTGGGGTGGGCAAGACCACGACGGTCATCTGCTTCCTCAGAGCCTTGCTTCGCTCCGATGCTCACCGTGAGGTCGCAGCTCTGGTCTGCGTGAGAAGGAAGGACCAGATCGAAGCCATCGTCAGGGAGGCAGACCTCGATCCCGCCGACTTCGCTGTCCTGACGGCAGATGCAGAGCTGAACAAGCTCGGCGGTGTCTCACCCTCCAACGCTCGGGTCCTGTTCACCACTCACGCCATGATCGAGAAGCGCTGCGAGAAGAGCGGCAGCTTCACCGAGGTCGCGGCCCTCCACTACAGAGGCAAGCCACGCGCAGTGCGCATCTGGGATGAGGCGATCCTGCCTGGCCAGCCTCTGACGGCCTCCCGCGACACGCTGGCCTCGCTTCTGCCTCTCCGGGCACGGTTCCCTGCACTTGTCGCTGGCATCGACGACCTCGTCACGAAGCTCAAGGACATGAAGAGCGGGACGGTGATTTGTCTCCCCGACCTTGCCGAGCTTCACGGTGTCGATCTCAACCAGGTCTTGGAGGTGGTTGGTGAACGTCCAGACCAGAAGCTCGCGGCAGAGATGCTTTGGCTGCTGTTCGGCAAGCACGTGACTGTTCGTCAGGATGGTGCGTTCGGTAACACGATGCTCGACTACAAGGACACGCTACCAGACGACATCAAACCGCTTCTGGCCCTCGATGCCTCGGCACGAGTTCGCACTGTCTACAACTACTGGGAGCACGACCGAGGTGGCATCGTCAGGCTAAGCCTGCATCAACGCAGCTGAACAAGACCACTCGCAAGCCGCGCCCCAAGGGCAATGAACCCTGGACAGTGGAAATCTGCAAGAGGCAATGAGTGCCCCACCCCATCGGATATTCGTGCTGCTCTTCCCCATTCCACTCTGTGACGAGTAGCCATCTGGCGCTTCGTCGGGACGGGCGGTGCCATCTTCCCCGTGCGTGCGCCCTCTCGCACTTACCCTAACCCGCGAGCCCCTCGCGCTGCTCGATGCTGAAGATGCGGGTTATTAGGGCAAGTCGGAGGATGCGCAGTTCGGCCATGCGGGACAGTTTGGCCGTGCTGCCGCTCTGCCTCACGAGCGCCTGCCACTCGGTGTTCACCTCGCTGAGCATAAGCCTCAGCACTGCAACATGATCGGGAAGTTCTTTTTTCATTGAAGCGTCTCCGGCTCGCCGGACATCTGCACGAGAGCTATAGCGGGGACGAGACGCTGCTATGACAAGAACCTTAATCGTCAGTAACCGCAACTGCATGCCCTTTCTTTGGGCTGAAAGAGCCAACACATTCTCGATGCCGCCTTAACGGCCCAGATTGATTGCGCGGTGCGGACTCCCTGTCGACCAGCTGTCAACCGATAGCGAATCAACGCCCTCGTCTCGGAAGCCTTAGTTCTCACCAGATCTGGAGGATGGTTCGGACGTCGTGGGGTGCGCGATACCACGGCCGATGTCGGCCATCCTAAGGTAGTCCAGTTCGAGCGCTCCAAGCGTGCCGGATTGCGCAATTTTGTTCGACTTACTCTCCGCTTCGCACCGATCAATTGAAACGACAGGCGGTCAAGTTTTTGTACGCCGGATTTGGCGCATCTGAAGCTGGCTGGCATTGCGCTTTGGGCCAATCGGCAAGAGCATCGTACCCGCCGAACGATGCGCCGCTCAGATAGCAGATATCTAAGGCCGACTAGAGAACCGTGTCGATCGAAGCACGGCAGCTTTCAATCCGTTGGCCGAGATCACCACCCATGCATTCTGGGGCGCCTTGAGAATTGTCGAACGCTCTCAAATCAGCCTACGAAGAAGGAGGCTGCAGATTGGCTTCCCAACGATCTGTGTCAGCCGAGCCTCGCCTGGCCCCCGCTGGGCGAGGCTCCTTCCAGTCGGAACATCGGCGAGAAAGACACATCCTCATGCCTCTGGAGCGCAAGCTCGGTTCACCTCGCCCAGGAATTTGGGGCGTCGGGTTCATGATGATGACTCGTGGGGGCACGCCCATCTCTTGCAGTGTGACGAGAGACGCACTCAACAACCTGTTCGAGGGCAAAGGTGGTATTGCTGCGGTGGGGCAACTGGCGGTCTTTGAACAATGCCGTGACCAGATCGAAGCTATCGCCAGCCAAAAGTGGGACTGCAGCAAGCGAGAAGATGGCAGGGTCAACGTGAAGTCCGAGGACCTCGTGAAGGCCGGACTTTTTAAGCGTTCTCCCTAGTCTTCGAGCCGGCCCACCGGGTGTTGCACCTTTCCAAGGAGAGAAATCTATAAGAGAGGAAAGGAGATGGGGCGTTACACGTGACGCTAACCCTTAGGACCATGTTGCGTCAGACGCTCATGTTCACGGAGACAGATGGCCGGTGTCACGAGGCCAGCCCGACCCTAGAACCAAGAGATCAGCGCATTGGCGGAAACTTGTTGGCGATGGCTCAGTGTCCATTTCTTTCTCCTCTACGGAGGGAGGAGTGCCCTTACAATGCATGTGACGGCATTGCCAGGTGAGAGTGTTGACGCAGATCAATGGGCATGGGCGCCCAACGGCCACGGAGTGAGGCAGAACCGCAAGGAGGGCCACTAGGAGACGCTACGGCCCCCAACTGTGGCGTGCTTTGCTGGCGGCGCATGCGCGTCAAAGGTATCTCCTGAGAAGAGGCAGTGCGCAATCCACGACAGCGCGTCCTTCCGCAATTGTCTCGTCTGCCCGGTTAAACTCCATCAGTCCGATATGTCTCAACCTTGGCACGAGCATCACGTGCGGTGGCTCCCCGGCCAGGCGCGCTCGCGTAATCTGGTCTTGCATGACATTGATCGATGTCATGAGCACCTCGAAATAGCCAGGAGAGGCTGGCGCGGACGATACCAGCCACACGCACGGAGTTCGAGGCCCATCCAGATCGCCGTCATCGTCCTCAGGTCGCACGCGATGTAAAGATCGACATCGAACCCAGGATCGATCGAGCACAGCTCGACGGCTTCTCCCGGCGTGACGATGAGCCACCACTGACGCTGGCTTTGCCGCACGCCGGTAAAGAGAAACTCAATTGTGCTGCGCCGCTTGGGCATCGGCGTCGCGTCGAGATTGCGCCGCATGTCCCACATGAGAAGCTGCACATCCAGATTCTCAAGCGTGATCTCCAACTCCACCCAGCGCTGACCCCACACGCCGAACGCCGGTCGCCGTCAGCGGACAAATATGCATCCTTGCGGCAACCGCATTCTCTGAGTCAAAATCCGGATGGTTTACCAGTAGTATTGTGTTCGTGTGCGAGTTGCAAAAATTCGATCGATAATGGATAGTGCACCTTGTTGCGTTTGATCACGAAACGCTCTCCAGCAACGTAGATGATATTCACCTCTTGGAGATGCAATGCGCGGTGATTTCTTTTCCTGGTCGTATTTCACTACTTCATAGAGCGTCTTCTCATCGAGCTTGAGTTTCGGACCACCTTCCTCTGAGGCACGCTTGAACGCTCGCTCTTCGATCGAACCCTTGAAGCCCGGCTTAACCCGCACGATCTGCCCCGGGGCGGGTACCCAGTGGTCGAATCTCTCGTCGTTTTCTGTCACGGCAGACCCATAGCAGTGTCGCCACAGCGTGCTCGGCGAATGAAGAGCTAGATTGCAGCTCCCATAGAGACCGCTATGGCCGCTCTACGCGATAGCCACACTCGACGAATGCCAGTTTTTCAAGGCGTATACCGCCGGGGCTGACTGCCATCCATTGGCTAGGACCCTCCCGCATTTGTCTGCGCCAACAGAGCCAGCAAGCCCCTGAGGAGATCGATTGGTGCGGGCGGGCAACCCGGAATGCTGAGGTCCACGGGGATCACGGCGGAGACTGGTCCCGAGCAGGCGTAGCTGCCAGCGAAAACACCGCAGTTTATTCCGCAATCGCCAACGGCGATCACCCATTTCGGGTTCGGCGTCGCATTGTACGTGCGTTCAAGCGCCTCGCGCATGTTCTTCGTCACCGGGCCGGTGACCATCAGTACGTCAGCGTGGCGGGGTGAAGCCACGAAGCGCAGACCGAAGCGCTCCAGGTCGTAGAAGGCGTTGCTGAGCGCATGGATCTCCAGCTCGCAGCCGTTGCAAGACCCGGCATCCACCTCGCGGATCGATAGGGAGCGGCCCAGCCGTCGCCGCGCCGCGCGGTTGACACGCTGCGCCAGCTCAGCCAGCGCAGCGTCATCTGGTGCCGGCGCCACCTCGGTGAGGGCCGACTGCAGGAGGCTCTGGAACAGCAGCTTGCGCATGTGGTGCCTAGAGGTCGTGGCCCGAATACGAGCAGTTGAAGGATTTGTTGCAGAGCGGGAAGTCGGCAACGATGTTGCCGTCGATGGCGGCCTCCAGTAGTGGCCACTGGAACCAGGACGGATCGCGCAAGTGGCAAGCCGCGATAGAGCCGCTGGCGCCCAGGCGCACCCAGGCCAGCACGTCGCCGCGGAAACCCTCGACAAGCGCAATGCCTTCCCCGCCGCCGTCTGCATCATCGGCGGGGCCACTCATGACAGCGCCACCAGGCAGCCGATCCAGGATCTGCTCGATCAGCGCGAGTGATTGACCGACCTCTTCGATGCGCACCCACACGCGCGCGTCCACGTCGCCGGCACTCCTGGTCGGCACATCGAACAACAACGTCGTATAGGGGGCGTGGCCCGGCGACTTGCGTGAATCGAACGTCCGCCCAGAGGCGCGGCCGATAAAGCCCCCAGCACCATAGCGGTGGACCAGCTCGGCGCTCAGGACGCCGGTCGTGACTGTGCGATTCTGAAGCGAGGCCGTGTTGTCGTAGAGCTCGACTAGCTCAGGAAACCGCCGGCGGACGGTACGCAGAAGCGCGCGCAGTCCAGCGACGCCATCCTTGCCGAGGTCGGCCGCTACGCCACCCGGAACGATGCGGTCCATCATTAGGCGATGCCCGAAGCAGGTGTTCGAGACGCGCAGCACGTGCTCGCGCAGAATACCGCAGTGTGCATGGATCAGGGAGAAGGAAGCGTCGTTGCAGATGGCGCCGATGTCGCCCAGGTGATTGGCTATGCGCTCCAGCTCCGCCATGAGCGCGCGCAGCCACGCCGCACGCACCGGAGGCTCGCTGCCCTGCGCGGCCTCCACCGCGCGCGCGAAGGCGAGCGCATAGGCGACCGTGCTGTCGCCGGAAACCCGGCCCGCCAGCCGCGCCGCGTGCGCGATTGGCGCGCCGATCATGAGGTGGTCGATGCCTTTGTGCACATAGCCCAGCCGTTCCTCCAGGCGCACGACGGTCTCGCCGTTGGCGGTAAAGCGGAAGTGTCCGGGCTCGATGATGCCGGCGTGCACCGGCCCGACCGGGATCTGATGCAGCGGCGGCCCTTCCGCGGTGAGGAAGGCGTAGGCATCGCCGCCGGCGCCAGCGGTCTGTCGTTCGCCGAGCGGGTGGCGCAGACCCCAGCGGCCGTGGTCGAGCCAGGGTCGCTCGTCCGGGCACCCGTCGGGCTCCAGTCCGTGCAGGTCGCGGATGGTGCGCTCCAAGCGCAACGCGGGCGCATGCGTGCGCGCTACGGAGGGGAAGCGGCGCTCGGGGCACGGCAGGCTGACGACCAGCAGATTGGTGGCTGCTTGCGCGGCAAGGGCAAGGTGCACGGCCTCCCCGTCGCTCCACAAGCCGAACAGCGTCGCCTCGCCGGCGGCAATGCCCAGGATCGCCTGCCGCCACACCTCCTCGTCCACCACCACGCGCGGCCAGGGGCGATGGCCTTCGACGGCCCTCCCCTTCTCCTGTAATGCGGCAACGAAGGCCATCGGTCGCTCCTCTAGCCCAGCAGCCTTGCCACGCTCTGGAACCATGCCACCAGCGGGCCCGGCAGATAGATGCCGGCCACCGCTACCAGGGCCAGATGCGCAAACAGCGGCACGTAGGATGCCTCGACCGGCGCCGTGCTGCCGACCGGCTCGCCGAACGCCACCTCGCCGACTCGCAGCATCAGCGCCCCGAACGCCACCAGCAGTCCGAACACCAGCGGGATCGCCAACAGCGGCTCGCGCGCGAAGGTCGAGCTGACGATCAGGAACTCGCTCATGAAGATGCCGAGTGGTGGCAGGCCGGCGATGGCGACCACACCCAACACTAGGCCCCAACCGAGCACCGGATGGCTGGTGGTAAGACCGCGGATGTCAGCCAGCTTCTGCGTGCCCTTCACTTGCGCGATATGCCCGACGGCAAAGAAGATCGCCGACTTGGTGAGCGAGTGCATGGTCATGTGCAGTAGCCCGGCGAAGTTGGCGAGCGCGCCGCCCATGCCGAAGGCGAAAGTGATGAGCCCCATATGCTCGATCGACGAAAAGGCGAACATGCGCTTGATGTCGCGCCGGCGGTACAGCATGAAGGCGGCGAAGATCAGCGACACGAGCCCCATCGTCACCATCAGCGGCCCCGGCGCCAGCGCCGCAGGGTTGGTGGCGAGCAGCATCTTGAACCGCAGCAGGGCGTAGAGCGCGACGTTGAGCAGCAGCCCCGACAGCACGGCCGAGATGGGCGTCGGGCCTTCCGCGTGTGCATCCGGCAGCCAGGCGTGCAGCGGTGCCAGGCCTACCTTGGTGCCGTAGCCCAGCATCAGGAATACGAAGGCCACATTCAGCATCTCCGGGCTGAACCCGGCGGCCTTCTCGATCAGCGCCGTCCACACCATGGCGTCGTGACCCTCGCCGATCACCGGTCGCGCCGCCATGTACACCAGGATGGTGCCGAACAGGGCGAGCGCGATGCCGACGCTGCCGAGAATGAAGTATTTCCACGCCGCCTCCAGCGCCTCGTGCGTGCGGTAGATGCCGACCATCAGCACGGTCGTCAGCGTGGCGAGCTCGATGGCGACCCACATCAAGCCGATATTGTTGGCGAGCAGCCCGAGGTTCATGGCGAACATCAGCATCTGGTACATGGCGTGGTAGAAGCGCAGATTGCGCGGCGTGAGCCGGCCGATCTCCAGCTCGTGGCCGATGTAGGTCGCGCTGAACACGGCCGTCGTGAAGCCGACGAAGGTCGAGAGTACGACGAATACGACGTTGAGATCGTCGACGAAGAGATAGCCACCGGGCAGCGGCCGATCCACCAGCAGAGAGAGCGCCGCGATCAGGGTCGCCAGCGCGATGAGGAAATTCAGGCGGGCGGCCAGCCAGTACCCGGGCAGCAGCGCCAGCAGCGCGGCCCCCATCGCCGGAATCATCAATACGGCGTGCAGCGCATCGAGTGGCAGATGGGGCAACGCGTTCATCGCCGCTCCCCGCGGAACACGTCGAGCGCCTGAACGTCGACGCTGTCGAAGCGCTCGCGGATGCGAAACAGGAACACGCCGATGACAATGAAGGCGATCAGCACCGAGAAGGCCACGCTGATCTCCACCACCAGCGGCATGCCCTTGGCGCCCGTCGCAGCAAGGATCAGCCCGTTCTCGAGCGACATGAAGCCGACCACCTGGCTCACCGCGTTGCGCCGCGTCACCATCATCATCAGCCCGAGCAGGACGACCGAAAGGGCGAACGCCAGGTCCTCGCGCGCCAGCGGATCGGCGTCGGCAGTGGCCTTCAGCATCACCACCATCGACAGCGCCACGAGGCCCATGCCGGCCAGCATGGTCGGACCGATGCCGACGACCGTCTCGATCGTGCGGTGGATGCCGAGCCGCACGACCACCCGGCGCAGGGCAACAGGAATGATGACGGCCTTGAGAACCAGTGCGATCACCGCCGTCACGTACAAATGCGGGGCGTGCTGGATGTGCGCCTGCCACGCCACTGACGCCGACAGCACCACCGCGTGCAGGGCGAACACGTTGAGGAGCCCGTACATGCGATCCTGGTAGAGCAGCATGAAGCTCGTCAGCACCAGCCCGCCGGCCAGCATGTGCGCAATGTCGAGAGACATGCTGGTCAACTGGCCGTTCATCAGAAGCTCCGCGACACGAAGCGCAACAGCGTGCCGAGCAGGCCGAGCATCAAGGCGATGCCCAGAAAGTCCGGCACGCGGAACACGCGCATCTTGGCAATCGACGTCTCCAGCAGCACCAGCAAGAACCCGCCCACAGCGAGCTTGCCGAGATAGGTCGCCAGACCGACCGCATGGTCCCCCAGGGAGCTGCCTGCCGGAGCCAGGCCCCAGGGCACGAAGATGCAGCCGATCAGGGACAGGTAGAGCAGCAGCTTGAGGGCGGCCGCGAACTCGAGGACGGCGAGATGCCGGCCGGAATACTCGAGCACCATCGCCTCGTGCACCATGGTGAGTTCCAGGTGCGTCGCCGGGTTGTCGACGGGGATGCGCGCATTCTCGGCCAGCGCAACGATAACAAGCGCGGCCAACGCCAGTCCCAGCGAAACGCGCAGGCTGCCGTGCGTCAGCATGAACTGCGCGATCACCGAGAGCTGGGTGGAACCCGCCAGCAGGGCCAGCGTGAAGGCGATCATGATCATGGCCGGCTCGGCCAGCGAGGCGAACATCATCTCGCGGCTGGAGCCGATGCCGCCGAAGCTGGTTCCGACGTCCATGCCGAGCAGCGCCAGGAAAAAGCGTGCCGAGCCGATCAGCGCCGTGATGGCGATCAGATCGGCCGTCCAGCTGAACATGAGGCCGGTGGCGAAAGTCGGCACCAGCGCGGCCGCCACCCAGGTCGTGGCAAAGACCATGTAGGGGCCGCTGCGGAACAGCCAGGAGGCGTTGTCGGCCAGCACCACCTCCTTGCGGATCAAGCGCAGGAGATCGCGGTAAACCTGCAGCAGCGGCGGCCCGCGCCGGCGCAACAGCCGCGCCTTGACCTTGCGCGTGAAGCCCAGCAGCAGGGGCGCCAGCGCGAGTACCAGCACCATCTGCAGGCCCTGCACGGCGAGGTCATGGATCATGTCCATATCGAGATCCCCAGCAGCAGCGCGACCAGGGCGACGAAGACCAGGCTAAGATATTGGCGGATGGTCAGGAATTGCAGCGTATTGAGTTTATCGGCCGTGACCCGAACGGCGTTGCCGGCGGGAACGTAAATTGCGTCCCAGGCAAGATCGCGCAACGTCACGGTCAGCCGGGCGGGACGCGCGTCGCCGGGCGGCGGCATGTCGACGTGCTCGCGCAACTGAAACACCACGGGGCCGAACACCCGCCGGATCGGCTGGGCAAAGCTGTCGGCCGTATATTGCGTTGCCGGACTCGGATCGGGGAATCCGCAGTCCCAGGCCGGGCCGCGCCGCACGGCGCGCGATGCAAAACGATGGATGATCTCGATCGCCACCAACGTCGAAATGGTGATGAAGACGAATACCAGCAGGCCGTTGTAGGAGCTGCGGCTCTGGGCGATCGGCACGATCGACATCCAGGCGATGCCAGTCTGCGGCGGCATCGCCTGTCCCGCCAGCCGCTGGGTGATGGGCGCCAGCACATCGATGACGATGCCGGGCAGCAGCCCGAACAGAAGGCAAAGTGCCAGCAGGACGCCCATGGCGGCGCGTGAGAAGCCGTCGGTCTCGCTCGCCGACGCAGCGGCTGGCGATCGCGCCCGGCCGAGGAACGTGATGCCGTAGGCGCGTACGAAGCACGCCGCAGACAAAGCGGCGCCGAGTGCCAGCATGGCACCGACGGCCGGCACCATCAGCTTGAGGCCCCACTGCGGCAGATCGGGACTGAGGAGGATGGCCTGAAAGATCAGCCATTCGGATACGAACCCGTTGAGCGGCGGCAGCGCGGAGATCGCGATACAGCCGCCAAGCGCCAGAAACGCGACCTGAGGCATCCTTTGGATCAGGCCGCCAAGCTTCTCGATATCGCGCTCGCCGGTGGCGGTGAGCACGGCGCCGGCAGCGAAGAACAGCAGGCTCTTGAACAGCGAATGGTTGATCACATGCAGCAGCGCCGCCGTGAAGGCGAGCGCCGCCGCCGCAGTCATGCCGTTCGCCTTGAAGGCAAGCGCGAGGCCAAGGCCGATGAAGATGATGCCGACGTTTTCGATCGTGCTGTAAGCGAGTAGCCGCTTAAGATCGCGTTGCATCAGGGCACTGAGCACACCTAGCACGGCGCTAATGCCTCCCACGGCCAGCACGACAATGCTCCACCACCATGCCGGCGAGCCCATCAGATCGAATACGATGCGCACGAAGCCGTAGATCGCGACCTTGGTCATGACGCCGCTCATCAGAGCGGAGACGTGGCTCGGCGCGGCCGGATGGGCCAGCGGCAACCACACGTGCAGTGGTACCACGCCGGCTTTGGAGCCAGCTCCCAGCAGCACCAGCAGCAGGATGAGGCCGGGCGCCCAGTCGGGGCGGACGGCGTCCGCCATGCCGGCAAATGCGTAGTTGCCGTTGGGGCCTGCAAGCAGGCCGAATGCCAGTAGCAGCGCCAGCGTGCCGAAACCCGCCATCATGATGTACACGTAGCCGGCACGACGGTTCTCGGAGTTCTCGTGATGGGCCATCACCAGTGCCCAGGACGAGAGCGACATGAACTCCCAGGAGACAAGAAATGTGAAGGCGTCATCTGCCAAGATGACGAGATTCATTCCGCCCAGGAAAGCCGGATAGAAAGGCAGCACGCGTGCGGGAGATTGTTCGTGCCGGCCGTAGCCGAGCGCAAATAGGCTAGCACCAGCGGCACCCAGGTCGACAACGGCCAGAAACAGTGCGGCAAGTGCATCCAGGCGAAAATTGGCGCCGACCCAAGGCAGCCCGATCGGTAGCCGCAGCGTCGCCGCGGAGCCCCCCGCGATCAAGTGCATGACCGCGATACCCAGGATGATGAGGCTCACCACCAAGCAAGCAGCGTAGATCGCGGGTCCGGCGGCACGCGACCGGCAAACCAGTATCGCAAGCAGCGCGATGCTCAGTAGCGCGGCGACACCCCACAGTGCAGCGGCGAGTGGCATCTCGGTCCCGCCTCTAAGCTGCTCGTCCCCGGGACGGTGCGGTACCTCTGTGCCGACCGCTACCCGCTCGCCGCCCCGGAGGCGTCTTGAGCCTGACGCCGCGGCCTCCGCCATGGCTTGTCGCGCCCTCGGCGATGAGCTCGAGGCCGGCCTTGTCGAGGGCGGTGATGAGCTTCATCAGTGAAGTCCACGTTTCCGCGCACGATGTCAGTCGCTCGCCTCCATGCGTTGAATGGTCGGCAGCGAAAGACCGGAGAGGTCAGCGAGTTGCCGTTGATCGACATCCAGCAGGGCGCGCGCAGCCCGCATTTGCAGGGAAGTGATC